>NZ_JAUSYC010000001.1:1438825-2877650 GCF_030816485.1 Arthrobacter sp. B1I2 | reverse complement strand
CGACGCCGCCCGGTCCCACGACCCGGCGGCTCGAGGTTCTTTTGAGAACTTTTTCGCCTATTCCGGCCTGCACGCCATCTGGATCCACCGGCTGACGCACCGCATGTGGCAGAACCCGGCGCTCCGTTTCCCGGCGCGGTTGCTTTCCCAGCTGGGCCGGTCCTGGACCGGCATCGAGATCCATCCCGGCGCCACCATCGGCCGGCGCTTCTTCATCGACCACGGCATGGGGGTGGTGATCGGGGAGACCGCCGAGATCGGCGAGGACGTGATGATCTACCACGGCGTCACGCTCGGCGGGCGCTCACTGGCCCGGATCAAGCGGCACCCCACCATCGGCGACCGCGTCACGATCGGCGCCGGCGCCAAGATCCTGGGACCCATCACGATCGGCCGTGACAGTGCCGTGGGGGCCAACGCCGTAGTGGTTAAGGATGCACCGCCGGAATCGATCGTCACCGGCGTTCCCGCCAGGTGGAGGCACCGGGATGCGCAGCGGGAAACCAAGCCCGCCGTGGATCCGGCCGAATACGACATCGAATACCGGATCTGACAATTTAACGCAGCATAACGAAGGCGGGCAGCTCCCCCGGGTGACCGGGGAAACTGCCCGCCTTTGTCGTGCGGCGGCTAGTGCTAGTGCGTGTCCACCGCTTCAACCTCGGACTTGTCCTCGCCCCACAGGGTGTGGAAGGTGCCCTCGGTGTCGATGCGGCCGTAGGTGTGCGCGCCGAAGAGGTCACGCTGGCCCTGGATCAGCGCGGCGGCCACGCGCTTGCGGCGCAGGCCGTCGTAGTAGGCCAGCGATGAGGAGAAGACCGGCACCGGGATGCCGAGCTGGACGGCGGTGGCGACAACGCGGCGCCAGGCAGGCAGGGCATCGGCAATGGCTTTAGTGAACGCCGGAGCGAACAGCAGGTTGGCCGGCTTCTGGTCCGCGGCGTAGGCCTTGGTGATGTCCTTGAGGAGCTCGGCGCGGATGATGCAGCCGGCGCGCCACAGCGAGGCGATTTCGTCCAGCTTCAGCTCCCAGCCGTATTCCTTGGCTGCGGAGGTCAGCATGTCCAGGCCCTGGGCATAGGAGACCAGCTTGGAGGCGTAGAGCGCCTGGCGGACGTCTTCAACGAACGTCTCCGGGATCTCGACGGCGGCCTCGTTGCCGGCCAGCAGCTCCTGGCCCAGCTTGCGCTGTGCGGCCTGGGAAGAGAGCGCCCGGGCGAAGACGGATTCGGCGATGCCGGATACCGGTGAACCCAGTTCCAGGGCGGAGATGACAGTCCAGCGGCCCGTGCCCTTCTGGCCTGCGGCGTCGACGACGACGTCAACGAACGGCTTGCCGGTCTTGGCGTCCACGTGGCCCAGGACCTCGGCGGAAATCTCGATCAGGAAGGATGACAGCTCGCCCTGGTTCCACTCGGAGAAGATCTTGGCCTGCTCGGCGGGCTCAATGCCGGCACCGGAGCGGAGCAGGTCGAAGGCCTCGCCAATGACCTGCATGTCGGCGTATTCGATGCCGTTATGGACCATCTTGACGAAGTGCCCGGCACCGTCGGTGCCGATCCAGGCGCAGCAGGGCTCGCCGTCGACCTTTGCGGAGATTTTTTCCAGCAGCGGGCCGAGGGCCTTGTAGGACTCCTTGGAACCGCCCGGCATGATGGAAGGGCCGTTCAGCGCACCCTCCTCGCCGCCGGACACGCCGACGCCCACGAAGTGCAGGTCCTTCTTGGCCAGGGCCGCTTCCCGGCGGCGGGTGTCCTCATAGTGGGAGTTGCCGGCGTCGATGATGATGTCGCCCGGCTCCAGCAGCGGCTCAAGCTGCTCGATGACCGAGTCCACGGGCTTGCCGGCCTTGACCATGATGAGCACCCGGCGCGGCTTCTCCAGGGAGTCCACCAGCTCCTGCAGGGTTTCGGTCCGGATGAAGTCTCCGTCCGAACCGTGCTTCTCCAGCAGCGCATCCGTCTTCTCCACCGACCTGTTGTGCAGGGCAACCGTGAAACCGTTGCGGGCGAGGTTCCGGGCGAGGTTGGCGCCCATGACGGCGAGGCCGGTGACACCGATGTGTGCAGACATCAATAACTCCAATTCATTGTTAGCCACGGATGCCGGCTTCCGCGGACGGGAAGACGCCGGGGCATATCAGGGGGTCGGAATAAAGCATATATATTCTTGCTGTGACGCGAAAGTAACGGCGGCGTAATGGAACCGATTGTGTCGGTGCCAGTTTAGGGCCGCCGGCGTCCGCCATTCCCGGCCGCAGCGGGAACGGGCACAACCGGGCGTCTGCCAACAACTAGGCTTAGCAGCATGACCAGCAGCCTCCACCACCGTGCCATCGACAACCTGGGCACGCGGATCATCGCCGGGGATCTCCCTGCGGGACACGTCATGCTCGCGGAGCAACTGGAGGATGAACTGAAGGTTTCCCGTTCGGTAATCCGGGAAGCGGTGCGGGTCCTGCAGTCCCTGGGGCTGGTGGAAACCACCAAGCGGGTGGGCATCCGGGTGTTGCCGGCAAGCCGCTGGAATCCTTTTGATCCACAGGTGATCCGGTGGCGGCTGGCAAGCGACGCCCGTGGCGCCCAGCTGCGCTCACTTGCCGAACTGCGCGCCGCGGTGGAGCCCGCGGCTGCCGAGCTGGCAGCACAGAACGCGCCGGCCCCGCTGCGGATGGAACTCGTTGACGTTGCCCGTGCCATGCGCGAAGCCGGGAACAACGGCGAAGTTGCCCGCTTCCTGGAACTGGATATCCGGTTCCATTCGCTGCTGCTCTCCGGTTCCGGCAACGAGATGTTCGCCAACCTCATGGGCCAGGTGGCCGAAACCCTGACCGGCCGCACCGTCCACGGCCTGATGCCTGACCATCCCCATCAGGCGGCCCTCCAGTGGCATGAGGATGTAGCGGAAGCAATTGCCAGGGGTGATGCCGCCTCTGCACGTGAGGCCTCGGACCGTATCATGCGGCGCACCATGTCGCAGATGGCCGATACCTGGACGGAGCAGCCACGGGTGTTCATCCCCGTCCGGCAGTAACTAGCTGCCGCCGAAGCTGAGGAGGACCTTGCCTGAGGTGGTGGAGTCTTTGGCCACTTCGAAGGCGTGCAGGGCTTCTGCGAGCGGGTATTCGTGGGTGATGACGGGGTCGATGTGCAGGGAGCCGTCCGCGAGGGCGCTGATCACTTCATCGATTTCGTCGTTGAAGCGGAAGGAGCCTTTGAGGTCGAGTTCGCGCGTGATGGCCAGCGAAATGGGCACCGGCTGCAGGCCGGCGGGCAGCAGCCCGACCATCACCACGGTCCCGCCGCGGGCCGCGCCCTGGATGGCGGATGCGAGGCCGTGGTGGTTGCCGGAGGATTCGATCACGACGTCGGCCTCCACGGCGGCGATCGCTGCGGCGTCGGCGGCATTGATTACCTCGTCCGCGCCGACGGCCGTGGCGATGTCCAGCGGTTTGGGGTGCAGGTCGACGGCGGTGATCCGGGCGGCGCCCGCGCGTTTAAGGACCGCGACGGCCAGGGCGCCGATGGGCCCGGAGCCGATCACCAGGGCGGTCTTCCCACGGACATCGCCGGCCCGGGATACAGCGTGCCAGGCCACCGAGGCGGGCTCGATCAGGGCAGCGGTGCGCAGGTCCATCCCCTCGGGCAGGGCCCGCAGCATCCGTGTGGGCAGGTTCACGTAGCGGCTGAACGCACCGTCCGTGTGCGGATAACGGGCCGCGCTGCCCAGGTACGTGCACCCCGGGGACAGGTTGGGCCGGTCCGCCGGATACCTCGCCGCACCCGGACCCGGGGTTGCCGGGTGGACCGCGACGGCGGTCCCGGCCTGCGGTCCGGACCCGTCGGCGGCGGCACGCACCACTACCCCGGAGATCTCATGGCCCAGGACCAGCGGCGCCTTCAGGATGGACTCCCCCGCCGCTCCGTGCAGCCAGTAATGCAGGTCCGACCCGCAGATCCCCCCGTACATCACCTCGACCACCGCTTCATCCGGTGCCGGCCGGGCCAACGGCACCTCATCAACACGAAGGTCCCCTGCGGCATGCGCCACCAGCGCCGGGCCGGACGCCGGGAGTTCCGCCACGCCAAGGGATGTTGCTGCCATCAGACCACCACCGTCATTCCGCCATCAATGAAGATGGTCTGTCCGTTCACGAAGTCCGACCCGTCCGAGGCCAGCCACACCACCGGCCCCGCCAGGTCCTGCACCGTGCCCCACCGGTGCGCGGGCGTCCTGCCCAGGATCCAGGAATTGAACTCCTCATCATCCACCAGGTTCTGCGTCATCTCCGTATGGATATAGCCCGGCGCAACCGCATTGATCTGCAGCCCGGAACCGGCCCATTCCGCCGTCATCGCCCGGGTCAGGTTCCGCAGCCCGCCCTTCGCCGCGACATACGGTGCAATCGTGGGCCGGGCCAGGTCCGCCTGGACCGAGCAGATGTTGATGATCTTGCCCCGCCCCCGGCCAATCATGTGCCGGGCGGCTTCCCGGCCCACCAGGAAAGCACTCGTCAGATCCGTGGCGAGCACCCGCTCCCAGTCCGCCACATCCAACTCCAGCATCGGCACCCGGTGCTGGATCCCGGCATTGTTCACCAGGATCTCCAACGGACCCACATGCTCCTCAATCCACTGGACACTCCGGGCCGCCGCGTCACCATCCGTGACATCAAACGCGACACTGTGCACCCGGCCCGGCGGAAAACCCGCCGCGAGCGCAGCCTCGGCCGCCTTCAACCGCTCCGGATCCACCCCATTCAGCACCACCGTGGCACCGGCATCCGCCAGCGCCCGCGCAAGGGCCGAACCAATCCCCCGGCTGGAACCCGTGACCAGGGCCACGCGGCCCGTCAAATCAAACAAAGAACTCATGGCGCAACTGTTCCTTCCGCCGCTGCTGCGGCTCCCTGGCTGAGGTTCGAGATCGTCCGGCGCACGACGGCGAGGTCCTGGTTACCGAGGCCCTGGCGCTTAAGTTCCGCGTAGAGGTCGACGGCGGCCGTCGCCATGGGGGTCGCGGTACCCGCCGCCCGGGCGGCGTCCAGCACAAAGGACAGGTCCTTGTGCATGAATTTTGCGGGGCCGGTCGGGGTGTAGTCCTTGCTGACCAGGCGCGGTCCCACGATGTCCAGGACCCTGCTTGCGGCCAGGCCGCCGGACAGAACGTCAAAGAGCCCCGCCGGGTCCAGCCCGGAACGTTCGGCGAGTTCGGCAGCTTCGGCGAGCGCCGCCGTCGTGGTTCCCACCACCAACTGGTTGCATGCCTTGGCCAGTGACCCTGCGCCGAGGGGGCCGAGATGACGCACTGTGGTGCCCATGCACTGCAGCAGCGGCTCGACCTTTTGGAAGGCTTCGACGTCCCCTCCGGCCATGATGGCGAGGGTACCGTCCGCTGCGCCCCTGGTTCCGCCGCTGACCGGGGCATCCACAACCTGGGCGTTGCCGTGGGTGAGCCCGGCGATGCGGCGCCCGAAGGCCTGCACGGCCGTGGGCGAGACGCTGCTCATGACCAGCAGGACCGTGTTCGGCGCGGGCGGCTTCTGCTTCCAGCCCTCAAGCAGCCCGGCAGCAGCATCCTCGATGTGGGGCAGGTCCGGCAGCATGAAGACAATGACGGGAAGGTGGCCCAGATCCGTAACCTGCCGGGCAGCCGTGCCGCCCAAATCCTGCAGCCGTGACACCGCCTCCGGCGACCGGTTCCAGCCCGTAACCTGCCAACCCCTGCCAATGGCGTTCGCAGCCATCAGCCCGCCCATCAGCCCCAAGCCAACAAAGCCTGCGCGCTTGTCCTCCATGGATCAGCCTCACGTCGTCGTGCTCGAAAACAATCGTTCAATATCCTAGCCATAATTCAGTATGATGAACACTATGACTTCTGCAACTACCGTGGCCATTGCCGTGCCGCTCGAAGCTGAGCTGGTGGACCGCATCCGGGCCGTGGACCCATCCGTTACCGTCCTGTACGAGCCCGACCTGTTGCCTCCCGAGCGGTTTCCGGCGGACCACGCCGGAGATCCACGGTTCCGGCGTACCCCGGAACAGGAAGAGCGCTATTGGTCGATGCTGAAGCGCGCCCAGGTCCTCTACGGCTTCCCCAACGAGAGCCCGTCGGGCCTGGCCCGGATCGCCAACGAAAACGAACACCTGCAGTGGGTGCATGCCATGGCAGCCGGAGCCGGCGGCGCCGTCAAGGCCTCCGGCCTGGACCAGAAGACCCTGCAGAAATTCAAAGTCACAACATCCGCAGGCGTGCATGCCCTGCCCCTGGCGGAGTTCGCGGCCATGGGCATCCTGAACGGCTTCAAGCGCACCGCCGATCTGGTGCGCGACCAGCAGGCCAGGAACTGGCCGGCACTCCGGACCCCCACCCGGCTGGTCAGCGGGTCCCGGCTTGTTATTGCAGGGCTCGGCGAGATCGGGCTCGAGACGGCCCGGCTGGCGCGGGCCCTTGGCATGACTGTCAGCGGCACCAAGAGGACCCTGGAGCCCTTGGAAGGCATCGACCAGGTCACCGGCAATGACGGACTCGCCGGCCTCCTGGCGACCGCCGACGCCGTGGTCAACACGCTTCCCGGAACGCCCTACACGGAAAAGCTCTTCAACCGCGACGCCTTCGCCGCCATGAAGCCTGGCACCGTCTTCGTCAATGTCGGCCGGGGAACGGTCGTGGATGAGGAGGCACTGCTGGAAGCCCTGGACAACGGCCACGTCTCCTACGCCTGCCTGGACGTGTTCGCGGTGGAGCCGCTCCCCCTCGAAAGCCCGCTGTGGGGCCACCCCAAGGTCCTGGTATCGCCGCACACCTCCGCCCTGAGCGCCGCGGAGAACAGGCTGATCGCTGAACGCTTCTGCACCAACCTGCGCACGTTCCTCGACGGCGGCGAACTGCCACACCTCGTGGACACGGTCCACTTCTACTGACCACCGCATTTCTGCTGACCACCGCCCGTCCGGGCCGGCTTGCACCACGTACGGCCGCTGCATCCCTCCACCGGGGGCCTGCAGCGGCCGTACTTTTGCGTCGCAGCACGCCAAACGCCCGGCCGGGTTGCCCCGGCCGGGCGTTAGTCCCGCACTAGCTGGCGTCCTCGACGAGGACCAGGTCCCGTCCGCCCGTTTCCGGGGTGAAGAAGGTGGTGATGAACGAGATCAGCGCCAGAACCAGCGAGTAGAGCGCGGGAACCAGCCAGGAATGGTTGGTGGCGGCCAGGAGCGCGACGCCGATCATGGGCGCAAACCCGCCGGCGAGAACTGCGGAGATTTCACGGCTCAGGGCGACTCCCGTGAAGCGGTGCTGGGAACCGAACAGCTCCGGCAGGAGGGCACATTGCGGCCCAAGCATGGCCTGCACGCCCAGGGCGATGCCAAGCACCATGACAACCCAGACGAGCGTAACGTTGCCCAGCGTCACCAGATAGAACGCCGGAAGGGCGATCACCGCCTGGAACAGGGCCCCGTACCGGTACACAGGGACACGGCCGTAGCGGTCGGAAAGAGCGCCGAAGGTGACCACCATGACAGCGGCAAAGCCGGCTGCGATCAGCAGCCCGGTGGGTCCGATGAACTTGTCACCGGCGAAAACTCCGGCGGGCATGCTGATGAACGAAACCAGCAGGGCCGAGTAGATGGAGGAGTTTCCGTTTTCACCCATGCGCAGGCCGATGCCCACCAGGACATTCTTCTTCGAATGCTTCCAGATCTGGCCGACAGGATTCTTTACCACCGCCTTATGCTTCTCCAGTTCCTGGAAGACGGGCGTTTCCTTGAGGCGAAGGCGGATGAAGACCGCAATGGCGATCAGGATGAAGCTTGCCAGGAACGGCACGCGCCACAGCCAGGCCTGCAGGACGGATTTGTCCGCCAGCGCCATGAGCGCGAAGGTTCCCGCACCAAGCAGGGTGCCCAGCTGGATCCCTACGAAAGGCAGGGCGGCAAAGAAACCACGACGGCGGCGCGGCGCCACCTCCGAAATGAGCGTTGTGGCACCTGCCTGTTCGGCTCCGGCCCCGAGGCCCTGGATGATGCGGAGGGTTACAAGGAGGACTGCGCCGAGCATCCCGGCCTGTTCGAAGGTGGGCAGGAGCCCTATGGCGAAACTGGCCATGCCCATCAGGCCGATGGTGAGGATCAGGACCATCTTGCGGCCGAACCTGTCACCGATGTAGCCAAAAACGACGCCGCCGAAGGGCCGGGCAGCAAACCCCACGCCGTAAGTGGCAAAAGATGCAATGACAGCACCGCTTTCGCCGAGCGGTGCGAAGAAGAGCGGCCCGAAGATGAGTGCGGACGCGAGGCCGTATATATAGAAGTCGTAGTACTCCAGTGCGGAACCTACGGAACTTGCCAGAGTTGCCCTTCGCAGCTGGTCCGCGTCGACGACGGTGCCGTCCGCGGCCTGCGGTGCATTAGTACGAGTTGTCACAAGAACTCCCTCATCACGCGCCAGGCCCCCGTTGGCCTGGCGGGTCAGCGACAGCACCATCGTGCCGATCACTATGTTGAACAGAGTACAGCAAGTTGGACAAGAGGGAAGGGCTTGAGTGCAAAATGCCCAGTCCGCCTTGGGCGGCGCCCCTCCTAGCCCATGGGATTACCGAGGGATTGCGCGAGTTCCTGTAACTCCTTGACCATCTGCGCCCCCTGCTCCGCCGTATAGGTGGCCTTGAGCGCAGTTACGGACAGCCCCAGGCTGGGGCCATGGGAGCCGCGGGTAGGGACAGCCACCGCCAGGCAAACCACGCCGGTGGTGGATTCCTCGTCCTCGAAGGCATAGCCCTGCTCGCGGATTGTCCGTAGCTGGGCTTTGAGCTCCCGGCCGGTCCGCAGTGACTTGGGGGTGAGGACGGGCAGCTGGGCGTCGTCGGGGAACATATCGTCAATGTCGTGCTCGTGAAGCCTGGCGACCAAGGCCTTGCCCACCGCACAAAGTGAGACGGGCATTTTGTCGCCTATGTTTGATGTCAGCCGGACGGCGGGATGCCCCTCATAACGGGCCAAATAGATGACGTTGGTTCCGTCCAGCATGGCAATTCGGACGGTCTCACCCGAGAGCGTGGGCGCCTGCTCGCAGTACCGGTAGAACTCCTGGACCTCGTCCATGCGGCTCAAGTAGGCCGCGCCAAGCTCAACCAGCTTGCGGCCCAGGGTGAATTCGGAGCCCTGCCTGTTGATGAGGCGGGCCTCCTCCAAAGCCAGCAGCAGATTGGAGGTGGAGGATTTTGGGATTCCCAGCTCACGGGCAAGGTCACTGAGGGTGAGCCTTCCACCGGCTGACGCAGCGAGAGCCTCCAGGACGGCCGCAGCGCGGGTGACAGCCGGCGCCGGCGAAGCGCTTCCCTGCCCGTCGGAAGAACGCGGAGTACGGGAATCGGCCATGATTCTCCTTCGGTAGGCGCGGGCGCTTGTCCTGCTGTCCATTCAGCTGAACACCAACCATCATAATGGCTCGCTGATGACCAGCGGCGGCCCTGCCCAGGCGCGGGGAAACCATACGCGCCGCATGACTTTTTGTTTCCGGCAGTTCACGGTATATTCATCCCAGGCCCTCCACCGCGGCATCCCCCAATAGTCGCGGTGGAGGGTTTTCCAATGCCTGAAAACAGACTGCCGCCAACCGGAGCCCCCGGAAACTGCCCGGGCCAGTCCTTCAGGCTGCGCCCGCTTCTGACTCCCGAAGGCGCCAGCCGCCGCCGACGCCGTCGCGCTGGAGGTACAGGGTGGTCAGGGCTGACCTGCTGTTGTTTCCCAGCCTCACCTGCAGCTGCAGGACTTCGACATCCACACCGCTCCCGCCCTTCGGCATCCGGCGGCTGGATTCCCACCAGTTGATGCGCTCGAACCATCTGACCGGTTCGGCACCCACTGTCCATTCCCTGCCCCGGCCCAGCACCGCCGTCGGCATTCCGTTGCTGTCTGTGTGCACTATGACGTGTTCCATTCCTGCAAGGTATGGCAGGGGTCGGACAATTACGGCACGAGGGCAGGCAACAAAAAACCCCGCTGCGTCCACCGGCAAGGCGGGGCAACGGGGTCTATCCTGGTGGGTCCTACCGGGATCGAACCGATGACATCCACGGTGTAAACGTGGCGCTCTACCAGCTGAGCTAAAGACCCAAACGACGCGGTTTCAGGCTGTAGCGCCGCAACCAACGAACATAAACTCTACCCGACTGCGGACCGGAAACGCGAATCCATGGAAGAAACGGTCTTTCCTAGAGCGGTGGAAGTTCAGCTGCCAGGTAACCCAACGCCTGGCTCACCCCGGCTTCGAGCTTGATGGTTGCCCTGTCATCACCGCGGGTGGCGCCCCTGTTGATGATGACCACCGGCTTGGACTCTTTGGCAGCGTGGCGCACAAACCGCAGGCCGCTCATGACCGTCAGCGATGACCCCGCGACCACCAGGGCGGCTGCCTGGTCCACCATGGCGTAGGAGCGTTCCACCCGGTCCTTGGGAACATTTTCCCCGAAGTAGACGAAGTCCGGCTTCAGGGTCCCGCCGCAGGCAGGACAGACCGGTACCACGAAGCTGCTGATAAGCGTCTGGTCCTCCACGGTGGCGTCAGCGTCGGGTGCCATTTCCACCAGCCCCGAGGCCGCGGCCCGTTCCAGGAATCCGGGGTTGAGCTCCTCGAAAACGCCAGCCAGGAGACGCCGGGTGTAGGTTCGCCCGCAGTCCAGGCAGATCACCTGGTCATACCGGCCATGGAGATCGACGACGTTTGAACTGCCCGCATCCTGGTGCAGGCGGTCCACGTTCTGCGTGACCAGGCCGGTGAGGTAACCGAGCCGTTCAAGCTCAGCGGCGGAATAATGGCCCTGGTTCGGGTCCGCGTGCCGCATATGCGACCACCCGATATGGTTCCTGGCCCAGTAACGCCTCCGGTTGGCTGCGTCCCGGACAAACTCCTGGTAGGTCATGGGCGTCCTCGGCGGCGAGTCCGGGCCACGGTAGTCCGGAATGCCGGAGTCGGTGCTGAGGCCGGCGCCCGTCAGCAGTGCGAAGCGGGCGCCGGCAAGCAGGTCCCGGATCCGGGCCAGGGTCTCAAGATCCTCGCCTGAAGGCGGGGCAGGGGCCACTGGCGGCATGCTGGCAAAGCCGGTAAGCCCTGTCCCGCGCCGCTGCTCCGCCATGGGTCGCTCAGGCCTGCTTCAGATCCGCCAGGGCTGCGCGGTATTCGGCAAAGTCCCGCGCCTGGCCGCGGGGATTCACCACGCGGTAACTGATCCTGCCATCGGCGTCAATGATGAAAGTGGCCCGCTTTGCCATGCCACTGACGGCGTCGAACACCCCATAGGCACTGGCTACCGCGCCGTGCGGCCAGAAGTCGGCAAGCAGGTCGAAAGTGTAGCCGTCCCGCTCCGCATAGGCACGGAGACTGAACTTGCTGTCCACGGAAACCGCAAGGACCACCGCGTTCGAATCCTCGAACGTGGCCAGATTGTCCCTGATCTCACACAGCTCGCCGGTACAGATCCCGGAGAACGCAAACGGGTAGAAAACCAGCGCTACATTCTGCCCGCGGAAGGACGACAGCCGCACCGGCTCGCCGTATTGGTTGGCAAGCTCAAAGTCAGGCGCTGTTGCGCCGGGCACTGGAACAGCTGCGGAAGCGGCCTCAACCGCTGCCGTCACTTGTTCTTCCTGCTGACCAGACGGGTTGCACTCCAGTCCTTCGAGACTCCCGCTGAGGTTGTCACGTGCAGGCCGGCGGTGGGTGCCGCTTCCTGGATGTCCGCGGGCGAAACGTAGCCGCCCCTGCCCGACTTGGGGGTGAGAACCCAGACAACGCCGTTTTCGCTCAGGGTGGTGAGGGAATCCATCAGGCTGTCCACCAGGTCTCCGTCGCCGGCGCGCCACCACAGGACGACGGCGTCCGCCACCTCGTGATCGTCCTCGTCCAGCAGCTCCGAACCGGTGAAGTCCTCAATATCGTCACGCAAGTCGAAATCGACATCGTCGTCGTAACCGAACTCCTGAATCAGATCCCCGTTTTTGAAACCCAATTTTTCCGCCACATTTACCGAAGTGGCGGCGTCGGCCTCGCTCACGTGTTCCTCCAATGCCTCATATATGCGGTGCGCATAGTGATTTCCATTACTCCCAAGCCAACACCCTTTGTGCCTGCGCTTCAAGCTGCCGCCCCTGGAACGGCGCATATTCTGCGTCACATCCAGCTGCAGCCGCACGATGGCAGCGGCTTTTCGTCACACAACCAGTATGACGAACGAAATACAACTGCAGGACCCGGGCTGCAGCTACGCATCGTGTTCTGGTCAGGGCTAGAGTGGCTGATGACAACTATGGCTGCGGGACGACAACCTTGCGACTCCCTGCAGACCATAGGAGCGCTAGGAAGCTGCCCGGCACACATGACCGGGCTGTTGTAACCGATACGTCGCACACGGCGTATATACGCCGGGCAGTCACCCTGCCTGGCCTGAGTGCGCCGATTCATGCGCGCAAAGAGAGGTTGGACGTGGCTGCAGGAGAAGAGACCTCCCATATCCTCAGCGGGTTGACTAACCAGCTGCCTGATCGTGATCCGGAAGAGACTGCCGAGTGGGTTGAGTCCCTGGATGCGTTGATCAGGGAACAGGGCACCGAGCGTGCCCAATACATCATGCGGAGCCTGCTGCAGCGCGCGGGCGCGCAGAGCGTCGGGGTGCCGATGGTGACCACCACCGATTACGTGAACACGATCCCGGTGGACCAGGAAGCGGAGTTCCCGGGCAACGAGGAGTTTGAGCGCCGGTACCGGGCGTACATGCGGTGGAACGCCGCGGTCATGGTCCACCGGGCGCAGCGGCCCGATATCGGCGTCGGCGGGCACATCTCGACCTACGCGGGTGCGGCGACCCTGTATGAGGTCGGGTTCAACCACTTCTTCCGCGGCAAGGACGCCCCCGGCGGCGGGGACCAGGTCTTCTTCCAGGGCCACGCCTCCCCCGGCATGTACGCGAGGGCGTTCATGGAAGGCCGGCTCTCCGAGGAGGACCTGGACGGGTTCCGGCAGGAAAAGTCCCGGGAAGGGCACGCCCTGTCCTCCTACCCGCACCCGCGCCTGATGCCGGACTTCTGGGAATTCCCCACGGTGTCGATGGGCATCGGGCCGATGAACGCGATCTACCAGGCGCAGAACAACCGGTACCTGCACAACCGGGGCCTGAAGGACACCTCGGACCAGCAGGTCTGGGCGTTCCTGGGCGATGGTGAGATGGACGAACCCGAGTCCCGTGGCCTGCTGCAGCTGGCGGCGAACGAGAACCTGGACAACCTGAATTTCGTGATCAACTGCAACCTCCAGCGCCTGGACGGGCCGGTGCGCGGCAACGGCAAGATCATGCAGGAACTCGAGGCGTTCTTCCGCGGCGCGGGCTGGAACGTGATCAAGGTCGTCTGGGGCCGGGAATGGGATGACCTGCTCACCCGCGACACCGACGGGTCCCTGGTGAAGATCATGAACGAGACCGTGGACGGGGACTACCAGACCTACAAGGCCGAATCCGGCGGGTTCGTCCGCGAACACTTCTTCGGCAAAACCCCGCAGACCAAGGACCTCGTCGCGGACCTGACCGATGACCAGATCTGGAACCTCAAACGCGGCGGCCACGACTACCGCAAGGTCTACGCCGCGTACAAGGCAGCCACCGAATTCAAGGGCAAACCCACCGTCATCCTCGCCCACACCGTCAAGGGCTACGGCCTGGGCCCGCACTTCGAGGGCCGCAACGCGACCCACCAGATGAAGAAACTCACCCTCGATGACCTGAAGAAGTTCCGCGACCACCTCCGGATCCCCGTCACCGACGAAGAGCTCGAGAAGGACGCGTACCGGCCCCCGTACTACCACCCCGGCACCGGCGCCCCCGAAATCAAGTACATGATGGAACGCCGCGCCGCCCTGGGCGGCTCCGTCCCCGAACGCCGGAACACCCACGACCAGATCGTGCTGCCCGAAGACAAGTCCTACGAGGTCGCCAAGCGCGGCTCCGGCAAACAGCAGGCCGCGACCACCATGGCATTCGTCCGGCTCCTCAAGGACCTGATGCGGGATAAGAACTTCGGCAAGCACATCGCCCCGATCATCCCCGACGAAGCCCGGACCTTCGGGATGGACGCGTTCTTCCCCACCGCGAAGATCTACAACCCCAAGGGCCAGAACTACCTCTCCGTGGACCGCGACCTCGTCCTGGCCTACAAGGAATCCGCACAGGGCCAACTGATCCACCCCGGCATCAACGAAGCCGGCGCCGTGGCAGCCTTCACCGCCGCCGGAACCTCCTACGCCACCCACGGCGTGCCCCTGGTCCCGGTCTACGTGTTCTACTCCATGTTCGGCTTCCAACGCACCGGCGACGCCTTCTGGGCCGCCGCGGACCAAATGACCCGCGGCTTCATCATCGGCGCCACCGCAGGCCGGACCACCCTCACCGGCGAAGGCCTCCAGCACGCCGACGGCCACTCCCCCCTGCTCGCCTCCACCAACCCCGCAGTCCTCACCTACGACCCCGCCTACGGCTACGAAATCGGACACATCATCCGTTCCGGCCTCGAACGCATGTACGGGCCGGACTCGACAGACAAGAACGTCATGTACTACCTCACCGTGTACAACGAACCCATCATCCAGCCCGCCGAACCCGAAAACCTCGACATCGAAGGCGTCATCAAGGGCATCTACCTGCTCGCCCCGGCAAAGATCGACGGTCCCCGCACCCAGATCCTCGCCTCCGGCGTCTCCGTGCCCTGGGCCATCGAAGCCCAACGCGTCCTGGCCGACGACTGGAACGTCTCCGCCGACGTCTGGTCCGTCACCTCCTGGAACGAACTGCGCCGCGACGGACTCGCCGCCGAAGAGGAAGCCTTCCTCAACCCCGGCCAACCCGCCCGCACCCCGTTCGTCACCCAGCAACTCGAAGGCGCCACCGGCCCCATCGTCGCCGTCAGTGACTACATGAAAGCCGTCCCGGACCAGATCCGCCAATTCGTCCCCAACGAATTCGCCACCCTCGGCGCCGACGGCTTCGGCTTCTCCGACACCCGCGCAGCAGCCCGCCGCTTCTTCAAAAACGACACCCACTCCATCGTGGTCCGTGCCCTCGAAATGCTGGCGCGCCGCGGCGAGGTGGATGTTGACGCCCCGGTCAAGGCGATCGAGAAGTACAAGCTGCTCAACGTCAATGCCGGCACCACAGGCAACGCCGGAGGCGAAGCCTAGCCTCCACCCGAGGAGTTTTTGGGCAGGTACAAGGACTTCCGAGGCCCGGAACCCCGCATATCTGCCCAAAAACGACGAACGACAAACGAACGACGGCGGTCCCCACCACAAGGTGGGGGCCGCCGTCGTCCTTTCCTGGATGGGCGGGCCCAGGGAGGCGGGTCCCGCTGTGATCCGTGACAAGGCGGATTGTAGCCTTCGCACAAATGGAGCTTGCGCGACGCTGGCCGTATGCTCAAAGAATGCCAGCACCAGCCAGTCCGTCACCGAAGCGGAAACCAGCGCCGCCGAAGGCCACGCCGGAGAAGTCCGAAACCCTCAAGCAGCTCCGCGCCAGCGTAGGCCAGCTCTCCACCACCACCCTGCGCAGGCTCGAGCAGGCGCTGCCCTGGTACAGCCGGCTCAGTGCGGACGAGCGCTCGGCGCTCGGCATGGTGGCGCAGAACGGCATCGCGGCTTTCGTCACCTGGTATGAGCGGCCCAGTTCGCCGTCGTGGATCCTTACGGACGTTTTCGGGACAGCCCCCACGGAGCTGACCCGCTCAATCAGCCTGCAGAAGGCGTTGCAGCTGATCAGGATCGTGGTGGAGGTGGTGGAGGACCAGGTTCCGGTCATCGCACCCGAAGCCGACCAGCCCTCCCTGCGCGAGGCAGTCCTGCGGTACTCGCGGGAAGTGGCCTTTGCAGCCGCAGATGTCTATGCCCGCGCTGCTGAATCCCGCGGCTCCTGGGACACCCGGCTGGAAGCCCTGATTGTCGACGCGATCCTGCGCGGCGAAAACACGGACGCCCTGCGCTCACGCATCGCAGCGCTTGGCTGGAAGGCGCAGGAGCGGTTCACGGTGATGGTGGGAAATTCACCGTCGGAGCCCAGCGCCAGCTATGTCAGCGAGCTGCGGCGCATGGCTGGCCGTTACGCCGAGGACGCGCTGGTAGGAATTCAGGGCGACCGGCTGATCCTCATCCTTGGCGGGGTGCAGGACCGCGAAACCGCCTACGTGAAGTTAAGCGACATGTTCGCCCCCGGGCCGGTTGTTTACGGCCCCGAGGCCAGTTCGCTGCTGGAGGCCAGCGGTTCCGCCCAGTCGGCCTTTGCCGGGCTGACGGCCGCCCGCGCCTGGCCCTCCGCCCCACGCCCGGTAGCCGCTGACGACCTGCTGCCGGAACGGGTTATTTCCGGTGACGACGCCGCACGCCGCTCGCTCGTGAAGAACATCTACCGGCCGCTCCTGGCGGCCTCCAACGGTCTGGTGGAAACGCTGGGAACCTACTTGGAGCTGGGTCATTCACTCGAGGCCACGGCCCGGGAACTCTTCGTCCACGCCAACACCGTCAGGTACCGATTGAAGCGCGTCTGCGACGTCACCGGTTGGGACCCGCTGCTGCCGCGGGAGGCGTTCGTGCTGCAGGCCGCGCTGGTGGTGGGCCGTCTTTCCGCCCCGCCTAAGGCCGCCACGGAGCGGCAGGTGTCCCGGAACCAGGCGTGAGGCATTGTAGACTTCCTACAATCTGACCCCGTGAGCTTGGTGTGGAGAAACACCGCTGGATCACACAGTAATTTGGAAAGCTGGTTACGTGCTTGCAATAGTCTGCCCTGGACAGGGCTCACAGACCCCGGGTTTTCTGGCCCCTTGGCTGGAACTTCCTTCGGTGGCAGGCCAGCTGGCCTCCCTGAGCGACATCGCAGGCATCGACCTGGTGGCCCACGGGACCACCTCCGACGAGGAAACCATCAAGGATACTGCGGTGGCGCAGCCCCTGATCGTTGCCGCGGGGCTGGTCACCGCCGCCTCCCTCTTCGACGTCGAACTCAGCTCCCTCCCGGTGATCCTGGCGGGCCACTCCGTCGGTGAGATCACTGCAGCCGCCCTTGCCGGCGTGCTGACGGAGCAGGAAGCCATGACCTTCGTCCGCGAGCGTGCCAACAGCATGGCCGCCGCGGCAGCCGTCACCCCCACGGGCATGAGCGCCGTAGTCGGCGGTGACCCGGCCGAGGTGCTGGCTGCCATTGAGGCGGCCGGTGCGGCCCCTGCCAATGTCAATGGGGCTGGCCAGACAGTCGCCGCCGGAACCTTCGAACAGCTGAAGGCCCTGGCCGACAACCCGCCCGCCAAGGCCCGCGTCATCCCGCTCAAGGTGGCCGGCGCTTTCCACACCAGCCACATGTCGCCCGCAGTCAGCGCCCTCAGGAAACTGGAGCCGCAGCTGAACCCGGTGGCGCCGAAGGTGCCCCTGCTGTCGAATTACGACGGCGCCGAGGTCACCGACGGAGGTGCCGCCGTCGAAAGCCTGATCGCCCAGGTCTCGCGCCCGGTACGGTGGGACCTCTGCATGGAAACCATGGTCAACCGCGGTGTTACCGGCGTGATTGAACTCGCACCTGCCGGCACACTGGCCGGACTGGCCAAGCGCGGCATGCCCGGCGTCAAGACCGTCGCGGTCAAGACCCCCGAGGACCTCTCCGCCGCCCTGGCGCTCTTTGCAGAACTGGAGGGCAACGCATGAGCGTTCCCACGCTGAAACAGGCTCCGATCCACGAACACACCCGCATCCTCGGCCTCGGGGCCTACCGGCCGGATGTCATCGTCACCAACGAGGACGTCTGCCAGTGGATCGATTCATCGGACGAGTGGATCCGACAGCGCACCGGCATTGTCACCCGCCATCGTGCGCCAGCGGACGTCAGCGTGATCGATATGGCCGAAGGCGCTGCCCGCGAAGCCATGGAGAAGGCCGGCATTGAGGCCTCGGAGCTCGGCGCCGTCATTGTTTCCACCGTGACCCACCCCTACGCCACGCCCTCCGCCGCGGCCAGCCTTGCCAACCGTCTCGGTGCTACCCCGGCGCCCGCCTTTGACATCTCGGCTGCCTGCGCCGGCTACTGCTACGGCATCGCCCAGGGTGATGCGCTGGTCCGCTCCGGCGCGGCCAAGTACGTGCTGGTGGTTGGTGCCGAGAAGCTCTCGGACGTTATTGACAACAGGGAACGCACCATCTCCTTCCTTCTTGGGGACGGTGCGGGCGCCGTTGTGATCGGCCCCTCCGAAACTCCCGGAATCGCCCCCTCCGTATGGGGCTCGGACGGCAGCAAGTGGGACGCCATCGGCATGACCCGCTCAATGCTGGACGTCCGCGACCTCGGCCTCGCCGCCCGCCAGTCCGACTCCACCGGCGATCTGGCCCTGCTCGAAGAAGCCCAGGAGCTGTACCCCACCCTGCGCCAGGACGGCCAGACCGTCTTCCGCTGGGCTGTCTGGGAAATGGCCAAGGTGGCGCAGCAGGCGCTCGATGCCGCCGGCATCGAGGCTGAAGACCTGGTTGCCTTCATCCCGCACCAGGCCAACATGCGCATCATCGACGAGATGGTGAAGAAGCTGAAGCTGCCCGAGACGGTTACAGTGGCACGGGACATTGCCGAAGCCGGCAACACGTCCGCTGCCTCCATCCCGCTGGCGACGCACCGGCTCCTGCAGGAGAACCCCGGTCTGAGCGGCGGGCTGGCCCTTCAGATCGGTTTCGGCGCGGGCCTGGTCTTCGGCGCGCAGGTAGTTGTCCTTCCCTAGATACGCCCAAGGGCCGCAACCGCGGTCCGGACCGTTTCCGGCAGCCCCTGCCGGCAATACAAGAAAAGGAGCCACCAATGGCTAGCAACGAAGAGATCCTGGCCGGCTTGGCTGAAATCGTCAACGAGGAAACCGGCCTGGCCCCGGAGGCAGTCGAGCTGGACAAGTCCTTCACCGAGGACCTGGACATCGACTCCATTTCCATGATGACCATCGTGGTCAACGCCGAGGAAAAGTTCGGCGTGCGCATCCCGGACGAAGAGGTCAAGAACCTCAAGACCGTGGGCGACGCTGTCAGCTTCATCTCCGGAGCACAGGCCTAGTCACAGGCTTTTCGCCGTCTCACGGCATGGCAGGGCTGCCGGTCCGGACTGACCGGACCGGCAGCCCGCCGCATTTATCCGGCCCATTGCCCTGACAAGGGACGGGGCCGATTATCAAATGTGCGGGACCCTGCGGCAGCCGCAGATGGATACCCCACCGACGAAAGAGTGATCCCATGACACGCAAAGTAGTCATTACCGGTCTGGGTGCCACCACGCCCATCGGCGGCGATGTACCCACGATGTGGAACAACGCCCTCAAGGGGGTCTCCGGTGCCCGCACCCTGGAGGACGACTGGGTAGCCAAGTACGAGCTTCCCGTCCATTTCGCTGCCCGGTGCAGCACACCGGCCCTTGAGGTGCTCAGCCGCGTCGAAGCGAAGCGGATGGACCCCTCCACCCAGTTCGGCGTTATCGCCGCGCGCGAGGCCTGGGCCGATTCCGGCATCACGGAATTCGACCAGGACCGGCTGGCCGTTGCCTTTGCCACCGGCATTGGCGGCGTCTGGACGCTGCTGGATGCCTGGGACACCCTGAAGGAAAAGGGCCCGCGCCGGGTTCTTCCCATGACCGTGCCCATGCTCATGCCCAACGGTGTTGCCGCAGCCGTAAGCCTGGACCTCGGCGCCCGTGCCGGTGCCCACACGCCGGTCTCCGCCTGCGCCTCCGGCACGGAAGCCATGCACCTTGGCCTGGAGCTCATCCGCTCGGGCAAGGCGGACGTCGTCATGTGCGGTGGCGCTGAGGCTGCCATCCACCCCATGCCGCTGGCAGCGTTTGCCTCCATGCAGGCACTGTCCCGCCGGAACGACGAGCCCGAGCGCGCCTCCCGCCCCTACGACACCGCGCGTGACGGCTTCGTCATGGGTGAAGGTGCAGGCGCCCTGGTCCTCGAAGCCGAGGAGCACGCACTGGCCCGGGGTGCCCGGATTTACGCCGAGCTCGCCGGGACGTCCGTCACCGCTGACGCTTACCACATCACCGCGCCGGACCCCCAGGGGCTCGGAGCCACCCGCGCGCTGAAGGCGGCCATGTTCGACGGCCGGATCCAGCCTGAAGACGTGGTTCACGTCAACGCGCACGCCACTTCCACCCCTGTCGGCGACAAGCCCGAGTACACGGCCCTGCGCGCCGCCCTGGGCGCTCACGTGGACAGCGTCGCGGTCTCAGCCACCAAGTCCCAGATGGGCCACCTCCTGGGGGCTTCCGGCGCGGTTGAGGCTGTCCTCACCGTGTTGGCCGTCCACGATCGCAAGGCGCCGGTGACTATCAACCTTGAAAACCAGGATCCGGAGATCCCGCTCGACGTGGTCACCTCCGCCCGTGACCTGCCTGCCGGAAACATCGTGGCACTGAGCAACTCGTTCGGTTTCGGCGGCCACAACGCCGTCGTGGCCATCCGCAGCGTCTAGGCGTTGCCCGGGGAACGCGCCCCGGACGGCACAAAAGGAGGCCCCGCCAGGATGCGGGGCCTCCTTTTGCTATGGAGGTGTGGTTTCGTCGCTGCGGGGACGGACGACGGCGGTCAGCCCACCTGGTGGAGCCAGCGCACGGGAGCGCCTTCGGCAGCGTGGCGGAACGGTTCAAGTTCTTCGTCCCAGGCCTCGCCCAGGGCGAGGGACAGCTCGTGGTACACGGCGGCAGGGTCACCGGCGCCGGATTCGTAGGCGTAACGGATGCGGTCCTCGGACACCATGATGTTGCCGTGGACGTCGGTGACGGCATGGAAAATGCCCAGTTCCGGGGTGTGGGACCAGCGGCCGCCGTCCACGCCCTGGCTGGGCTCCTCCGTCACCTCATACCGGAGATGCGCCCAGCCGCGAAGGCAGGACGCGAGTTTTGAACCTGTGCCAGGGGCACCGGTCCAGGACAACTCGGCCCGGAACATTCCGGGCGCGGCAGGCTGCGGGGTCCACTCAAGGTCCGTCCGCTTGTCCACCACGGCGCCGACTGCCCACTCAACGTGGGGGCACAGCGCCGTAGGGGCCGAGTGAACGAACAGCACACCGCGGGTCATTGCAACAGACATTCCATCCTCCATAGCTCTAGGTACGTCTTCCCCAACGACCTCTGCCTGGATGGAACTGCTGCGCCTTTTCACTGCGGCGGTGGTTCCCTGCCTGTATTCAGATGTATCAGATTAAGCAGCGTCCGGGCTTGCCGCGCCGCATGAAGCCTTGCGAGCTTCAAGCCGCACTTGAAAGTTGCCGGACGTGACTCTTATTGTGCCGTACGCCATGGAATTACGCCAGTGCGATTAGCGTGGCACTCAGGCCCGGGGGTGCGCCTGCTGATAGCTCTTCCGGAGGCGGTCAACCGAGACATGCGTGTAGATCTGGGTGGTGGCCAGGCTGCTGTGGCCCAGGATCTCCTGCACGGCGCGCAGGTCCGCGCCGCCGTCGAGCAGATGCGTGGCTGCCGAGTGGCGCAGGGCGTGGGGTCCCGATGCGGAGGTATCACCCAGTGCCTCGAACAGGGTCTTCACCAGGGCCCTGACCTGGCGCTGGTCAACCCGTCCCCCGCGGGCTCCGAGGAAGAGCGCCGGCCCGCTGTTGTCCTTCGCCACTGCCGGCCGCCCCCGCCGGAGCCAGTCGTCGACGGCGACGGCGGCCGGCACTCCGAACGGGACGGTGCGTTCCTTGTTGCCTTTGCCGATGACCCGCAGAGTGCGGCGGTCGGGGTCCAGGTCATCGACGTCCAGCCCGGCGAGTTCCCCCACCCGGATGCCTGTGGCATAAAGGAGTTCCACGATGGCGCGGTTCCGCACGGCGAGCGGTTCGCCCTCCGCGGCTGCCGTTTCCAGCCCCTCAAGTACGCGGGTGAGCTGGGATGCCTGCAGGACTGCCGGCAGGGATCCTTCGCGTTTGGGTGCCTTCAGCCGCAGGGCGGGATCCACGTCGATAAGTTCTTCCCGCAGAGCCCAGGCAGTGAAGACCCGCGCCGTGGCAGACCGGCGTGCAAGCGTTGCCCGCGAGGCGCCTGCCGTACTTTGGCTGCCGAGCCAGCGGCGGAAAGTGCCCAGTTCAAGGTCCTTCAGCCCTGACACGCCTTCCGATGCAGCGTGGGCCAAGAGACTGCGCAGATCGCCCAAGTACGCACGCCTGGTGTGCGCCGACATCCCACGCTCCCCTGACAAGTAGCCGGCGAACGCGTCCAGTGCCTTGCCGAGCTCCCCGTGCAGTCCGTCATTGTCCACTCCTCTACTTTCCCAGCTGCCCGGCCTCCACCGCCGCCGGACACGGTCTATGCCTTGCCGCGTTTCCAGCCGCCGCGCTCCGACACTGCCAGTCCCAGCAGCCCCAGCCTCCCGAGTCCTGCCCGCACCGACTCCTGACCCAGTCCGGCCACGGCCGAGAGCTTTTCCACGGAAGTAGTGGAGCGAAGCGGCAGCGCATCCAGCAGGATCAGATCCTCCAGGGTCAATCCGTCCTGCACCGCCGCGTCCGCGGTGCCCTGTTCGGGCAGTCCGGTTCCGCTGGGTGAGGCAAGTTCGGCCACTTCAGCCGCATCGGTGACGCAGACACCTCCCCCTTCGCGGAGGAGCCGGTGGCAGCCGGCGGAGTTGGCGCTGTGGACTGATCCGGGAACGGCGCCGACGGCACGGCCCAGGGTCTCGGCATGGTGGGCTGTGTTGAGTGCGCCGGAGCGCCAGCGTGCCTCCACCACCACCGTCACCGCGGAGAGCGCAGCAATCAGTCGGTTCCGTTGCAGGAAGCGGTAGCGGGTAGGGGCCGAGCCCGGCGGTACCTCGGCCAGCACCGCACCCTGATTTGCCACAGCGCGCAGCAGGTCGTCATTGCCTGACGGATAGAACCGGTCCACTCCCCCGGCCATGACCGCCATGGTGGGGACGGCCGAGGTACCCCCGGCAAGGGCGGCACGGTGCGCATGGGCGTCGATCCCGTAGGCTCCGCCCGAGACCACTGTGAAGCCCCGTTGCGCCAGCGAGTAGGCGAGGTCCCCTGTCACCGCCGCCCCATAGCTGGTGCTGTCCCGGGATCCCACGAGGGCGATGGACTTCTCTGCCGCCGGCAACGGCTGTTCCTGGCCGCGCCACCAAAGGCAGATGGGCTCCTGGATTCCCAGGTCCGAAAGCTGGGCCGGCCACAGTTCATCGCCGGGGATGATGAGGCGCCCGCCAAGCCGGGTCATGGTGGCAAGGTCGCGTTCGGGCGCAAGGTCAGGCAGCCGTGGCTGCCAGCGCTTCAATGCCGCAGCCAGTCCGGCCCAGCTGTTGGCCGCACCGCTGTCCGCCAGCAGCGAGGTGATGTCGCGCTCCAGGCCAGGTCCGGGCGCCACTTGGCCGGTGGCGATACGCAGGGCGTCTGTTGCCCCTGCAATCTGCACGAGGGCCAGGCCCGCTGCGTCCTGTGGCTCCATCAGCCGGGAAAGGGCAGCGCGGGCCAACCGTTCCGAATCAATGCCCACCGGCTTCCTTACTCCCGGCGCCTTCTCCACGGCTGGTTCCTTCTCCACGAGCAATTCCTTCTCCACACCCGGTTCCTTCTGTTCGTTCCACACCGCCACGTTTGTCATGCCACGGCCGCCGCGGCCTGCCGCAGGCACAGTGCCTGTCCGATGTCATTTGGCTCCGGCCTCTCCCTGTGCCCCAGGTCCGCAAGGGTCCAGGCGAGCCGAAGGACGCGGTCATACCCGCGTGCGGTCAGCACTCCCCGCTCCAGCGACTGGTCCAGGATCCGGGTGGCGGCCGGGGGAAGCCGCAATTCGCCGCGCAGTATGCGTCCTGGCACCTGCGAGTTGGTCTCAAGACCGAAGGACCGTAACCGCTCCGCTTGCCGCGCACGCGCGTCCAGTACCCGGCGTGCCACTGATGCGGTGTCCTCTTCCGCGCCCGCCTGCCCGAACTCGGCCAGGGATACCCTCTCCACCTGCAACTGGATGTCCACCCGGTCCAGCAGGGGTCCGGACATCCTGGCGAGGTAGCGCCGGCGCATCACGGGCGTGCAGGTGCAGTCCAGCCCCTTGCCCGACGCCTTGCCGCAGGGACAGGGGTTGGCCGCGAGTACCAGTTGGAACCGGGCCGGGTAGGCCGCCGTTCCGGCTGACCGGTGGATCACCAGTTCCCCGCTCTCCAGCGGTTGCCGCAGTGCGTCGAGGACGCGGCGTTCGTATTCCGGTGCCTCGTCCAGGAACAGCACGCCACGGTGGGCGCGCGACGCTGCACCTGGCCTGGGCAGGCCCGAGCCGCCGCCGATGATGGCTGCAGCGGTGGCTGAGTGGTGCGGGTTCTCAAATGGCGGGCGCCGCAGGAGCTGGACAGTGGATGACGGCAGGCCGCACAGTGAGTGGATGGCCGTGACCTCCATGGACTCGTGGTCACCAAGGTCCGGCAAAAGACCGGGCAGCCGCTCCGCCAGCATCGTCTTTCCGGCGCCCGGCGGCCCGGTGAGGAGCACATGATGGGCACCCGCCGCAGCCACTTCCAGAGCCCTGCGGGCATCGCCCTGTCCGGAGACATCCGCCATGTCGGGACACGGGCCAGGCAGGGCCGGGCCATCACCGGCATCATCGGCCTCGTCAGGCTCGAAATCCAGGGCAAGTTCCTGCGGATCAGCCCCGAAGTCGAGGGCAAGCCGGGCAAGTGTTCGGTATCCACGTACCTTGGCACCGGGGACAAGGGAGGCTTCCGCCAGGTTGGCTTCCGCCACCACGATCTCCGGATACCCGGCCTGGACCGACGCCATGACCGCCGGCAGGATACCCCGCACGGGCCGCAGCCTGCCGTCGAGCCCCAACTCAGCGATGAAAACTGCGCGCCCCGTGTGCTTGATATCGTTCGCGGCCCGGAGCACGGCCATAGTGACGGCGAGATCGAAACCCGAGCCGCGCTTGGGCAGCGAGGCGGGAATGAGGTTGGCGGTGATCTTCCGGCGGCTGAGTGGAATCCCGGAGTTCTTTGCAGCTGAGCGGATGCGCTCCTTGGCTTCATTCAGCGACGCGTCCGGCAGCCCAAGAATGACGAAGGCCGGGAGGGTCTGGCCGATGTCCGCTTCGACTTCCACGATGTAGCCGTTGAGCCCTACCAGGGCGACGGAGTAGGTCCGGCCGAGCGCCATCACCCCACCCCCTTGAGGTGTTCCACCACGGGTTCCCCGCCGCCGTCGTCCACGACGGCGACAACGTCCACCCGGCGCAGCGGCATCCGCAACTCATGGTCCCGGCACCAGGCGGCACCGAGGCGGTGCAGCCTGGCCAGCTTTTCCGGGCCCACCGCCTCAAAGGGGTGGCCGTAATCCAGGGAGCGGCGGGTTTTGACTTCGGCGATGACCAGCGCATCGCCGTCGAGGGCAACAATGTCGATCTCGCCCTCAGCACACCTCCAGTTGCGCTCAACCACCAGCATGCCCAGCGCTTCAAGATAGCCCGCGGCGAGGTCCTCGCCGCGCCTGCCCAACAGGTCTTTCGATTTCATTTCTACCTCCGCAACCAGCCTGGATGCGGACGGCAGCGGAGAACAGAAGGCCCCTGCCGTATGTGGACAGGGGCCTGGTGTGGAGGGGAAGTCGGGCTCCCGGTGGGCCCTAGTTACCCAGGTCCACGTCCTTGGGCACGGAAAGTTCCTCGTTGCGGGGCAGTTCCTCGACGTTGACGTCCTTGAAGGTCAGGACCCTGACGCTCTTGACGAACCGCGCCGAACGGTAGACATCCCATACCCAGGCGTCCTGGAGGGTCAGGTCGAAGTAGACCTCGCCATCGGCGCTGCGGGCCTGGAGGTCAACGTGGTTGGCGAGGTAGAAGCGCCGCTCGGTCTCGACAACGTAGCTGAACAGGCCGACGACGTCGCGGTATTCACGGTAGAGCTGAAGCTCCATGTCGGTTTCATAGTTCTCAAGATCCTCAGCACTCATGCTTCCATCTTGCACCATGTCCGGTACGGCTGGCGCCGGGGCGGGAGTCAGTCTTCGTACGTCTCTTCCCCGTCGGAGGCCTCTGCGCCCTGCAGTTCCCCGCCGAGCAGCCGCCAACTCACCCGGTGGTACGGTGTGGGCCCGGCGGCACGCAGGATGTTCCGGTGCGCTGCCGTGGCGTACCCCTTGTTGATGTCCCAGCCGAAATCGGGATACTCCGTGTGCAGCTCCCGCATCATCCGGTCCCGTTCCACCTTGGCGATGACACTCGCAGCCGCCACGCTGAGGCACTGCATGTCCGCCTTGACCTTGGTGTGCACCGGCGCTTCGCAGGCGGCCTCCAGCACGGGCTGATCGAACAAGGACAGCTGGCCTGCCGGGGAAAGCCAGTTGTGGCTTCCATCCAGCAGCACGGCCTCCGGGATGGTTCCCGCCCCGAGGATGCTGTTCCACGCCCGGGTTCCTGCCAGCCGAAGGGCAGCGATGATGCCGATCGAATCGATCTCGCCGGCGGAGGCGTGTCCCACCGCCGAGGCGACACTCCAGCGCCGCACCAGGGGGTCAAGCCGTTCCCGCTCCGCCGGGCTGAGGAGTTTGCTGTCCCGCACGCCCGCCAGCGGCTTTTGCCGCTCCAGGTCAACGACGGCGATTCCCACACTGACAGGGCCGGCAAGGGCGCCGCGGCCCACCTCGTCCACCCCGGCCAGCAGGCGTACGCCCTGGGCCTTGAAGGTCCGCTCATGCCGCAGCGTGGGTGCCTTCGCGCCCCGTGCCGCCGGCTTCGAACCGGAGCGCACTTTGGCTGCCGGCGGAACTTTCACGGCCGGGGGAACTTCCACTCCCGGAGAAGCCTGCACTGCAGAGGACATGGTCAGCGGGCCGCGGGGACATTCCGGAACACGTCCGGGTAGTTGTCCAGTGTCTTGATCCTGTTGAGCGGCCACGCGATCACAGCAGCTTTGCCTTCGAGGTCCTTGAGTTCTATGAATCCGCCGTTGGTCTCCATGTGCGCGCGGGAATCGGCGGAGTGGTTGCGGTTGTCACCCATCACCCACACCTTGCCTTCCGGAACGGTGACGTCAAAGTTGCGGACCTGCGGGACCTCAGCCGGGTTGATGTACTTCTCGTCGACAGCGGTCCCGTTAATGGTCAGTTTACCGCCGGCATCACAGCAGACCACGTGGTCGCCCGGGAGCCCGATGACCCGCTTGACCAAGTGCTGCTCGGAGTTGTCCGGCAGGAGGCCAACGAACGTCAGGCCATCCTGGACCCAGGTGAACGGGCCCTGTGCCTTTGCCGGGGCGGGCGGCAGCCAGCCCTTTGTATCCCGGAACACCACCACATCCCCGCGGCTGAGGGCAAACGGCTCCGGAACGAGGAGGTTTACGAAGATTCGGTCGTCCACGTCCAGGGTGTTCACCATGGATTCGGACGGGATAAAGAAGGCCCGGAAGAGGAAAGTCTTGATGAGGAAGGACAACACCACCGCAATGACCACCACTGTGGCGATTTCCTTCAGCCACCCGAGCAAGGGGTTGCCGGGGGACTTGCCCGCAGCCTTGGATGCCATCCTGGTTCGATGGTGGACACGCGCGGCCGCCTCCGGACCCTCACCGGGCGCGGACGAAGCTGGAACGGCCGGCGTCCCTGAGGCGCCGTCGTGGCGCGGTTCAGGTTTCCGCTCGTGGTTCTCGGGCATTTACCGTCCGTTCTCTGTTGTCGGCCCCGCTGCGGGCGGCCGTGCTACTGGAGCAAATCTATCAAGCGGCCAAAGGATCTGGACCGGCCGGCCAATCACCCGGGCCAGCGGGACCAGTCCCCCGCCGGGCGCACCAAGCAGGCTGCGGGAATCGGCGGACACGGAGCGGTGGTCGCCCATCAGCCACAGCCTCCCCTCGGGAACCAGGGTGCTGAACTTTTGCGTGCTGGGCGCGTCGCCGGGGAAGACGTAGGGCTCATCCAGCGCTGTCCCATTGACGGTGACCTTCCCGGCCGCGTCGCAGCAGACCACTGTGTCCCCCGGAAGGCCGATGACCCGTTTGACGTAGGTTGTGTCGCTGCCGGTGAGGCCAAGCCATTGCATGGCGGAGGCTGCGGCATCCACCAACGGTCCTCTGCCGCTGTTGAGGGGCGCGAAGCTGCCACGGCCGTCAAAGACAACAACGTCCCCCTGCCGGATGGGTTCGGACTGGAAGTCCGTGCGGGACACCAGGATCCGGTCCCCGCCTTCCAGCAGCGGCTCCATGGACTCCGAGGGGATGAAGTAGACGTCAAGCCACAGGGAGCGGACCAGCCCGCTGATGGCCACGGCAAGGACAAGGGCAAGTAAAACAAAACGCCAGCCCGTTTTGCGGGGCTGGCGTTTTGTCTGGTGCATGGTCCGTATCCTGGCGCTGATGGATTGCTCCGGCGCGTGCCGGCTACGGCCGCGCTCCAGCCTTGCGGTAAGTCCGGGCAGGACTTACTTGGCGGAGCTGAAGTCGCGCTTTTCCTTGATCTTGGCAGCCTTGCCGCGCAGCGCACGCATGTAGTACAGCTTGGCGCGGCGGACGTCACCCTTGGTGACAACCTCGATCTTTTCGATGATCGGGGAGTGCACCGGGAAGGTACGCTCCACACCGACACCGAAGGAGACCTTGCGGACGGTGAAGGTTTCGCGCACGCCGTCGCCCTGGCGGCCCAGGACGAAGCCCTGGAAGACCTGGACACGGGTGTTCTTGCCTTCGATGATGTTCACGTGCACCTTGAGGGTGTCGCCCGCGCGGAATTCGGGAACATCGCTGCGCAGCGAGGCTGCATCGACGGAATCGAGAATATGCATGATTGCACTCCTGGTGAACGCCACAGGTCATTCACTTTGGGTCACGGCAGCCAAGTCCGGCTGCTCGAAAGCAGTCCGGGTCTCGCCGCCGAAGTAAAAGTGGTCCGGCCGCTTCAAGGGTTGATGGGGCCGGTTGTCGGGCTGTTGGCCGCGCTACCCCCTGTGGCAGGTGCGGACCCAGCAGACACAAGGGTTAATTTTGCCACAGCAGCAGGGTTACGCCAATTCCGCCGGCACTAGTCCCGCCGTTCGACTGCCGCCTCCGGGCGGCGGACCAGCCTGCCGTCCACGACGTCGTAGCCCAGGTTGTGCAGTTCGGTGCGGTCGGCACGGGGCAGGCTGCCGGCGTCGAACCCTTCCAGGAGGTCCGGACGGCGGTCCGCTGTCCGGCGGTACTGTTCGTGCCGGCGCCATTGGGCGATCCTGCCGTGGTTGCCGCTGAGGAGCACCGGCGGTACCTCGCGGTCACGCCAAACGGAGGGTTTGGTGTAGACCGGATACTCCAGGAGCCCGTCCGAGTGGGATTCCTCCACCAGGGAGTCGGGGTTGCCCACCACACCGGGGAGCAGCCGGCCAATGGCCTCGACCATTGCAAGAACGGCCACTTCCCCGCCGTTCAGCACGTAGTCGCCCAGGCTCACGGGCCGCACGGTGAAGTGCTCCTGCGCCCATTCGACGACCCGTTCATCGATGCCTTCGTACCGCCCGCACGCAAATGCCAGGTGCTGTTCCTCCGCCAGTTCGTAGGCGAGGGCCTGCGTGAACCGTTCGCCCGCGGGCGACGGAACGATCAGGACCGGCTTGCGCTGCGGATCCGGGCGCCCCTCCGCCACTGCGGAGAGGGCCTGGGCCCAGGGTTCGGGCTTCATGACCATCCCGGCGCCCCCGCCGTAAGGGGTGTCGTCGACGGAACGGTGCTTGTCCGTGGTGAAGCTGCGCAGGTCATGGACGTGCAGGTCCAGGATTCCGTCCTGGCGGGCCTTGCCGATCAGCGAGAGTTCAAGCGGGGCCAGGTAGTCAGGGAAGATGCTGACGACGTCGATCCGCATCTAGTCGCTGCCTTCCGGTTGCGGGGCGGCGGCTTCGTCGGAGTTGAGTTCGAAGAGGCCGTCCGGCGGGGTGAGGAGGATGAAGCCCTCCGCGATATTCACCTCAGGCACGATTTGCTCCACGAACGGGACAAGGATTTCCTTGCCCTCCGGGGTGGTGACCATGAGCAGGTCCTGGACGGGCATGGTGTTCAGCGCAGCGACCTTGCCCACCACCTGATCCCCTACCCTGGCCTCAAGGCCGACAAGTTCGTGCTCGTACCAGCCCTCGTCGTCGTCGTCCCCGTCCAGTTCTTCGGTTTCGATGAACAGCTTGGCCCCGCGCAGGGTTTCCGCGTCGTTGCGGGTTTCGATTTCGTCGAAGCCCAGCAGCAGGATGTCCTTGTTCCAGCGGGCGCTGCTGACGGTCAGCGGGCCGGCAGAGGCCGGTTCGACCACAAATTCCGTTCCCGGCACGAAGCGGTCCTCCGGGGCGTCGGTCAGGACCTGGACCGTGACTTCCCCGCGAATGCCGTGCGGCTTGCCAATCCGTGCCACCTGAAGCTGCATCTGTTCCTCTGTTCCGGGTTGTGGTGATTCTGGTGAAAGCAGTCCGGCCCCTCCACCTGGTGGTGGAGGGGCCGGAGCAAAACTGAATGTTGCCGAGCGCTCAGCGGCGGCGGTCGGTGTCGACGACGTCGACCCTTACCGGTTCGCCGCCGGCCAGTGCTGCCACCACGGTGCGCAGTGCGCGGGCCGTGCGGCCCTGGCGGCCGATCACCCGTCCGAGGTCGTCCTGATGAACGCGCACCTCGAGGGTGTCCCCGCGGCGGTTGTTCTTCGAGCTGACCTTGACGTCGTCCGGGGAATCAACGATTCCCCGGACCAGGTGCTCCAGCGCGTCTGCCAGCAATCTACTCAGCCTCGGTGGTCTCAGCTTCGGCGTCGGCCGGGGCCTCGGCAGCGTCAGACTTGGAGGCCTTCTTGGTGATGGCTTCCGGGATGATGACCGAGCCCTTCTCCGGGGCAACGAAGGCTTCCTTCTCGACCTTGGTCTTGAGGGTGCCTTCCTGGCCCGGCAGGCCCTTGAACTTCTGCCAGTCACCGGTGATCTTCAGGATCGCGGCAACCTGCTCGGACGGCTGGGCGCCGACGGACAGCCAGTACTGTGCACGCTCGGAGTTGACCTCGATGTACGAGGGCTCTTCGGTGGGGTGGTACTTGCCGATTTCCTCGATGGCACGTCCGTCACGCTTGGTGCGTGAGTCCGCGACGACGATGCGGTAGTACGGGGCGCGCATCTTGCCGAAGCGCTTAAGGCGAATCTTTACGGCCACTTTTGTGGTCACTCCTGTTTCAGAAAAAGGGGTGAACCCGGCTTTCTGCACCCGTGGGGCGGGCCGTACTTGCGGGCTCAAAGGACAGGATCCGGACGCGGAGAGAGGGGCCGCGCAGATCGAGTACCTGTTTATTGTGCCAGATGGGCGCCGTTATTTCGACTTGGCCTGCTGCCTGCGGCGCGGCAGCCGGCCGCAGGGCGCCCGGAAGACCCGCCAATCCGGCATCTGCGGGTCAGGCGGACCAGACGTACAGCCCCGTCCGGTCGGCGTCGTCGACTGAGGCGGCAAGTTCCGCCAGCTGATGCACGTAGGTCCGGGCCTGGCCGGCGTCGAACGGCATGTCCTCCTGGCCGGCCCACTGTTCGGCGACGTCGTCGAGGACATTTCCTTCGCCTTCGGTTTCGTAGGTGAGCAGGTCCGCCAGGGCGCGCACCATGGCCGGCGGAACGGCGAGAAGGGAATCGCTGGCGACATCCACCATGGTCAGCTCATAGTCGGCTCCGCCGGCGTGCACGGCAGTGCCGGCGAGATCACCCAGCTGTTCGACTTCAAAGTCGCTGATGCCCTGGATGCGGACCGCCTGGCCCGCGGCCGTGCCGTCCGCCGCGGAGCCGCTTCCTTCGTCAAGGATGCCGGCGCGTTTTAGCGCGGCGTCATGGGTGGCGACAAAGATCTCGGTGAAGCCCATGGCTGGTGCCCTTCTTCCGTTGACGGAGCTGTGCGCCGGGTGCTGCCTGCCGCCCGGCCGTACGGATTCAGCCTAGTAGTTGCGGACCTGCCGGCGCACACGCGGACCGCTTCCGGCACCAGTCAGCGGACCGCCACCCGGAGCCGGTTGCGCCATGGGTCTTCGAACCGGAGTTCGGCACCGGTGTGGTGGGCGGGCACCCCGGCGACCTTGAGCCGGTCAGCCAGCGCCCCGACGTCGTCACCCGAGGGAACCTCAATGAGCACCTCGCCCAGGCCAAGCGTGTCCTTGCGCGGGCCGGCACCGCGGCTGTTCCAGACGTTCATGGCCATGTGGTGGTGGTAGCGGCCGGCGGAAACGAACAGTGCCTGCCCGTGCCAGCCCGCCGTCTTCTCGAAACCGAGCGTGCCCACGTAGAAGTCCCGGGCGGTCTGGACGTCACCAACCTGGAGGTGGACATGCCCCACCCCTGCGGGGGTCTGCCGCTGGCCCTCCAGGGACTCCTCGGTGAGGTACTGCTCCAGGTAGCGCTGCGGCGGCAGCGCGAGGCTGTCCATCACCACGTCGGTCCCGTTCCAGGACCAGTTGCTGCGCGGGCGGTCCCAGTACAGCTCGACGCCGTTGCCCTCAGGGTCGGTGAAGTAGAAGGCCTCACTGACCAGATGGTCGGCACTGCCGGTGAAGGACCGCGGCTCGTACTGTGCGGCCGTGGCGATGGTGGCAGCAAGGGATGCCTGGTCCTCAAACAGCAGGGCAGTGTGGAACAGGCCCGCCTCTCCCCTGCCGGGAAGGTGCAGCCCGGGAGCCGGCGCCAGGTGGACCAACGGCTTGCCGAGCCTGCCAAGGTAGAGCCCGCCGTCCTGCTCGGCCACCGCCTCGAGGCCCAATGCACGCTGGTAGTAGTCCGTCATGACCTTCATGTCGCCCACCTTGAGCATCACCGTGCCCATGGCGAGTTCGGCAGGAAGAAGATCCTGGGTGCTGGCTGCTTCGGTCATGTGAAGGCTCCTTGTGTTGGCGGCCGTCCCGTTGGCGGCCTGTCACACGTTAAAATTACTTGAAGCTTCAATTTATTCCAAGTCCCGGGTTACTGATGGTCAGCGGACCATGCGACCGCCCAGCACCACATGTTCCAGGTCCGTGATCGTTTCCGGCACTGCCCGCGGATCTTCCCGGCAGACCACGACGTCGGCCCGCGCGCCTTCCTCCAGGCCGTCCGCACCCAGCCACCTGCGGACCGCCCAGCAGGCGGCATCAAGGGCCGCCTCCATGGGCAGGCCTGCGCTGTGCAGCGCGAGGATCTCATCGGCGATCCTGCCATGCCGGATCACGCTGCCTGCATCGGTGCCGGCAAAGATACGCACGCCGGCGGCATGGGCCTCCGCGACCCGTTCCAGCCTGCGCTCAAAAAGGGCATGCATGTGGGCCGCGTAGCGCGGAAACCTGGAATCTGCCTGCGCGGCAATATCGGGGAACGTGGCGATGTTGATGAGCGTGGGCACGATCGGTACGCCCTGTTCCACAAAGCGGGGCAGGTGGCGGGGCAGGAGCCCCGTGGCGTGCTCGACACAGTCGATCCCGGCGTCCAGCACCTGGTCCAGGGTGTCCTCGGCAAAGCAATGCGCCGTGACCCGGGCACCTTCATCATGAGCAGCCTGGACGGCGTCACGCACGACGGCGGCGGGAAAGGAAGGCGCCAGGTCACCAACGCTCCGGTCAATCCAGTCCCCCACCAGCTTGACCCAGCCGTCGCCGTCGCGCGCCTGCTTTCGCACAGCCTCAACGAGGCCCTCCGGCTCAACCTCCTCGGCAAAGCCGCGCAGGTACCGGCGCGTCCGGGCGACATGCCGTCCGGCACGGATCAGCACCGGGAAGTCCCGGCCGCCCTGCATCCAGCGGGTATCGGCGGGTGAGCCGGCGTCCCGGACCAGCAGTGTCCCGGCGTTCAGGTCAGCCAGTGCCTGTTCCCGCGCAACGGCGGGTTCGACTGGCCCGGCGGGCCCCAGCCCGATGTGGCAGTGGGCATCCGCGAAGCCGGGCAGGACCCATCCATCGAGCACCCGGTCCGGAGGGGCGGCGGGCCGGCGGAACGTGAGCCTGCCGTCCACTGACCAGAGCCCGTGCCGTACTTGGTCCGGTGCGGCCAAAACGGGACCGCGAAAGTGAATGATGCCTGCCATTCCGGCTCCTTTCGATGCCCGGACAGGCTAGCACCCGCAATGTGACGGGGCGCTTCCGCGGCCCTGTGGTAGCTTCGATCCTGACCACACGGGTGCCCCTGCAAGGGCTGAGATCGGGCTGACGCAGCCTGCGACCGTTGAACCTGTCCGGGTAATGCCGGCGAAGGAAGTGAGTATTCCCTTGAGTACGCAAAACACCCAGTTGAACCCTGCCCACGTGCCGGCCGCCGGGGAGTCCGGCACTGCATCGGCACCGCAGGTGACCCAGTCCCTGTCGTCGCATTCGTTGGCGTTCATTGAAGACGCCGGGTCCGGAATCCGGGTACCGGTGACGGAGGTCGCCCTGGAGCCGTCCCCCAACGGCCAGCCGAACGCGCCCTTCCGGACCTACCGGACAGCGGGGCCCGGCAGCGACCCCGTCCGCGGCCTGCAGCCCTTCCGCTCGGCGTGGATCGCGGCACGTGGAAACACGGAGGCATACAGCGGCCGGGAGCGCAACCTCCTCGACGACGGCCGCTCGGCCGTGCGCCGCGGTGCTGCCTCGGCGGAGTGGAAGGGCGCGCAACCGGTGCCCCGCCGCGCCGTCGAAGGCAGGACCGTGACGCAGATGCACTATGCCCGGCAGGGAATCATCACGCAGGAGATGCGCTTCGTGGCGCTCCGCGAGAACTGCGACGTCGAACTGGTCCGCAGTGAAGTAGCTGCCGGCCGGGCCATCATCCCCAGCAACATCAACCACCCTGAGTCCGAGCCGATGATCATCGGCAAGGCATTCCTGGTGAAAATCAATGCGAACATCGGCAACTCGGCGGTCACCAGTTCTATCGCCGAGGAGGTGGACAAGCTGCAGTGGGCCACCCAGTGGGGCGCGGACACCGTGATGGATCTTTCCACCGGCGACGACATCCACACCACCAGGGAATGGATCATCCGAAACTCTCCGGTTCCTATCGGGACCGTCCCCATCTACCAGGCCCTCGAGAAGGTCAACGGGGAAGCCAACGCGCTGACCTGGGAGATTTTCCGGGACACCGTGATTGAACAGTGCGAGCAGGGCGTGGACTATATGACCATCCACGCCGGCGTGCTGCTGCGGTATGTCCCGCTCACAGCCAACCGGGTGACGGGGATTGTCTCGCGGGGCGGCTCGATCATGGCCGGCTGGTGCCTGGCCCACCACCAGGAGAACTTCCTTTACACGCACTTCGACGAGCTGTGCGAAATCTTCGCGAAGTACGACGTCGCCTTCTCCCTGGGTGACGGCTTGCGTCCAGGTTCAACGGCGGACGCCAACGACGCGGCCCAGTTCGCGGAACTGGACACGCTTGCCGAGCTTACCCAGCGTGCCTGGAAGTACGACGTGCAGGTGATGGTGGAAGGGCCCGGCCACGTTCCCTTCCACCTGGTCCGCGAAAACGTCGAGCGGCAGCAGGAACTCTGCAAGGGGGCGCCGTTCTACACCCTGGGACCACTCGTGACTGATGTTGCTCCCGGCTACGACCACATCACCTCAGCCATTGGTGCCACCGAAATTGCCCGTTACGGCACCGCCATGCTGTGCTATGTCACCCCGAAGGAACACCTGGGCCTGCCCAATAAGGATGACGTGAAGACCGGCGTGATCACCTACAAGATCGCGGCGCACGCGGCGGACCTTGCGAAGGGCCACCCGGGGGCGAACGAACGGGACGACGCATTGTCCAAGGCGCGGTTCGAATTCCGCTGGCGGGACCAGTTCGCGCTGTCGCTGGATCCGGTGACGGCGGAGGCGTTCCACGACGAGACGCTGCCGGCCGAGCCCGCGAAGACGGCACACTTCTGTTCGATGTGCGGGCCCAAGTTTTGCTCCATGCGGATCAGCCAGGACATCCGCGACGAATTCGGCTCCGCGGAAGCGCAGGCAGCGCTTGCCGGGGTGGCATCGGGGATGCGGGAGAAAAGCGAGGAATTCCTGGCGGCAGGCGGTAAGGTCTACCTGCCCGAACTGCGGGTTCCCGCTGACAGTTAGGATGCCCGGGCGGGCTGGCTTTGGCTGACCCGGCTGATGAACTGCCGGATGGCCCGGTCCCCGTCCGGGGAGTCGTGGGGCCGGTGCCCTCCCGCGGCAACGCGGTGCAGGGCGCCGGTTTCCCGGAGGTAGCCGGCAATTTCCTCGTACAGCGGTTCCCACCCGCCGGTCAGGACCAGCGTGGGAACACCGGGAACAATGTGCAGCGGCGCCTCCCACGACGGTGCCTGCAGCCGCAGGCGCCGGGCGGACCGTTTCTCCTCCGTGGTGGCGGCCTGCTGGAGGTCCGTGGCGTAGACCCGCCGGACGAATTCGCGCTGGAAGTCTTCGTCGCTGAGCTGGTGCCGGACGTCGAAAAGTGGCTGCATCAGGCTGATGTGCGCCGCCGTGGCCGGAAGTTCCGCGGTCAGGGAGAGGCAGGCCGGCTCAACCAGCGTCAACGAAAAGACCAGGTCCGGGCGTTCGACGGCGGCCATCATGGCAGCGATTGCCCCCTGGGCGTGTGCCACCACGTGCCCGCCGGCCGCGCCGCGGCCGTCGTCGGCGAGGGACCGCAGGATGATTGCGGTGTCCTCCGCGAAAGAAGACTCCAGCGGCTCCGCGTCGGCATCAAAGCCGTGGCGGCGGAGGAACAGGGCGTCGTAGGACAGTGCCATGCCGTGCTGGCGCGGCCATGCGGCGGCACCGAAGGTTCCGGCGCCGTGCACGAACACTACCCTTTGCTTGAACATGTCCCAACCCTATTCCACGGCACTGACATCCCAAGCACGTAGCGCCAGGTGTCGTTTGGAGCGAACAAAACGGCACCTGGCGCTACCTGGCCGGGAACTGCTACTTGCCTGCTACTTGCCGAGGAACTTGTCGAAGCCCTTCGGGAGGTTCAGCTGGGACGGATCGAAGTCGCCGCCCTGCTGGCCGAAGGCGGCACCGGTAGGCAGCGCCTTGGCAGCGTTGGCACGGCGGGCCTCCGCCTCCTTGCGCTCCTGGGCAGCCTTGGCCGGGTTGCCGGACTTTGCCTTCTTCTTGGGCGCGTTCTTGGCGTTCTTCCGCGCACCGCCGCCGGCACCGGGCAGGCCCGGCATCCCGGGCATTCCCGGCATGCCGCCCTGGGCCATCTTCTTCATCATCTTCTGCGCCTGGGCGAAGCGCTCCAGCAGGCCGTTGACCTCGGAGACGTGGACGCCGGAGCCACGGGCGATGCGGGCCCGCCGTGAGCCGTTGATGATCTTCGGCGCAAGCCGCTCGTGCGGCGTCATGGACCGGACGATCGCTTCCACGCGGTCGATCTCGCGCTCGTCGAACTGCTCCAGCTGCTGGCGGATGTTCTGGGCGCCCGGCATCATCATGAGCATCTTCTTCATGGAGCCCATGTTGCGGATCTGCTGCATCTGGGCAAGGAAGTCGTCCAGGGTGAATTCTTCCTGGTCGGCAAACTTCTTCGCCATCCGGGCGGCTTCGTCCTTGTCCCAGGACTTCTCGGCCTGCTCGATGAGCGTGAGCACGTCGCCCATGTCCAGGATGCGGGAGGCCATGCGGTCCGGGTGGAAGAGCTCGAAGTCGTCCACGCCCTCGCCCGTCGAGGCGAACATGACCGGCTTTCCGGTGACCGACGCGACCGAAAGCGCGGCACCGCCGCGGGCATCGCCGTCGAGCTTGGAGAGCACGATGCCGGTGAAGTTCACGCCTTCGTCGAAGGCGAGGGCCGTGTTCACGGCGTCCTGGCCGATCATGGAATCGATCACGAACAGGACTTCGTTGGGCACGATGGCGCGGCGGATCTGGCGGGCCTGTTCCATCATGTCCGCGTCCACGCCGAGGCGGCCGGCCGTGTCAACGATGACGACGTCGTGCAGCTTCTGGCGTGCTTCCTCGACTCCGGCGCGAGCGACGGCGACCGGGTCACCGGCTGGTTGGTCCAGCTCCGCGGAGGTGGCCCCCGGATGCGGGGCGAACACGGGCACGTTGGCGCGCTGGCCCACCACCTGGAGCTGGGTGACGGCGTTGGGCCGCTGCAGGTCGCAGGCCACCAGCATGGGGCTGTGGCCCTGGGACTTCAGCCACTTGGACAGCTTCCCGGCAAGGGTGGTCTTGCCTGCACCCTGGAGGCCGGCGAGCATGATGACCGTGGGGCCGTTCTTTGCCAGCCGGATCCGCCGGGTTTCGCCGCCAAGGATCTCCACGAGTTCCTCGTTGACGATCTTGACAATCTGCTGGCCGGGGTTCAGCGCGGCCGAGACCTCGGCACCCAGAGCGCGTTCACGGACCCGGCCGGTGAACTCCCGGACAACCGGAACGGCAACATCGGCGTCCAGAAGGGCGCGGCGGATCTCCCGGACGGTGGCATCGACGTCTGCCTCGGTGAGCCTGCCTTTACCGCGGAGATTCTTGAAGGTTGCTGTCAACCGGTCAGAGAGTGAATTGAACACGCGACGTGCACTTCTTTCAGTGGATGATCGGGACTCGACTATCTAGGGTATCAAGTCAGGCGCGTCAGGTGGCATGCTGGCAAAATGACGAGCCAAACAACTGTGAAGACCCTGCTCATCCTCGGTGCCTCCGGCGACCTCACCGGCCGGCTCCTCCTGCCAGGCCTGGCGCGGCTTGTTGCGGCGGGCCGCGCGGAGGGCCTCACCCTGGTGGGTGCCGGCTCGGATCCGTGGACACCGGAACAATGGCGGGAGCGGGTCCAGTCATCGTTCAGCGCCGCAGCCGGTGCAGCAGATGAGTCCGGGAAAGACGCCCTGGAGCTGCTGCACAAGGAGACGGTGTACCACCAGGTGGACGTTACGGCCAAGGGTGCCCTTGCAGCCCTCCTCGCGGAACTGGAAGGCCCGGTGGCCGTCTACTTTGCGCTGCCGCCGCGGATCAGCCAGCTGGCATGCGAGACGCTCCAGGCCGATGAGGTTCCGGATGGCACCCGGCTGGTGATGGAGAAGCCGTTCGGCTCCAGCGAGGAATCGGCACGCTCCCTCAACCGGACCCTGGCGCGCCTGGTCCCGGAGGACCACATCCACAGGGTGGACCACTTCCTGGGCAAGGCCACCGTCCTGAACATCCTGGGCCTGCGTTTCGCCAACAACTTCCTGGAGCCGGTGTGGAACCGGCAGCACGTGGAAAAGGTGGAGATCTTCTTCGACGAGGACCTCGCCCTGGAAGGCCGCGCCCGCTATTACGACGGCGCCGGCGCCCTCCGCGACATGATCCAAAGCCACCTCCTGCAGATCATGGCAATCATGGCCATCGAGCCACCCGCCACCATCGGCGAGCGCGACCTCCGCGACGCCGTGTCCACCGTCCTGAGGGCCAGCAGCGTCAGCGCCCCCTTCACGGACTCAACGCGCAGGGCCCGCTACACGGCGGGTTCGGTGGCAGGCAAGGACGTCCCCGACTACGCCGCGGAGGAAGGCGTGGATGCCGGACGGGGAACGGAAACACTCGCCGAGATCCAGGTGGGCATCGACAACTGGCGCTGGCGGGGCGTCCCCTTCATCCTGCGCTCGGGCAAGGCACTGGGCGACAAGCGCAAGGAAGCGGTGGTTACCTTCCTTCCGGTGCCCCACCTGCCGCAGGGCTTTACCGGGGTGGACTCCCCCAACCAGCTGCGCATCGGCTTCGGCCCGGACACGCTGGAGTTCGACGTCGACGTCAACGGTCCCGGAAACATCTTCAGCCTGGGCCGGGTCACCCTGGAAGCGGAACTGAGCGCCTCCGATCTCCTGCCCTACGGCGAAGTGCTGGAAGGCGTGCTGGCCGGCGATCCGTTGCTCTCCGTACGGAGCGATACAGCGGAGGATTGCTGGCGGATCGTGGAGCCGGTGCTGAAAGCCTGGGAGCGCGGGGAGGTCCCGCTGGAAGAGTACGACGCCGGTTCGGCCGGCCCGGCGTCCTGGCCCACCAACGGCACCAAGTAGGACAAGAACAAAGGTGGGCGGGAACCTTTCCGGTTCCCGCCCACCTTTGTTTCTGCTTCAGTTGTCGGTGCCCTAGATGGCAGCCACTCCGCGTTCCCCGGTTCGCACCCGTACTGCTTCGTGGACGTCAATGGTCCAGACCTTGCCGTCCCCGGCCCTGCCGGTATTGGAACTGGCAATGATCACGTCCAGGATGTCGTCGGCCTGCTCGTCCGTGGCCAGGACTTCCACCCGGATCTTGGGCAGGAGGTCCACGTTGTACTCCGCTCCGCGGTAGACCTCGGTGTAGCCGCGCTGCCGGCCGTATCCGCTGGCTGCGCTGACGGTGAGGCCCTGGACGCCGTAAGCTTCCAGTCCTTCCCTGATGGCTTCGAGCTTTTCCGGCCTGACGATTGCAGTAATCAGTTTCATGCCCCCACACTTTCCTTACCTGTTGCTGGCTGTGCCTTCTGCGTACCGGGTGCTGCCTGGGCTGCTTCGTGGGACCCGCCCTGGCCCTTGCCGGTGATCATGTCGTGCAGCGGCTGGAAGCTTCCGCCGTGTCCGCTCAGGCCGAACTCGTAGGCAGTCTCGGCGTGCAGGCTGAGGTCCACACCCACCGTTTCCTGTTCCTGCGAGACGCGGAAGCCCATGGTCTTGTGGATGGCCAGCGCAATGATTGAGGTCAAGACCGCCGAGTACGCGATGGCGATGCCGGCTGCTGCGAGCTGTGCCCAGAGCTGTGTCAGTCCGCCGCCGTAGAAGAGGCCGCCGCCAACACCGTCGGTGGGCAGCGCGATGAAGCCCAGTGCCACGGTGCCGATGATGCCGGACACCAGGTGCACGCCGACGACGTCCAGCGAGTCATCGAAGCCCCAGCGGAACTTCAGGCCGACTGCCAGGGCGGAAGCTACGCCGGCTACCACGCCGAGGCCGAGCGCACCGACGGGGCTGACGTTGGCGCACGCTGGGGTGATGGCCACGAGGCCGGCAACAACGCCGGAAGCTGCGCCCAGGGAGGTGGGGTGTCCGTCGCGGATGCGTTCGGTGACCAGCCAGCCGAGCATCGCCGCTGCCGGGGCTGCGAGGGTGTTGATCCAGATCAGGCCGCCCTGTTCGGCTGTGGTGGCTGCACCACCGTTGAAGCCGAACCAGCCGAACCAGAGGATGGCCGCGCCGAGCATGACGAACGGGATGTTGTGCGGGCGGTGGTTCGGGTCCTTGCCGAAGCCCCTGCGGTTGCCAATGATCAGGACGAGGATCAGTGCTGCCACACCTGCGTTGATGTGGACGACCGTGCCGCCGGCGAAGTCGATGGCGGGGCCGAGGGCCTTGCCGATGGCGCCTTCGGGACCGAAGAGACCGCCTCCCCACACCATGTAGGCCAGCGGGCAGTAAACCAGCGTGACCCACACGGGAACGAAGACGGACCAGGCGCCGAACTTGGCGCGGTCGGCGATGGCGCCGCTGATCAGTGCGACGGTGATGATGGCGAAGGTGGCGGCGTAGCCCACCTTGATCAGGCCGTCGGGGGTGGTGATGCCCTCAAGGCCGAACGTGGCGAACGGGTTGCCCACGATCTCCAGGAACCCTTCGCCGGAGCTCATGGAGGCGCCCCACAGTACCCAGACAACGCCCACCATGCCGATGGAGATGAAGCTCATCATCATCATGTTCAGGGCTGCCTTGGCGCGGGTCATGCCGCCGTAGAAAAATGCCAGACCGGGTGTCATGAACAGCACAAGGGCTGCCGCCACCATGACCCAAACGTGACCTGCGGTAAGTTCCATGGTGCACGTCCTCTCTCATCGAATCTTGCGGACTACTCCGCCTGCCAACGCCTTTTGCGTCCTGTAAAGAGTTTGTGGGCGGCGTGTTTCGCCCGCGGAGGATTTAGATTGCCGGGCTGTTACAACAACCTCTAGGAAGTAAATGGTGCATATCCGCCTTGTTACGGTTATGTTTCCGCACCCGCGCAGCCACCCGGCTCCCTTTCAGGCAAGGACTCCTGCACCATGACGGCACCACCCCGCGCAAGCGGCGCCACTTCAAGGTTTTTGGCGCGGCTGAGGCCGCAGCGGGAAAAGCTTCCACGCGACATCAAGGTGATGCTGGGCGCCGCGTTCCTCATCGCGCTCGGATTCGGGCTCGTGGCGCCCGTATTGCCGCAGTTCGCAACGACCTTCGGGGTCGGGAATACCGAGGCTGCCGTCATTGTGGCGATTTTTGCCTTCATGCGCCTGGCGTTCGCGCCCGCCGGCGGCGCCCTGATCGGCAGGCGCGGCGAACGTCCTGTCTATGTCGCGGGACTGCTGATCGTGGCATTGTCCACGGCGGCTTGTGCCTTCGCGCAGGATTATTGGCAGCTGCTGCTGTTCCGCGGCCTTGGCGGGGCAGGCTCCGTCATGTTCACTGTGGCATCGATGGCCCTGGTGGTCCGGCTGGCGCCGCCCAAAAGCAGGGGAAGGGTCTCAGGAGCCTATGCGTCGGCTTTCCTGATCGGTAACGTGTGCGGGCCGATTGTGGGTGGGCTGCTGGCGGGGCTTGGCTTGCGGGTCCCGTTCCTTGCGTATGCCGCGGCCCTGCTCGTTGCCGCATTTGTGGTGCAGACCCAGCTCAGCCATCAGCGCCGGGGCGGGGACGAAACCCGGCACCGTCCACCGGACATGCGCTTTGGCGAGGCCCTTGCCGCCGGAACCTACCGGTCGGCCCTCTTGTCCAGCTTTGCCAACGGGTGGGCCACTTTTGGCGTCCGGATGGCAACGGTGCCGCTGTTCGCCGCGGCCGCCTTCGGGGCGGGTCCGCAGGCCGCGGGCCTGGCACTTGCGGTGTTTGCTGCCGGAAATGCAGCCGCGCTGACCTTTTCGGGACGGCTGGCGGACTCCCTGGGGCGCAAGCCAATGATGATCGCGGGCCTGCTGGTGGCAGCCTTATCAACTGCGGCGATCGGCATTGCCTCCGAGCTGCCCTGGTTCCTTGCGGCGTCAGCGCTTGCCGGCGTCGGGTCCGGGCTCTTCGGCCCCGCCCAGCAGGCCGCCGTGGCCGATGTCATTGGCAACGGACGCTCGGGCGGCAAGGTGCTGGCCGCCTACCAGATGACGTCCGACGTCGGAGCGATCGTTGGTCCGATCGCCGCCGGACTGCTCGCGGACCGGCTGGGCTTCGGCTGGGCTTTCGGGGTGACCGGGGGCATCATGCTCCTGGCCGCAATCGGCTGGCTGCCCACCCGCGAAACACTGCGGGCTGGCTAGCCACCGAGGGCGGGCCTCCCGGCCGCGCTTCCCTGCTAGTTCAGCAGGGCGTCGACAAAGCCCTCGGGGTCGAACGGGGCCAGGTCGTCGGCACCTTCGCCCAGGCCAATGAGCTTGACGGGCACGCCAAGGGTCTTTTGGATGGCGACGACGATGCCGCCCTTGGCAGTCCCGTCCAGCTTGGTCAGGACGATGCCGGTGATGTTGACCACCTCTGAGAAGACCCGTGCCTGGTTCAGGCCGTTCTGGCCCGTGGTGGCATCCAGCACCAGCAGGACCTCATCCACGTCGGCCAGTTTCTCCACCACGCGCTTGACCTTGCCCAGTTCGTCCATCAGGCCCACCTTGTTCTGCAGGCGCCCGGCGGTGTCGATCATGACGACGTCCACTTCCTGCTCAATGCCTGCCTTCACGGCCTCGTAGGCAACGGAGGCGGGGTCGGCGCCGTCGATATCCGACTTCACGGTCGGTACGCCCACGCGCTGCCCCCACGTGGCCAACTGTTCCGCCGCTGCGGCGCGGAACGTGTCCGCGGCGCCCAGCAGGACGTCCTTGTCCTCGGCCACCAGCACCCGTGCCAGCTTGCCCACTGTGGTGGTCTTGCCCACGCCGTTCACGCCCACCACCATCATCACGGCGGGTTTGTCCGCATGGCGCGTGACGTTCAGGCTGCGGTCCATGGTGGGGTCCACAAGCTTGATCAGTTCCTCGCGGAGCATGGTCTTGACGTGTTCCGGGGTCCGGGTGCCCAGCACCTTGACCCGTTCCCGCAGGGCATCCACCAGCTGCATGGTGGGCTCAGTTCCCAGGTCCGCGAGCAGGAGGGTCTCTTCAACCTCGTCCCAGACGCCCTCGTCGATCCGGTCGCTGGAAAGCAGTGCCAGCAGGCCCTTGCCCATGATGTTGTTGGAGCGCACCAGCCGTTCACGAAGGCGGGTGAGGCGGCCAGCGACAGGGAGCGGGGTTTCGACGGGGATGGTTTCCAGCCCGGCGGCGTCATCCGGAACCGTTGCGGTATCCAGCCCGTCGAGGTCGGCGTAGCCGGGGGCCTTCCGCTCGAGGGTTCCATCCCTGTCCGCCACCGCGGTGCTCCCGCCGGAGCGGACCTCCGGATCGTTGGCATCCCGGGTGCCGGGGTACTTGGTGATGTTCCTCCGCGTCTTAAGCAGCACCGGAATCAGACCGCCGATGACCACCAGCGCAGCAAGAATGGACAGGACAATGGGAAGGATGTCATTCACTCCCCTAGCTTCTCACAAACGGCCCGCCGGGTTCCGGCGCCCCCGGCGCCGGTGACCTGCCGGCGATCTGCCCTGACCTGCCCCTGACCTGCACCTTTGGGCTGCCGCCTGCTGCTAAACCTCCGCCCCCAGGCGCTGGCTGATGACGGTGGAGACGCCGTCGCCCCTCATGGTCACGCCGTACAGCGCGTCTGCCACTTCCATGGTCCGCTTCTGGTGGGTGATGACGATGAGCTGGCTGGATTCCCGGAGCTCTTCGAAAATGGTGATCAGCCGGCCGAGGTTGGTGTCGTCCAGTGCCGCCTCCACTTCGTCCATGACGTAGAACGGCGAGGGCCGCGCCTTGAAGATGGCCACCAGCAGCGCCACGGCGGTCAGGGACCGCTCGCCGCCGGAGAGCAGGGACAGCCGCTTGATCTTCTTGCCCGCGGGACGGGCCTCCACCTCAATGCCTGTGGTGAGCATGTCCGCAGGGTCTGTGAGGACCAGGCGGCCTTCGCCGCCGGGAAAGAGCCGCTCAAAAACCCGGACGAACTGGGCCTGGGTGTCCTCGAACGCCTCGGCGAAGACACGCTGGACCCGGTCATCCACTTCCTTGATGATGTCCAGCAGGTCCCGGCGGCTGGCCTTCAGGTCCTCGAGCTGGGTGCTGAGGAACTGGTGCCGCTCCTCCAGCGCCGCGAATTCCTCCAGCGCCAGTGGGTTGACCTTGCCCAGGCTGGCGAGGTCGCGCTCGGCCTTCCGCAGCCGCTTCTCCTGTTCCTGCCGGACGTAGGGCTTCCCTTGCCTGACCTCTTCCCCGCTGGCATCTACAGGGGCCCGCAGTGCCGCCCACTTGTCGCCGGATTCCTCAGCCGGCAAGGGAACCGGGATATGGGGCCCGAACTCTGCGACCAGCGCTTCGGGGGTGATGCCCAGTTCATCCACGGAGCGGGATTCCACCGCCTCGATCCTGGCCCGCTGCTGGGCCCGGGCCAGCTCGTCCCGGTGCACGTTGTCCGTGAGGTCGGCGAGTTCCCGGGCCAGGGCATCGTTCGCTTCCCGGACGTCCCGCAGCCCACGGTCACGCTGTTCGCGGTTTTCCTCGGCAAGGTCCCGTTCATGCCGGGCAAGGTCCACGGAGACGTCCACGTAGGCCAGCGCCTGTTCCACCCCGGCGGAAACGGCGGCTGCACGCCTGGCCTGGATGCGGCGGCGCCGGGCACGCTGGGCGGCTTCCTCCCGGGCGCGGCGCTCGGTGGCGGCGGCGCGTTCCAGGGATTCCACCCGGTTGCGGGTGGCCACCAGCTGCTCTTCGGCACTGCGCAGGGACAACCGCGCTTCCACCTCGGCTGCACGGGCGGCGGAGGCGGCCTGCGCCAGGGCGTCCCGCTGGTCTGTGGAGGGCTCCTCTTCAACGGGAGCTTCCTGGGCGGCGGCCAGGCGGGCGGTGATGGCAGCGAGCGCTTCCTCCTCCGCCGCAACGTTCTCCCCGGCCCGTGCCAGGGACGCTGCCAGCCGCTCACTCTCGCCGACGGCGCTGCGCAGAACCGAGTTGAGGTGGCCCAGGCGTTCAGCCACGGCGGCCAGGCGGGCATCGGAATCGTGCAGCTTGTCCAGGGCCGCGTCCGCTTCCTCCTGCGCCCCTGCGCGCCGGGCCTTGGCGGCGGCCAGGGCGAACCTGTTCCGCTCCAGGTCTGCCGTGACCGCCGAAAGGCTCCGGCCGGCGTCGTCCACTGCCGCCTGCACCTCCAGGAGGGACGGCGCCTTGGCCGAGCCGCCGGCGACGGATACGGCAGTGAACACGTCCCCCTCGCGGGTGACGGCCGTGAGCCCGGGCTGTGAAGCCACGAGCGAGGCCGCAGCGTCAATGCCGGTGACGACGGCGGTTCCGGAAAGCAGGTGCCGGACCAGCGGGATGTGATCAGAAGGTCCGTCGACCAGGGCGTCGGCCCATTCCGCTCCCGCGGGCAGCGGCACTCTTTCAACCGACTGCGTCGTGGCAGCGTCCCCCCGGTGGTCTCCGGCCGCCGATGCGAGGAGCAGCGACGCCCGCCCGGCGTCGTCGTCCTTGAGCACTTGCAGGACCGCGGCCGCCGTGTCCGCATCCTTGACCAGGACTGCGTCGGAGGCCTCCCCCAGGGCGGCGGCGATTGCCGCCTCATAGCCGCCCTGCACCGTGATCCCGGCAGCGAGGCTTCCCAGCACTCCCGGCAGCCCCGACTCCAGCACGTGCCTGGCGCCGTCCTTGCGGTCAAGGCCGAGCTTCAGCGCGTCGAGCCGCGCGGCGAGGGCATCCCGCTTGCGGACGCCCTCATTGACGGCCGCCTTGAGGTCGGCGATCTCCTGAAGCACCGCGTCCAGCGCTTCACTGGCGGCCTCGTAGTCGGCGTCGAGGGATTCTTCCCCCTCTTCCACGCCGGCCACCTGGTTTTCCAGTGCCGTGAACTCGGCCTGGGCACGGGCACGGCGTTCCGTTCCGGCGGCGAGGGATTCCCGCAGCCGGCCCAGTTCCGCCTGCGCGGACTCCACCCGGGACCTGGCGGCTGCTACTTGTCCGGCCAGGCGGGCCAGGCCCTCCCGCCGGTCCGCTGCGGCCCGAAGTTGGGCCGTCAGCCGCCGGTCCTCGGCCTGTGCGGCCTGCTCTGCCTCGGCTTTGGCCGCGCTGGCCGCGTCCAGGGTGCTGCGCCTGGCCTGGATGTCCTGTTCAAGCCCGGCCAGCTCCTGCCGCACCCTGGCAGCCTGGCGCTCAAGCTGTTCGGGGTCCCGTCCGGAGGCCGGCGCGGCATCGTCGGAACCCAGCAGCCGGCTGCGTTCGGTGGCCAGTGAGCCCAGCGACCGGAGCCGCTCACGCGCGGTGGACAGCCGGTACCAGGTGTCCCGCGCCGCGTTGAGCCGGGGCGTGGCCTCGGCCGCCAGCTGCTCCAGCGCTGCCTGCTGCCTGCGCCCTGCTTCGAGTTCCTGCTCGACGGCGGTCCGGCGGGCCTTGAGCGCTGCCTCGTCCGCCACGTCCTGCTCCAGCGCCTGCTGCAGCTGGACCAGGTCATCGGCAAGAAGCCGGGCACGGGCGTCCCGGACGTCGAACTGGACGCGCTGGGCACGGCGGGCCACCTCCGCCTGCTTGCCAAGGGGCGTGAGCTGGCGCCGGATCTCCCCGGTGAGGTCGGTAAGGCGCTGGAGGTTGGCCTGCATGGCCTCCAGCTTCCGGACCGTCCGTTCCTTGCGGCGGCGGTGCTTGAGGATCCCTGCCGCCTCCTCGATGAAGCCGCGGCGGTCCTCCGGGGTGGCGTGAAGCACGCGGTCCAGCTGGCCCTGGCCCACGATGACGTGCATTTCCCGGCCCAGCCCGGAGTCGGAGAGCAGTTCCTGGATATCAAGCAGCCGGCAGCCGGCACCGTTGATGGCGTACTCGGATCCACCTGTGCGGAACAATGTCCGGGAAATGGTCACTTCGCTGTATTCAATCGGCAGGGCGCCGTCGGTGTTGTCGATGGTCAGCGAAACGTGGGCACGTCCCAGCGGCGGCCGCCCGGACGTCCCGGCAAAAATGACGTCCTCCATCTTGCCGCCGCGGAGGGTCTTGGCCCCCTGCTCGCCCATGACCCAGGCCAGGGCGTCCACCACATTGGACTTGCCGGATCCGTTGGGACCCACGACGGCGGTGACGCCGGGTTCGAAGTCGAAGGTGGTGGCAGACGCAAAGGACTTGAACCCCCGGACGGTGAGGCTTTTGAGGTGCAAGGCTTTTCTGGTCTCCTGGAGCGGGGGTGGGGCACTTTGCTGGAACCGGCTCCCTCCAATCTACTGGGCAGAACCGACATTTCCCCGCAGCAGCACCCCCTTGCCGATGCCGTCGCCACCGCCGGATATGCATGTTCCAGCCCGGCAAAGGCATAGTTAAGCTCTTGAGCCTGCGTTGATGTGGGTACAGTCACCGCATGAATGCAGGACGGAAACGAAGAGGGGCTTGAATTGGCAGGTAATGCAACCTTCCGCCACAGCAACACCGCGCTGCTCTCGGTGAGCAGCGTCGAGGCTCCGAGGATTGTGAGCTCCACGGACTTCGACCGCCACCTGGCATCCACCCTGAAGCGGCTGAAGTTTCCGCCACGGCTGCTGGAGCGCGTTGCGGGCATCACGCACCGCCGCTGGTGGGCCCCCGGAACATCGTTCGACGACGCCGCGGTGGAAGCGGGCGCCAAGGCTCTGGCCGAGGCAGGCATCGAAGCGTCCGACGTCGGCCTGCTGATCAACACCTCGGTCACGCGGCGCAACCTGGAACCGTCCGTGGCGGTAAAGATCCACCACGGCCTCGGCCTGCCGTCGTCGGCCATGAACTTCGACCTTGCCAACGCCTGCCTTGGATTCGTGAACGCCCTGACCTTGGCAGCGAACATGATCGACTCGGGGCAGATCAGGTACGCCGTCATTGTCAACGGCGAGGATGCCCAGCTGACGCAGGAGGCCACCCTGGCCCGGTTGCAGCGGCCGGAAACCACGCGCGACGACTTCAACCGGGAGTTCGCCACGCTGACGCTGGGGTCCGGAGCTGCTGCCGCCGTCCTGGGTCCGGCCGACGAACACCCCGGTGCGCACCGGGTGGTGGGCGGAGTGATGCGCGCGGGCACGGAGCACCACGAATTGTGCGTGGGCGGCATCGACGGCATGCACACCGACACGAAAGGACTGCTCGACGGCGGCCTCCGGCTCGTCGTCGATGCGTGGCATGAAGCGCAGCCCGAGTGGGACTGGTCGGCCATGGACCGCTACGTCACGCACCAGGTCAGCAACGCCTACACCCAGGCCATCATCGACGCGATCGACCTGGACCCGGACAAGGTGCCTATCACCTTCCCGTACTGGGGCAACGTGGGGCCCGCATCGCTTCCCATGACGCTCGCGGCCGAGTCGCAGTCCCTGGGAACCGGGGACCGGGTCCTGTGCATGGGTGTGGGTTCCGGCCTGAACACCGCAATGCTGGAAATCGTTTGGTGATCGCGGACTGGCCGGGCGTCGACCCCCAGTGGTCACGCGAAGTCGACGTTGCCTCCACGTCGGGCGCCGATGCACCGGGGACGGTGCGCCGCTGGCACCTGCTGGACAACGGCGGAGAACTCTCCCGCCGCGGCCTGGCCCCCGCCGGAACCCTGCTGTGCGTGCACGGCAACCCCACCTGGTCCTACCTGTGGCGGAGCCTGCTGGCCGCCGGATCCGACCCCGCGCATCCGTGGCGGGTGGTTGCCGTGGACCAACTGAACATGGGCTTCTCCGAGCGCACCGGCACCTTCCGCCGGCTGGCTGACAGGATTAACGACCTAGGCGATCTGACCGACGCACTGGCCCTGGAGGGACCGGTCGTCTCAGTGGGCCACGACTGGGGCGGGGTGGTCAGCCTGGGCTGGGCGCTGGCCCATCAACACCAGCTGGCGGGCGTGGTACTCACCAACACGGCCGTAAACCAGCCTGCGGGCTCGTCCATTCCCCCGGCTTTGCGCCTTGCCCTGCACCCTGCCCTGCACAAGTGGGGAACCACCACCTCCGACGCTTTCCTGCGGGTGACGCATTCGCTGGCGCATCCGCCGCTGCCTGCGGATATCCGGAACGCATACATGGCCCCCTACCGCGGAGCGTTACGGCGTGCGGGGGTGGGAAACTTTGTTGCGGACATTCCCGTTGATGCTTCGCATCCCAGCTTTGCTGCGCTCACCGGCGTAGCGGAAGGCGTGCGCAGCCTGGATGTCCCTGCCCTGATGCTGTGGGGCCCGCGCGACCCGATCTTTTCGGACCGCTACCTGAAGGACCTCATCACCCGCCTACCGCACGCTGACGTGCACCGCTACGAGGGCGCCGGACACCTGCTCGCGGAAGACCGGAACGTGGCACCGGCCGTTTTCGACTGGCTGGCCGGGCGAGTCACGGGCGGCGGCAACGGTTCGCCCGCGCCCGGGCACGGCGCTTCGCAGCCATCGGCCCTCGACGGTTTCCAGCCTCTTTGGGCGGTCCTCGCGGAACTGGCGGCGGGACCCGCCGAAGGTGAAACCGCCGTCGCCGAAATGGCAGCGGACGGCACTGTAGCGCGCTCGCTTACCTGGAAGCAGCTGGAAACCAGCGTCTTCAACCTTGCCGCCGGCCTGCGCGGGGCCGGGGTGGGGCCCGGCAGCCGCGTGAGCCTCATGGTTCCGCCCGGCGTTGACCTGACCGTAGCCCTGTACGCCTGCCTGCGGCTGGGAGCGGTGGTGGTGGTGGCCGATGCCGGCCTGGGGACCAGGGGACTGAGCCGTGCCGTCAAGGGCGCCACTCCCGATTTCCTGATTGGCATCGACAAGGCACTTGCTGCTGCCCGCGCCCTGGGCTGGGCGGCCAGACGTATCAGCGTACGCGACCTGCCTGCCACCCGCCGGCGTGTCCTCGGGGTGGAAACCTCCCTCGCCGCCCTCGCCAAGGCCGGCGCACGGCATCAGGCAGAAGGTTCCGTCAAGGGCGGCACAGGGTACTGCCCGGACCCGGACTCCCCCGCGGCCGTGCTCTTTACCTCTGGCTCCACCGGTCCTGCCAAGGGCGTGCTGTACACACACCGGCAGCTCGCCGCCATGCGGGACACCGTGGCCGAAACTTTCGGGATCCATCCCGGCCACCGGCTGGTGGCGGGTTTCGCGCCCTTCGCTTTGCTGGGGCCGGCACTGGGAACCGTATCCGTGACACCGGCCATGGACGTCACGGCGCCCCGCACGCTGACGGCGCGTGCCCTCGCGGACGCCGCGGCGGCCGTCGGGGCCACGGTTGTCTTCGCGTCCCCGGCGGCCCTGCGCAATGTCGTTGCCACCAGCGGCGGCCTCACCGCGGAGGGCACCGCAGCTTTGAAACGGGTTGAACTGCTGCTTTCCGCCGGCGCTCCGGTTCCGGAACCGCTCCTTGCAGAGGTGCACCGGCTGCTGCCCGGCGCCTCGCTGCACACGCCCTACGGCATGACGGAAGCCCTGCCGGTCACGGACATCAGCCTCGAACAAATCCGGGCCGCCGAAGCCGACGCCGACTCCGGAACAATGCCCGGGGCCGGCAACGGCGTCTGCGTGGGCCGGCCCGTCCACGGCACCCGGGTAGCCGTCATCCCCCTGGCTGCGGACGGTACAGCACCCGGGTCCACTCCTGTCACGGAGGCAGGCGTCGCAGGAGAAATCCTGGTCAGTGCTCCACACGTCAAGGAGGCCTACGACCGGCTCTGGCTGACCGAAGAGGTGAGCGCCGGCGTGCCAGGATGGCACCGTACCGGCGACGTGGGCCACTTCGACGCCGCCGGACGGCTGTGGGTGGAAGGGCGCCTTGCGCACGTGATCACCGTGCCCGGTGCGGTTGTGACCCCGGTGGGCGCCGAACAGGCCATTGAACGCCGGGCCGGGGTAGGCATGGCCGCTGTCGTGGGCGTGGGACCGGCAGGGACCCAGGCCGTTACCGCCGTCGTCGAAACCGTCCCGCCGGCCGGCAAAGCCGGCCCCGCGGGCACGGAACTGGCCGGAAAGGTCCGGGAAGCAGCCCGCAGTGCAGGCGTGTCCGTGGCGGCGGTCCTGGTTGTTCCCGCGCAGCCCACCGACATCCGCCACAACGCAAAGATTGACCGGGCGCGCTTGTCCCGATGGGCTGCCTCCGTACTGGCCGGCGGCCGCCCGGGGATGCCATGAAAGTCCTGGTCACGGGTGCAAGCGGCCTGCTGGGCCGGGAAGTCGCGGCACTCCTGGTGCGCAAGGGCCACCAGGTCAGCACCTTCCAGCGGCGTGCCTCAGGGGTCGACGGCGCGGCGGACCACTGCGGCTCCCTCACCGACGATGCGGCAGTCAGGGATGCCGTTGGGGGCGCCGAAGCAGTCATCCACCTGGCAGCCAAAGTCTCCTTCACCGGCCGTGCCGCAGAGTTTGACGAGGTGAACGTCCAGGGCACCCGGCGCCTGCTCCTTGCCGCCCGCGAGGCCGGGGTGCGGGACGTGGTTTTTGTCTCCTCCCCGTCGGTGGCCAACTCGGGCGCCGCCATCGCCGGCCTGGGGGCAGAGCCGGCGGACCCGGAGCATGCCCACGGGGACTACTCCCGTACCAAGGCCCAGGCGGAACTGCTGGCCCTCGCCTCGGACGCACCCGACTTCCGTGTCGCTGCCGTGCGGCCGCACGTGGTCTGGGGCCCCGGGGACACCCAGCTGGTGGAACGTGTGCTGGCGCGGGCGGCCCGGCGCCGGCTGCCGCTGCTGGATGCGGGCGCTGCGCTGATCGACACCACATACGTGGACAACGCTGCGTCAGCGATTGTTGCGGCGCTGGAGCGCATCAACCACATCCACGGCAGGGCGCTGGTTGTCAGCAATGGGGAGCCGCGGCCGGTGGGCGAGCTGATCGCAGGCATCTGCGCTGCCGGTGGCGTGCCCGCGCCGTCGTGGTCCGTGCCGGGACGGCTTGCCCGCATTGCGGGATCCGTGGTGGAACGGGCGTGGCTCACCTTTGGGAAGCGGGACGAACCGCCCATGACCAGGTTCCTTGCCGAGCAGCTGTCCACGGCGCACTGGTTCGACCAGCGCGAGACCCGGAGGCTCCTCGACTGGACCCCGGCGGTGTCGATCGACGAAGGCCTGGCCCGGCTGGCAGCGCACTACGGCTCCCGCTGAGCCACATGCTGCGGCTGGACCGGCTGGCGCTACCAGCGGCCGTTGCGCGGCCGCGGCTGGCACACCGGGCAGGTGTGGGACGAACGGTTCATGAACTGCTCGCGGCGGATGACGGCGTGGATTCCTGCTGCCGCGCACCGCTTGCACGGCTCGCCCTGGCGGCCGTAGGCGTTGAGGGACCGGTCGAAGTAGCCTGAGGCACCGTTGACGTTCACGTACAGGGAATCGAAGCTGGTTCCCCCTGCTGCCAGGGCATCCAGCATTACCTCGCGGGCGCTGTCGAGGACACGCCGGGCCTCGCCCCGGCGGAGGGTGTCAGTGGGCCGGGCGTAATGCAGCCGGGCACGCCACAGGGCTTCGTCGGCGTAGATGTTTCCGATCCCGGAGACCAGCCCCTGGTCCAGCAGTGCCCGCTTCAGTCCGGTCCTGCGCTTTCGCAGGCGCTGGTAGAAGAGGTCGAAGGAGAAGGAGGGATCCAGGGGATCGCGCGCAATGTGTGCCGCCTCCCCTGCGATCAGCGGGAGGGGAGTCTCCGCGAGGCCGCCCGGGCCGCCGTCGTCCGTGGGTACCAATGCGGTGACGAAGAGGCCGCCGAAGATCCGCTGGTCCACGAACCGCAGCTGGTCCGGCATGCCGTCCCGGGGACTGAGCCGGAACCGGATTTTCAGGTGTTTTTCATCGGGAACGCCGGGGCCCTGCATCAACAGCTGCCCGCTCATGCCCAGATGCGCCATGAGCGCCACTTCCGGCAGGCGGGGGGTGTCCTGGTTGTCTGCGGCAGCCGTGCCGTCCAGCAACGGCATCCAGAGGAACTTGCCGCGGCGCACGACGTCGGACACGGTAGCGCCTTCAAGGTTTCCGATGAAGTCCCCCGCGCCGAGGGCATGGCGCCGGATGGAGCGTGGATCGAGGACTTCCACGGCGCGGATGGTCCTGCCGCGGACCCAGTTGACCAGGCCTCGGCGCACTACTTCGACCTCGGGCAGTTCAGGCACGGAGCGCTACTTGGCAGCTACGGGGCCCGCGGAGGTGCTGGCGGCAGCCTGGGCTTCAGCCCCGGAAAGTACCCGCCAGGCATCTGCCGCGGCTTCCTGTTCGGCTTCCTTTTTGGAGTGGCCGGAGCCCCTGCCGTAGGCCGTGCCGCCAATGTTCAGTACCGCAGTGAAGGTGCGGGCATGGTCCGGGCCGGAGCCATCCACTGCGTAGTGGATGCTTCCCAGCTGCCGGCTGGCTGCAAGTTCCTGGATGCTGGTCTTCCAGTCGGTCCCGGCCCCCAGGGCGGCGGCGTCCTTCAGCAGCGGACCGATCAGCCGCATGACCAGCTGGCGCGCAGTTTCAATGTCGTTGGAGACGTAAGTTGCCCCGATCAGGGCCTCCATGGTGTCCGCGAGGATGGAGGCCTTGTTTTTGCCGTGGGTGAGCTTTTCGCCCTGCCCCAGGTAGATGTACTCACCAATGCCCAGGCTGCGTCCGATGCCGGCCAGTGCCCGGGTACTGACGACGGCGGACCGGCGCTTGGCGAGTTCGCCTTCGGGCAGGTCCGGGTTGTCCCGGTAAAGGGCATCGGTTACGGAGAATCCCAGGATGGAGTCACCCAGGAACTCAAGCCGCTCGTTGGTGGGTATGCCGCCGTTCTCGTACGCGTAGGAACGGTGGGTAAGCGCAAGACGAAGCGTCCCGGCGTCAATAGTGACACCGAGACGCTTCAGAAGCTCTTCAGTTGAAGACATCAGTCAGCCTGTTGGGCCGATTAGACGTCAGCGACCTTGCGGCCCTTGTACTCAAGGAACAGCGCAGTGCCAGCAGAGTCGGTAACGACCTTTGCCTGGTGCGGCAGGCTGTAGGTGACCTGGCCGTTTTCAACGGTCTTCACCAGGTGGGGGGCGGTCGCCTTCCACTGCGAGCGGCGGGCGCGGGTATTCGAGCGAGACATTTTCCGCTTGGGAACAGCCACGGCTAACTCATTTCTCTCTAGACAAACACGTACAAATCAATTTTGCCGGTCAGGCTTAGCCATATCAGCTAGGGCAGCCCAGCGAGGATCCAGGACCTCGTGGTGGTGCCCCGGCTCGTCTTCCAGGCGAGCTCCGCATTCGGAGCAAAGGCCCTGGCAGTCTTCCCGGCACACCGGCTGGAACGGCAGATTGGTGACAACCGCGTCCCGCAACACCGGTTCAAGATCGATTACATCGTGCTCGACTCGACGTTGCTCTTCATCTTCTTCTCCGTCCGAAAGCTGAGCGCCCTCGTAGAAGAAAAGTTCTTGCACATTGACCTCAAGGTCATACGCAAGGGGATCCAGGCATCGGCCGCATTCGCCGGTAACTTCGGCAAGAACGGTTCCTGATACCAGAATTCCTTCGTGTACGGCCTCCAGCCTCAGGTCCAGCTCGACATCCGAGCCTTCCTGAACACCAATGAGCGCCACACCAAGATCACCCGGTGCGGGTACATGTTCCTTCAGTGTCCGCATGCTTCCCGGGCTGCGCCCGAGGTCCTTGACGTCGAACGCCAGGGGCGAACCAGCATCTCTGTTAATGAGAACTCCTGTTGAACATATGACCGACGTACCATCCTAGCCTGAAGAGCCATGGTGACTCAAACCGGCAGGACGCAGCGCCGAAGTACCGATCCAGCTTACCGCTTTGGCTGCTGATCCGGCGAAGGCTCGCCGGAAACCATTCGGCGGTGCACCGACCGGGGCACATAGTCCGACACGCTGCCGCCCAGGGAAGACACCTCTTTGATCAAGGTGGAGGACAGGTGGACGTAGCGGGCCTCGGCCGGGAGGAAGACAGTCTCCACCCCGCTCAACTGCCTGTTCATGGTGGCCATGGGAAGCTCGTAATCAAAGTCCGACGACGACCGGAGCCCCTTGACGATGGCAGACACGCCCCGCTGGCGGCAGTACTCCGCCAGGAGCCCCTCACCCACCGGCTCCACCACGATGCCCTTGAGCAACGCCAGGGTTTCGCGCGCCATCTCCAGCCGCTCCTCCAGGCTGAACATGTACTTCTTGGCGTAGTTGGTGGAGACGGCCACAATGACCTCGTCGAAAAGCCCGGCGGCCCGTGCGATTACTTCGAGATGGCCGTTGTGGATGGGGTCGAAGGATCCGGGGCACACAGCGCGTCTCATGCTCCGAACCTACCCCATGGAAAGGCCGGGATACCATGACTGGATGCATCCTCCACGGGAACTTTCCACCCCCCTGGCACCTGCCCCCTGGCAGCGCACCGCGCTCGGCGCCAACCTCCTGGCGCCGGATGGCGGCCTGGGTGTCACCATCTTCGAAGAGATGACCACCCTGGCCGTCCAGACCGGCGCCATCAACCTGGGACAGGGCTTCCCCGATGAGGACGGCCCGGCCGAAATCCGGGAGGCAGCGCGTGCGGCCATCGCTGCCGGGGCGAACCAGTACGCGCCGGGCAAGGGCCTCCCCGAACTCCGTGAGGCCGTGGCGGCACACCAGGAACGCTTTTACGGGCTGGTGCCGGACCCGGCAACCGAGGTCATCATCACCACCGGGGCCACCGAAGGCATCGCCGCTTCTATCCTGGCCTTCTCAGGGCCGGGTGATGAGGTCCTGACGTTCGAGCCATTCTACGACTCCTACGGCGCGGTCATTGGACTCTCCGGCGCCTCCCACGTCACCGTGCCGCTGGCCGCCCCGGACTTCATGCCGGACCCGGCGGCACTGGAGGCCGCCTTCAGTGAGCGGACACGCCTGGTACTGCTGAACAATCCGCACAATCCCACCGGCGCGGTTTTTCCGCCTGCCGTCCTGCAGCGGGTGGTGGACCTTGCGGAGAAGCACGGCAGCATCATCATCACGGACGAGGTGTACGAGCACCTCACCTTCGGGGTAAGCCATACTCCCGTGGCCACGCTTCCCCGCGCCGCGGAACGCACCATCACCATTTCCTCTGCCGGAAAGACGTTTTCCCTGACCGGGTGGAAGATCGGCTGGCTGACCGGGCCCGAGGAACTGGTTGCCGCCGTCCGCACGGTGAAGCAGTTCCTCACCTACAGCTCAGGCACTCCTTTTCAGGCGGCGATCGCCTCAGGCCTGGCCCTGCCTGACAGCTTCTATACCGGTATCGCCTCTGCCCTGGAGCAGAAGCGCGACATTCTCAGTGCCGGGCTCAGGGCTGCGGGCTTCGAGGTTTTCACGCCGCAGGGAACCTACTTCGTCAATGTGGACACCGCGCCGCTGGGCATAACAGACGCCCTGGACCTTGCCCGCCGCCTGCCGGCGCTGGTGGGTGTCGCCGCCATCCCCGTTCCGGTCTTCTGCCATCCGGAAGGAGCGGAACGGACGCGAAGCCTGCTCCGGTTTGCCTTCTGCAAGAAGACGGAAGTCCTCGAAGAGGCTGCGGCGAGGCTGGCCACCCTGCGCAGCCGGCTCTGATGCCCGGCCGAAGCGGCGGGCCCTTCAGCCGGTTCCTGCGCACCACGGGCCAGCACGCCACCATCGAAGCCGATTCGTTTACTGACGGGGGCTATGTGCTCAGCATCGGTGGTGCCGAGCAGTCCCACGTCAACCTTGACCGGCCGGAGGACATCTTTTACGAGTACCTCCGCAGGATCGGACACCTGGTGGATCTGGCTGCACCCCGCGGCGAACCGGTCAGGGCCCTCCACCTGGGAGCAGGGGCCCTGACGCTGGCCCGGTACATCCAGGCCACACGCTCCGGTTCAACCCAGTACGCGGTTGAGCTGGAACGTGAGCTGCTGGACTTTGTCCTCCGGCACCTCCCCATGCCCGAGGGAACGGACCTGACCACCATCATCGGCGACGCCCGCCAGGCACTCGGTGCGCTCGATCCCGGCCTCACGTTCGACGTCGTGATCCTGGACATCTTTTCCGGCCCGGACGCGCCCGCCCACATCGCCACCAGCGGCTTCTACCGCGAGGCCAGGGAACGTTTGCGCCCGAACGGACTGCTGATCGTCAATGTGGGCGACGAAGCGGCCCTCACCCTGGTCAGGAGCCAGGTGGCGGCGATGCGGGAGGCCATGGCTGACGTGGCGGCCTTTGCGGAAGCGGGCATGTTCGAGGGCAGGTATCCGGGCAACATCATCCTGGCAGGGACGCAGGGCCCCTGGCCGGAATCCTGGACGGCTGAGCTGACCGCACGGGGTCCGCACCCTGCGCGTGTCGTGGCGGGAGTGGATCTGGACCCGTTCTCCAGCCAGGACAGCTAGGCCCCAGGGGCGTCGGGCCCGGCAGCGTCAGCCAGGTCATCGGCAGCGATCGCGTCGGGCACGAACGGCTCGGCGAACCACAACCGGGTCTCCCCGTACTTCTTCTCGGCGAACCTCGTCATCCCGTCCGGCCACTCTGGTTCCGGGGAGCGCGAGGAGCGTTCCACCACCACAACGGCGCCCGGGACCAGGTGCACGGCGAGCTTCCGCAGCACCGCTGACAGTGCGGGATCCTCCAACGGATACGGCGGATCCAGGAACACCAGGTCCCAGACGGCGGATTCTGCGGACCGGTCCAGGAAAGGCTCAACCTTGGAGCGGTGAACCGTGACGGCTTTGCGGCCCAGCACGCCGTTGATGAGGTCGGCGTTGCGCTGGCACACGGCGCTGGCCTTGGCGTCGGACTCCACCAGGTCCACTGTCTGCGCTCCCCTGCTGCCGCTTTCCACCCCCAGGGCACCCGAACCGGCATAGAGATCCAGCACCCGGGCGCCCGCAATGACGTCGAAGGCTTCGAGGCGGGAGAACAGCGCTTCCTTCACCCTGTCTGTGGTGGGCCTGGTCAAGGACCCCGGGACCGCCGCCAGCGGCGTGCCGCCACCTGCACCGGCGATAATCCGGGTCACCGCGCCCACCACGATCCGCCGGCGCCCGGTGCGCTTCTGTTGCTAACCGCGTTCAAGGAACGCCTCCTTCTCGGGGTTGAGGTACTTCTCGATGGCATCGGCGAGTTCCGGGTGGCCGGACAGCATTGGGTCGCCGCCAACAATTGCCTGGGCGTCTTCCCTCGCGCGGGCAATCACGTCTTCGTGTTCGAGGACCCGCAGCAGTTTCAGCGTTGACCTTCCGCCGGACTGGGAAGCGCCCAGGATATCGCCCTCACGCCGCAGCTTGAGGTCTTCCTGCGAGAGGACAAAACCGTCAGTGGTGGCGGCCACGGCCTCCAGCCGCCGCCGGCTTGGGTGGCCGGGTTCAAGGGCGGTGACCAGCAGGCAGGTACCCGGCAGGCCACCGCGGCCCACGCGGCCGCGCAGCTGGTGCAACTGGGAAATCCCGAACCTGTCGGCGTCGAGGATGACCATCAAGGTGGCGTTGTGGACATCCACCCCCACCTCGATCACGGTGGTGGAGACGAGCAGCTTGATGCGGTTGGCGGTGAACCCGGCCATGGTGTCCGTCTTCAGCTCCGGGTCCTGCCGGCCGTGGAGGGGAGCCAGCGGCACCCCGGCCAGCGACGGCTCGGCGAGCAGATGGTCCACGACGGCGGTGACGGACGCGAGCTCCCGCGTCTCCTCCCCTTCCATGCCCGGAGGCGCCGCCTCCCCCGGACTGAAGTCGCCGTCGTCGTCTGTTCCGATCTTGGGACAGACCACGTACACCTGGTGGCCGGCGTCGATCTCCTCCCCTGGCACGAGCCCAGATCCGCCCCGCCCAGCCGGGATTCTCCGCAAGGCCCACGAGATGGGTGCTGATCGGCGCCCGCCCCTTTGGCAGTTCGTCGAGGGTGGAGGTTTCAAGGTCGCCAAAGACGGTCATGGCCACGGTGCGGGGAATGGGGGTGGCGGTCATGACCAGCAGGTGCGGCGGCTTCCGGGCCTTTGCGCGCAGGGCATCGCGTTGTTCCACGCCGAAGCGGTGCTGCTCGTCCACCACGATCAGGCCGAGGTCGTAGAAAGAGACGTTGTCGCTGAGCAGCGCATGGGTGCCGATGATGATCCCTGCGGTCCCTGAGGCTGCGTCCAGCATGGCTTGTTTCCGCGCCGCCGTGGGCATGGACCCGGTCAGCAGCGTGACCTGCACGGAAGGCCCGTTGCCTCCTGCCAGCCCGCCCAGCAGTCCGTCGCCGGAAAGCACGCCCAGGGTGCGGCGGATGGAGTCGTAGTGCTGGGCGGCGAGCACTTCGGTGGGGGCCAGGAGCGCAGCCTGGCCCCCGGCGTCGATCACCTGCAGCATGGCCCGCAGCGCCACCACGGTCTTCCCGGAGCCCACTTCGCCCTGGAGCAGACGGTTCATGGGGGCGGCCTGTGCCAGCTCCGCGGCGAGGGTCCTGCCGACTGCGGCCTGGCCGGCCGTGAGCGTAAACGGCAGGTTCTGGTCGAAGGCGGCCAGGATACCGTCGGTGACGGGGCGCCGGGCGGTGGCTTCCTCGGCGGCGAGCTGGGCCCGCCGCCGGGCAAGCGCGGACTGCAGCACCAGGGCTTCCTGGTACCGGAACCGGTCCCGGGCGTGTTTCCAGTCGGCAGCGGTTTCGGGCGCATGGATGAGCCGGTACGCGTCCGCAACTGGCAGGAAGGCTTCCCTCGCGGCGACGGGGGGCGGAAGGGGGTCGGGCAGCGAGTCGAGGTCCACGGTTTCGAGCAGGGTGCCCACTACCTTCTGGATCCTCCAGCTGGGTAGCTTGGCTGTTGCCGGGTACACGGGGATGGGCATGGCTGCGAGCTTTTCGGGGTCCCCGCTGCCTTGGACGAAGGGGTCATCGTCCAGGAGCTGGAAGTCCGGGTTGGTGAGGCCCAGCTGGCCTTTGAAGCTGGTGACCTTTCCTGAGAACAGGGCCCGGCGTCCCTGCAGGAGTTCGGCTTTTGCCTTGTAGCCGTTAAAAAAGCTGATCTTGAGGGTCCCAGGCACTCTGCCGCGGTAGTCCGTGCCACCCACCAGCCGGAGCCCTTGCTGCCCGTCGTCATCGGAAACTATGACGTCGGTGATGGTCCCGCGCCGTGCCTGCATATGCCGGGTGCTGCTGGACAGCACCCGGGCAATGAGGGTGACTTCTTCGTTAAGCGGGAGCTCGCTGATGGGGGTCAGCTCGCCCCGCATCAGGTAACGGCGGGGAAAGTAGTTCAGAAGGCCTTCGACGGTGTCGATGCCGAGGTGTTTCTCAATGACGGCGGCGGAGCGCTTTCCAATCCGGCGCTCCAGGGCCAGATCCAGCTCAGCGTTCATGCCCGGCGGTGTTCACCTTTTCCACGTCCGGGTCCCGGGGAAGCGCCAGCTCACTGATGCTGATCTGGGACGGCTCACCCAGGGACCGGATGATTTGCACAGCGGGGTCGGGGTCCGGGACGTGCACGTGTACCCGCCACCGGTAGTTGCCTTCAGGATCCGGACCGTTGCCCACCTGGCTCATGATGACGGACTGGCCGATCTCGTCCAGCCGCTGGCGGAGGGTGGCGGCGTTAAGGGGCGAAAGGGTGATGGTGCACATCACTTCCACCCCATCGTCGTCCGGCATGGAGGTGTGGATGTGGGGATCGGAGACGTCGTAGCCGTGCAGGCCGTCGAGGAGTTCGCTCTGCAGTTCCTGGCCCAGGACCGCGGAGCGGAGGCAGTCGAGGATCAGCAGCATGCCCACGCCGCCTGCATCCACCACCCGGGCGGACTGCAGCAGATCGAGCTGCTCCTCGGTGTGGATCACGGCGGCCAGCGCGCCCTCCACCGCGGCGTCGAGGGCGAGGCCCAACGCATGGTTGCTGTCGTCGCCGTCCTGGGTGGCGTCGACGGCGGCGGCGGCGCGGGCGGCCGCTTCCATGACCGAAAGCATGGTGCCCGGAACGGGATCACTCAGTGCGGACCATGCGCGGATCTGGGCGCGGTTCAGCGCTGCCGACAGGAGGGCGGACGTCAACCGGGTGTGGCCGGCCAGGGGCTCGGCGGCAGCGCAGAGAAACACGGAGAAAAGCGTCCCGGAGTTCCCCCTGGCCTCCTCCATTGCGGCCTGCCCGGCCACGGCAAGGACTTCCCCGACGTCTACCGGGGCCGGCTGGTCCTCGCTCAGCACCAGGGACCGGGCGGCAGCGCGGACAGTGAGGTACAGGTTGGTGCCGGTATCACCGTCAGCCACCGGGAAGATGTTGATGGCGTTGAGCCGGTCGCTGTGGTTTCCCAGGGCTGTTTCAGCCTTGCCCAGCCACCTCTTCATCGCCAGCGCGTTGGCAGCAACCTTAGTGTGCAAAGTGATCCCATCCCCCGGTGTCCGCGGCCCGGCCCGCTATCAGGACGCCCGGGCCTTCGTCGGTACCGAGTGCATGTATCGAGCCTATCGCAGTGAATCCGGGTGGCAGCTGAACGCTGTCAGGGAATGTGGCCAGCAGCCCGTGATCCTCGCCGCCGCCGAGTACCCACTGCCCTGCATCACCGCCCAGCAGGGCCGATGCCGGGGACAGGAGATCCGCCAACTGGGCCAAGCGGACGGGATCGAGGGCGATACCGACATTGCTGGCCGCGGCCAGCCGGTTCCCGTCGCGCAGCAGTCCGTCGGAGACGTCCAGCATCGCTGTGGCACCGGCCGCCCGGGCCGCCGGGCCGGCATCCAGCGGCGGACGCGGACGGCACTGCAGGTCCACGAAGACACGTTCCGCCGGGTTGAGGCTGTCCACGGCGATGTCCGACTCAAGCAGGGCCAGGCCGGCCGCGGCATGGCCGGCTGTTCCTGCCAGCGCCAGGATATCTCCGGGCTGCGCGCCGGACCGGAGGACTGGCCGGCCGCCGTCGAGCGTTCCCAGCACTGCCACTGTCACTGAGATTTCCGTGCCGCGGCCCAGGTCCCCGCCGGCTACCGAACAGCGGGTTGCCCCGAGGTTGCGGATTCCGGCTGTCAATCCGTCCGCCAGGTCCTCCACCCACCTGACGGGCGTGTCAATGGGGAGGGTGAGGCTGACCACCATGGACGTTGCGTTTGCGCCCATGGCGTTGATATCGCTGAGGTTCTGCGCCGCAGCCTTCCAGCCGACGTCGAACCCGGTGGTGCGGTAGCCATTGGGCCACACGAGCCGGAAATCCTGGTCCTGCACCTGGGTGTCGATGCTGATGACGGTCTTCCCGTCCGGGGCTGCGACGACGGCCGCGTCATCCCCGGGCCCCAGCAGCGTGCTCGAAGCGTGGCCGCCCTCCATCCGGAGGCGCGGAAAGATCCGGGCCAGCAGATCGGCTTCGGAAAGGCCGGCGACGGTGGGCTGGCGGTCAACGCGGTTACGGAGGTCTTCAGGCACGCCACTACGCTACCGCGCCCGGCAGACATCGTGTCCGGGTGCGGACGGCGACGGCGATAGGCTGGAAGCATGCACCATCCCCAACTGCCCCTGTCCGCCCGCGCCGCCAGGGCGGCGATGGTTGGGGGAATCGCCGCGCTCTCCTTGACTGCCTGCTCCCCCGCAGTGGACGTCACCGCCGCCAAGGACGCGGCCAACCCGATGTGCGCGCCGATGATGGTGGCCTTGCCGGATGCCATCGGCGATTCGAAACTGCGGAAGACCAACAGCCAGGCCACCGCCGCCTGGGGCGACCCCTCGCTTGTCATCCTCCGCTGCGGCGTCAATGTGCCGGGGCCGACGACGGACCGCTGCGTCACCGTCAACGGCATCGACTGGGTCATCAAGGAAGGCAACCCGGTGTGGACGCTGACCACCTACGGGCGGGAACCGGCCACGGAAATCCTGATGGACCCGGACAAGATCAGCTCCGCCACGGTACTCGCGGACCTCGCCGCAGCAGCGGGCAAGGTGCCGTCCTCGCGGAACTGCGTGGGCCAGGAAGACCTGCAGAACCTGCCGAAAAGCCAGTAGCTTTTCGACCGAACCACCAGGTGCCGGTGGTGGGCCCACGCCGGCAGGGTTCCCTGGCCGGAGCGAAGCGAGGTTAGGGTGCCGGTGGTGGGCCCACGCCGGCAGGGTTCCCTGGCCGAAGCGAAGCGAGGTTAGGGTGCCGGTGGTGGGCCCACGCCGGCAGGGTTCCCTGGCCGAAGCGAAGCGAGGTTAGGGTGCCGGTGGGGATCAGCGGAGTCCGGTTTTGCGGCTCAGGGCCAGGTGGATCAGTTCGTCGATCAGGTCCGCGTAGCCCAGCCCTGAGGCTGCCCACATCTGCGGGTACATGCTCTTGGGCGTGAAGCCGGGCATGGTGTTGATCTCGTTGATGATCAGCTCACCCTCGGGTGTATAGAAGAAGTCCACGCGGCTCAGGCCCTCAGCGCCCACGGCGTCGAACGCGGCGGCGGCCAGCTCGCGGACCCGGGAGATCGCTTCCGCCGGGATGTCTGCAGGGCAGCTCAGGGCTGCGGCATCATCCTCGACGTATTTGGCGTTGAAGTCGTAGAACTCGTGGCTTCCGCCGGATACGGAGATTTCGCCGGGCATTGAGGTCCGGGGCGCATCGGTGCCCCTGCCTTCCAGGACGGCGCACTCGATTTCGCGGCCGACGATGCCGGCTTCGATCACCAGCTTGAGGTCGTGGCGGCGGGCTTCTTCGATGGCGGCGTCCAGGTCATCAAGCGAGTCGACCTTGGAGATCCCCATCGACGAGCCGGCACGGGCGGGTTTGACGAAAACGGGGAACCCCAGCCGGTCAACCTGCTTACGGACGGATTCAGGGTCCCTGCGCCACTGCCTGTCGGTCACGGCAACGTATGGGCCCACACGGAGCCCGGCGGCTTCGAAGACCACCTTCATGTAGTGCTTGTCCATGCCGACGGCCGACGCCAGGACCCCGGCGCCGACGTATCGGGTGTCAGAGAGCTCAAGGAGTCCCTGGATGGTGCCGTCCTCGCCGAAGGGGCCGTGCAGCAGCGGGAAGACGACATCCACGGCGCCGAGTTCCTGCGGAACCTGATTGGGCGATGCCACGATCAGCTGGTGTTCCCCGCCGATCTCGGCCAGGGTGACGGTCTGCGGCGACGGTACAACTTCGGGGAGGGATGATCCGGCAAGCGACCACTGGGCCGTTTCAGCCGGCGCGAGAACCCACTGGCCGGTCTTGGCAATCCCGATGGGGATCACCTCGTACTTGTCCTTGTTGATCGCGCCCAGCACACCTGCTGCGGTAACGCAGCTCACGGCATGCTCGCTGGAGCGGCCGCCGAAAAGCACTGCTACCCGCGGTTTCCGGGTCGTGGCGGTTTCCCCTGTGGTGGGTGTGTCTTGGGACATGGTCAGTAATCGCCTTCAGGTTTCAAATCCCGGGACAGCAGAACCGGCCCCAGTTGGTCAACGGACAGCTTGCCTGCCAGTACCGCGACGACGGCGGCAGTGATGGGCATTTCGACGCCGAGCTTGCCGGCGAGATCATGGACGGCCTGGCCGGATTTGATGCCTTCGGCTGTCTGGGTCATCTTGCGGCCCACCTCCTCCAGCGTCAGGCCCTCGCCCAGCAGCCTTCCGGCGGTGTGGTTGCGGGACAGCGCGGACGAGCAGGTTGCCACGAGGTCGCCAAGCCCGGCGAGCCCGGCCATGGTCTTCGCCTCGCCGCCGAGTGCCAAGGCGAGGCGGGACGTTTCCGCGAGCCCCCGGGTGATCACCGAGGCCTTGGTGTTGTCGCCCATCTGCTTGCCCTCGCAAATGCCCACCGCCAGCGCGATCACGTTCTTGACGATGCCGCCGATTTCGACGCCGACCACATCTGCCGTGGTGTAGGGCCGGAAGTAGGGGGCGGTACAGCTCCTGGCGAGCCAGCCGGCCGTGGCCGAATCGGTACAGGCCACCACTGATGCCGTCGGCTCCTCCCGGGCAATTTCCATGGCGAGGTTGGGTCCGGAGACAACGGCGATGCGTTCCAGCGGCAGGTCCAGTTCCTGGCCGAGGACTTCGCTCATCCGGGCGTCCGTCCCCAGCTCCAGCCCCTTCATCAGGGAGACCACAACAGCTCCGGGAGCGATCATGCCCTTCCATTCCTGCAGTTGCGGGCGCAGGGACTGGGCCGGAACGGCCACCACCACAAGCTCCGCTCCTGCCAGCACCTCGCGGACGTCGGTGGACGCCGTGATGCTCCCCGGCAGGAGGATGTCCTTGAGGTAGTCGCTGTTGCGATGGCTGCTGTTGATCTCCTCCACCACTTCGGCGCGCCTGCCCCACAGCCTGATGTCCCGGGGCGTGCCGGTGGCCGTAGCGGCGTCTGCGAGAATTTTCGCGAAGGTTGTCCCCCAGGATCCTGCACCGAGGACGGCCACGGTGCGGGCCGCTAGCGGCTTTGCATCACCGGTCACGGAGCTTCCGTTCCTGAGCCGGGCTGCTGTCCGCGTTCAACGAACCGTCCATGCTTGGCCTGCTGCTGCTTGGCCGGGTCCCAGCGTTCCGCAGGAGGCTGCTCACCACGCAGACCTGCCAGCAATTCCGTGATCGCATCCATGATCACTTCGGTGGCCTCGGCCAGGGTGGCCTTGTCCAGGGGCCGGCCGCTGAATGCGCTCAGGTCCACCGGATCTCCCACCACCACGCGGGAGTGCTTCCGCGGGAACAGGTGGAGCCGCTTGCCGTACCGGGGGAACACCTCGTGCGCACCCCAGTGGGCGATTGGCACCACCGGGATACCGCCCTCGAGGGCCAGCCGGGCCGCGCCGGTGTGCCCCTTCATCGGCCAAAGCCCCGGGTCGCGTGTCAGCGTGCCCTCCGGGTAGATGATAATGGCCCCGCCCTCAGCCACAATCTCCTGGGCCACCTGCAGCGATCGGTTCGCTCCCGCCGTCGAGCGCTCCACCGGCACCTGCTTGGTGGCCCGCAGGAGCGCGCCAAAGCCGGGGACCTTGAACAGCGCGGCCTTGGCCAGGAAGCGCGGGGCCCGCTTGTGGTTGTAGAGCATGTGCCCCACAACCAGTGGGTCGATCTCGGTGCAGTGGTTGGGGGCGGCAATGAAGCCGCCTGCGGGAAGTTTTTCGGTGCCTTCCCACGTCTTGGACATCATAAGGTTCAGCAGCGGCCGGGCGATGGCGGCGATGAACACAAACGTGACCCTGCTCTTGGCAGATTCCTTCACGGTCCGCGCTACTTCGTGGTGGTGATGTCGAAATCGGCACCCAGGCCGGCGAGCTTTTCCGTGAACCGCTCGTACCCCCGGTTGATGATGTCGATCCCGGTGACCCGCGAGGTCCCGGTGGCGGCCAGGGCGGCAATCAGGTGGCTGAACCCGCCGCGCAGGTCGGGCACGTCGATGTCCGTACCCTTCAGCTGCGTGGGCCCGGAAATCACCGCTGAGTGCAGGAAGTTGCGCTGGCCGAACCGGCACGGCACGCTGCCCAGGCACTCCCGGTGCACCTGGATGCTGGCCCCCATACGGATCAGGGCATCGGTGAAGCCGAAACGGTTTTCGTACACCGTCTCGTGGACGATGGAAACGCCTTCGGCCTGGGTCAGCGCCACCACGAGCGGCTGCTGCCAGTCCGTCATGAACCCGGGGTGGACATCCGTCTCGAGGACCAGCGGGTTCAGCTTTCCACCCTTGTGGTAGAACCGGATGCCGTCCTCGCCGATGTCCATTCCGCCGCCCACCTTCCGGTAGGTGTTCAGGAACGTCATCATGTCCCGCTGGGACGCGCCTTCAACGAAGATGTCGCCGCGGGTCACCAGCGCGGCGGAAGCCCAGGATGCCGATTCGTTGCGGTCCGAGAGCGCACGGTGGTTGTAGCCGCCGAGGTCGCGGACGCCCTCGATGCGGATGGTGCGGTCCGTCTGCACGCTGATGATGGCGCCCATCTTCTGCAGCACGGCGATCAGGTCGATGATTTCCGGTTCGGTGGCCGCGCCGGAAAGCTCCGTGATGCCTTCGGCACGGGCGGCGCTCAGCAGGACCTGCTCGGTGGCACCCACGGACGGGTACGGCAACGAGATCTTGGCGCCGTGCAGGCCCTTGGGTGCCGAGATGTGGATGCCGCCGGGGCGTTTCTCCACGACGGCGCCGAACTGGCGCAGGACATCCAGGTGGTAGTCGATGGGACGGTCACCGATCTTGCAGCCGCCCAGGTCCGGAATGAAGGCTTCGCCGATCGCGTGGATCAGCGGCCCGCACAGCAGGATGGGGATGCGGGAGTCACCGGCATGGGCATCGATCGCGGTACTCGGCGCCGTCTTGGCAGCCTTGGGATCGAGGGTGAGGTCACCGTTGACGGGATCCTTCTCCACGGTTACGCCGTGCAGCTGCAGCAGGGAGGTGACTACCTCCACGTCCTTGATCTCCGGCACGTTCCGCAACACCGAGGGTTCGTTGCCCAGCAACGCCGCCACCATTGCCTTGGGGACAAGATTCTTTGCCCCACGGACGCGGACGCGGCCTGTAAGCGGGACACCGCCGCGGATTGTCAGAACACTACTCATATACCGGTTTCCTCACGATCACTAGCCCCCAAAACCTTGCAAAGGCTCCAACCAAGCATAGGAGGTCGCGTTACCGAACCGAAATAAGGGGACACGGGCGGCGGGGCGTGGCGGGACATTCACCCGGCCCGCCCCTGCCGCCGGGATGGTGCACGGGAGCTAGGAAAGCCTGGCCGGCAGGGTCTTGGGCTTGAACGCCGGACGGGTCGCCTCATAGGCCGTGATGTCCCCCTCGTGCTGCAGGGTCAGCCCGATGTCGTCCAGGCCTTCCAGGAGCCGCCAGCGGGTGTAGTCGTCGATGTCGAACGGTGCCACGATGTTCCCGCAGACCACGGTCTTGGACTCAAGGTCCACCGTGACCTGGGTCCCCGGAGCGTTTTCGAGTTCCTTCCAGATGAGCTCGATGTCGTCCTGGGCCACCTCCGCGGCCAGCAGCCCCTGCTTGCCCGAGTTTCCACGGAAGATGTCCGCGAAGCGGGAGGACAGCACGGCCTTGAAGCCGTAATCCTTCAGCGCCCAGACAGCGTGCTCTCGGGAGGAGCCCGTACCGAAATCGGGGCCGGCCACCAGTACGGACCCGGCGTTGTAGGGCTCCTGGTTCAGGATGAAGGAGGGGTCCTTGCGCCAGGCGGAGAAGAGGGCGTCCTCGAAGCCGGTCCGGGTAATGCGCTTGAGGTACACCGCGGGGATGATCTGGTCGGTGTCGACGTTGCTCTGGCGCAGCGGGACGCCGACGCCGGTGTGCTTGGTGAACTTTTCCATGATGATGTCCTAGGCTGCGTCGATGCGGATGGCGGCGGGTTCGGGGGCCGGTTCAAGGTCCGACGGCGAACTGAGCGTGCCACGCACTGCCGTGGCTGCCGCCACCACCGGGGAGACCAGGTGGGTGCGGCCGCCCTTGCCCTGGCGTCCTTCGAAGTTGCGGTTGGACGTTGAAGCACACCGCTCCCCCGGCTCCAGCTGGTCCGGGTTCATGCCCAGGCACATGGAGCAGCCGGCAAAGCGCCATTCGGCCCCGAAGTCCTTGAACACGCGGTCCAGTCCCTCTGCTTCGGCTTCGAGCCTGACGCGTGCCGAACCGGGCACCACCAGCATCCGGACCTGCGGGTCTTTTTCCCGGCCGCGGATGATGTCCGCCGCGGCGCGCAGGTCCTCGATCCGCGAGTTGGTGCAGGAACCCAGGAAGACGGTGTCCACGCGGATGTCCTTCATGGGCGTGCCGGCTTCGAGTCCCATGTACTGCAGGGCGCGTTCCGCGGCCGCCTTCGCGTTCTCGTCACCGAAGTCCTCCGGCGAAGGAACGGCCCCGGACAGGGACACGCCCTGGCCGGGGTTGGTGCCCCAGGTGACGAACGGCTCCAGCGTGTTGGCATCCAGGTCCACCTGAGCGTCGAACACGGCGTCGTCGTCGGTCCTCAGCGTGTTCCAGTACTCGACGGCGGCATCCCAGTCCGCACCTTCCGGTGCGTGGGGGCGGCCCAACATAAACGCGTACGTGGTTTCGTCCGGGGCCACCATGCCTGCCCGGGCGCCGGCCTCGATGGACATGTTGCAGATGGTCATGCGCGCTTCCATGGACAGGGCGCGGATCGCGGAGCCGCGGTACTCCAGGACGTAGCCCTGGCCGCCGCCGGTGCCGATCTTGGCGATCACGGCGAGGATTATGTCCTTGGCGGTAACGCCCGGGCGCAGGCTGCCTTCCACGTTGATGGCCATGGTCTTGAACGGCTTCAGCGAAAGCGTCTGGGTGGCCATCACGTGCTCCACCTCGGAGGTGCCGATGCCCATGGCCAGGGCACCGAAGGCGCCATGGGTGGAGGTGTGCGAGTCGCCGCAGACAACCGTCATGCCGGGCTGGGTGAGGCCCAGCTGGGGGCCCACCACGTGGACAATGCCCTGCTCGGCGTCGCCCAGGCTGTGCAGCCGGACGCCGAACTCCGCGCAATTGTTGCGCAGGGTCTGGATCTGGGTGCGGCTGGTGAGATCGGCAATAGGCTTGTCGATGTCCAGGGTGGGGGTGTTGTGGTCCTCGGTGGCAATGGTCAGGTCCGGCCGGCGCAGCTTGCGCCCGGCCAGCCGCAGGCCTTCGAATGCCTGCGGGGACGTGACTTCGTGGACCAGGTGGAGGTCGATGTAGAGAAGGTCCGGCTGGGCGTTGGCACCATCGCCGTCACCTTTGCGCACCACGTGTGCGTCCCAGACTTTCTCGGCCAATGTCTTTGCCATGGCCATCTCCCTTCACTGCATGTTTGGCTGATTAGTCCAACTGAATCAGGACGGCTCCGCACTGCGCCAGCCGAAAGATTTGCATCTCAGATATTGAGACGGCAATATCATTACATGGACAATTCTAGTGGAGTCGGTGTCATTGATAAAGCAGCCCAGGTGCTTGATGCCCTTGAAGCCGGCCCCACCACGCTGGCGCAGCTCGTAGCCGCCACCGGACTTGCCCGGCCCACCGTCCACCGCCTCGCTTTGGCACTGGTCCACCACCGCCTGGTCAGCCGCGACATCCAGGGCCGCTTCGTGCTCGGCAGCAGGCTCGTTGAGCTTGCCTCAGCCGCCGGCGAGGACCGCCTGATCGCCTCCGCCGGCCCCGTGCTCATGCAGTTGCGCGACGCGACCGGGGAAAGCGCACAGATCTTCCGCCGGCAGGGTGACTGGCGCGTGTGCGTCGCGTCCGCCGAGCGTCCCATCGGCCTGCGCGACACCATCCCCGTCGGCACGCAGCTTTCCATGAAGGCCGGCTCCGCCGCCCAGGTGCTGCTCGCCTGGGAGGACCACGACCGGCTCCTTGAGGGCCTGCAGTCGGCCCGCTTCACGCCCACCGTCCTGGCAGGAGTACGACGGCGGGGCTGGGGACAGAGCCTGGGCGAGCGCGAGCCGGGGGTCGCCTCCGTGTCGGCACCGGTGCGGGGACCGTCCGGCAGGGTGATTGCCGCCGTCTCCATATCCGGCCCCATCGAGCGGCTGACCCGCCAGCCCGGGCGCCTGCATGCCGAAGTGGTCTGCAACGCGGGGCGCATCCTGACCGAGGCCCTGCGCAAGAACAACGACTAGTCCCTTCCGGTCCCGCGGGGGCTCCGGCCGCTAGGCTGTGCCCATGGGCGGCTATGCAGTGTTCCTCCGGGGCATCAATGTTGGCGGGATCAATATCCGGATGGCGGACCTTCGGGACGCCCTGAAGACCTGCGGTTTCCCGGACGCAAAGACCCTGCTGGCCAGCGGAAACGTCGTGCTCTCCAGCAGCCTGGACGCGGCCGCCGTCAAGCAGGAGTGCGAAAAGTGCCTCCGTGCCGCCTTCGGGTATGAAGCGTGGGTAGTGGTCCTGGACGCCGTGAGGGTGGCCCAGCTGGTGGACGCCTGCCCCTATCCGGACGACGACAAGTCCACCCACACCTACATCACCATCTCCTCGGACGCCGCCGTCCTCGATGAACTGGAGGCGGCCGGGTCGGCCCTGGAGGACCAGGAACAAAAGCGGCTGGGCCCGGAGGCGCTTGCCTGGCTGGCCCCCGCGGGCGGAACCCTGGCGAGCCCCTTCAGCAAGATCAGTGCGAAGACGAAGTTCAAGGCTGCCACCACCACGCGCAACCTGCGTACCCTGCTCAAGGTCCGTGACGCCGCGGCCGCCCTCTCCGCAGGCTAACCAGCAGATCCTATCCCTGCCCTGCTTTCTTCAGTGCCTTGTTGAAGGCTGCCAGCCTGGCAATCTCCTTTTCAACTGGTTCCACCACCAACTCCTGGGCTGCCGCAGCAACGGCACCGTTGAGCCGCCGTCGTGCCCTTGCAGCCCGTGCCCTGGCGGCCCCCGCGGCGATGAAGCGGCCGGTGACGGCAAGGAAGATCCCCAGCACCACGCCGAAGACAATCATCAGGGTGGGCACGGGCCAGCCCTCCGTGCGAGGCACCTCCGGAACGGGCAGCTGGAGGTAACCCAGGCCCGCCAGCACGCCGAGCCACCCCAGCCCGCCCAGCACTGTCAGCAGCGCCAGCCACTGCACCACGTTGAACGCAGCCCACCACCACGCCTTGCGGTTCGCTCCGAGGTCCGTTCCGGCGATGGCCTGGTCCAGCGCATCGGGCAGGCGGTCCCGGCCTGCCCTGGCGGCCCCCCGGATCGCCGCCCGCCACGGGCCCGGCGCCCCGGCGCTGGCCGTGTCTGCGAATTCCCTCACAGCAGCGTCCGTCCGGGCCCGCTCCGGCGCCCCCGCGGGCGGCAGCGAGGTCCTGTTCAACCCGGCCGGAGAATTGCTGCGGAGATTGAGGCGTCTCAGGGGATCCACCCGGAACCTGGAAAGCCAGCGGGTCACGGGCCACCCGGTACGCCGCACCGACTCCAGCCGGTAGGACTGGCCAACGGCACGCACCACGGCAGGAACGTTTGCTGCCACAGCGAGTTCGTCCGCCAACCGCGTCCTGGCGGCAGAACGCACCCCTGCAGCCTCGCCGTCCCCGGACGCACGCCACAGGTCCTCCGCCGCCTTGGTGACATCCGCCTCCAGCCGCCGGGACTGGGCCTGGCGCTGGACAGCCGCTTTCCGGATCGCCGCGCGTACTTCCCCTATCCCTGCCCCTGTCACTGCAGATGAAGCGAGTACCCGCACCTGCCCCAGTCCTTCACCGGCGAGGATCGCGTGCAGCGAGTCGAGCACCGGCTGCACATCGCGTTCCGGCAGCCGGTCCACCTGGTTCAGGACCACAAGCGTGACGGCCCCGTGGGACGCGAGCGGTGCCAGGAATCCGTTGTGGACCGCCGCATCGGCATATTTTTGCGGGTCAAGCACCCACACCAGGACGTCCACCATGCCCACCATCCGCTGCACGACTTCACGGTTGGCGGCATGGGTGGAGTCGAAGTCAGGCAGATCCAGCAGGATCAGTCCGGTCTGTTCATCGGCGAAGCCGTCCACCGGCGCGGCGTGATGCCGGTTTCCCACCTCCAGCCAGTCGAGGAGGGCTTCGCTGCCAGCTGCTCCCCAAACACCCGCGAGTGGTTCGGATGTTGTCGGACGGCGGGCGGCCGCCGTCGCGATCTCCGCGCCACTGACCGCGTTGAAGAGGGAGGACTTGCCGCTGCCCGTCGCCCCGAAGAACCCCACCACCGTGTGATCACCGGACAATGAACGGCGGGAACTTGCGCGCTCCATGACATCGAACGCTTCCTGCAGCGCCTGCTCCGGCAGGACGCCCTCCCCCAGTTCCCGGGCATCCTCGAGCGCCTGCAGCCGGCCATCCAGCCGGGAAGACTGCCGCGCCCCGCTGTGCCGGCTCACGCCTTCTCCGCCAGCCGGGTCAACTCTTCGGCCTGCGCAGCAAGCCGTTGCGCAAGGGCAGGATTCCCTTCCGGCAGCCGCTGCAGGAACTTCTGCTGTTCCTCCACCAGCAGTTCCCGGCAGCGCACGGCCAGGTCTTCCCGCGCTTTGTCGGCCATGCGCCGCACGGCGTCCTCGCCGAACACTGCTTCCAGCAGGCGCTGGCCCACGACGGCGGTACCACCTGCCACACCGATCTCCAGTCCGGTCAGGCCCGCCGTCGTCGAGAACACCACAATCATCAGCGCCGCACCGAGGCCGTTGATGCCGAAGGACAGCCACCGGGCCTGGGTCCGCTTTCCCTGGCCTTCCGTACTGATCAGCTCCATCAAGGCTTCCTGCCAGGCCCGGATTTCCGCTGCTGCCCGTTCGGCAAACCCTGGCGTCGCCCCGGACAGGTCGTCCGTACCCAGCAACTGCCGTCCCGCAGGATCCGACCGCCACCGCTGGTCGGTGTCCTCCGCGGCGTTGGCTGCCTCGTCGACAATGACGGCCTGCAGACCGGTCTCTATGGCCGCTTCAACCCGCACAGCCGGAGCCGGTTCACCGCGGAAGAAAGCCCCGAGCCGGTCCCTGAAGCGGCCCACGTTCTGCTCGAGTGCGCGGAAGAATTCGCCGGTGCCCACAAAGTCCTGCCACCGGGCCAACACTTCGCCACGCAGGAGTGCTCCGTCACGGGTCGCCTCGAGGATCCGTGTGACTGCGTCCCCGTAGGCCGCCACGGCGTCAGCCTCGAGCCGCACGGCTGCCAGCTCCTGCTCACGGACTGCAGCAGCGATCTCCGGGATCCGGTGGGCCAAGGCGCGGACGGTCCCGTTCAGGGTCCGTCGCGCGACGTCGGCCCGGCCGGCAGCATCAGCGGCCAGGGAACCGAGCCAGTCCCGCAGCTCATTGACCGTGCCCGGCGGCAGCATGCCGTGCTCGTCCAGGACGGTTTCGGCGATGATGAACAGCCGGCTCCCGGCGAGCCCCTCGCGGTTGAGCAGGCCCCGGAGGTCCTGACTCACCTCCGCCTCGGCACCCGCCCGGCACGCGGTCCAGCACGACGGCCACCGTGATGTCGCGCCCTGCGGCGTCCAGGAGGAGCTTCCAGGGCACGGCGTCCGCGTACCGGTTGGCTGTGGTGACAAACACCCACAAGTCAGCCGCGGCCAGCAGTTGCCCGGCGAGGACGCGGTTCTGGTCGGAAATGGAGTCAACGTCCGGGGCGTCCAGGAGGGCGATGCCCGCGGGTACCGCGGGATCGGCCAGCAGCACCAGCGACGAGACCTCCCGCGGCTCCGGCATGGCAGCGGCCGGCGCGGGGCTGCCGGCGAGGGTCCCGCGGATCCGGCTCAACCCGGGCAGCACCCGCTGCCCTTCAAACCAGGTTGCCTCGGCTGGGTTGTGCAGCAGGATGGGCTGGCGGGTTGTGGGCCGGATGGCACCGGCACGCGTGACGGGGTGCCCCACGAGCCCGTTCACCAGGGTGGATTTGCCGGCGCCCGTGGAACCGCCGACGACGGCGAGCAAGGGGGCGTCAAGGCTGCGGTACCGCGGGAGGATGTAGTCGTCCAGCTGCGCTCTTGCGGCCGACGTTTCACGGCGTGCCTGCTCTGCCGACGGCAGGGCGAGCGGCAGCATGACCTCGTCCAGGCCGCCGCGGATCTCCTCCAGCAGCGTTACTGCCGCCATGGCGTGCGGTAAGGGCTGGGCGGGGCGGCCGTGCTCGTTGGGGGAGGTCACAGCAACATCATGCCAGCTGAGTACTGTTCCGGGGCTGACACGGCGCGTCGGTGGCAGCCCGGGAGTCCCCACCACGACTTACCGGACGTCCTGCAGGAGGTGATGGTGCGTTTCAAGGGCAAACAAAAATGGTCCCGGGCTGTTGCCCGGGACCATTCCGATGGTGACCCCAGCGGGATTCGAACCCGCGTTACCGCCGTGAGAGGGCAGCGTACTAGGCCGCTATACGATGGGGCCGTGCACTTCCGGCAGCGTCTCCGCTGCTCAAGCTCAGTGAGTATTTCACACACTTTGCTGTGGTTTCAAATCGGCGAACCGAGTGGAAACCTACTGCATTTCAGCTGAAACCAGCCGTCAAAACAGAGCTGGGATACCAGGACTCGAACCTAGAATGACGGTACCAGAAACCGTAGTGTTGCCAATTACACCATATCCCAATGATACTTTGGGGCCGGTTTTCAGGGTGTTTTCCCTGCTCCGTGCGCCTCAGCACGAGAAATTACTTTACCCGAGACTTTCGGCTGGCACAAATCGGCGCCACAGGGGGCGCGGAGCCGCCGCTGCGTGGACGGATTCCCTCAAACCCTTGCCCGCCCATGAGTCGTGTGGTTACCCTCGAGTAAGTTACCCATCGGTAACAACGCCCCGCCCTGTTGACCGGGCACCCACGAGGAAACGGGAACCCTTACCAACCAACGGTATACACCACCGGGCAGCGTCGTCCGGCGGAAAGTTAGGAAGTGTCAGCGTTGACAACCCGCACAGAAACCATCGCCGCAACCAGGCCCAAACCCCGGTCCCAGTCCATCGCAATCATTGCCCTGTCCCTGCTGCTGGCTCTTTTTCTTGCCTTCTACACCTACCTCACGGGCAAGATCTCCAACGGGGCGGCCCAGCTGATAGACGGAGCGGAGCAAGCCGCCGCGGGAGCCAACCAGCTCAAGGACGGGTCGGGCCGGCTGGCGGAGGGTGCCGGCGCCGCCAACAAGGGCGCCATGCAGGTGAAGGACGGCTCAGCCAAGGTCAAGGACGGCAGCAGCGAACTGAATGCCGGGGCGGTGGCCCTGCAGTCTGGTGCCGGCAAAATCTTCTCGGGAGTCCGGGACCAGTTGGCACCGGGAGTGGACAAGCTGCACGCCGGTACCACCAAGCTGCAGGATGACGTCCTGAACAAACTCGTCCCGGGCGTCTACCAGGTGGACGACGGCGCACGGAAGCTTCAGGCCGGCGCCGTCGCTCTTTCCGCCGCCCTCACCCCAACGGCTTCCGGAAACGCAACGGACAATCTCGCTGACGGCGCGGGTCAGCTCGCAAAGGGCACGGGCCAGCTCGCTGCCGGGGCCGGGCAGCTGGACGCCGGCGCCACCAGCCTCAGCGCCGGGACTGCGGCATTGAAGAACGGCACGGGCCAGCTTGCAGCAGGAGCAGGGCAGCTTAAGGGTTACCCGGGCGCCGGCAATGATCCCGCCAAGGGTGACGGGCTCGCCGCGCTCAGCCAGGGACTGGACCAGCTTGAGGCGGCCGCGAACGGGCCCCAGGGCCTGGTGCCCCTTGCGGTGATCAAGGACCAGATTGCCAAACTGGCCGACGGCGGCCGGAGGGCCTATGCCGGCGCGGCGCAGCTTGATGCCGGTGCAGCGAAACTGAACGACGGCGCCGCGGCCCTGAACGAAGGCGCCGGGCAGGTGAAGGCCGGAACCGGCCAGCTGAACGCGGGAGCCAGCGCATTGAACGACGGCGCGGGACGGCTGAAGGCAGGCTTCGCCACCTTGGCGGAAAAGCTCAATGCGACGGACCCGCAGAACCCCGGCGTGGTGCTGGGTACGTCGATGCTGGCCGAGGGCACCGCGAAAATCCGGGTGGGAATGGACGGAGTGCCGGGCGACCCCGACCATCCGGGCCTGATTTATGCAGCCAACAACCTCCAGGACGGAACCACCAGGCTCAGCGCGGGAATCAACGGCAGCGGCGACCCGGCAAGCCCGGGCCTGCTCGCGGGGACGGAAGCCCTCTCCGACGGCACCGTCAAGCTCAGCAGTGGAACGGGCCAACTGGAATCGGGGTCCGCCCGCCTCGCCGAAGGAACGGGACAGCTGGCCGAAGGCAACGGCAAGCTGGACGACGGTTCGGGCGAACTCGCCGATGGCGCCGGCAAGCTGGCGGACGGCAACGCAAGAATCGCTGCGGGTACGCAGGAACTGCACACGAAGGTGGCCGGCGTGTCGCCGTCGTCGTGGCTGGACAACCCTGCAATCGCGCTGGTGCTGGTCGCACTGCTGGTGGCTGCCGCCGTCGCAGCCTACCTGCTCCTCCGCCGGCGTGCCTCGGGACTGCGGGCCGCCTGACAGCAGAAGCAAAAAACGCCGGAACCGCCGCCCTTCAAACAGGGCGGCGGTTCCGGCGGGCCGGTTATTTCAGCAGTTCCTCAAGGGACGCCACCATGCTGCCCTCGAAGCCCTCCACAACCTCACCCATACGGTTGAGCCAGACACCCAGCAGGCCGGCCGCCGTCGAGCCTTCCGCGTCCAGCAGCCGGTTGTCACCCACATAGAGCGTTTCGCCGGGGGCAGTACCAAGGAGCCGGACCCCTTCGAGGTACATTGCGGGATCCGGCTTGGCCACGCCAAGGGTGTCCGTACCCACCAGGTGGGTCACCCGTTCCAGGCCGGCGGTGTCGAGCTTGGCCCGCTGGTAGTCATGGACGTTGTTGCTGACCGCACCGTAGGGGACGCCGGCACTGTCCAGGACATCCAGGAGGGGCAGCACATCGGGGAACGGCTTCACGTAGGCGGGCTGCTTCTCCATGTAGGCCGTGAGCCAGTGGTGCGATTCCTCGCCGTCTGCCAGCTCAACCCCGAAGTGCCCCAAGGCTGCCCGCCCCCGGAGCAGGCGTTGTTCGTTGAACGTCAGCTCTCCGGCCAGGTAGCGGTCGTAGTAATGCGTGGTTTCGTGGGTGAAGATGCGCCCGAACCGCTCCCACCCGGCCTGGTCCAGGCCGGGCAGGAGGTGTTCGCTGACCTCGCGCAGGGCAGTGGTCATGGAATATTCGAGGTCCACCAGGGTGTCGTCGATGTCGAACAGGACGCCGCGGACAATACCGAACGGTGTGTTCAGCACGCCGGCGCGTGCCGCCTCGCTGGCAGTGGTCATCAGCCGCGGAAGGCCCGGAGCCGGCTGAGCGACGACTCCTTGCCCAGGATGACCATGGACTCGAACAGCGGCGGCGAAACGCGCCGGCCGGACACAGCCGTGCGCACGGGCCCGAAGGCCAGCCGCGGCTTGATCCCCATGTCCTCCACCAGGGCCTGCTTGAGGGCAGCCTGGATGTTTTCTGCCGACCAGTCGGCCACCGGTTCCAGCGCGGCGATGGCGGTATCGAGCACCTCGGGAAGGTTGGCGGGAAGGCCCTTGCGCGCGTCGTCGGCGATGTCAATGGCGTCGTCGGCCTTGAACAGGAACGCCAGCATCTCAGGCGCCTCGCCCAGCAGCGTGATGCGCTCCTGGACCAGGGGCGCCGCTTCGGTGAGGATCTCCTCTTCGCGGTCGGTCAGGATCTCCCCCACCAGGCCGGCTTCGCGCAGGTAGTGCACCACCCGGTCGCGGAACACCTTGGGCTCGAGCATCCGGACGTGCGTGCCGTTGATGGCCTCGGCCTTCTTCAGGTCGAAGCGGGCCGGGTTGCCCAGGACGTCATGGATATCGAAGTGCTCCACGAGCTGCTCCACGGTGAAGATGTCCTCGTCCGCGCTGAGGGACCAGCCCAGCAGGGACAGGTAGTTGAGCAGCCCTTCAGGGATGAAGCCCCGCTCGCGGTGGAGGAAAAGGCTGGACTCGGGGTCCCGCTTGGAAAGCTTCTTGTTGCCCTGGCCCATGACGTAGGGCAGGTGGCCGAACTCCGGCATGTACTCGGCAACGCCGATGGCATACAGCGCCCGGTAGAGCGCGATCTGGCGCGGGGTGGAGCTCAGCAGGTCCTCGCCGCGCAGCACGTGGGTGATGCCCATCAGCGCGTCGTCCACGGGGTTGACCAGGGTGTACAGCGGTGCGCCGTTGGCCCGCACCACCGCGAAGTCGGGGACGGACCCGGCTTTGAACGTGATGTCGCCGCGGACCAGGTCGGTGAACGTGATGTCCTCGTCCGGCATGCGCAGGCGAAGGACAGCCTGCCGGCCCTCTGCCCGGTACTGTGCCAACTGCTCCTCTGTCAGGTGCCGGTCAAAGCCGTCGTAGCCAAGCTTCGGGTCCCGGCCGGCGGCACGGTGGCGTGCCTCGATCTCCTCCGGGGTGGAGAAGGACTCGTAGATGAACCCGCCGTCATGCAGACGCTTGATGACGTCCTGGTAGATGTCGCCGCGCTGGGACTGCCGGTACGGCTCGTGCGGGCCACCGACTTCCACGCCCTCGTCCCAGTCGATGCCCAGCCACTTCAGTGCGTCCAGCAGCTGGTGGTAGCTTTCCTCGCTGTCCCGCGCCGCATCCGTGTCCTCGATCCGGAAGACCAGCGTGCCTTTGGTGTGGCGCGCGTAGGCCCAGTTGAACAGCGCTGTGCGGATCAGTCCAACGTGCGGGGTACCCGTGGGTGAGGGGCAGAAACGGACCCGGACGGGCGTCTCGGCGGTAACGGGCGGGATAGCGGCGGCAGGTGACGAAGAAGCGATAGTCATAGTGGCTTCAACTTTACCCGCCTGGCCGGGTCCGGCCTTCCGCCCAGCGGACAGGCCTAGCGGCGGACGATGGGGTTGGACAGCCGGCCGATGCCCTCGATTTCCACCTCGAAACGGTCACCCTCCTTGACCAGCCCCACGCCGGCGGGCGTGCCGGTCATGATCACATCGCCCGGCAGCAGGGTAAACGCCTGCGACACCACGGACACCAGTTCGCGCACGCCGCGGATCATCTGGCTGGTGCTGCCGTCCTGGCGCACCTCACCGTTGAGCCTGCCCTGGATCTGCAGGTCCTCCGTATCCAGGTCCGTCTCGATCCAGGGCCCCAGCGGCGCGGAGGTGTCAAAGCCCTTGGCACGGGTCCACTGCAGGTCCGTTTTCTGGACATCGCGGGCGGTGAGGTCGTTGCCGCAGGTGTAACCGAAGATGACATCGTCCACACGGTCTTCCGGCACGTCCTTGCAGATACGGCCGATTACCACGCACAGTTCAGCTTCGAAGGAGACCTCTTCCGAGAATTCCGGCAGCACCACGGGGTCGTTGGGACCCACGACGGCGGTGTTGGGCTTCAGGAACAGCAGCGGCTGGGCGGGGACCTCGTTGCCGAGCTCATGGGCGTGCTCCACGAAGTTCCGGCCCACGCCGATCACCTTGCTCCGCGGGATGATCGGCGCCAGCAGCCGGACGTCCTCCAGCTTGTGGCGCACAGTGGTGCGCTCCACGCCGTTGAAGAAGGGGTCGCCGTGGATGACAGTGATTTCCTCACTGCCCGGATCACCTTCCACAACGCCGTACAGGGGATCGGAATCGACTACAAACCTGGCAATACGCATGGCTCCTACCCTACCGTCCCGCCGGCGTCGCCTGCCCCTCGATACCGCCGCCGCGCAGGTAGGAAAGCTGCGCGGCCACGGACAGTTCGGCCGCACGCCGGACGGAAGGTCCGACGTTGGAATAGACGGCGTCAGCCACCTCCCCCACGGATGCGTCCCGGCCCAGCCGGTGGAGCGCCGCGCGGATCTGGGCCAGCCGTTCTTCCCGGTGGCTCCGGTAGTCTCGGGCGATGGCTTCAAGGGACGGCAGCACCGGGCCGTGCGCCGGCAGGACAATTGCGGGACCCAGCGCTTCGAGGCGGTCCAGGGACGCAAGGTAGTCACCCAGGGTGCCGTCCGGATAGTCCAGGACGGTGGTGCCACGGCCAAGGACCGTATCCCCCGTCAGCACGGAACCGGATGGCCCGTCCGCCGGCAGGTGGAAGCAGACGGAATCCGAGGTGTGGCCGGGTGTGGCCAGCACTGTGATGTCCAGCCCTGCCGCCTGGATGACTTCCCCGTTGCCCAGCGGTTCCCCGCCGCCGTGGCAGTGGCTGGAATCGGCGGCCCGGACCGGTGCACCCGTGAGTTGGTACAGGCGGGCAGAACCCGCCGTGTGGTCCGCGTGCCGGTGGGTCACCAGAACCAGTTCGACGGCGCCGGCTCCGGCCAGCGCAGCCAGATGCGCTTCGTCATTGGGGCCGGGGTCCACAATCACCACGGCGGAATGGCCCGGGGCACGCAGGAGGTACGAGTTGGTCCCGTCCAGGCTCATGGGGCCGGGGTTGGGGGCCAGGATGAACTGGGTCAGTGCGGAACTGCGCCGCAGGCCGGTTACTGAGGTCACTGACCCATCCTTGCATCCCGGGCCGCCCCTCCCCAGCCCGGACCGCCGGCGGCCTGTTGGAGATCCGGCACGCGTCCGTCCCAGGCTTGTTCGCAAAGCCAACCCTTGAAGGTCGCGTTCTGCGAACAAGCCCAGGAAAAGCTGCCGGCGGGAACGCAGAACGGGGCCCGCACGGACCAAAGTCCGGCAGGCGCCGTCGTACGTCCGGAAAGTGGATGGACTACGCCAGGCGGGTCAGCCAGCCGTGGGTGTCCGGCTCCGCGCCGGTCTGGATGCCCAGGAGCTTTTCCCGGATGGCCATGGTGGTCTCCCCCGCCTTGGCGTCCTCCGAGCCGATGAACTCGGTGGCGTCCTTCAGCACCCCAATCGGAGTGATCACGGCTGCGGTGCCGCAGGCGAACACCTCGGTGATGTCGCCGGCGGCAACGCCGTCGCGCCATTCGTCGAGGGTGATCTTGCGCTCGGCCACCTCGCGGCCCATGTCCTTGGCCACCTGGATCACGGACATCCGGGTGACGCCTTCCAGGATGGTTCCGGTCAGCGCCGGCGTGGCGAGCGAGCCGTCCTTCATGACGAAGAAGACGTTCATGCCGCCCAGTTCTTCCACGGCATTGTCGTTGGCCTGGTCCAGGAAGAGGACCTGCTTGCAGCCGTTGGCCTCGGCCTCCTGCTGGGCGATCAGCGAGGCGGCGTAGTTGCCGCCGCACTTTGCGTCACCGGTGCCGCCGCGGCCGGCACGCGCATACTGCCGCGAGATCCAGATGGACACCGGCTTGAGTTCGCCGCCGAAGTAGTTGCCGGCGGGCGAGGCGATCACCCGGAAGGACACCTCACGGGCGGCCCGGACGCCGAGGAAGGCCTCGGTGGCGATCATGAAGGGCCGCAGGTACAGGGCCTCGCCGTCGCCGGAGGGAACCCATTCCTTGTCCACGGCCACCAGTTCGCGGATGGCGCCCAGGAAGTACTCCGCGGGAAGTTCCGGCAGGGCCAGCCTGCGGGCGGACTTGTTCAGGCGTGCAGCGTTCGCCTCGGGCCGGAAGGTCCAGATGGATCCGTCGGCATGCCGGTACGCCTTGAGCCCTTCGAAGATCTCCTGGCCGTAGTGGAAGACCGCTGCGGAGGGATCGAGGACGATCGGACCGTAGGGTTCGATCCGGGGATCGTGCCAGCCGCCGTTGCCGTCCGCGTCCACGCTGTAGTCGACGATGGCGGTGTGGTCGGTGAAGTAGTTGCCGAATCCCGGGTTCGCCAGGACGGCTGCACGCTCTTCGGCAGACTTCGGGTTGGCCGAGGGCTGCCGGGTGAATTCGACGCCATGGGCGGTCTGGGTCATGGTTCCTCCACGATCGGCCGCCCCGGGGTTCAGCGCTGAACGGCGAGGCGGCATTTGGTGATTCGAGACAAGCTTACGCCCGATGCCGGAGGCCCCGGCGCGGGCTACAGACCTGCGGCGATGGCATCGCCCACGGCGCTGGTGCTGCGTGCGGTTCCATCGCGCTTTTCGACGTCGGCAACCACTGCCGCTTCGATCCTGCGGGCAGCTTGCGCGTAGCCCAGGTGGTCCAGCAGGAGGGCCGCGGAGAGGATGGCCGCGGTGGGATCTGCCTTGCCCTGGCCTGCGATGTCCGGCGCGGAACCGTGGACGGGCTCGAACATGGACGGCGCGGTGCGGTCCATGTTGATGTTGCCGGATGCGGCCAGGCCGATGCCGCCGGTGATGGCCGCGGCGAGGTCGGTGATGATGTCACCGAACAGGTTGTCAGTGACGATCACGTCGAAGCGCGACGGGTTGGTGACCATGAAGATGGTGGCGGCATCCACGTGCAGGTAATCGTGGGTAACCTCCGGGAACTCCTGGGCAACGGCTTCAACGGTCCGCTTCCACAGGTGCCCCGCGAAGACCAGGACATTGTGCTTGTGCACCAGGGTGACGTGCTTGCGCTCACGGAGGCTCGCGCGGCGGAAGGCGTCACGGACCACGCGGGCCACGCCGTGGGCGGTGTTCAGGGAGACCTCGGTGGCTACCTCGTGCGGGGTCCCTGCGCGCAGGGTACCGCCATTGCCGACGTAGGGGCCTTCGGTTCCTTCGCGCACCACAATGAAGTCGATGGTGCCGGGGTTGGCCAGCGGGCTGCCGACAGTTCCGTAGAGCCGCGAGGGCCGCAGGTTAACGTAGTGGTCCAGGCTGAAGCGGAGCTTGAGGAGCAGCTCACGCTCGATGATTCCGGACGGGATGCGGGTGTCGCCCGGCGCGGCGCCCACTGCGCCGAAGAGGATGGCGTCGCGCGTCTTCAGGTCCGCCAGGACTTCGTCCGGCAGCGTCTCCCCCGTGCGAAGCCAGTGCTCGGCCCCGAGTTCGTAGTGCGTCGGCTTGAGCTCCACGCCCTCCGCCGCGACAGCCTTTTCCAGGACTTTGAGGGCCTCGGCAATGACCTCGGGGCCGATGCCGTCGCCGGGAATAACTGCAAGATCGATGGAGGATGCGCTCATGTTTTCAGCCTAGCCAAGACATCCACATGCTGGTCAAGCCGTCTCAGCTTTTGGACACGAGCGCATCCGTCGGCAGTCCCACGGGGAGATTACTCCGCCGGTTCCTCGAATTTGGGGAACACGGGCGTGGGTGCGGGCAGTTCGGTACCTGGAACGATCGGGGTGGCGATCGCAGTGAACTGGCGGGCGCCGCCCTCCGGCAGCCCCAGGGCGTCCAGGAGCTTGGCCGTGGCGTTCGGCATGACGGGCTGCGCCAGGAGCGCCACGATCCTCAGCACTTCCAGGGTCACGTACAGCACGGTGTTCATGCGTTCGACGTCGGTCTTCCGCAGGACCCAGGGTGCCTGCTCGGCGAAGTAGGCATTGGTGTCCCCCAGGACATGCCACATTGCTTCCAGGGCACGGCTGAATTCCTGTTTGTCGAAGGCGGCGCGGGCGGCCTCGAGCAAATGATTCGCCTGCGTCAGGATGGCGGTGTCTTCGGCCGTGAAATCCCCCGGGGCGGGCACGGCCGCGCCGCAGTTCTTGGCCACCATGGACAGGGAGCGCTGGGCCAGGTTGCCGAAGTTGTTGGCCAGGTCAGAGTTCATCCGGCCCACGATGGCCTCGTGGTTGTAGCTGCCGTCGGCGCCGAACGGTACCTCGCGCAGGAAGAAGAACCGCACCTGGTCAAGGCCGTACTGCGCTACGAAGTCGGCGGGGGCCACCACGTTGCCCAGCGACTTGGACATCTTGACGCCGTTGTTGTGCAGGAACCCGTGGATCATCACCCGCTTGGGCAGCTCCAGCCCCGCGCTCATCAGGAACGCCGGCCAGAAGATGGCGTGGAACCGGGAAATGTCCTTGCCGATGATGTGCACGTCCGCGGGCCAGTACTTCCGGAACATCTCCGAGTCGGTGTCCGGGTAGCCCACCCCTGTGAGGTAGTTGGTCAGCGCGTCCACCCACACGTACATGACGTGCTTGTCGTTCGCCGGAACCGGAACGCCCCAGTCGAACGTGGTCCTGCTGATGGACAAGTCCTCCAGCCCGCGCTTGACGAAGGAGATCACCTCGTTGAACCGGTACTGCGGCGCGCCGAACTCGGGCTGCGCCTCATAGAGTGCCAGCAGCTTGTCCTGGTAGGCGGACAGCCGGAAGAAGTAGCTCTCCTCCGCCGTCCAGGTGACCTCGGTGTCCGTCTCTTTCGAGTAGCGCACGCCGTCGTCCTTGACCACGGTGTCGTCCTCGCCGTAGAAGGCTTCGTCACGGACGGAGTACCAGCCCTCGTACTTGGAGAGGTAGATATCACCGTTCGCTTCCATCTTCTTCCAGATGGCCTGCGAGGCAGCGTAGTGGTCCTCGTCCGTGGTCCGGATGAAGCGGTCATAGCTGATGCCCAGTGCGGCGTGGGCGGCCATATAGACCTCGGCGTTGCGGTCCACCAGCTCCTTGGGCGTAATGCCCTCTTTTTCGGCGGTCTGGGCAATCTTCATGCCGTGCTCGTCCGTGCCGGTCAGGAACATCACGTCGTAGCCGTCCAGGCGCTTGAAGCGTGCCATGGCGTCGGTGGCTATGTACTCGTAGGCGTGGCCGATGTGCGGCACGCCGTTGGGGTAGGTGATGGCCGTGGTGATGTAGAACGGCGTTTTCTCTGGAGCAGTCACGTTCGGACGGTTACCTTCGGTGCGGAGTGGGCGGGCTAGATCAGTTCTGTCAGGGTATCGCTCAACCGGACCAGCTCGTGGTCGTGCGAGGCAACGAGCACGGCAATGCCGTCCGAGGTGGTGTCCTTCAGGATGCTGATGATGCGGTTCGCGGAGGCGCGGTCCAGGCTGGCGGTGGGCTCATCCACCACCAGGACCCGGGTGCCCAGGATGAGTGCACGCGCGATGGCCACGCGCTGCCGTTCACCGCCGGACAGCTGGGCGGGACGGTGCCGCATGCGGCGGCCCAGGCCCACCAGGTCCAGGAGGTCCTTCGCCATGTCGCGCCGCTGGTCCACTTCGCCGTCGGGAACGGCGGGCAACAGCACGTTCTCGAGCGCGCTCATGCCGTCAATCAGGGCGCCGCCCTGGTCGACGTAACCGATCAGCGCGCGACGGCGGTCGGCGATTTCGTCGTCGCCCATGCTTTCGAGGGAATCACCTTCCCAGAAGACGCGGCCCGACGTCGGCAGGGTGAGCCCGGCGCCGACGGTCAGGATACTGGTCTTGCCGGAGCCGCTTCGGCCGGCGACGCAGTGCATCTCGCCCGCGTGCAGGGTCAGGTCGAAGCCTTCCACCACGCTCACGGCCTCGGCGCCGCCTTTTCCACCGCCGTAGCGGATGGTGATGTCGCGCATCTCCAGCGGGGTGGCGTGGTCGGCCGACTTGACGATGGTGTTGGCCCGGGTCTGCAGCGGGACCTCGTTGGAGCCGCTCCTGCGGCTGCGCTGGACGTTCGTCGGGTTTGTCATCGGACCACTTTCGTTGCAATCGGTATCCAGCAAAGTACAGCCAGCAGACCGGCGACGGCGGCCCAGATGGCGGCGTAGGGGGCCAGCAGCAGGCCGACGCCCAGGGCGCCCAGCACGCCCAGCGGCAGGGCCACGGTTCCCACCAGCGCGTTTTCAAACAACCGGACCTGGCGGAGCATGTCAGGGTTCCAGCCCATCGCCTGGAGGATGGCCAGGTACTGCCGCTTGGCGCTGAGCTCAAAGCGGCCCGTCACCAGGGTAAGCACCAGTCCCACGGCCACTCCGGCAAGCGCCAGCAGGATGCTCGGCAGGGTCACGCTGGCCGCAGCCAAACCGCTGAGGGCACTGGCACCTGCTGCGCGCGGAATGTCGATGAGCAGGGCGATGAGCCCGCCTGCGGCGGCACCGAAGACGCCGACCGCGACAGCCAGGGACAGCGTATTGAACTTGTTGGTGCTCAGCTGCCGGTTGGCGAAGGTGAGCGGGGAATCGACCGCGATGAGCCGTTCGTCATGCTGCGGCTCCTGGTCAATCTCATCGCGGTGGCGGAGCTGCTGCGCGGCGAACAGGGCTGCGCCGCAGTACAGGACCAGGACGGCGACGCAGACCAGTGCGGTGGCAAGGTTCCAGCTCAGCAGGCTCAGCACGATGCCGGCGGCGGCAAGCAGCACTGCCCCGACACCGAATTCCTCCAGCACCCAGTTGCGGATCCGCCGCTGGGTCCAGCCCATGGCGCGGAGGGTGCCGGCCTCGCTGCGGCGTTTCCGGATGTAGCTCACTGTCGAAGCCCCGGTCAGGAGTGCCGCTCCGCACAGCGTCAGGAAGAGCAGGGTGACATTGGTTCCGGACAGTGCTCCGGCGACGGCCCCGGCAGCGTTCTGCCGGACCCAGGACTGCTGGACCGTGCCCAGCGCCGACTCCTTGCCGGCGCCGTCCTTCGAGTAGCCGGGAACGAAGATGCTGGTGTCCTCGCGGGCCGAACCGGCCACTACCGTGGCGTCCAGGCCCATGTTGCGGATGTCGGAAGCGAGCTTCTCCACCTCGGGCTGGGCGTCCTTCCAGCTTCCCGGAGCCTTGGCGCGGACGCGGACGGCATCGATGACGGCTGCGTTTTGCTTGTAGCCCCGCGCGGCCGCGAGTCCGTAGTAGTCGGTAATGGCACCGGCGGACTGGCTGGCCAGCCCGGTGGCGCTCAGCGAAGGCTTAAGTTCTGCCGCGGGAACATCCTTGCCGGCGGCGTCCTTGACCAAGGTGAACGGCGTGGGGTCGTAGCCGCCCAGCGGGAGCTTGTTGACATCTCCGGAGGCGGCCTCCACCACGGCGGGGTCGAACGTGCCATAGACCATGGGCAGCGGCGTCGCAGCCTGCTGCTGGCCGGTGGACAGGTTGTCCCGGTAGGACCGCTCGTCCACCGGGTTGCGCTGGGTCTGGTCAACGGGCGCGCCGTTGGCGGCCTTTTCCGGCAGGCGGTTCACGGTAACCCACTCGCCGGGCACGGCGGTCTTGTCCACGGCGCCGTTGGCCGCGGTGTCGCCGTCCGTGTACTTGGGGGCGCCGGCGAACGCTGTGCTCCACTTGGCCGGGGTGTACAGGCCAGGGTTGAAGTTGCCGTTGCTGCCCAGCAGGGACGAGTGGTCCGTGGAACCGGGCCAGGACAAAACAAAGGGGTCCTTGGAAACGAAGGGGAGGTAATCCTTGCCCAGGGACTTCGAAACGGTGCCGACGTCCTTGACGACCTTGCCGGCGTCGTCAATTTCTTCGATCTTGACGTTGTACTTCAGGTCCAGGGATGTGCCGGAGCGCACGATCAGCGGAACGGCCTGCGAGCCGCTGGTCAGCTGGCCGGTGCGCTTGGCCTGCTGGTACTGGGTCATCAGCGGAGCCCAGTACTTGAGCTTGACGCCCAGGAAGTCCGGCCCCTCCTTGAGCTGGTCCATGCTGATGCCGCTGGTGAACAGCCCTTCCAGGTAACGTCCCACGGCACCTGCGTCACGGGCGTCGGCGGGCGGTGCCTTTTCCAGCGGGGCCAGGAAGTCGCCGGCCTGGCCCAGCAGCGCGCGTTCGGCAGCCGGGTCCACCGCCACCACGGATTCGGTGACTTCAGGGGCCAGCGGCAACGAGACGGAGAGGTTGAACAGGTTGTGCTCGGAGCCGCCGGCGGGAGCGGGGAACTTGATGCCGGTCTCCCCTGCCGCCGGGGCGATGCGGATGCTGTTGCCGCCCTGCGCCTTTTCCTCCACGAGCCGGGCCTTGCCCAGCGTGCCCTCGGCGGTGGTCTTGAAAAGGGTCTGCTCCGAGTTGCCGTCGGAGCTTACGGCGCTGGCGGTGAGCCGGTACTTCTTCGCAGCATCGGTCAGCACGGATTCAGCGGCGGGCCACTTATCCGGGGCGGTGGCACCGGCTGCCTGGTCCGCGGTGGCGGTACCGGCCAGCCCGGCGTTGTAGCCGAGGTAGTCCATGGCGTCGAGGCGGGGTGTCTCCAGGTTCTGGGTGACGCGTGAGACCAGGCTGATGGGGGCAGCCACGGATGTGCCGGACAGCTTCCGGATGGAGTCCAGCTGGTCGAAACCGATGCCGCCGGCGCCGTTGGCGATCTCGGGCTGCAGGAGGGCCCCGGAGGGTGCCTTGGCCTGGACCAGGATGTCGTAGAGCCCCCTTGAATTCTCATCAACCGTCCGGTTGAGCGCAGCCTGTGACTGGCTTTGGACGAGGACCGACAAGCACATGGCTGCGATCAGGATGGCCGCGGTCAACAGCAGCACCCTGCTTCTGATGAACCTCTGGACGGCGTTCATGGAACTCCCTGAAACCTGGATTGCGTGCGCACACCTCCATCCGCCCGGGCAGGCGTGGACAATGACGGACGGATGTGCAAAAGGTATTGGCCGGTCTGCCGGCTGCGGTCCCGAATCAGGACCAAGCCATTGTAAGCAGACCGGCCAATCATACGTGGCTCCGCCTGGACGTGCCCTTGCGGAGGAGCGGCTTCGGCGTTTCGGCCGGTATGCCGCGTTAGTCTTCCAGGTCCACTTCCCGGACCATCTCGGCGCCGATACCGGCCTTGATGGCGTCCAGTACCTGCTGGGGAACAGAGCTGTCGATGGTCAGCAGGGCAAGGACGTGGCCGCCCTCGTTGGAGCGGGCAACCTGCATGCCGGCGATGTTGATGTTGTTCATGCCCAGGATGTGCCCGATTGTTCCGATGACGCCGGGGCGGTCGGTGTACGCAACCACCACGAGGTGCTCGCTGATGGGGATTTCAACTTCGAAGCCGTTGATGCCCACCAGCTTCTCGATCTGCTTGGGGCCGGTCAGGGTGCCGGCCACGGAGATCTGGCTGCCGTCGCTGAGGGCGCCGCGCAAGGTCAGGACGTTGCGGTAGGACTCGGTCTCCGGGGTGGTGATGAGGCGGACGTTGATGCCCCGCTGCTCGGCGATGACCGGGGCGTTGACGTAGGACACCTGCTCGGTCACGACGTCGGCGAAGATGCCCTTCAGCGCGGCCAGTTCCAGGACCTTGACATCGAGGGAGGAGATTTCGCCGGCCACCTCGACGTCGAACTGGGTCAGGGACGCGTGGGTCAGCGCGGTGAAGATCCGGCCCAGCTTCTCGATCAGCGGGATGCCCGGGCGGACGTCGGGGGCAATGACGCCGCCGGCGACGTTGACGGCGTCCGGAACCAGTTCGCCGGCAAGGGCCAGGCGGACGGACCTGGCCACGGAGACGCCGGCCTTTTCCTGGGCTTCGTCCGTTGATGCGCCAAGGTGGGGAGTCACCACGACGTTGTCGAGCTTGAAGAACGGCAGGTCGGTGCTGGGTTCCTTGGCGAAGACGTCGACGCCGGCGCCGGCGATTTCGCCGTCCTGGAGGGCAGTGAAGAGTGCTTCCTCGTCCACCAGGCCGCCGCGGGCCACGTTCACCACGTAGGCGGTCTTCTTCATCTTCTTGAACGCGTCAGCGCCGAGCATGCCCACGGTCTCGGGGGTCTTGGGCATGTGGATGGTGATGAAGTCGGACTGGGCCAGGAGCTCGTCCAGGGTGACCAGCTGCACGCCCAGCTGCGCGGCACGGGCCGAGGTGATATAGGGATCGTAGGCCAGGATCTTGGTGTCAAAACCCTTCAGGCGGGCTGCCACTAGGGCGCCGATGCGGCCCAGGCCGATGATGCCGATCTTCTTTTCGAACAGTTCGATGCCGGTGTACTTGGAGCGCTTCCATTCGCCGTCCTTGAGGGCGGCGCTGGCCTGCGGGATGTGGCGGGCCAGGCTGAGGATGTGGCCCACGGTGAGTTCGGCGGCGGACACGATGTTGGAGGTGGGCGCATTGACCACCATCACGCCTGCCTGGGTGGCGGCCTTGATGTCCACGTTGTCCAGCCCCACGCCGGCACGGGCGATGACCTTCAGGTTCTTGGCCGCGGCGATCGCTTCGGCGTCCACCTGGGTGGCGGAGCGGACCAGGATGGCGTCTACGTCACTGATCGCCGAGAGCAGCTGGGAACGGTCGGCGCCGTCGGTCTGGCGGATTTCAAAGTCCGGGCCAAGGGCCTCGACGGTGGCGGGGGAAAGTTCTTCGGCGAGCAGTACTACGGGTTTTGACACGGCTGATCCTCTGCGTTGCAGTCCTGGGGATGGATACAAGTCTAAGCCGACGGAAAGGCCGGGCTCACATTGTTAAGCGTGAACCCGGCCTCACCACTGCGGTCTATGCGGTTGCGCTGGCAGCCTTAGCGGGCTGCGGAGCCTTCCACGTAGTCGACGTCCTGCTGCTGCCAGGAGAACAGGGAGCGCAGTTCACGGCCAACAGCCTCGATGGGGTGCTGCTCGGCCTTGGCGCGCAGTTCCTTGAACTCAACGCCGCCGTTGTCCTGGTCCTCGATGAAGCGCTTGGCGAATGCACCGGACTGGATGTCGGCCAGGACGGCCTTCATGTTTTCCTTCACCTCGGGGGTGATGACGCGCGGGCCGGAGACGTAGTCGCCGTACTCTGCGGTGTCCGAGACGCTCCAGCGCTGCTTGGCGATGCCGCCTTCCCACATGAGGTCGACGATCAGCTTGAGCTCGTGCAGCACCTCGAAGTAGGCGATCTGCGGCTGGTAGCCGGCCTCGGTCAGGGTTTCGAAGCCGTACTGGATCAGCTGGGACACGCCGCCGCACAGCACCGACTGCTCGCCGAAGAGGTCGGTTTCGGTCTCTTCGGTGAACGTGGTCTTGATGACGCCGGCGCGGGTGCCGCCGATGGCCTTGGCGTAGGACTTGGCCAGCTCCCAGGCGTTGCCGGACGCGTCCTGCTCGACGGCGATGATGTCCGGGATGCCGCGGCCGGCTTCGAACTCACGGCGGACGGTGTGGCCCGGAGCCTTCGGCGCGACCAGGATGACGTCAACGCCCTCCGGAGCCTGGATGTAGCCGAAGCGGATGTTGAAGCCGTGGGCGAAGGCCAGGGCCTTGCCGGGGGTCAGCTTGTCCTTGATGGAGTCATTGTAGATCGAGCGCTGGTGCTGGTCCGGCGCCAGGATCATGATGACGTCGGCCCATTCGGCGGCGTCGGCAACGTTCTTAACCGTGAAGCCTGCATCCTCGGCCTTGGCGGTTGACTTGGAGCCTTCCTTCAGGGCGATGACGACCTCGACGCCGGAATCGCGCAGGTTGAGCGCGTGGGCGTGGCCCTGGGACCCGTAGCCAACAATGGCAACCTTGCGGCCCTGGATGATCGACAGGTCGGCGTCATCGTCGTAGAACATTTCAGTCACTTGCGTAACTCCTCTTGAGTGGTTGTAGATAGTGGTCTTGCGGTGCTGCGGTTACGGGCGCCAGGTCCCGCCTTGGGCAGGTGCCTAGGCGGAGCGGAGCGCCCGGTCACTCATGGAGCGGGATCCCCGTCCAACGGCCAGGGTGCCGGACTGCACAATTTCGCGGATGCCGAAGGGCTCCAGCACTGAGAGCAGGGCTGTGAGCTTTTCGGGGTGGCCGGTGGCCTCGATGACGACGGAGTCGGTGGAAACGTCGACGACCGAGGCGCGGAACAGGTCTGCGGCCTGGGTTACCTGCAGGCGTGTTGCGGCATCCGCACGTACTTTGACCAGGATGTGGTCGCGCTGTACGGAAGATTCAGGGGTGAGCTCAACAATCTTGATCACGTTGATCAGTTTGTTGAGCTGCTTGGTGACCTGCTCGATGAGGTCGCCGTCGGCGTCGACCACCACCGTCATCCGGGACACGCCCGGTACTTCGGTGGGGCCAACGGCCAGGGAGTTGATGTTGAAGGCGCGGCGGGCGAAGAGGCTGGCCACGCGGGTCAGGACGCCGGGCTTGTCCTCAACCAGGACGGAGAGTGTGTGGCGGCTCATGCTCAGTCTTCCTCTTCCCATTCCGGGGTCATGTTGCGGGCAACCTGAATCTGGTCGTTGCTCACGCCGGCGGGCACCATCGGCCACACCATGGAGTTGGGGCTCACCACGAAGTCGATGACCACTGGGCGGTCGTTGATCTCGAGGGCCTTTTGGATGGTGGCGTCGATGTCCTCTTCGCGTTCGCAGCGGAACGAGGCACAGCCGTAGGCCTCCCCCAGCTTGACGAAGTCCGGGATGCGGACGGTGTCATGGCCGGTGTTGAGGTCGGTGTTGGAGTAGCGGCCCTCGTAGAAGAGGGTCTGCCACTGCCGCACCATTCCCAGCGACGAGTTGTTGATGACAGCCACTTTGATGGGGATCTTGTTAATGGCGCAGGTGGCCAGTTCCTGGTTGGTCATCTGGAAGCAGCCGTCGCCGTCGATGGCCCAGACCACGCGGTCCGGCTCGCCCACCTTGGCTCCCATGGCCGCCGGGACGGCGTAGCCCATGGTGCCGGCTCCGCCGGAGTTCAGCCAGGCGTGGGGACGCTCGTACTTGATGAACTGGGCAGCCCACATCTGGTGCTGGCCCACCCCGGCCACGTAAACGCCTTCGGGCCCGGTCAGGGCGCCGATCCGCTGGATAACCTTCTGCGGGGCGATGAGGCCATCGTCCGGTTCCGTCCAGCCCAGCGGGTAGGTTTCCTTGAGGTTGTTCAGGAAGGCCCACCAGGTGGTCAGGTCGGGGGCCCCCGAGGCCTCGAACTGGCTGCGCACGGCCTCGGTCAGTTCAGGGATGATTTCCTTGACGGATCCCACGATCGGCACGTCAGCGGTGCGGTTCTTGGAAATCTCGGCCGGATCGATGTCCGCGTGGATGACCTTGGCGTTGGGGGCGAAGGTCTTCAGCACGCCGGTGACGCGGTCATCGAAGCGGGCGCCGAGCGTAATCAGCAGGTCGGACTGCTGCAGGGCCGTGACGGCTGAGACTGTCCCGTGCATTCCGGGCATTCCCATGTGCTGGGGGTGGGAGTCAGGGAAGGCACCCTTGGCCATCAGCGTTGTCACAACGGGGGCACCGCTGGCTTCGGCGAGTGCCAGGAGTTCTGCAGAAGCATGGGCCTTAACCACACCGCCGCCCACGTAGAGCACGGGCTTGCGGGCTGCGGCGATCAGCTTCGCGGCTTCGCGGACCTGCTTGTTGTGCCCGCGGGTGACGGGACGGTAGCCGGGAAGGTCGATCTTCGGGGGCCAGGAGAACGTCATCTGGCCCACCTGGGCGTCCTTGGCGACGTCAACCAGCACAGGGCCGGGACGGCCGGTGGACGCCAGGTGGAAGGCTTCGGCCATGACGTGCGGGATGTCGTTGGGGTCGGTAACCAGGAAGGAGTGCTTGGTGATGGGCATGGTGATGCCCACGATGTCGGCTTCCTGGAAGGCATCGGTGCCGATGACGCCGCTGGATACCTGGCCGGTAATGGCCACCAGGGGTACGGAGTCCATGTGGGCATCCATGATGGCGGTGACGAGGTTGGTGGCCCCGGGGCCGGAAGTGGCGATGCAGACGCCAACCCGCCCGGTGACCATGGCGTAGCCTTGCGCGGCGTGGCCGGCTCCCTGTTCGTGACGGACCAGCACGTGGTTCATGGTGGAGGCCATCAAGGGGTCGTAGGTGGGCAGGATCGCGCCACCCGGCAAACCGAAAATATCGTCGACGCCGAGTTCTTCGAGCGAGCGGACGATTGCTTGCGAGCCGGTCATCACCGTCGGGGGTACGACGTTGTTCGGCCCAAGGACAGGAGAGACGGCAGCAAGATCGGCGACGACGGCGGCGTGGTCAGCCGTCCGGTCGGCGCGTTCCGGAGCCTTGGCGGCTCCAGCGGACTTGGTGGCCATCAGCGAGGGGCTGATGGGCGATCCTTTGCTCATCGGACTCTTCCTTGTGGATCTTCTCTGGTTCTGGAACTGGTTTGAAACTGCGGGAAATAAAAAAACCCCTCAGCCTGGTGGCTCTGTGAGGGGTTCGCGCGTGACGGTTCGTTACCAGTGGAGGCTAATGTGCCACGCGCTTGGTAAGGACGACGACTGCTTCTGCAGCGGCGCAGCTGGTAACGAAAGTCATGCGTTCAGTTTTCCCTCTGGTGAACAGGGTGTCAACGAGGGTGACCCGAGTCTCACCATGTGGACTCCATTGTCCACCCATCGATCGATCCCTTTACTGGCGGGACCGCGGCCGAACCGCACGTGGCGCTCGGCTTAATAAGGCTGATGCCGAGGGGCCCCTTGCGTGCGGCGCTCAGCGCCGCACGCAAGGGGCAGGCATCAGCCGGTGTAGGCGCCCTTGCTCGCGCTGTGGACCAGCTTGGCGTACTTGGCCAGCACGCCCTTGGTGTAGCGCGCCGGGAGCGGTTCCCAGCCCACCTTGCGGGCTTCGAGTTCCGCCTCGTCCACCAGCAGGTCGAAAGTGCGGGCGGCGATGTCCACCCGGATGCGGTCGCCGTCCTTCACGAACGCGATGGGGCCGCCGTCGACCGCTTCCGGCGCAACGTGGCCAATGCACAAGCCGGTGGTGCCCCCCGAGAACCGGCCATCCGTGAGGAGCAGGACGTCCTTGCCCAGGCCTGCGCCCTTGATGGCGCCGGTGATGGCGAGCATTTCGCGCATGCCGGGCCCGCCCTTGGGGCCTTCGTAACGGATCACCACGACGTCCCCGGCGTGAATCTGGCCGTTGTCCAGCGCATCCAGGGCGCCCTGCTCGCGTTCGAACACGCGGGCGGTGCCTTCAAAGACGTCGGCGTCAAAGCCTGCGCTCTTCACCACGGCGCCTTCGGGGGCCATGGTGCCATGCAGGATGGTGATGCCGCCGGTCTTGTGGATCGGATTGTCCAGCGCGCGCAGGATCTTGCCGTCAACGTCCGGCGGGTTGATGGCCTCGAGGTTCTCCGCAACGGTTTTGCCCGTGACGGTGAGGCAGTCGCCGTGCAGCAGGCCGGCGTCGAGCAGTGCCTTCATGATCACGGGCACGCCGCCGATCCTGTCGACGTCGGTCATGACGTAGCGGCCGAACGGCTTGAGGTCACCCAGGTGCGGGATCTTGTCGCCAATGCGGTTGAAGTCGTCCAGGGTCAGTTCCACCTCGGCTTCGCGGGCGATGGCCAGCAGGTGCAGGACGGCGTTGGTGGAGCCACCGAAGGCCATGGTGACGGCGATCGCGTTCTCGAAGGCCTTCCGGGTCATGATGTCGCGGGCGGTGATGCCCAGGCGCAGCAGGTTGACCACCGCTTCGCCGGACTTGCGGGCGAATTCATCACGACGGCGGTCTGCCGAGGGCGGGGCGGCGGAGCCGGGCAGGGACATGCCCAGGGCTTCGCCGATGCAGGCCATGGTGTTGGCCGTGTACATGCCGCCGCAGGCGCCTTCGCCGGGGCAGATGGCCTTTTCGATGCGGGTGAGGTCCTCCATACTCATCTTGCCGGCCGCGCACGCGCCAACGGCTTCGAAGGCGTCGATAAGAGTGACTTCCTTTTCGGAGCCGTCCTCGAGCTTGACCCAGCCGGGCATGATGGAGCCGGCGTAGAGGAACACGCTGGCCAGGTCCAGGCGGGCGGCGGCCATGAGCATGCCGGGCAGGGATTTGTCACAGCCCGCCAGCAGGACGGAACCGTCGATCCGCTCGGCCTGCATGACGGTCTCAACGGAGTCGGCGATGACCTCGCGGGAGACCAGGGAGAAGTGCATGCCTTCGTGGCCCATGGAAATACCGTCCGAGACGGAGATGGTGCCGAACTGCATGGGGAAGCCGCCGCCGGCGTGGACGCCTTCCTTGGCGCCCTGCGCAAGCCGGTTCAGCGAAAGGTTGCAGGGGGTGATCTCGTTCCATGAACTTGCCACACCCACCTGGGGCTTGGCGAAGTCGTCATCCCCCATGCCAACAGCCCGGAACATGCCGCGCGCGGGAGCCGCGTGGATGCCGTCGGTCACCACGCGGCTGCGGGGCTTGATATCAGGCTTGTTCTCGGTTGCGATCTGGGCGTCACTCATAGGGGAAAGTCTAGGGCTCGGATTGTTGCGGAAACGACAGCCGGCACTGGGTCAAGGCGAAAAGGTGGGAAATTTCTATCAAATAGTGGACTGGCATCTCACATTTTGAGACAGTTCGGAGTCCGGACCGCGCCCCGCCTGTGCCACCGCCCTCTCCGGCTGGCGCTCCCCCGCCGTCCCGCGGCATCTCTGGACAGCAGTGGTGAGCCGACGTAGCGTCGGGGACAGGACACCCAGCCACCTGGACCGAAAGGCCTGCCATGGACATTGTTTTCTGGATCATTCTCGTAGTTGTCGTCGCCGTAATCATCTGGTGGCTGCTGAACCGCAACAAATCCGCCAACCCTCCCGGCGGACCAGGCGCCGGAGCCAGGACGGACGGGCCCCGCACCGACGGGGCGCGGGAAGGCGGCAGTGCCGCAGCGTCCGCCCAGGCTGCAGGCACCACCGGGATTCCCACCGCAGCGGGATTCGGCAGGGCTGCCGAACCGGCCGCCCCGGTTACGGCTGAGGAACCGGCGGATTCGTCGGCCGCTTCCAGCCATGGCACTTCCGGCAGCAGCGCGGTGGGCCGGGAACCTCGCCGCCAGGACCAGGCACCGGACGAAACCGGCCGGAGCCAGGCCGACGCGAACCAGGCCGGCCCGGACCAGGCGGCGGACCAGGCCGAATGGGAAACCCAATGGTCCGAAGCCGGAACCGGGTCGGGCGCCTCCGTCGCCGGTGCGGCCGGAACTGCCCCGGGCGTGGCGGGGCGGGCCGGTCAAACCACGGAAACGCCTTCCGGGCAGGCCTCCCCCGCAGCAGTCCGCCCGGTCCACCATGACGAATACACGGCCCCCCACGCTCCCACGCTTCCCGGTGCTGAAACAGCTGCAGTGGAAAGCACGGACGACGGCGGCGCAGCGGCTGCGGGGCCAGCCGGCAGGCAGGCGTCCCAGCACCGGGCCTACACGTCCGCATCAGCCGGGCAGGAGCCGGCCCTGCCGGCGGTCTCCGATGGCCCCCACGGGGACGCCGCAGCGGCCGAAACACGGGAACGGGCCCAGTCCTCGGCGCTGGTGGAGAACGGGGCCGACCACCACCGGCCATCCGGGCAGGGCCTGGCCGCGGCCGAGCCGGGCGGGCACCTTGCAGCCGATGAGCCATACGGTGCCGGTTCGGCTGCGGCGGGTCCCGACGGCAGCGGACCGGCGGACTACACAGTCAAAGGCGATGCCGCCGCGATGGTCTACTACGAAGAAGGACACCCCGACTATGAGCAGACCCGGGCGGAAGTCTGGTTTGAGTCAGCTGCGCACGCGGAGGCCGCCGGCTTCCGCGCCCCGCGGCGCAGACGGCTCTAGCAGGAGGAAGGCCCGCCGCATTGTGGCGGGCCTTCCTTGCCTGGCTTTGTGCCTGGTGCTGACGGCCTGCACGGGGACTTCCGGGCCGCCGGCGCCGGCCACAAGCACGGCCACGGCCGGCACCCGGCCAGGAACCGCCGTCGCCCCTGCGACTGCCCCCGCCCCTGCGTCTTCCCCCGTCCCCGCCCCAGTCCCCGTGGTGCAGGAACGCCTGGAGCTGCAGTTGAGCATCCCCTGGGCTGCGGTCTTCCTTCCGGATGGCACGGCAATTATCTCCGAACGTGAAACTGCTCTCCTGAAGGCCGTACGGGACGGCAAGGCCACCAGCCTGGGCAAAGTGCCGGGCGTGGCGCCTGCCGGAGAAGGCGGCCTGCTGGGCCTGGCGCTTTCCCCGCAGTTTGACGCGGACCGCTACCTCTACGCCTACCTGACCGGGCGGGAGGACAACCGGGTGATCAGGCTTACCGTCGACGGCAACGCCGATGGTTCCCTGACGCTGGGCCAGCTCCAAGTCGTGTTTTCAGGAATACCGAAGGCCACCACCCACAACGGTGGCAGGATCCGCTTTGGCCCGGACGGTTTCCTCTACGTGGGCACCGGCGACGCCCAGCGCCGCGAACAGCCCCAGGACCCCAATGCCCTGGGCGGCAAAATCCTGCGCCTTACTCCCGACGGGAGCCCCGCGCCCGGCAACCCGTTCGGTAACGCCGTTTACAGCCTGGGGCACCGGAACGTCCAGGGCCTGGCCTGGGATGGATCCGGCCGGCTCTGGGCCAGCGAGTTCGGGCCTGACGTGGACGACGAACTGAACCTGATCGTGCCGGGCGCCAACTACGGCTGGCCGTTGGTTACCGGCGCACCGCACCGCGCGGATTTCCAGGACGCAAAGGTCGTGTGGCCCTCTACGCGCGACTCCTCACCAAGCGGGCTGGAAATTTCCGGAGGTCATGCGTACCTGGGTGCCCTCCGTGGCGAGAGGCTGTGGGCGGTGCCGCTTCAGGGAACCGACGCAGGTGATCCTGTGGCCTATTTCACAGGCGCGTACGGCAGGATCCGGGACGTGATTCGAACCCCACAAGGAGGGTTGTGGCTTCTAACGAACAACGAAAACCCTGATTTTGCGCTGGTTTTGGGACCCCTCCCCTGAACAGTGCACCGCCCCGGGCGCCGATTTCACTTGCACCAGAAGTTCGTGTAGAGTTTCATGTCGTTGCGGAGATCAACGGGAAAGAAAAAGCCCGGGGATGGAAGCAAAAAGATGCACCTCTAGCTCAATTGGCAGAGCAATTGACTCTTAATCAATGGGTTCCGGGTTCAAGTCCCGGGGGGTGCACCATAGAAAGGCCCTGATCTGCGGAAACGTAAGATCAGGGCCTTTTGCTTTCCGCTCGCAGCGGCGTAACCCCACATTTACTCGCGCTTTTCGCCCAAACACTCTATTTTTTGCCCCAAGACCTCCAGAAGGCCGGACGTATCCGGGGCTACGGCAGGCCGCTCGACGTATCGCTCCGCCGTCACAGCCACTGCAGAATGACCTAGGACAGCGGCCGCCTCCTTCGTCCCGGCTTCCCTGTCAATCATTGTTGCCACCGTCTTACGGAAGCTGTGAGGTATTACCCAATCGAAGCCTGCGGCATGTCTGGCGTCCCGCCATTGTCTTCGCAGGTTGTGGGGATCACGCAGCGTTCCCGAGGAGCTAGGGAAAACTACGTTATGGGCATTGGGCCATCCTTGAACTTGTCGACGGAGCAAGGTGTCAACTGCGAATCTTGGCAGAGTAACAGTCCGATGCCCAGCGGCAGTTTTGGGTGTGGGTTGTCTTACTAGTCCTTGGCCTGCAATCCGGACGACTGTGCCGCTGATGGTAGCTGTGGCCGGAGTGACCGAAAGGTCCACATCGCTCCAACGAAGGGCACATATTTCTCCTATTCGGCATCTTGTGGCCAGCATTAGGTCTACGGCATCCAACAGGTCGGGCGCGCGCCTAGGTCCCATCTGGTGTGGGTCGTTTTGCCACATCTGGACTCCCCGCCTTAGGGCTTCACCGTCATCTACTGACAGCGCGCGGACAGGTTTTCGAGCTTGACGAGGCAGACGAGTGTCCCTTACAGGATTGCATCGAATAGCGTCGTGACGGGCAGCCATTCCTAGGATCCCGTTCAAGACCACCCGAGCTTGTTTTGCCTGTGCTGGCGTCTTGGCGGCAACGGTCTTCAGGAACCTGTCCACCGCGGACACCGTGGCTTCCCGGGCTCGTAGGCCGCCCAATCCGGGCATCACCACCTTTTTGAAAGCATCCCTGTATCGGTCTACCGTCTGAGCCGTCAGCCCAGCCTGCGCAACTTCCGCCAGCCACAACTCGCCCAGCAATGAGAGCCGGGTGTCGCCAGTGATTCCTGGACCCGCTGAAGCCACACGGTTGCGCAGCTCGCTCTCCAACCGTCGTTGCGCTTCCGCGCCACTCTGGCCCCATGCTTCGACAGTTTTCGTGACCCCTGAGAAGTCCCGAAATCTTGCGCGAGCTCTCCATTTCTTGGTTCCGAGCGCCGTCCGACTGACCTTCCCCCAACTGCCCACTGCTAGCTGTATTGACCTGAGAGGTTGGTGACGCGGCTGGCTGGTGGCTGACCTTGGAGTGAGGTGTGGCCTCGGTGGTGATTGTAGTGGTGCAGCCAGGCGGGGAAAGCGGCAACACGCTCTGCCTCTGATTGGTAGGGGCGGGCGTAGGCCCATTCGTCGAGCAGGGTGCGGTTGTAGCGCTCGACCTTGCCGTTGGTCTGAGGACGGTACGGGCGGGTGTATTTGTGCTTGATGTCCGGGCCAAGAGCGTCTTTGAAGGCGTGGGAGCGGTAGCAGGGGCCGTTGTCCGTCAGAACCCGTTTAACGCTGACGCCGCGGGATTCAAAGAAGGCGTTGGCGCGTTCCCAGAAACCGGCTGCCGTTTCTTTCTTCTCATCGGACAGGATCTCGGTGTACGCGAGTCTGGAGCGGTCATCGACGGCGTTGTGGAGGTAGTGGTACCCCGGTCGGCGGTTGGCTGCGGAGCCGGTTCTGTTGCGCCAGCCGGCGGCCCTGCCGAAGGCCCTGGGCCCGCCACCGCCCGGGATCCGGCCGAGTTTCTTGATGTCCACATGACCAGGTCCCCGGGCTTCTCGTGTTTGTAGCGGCGAATCACTCGTCCGGTGCCACGGTCAAGCCAGGCCAGTTTCTCTTACTGTCATCGGTATGCAGTACCTGCTGTAACTAAAAACCGTGATAGGGATGAAGGAATCACATGAAGTCTTTGAACACGGACGCATACGGCAACGATCCTCTGATGACTACCGCTCAGCTGGCCGATTACCTCGCCATTCCTGTGCAGTCTCTCTACATGTTGCGTCACCGGAAGCAGGGACCCCCCGCAATAAAGATCGGCGCAGCGACCATTCGGTTTCGCAAATCTCAGGTGGATGCGTGGCTCGCCCAGCATGTCGAACTCACATAAGAATCGGTGCGCGCTTTGACTGCGAGTCCGGGGTCGAGCGTAGGCGGCAGAAGGCAAGGGGAACGGCAGGACCCGGACAGTGACTGACGCACGATTCCCGGAGCGTTGGCTGAATGACGGTCGCTTCCGGCGACTCAGTGACAAGGGCTATCGGACCTACGTCAACACCCTCGCCTGGGCTGTCGCCAACCGTTCGGATGGGAAAATATCTGATGAAGATCTGCAATTCATACCTGATGTGTCTGTCGACGAAGCGGCCCGACTAGTCGAACTCAGGCTCTGGCAGGTACGTAGGGGCGGAGGATGGCAGATCGTGGACTACAAGGCAACCCAAACGAGCCGGGATCAACTGGAGGGGCTCGAACGCCGGAGAGAACTGGACCGGAAACGTTCAAAGGACTACCGAGACCGGAAAAGGGATGTGACTGCGTCACGTGACGAGTCACACGAAGAATCACGTGACGACATAGGACAGGACAGGACAGGACAGGACAGGACAAGCCTATGACTTGGCCCAAATCAATGAGGAATCAAAAGACAGGCAATGGAACGACGGCCTTAATGCGGATTGGCCAGCGCCGCTAAAACGGCCTTGATCGGGGAAAGCTAGCTCAGAGGAATGGTAGACGCCGACGTGTGTTGTTCCTACAAGCGGTGAGAGCGTTCGAGGTCCTGATGCTCCCTGGCAACGGCGGGGGGGGGACCTGCGCAGCTGGAGAGCGGATTAGGACACCTAACACACGAAAAGCAACGTTATCGACCTAGCCACGCGTGGTGAAGGAACTGTTAGGCGGGCTCGAGCAACTCGGGCAATGCACCCCCTACCACTCCCACAAAATTGTTTCGAAGGTTGTGCGATATGTAGTCTGCCAGTATACCGAGCCGCCCGTGCGTAAGCATCTCCTCAAAAATGGGTCGAACGGTAGTTCTCCGAAGGTGCAATGAAAGTCGCGAAATAACTTCGGCTAGATGCCGAGGGTGTTGAGGTAGGGATCGAACAAGCACGCCCAGAGCGTCCGCGGAAGACTCGCGGATGATGAGCTGAGCTGCCGAATAAAGGCAGTTACTTGCAGCCTCAATCTGGGCATGTCTGAAACCGAGCGTTGGTATCAGGGCTCCCAAATCGATAAAACATCCGACGGCAAAATTTCCACCGTTTACGTCAAAAGTCCTTCTAATAAACTTGTTTCCGGCTAGGAAAACAGATGCTTCGTGCGGCTCCTTACCGGTGTGTTTCGGCGTAGCTATCAAAGCCCTTAACATGGGCCAGCACGAGGGAGGACCATGCTCCGCCAAAACTAGCCTTAGGGAAGCGGCGGCCGCGTCCAATACCCCCGGCTTATTCGAACGGGAACTTTCCGCAGGAGTAACAGTTATTCCATCTTGCACGGCAACGAACCTCCCCAGAAACTCAACAGCGGCATCATAGTCACCTGGATGCGCGGAAACTGTGAGCGGAACCATCGACAGGGCGCTTGCCTTCACGGTCGGATGACGGAGTGTTGGCATGACACCCACCAGATCTTCCAGACTGACATCCACCACACGAGCCCGCTGAAGTCGACTCCACAAGTTCAACGCTTGACGTTGCTCGGTGTCATTCCCACGGAGCCGTACCTCGACAAAGCCCGCCAGGCGAGTTTTCTCCTGCTTGAAGGCTTCGGCCAGCGAGGCATCCCGAACGGCTACTGAGATGCCCCCCGTGTCGCCTCTATGGGTAGCCACAGCAACGTAGGCGAGAGTCAGCGCTGGATCCTTCGAGGCGTGACGTAGGCACTCGTTGGCGAACTTAGTCTGGTCAGCGGGGCCAAGAACTTCAGGATCGGCAGCTATCTCCCTAATGGCTTCCCGGGCACTTGGGATGTTCCCCCGAACTGCCTGCGAAAGAAGCGACACGAGGTAGTCCCGGCTAAGCCAAAGCTCTTCGCAGCGTAACGTCATTCGGGACACCACTGCTCGTATCACTTCTGGATCTAGGCGCTCATCTTCAAGCACAGACCGAGCAACTGATGCCCAACTTTGGGCTGGGGACAGTACATCAGCGTTCGGTGTGACTGGAAGCTGATCTAGCTGTTCGGCAAGCTTAGGAACTAGCACTTGCCGTGCGAGCCCATCTTCTATCAGAAGTGGGGCCAACAGATTGCTGACGAGCTTCCTTTGCGCTTGTAGATCCTCGATAGCCCAAATTTCGTCCAAGACCCGCCGTATGTGCTCCTCGGTCAAGTCATCGGAGCACAAATGGCGGGCAAGCGCGAATAGACCCGCTCCAGCGACCACGTCCCTTGGGTCAGCAACTAGAGATTCGCGTATTTCCGCTGCCCTTGAGACCCAAGCGGCATTGGCTTCGGCCTTAGATTCCGTCTCGACGCCCTCTTGGTTGGTCCAGAAGGCGAACAACAGGGCTCCCAGGGCGTCACGGACACTCCTCCCCCGTTCATCATCGTTCTCTGCTTGTTCCTGGCGAAGCATCACAATGATCTCGTCGTGGAGCGATTGACTACCAATGGCTCCCCAATGCTCGGCCACGAGGTTGATCAGCAATATGCGAGATTCAGGATATTCAATGGCTCCGAAGAGGCGCAGTACCGACTCCGAAACCATGTCGGGTGCTACTTTGCCCAATGCAAAAACCAAGTCGAATAACTGCCTAGGATTGGAAAGAGTCACCCTCCCCGCCGAAGTAAAGTATTCGATGCATTTTAGCTCTTTGACCAGTTCCGCGATCTCTAAAGGTTGGCTGCGGGCTAGGCGGCCAAGGGCCCTTACAACTTCGTGTTTGCAGCTACTCTCTTTTCTGTTCCAGACAAGTCCGAAGGCAAACCGCAAATCGCTAATGTTCATGCCCCACACCCGAGGTATAATGCGAACAAAGCGGATGACAGCCGTGCTCGGTAGTGACCGTAAGGGTGTTTCTATGTCAGCAACAATACTTGGATCATGTACCCACGAAAGCACCCCTAGTTGCTTAAGTGCATCGTTATTGCTTTTCAAAAGCCGATCCAGTTCTTTGGTTACTACGGCACGCGCTGACGGCTGTCCTGCCATTATCGTTAGGAGCTGCTCCAGAACGGTCCCGATAAAGTAGTCCTCTGGAAAATCAAAAGCGATATTTACGAGCCGAATGAGTTCACGACTACCCCCCCTGTAAGCAAGCCCCATGGCGGCGCAGTACTCGAAGAGTGTCTGGTGCATGTAGCGAGTCCGTTCACCATCACGTATCAAGACCCCTCGCTGTACCAACGTCGCGAGGTCATCGTCAATCCCTGATTCCGGCAGATGTAGGTGCTGTCGGATCTGGCTGAGCGCCATGTCCAACGCAAAGTTCTGCGGCTCCGGAGTGCCCTCGGCAAGCATAGCTATCCCGGCGTGGCCAGCTAATGCCGTCAGATCCTTGCTCGGCACTCCGACCATTCCCCGAAAATCAGACTTAATACGGCGTTCCCAATATTGGCGGTACAGCCCCGTGATGTCTATTTCCATCGACGGCAGGACATCTCCCGCCAGCTCAAACAGCAGCTTCAAAAGAAAGGGCGACTCGGATATCTCAACTACCGCGAGTCCCCTGGCTACCGCCTTTTTAACCAGCTCCAGCCCCTGCTCCTCTGGATAATGAGGAAAGTGCCGCTTCATCAAAGCTGCCACAGCGCGGTCGCGTTCGGTCGCTGAGAAAGCACCGAGGCTTGTTATTTGGCCTAAACCTTCCCTGAGTTCCTGCTGTTCCTGGGGCCTTACCGCAACTATTACCCCTACGCTCAACTCAACTAGAGACTCAATAAGTTCATGAGTTCGATGGACTGAGTTCTCGTTGTGGAGGAGCAAGTCCGCAGTATCCAGGAGAACGACAACGTTGGAGTGAGAGGCGCGAAAACTTCGAGTAGATTCAATAACTTCGAGGATGCTGAACAAGGGCGGTTCATGACCCGTTGGCGACAGCCAGCCTGAAGAAATCAATAAGGCAGTGACTTGCGGTGCCGAAGATAGCTCACGTGTCAAGTCCCAGAGGAGACTGCTCTTACCGTGGCCCGCCTCGCCCGACAGAATTTGTGGCTGGCTTCCCGGAGTAACCAGTTTCCTGAGCAATTCATCTTGGCATTCACGTCGAACATACATAGAAGCTGCGGCCGCGGCAAGATTGGACTGATCTGACTTGGGGCCAGCCATTTGCCGAGTCAAGTCATCAAATAGGCGGCGAGAGGACTTGAGTAGCCGCCTAGCGGCGCCGTCATCCAACTCCAACTTGGCAGAGTAAGGTTCTGACAGGTGAATCCCAATCTTAAGGATGTCCTGTAAATAGCCCGGATCAACGGCAAAACGAAAGGCCCGAGTAGTAACCTCAAGTTGCGCCCGTCCAGCAGATACTGCTTGTTGCCAAGATAATAATCCATCGACTCTTCCTCGGTCTTCAGGAAAAGAGTTAATCGTCGAATCTATAGTTCGCGAAAACCCCGTGCACTCGATTATTTCGTAGGTACCCCTGTCAACGAGATGCTTCAAGACTTTTGAGTCGTTCAAAACACCAGAATCTACCCACCATGTCCCCTCACCGCCATCGTCAATGCTTTGCTCGCGCTGGGTGCTGTCACTCTTCCTTCGCTCGCTGGTCAAACTAACGGCTACCAGGGCATGGCCGTCTAGAACCACCACGAGCGGCAATAATCCGTATCCAAGCAGCACTCCGGCAAAAAGCAACGCTAGATCTAGGCAAGTTCCTTCACCGGACCCATTCAGAATGGACTCCGGGTGACGAATTACCTGCGACTTGCTATCAGGATGATACGAGGCACGCGACCAGTGGATATCCCTCTGACATAGCGCTTCATAGATCGCTCGCGTAAGCGCGCGATAATCTCCGGCGGCATGTAGGTCTGCTGCCGAGCGGCCGCCGGACGGGCGAACTTTCACTTTCTCACCGATCGAGGGAAGAACGTAACGAGCTAGACCCTTCTCATCTGCTTTCGGCCAGGGGTTCCAGTTCAACTTCCTTCTTCCCCCCATCCCAAGATTTCAAAAGAAGCATGCACGCGGCCCGAAGCTAGCACTGTTACGGCTGCTTCGCAGATCATATCAATGGGCTTCCAAGGGACAGGGCCGAACACGGACGCTCTCCTTGATACGCTGAGGATTCGTGTCTGCTGATTTACAGCTACTCTTGCGCGGTTCCAGCGGCTGTCGGGCCATGCTTTGCAGTGCTGAATCTCGCCTCAGTCCGTGATAGAGGCCCTAGCAGATGACACCGCTTCTAGAAGAGCTTCTCCACTACGGGCTCTGAGCGCAGGCGAGGCAGTTCTCGCAGGACGAATCGAAGATCGTTGACCGAGTGTACTGGCCGAGCCCCCTTGTTGAGCAGCTTGAAATTACCCGCTGGAGTCGAGTCCCCGAAATCGAGGACAAGAACGGGCCGCCCCAGTTTCATGGCGCCTTCCCCTGCTGCCAGAGTTCCGCCACGTTCACCGGCCTCGATCACCACGAGGGCGCGCGCAAGACCGAAGATGATGCCGTTTCGGGCCATCGCGGCAAAGGCCTTCCATGGCTGTGATGGCGCGAATTGTGAAACGACAAGTGTTCGCCGCCAGTCGAAGTGGCTCTTGAACTCCTGTTTGATTCTGAAGTGGTCGAAGCCCTCAGCAAGCACTATGACCCTTGCCCCGGCGGATTCCAGGGCAGCAAGGTGCGTGGCCGTATCCACCCCCTTCGCATAGCCAGAAACCACCACCATAGAGTTGTTCGCCACTTCCACGCCGCAAGAGTTCGCCGGCTTCAGCCCTAGCTCCGACACGTTACGTGAACCGCACATCCCTATGCTGGGGCGATGAAAGAGCTCGCTGTTTCCCTTGTAGAACGGAATTGGGGCAATAGGTTTGCCATTGATAACTAGGGACTCCGGATACCCCCGGTCCCCGTACATCACTACCTGAATGCCCTCGTCAGCTAGCCGCTCCGCCGTATGCTCCAGGTCGGCCCGCTGTTCGGAATTCAGGTGTGAAGTGGCCTGCAGGATTGCGGACCTACCCCCATCCTGCAGTGCCTTGGTAATCCGTCCCGGTGATCCGAGGACAGCAAAAGCCGCTAGGGCTATCGTCAGCGACTGAATCGGCATCAGTTCCTCATTGTGCGGACTGCGGTCAAGGCAAGGACGGAAGAAGCGCCAGCGCGTCTCGCTGCCTGAGCAGCACCCGAGATGCTGGATCCCGTCCGATAGACATCGTCGATAACTATTATGGTTCCCCTAACATGGCCACTCATAGTGAATGCCTCCGACAAGTCCCGGTGCACCCCCTCCTTCTGTGGCAGCCTAGGACCCGCTGCAGCCTAGCTAACGTAAAGCTTGCCCACGGTTGCAGCAACATCTTGGGTGAGCAACTCAGCGAAGCTCTGGCCGTCCGCAGCGCTCCCCGGAGGAGCGCTGATCGCTGTTGCGTCAGCATACATAGGATGCCCCTGTATAAACCCGACCAGTGCGTGTATCAACTCCCTTCGCTTGGCTCGGGAAGTAGACCAAGTCGGTTGCGACGCATACTTGGTGTATCGGATGCATTGGCCCATCGCCGTATCGGCCCATTCTGTCGACGCCAGCCCATCCTCAACTTGCTTGTACCAATCGAGGGCAATCGCAAGGTCCACCCCTACGGGAGCAGGGATGGACACAACTTCTTTCAGTAGGTAGACGAAGTCCCGTAACTGAGGGGGAAAACCTTCGTTGAAGTAGAGACTGTGGTTGACTGTCGCTTCCAGTTCTTCGGGTACCCCTACCTCTTTTGCAGTAGAACCAAAACAGGCCAGTATCTGGTCGACAGCTTCCTGAGGACAACGCAGGTCCAATGATGCGATCGCACTGTTCGGCAACAAGGACGCCCGCGGGTTGGTGCTGCTCAAGTCATACAGTGAGTACTACAGCGACTATGCCGAGAAGGTCAGCGAGCTTGTCACTATGTTCCCGTTGGGCACGCCGATCATCGGGGAGTCAGCGCAAAAGGAGTTCATAGGCCTGTTTGATGCGATTTTGCGCCTGCAAAACATCCTTACGTCGTTCGACGAGTTCACCGGTCACGAGATTCTCAGCGACCGGCAGGGCCAGGACTACCGCAGCGTGTACCTGGACCTGTACGTCAATTTCCGCAAGGACAAGAACGCGGAAAAGGAACAGATCAATGACGACATCGTCTTCGAGATCGAGCTGATCAAACAGGTCGAGATCAACGTCGACTACATCCTCATGCTCGTTCAGAAATACCGCAGCGGACGCGGTGATGGCGACGATAAGGAAATCCGTGCAGAGATCACCCGAGCCGTGGATGCCAGCCCAACCCTGCGCAACAAGAAAGATCTTATCGAAGACTTCGTTGATTCTCTCTCAGCTGATGGGGAAATTGACCGGGAATGGAGGGCTTTCATCTTTGCCAAACGTGAAGCTGAGCTCAACGTTATTATCGAAGACGAGAACCTTCGCCCCGACGAAACGCGAATTTTCGTGGATACTGCGTTTCGTGATGGCCACATAGTTACCACCGGAACATCGATCACTAAAGTTCTCCCGCCAGTTTCGCGCTTTTCCGCAGCTGGCGGTCATGGCGAGAAAAAGCAAAGCGTGATTGCCAAACTCGGCGTGTCTTTTGAACGATTCTTCGGGCTGAGTTCGCCGACTGAAAACTGATCGCGGCCAGCAAGCCCCTACGTTTGGTCGTCCCTGAATCTCGTCAGCGCCAGTCTCGACGAATAGGTCGCCTTACGAAGGATACATCTCTGTCAACCCGGGAGGCTTGGATATGGCTGATGAAGACGATGTGTACCTCGAGCAGGTGGGACTTGTCCCCCGCCGACAGCATCCTCCCGATTCCCACCGTTGCCTAAAAACAATAAATATGCCCAACAAAGGAAACCAATAAGCGGCAAACCAGCGAAGGGCGTTGCGGCTGAGCCAGGCCCAAGGCCAACAAAGCCCCGCTGCAATGGAGCCGGGAGACCATGCGGCCATCTGCCCCTGACAGGAAATCGATTGCTAAAGCAGCGAATCGTGCTTGGTACGGCACCGTGGGGTGTACCAATCGACACGCTGTGCGTCTGGAGCGATAGCAGCAAAATGGTACACGCACGTATTCAAATTCGGGACCTGCGTCACTGTCACTTTGTCAAAAATTGTGGGAACGACTCTTGTTTCCAGCGCAAAGTCGGCACTTGAGGTCAAATATATTTCAATGGTCTGATCGTCTGGGGAAGCCAAATGGTCGATCACGCATGCCCAAGCGTTACCGCCTAAGCTGACGCTTCGGCCGCACGTTTCCGCGAATGTGCTGGCATGGATCCTGGCCAGTAGGGCCTGAGTGTATTTTGCGGCGTAAGTTGAGGCATCGTTTGTTGCCTCAGCGGGTGGGCTGGCTGTCGTTGGTTGGCTCGAGGTCGTCGGCGCCTCAACGGATGGGCTGGTCGTGGGTGCCTCCGGGGGCGGAGAAGCAATTGCTGTGGCTGTGGTATCAGGAGCCGCGGAAGTTGGTTCTGACTGAGCAGTTGGCGTTGCTAGGGCACTTGGGGTCGGAGTGGGGGTTACCAGGATAGAGGGCGCCGTTGGAGTTGGAGTCCCAGGAGCGCTAATTGTTGGCGAGGCGGCAACTGCCGACGTCGGTACAACCGGTTCTTTGTTGGCAACGGGGGCCGTCTCGCCAACAAGTAAGACTGACGCCAAGAGGCATACCACGCTTGCGCCGATGACAACGGCTCCTGCCCGCCGCCCCCTGATATGGGCCCAAGACCTGCGCCCGGTCAGCAGGGTATATAGGCCAGTCAGAAGCAGGAGGAACATCGCCAAGGCAAGCCAAACAAAAAACCCCCCGGTTGCCGCGAAAGGGACCAGAAGCAGAGCCAGTAGGCCAAGTGCGACGTATGTGGAAGCTCCCAGCCGCCCGAGAAACCCGTGCACAGCCGGCTTTGTCGCGCTGCTCGACTGATCTCGACTTCGGGAGCTAGGATCGTCCGCACTGGCTTCTACTGGGCGCACGTGCGGCGTCCATTCTTTTCCGTCCCACCAACGTTGGTGTGCGGGAACGTTAGGATCTGGATACCATCCAGCTGGCCAGACCATTCTGATGCACCGACTCCGTATCGCTTCCAGGTGCATAACTGAGGAATACCACCATCATAGAACCAGCCATGTAGGCAGCGGGAGGTGGGTTACCAGCAATGTCTGGCTATCGATCACAAGTGCCAGGGCAGCGCGATGCCCGGCAGGTAGCCGCCGCACCAACGCGGTATAGCTCGCCCAGCATATGGGACTTGAATCGACTAACCGGTAGCGTCAGTGAGGTTACCGGCACCGTTCAGCTTCCACTTATTGCCTGATGGGTCCGTGAATGTCGCAAACGTTCGGGCCGCCACCCAGGCTTTGGCATCGGCCTCATCGCTGTGAGGCCATTCGTTTCCCGAAATCTGCCAAGTGATTCGGGCACCATGATTCACGCTGCTGAAATTCGCCGTTTTCCTGTCGTCCTGCAATTGCCGGAAGTTTTCCGGGGTGTCAGGTACTTTGAAATCCACTTCCGTATACTGAATGTTCCTGTAAGGGAAGACCAGTGTGCAGGTCACAACGAATGGCTGCGCGTTAACAAACTCCGTGCCTGGGTCAGCCTTGCGACGGCCGGCAGAAACGTTCAGTTCCACAGCTTTGGCGTCCTTTTGTTTTGCCTCTAAAGCCTCAGCCTTCCGCGCTGCGGCTTGATTCTGCTCCTCGGCCTCCTCCTTCTCCTTTTGCTTGTTGTGCTGCTCAAGCTGAGCATCGACGGACCTCCTTTGAACCCTTAAGGCAGCGATTGCACCGACGAAGCCCAAGAACGTTACAGAAGCACCAACCCAATCTGCGACCGGGCCCCACTCGGTTGCCAAGGGCGCAGAGTCACGCACCAAGGCAACCCATGCGGCCACGAGCAGACCAACTAAACCAGCGGATACAAGCAACAGAACTTGTTCTAGACCTGTACGTTCGGCCCAAATGGTGTCCCCAACGGCGCGCGCAATCTTCTTCACTTCGGACTTCTTCACGTTGCAATTCTGGCGCATCCGAGAGTTGTCCCATTCTGGAGACCGAAACAGCGTCTAGGCGCCACCCACTACGTGAGAGCTTCCGACCTCCTTGGTCAGGCGCTGATGCCCTTCATACATGCCAGCGCAATTGCTCGTCTACGGTGACCCGACTCTGGCGAGGTGGAGCTTGGACTTTGTGTCGACGGTGACCTCCAGCCCAGACGCGGCCTTGAACTTGCGGCCGCTGACGCAGTCGTGAAGCTCGGAACCTCGGTCGCTGGCCCGGAGCCACGCCCCAAGCTAGTCCAGCAGGGCGAGGCCTCTGGAACAGAGGCCTCGCCATCGCTTGTGTCTGCGGCTCCGCCTCCCGCTGCCCCGGCAGCAACTTTCAGGCCCTGGCCTCACGTTCCAGGAGAACTGGGGGCCACCCCGGTTGCGAAGTCCGAGGATCAGGAAGGTTGCTAGAATCCCGTCTGGAAGTCAGGGAGAGACAACCTGATCGGCCGAGATCGCCGGGAGCAATGCATGAGCGACACTCACAGCACCATTGACCGCACCATCGACGGCGTCGCAAAGACGATCGCCGAAGTACTGGAAAAGAAGAAGTACTCGATCGACTATTACCAGCGTGAGTACAAATGGGAGTCCAAGCAGCTCGCCGAGCTAGTCGCCGACCTGACCACGAAGTTTCTCGACCTCTACGAGCCTGGCCATTCGCGCAAGGACGTGGCCAAGTATGCTGGCTACTTCCTGGGTTCCATCATCATCTCCCAAAAGGGAAGCCAGCCGTTCATCGTCGATGGCCAGCAGCGACTCACCAGCCTTACCCTGTTACTCACTTTCTTACGCCGTCTGCAGCAGGGCCGTGACGACGAAGTCGACGTCGACCAGCTGATCTACTCGGAGAAATTCGGCGAAAAGTCCTTCAACCTCGACGTCCCTGACCGCACGGACTGCATGAAGGAACTCTTCGATTCCGGCGCGTACGAGCCACGCCCGGACGCATCCGAGTCAGTCCACACCCTCGCGGGACGGTACAGCGAGCTGGACGAACTTTTCCCGGATGAGCTGAGGAACGAGGTGCTGCCGTTTTTTATCGACTGGCTCAAGGACCGGGTCCAGTTCGTGCAAATCACTGCATACACCGACGATGATGCGTACGCGATCTTCGAGACGATGAATGACCGCGGACTCAAACTAACCCCGGCCGACATGCTCAAGGGCTATCTCCTTGCCAACATGGAAGACGGCAAGCCCCGCACCACGGCAAACGAGCTCTGGCGCAAACGACTCCGCACCCTCGACGACCAGGCCGACGACGCCAGCTCCGATTTCCTGAAGACTTGGCTCCGAAGCCAATACTCAAAAAAGATCCGCGAACGCAAGAAAGGGGCAAAGCCGGAAGACTGGGACCGTATCGGAACGGAGTTTCACCGCTGGCTCCGCGGGGCCCAGGATGGTATTGGCCTCAGCTCAAAAACAGACTTCTACGAGTTCGTGACCCGTGACCTCGACTTTTACAGCCACCAGTACGAGCGCATACTCCGGGCATCAAGGGGAACATTCCACCCCGACAGCCCGCTGCGTTTCGTGCGTTACAACAGTGACCTCGGCTTCACCCTGCAGGATCAGCTCCTCTTGGCCCCACTTCGGGTCGAGGACAGCAAACAGGTTATTGACCAGAAGCTGGAGATCGTTGGCCGGTTCACCGATATCCTGCTCGCCTGGCGGATCTGGAACTTCCGAGCCACCGCCTATTCGACGATGCAGTACGCGATGTTCAATGTCATGCGCGACATCCGGGGGCTCGCGGCCGCCGAACTCGCCACCGTGCTCCGCGAGGCCCTGCTCAAGATTGACGAGAACTTCGACAGCAACGACCACCTGCACGTCCACCAACAAAACCGCGGGCAACTCCACAAGATCCTCGCGCGGATCACGGACCACATCACCGTCCGCTCCGGCCTTCCCTCCCCCTACATCGAGCTGACCAACGGCACAAACGTACGCTACGAAGTAGAGCATATTTGGGCCAATCACCCCGAACGCCACGTCGACGAGTTCAGTCATGAAGCAGACTTTGCACGACACCGAAACCGCATCGGCGACCTATTGCTACTGCCGAAGCAGTTCAACGCGAGCTACAACGATGACACCTATGAGAAGAAGCTGCCTCATTACTACGGTCAGAACTTGCTCGCGGCCAGCCTCAACCCGCTGAGCTACGAGAAGAATCCCGGCTTTGTGGCCTTCGCCAAGTCCAGCCAGCTGCCGTTCAAGCCCTACAAGCAGTTCAAAGCCGCCGACGTCGTAGAGCGCGGCGATCTGTACCGCGACATCGCCAAGCAAATCTGGAACCCCGACGATCTCCCTGCTGTTGCGAAGGGCTAAGAGTTCATGGCTGCAGCGCATGCAATTCAAGGCGCAACCTGCCCGACCTTCGCCATGGCGTTCGTCGTCTTGGGTAGGCCGTGCCTGTCGGGGTGCCCGGTGTGCCCGCTTGTACTTTCACAGCCGCGAGGACGGCCATCAGAGCTGCCTTGGGTGATGGTGCGGCCGCCGGTGACCCGGCGCTAACCGGCCGCGACAGGAGTACGATTCACTCCAAGCCGGAAGCCATCCCCTCACACGGAGGATCCTTTGAGCTATCAGCAATACTTCGTCGTGATCGCGCTGGTGATACCCGTGTTCTATCTGGCCCACATCGTTCAATTCAGGGAGTCTTCGACGCAGGGTGCCGTCAAGACTAAAGAAAAGCTGGTCGTACTTTATAACCTGGTCGTGCTCGGTAGCTCTGTTCTGGCTGAAGGAGCTGCACTGCAACTCATTTGGACAACCGGCCTGCCAACGTACGCTGAGGTAAATTGGCCTGACGAGTCACTGACCGCGGCAAAGCAGTGGATGCTCGCGCTGGTCGGCCTGCTGATTTTCGGCTCCCTGGCACCGGCCTTATTCGCTGGACCAAAGGAGAAGCTACCTGCCCACAAGAAAGAAGCGATTCCCGCCCTGGACGCTCAGCTGCAAGCTTCCCAACCGGCTGGTTCAGGATCAGCGGCCCGAACGATGATGGCTGTTGGGCTCACTTCACTGTTCACCGCGGCTCTGATGGTCCGGGGGCAAATGCGTCAACATAAAAAACGTTAGCCCGAAGCCGCCTGACGGTCAGTTCGCCGCAGACGACCACGACATCGCTGTCCTGGTGCTGCGGCCGGTCGGAGTACCAGTAACGCTTCGAGACCGTTTTCGTCACATCACAACGGCACATAGCCTTATCCTCCCCGGTTCCCACCGTTGCCTAAAAACAATAAATACGCCCAACCAAAGGAAACCAATAAGCGGCAGACCAGCTTGGGGCGTAGCGGCTGAGCCTCCGCAGCTTTGACACTGAATTCCTTTTATCGTCTTGTTGCGGGCACTCGTTGCAGCTCATTAGGATCACCAACCGAGAAACACGGCGCTGGCGCCGGATCCCGCCTTAAGGCCTCCCGCAAAGGCCCAAAGGCCAACAAAGACCCGCTGCAATGGAGCCGGGAGACCATGCGGCGATCTGCCCCTGACAGGAAATCGATGGCTAAAGCAGCGAATCGTGCTTGGTACGGCATCGTTGGTTGTACCAATCGACACGCTGTGCGTCTGGAGCGATAGCAGCAAAATGGTATACGCACGTATTCAAATCCAGGACCTGCGTCACTGTCACTTTGTCGAAAATTGTGGGAACGCCTTTTGTTTTGAGCGAGAAGTTGGCACCTGAGGTCAGATGTATCTCGATGGTCTGGTCATCAGGGGAAGATAGATGATCGATCACGCACGCCCAGGCGTTACCGACTTACCCGAATAGCGGAAAGTCAGATTGGGGCACGCTGCCGTCCTGATCCGATAGATTGTTGTTCGCCTTCTTCAGTCGCGTGACCTAGAGATGGTGGATATAGAGCTCGCTTACCTTGTCGGCTGATAGCCTTTATTCATGGCAAAAAAGACAGTAGTCCTTCTTGAGGACGACATTGACGGCTCGGAAGCCAGTCAGACGGTATCCTTCGCCCTCGACGGTACCGAATACGAGATTGATTTGAATGACAGCCATGCCAATGAACTCCGGGAAGCTTTAGCGCATTTTACAAGCGCGGGCCGAAAGTTGTCCGGCGGGCGTACTCGTCCAATTATTCGGCATCGGTCCGCCCAAGGAGGCCCGGACGCTAAAGCCGTCCGGCAATGGGCGACTGAAATGGCATCCAGGTGAATAGCCGCGGACGCATCCAGGCTGAGGTCTTGGAGCAGTTCGAAGCAGCCCACTAAAGAACTTCGAGCAGATTGCGAGGGGGGTTCCGAACTTCAGGTAATTCGGACCTGCCCCTCAGCTGGTGGTTCCGAAAGCCTAATGGTTGTCAGGTGAGTGACAATGCGTTGCCAAAGCGCCCCAGGTTTTTGACTATGTCTCAGGTTGCAGACGAGCTGTTCGTTGGCCTGCCTACTGTTCGCCAGTTACTGGGAACCGGGGAGCTACGTGGATTCCAGGTTGGTGGCCGGGGATTGTGGCGTGTGGCTGTCAAGGATCTTGAGGACTACATCGAGCGGGCTTACCTCAAGACTGCTGAGCGCGTAGCCACCGGCGCAGTGTCCGAAGAGGACACGTCTACGATATTGAGTACAACAACCGCGCAGTGGGGGTACCCATTGCCCTCCCCATGGGAGTGCCGGGGCAGGCCCTCTGCGATGCGTGACCTCCGGGAACGGCGCAGCAATCTCTGAAAGTGCCGTGGTCCCACCCAGGTGGCCAGCAACCTCCTCGCTATTGGTGGTCAATTCTTCAATGGTGACCTCGACGATGTCGTCCACGTCGTTGACGTCGGCGTTCCCATCGAAGGTGGTCCTAGTCGTGCGATCATCTTGATACACCGCCCTTACAACTATGCTCTCCCCGTCCGGGGCGAGTGCAACCTCCAATTGTTTGACAAGTTCCAGGTACCGGTCCGAGTTCAAGTGATCGCGCAACTCTTGTTCGATTTCCCTAACAAGCCACGGTTTTGTCATCGTTCAATCCTTCCCAAGGGCACCCATCCAGGTCTGATTCTCCGCTCCTGGAAACGATGATTTTCTTGATTGTTGCGGCGTACCATCGGGCTCCGCCCTGAGCGGTCGGAACGCCTCGATCATTCAACTCATTGGCGATAGCGCTCAGGGATCGTCCAAGTCCGCGCAAATTGACTATTTCGTCTGAGACTCCTGTGGCAAGGCTTCGAGGCCTGCCAAGCTTGACGCCTTCGGCCCGTCGCTGGGCCATCCCTTCGCGCGTGCGCGCCCCAATAAGCTCCCTCTCGTACTGTGCGGCAGACGCCAAGACATTGCCCGTAAAGCGGCCTGCAGCGTCCGACGTGTCGATGTTAGGAGAAAGAAGGGCAAGACCCCAGCCTTTGCGGCCAGCCCGGTCGAGCAGTCCGGCGAAGTCAGCCACAGAACGGCTAACTCGGTCAAGTCTCACAGAAAGGAGATAGTCAGCCTGCCCAGAATCCAATTTCGCCAATGCCAATTGCAGACCTGGACGCTTCAAGCTTTTCGCACTGACTCCCTCGTCTGCAATAACTTCAACGTCCCAATTCCTCATAGCAGCCTCCGCTGCAAGCACATTTTTTTGTGCTTCCAACGAAGCGCCCTGTTCGGCTTGCTCGAGAGTGGAGACGCGTGTATACGCTATTGCGAGGGGCTTTCTCCGACCGCAGGGGGTCTTTTCCACACTTCCATTATACCAATGGTTCCATTGGTATATAAAGGTCGGACTCGCCCCAGTCGCTACTAGGCGACTTTTTTCAAGACCAATTCGGCCATGCCAAGCACCTTAGTGCGACAATCGAGACACCTAATTACCTGACAGCCCGTCGGGTTAGCAATATCCTCAGCCCGTCAGATCAATAGCGGATGGAACTGGGCATGCCGTCAAGTTACTGGGCGATGCGTTGACAGCCCTCCTCGGGTAGGAGGATCCTGTGGCATAGCGTGGTTCAGCATAGGGGCACGGTCTCATGAGGGGATTCAGGAGGGCCTGGCTTGGCGGTGCGAGGAACGCTAAAGGACATTGTGGTGGTGCTCCCGGGAATAACTGGTAGCACTCTTTACAGCAGCTCTGGAGGGCTTCGAACTCCCCTCTGGGAGCAATCGCCGGGAGCGGCTTGGCAACTTCTTGTAGAAGGCGAGCAAACTATCGGCCAACTTGTCGTTCCGGCACATGATCCGATAGACGAAGTACCACACACTCCTGTGCGTCCCCAGAGTCTTATGCCAGGTTTTCACGGGGTTTACGGGATGGGCAGGATTGCCGGCTACGAGTATCTTCTAAAATCACTGGCCAGATCGCTAAACCTCACCGCAGGCAACGCCTTTGATGATGCCCCGGCCAATCTTATTGCCTTCCCTTACGATTGGCGGCTTAGTTGTAGATATAACGCGCGGCAGTTGAAGGCTGTCGTTGATAGGAAGCTCCAGCTGTGGCGAATTCACTCAGGGGAACCCGGCGCAAAGGTCATCCTAATCGCTCACAGCATGGGTGGTCTCGTGGCCCGGTATTATCTCGAGGTTACGGGTGATGCTGAAGACAGGGGCGACGGCCAATGGCGCAAATGTCGGGCCTTATTCTCCTTTGGCACGCCCTATCGGGGTTCTATTGACGCCGTCGGGTATGTAGCTAATGGCTACAAGAAGCTTTTCCACGATTTTACCGAAATGCTGAGGAGTTGCCCGTCAGTTTACGAGCTAATGCCTGTTTACCGGGCAATAAACCATAACGGCACCTGGAAGCGACCTTATGATATAGACATTCCGAATGCCACTCCCGGCTACTTAAATGCTGCTAAAGTATTCCACGATGAAATTAAAGCTGCAACTGCAATGCATGCTAGGGATCCCGACTATGCAAAGGACGCTTACAAGACGTTTCCGCTTGTAGGCGTGGGGCAAACTACTCTTCAGTCTGCCAACTTCTCCGGGAGCTCGTTGAGCACGAGTTGGACGGTGCCAGAATCAATAGACAATCTTCTAGCGGGCGGCGACGGCACCGTTCCTCGGGTATCCGCCACCCCCATTGAGCTCTCGGAAGATCAAAGGGAGACGTTCCTAGGTGAGCGGCATGGCTTCCTGCAGAGTAGTGCGACGCTGTTGGACGACCTGTTCGAACGGGTAAAACAGGTGCAATCCCGGGGGCTTGCCGAAATTCAAGGCGGGGGCCAGCTGCGTTTAAATCCCATTGATTTGCTTCTTGACGACCTTTACGAGCCGAACGAGCCGATAGTTATTCGGGCTCGTGTTGGCACGATGGACCCAGCCCATACCCTTGTCGCTGACATCCAGCAAGTCGAAGGTCTGCAGGCAGGCCCACCTGACCGGCACTTCTTGGCAGAAGGGCTAGATCACTACCACGAAGCAAAGATTGAAGGGCTGTCACCTGGTAGATACACCGTTACGGTTGGCACAGACAGTGGGCGCTTACCGCGCCCCACTCCGGTGCATGGAACATTCGATGTAGTAGGCAAAGTGGGTTGGTGACATGGTCTGGGCTCCTTGGTCGAAGATCGATGAGAAGGGCCTGGCTCGCTACGTCCGAGCCGACCTAGCTGACCAGGTAACAATACGTACTGACGGCGCCAGTTCTGCCGAAACTATGCTCGCATCCCAAGATTACCGTGGCTTAGTCCGTGCACTGTATGAGGCGTTGTGCGATAGAGACATCTATTGGTCCCGAGAGGCCTATCACCCAGAAAGGATGATTCAAATCGTCCGTGACCCAGATACCATACTGGGTGGCGCACGAGATGGGACTTGTCTTGATCTCGCGTTGTTATTCGCGGGAGCGGCGCTGGGGAAGGGCCTCCTTCCGCTGGTCGCGGTCCTCGACGGGCATGCTCTCGTAGCCGTGTCTCTACTCACCCAGCGCAGTGCCAGCGACAGCTGGAAGCGTGAGCAACCGTTGCAAGATGGCGGGGAGGGCACCGCCTGGTGGCAGGACAGCGGTGTCCTCACTGACCGGGCTTTACTGATGGAGCTAGTCGACAGTGGATGTTATCTCTTAGTCGAATGCACGGGCCTTTCGAATAGCAAAGGTGCGCTCTCGGAACAATGGCCCGAAGGGCAAGGCAGAGTAAATGGTTTGCTGCCGTGGGAGCGCTCCGTGGCTGCAGGCCGGGAACAACTTGACAAACGGGAGTTTCGATTTGCCATCGATGTGGCTTATCTTCAAGATGTCCTGAAGATCGGTGAGGCGATAGAAACCCCGGAAAAGCACGAAGAGGACGTTCTCCTACGGACGAACTTCAGCCAGCTACTGGACGATCCAGATTACGCTGTTTTCGCGGGCCGCGACGACGCGTTTCAAGTTATCGAGACATTTCTCGCTGGACCATCTGCCGTCTTAGCAGTCACTGCCCCCGCAGGCCTTGGTAAAACCGCCCTTCTTGCCGAACTAGTGCGGCGCCAGCCCTCCGATTCCGTTTATCATTTCTTCAATGCACGATACGAAAACGGTGAATGGCTGGATGAAGTCTTCTTCCTGCGTAGCATGATCCAGCAATTCGACCCAGGCGGCGGAAGCCGAGCAAAGATGGATCTCGCTTCCTTACGAGCGATATACCGGCGCTTTTTACTCCGTTCAGGATCAGTGGCTTCTTTTCAGAGCGCCAAGCCAAAAACAATTATTCTCGACGGTTTAGACGAAGTACGAGGATGGTCGCCTGCAACGTATATCTCCGGGCGTCTTGCGGATGACACTCACGTGATTGTGAGTATTCGCGATACCGGCCAAGACTGGCACGAAGATTACCAACTGCGTAGGACTACCGTCACAGAGCTACCCCTTCAGGGCTTCGACGGTACGGCGGTCGCGGCGGTCTTTGAAGCCACTGGCGACCTTTCATCCGATCTAATTCGGCAACCTGGAGCTGTGTCTACGATCATGGATAGAGCGGCATACGTGCAGGATGGCGTCGACAGGAGATCCGGTTCATCATTTCCTTCAGCGGATCCCCTTTACGTCCGGTTTCTAGCTGAGGACGCCAACACCCCCGGAGTTACCCTTCAGGACCTTACTTCAAAACCTAGGGGTTTAAGCTCATATCTTGACCGATGGTGGTTAGAACTTTGTAACGTTGCAGGCGACCAGGTTCCGATCAAATTGTTTGCGGTTCTTACCGTCTCTTTTGGCCCTCTGACGCGCGATGACTTGGCCGCTGCGGTACCCGAGCATGTGAATGATCCCCTTGGGTATACAACGGACTGGTTTGAACGCAAGCTGCTGCCGAGGATCCGAAGAGTTGTTTCTGGCAACAACTCGATTGGCTACTCGTTGACGCACCCCCGATTACGTCAGCACTTTCTGGAAAAATTCACCCCTACTTTACTCAACGAAGCTCGCCAAGATCTCTTGAATTATTGCAGCGCATGGTCCGAATCCGAAAGCCGCTACGGCGTAACGAACTATCCCTTCCATCTAGCAGAGCTTGACCCCGGGTCGCTTCCTGCCCTTTGTGAAGACTTCGGCTACCTCGAACGCGCCATCCGTACCTTGGGAGTCGATCGTGTGGCCGGTAACTTGCGAAAAATATGCGCTCTGCCAGAGATAAAAGGCGCAGTTGAGGATTCTTCGAGGAAAATAGTCCACCTCCTTGACCTCGAGGCTCATCATCTGAGGCCACCTTTCTTCGTGGATGACGATGGCTATTGTGCCAGGCAACTTGGAATGCAGGCCCTCATTAATTCCGACCTTGACCTCGGCGGGCGAGCGCAAAACTTCTTAGCCAGCATCTCGGATAGCACTTTGGTTCCTATTTGGTCCGCTGGTGCAGCAAGTCCTGCCCTAAAGCGGACCTTCGAGGGCCATACTCACCGAATCAGCTCGGTTTGCATGACCCCTGACGGCAGTCGTGCTGTTAGCGGCGCGTGGGATAACGAAGTCCGAGTCTGGGATCTAGAAGAAGGGGTTCCGCTGCTCACTCTCGACGGACACACTGATCATGTCTTGTGCGTGGCAGTGTCGATGGACGGGACAACCGCTATATCTGGGGGCCGGGACAAGACGGCCATCTTATGGGATCTCAGAACCAGGCAAGTTGTTTCAGTCTTGCAAGGCCACTCCCAAGCAGTTACGGCTGTTGCCATCTCTGCAAGCGGTGACACAGCATTCACGGCGAGCTGGGATGGAACCGCAAGAATCTGGCCAATAATATCTGGCCAGGCAAGCAAAGTTTTGGAAGGTCATCGCGGCCCGATCACCGCCTTTGCTGTGAGCCCGCAAGGAGACTTCGTTGTTACTGGGGGCCTGGACGCGACTGTCCGCATTTGGGACGCCGATTCAGGGGTGCAGCGTCCGCAACTGGTCGGACATGTGGGCTCGATTCACTCGATAGCGATCGAACCGGGTGGAAAACGGATCCTCACTGGAGCCGACGACGCCACTGCTCTGCTTTGGAGTGTCGAAACTGGAAAGGTTCTATCGACGCTGAAGGGTCACTCGCTGGGCATCAAAGCAACCTCCTTCTATTCAGATGGCCTCCACGCGCTGACCGGTAGTGATGACCAAACAGCAAAACTTTGGGATCTCACGACCGGCGACGTGATCCAAACGTTCCGGGGGCATAGTGGGCATGTAAACGGCGTGCTACCGGTGTTGCATGACTCGGCTGCGCTAACCGCAAGCTGGGACGGTACGATTCGCGTTTGGAACACTGACACTGGATCGGTGATTCAGGTCCTCGACGCTCACAACAACGCCGTCACGGCGGTGGCTTCCAATCGGGAAGGAACGCAATGTGTCACGGCCAGTATCGACCGCAAGATCCGTCATTGGGACGTCCCTGCTACGGCATTAACCCGACGTCTCCGAGGCCACTCAGATCGGGTGCTCTCGGCAGCCCTGTCGGGAAGCAATGAAACCCTCGTAACCACTAGTAGTGACGGAACTGTCATAGTTTGGGATCTTGCGAACGGCGAGGAATTGCATAGGCTCTCCGCGCACTCAGGACGGGTTACAGGTCTGTCTGTTTCACCCGATGGCTCGCGGGGCCTTACTACCGACGCTCAAGGCACCGTTATGTACTGGGATCTTTCCGCTGGTCGGTTGCTGCTGACACTCAGAGGCCAAAGATTCAACTCAAGCATTCTTTCGCCCGAAGCTGACAGGGCTATGACAGTTGGCACGGATGGGGCCGCAACCTTATGGGACCTGCGAGACGGCCACAAGATTCATACACTAAGAGCTCATTCGAACTCAGCGCTATCTGTGGCCATTACCCCTGACGGACAGCGTGCAGTAACTACGGGTTCCGATTCCACGGCTTGTCATTGGGACCTTACGAACGGTGAGATGCTGCACATTCTAAGGGGTCACACGGGGCGTGTGGTTTCGGTTGTCATCACCCCGGATGGGACACGTGCACTGACGGCCAGTAACGACGGCAGTGTGCGTCAGTGGAATCTGATAACTGGAAAGAGTATGCACACCCTTCGCGGCCTCACTGACGGGAAAACGTCTTTGATAGGAAGTGTTTCCCTCGACAAGAGCGGGACGCGAGCACTTACCGGGGGGAAAGATGGGGTTGCCCGTCTGTGGGACCTGAGGACAGGCACTTTGTTGCGCGAGCTAAGCGGCCACAATCGTCCCCTCACTTCAGTGGTTATATCGGACGATGGCATGCATGCCATGACCACAGGCTGGGACTCTACGGCCAGGATCTGGAACCTTGATTCATTCGATCAAGAGCAGCAAGTTGCTCTAGGTTCGGTAGCAACGTGTGGCGTTTGGTCCACCATCGGAGGTTCTACGACGGCAGTCTTAGGCGAAGAGTCCGGCACGGTCACCGTCTTTAGGGGAACACCACGAACCCCTGCCTAAACCGCCAACATGACCTAATTGTTCGCTTCCCTCATAAGGTGGGCAAATCAGCGAAAGGACAACAGCTTCAAGCTCGAGGAACTACCTGTCCGAGATTGTAAAGCCGGGGCCGCCGCCCACGAAAATACGCGCCGAGACCGTCACTTTAGAGGCTTTCCCCAATCCGGTAGAGGGGCACACCGCACGCCCAGGTCGCACCTCATGTCCAGCTCCGTCTCTCCCGCCATGCCTCAACCCGGCAGTTCGCTCCCTGGCAAACTCACCGCTTACCCACCTAAAACGACGGAAGTCCACGCAATCTAGTGATAGCTGGGGTGACCGTCCATCGCCCAAGATCCCAATAGATGAAGGCCTAAGGGATCCTTGAAAGCCTCCGGAAACAAGGATTCGCAAGCAATGGGTTCCGGGTTCAAGTCCCGGGGGTGCACCACTGGGAAAACAGCCTCCGGTTTGTGGAAACACGAACCGGAGGCTGTTTTGTTTTCTGCGCTTATGGGATCTGGAGAGTAGACGCTGGCCCGCACCAGGTACAAAAAAGCGCGGCCCCGGCTTCTCCAAGCCGGGGCCGCGCTTTCCTTATGAAACCAGCGGCATCAACAACTATTTGGCGGCGTTGTTTACCAGGGCGTCTGCATTGCCGGGCGTCGTGGCGAACTGGCTGGCGAGCTCACGAACCACAGCCTTGAGTTCCTGGCGCAGGACTTCGGGATCAATGGAGGACGACGCCAGCACTGCGCGCTCCATCTCCACGGCGCGGGCAACCGCTTCCTTGCCCTGCTCAGTCAGCGATACCACGTGGCTCCTGCGGTCCGAGGTGCTGCGCACCCTGACGATGTGGCCGTGGGACTCAAGCCGGCTGAGCGTCTTGCCCATGGTCTGGGCCTGAACGCGGACATACTGGGCGAGCTGGGCCTGGGTCATGGGTCCTTGCGCGGCAAGGACCTCGATGGCTATAACACCGGCGTGCGTGAGTCCGATGGCGCCAAGTTTTTCGTTCCATGAGTGTTCAACGAGTCGCGCAGCAGTGGACAGGAGACGCCCTGTGGGCCAGTGATCCATATCAGGCATAGTTGCCAGTATAGCCAAGTGCCGATTAGCACTTGCTCCACGTGCTTACTAGGCTGTTGTGTCCCGCCCGCCACAAGGAGAAAAACAATGGCTGAAAGACTCGTTACCGGCGACAAAGCGCCCGCTTTCACCCTGCAGGATTCAACCGGCAAGGATGTCAGCCTGGCTCCCCGATCCGGCCGCTCAACCATCGTCTACTTCTACCCGGCCGCCTCCACACCCGGCTGCACCAAGGAAGCCTGCGACTTCCGGGACAGCCTTGCCTCCCTGCAGGCCTCCGGCTACGACGTCCTCGGGATTTCCCCCGACCCCGTTGAAAAACTGGCCAAGTTCGCCGCGAACGAATCACTGACGTTCCCGTTGCTCTCCGACGCGGACCACGCCGTGGCCGAGGCTTATGGCGCCTGGGGCGAGAAGAAGAACTACGGCAAGACGTACCAGGGCCTTATCCGCTCCACGATCGTGGTGGATCCCTCCGGCAACGTTTCGCTGGCCCAGTACAACGTCAAGGCCACGGGCCACGTCGCCAAACTGCGGCGGGACCTCAACCTGGACGGCTGACCCGCCGGCCGGCGCCAGCCCAGGCACCTGCCCGACGCAACGCTACAATGGACTCTGGCATCCGCCGTCGAACGTCCCGCGTTCACGGCAGGAAGCCGCGCGCGAGTGGTGAAATTGGCAGACACGCAGGATTTAGGTTCCTGTGCCTTCGGGCGTGGGGGTTCAAGTCCCCCCTTGCGCACAGAGTGAATCCCCCGGCTTCGGCCGGGGGATTTCTGCGTTAAACACCTGCCAGTGCTCCACCGGATTCGTGCCTCGAATCGAAAAACTTCAGAAGTGCACCCATCCGCCGCTGCCCACCGACCGAATTGCCAATGAGACACCAGCCAAGGGCAGGTGCTTACCCCAAGTCAGACTGCAGCCGCGGACGCAGTGTCCGAAGGCGGCAGGCAAAACGATCCAAGGAGAACTGAAATGCAGACCTTTAAGCGCACCACTTTCACCGTCGCAGGCGTTGCAGCGGCCGCTCTGCTCAGCCTCACTGCATGTGGCGGTTCGGGCAGCACCTCCGGGTCGTCGGCGCCGATGGCGTCCTCCCCCAGCTCCAGCATGGCGTCCCCGTCCAGCTCCGCCATGGCGTCCCCGTCCGCAAGCTCCTCGGCAGGCACCATGGATCCCGCCGCCAACCTGGTGGGCCCGGGCTGCGCCGCTTACGCCCAGCAGGTTCCCTCCGGTGCAGGCTCGGTGGAGGGAATGGCCCTGGATCCGGTGGCCGTCGCAGCCTCCAACAACCCCATCCTGACCACGCTCACCGCTGCGGTTTCCGGCAAGCTGAACCCCAAGGTCAACCTGGTTGACACCCTGAACGGCGGCGAATTCACCGTCTTCGCACCCGTTGATGATGCCTTCGCGAAGATTGACGCCGCCACCATCGAAACCCTGAAGACGGATGACGCCCTCCTGAGCAAGATCCTGACCTACCACGTGGTTCCCGGCCAGATCACCCCGGACAAGATCGCCGGCACCCACGCCACGGTCGAGGGCGGCTCCGTCACCGTAACCGGCAGCGGCGACAACCTCAAGGTGGACAACGCCAACGTCGTCTGCGGCGGCGTCAAGACCAAGAATGCAACCGTCTACCTGGTCGACTCCGTCCTCATGCCCAAGTAAGCTCCCTCCCACTGCCCCCAAACAGGGCCGGGCCCGCTGGCAGCCAGCGGGCCCGGCCCTGGCGCGTCACGGGCCTGCCTGGGGTGGGCGCCAGGTCCTGTCCCCTAGACTGGATCCCGGCCCGCAAGCGGCGGAGCCGGCAGCATCCAGAGGTGATAAACGAGTGCCCAGCAGTACATCGCGGCGGACGGTCATCAAGGCCGGCGCCGTCCTCATGGCACTGGGCGTGACCTCATGCACAGGCACGCCGTCTCCCTCCCCCACGTCCGGGACGCCCAGTTCCGCACCTGCGGAGCCTGAGGCCACGTTCAATTTCGGCACCGCTGCCCAGCCCCTGGGACTGGACCCGGCCCTGTCCAGCGACGTGGAGTCCCAGCGCATCACCCGGCAGATCCTCGAAGGCCTGGTGGGCGTGGACCAAACCACCGGCAAGCCCACCCCGCTGCTGGCAACGGAATGGAACGAGTCCAACGAAGGCCGGACCTACACCTTTAAACTCCGCGAAGGGGTGACTTTCCACGACGGCACCCCGTTCAACGCCGACGCCGTCTGCACCAACTTCAACCGTTGGTTCGCTTTTCCGGCCGAACTGCGGAAGCAGGCACCCGGCAGCTCTTTCAAGAGCGTGTTCAAGGCGCACTCGGACGAGCCGGAGCTGTCGATCTTCAAGAGCTGCACGGCGGTGTCGGCCGACACGGTACAGATCGACCTTACGCAGCGCTTCACGGCGTTCCTCCAGGCACTGACCCTGCCCGCCTTCGCCATCGCGTCCCCCGCGGCCCTCGCCTCGGGCAGGGCCGACGTCCTGGACCAGAACCGGGGCGGCCAGGCAATGTCCGCGTTCGCCACGAACCCCATCGGCACCGGGCCCTTCGCCCTGGCCGCTTGGGGCAACGACAGCGTCACGCTGTCCAGCAATAAGACCTATTGGGGCGAACGCGGCCAGATCGCCACCATCAACTTCCTGGCCTACAACCATCCCCAGACCCGCCTCCAGGCCCTGCTGGATGGAAAAATCGACGGCTACGATGCCGTGACCGTCGGGAATTTCGACCAATTGGTCAAGCGTGGCAAGCAAATTGTGCAACGCGACCCGTTCTCGGTGATGTACGTGGGCATGAACCAGGACATACCGGTGCTCCAGAACCAGAAGGTCCGGCAGGCGGTGGAGCTTGCGATCGACAAGGAAACCCTGATCCGGAAGTTCTTCATCGACAACACCGCCAAGGCCACCCAGTTCGTCCCGCCCAAGATCAGCGGCTTCAACAACGACGCCCCCGCACTTGGGCACGATCCGGTGAAGGCAAAGGATTACCTCAAGGAGGGCGGCTACGCGGGCGAGGAACTGAAGTTCTACTACCCCCTGAACGTCACCCGGCCCTACCTGCCCACGCCCGAGAAGGTCTACGCCGAGCTCAGCCGCCAGCTCACCGCCGTCGGCTTCAACATCCGGCCCGTCCCCGTCGACTGGTCCGACGGCTACCTCCAGAAGGTCCAGAGCGCCGGGGACCACGCATTCCACATCCTCGGCTGGAACGGCTCGTACTCGGATGCGGACAACTTTGTCGGCCCGCTCTTCGGGGAGAAGAACGGCGAGTTCGGGTACCAGGATCCGCAGGTCTTTTCGAAGATCAACCGGGCACGGGGACTGCCTGACGGCAAGGAGCGTGATGAGCTTTATCACACCATCAATAACCAGATCGCCGCGACCGTGCCGGCAGTTCCCATCGCCCTTTCCCATCTCCGCGCTTGCCCTTTCGGACCGCGTGCTGAGCTACCCGGCATCACCGGTCTTAAACGAGGTTTTCACGAAGGTCCAGCTAAAGCCTTGACGGGCCCGGCCAATTTCAGTATGCGGGCCGCGCGGGGATATTCTGTGACAGCCAGAGCCGCTGCAATCGGAGACTGATCGTGACCTTCATTTCCAAGACCCCACACGCCGACGTTGTCCTGATAGGCGGCGGCATCATGAGCGCCACGCTGGGGGCATTCCTCAAGCAGCTGGAGCCGGACTGGACCATCTCCCTGTTCGAACGGCTGGACCAGCCGGGCCTCGAAAGCTCGGATCCCTGGAACAACGCAGGAACGGGCCATGCAGCCCTCTGCGAGCTCAACTACTCCCCGGCGGCCAAAGACGGTTCCGTCAGCCCCGCCAAGGCCTTGGTCATCAACGAACAGTTCCAGCTGTCCCGCCAGTTCTGGTCCCACTTGGTGGACAACAACCTCATCGGCTCACCCAAGGGGTTCATCAACACCGTCCCGCACATGAGCTTCGTGATCGGCGAGGACCACACCCGGTTCCTGAAGACCCGGTATGAGGCACTGAAGCCGCACACCCTGTTCCGGAGCATGGAGTACTCCGAGGACCACGCCCAGATCGCCAAATGGGCGCCGCTGATCGTCAAGGGCCGCGACCCCAAGCAGCGCATCGCTGCAACGCGCGCCGCTGAGGGTACCGACGTCGACTTCGGCGCACTGACCCGCGAGCTGACCGGCTACCTGGGGAACAACGGCGTCGAAATCAACTACGGGCACGACGTCACCGGGATCTCCAAGGCGTCCGACGGCGGCTGGGACCTGACGCTGAAGCACCCCCGGTCCGGGGAACACGGCAAGATCCACGCCAAGTTCGTCTTCGTTGGCGCCGGCGGCGGTGCCCTGCACCTGCTGCAGGCCTCCGGCATCCCGGAAAGCAAGGGCTACGGCGGCTTCCCCGTCTCCGGCCAGTTCTTCCGCTGCACGGACGAGACCATCGCCGCCCAGCACAGTGCCAAGGTCTATGGCCAGGCCTCGGTGGGCGCTCCCCCCATGTCCGTCCCGCACCTGGACACCCGTTACGTCAACGGGAAGCGCTCGCTCCTGTTCGGCCCGTACGCGGGCTTCTCCACCAACTTCCTGAAGAACGGCTCCTACCTGGACCTGCCGCTGTCCATCCGCCCGGGCAACATCATCCCCATGCTGGCCGTAGCGAAGGACAACATGGACCTCACCGCATACCTGGTCAAGGAAGTGGTGAAGAAGCACGGCCAGAAGGTGGAGGCGCTGCGCGAGTACTACCCCGAGGCCAAGGGCGGCGACTGGGAACTCATCACCGCCGGCCAGCGTGTACAGATCATTAAGAAAGACCCGCAAAAGGGCGGCATCCTTCAGTTTGGAACTGAAGTGATCGCCGGCCGAGACGGCTCCATCGGTGCGCTCCTGGGCGCGTCGCCCGGAGCATCGACCGCTGTCCCCATCATGATCGAGCTGCTCCAGAAGACGTTCCCCAGGAACTTCAAGGGGTGGCAGTCCAAGCTCAAGGACATGATGCCCGGCTACGGGGTGAAGCTGGATGAGAATCCGGACCTTGCCGCGGAGCTGGAACGGGCAACGGCCAAGTCACTCCAGCTGGAGAGCGTTTCCGCCAGCCACTGACCCTGCCGGGGCCAGCGGCTGGCACCCCCAGGGCATGTACCAGTCACTTAGACCCCCAGGAGACCACCCATGTTCCGGCTGGCGCACCTTTCCCTGGCGAACCGGGCCCTGATCGCCCTGATCACCGTCTTCGCCTCGGTCTTCGGCGTAATCACCATGTCATCGCTGAAGCAGGAGCTCATTCCTTCCATTGAGTTTCCGCAGATCACGGTGCTCAGCTCCATGCCGGGTGCGTCGCCGGAAGTAGTGGATAAGCAGGTCAGCGGTCCGCTGGAGAAGGCGCTGAACGGCGTGGAGGGGCTGGAATCCACCTCCTCCACGTCGCGTGCCGGCGTCTCCCAGATCACCATGGTGTTCACGTACGGGTCGAACCTGGACCGGGCCAGGAACCAGATCGACCGGGCCATCTCCAATGCCAAGCGGACGCTGCCCAGCGACGTCCAGCCGCAGGCCATCGCCGGAAGCATCAGCGACTTCCCCATCGTTTTCCTCGCCGTCTCCTCGGACAAGCCGCTCAGTGACCTGAACGCCGACCTGCAGCGCCTGAGCGTGCCCCGGCTGCAGAAGATCGACGGCGTCCGGAGCGCGGATATCACCGGCGGCGCGTCCCAGCACATCGAGATCCTCCCCCGGACCGATGCGATGGCTGCCGCGGGTACAAGCCTCACCGCCATCCGGGATGCCCTGTCCAATAACGGCGCGCTGGTCCCTGCCGGCACGCTGGAAGACCAGGGCAAGACCCTCTCGCTCCAGATCGGCAGCCCGGTGGACTCCCTCGACGCCATCAAGGCGCTGCCGCTGGCCGGGGCCAGGAACGCCGAGACCATCGGCTCGGTTGCCGACGTTTCGCTCAAAGACGACGAACGCACCTCCATCACCCGCACCAACGGGGCCGAGACGCTTGCCATCTCCGTGACCAAGAAACCCGAAGGCGACACGGTGGGCATTTCCCACGCGGTGCGGGACTCCCTGAATGACCTGGCGGCGGAGCTGGGCTCCAACGCCAGGTTCACCCCCGTCTTCGACCAGGCACCGTTCATCGAAAAGTCCATCAAGGACCTCACCACCGAAGGCCTGCTGGGGCTGGGATTCGCAGTCGCCGTCATCCTGGTCTTCCTGATGTCCGCCCGTTCCACGCTGGTCACGGCGGTGTCCATTCCGCTGTCGCTGCTGATCACATTCATCGGCCTGTCCGCCACCGGCTACTCGCTGAACATCCTGACGCTCGGCGCACTCACCATCGCGATCGGGCGGGTGGTGGACGACTCCATCGTCGTCATCGAAAACATCAAGCGGCACCTCAGTTACGGCGAGGAAAAGTCGACGGCGATCCTCACCGCCATCAGGGAGGTGGCCGGCGCCATCACCGCCTCCACCCTGACCACGGTGGCGGTATTCCTGCCCATCGCCTTCGTGGGGGAACTGGCCGGCGAACTGTTCAGGCCGTTCGCCCTGACGGTCACCATGGCACTGCTGGCATCGCTGCTGGTGTCCCTGACCATCGTCCCGGTGCTCGCCTACTGGTTCCTCAAGAACCCCAAGGACGCGGCGGGAGCAGTGCAGGCAGGCTCTGCCGCAGCCCGGCGGACCGCCGCTGAGGCGAAGGCGAAGGCACACGACGCCGAACAGCGCAGCCGCCTGCAGCGCGGCTACCTTCCCATCCTCAGGTCCACCCAGAAGCACCCGGTCATTACCCTGGTGGCCGCCGTCCTGGTGCTCGGGGCCACGGGGGCGATGACACCGCTGCTGGCCACCAACCTCCTGGGAAATTCGGGCCAGAACAGCCTGACCGTGCGGCAGGTGCTGCCGGCCGGGACCAGCCTGGCCGACACCAGCGCCGCGGCCATCCGGCTCGAAGAGGTGCTCCGTGGCATCGAGGGCATCAAGAACGTACAGGTGACCTCCGGCAATGCCCAGGCCGGCTTCGCTGCACTCACGTCCACAGGATCCTCCAACTCCACCTTCACGGTAGTCACGGATGAAAAAGCCAACCAGGAGCGGCTCCAGGACACCGTGCGCTCCGAGCTTGCCAAGGTGCCTGATTCGGGCAAGGTATCCGTAGGCACCCAGCAGGGCGGCTTCGGCACCTCATCCACCGTGGACATCACCCTGAAGGCTGCCACCAGCGCCGACCTGCAGGCCGCCAGCGACACCATGGTTGCCGCCATGACAGGCGTACCCGGCACCAGCGAGGTGGCCAGCAACCTGGCCGCAAGCCAGCCCGTCGTGCAAGTCAAGGTGGACAGGGCCAAAGCGGCCGCCGGAGGGCTTAACGAGGAACAGGTGGCCGGCGTCCTGGCGTCCACCATCAGCCCCATCCCCGCCGGAACGGTACGGATCGATACCAACGACTTCCCTGTGCGGATCGGCCAGGGCACGAAATTCACCAGCATCGATGCTGTCCGCAACATCCCGCTGCCGGCGGCCGGCCGGCCGGTGACGCTGGGAAGCATCGCTTCGGTAGAGCAGGTGGACATCCCCGTTTCCATTACCGCCAGCAACGGCCAGCGTACCGCCAAGGTGTCCATCACGCCGTCGGGCTCCAACCTGGGCGCCGTGAACACCGAAGTCCAAAAACGCCTGGCTGATGTCCAGCTGCCGCAAGGAGTCACCGCCGAAATCGGTGGCGCCACCACCCAGCAGGCTGAATCGTTCCGGCAGCTAGGGCTTGCCTTGCTGGCGGCCATCGCCATCGTCTACGTGATCATGGTCGCCACCTTCAAGTCCCTCATCCAGCCGTTGATCCTCCTGGTCTCGGTTCCGTTCGCAGCGACCGGCGCGGTGGCCCTGCTGCTGCTCACCGGAGTGCCGCTGGGCCTGCCGTCGCTCATCGGCATGCTGATGCTCGTGGGCATCGTAGTCACCAACGCCATTGTGTTGATCGACCTGATCAACCAATACCGCCAGCCGCACGACGGCAGGCCCGGCATGAACGTGGCGGACGCCATCACAAACGGCGCACGGCAGCGCCTCCGGCCCATCCTGATGACGGCACTTGCCACGGTCTTTGCCCTGACCCCGATGGCCCTGGGCCTCACGGGCGGCGGCGGCTTCATCTCGCAGCCGCTGGCCGTGGTGGTGATCGGCGGGCTGGTGTCCTCCACGGCACTGACCCTGGTCCTGGTTCCGGTGCTCTACCGGCTGGTGGAGGGACGGCGCGAGAAGAAGGCACTGCTGCGGGAGCTGCAGGCCCGTCCGGAGTTTGGTCCTGCCGCTGACGTGGACGCCGAGTTCCGCGACTGGACCACCGGACAGGTTCCCAAGGTCACCGGACGACGCGCAGCTCCAGGCGCCGAGTAAAACCTCGGAATATTTTGGACGTGGCTGCGTTGTAGACGGCGATAGATGCATATGCATCTAAATTGGTTTACACTTAAACCAAGCCAGCAGGTCCAGGAACGGAAAGGCATGCCATGCAGATCGGTGTTTTCAGCGTCAGCGACATCACCACGGACCCCACCACGGGCCGTACCCCCACCGAGCACGAACGCATCAAGGCCTCGGTGGCCATCGCGAAAAAGGTCGAGGAAATCGGCATGGATGTCTACGCCCTGGGCGAGCACCACAACCGGCCCTTCTTCTCCTCGTCCCCCACCACAACCCTCGCCTACATCGCAGCGCAAACCGAACGGATTATCCTCTCCACGGCCACCACGCTGATCACCACCAATGACCCGGTGAAGATCGCCGAGGACTTCGCCATGCTCCAGCACCTGGCCGACGGCCGCGTGGACCTGGTCCTGGGCCGCGGCAACACCGCCCCGGTGTACCCCTGGTTCGGCAAGAACATCCAGGACGGCGTGGAGCTGGCCATCGAGAACTACAGCCTCCTGCGCAAGTTGTGGGACGAGGACACAGTGAACTGGTCCGGCAAGTTCCGCACCCCGCTGCAGAACTTCACCTCCACGCCCCGGCCGCTGGACGGCGTGGCCCCGTTCGTGTGGCACGGCTCCATCCGGACCCCGCAGATCGCAGAAGTGGCCGCCTACTTCGGTGACGGCTTCTTTGCCAACAACATCTTCTGGCCCAAGGAGCACTACCAGCAGCTGATCGGCCTCTACCGCGACCGGTACGAGCACTACGGCCACGGCAAGGCGGACCAGGCGATCGTTGGGCTCGGCGGCCAGTTCTTCATGCGGAAGAACTCCCAGGATGCGGTGAACGAGTTCCGCCCGTATTTCGACAACGCGCCTGTGTACGGCCACGGACCGTCCCTGGAGGACTTCACCTCCCAGACCCCGCTGACCGTGGGCAGCCCGCAGGAAGTCATCGAAAAGACCCTGACCTTCCGGGAGTACTTCGGCGACTACCAGCGCCAGCTCTTCCTGATCGACCACGCGGGCCTGCCTCTGAAGACCGTACTGGAGCAGCTGGACCTGTTCGGCGAGGAAGTCCTGCCGGTCCTCCGCAAGGAGTACGCAGCCCTCAAGCCCGCGCATGTTCCGGAGCCGCCGACCCATGCCGGCCGCGTGGCCGCCCTGCTGGCATCGCAGGACGCCGAAAAAGCGACCTCGGAGGCGTGATGGCAGCGGGAGGGCAGGAATCGCCGGTGCGGCTGGCTGCCGAAACGTGGGAGTCGCTGTTCCGCGCCCAGGTTGCCGTGATGCGGAAGCTGCAGTCCGGGCGGGCGTTCCGGAAGCTGGCGGTGAATGAATACGATGTCCTGTTCACACTCTCCCGTTGCCCGTCCGGCTGGCTGCGGCTCAACGAGCTCAATGACAACGTGCTGTTGAGCCAGTCCAGCCTGAGCAGGCTGGTGGAGCGGCTCGAAAAGCGGGGGCTCGTGGCCCGGATGCCGGCGCCCGAGGACGGCCGCGGTGTGCTGCTGAAGCTGACGGACGAGGGCCGGGAGCTGCAGAAGGAGATCGGCCGCGAGCACGTCCGGGACATTTCCGCACTGGTGGGCCCGGCACTGACCGCTGCGGAGCAGAAGGAACTGATGCGGCTCACGGACAAGCTGCGGGGTTCGCTGGGCCCCCTCCCCGGGTAAGCGGCGCCGGCCCTCAGCCCCGGTTAGCCCAGCGCCACCAGCCGGGAGGGATCCTCGCCGGGCAGGTCACCGTTGACCACCGCCGTGACGCGCAGCTGGTTCAGCACCAGGCTTCCGCCCACGGTGGATAGGAAGGCCGTGTCCGATGAGTCCCGGCCCGCGGTTATACGCAGCATTGACTCCCGCGGGGCAAGGCCCGTGGGGTCCATGACGTGCCAGGCTCCCTCCACGTAGGCTTCCGCCACGGCGTGGAAGTCCATGGGGCTCAGGCCCGGTGCGTAGACAGCCGCCAACCGGGCAGGGATGTCCTTGGAGCGGAGCAGGGCGATGGCCAGGTGCGCAAAGTCCCGGCACACGCCGCGCCTGCTGAGGAGGGTCTCCACGGCACCGTCCGTGCCGCGGGAGGCGCCGCTGATGTACCGCAGCTCACCGTTGACCCAGTCGCGGACGGCGTGCACCAGGTCCGCCCCCTGGAGCCCTTCGAACTCGGCGTAGGCCGTAGGCAGCAGCCGGTCCGACTCCGCATAGCGGCTGGGACGCACGTAGCGGATCCGGTCGGCGAGGGTGGCGTCTTCCGGCTCGGCGCGGCCGCCCACCGTGGCCGAATACTCCACGGTGACGTCGGCGGGTTCGGCGAACTCCATGTAGTGGAAGCGGCCGCCGTGGTGGTCGGAGACCTCGGTGAAGGGGACCTCTGCTCCGCCGGCCGTGACGGAGAGTGATTCTTCGAAGGATGAGTAGCCGCTGTTCCTCGCGACGGCGATGGCCATGGCCACCTTGGTGTTGGCGATGGTCCTGAAGGCCAGGCGTGCGGAAACAGAGCGTTCCATGTCTCTCCGGGGGTGTTGGGGGCGGAAGGCAAGTCGCACGCCCCGGCTCTTGTGAGTGCCGGCAGCGGGACTAGTAATTGACCTTCAGCGACATTAGCATCCGCTGCACGTTGGCGAAGTCAGGGCTCTCGTTGACGTACTGGGCTGCCTGGCCAAGGGTGTCGAAGGGCTTTGCCGGAGCCACTTTTTCATCCGGCGCATAGGCCTTCAGGGCCACCAGGTCGCCGAACGAGTAGTCGCCCTTGCCGGCCGGCCCGCGCACCACGTTGCGCAACTGGCACGCCTGCCCGTCCGTTCCGCCCACCAGGTTGGTGATGCCGTAGGAACCGAAGTAGCGGTATCCCTGGATCACCCTGAAGACCATGCGTGGCGGGATGGTCCCCTCACCGCCCTGGGCGGCGAGCTCAAACGGCACGCTGCTGATCACCGTGTACGGCCGCCTTGCGCTTTCCGGGCAGTCAGCGGACGACGGCGGCAATCCGGTCCGGAGCGCGGCAACAAAGGTTCCGTCGGGCTTCTTCACCTCAATTTTCAGTCCGCCGGGAAGCGCCCCTTCCTCCGGCGGCACCGACTGTGCGATCCAGTCCGCCGGCAGGTCGAAGCTGATGGTCTTTGCGGGGTCGGAGAATGTTTTCCATGAGGCCGCGGTGGCTGCGCCCTGGGGCTCACCGGGCGTTGCGGAGGCAGGGGCCGGGACGCTGCTTCCAGCATCGGGTGACGCAGATGCTGTTGTGGACGTTGCCGCCCCGGTTGACGCTGCTCCGGACGGTTCAGGCTGTGCCGTCCAGCCGGGGCTGCCGGACGGCGTTGCGGAGCATGCCGCCAGCAGCACCACGGCGGCCAGCAGTGAAGTCCGGCAAAGAGCGGCCCGTACGGTAAGTTCTGCCTTGCCTGTCATGGGAGCCAGCCTAGCGCCGCCCCGGCCCTCTCCCGGGCCGGCGCGGTGGTGTTTCGTGCGCCACCGGCCCGGCCCCTCAGCCGGCCCGGCAACCAGCCCTTCCCGCCGGCACCTGCCCGGCGTGTCGTCGTCGGACGTCTACCACCCTGGCCTGGGACTAGGCTGGAGGTTATGGCGGAAGAGCAGCACGGCGCAGCCGAAGACAATCCCGCGGATATCTCCGCCCTGGACATCGCCGACTGGCGGCTGAGGACTTTCGCGCTCTACGACAACGTCCGCCGGATCTCTGCCGACAGCCCGTCGGAGGCGCACTCGTACTGGCGCCATCAGCGGGACCTGATGTTCGCCACCCATCCAGCTTCCGCACTGACCGCGGCGGACAAGGCGCGCTTCTCCGGGCTGAAGACTGCCGATTACGATCCCATCTACCGGTTCCACGTCCCGCTGACCAAGGAAGGCGCGGGCCGGGAAATGAGTGTCGACACCGGGACCGACGGCGTGGTCCACTTTGTCCGGCTGGGCACCTTCGACCTGCCGGAAATGGGCCAGCTGGGGGTGTGGAAACTCCACGGATACGGCGGCGGCATCTTTGTTCCGTTCCGCGACGCCACGGCCGGGCAGCCGGGCGGAACCTACGGTGCCGGCCGTTACCTGCTGGACACCATCAAGGGCGCGTTCCACGGTGTCAGCGGCACCGGGCCCGGCGCCATGTTCGTCCTGGACTTCAACTTTGCCTACAACCCCTCCTGCGCCTACAACGAGGCCTGGGCGTGCCCGCTGCCCGGGCCGTCCAACCGCCTGGCGGTGGAAATCCCCGTCGGCGAGCTCTACTGACGTATGGCGGTTCTTTGGGGGCGCCTTGCGCGCATCACATTCCTGCGTCCTGCCAACGGCACTGAGCGTGCGGCCGGTGCCATGGCATGAGGGAGGGACCGTCCGCACCCACAGTGCTGGAGTCCACTGCCCGGCGGTTGCCCGCCACGAGGCACTACAGGGGGATCCTGCGTTTTCCCGTGGTCCGGCAGCTGCTCCGCTTCTCCGGTGTTGGCATAGTCTGCACTGCGGCATCACTTGGCCTCTACGCGCTGCTGCGGCCGTGGCTCGGCGCCCAGCCGGCCAACGCTTTGGCGCTGGTCCTCACGTCCCTGTTGAACACGGCATTGAACCGGCGGCTGACGTTCAAGATCGCCGGCGGGCAGCGCCGCCACCGCGACCACCTCAACGGCCTGGTAGTGATCGCCGTGGCGCTGGTGATTACCGGCAGCAGCCTGGGCGTGCTGCACTGGTTCAATCCGGATGCCACCGTGGGTGACGAACTGGTGGCCACCACCTTGTCCGGCTTCCTGGCCACCGGCGTGCGCTTCAGCATGCTGCGGCACTGGATCTTCCGCCGCGCGCGCCACCGCTGATCCTGCTGCGCCGCACGGTCAGCGGCTTTGGCCCGCGCCCAGGTTTTTGACACTGGCGACGGCGGCACCGACTGCGGCCGCAGCGATGTCCAGGTCCTCCTTGGTCACCGAGGCGTCGAAACTGAACCGCACTGCGGTCTGCGCCACCTCGGCGGAAATCCCCAGCGCGGTCAGAACGGGCGACGGCGCGTCCGAGCCGGCCGCGCAGGCCGAGCCGCTGGAACAGACCACGCCGTGCCGTTCCAGCTCCAGGAGCACAGACTCGCCGCTGGTTCCGGGGAAGCAGAATGATGCCACGGATGGCAGCCGTTCGGAGGGGTGGCCGGTCAGGACGGCGTCCGGCACCCCGGCTGCCACGGCAGCAATGAACCGGTCCCGCAGGGCCGCCACCCTTGCCTGCTGCTCTGCCTGCCGGTCCCGGGCAAGCGTGAGGGCCGTGGCCAGCCCCACCGCCCCGGCCACGTTCTCCGTTCCCGAGCGGCGGCCCCGCTCCTGGCCGCCACCATGGATGACGGGTTCAAGCCGCGTGCGGCTCCGGACGAAGAGCATGCCGCAGCCCTTGGGTGCCCCCAGCTTGTGCCCGGAGATGCTCATTGCATCCACGCCCAGGGCCCTGGTGTCGAGCGGCAGCCAGCCGGCCGCCTGGACGGCGTCGGTATGGAAAGGGATGCCGTGGCCGCGGGCCAGTTCCGCCAGCGCGGCGATGGGCTGGATGGTGCCCACCTCGTTGTTGGCGTACATGACGCTGACCAGGGCGGTCTCCGGACGCAGCGCCCCAGCCAGGGCCTCCGGCGTGACCCGGCCGGCGGCGTCCACCGGCACCACGTCAACCACAAAACCGTGGAAGCGCTCGAGGTAGCGCGCGGATTCCTCCACGGCAGGGTGTTCGACGGCGCTGATCACCACCCGGTTCAAGTGCGGGTTCGCGGCCTGCCGGGCCAGGGCAATGCCCTTGACGGCCAGGTTGTCCGCTTCCGTCCCCCCGGATGTGAACACCACTTCGCCCGGCCGGCAGCCGAGGGCGCCGGCCACCGCCGCCCGCGCTCCCGCCAGCGCCGCGGCGGCCGCCTCGCCAAGGGTGTGGTGGCTGGAGGGGTTCCCGAAGGAGCCCGTGAGGTAGGGCCACATGGCGTCCAGCACTTCACGTCGGACGGGGGTGGTGGCGGCGGCGTCGAGGAAGATCACGGCAGGCTCAGCCGGCGGTCAGTTCGACGTCGAGGCCCAGGTCCAGGGCGGCCACGGTATGTGTCAGTGCGCCCACGGAGATGACGTCCACGCCTGTGGCGGCAATGGCCGCGACAGTGCCCTGGTTCACGTTGCCGCTTGCTTCCACGCGGGCCCGTCCGGCCACGAGGGCCACGCCCGCCTTCAGTTCCGCCACGGTGAAGTTGTCCAGCATGATGGTGTCCACGCCGGCGGCCAGCACGGGTTCGATCTGCTCCATGCTGTCCACCTCCACTTCAAAGTGGGTGGTGTGCCCCAGCTGGGCTTTGGCGGCCAGCAGGAGCCCGGTGAGCTTCGCCGGGTCTCCCCCGGTCATCACGGCCAGGTGGTTGTCCTTGGCCAGCACCGCGTCGGAGAGGCTGTACCGGTGGTTGAAGCCGCCGCCGCACCTGACGGCGAAACGTTCCAGGATCCGCAGGCCCGGCGTGGTCTTGCGCGTATCGGTGATGCGGGCCCGGGTTCCTTCTGCGAGCCGCACGAAGGCGGCCGTCTTCGTGGCGATGGCGGACATCCGCTGGACCAGGTTGAGCGCCACGCGTTCTGCCATCAGCACCGAGCGGGCAGTGCCGCTGACCCTCGCAAGGTGCGTGCCCGTGTCGAACGTTTCCCCGTCCGCCACGAGCAGCTCCACCCGGGTGGCGGGATCCACCAGCTGCATGGCATCCCGGAACACGGTGGCCCCGCTGAGGACGCCCGGGACGCGTGCATTGAGGACGGCGGTGGCACGCGCGTGGGCGGGGATGAGCAGCTGGGAGGTGATGTCGCCGGAGGGCGCGTCCTCGGCGAAGGCCCGTTCCAGGATCTCCCTGACCGGTGCCGGCGGGAGGGTGAGGTCCAATGCCGGGCGCAGGGTGGCTGCCTGGTCGATCACGGCGGGTTCAGTCATGGAGCAGGCTCGCTTTCGGCCGGGTTGGGTAGGTGGTTTCAGGGTCTGCGGGTTCGTCACTGCGGTAGTGCGCCCCAAGGGATTCACGGCGGTCAAGGGCACCGGCGACGAGCAGCCGCGCAGCCAGCAACAGGTTCCGGTCCTCAAGCGCCACAGCATCACCAGGAGAACAGACAGCATCAGTACGGACGACGGCGGCCCAGGCGGCCAGGATCCCGGCAGCCTCAGCCAACAGCTGCCCGGAGCGCAAAACCCCGGCATGCGAAGTCATCAACCGCCGCAGGGCCTCGCGGGAGAAAGGAGTATCCAGGCCCCCACCTCCAGCGAAGCGGGCCGGCCAACTTCCGCGTGGCGCACCTGATCGATCCGTCGCGCCACTTAAAGCAGCAGGGACGGCGACCGGCGCACTTGCGTTTCGCGGCAGGGGTGCGGAAGCGTGCGTCAAGCGGAGGCCGCCCGCGGCCGAGGCAGCACGCGGAGCATCGCTGCCGCGGGACGCGTCCCAGCCCGCGTCACCCGAGAGAAAAGCTTCAACAGCGCGGCGGCCGAAGACGAGTCCCTCGAGGAGGGAGTTGCTGGCAAGCCGGTTAGCCCCTTGGACCCCGGTGCACGCAACTTCCCCGGCGGCGTAGAGGCCGGGGACGGTGGTGCGGGAGTGGAGGTCCGTGGCTACCCCACCCATCCAGTAGTGGGCGGCGGGGGCGACGGGGACCAGTTCGCGGGTCCAGTCGATGCCGGCGTCGAGGGTCTTGCGGGTGAGGGTGGGGAACCGCTGCCGGAGGAAGCCTGTGCCCCTGGCCTGTTCGATGGCGCGGGCGTCGAGGTAGACGTGGCCGTTGGGGTCGCCGAGTTTGGCGAGGTGGAGGGCGATGCTGCGTGCGACGACGTCCCGGGGCGCCAGTTCGGCGTCGGGGTGGTAGGCCTTCATGAAGCGCCGGCCGCCGGAATCGAGCAGGACGGCCCCTTCGCCGCGGACGGCTTCGGAGATCAGCAGTGGTCCGTCCAGCCGGTGTGGGTGGGCGGTGGCGGAGCTGACCAGGCAGGTGGGGTGGAACTGGAAGAATTCGAGGTCTGCCGCGGCTGCCCCGGCACGGACGGCGAGCGCGAGTCCGTCGGCGGTGGCCACGGCGGGGTTGGTGGTTTGGGCGAACAGTTGGCCTGCTCCCCCCGTGGCGAGCAGCACGGCGTCCGTCTCCAGGCTGACGTGCCGGCCGCCCTGGAGGTAGTCGACTCCGGCCACGCGCCCCTCCCGGGTGGCGAGGGCGGTGACGTGGGCGTGCGTGAGAAGCGTGAGCCTTCCCTCGTCGCGCCGGGACAGGACGGCTTGAATCAGCGCCGCGGCGACGCGTGCGCCCGTGGCGTCCCCTCCTGCGTGCAGGATGCGGGGGGCGCTGTGTGCAGCTTCAAGCCCAAGGGCCGGTCCGCCGTCGTGCGCTCTGTCACCCTGCCCCGCGTCAAAGGTGACCCCGTAACGCTGCAGGCCCGTGATGTCCTGCCGCGCCTCCGTGCACATAAGCCGGACGGCGGCCTCGTTGCAGTGCCCCGCCCCCGCCCGGAGCGTGTCGGCGATGTGCGCCGCAACGGTGTCTCCGGGCGCCGGTTCGGTGAGTACGGCCGAAATGCCGCCCTGCGCGTACCAGGTGTTGCTGTGCTCCAGTGCGCTTTTGGTCAGCAGCACCACGTCGGCGCCGGCATCGGCGGCGAGCAGCGCGGCGTAGAGGCCCGCGATGCCACTTCCGACGACGGCGAGCCGGCGGCCAGGCGCTTCAGGCTGCCGGGGCACTACGGCCTCGCAGCGAGCATGCGCTCGAGCGCCGTCCTGGCATTGGCCTGCACGTTGTCGTCCACGGTGATGCGGTTGACAATGCGGCCGGCCACCAGTTCCTCCAGCACCCAGGCCAGGTAGCCGGGGTGGATGCGGTACATGGTGGAGCACGGGCAGATGACCGGGTCCAGGCAGAAGATGGTGTGCTGCGGGTACTCCGCGGCAAGCCGGTTCACCATGTTGATTTCGGTGCCGATGGCGAACGTGGTGGGCTCGGCCGCCGCCGCAATGGCCTTCCTGATGAAGTCGGTGGAGCCGGCGGAATCCGCGGCGTCCACCACCTCCATGGGGCACTCGGGGTGCACGATGACCTGGACGCCGGGGAAATCAGCGCGCGCCTTCTCGATCTGGGCCACATTGAAGCGCTTGTGCACGGAGCAAAAACCGTGCCAGAGGATAACGCGGGAGTCCAGAAGCGCCTGCTCGTCATTGCCGCCCAGGTCCTTGCGCGGGTTCCACATGGGCATTTGTTCCAGCGGCACGCCCAGGGCTTTGGCGGTGTTGCGTCCCAGGTGCTGATCGGGGAAGAACAGCACCCGCTGTGCCCGCTGGAAGGCCCACTCCAGGACGGTCCTGGCGTTGGAGGAGGTGCAGACGATGCCGCCGTGCTCCCCGCAGAATGCCTTCAGGGCTGCGGAGGAGTTCATGTAGGTGACCGGAATAACCGGAACCCGCCCTTCGGCGTCGGGCTCGGTGCCGAAGATCTCCGCCAGCTGTTCCCAGCATTCCTCAACGGAGTCCTCGTCCGCCATGTCGGCCATGGAACAGCCGGCGGCGAGGTTGGGCAGGATGACCGCCTGGTCAGGGGTGGAGAGGATGTCCGCGGTTTCTGCCATGAAATGGACCCCGCAGAAGATGATGGCCTCGGCCTCCGGCCTGGTGAGCGCCGCATTGGCGAGCTGGAAGGAATCGCCCACGAAGTCGGCGTACTGGACCACCTCATCCCGCTGGTAGAAATGGCCGAGGATGACGGCACGGTCCCCCAGGGCAGCCTTGGCGGCCTTGATCCGTTCCCCGAGCTCGGCGTCGCCGGCCAGCTTGTATTCCTCGGGCAGCTGGCCCTGGCGCGGGGTTGAAGCCGGGGCGGGGTCGGCGCTTGATGCGCCCGGGCCGTACGCGGGGATACCGGCGAGCGCCTCGGCCAGGTCGTAGTCCCATGGGCCCCTGGCCAGCGCCGGGCTGCAGGTGCTGCGTTCGGCAGCTGCGCCCTTTTCGGCCTGTTCGCGCGTGATCAGCTGGATTGCCGTGTTGACGCTGCTCATGGTGTGCTCCTGTTGTCTGGGTCAAGGCCTGGCCGGCCGGTGTAGCGGTAGAGGCGTGGCGGGCGGTGTTTGCCGCCCTGGAGGTATTCCCCGGTTTCTTCGATTTCCGGAGTGGATTTGAGTTGCCGGCGGAAGTTGGCCGGGTCCAGTTCGCGGTCCAGGACAGCTTCATAGACTTCGCGGACCTGGGCCAGGGTGAAGTACTCGCCCAGCAGGTGGTAGGCCACCGAGCCGTACGCCAGCTTGTTGCGCAGGCGGCCAAGCGCGTAGTCAACGATCGCGTTGTGGTCAAAGGCGAGGTCCTCCAGGCGGTCCGCGCGGAACCACCTGACGTTCTCGGACTCGTCCGCGAGCGCGGCCTCCGTGGGCTGGACCAGGGCCCAGTAGACGATGGAGACCACGCGCTGGGTGGGTGAGCGGTGCAGGCCGCCGAAGGCGTACAGCTGCTCAAGATAGCGGGGTGCGAGGCCCGTGGTCTCCCGCAGGTTCCTGGCGGCGGCGTCCTGGAGGGACTCGTCATGGCTGAGGGGCCCTCCCGGCAGTGCCCACAGCCCCTTGAACGGCTCACGGATGCGCCGCACCAGGGGAAGCCACAGGGTGGGACGGCCCGAGGTTTCGCTGGGCCGCAGCGCGAAGATCACCGTGGAGATGGCCAGCGACGGCGGCGCGGCCTGCCGCTCGGAAACATTGGCCGAGCTGTAGTACATCCGTTCCACCGCCTTTCGTCGTGCTCGTGGTGCCCGCGCAGGCGGCTCTTCATAGTTATAGTCAACTTGACCAAAACTAAGTCTACGGCGCGGGGCGCTGGAAGGGAAATGTTTCTGCCGCCGCCCGGGAGGGCAGCATGGGTCCGGGCAGACAGGCGCACGCCTTCCCCGCTGCGCCACCCGCTCCGCCCTCCGTTTTTGGGCCGGTACCGGAGGCGGTAAATTCAAAAGGTCCCAGAAGGACCCCGGACCCACACTGACCGGACCCTCCAACCAGCCCCGGAAGGCGCACCGCCCCATGACGACGAAGTCTGACCAGACCACGTCCACACCCCCACCGACGATCACGGCCGGCCACAGCATGAAGCCGCGCCAGCTCACCATGATGGGGCTGGGCAGCGCCATCGGCGCGGGTTTGTTCCTGGGTTCGGGCGCCGGGGTCCAGGCAGCCGGGCCGGCAGTCCTCATCTCCTATATGGTGGCCGGAACGCTGATCATCCTGGTGATGTGGGCCCTGGGTGAGATGGCGGCCGCAAACCCGAACAGCGGCGCTTTTTCCGTTTACGCGGAGCGGGCACTGGGGCGCACCGCGGGAGCCACCATCGGATGGTTGTGGTGGCTGCAGCTGGTGGTGGTGATCGCAGCCGAAGCACTGGGCGCCGCCGGACTGCTGTTCTCCGTCTGGCCCGTGGTCCCGGTCTGGGCGCTGGCACTGCTGTTCATGGTGGTGTTCACCGGCATCAACCTCGCCGGGGTCCGGAACTTCGGTGAGTTCGAGTTCTGGTTCGCCATCCTCAAGGTTGCCGTCATCGTGCTGTTCCTTGGAGTTGGTGCCGCCTTACTCCTGGGCCTGCTGCCCGGCGTCGCCTCCCCCGGTCCGGGAAACCTCACCGCCAACTTCGCCCCCCAGGGCCTGGGCGGTGTTGCCGCAGCCCTGTTCGTGGTGATCTTTGCGTTCGGTGGAACGGAAATCGTCTCGGTGGCCGCAGCCGAAACAGAGGATCCGGAACGCAGCGTCGGCAAGGCGATCCGGACAGTGGTCTGGCGCATCCTGGTGTTCTACATCGGTTCCGTCTTTGTGATCGCCGCCGTCCTGCCCGCCACGTCCAAGAGCCTTGCCTCACCCTTCGCCGGTGTGCTGGACGCTGCCAGGATCCCCGGCGCCTCCACCGCCATCACCCTGGTGGCCGTCGTCGCACTCCTCTCGGCACTGAACGCCAACCTCTACGGCGCCTCCCGCATGGCGTACTCCCTGGCGCAGCGGGGCGAGGCACCGGGGGTCCTGACCCGCCTCAACGGCGCCGGCGTGCCCCTGCCCGCAGTAGCGGTATCCGTGGCCTTCGGCTTCGTGGCCACGGTCCTGGAGCTGCTGTTCCCCGACCGGATCCTGCCGGCACTGTTCCAGCTGGTGGGATCGACCTGCCTGGTGGTCTGGGGCAGCGCCCTGGTCTCCCAGTTGATCCTGCGCCGGCGGGCCGACCGGGACGGGAGCCCGCTCCCCCTGCGGATGAAGGGCTTTCCCGGCCTGACCATCCTGGGCCTGGCCCTGCTGGGGTTGATTTTCGCGGTCGGCCTGAGCGCGGACAGCAGCCGCGTGCAGCTCTTCAGCACCTTTGGCCTGATCGCGGGCATCGCCCTGGCGTGTGCCGCCGGCGCCCGCCTCACCAGCAGGAACCGGCCTGCCAACAGGTAGAGTGGAGCGTACCTTTCCAAGGAAGACGCACCGACGCGCCGGGCCCGCCCAGGCGCCGTACCTGATTGGGGAACTGACACCATGAGCGGCAGGCACACCGGACAGCAGCAGGCGCATACCGTTGAAGGCACCGACCCGCAGCTGTATGTGGCAGTCCATGATCCGGCGGGCGATGCAGGCCTTCGCCCGGTCATGCTGCTGCACGGCTTCTCCTCCTCCTCCAAGCTCAACTGGGAGGACACCGGCTGGGTTTCGGCCCTGCTCGACGCCGGCCGCCGGGTCATCACGGTGGACCTTCCCGGCCATGGCCGCAGCGGCGCCCCCGAGGACCGCGACTCCTACTCCCCCAGCAGGATCAGGGCGGACCTGCTCCAGGCAGCGTTCGACGCCGGTGCACGGCCTTTGCAGGACGGCGACCCTTCCAGCGGTCTGGACCTGGTGGGCTACTCTTTGGGATCGCGGCTCGCCTGGGAGTTCGCCGCCACCCAGCCCGAGCTGGTCCACCGGCTGGTGCTGGGCGGGCCCAACGACTCGGATCCGCTTGCCGCGTTCGACCTGGTGGCCGCCCAGGACTACCTGGCGGACGGCACCCCCATCCGTGACGAATCCACAGCCCAGCTCCTGAAGATGGCACTGCTGCTGCCGAGCAACAACATCTTTGCGCTGCTGTCCCTGGTGGAGGCCATCAAGGCCGAACCCTACGACCCCGCCGAGGCCGTCCCCCACGTTCCCATGCTGCTCGTGGCCGGAGACAAGGATGAACGGGCCGGCACCCTGCCCAAGCTCGCCGAGCTCGCCCGGGGCGCCGGTTCCATGGCCGAACAGCTGGTGCTCCCGGGCCGGAACCACACCAATGCCATCACCAGCAGGGCCTTCAAACAGGCCGCGATCTCGTTCCTGTCCGCCTGATTGCCGCCTTGATGCTGCGGGAAAAGTCCGGGCCCCGCACCCGGCGGTTCATCCAGCAGTAGGCTGAAGGCAGGCACGCGCAGCGCCGGGAGGGGACCCATGGGTATGCGTTTCGAGGACCGCACGGATGCCGGGCAGCGCCTGGCGGCCGCGCTTTCCCAGTTCCGGGAACATCCGCACACCGTGGTTCTTGGCCTTGCGCGCGGGGGCATCCCCGTCGCGGCGGCTGCCGCAACTGCCCTCGGCCTGCCCCTGGGCGCCGTAATGGTACGGAAGCTGGGGATTCCAGGGCACGAAGAAACCGCATACGGCGCCCTGGCATGGGCGGACGGACGGACGGTCCGAGTGATCAACAAGCCCCTGTTCGAGCGCGTCCTTGAGCACGGCGTGCAGCAGGAATGGCTGGACGACGTGGAAAATCGTGAACGGGCCGAACTGCTCCGCCGGGTGCAGCTGTATCCGGAGACCGCCCTTGATGTGGCGGGCCAGACCGTTCTCCTGCTGGATGACGGCCTGGCCACCGGCGCCACAATGCGCGCCGCCGTCGAGGCCATGCGGGAAGGCGGCGCGGCTGCCGTGGTGGCCGCCGCCCCCGTGGGTTCAATCGACGCCGAAGCCTCGCTTGAGCGGGTGTGCGATGCCGTGGTGTGCCTGCACCTGCCGGGCAAGTTCCGGGCCGTGGGGAGCTATTACCGGCACTTTGGGCAGTTGAGCGACGAGGACGCGGTCAGGCTGCTGGCACGCTGACGGGAGCTGGATACGCAGCAGGCCCGGACCGTGTGGTCCGGGCCTGCTGCTACACGAGGACAGGTGGGTGGATGGGCCCACGCCGTCAGGATTCCCTGGCCGATGCGAAGCGAGGCGAGGGGGGCGGTGGGGCTAGTGGTGGCTGCTGACGCCCAGCGGGCGGCCCTTGGTTTCCTTGGCCAGCACCACGCCGATGGCGGAGATGACGCAAAGGACCATGATGTAGATGCCGATCGAACCGGTCCACTTGGTGGACTGCAACAGTGCTTCAGCGATGGTAGCCGCGAAGGCACCACCCAGGATGGCACCGAAGGCGTAGCCGATGGAGATGCCCGAGTACCTGACGTTTGCGGGGAACATCTCGGCATACATGGCGGACATGGGTCCGTAGGACAGGCCCAGGCCGATGGTCAGGACGAACAGGGCGACGCCGTAAAGCATGATGTTCTTGGTGTCGATCAGCGCGAACATGGGGATCATCCAGGCAAAGACGATGGCGTAGCCGGTCAGGAAGGTCTTGACGCGGCCTATCCGGTCCGACAGCCAGCCGCCCACCAGGGTGAAGATCAGCCAGCCGAAGGACGCCAGCGTGGTGGCCAGGAGGATCTGCGGTGTCGGCATCTTCAGGGTCTTGGTGGCATAGGAGATGAAGAACGCAATCAGCAGGTATCCGGCTGCGTTGTTGCCGATGAAGATCATGGTGGAGTACAGGACGGGCAGCTTGTGGTTCCGGATCAGCTCGCCCAGGGGAGCCTTGCTCTCCTTCTTGCGCAGTGCCATTTCCTGGAAGACCGGGCTCTCGGCCACTGCGCGCCGGATCAGGTAGCCCACCACGATCAGCACGATGGACAGCAGGAACGGCACCCGCCAGCCCCAGGCCGCGAAGTCTTCCTTGGACATGCCGGTGTTGAGGAAGAACAGCAGGCCGGTGGCCAGGATCATGCCCACCGGCACGCCGATCTGCGGGTAGGCACCGAACAGGCCGCGACGGTTCATCGGTGCGTGCTCCACGGCCATCAGGGCGGCACCGCCCCATTCACCGCCGGCCGAGAATCCCTGGACGACGCGCAGCAGGATCAGCAGCACAGGAGCCCAGGCGCCGATCTGCGCATAGGTGGGGAGCATGCCTATCAGGGCCGTGGCTGCGCCCATCATCACCAGGGTGAAGACCAGCATCGCCTTCCGGCCCAGGCGGTCTCCCAGGTGTCCGGCGACGACGGCGCCGAGGGGACGGAACAGGAAGCTGATGCCGATGAGGGCAAAGGACAGGATCTGGGCCAGGCCCGGGTTGGACTCGTTCAGCGGTGCCAGGAACAGCGGTGACAGCAGCGTTGCGGTCAGCTGGGCAAAGATGAAGAAGTCGTACCACTCGATGGTGGTGCCAACCAGGGTGCCGGCGAGGACCTTGCGTTCCTCCCGCCGGCTGCTGGGACCGGCGAGTGTATCCACCTTGGAAGGTGTGGTCATTGAAACTCCATTGTTTATTGGGCAGCAATGCCACCCGGTCGCCTTCAGGATTACCGACAGAACGGTCAGTTAGTTAGTAGGGTACTACGGATTTGTGATGCGGGACACGGGCGGGGGACTTTTTTGTAGGTGGATCGCCGAAGAGCTTTAGTTCTATATTCGAACTGGCAGTTCGTAATGAGGACAATACTCCCTGTGCGCAAATGAGACAAGAGTCACGGCATCCCGGTCCACGCCACCTAGGATGGAAATCATGACTCCTCCAGCAGCCGCAGCCCGGACGGCCGCGCCGCAGGCTTCGCCGTCCCAGACCCTTTCGCGCGGTATCCGCGCACTCGAAATCCTGGCAGCTGCCCCGGGCCCGCTGACCATCGCCGAACTGGCCGATGCCATGGGCGTCCACCGTTCGGTGGCCTACCGGATCCTGCGCACCCTGGAAGACCATTCGCTCCTGGTGCGGGACGACGCGGGACGGGTCCAGCCCGGCCCCGGCCTCGCGGTCCTGGCGCGCGGTGTATCCCGCAACCTGCAGACGGCCGCCCTTCCGGAACTCACCCAGTTGGCAAACTCGCTGGATATGACCGCGTTCGTGGCGGTGTGGGACCACCACGACTGCATTACGCTCGTTACCGTCGAGCCCAGGCATTCCGGGGCGACCGTGGCCCAGCACCCGGGTACCCGCCACCCCATTAACGCAGGGGCACCGGGTATCGCCATCCAGTCAGCCCTCTCCGAAGCGGAATGGGACCGGCTGGACACGGGTATTCCTTACCGCCCGGAGGCGTCGGAAGCGCGGAGGAAGGGCTACTCTGCCAGCCACGACGAAGTCATCGCCGGTGTCTCCTCGCTGGCAGCCCCCGTCCGGGTGCCCGGTGGCCGCCCGGCAGCGCTCGCCGTCGTCTATATCCGTTCAGCCCATGATCCGGAAGCGGTGGGGGCCGCCATCGCCGAAAGCGCGGCCAGGATCGAGAGCCAGTTGGCGTAACCGCGCAGCACGCGGGCACGGCCTGTGGTGGGGTGCCCCGTCAGGCCCGCCGGCGGAGCACGACGGCGGCTCCCGCCCCAAGCAGCGCCAGCGCCGCCGCAGCGCAGACCGGGACTAGGAACGCAGCCCCGGGTCCGTGAAGCTGGGCCAGCTGTCCCCCAACCGAGGACCCGATGGCGGTTCCGGCGACAATGCCGCTGGCGAGCGCCGTCATGACCGTGCCAAGCCGGCCGGCGGGCGCCACCGTCCCGCCCACGGCGAAGACGGTGACCATGACCGGACCCACCGGGAGTCCAAGGACCAGCAGGACGGCAGCCATCATGGGCAGCGACGCCGGCACCAGCAGCAGGACCGCCAGCGCCGCCATCAGGACCGCGCACAGCACCCAGCGCAGCGCCAGGCCGGCCTTCCGCGGCCAGTAGGCAACCGAGAGTGCCGCCGCCGCGGAGCTCAGGCCCATGACCGCGTACAGCAGGCCAGCTATTTCCGCGCCCGCGAGCCCGGCGGAGAAGGCGCTGAGCGCAGCCTGGGTGGAACCAAAGAAAGTCCCCACGCAGACCATGGCAAAGACAGGGAGGGCAACGGCCCACGGGAGCTTCGAAGCGTTCGCAGCGCTCTTGCCCCTCCGGCCTCCCCTGTCTCCCGGGCGCTGCGCGGCCGGTACGGCATGGTGGGTGGGGTGTACGGCGAAGGCCGGGACGAGCGTGATGGTCATGGCCGCGGCCAGCACCAGGGGAAGCCAGGGCGCCACGAGGCTGGCCAGGATTCCCACCAGGGCCGGTCCAAGCACGAATGTCACCTCATCGGCCGTGCTCTCGTAGGAGAGTGCGGTGTCCAGGTCACGCGAAGTGCCGGCGGGCGGCGCTGCCGAACCCGCGGCGTTGGCCGTCAGGGCCATCCATCTGACCCGGGCCAGGGGTCCCACCTGGGGGCAGGTGGCGCCGGCTATGAAAGCAGTTGCCGGGACAGCAAGCGGAAAATCCCCGGCGGCGGCAGTGTTGCCGGCGGCGAGGACCAGGGCCAGCACCGCCACCGTGTTGAGCACCGCGGCGAGCAGCAGGACGGGCCGCTGTCCCCGCCGGTCCGCCAGGGAACCCAGCACCGGAGCTCCCAGTGCGGAGCCGATGCCCACCGCGCCTGCAGCGGCACCGCCTGCGGCAAAGGAGCCACTGACGGAGGTGACAAGGGTGAGTGTGCCCATGGCCAGCATGGCCAGGGGAAGCCGGGCGAAAAGCCCCAGGGGCATGAAGCTCCGGCCGGCCAGCTGCGGCAGCCGGGAAAAGCGTCCCCCCGCCGCCCGTTGCACGGAGTCCGGGCCGTGGCCTTCCTGTCCTGTAACGACGCGGGAAGGAGTGTTGCGGGTGGTCGAAGGAGTGGTTTGTGGTGTCAATTCCGGGCTCGTTCAGTAGGTGCGCATCGTCCCTCCTCCCGATGCGCGCAACCCGGTAACAGGCTCCAGTATATCGACCGGTCAGAGGAGGGCGTCCAGGCTTTCGGAGATCCGCAGCGTGGAGCCGTTCCGGCTCTTGAGGACCTGCAGCTGGGTGCCGATCCGCTGTTTCATTTCGGCAACATGGCTGACCAGCCCCACCACCCTGCCGCCGTCGCGGAGTCCCTCAAGGGCGTCCATGACCTGTTCCAGGGATTGTTCGTCCAGGCTCCCGAAGCCCTCGTCAACGAAGAGGGTTTCGATTTCCACGCCTCCGGCCTCCTGCTGGACAACGTCCGCGAGCCCCAGGGCCAGTGAGAGCGAAGCCATGAAGGATTCGCCGCCGGAGAGGGTGGAGGTGTCGCGGCGGAAGCCTGTCCACTGGTCCACCACTTCAAGTCCCAGCCCCGACTTGGCGCCCCGTGCCGCCTTGGCATCCGTGTGCTGGAGCAGGTACCTGCCATCGCTCATGGCCACCAGGCGTTCGGACGCAGCGAGGGCCACCTGCTCCAGCCGCGCGGCCAGGACGTAGCTGTTCAGACTCATCCGGTACGTGTTCTCGCCCCGGCCGGCTGCGGCGTCAGCCAATCCGGCGAGCATCTGTGCCCGTTCCGCCGGTTCCCGGGACGAGCAGAGCAGTTCCTCGTATTCGGCGGCGATGGATTTCAGGGATGCCAGGCAGCGGGCGGCCAGGCCGGCGGCCAGATCGGCTTCCCGGGCGTCATTCTGGGCGGCTGCCGCCGCAAGGCGCAGCGCTGCCAGCCGTTCCTCGTCCGCCAGGAAGCCTTCGGCGGCTTCCGCCAGGGCGAGCACAATGTCCTCGGACTCGAACAATCCGGCCACGCGGGCGGCTTCGTCCTGCGCAGCACGGATGGCGGCTTCCAGGGCTGCCACGTCAGCGGCGCCAAGGAGCTGGCCGCGGACGTCGTCAGCCGTGGCGAAGCCCGCACCCGGCAGGGCCAGTTCCAGGTGTTCCCGGGCTTCGGCAGACCGCAGCCGGGCTGCATCCAGCCGCGACTGTGCTTCGACCGCCTTGTCCAGGACTGCCACGGCGTCCGCGAGTGCCCTTAGCCGGCGGTTCATGCTGCGGTGGCCGCCCCGCAGGCTGGCAAGCGCCGTGTCCAGTGAACCAGCCTGTTCGGCCAGCTCAGCAAGGGACACCGCGGTTTGGGACAGCTCTGCCTCCGTTTCAGACAGCGTGTGCCGGGCCTGGCCAATGCCGGCATCCAGTAATTCCAGCCGTTGCCGCCTGTCCTGCAGCTCCTCGGCGGCCTGCTCGGCGGCAGCTGCTGCAGTCATTGCCTCATCGGCGCCGGTGCGTGCCTCCGCCAGCGGGGTGGTGCCGCCCTGTCCGGCGAGGACGGCCACCGCCTGCTCCGCCTCGGCAAGGTCAGCGGCAACCCGGGCGTGGGCTGCCTCTGCAGCCTCGTATACGCCGTGGGCCTCCTCCTCATCCTGGGCCAGGCCGGGACCCCCTGTACCTGCGCTGGCGGGACCGGGATGCTGCCCGTTTCCGCAGACGGGGCAGGGCTCTCCGGGAACCAGCTTGGCGGCGAGTTCGGAGGCGGCGTTGGCGAGCCGTTCCTCCCGCAGGTCCAGCCAGCGGCGTTTCGCCTCCAACAGGTATTCCCGCGAGTCTTCATGGCGGATCCTGGCCTGGTCCCTTGCTTTGGCGGCGGACCCGTACCTCCGGACGACGTCCAGCAGTTCCGAGGCGGCGGCAGCTTCCTTGCGGCGCAGTGCCGCCTCGACGGACCGGGCTTCCAGCTGGTCCATGCCGTTGGCGAGCTGTTCCCGTTCCGCCAGCAGGTGGGCTGCACGGTTGCCAAGCGTCTCCACGGCCAGCTGGAGGTCTTCCTGCCTGCCGGCCAGGCTGTGGTGCCGCTTCCGCAGGTCCTGGAGCCGGTCCTCGTCCGGCAGCCGTGCCTCGACCACGGCCTGGAGCGAACGCAGCCGTCCCAGTTCTTCCGCAACGTCGGGACCGGCAGCAGCAACCTCTGCTGTTTCCAGGCCGAGCTGGGCCAGTTCGCCGTCGTCCCCGGCGGCCAGGCGGAGCAACGTCATGGCAGATTGGGCAGCGGCTTCGGCGCTGTGGACCTTGGCGGCTGCAGCGTCCATGGCCTGCAGCTGCCCTTGGAGGACCTCGGCCTGGCGGTGCCGGGCGAGCCTGGCGGAGAGTTCCTCCCGCTGTGCAGCCCCTTCCTCCACGGCCGTCCTCCGTGCGGTGGCCGCGTGGAGTTTCCGGTGCCGCTCATGCCGTGCGGCTTCCCTTTCCACTTCAGTGCGGCGGTCCTGGCTGGCCGCCGCGGCGGCGGTGGCGAGCTCCGTCAGTTCCGCCAGGCGCCCGGCAACGGAAGCCTGCAGCCATTTAAGGCGGCCGGGGACATCGTCCGGTGACGGCGCCCCGCCGTCCGGAAGCTGGAGCGGGGCGGCCTCGGTTTCGGCGCGCGAGGCCAGGAGTCCGAGCTGCCCGGACAGGACCGCGACGTCCTCCCGGGCAGCGGCGGCCTGCCGTGACAGTTCCTGCTCCAGGGCTTCGAAACGCTGGGTGCCGAAGAGTTTCTGCAGCAGGTCCAGACGGTCAGCAGCCTTGGAGCGGAGGAAGGCAGCAAAATCACCCTGCGGCAGCATCACCACCCGGGTGAACTGTTCGCGGTCCATTCCCAGCAGGGCCATGAGTTCGGCGCCCGCCTCATCATTGCGGGCCGACTTCTCCACCCAGGCCCCGTTCACCCGTTCGCGAAGCAGCGTCTTTGCCTGCTGGACGGTGAAACCGTTCTTCCCCCGGGCACTGGGCTTGTCCCACGCCGGGGAGCGGGTCACCTCAAAGCGACGGCCCTGGGAAGAAAATTCGCAGGTGACAGCAGGTTCCAGCCCCGGTTCCGCATGGTCGCTGCGGAGCCGCTTGCCGTCCTGCCGGGCGCCGGGAACGGACCCGTACAGGGCAAAGCAAATGGCGTCCAGCACGCTGGTCTTCCCGGCACCGGTGGGCCCGTTCAGGAGGAACAGTCCGTGGGCGCTGAGGCGGTCAAAATCGATGTCCTCGGTTCCGGCGAAGGGGCCGAACGCGGAGATGCGCAGATGGTGGATCCTCACCGGGACGCCTCCAAGAGCCTGACGTTCTCCAGCGCGGCGGCGAGCGCCGCCTTCTCCGCCTGGTCGGCGTCGCGTCCCCGCACGTGCTCTAGGAACCCGCAGCATAACGCGAGGTCATCCGGCGCGCCGGCGAGCCTGCTGCTATAGGTGGCCTGGCTGGCCGCAGCTGCGCCCTGCGGATCGAATGCCAGGACCAGCGTGTCCGGGAACCTGGCGCGGAGCCGTTCCATGGCGCGGGCGGGGCGCTGGGCATCCGTCAGGGTGATCTGGCAATAGGCGGCTTCAGCCCACGCATGGCCGGGTTCCGCCAGGAGATCTTCCAGGGTGCCGCGCAGTACGGCCAGGGAACGTGGGGCTTCCCACAGGACCTCCGCCACGGACGTGACCCCATCCGGACCGACGTCCACCAGCCAGGCACCCTTCTGGTGTGTGGACTCGGAGAAGGAATAGGCCAGTGGCGAACCCGAATACCTGACGGAATCGGAAAGCTTTTGCCGCCCGTGCAAGTGGCCCAGTGCCGTGTAGCTGAAACCGTTGAAGAGATCCAGCGGCACCGCGCCCACGCCGCCGATGCTGAGGTCCCGCTCGCTGTCCGAACTGATGCCTCCGCTGGCGAAAGTGTGGGCCAGGACCACCGGGTGGACTCTGGCGGAAGCCGCGCGCCGGCTGATGTCCTCGCGGACCAGGGCCGTTGCGGCGCGGGTGACCTCGAAGTGGCTTGCCGTGTCCGCCCCCAGCTGCTCGGCCACCAGCCTGGGCTCAAGCCACGGGATGCCGTAAAGCGCCAGGACAGCTTCCTTACCGGCAGCATCCGTTCCCAGCGGCAGCAGCAGCGGGTGGTCCAGGTCCTCCACCCTGGTGCGCAGGTGCACTCCCCCGCGTTCCAGCAGCCGGGAGGCGAATCCCAGCCGGATGGCGGAGTCGTGGTTCCCGCTGGTGAGGAAGACTTTTGCACCCGTGGCAGTCAACCGGACCAGTGCGTCATCGAGCAGGTGGACCACGTCCACGCCGGGAAGCGCCCGGTCATAGACGTCACCGGCGATCAGGACAACGTCCACGCTGTCCCGCTCGACCGCTGCCACCAGCTGGTCAACGAAGGCGCGCTGGGCGTCCAGCATGCCAACGCCGTGGAAGGAACGGCCCAGATGCCAGTCCGAGGTGTGAAGTAACCGCATGTTCCTAAGCTATCGGGAACCACTGACAGTCACAGAAAGCGCCGCGGCCCGCAGCGGTCAGGACCGTTTGCCGTCGAAAAACTCCTGGGCCTCGCTGACGCCGCCGGCCGTCTCCTGCCGGGCAGCCGGCGCGGGTGCCACCCCGTCCTCGTTCTCCAGGCCTTCGTCGGCGTCCCCGGCAGTATCCTTGGCCCCGCCATTGCCGTCCACAACATTCCCGTCTGCTGCATCCGGGCCGGCCGTGCCGCCGTCGGACGCCTGACGGTCCTCAACGGGCGCCGCGGATTCAGCCCCTGCGGCGATCCGGAACACCAGCCCCGCGATGGCACCGCCGGCCAGCGGCGCCACCAGGAAGACCCACAGCTGCTCCACGGCCCAGCCGGAGCTGAAAACTGCGGAGGCAACGGCACGGGCGGGGTTGTACGGCAGGTTTCCCACCGACTGGCCCACCTGCAGCAGGGCCGCGAAGGACAGGCCGACGGCAACGGGCGCCGCAGCACGGCTGCCGCCGGGGCGCCCGGCGCCGAGGAAGACAGCCACGATGATGGCGGCCCCCAGCAGTTCCAGGAGCACGGCGGCGGCGAGCGGCGCCTGGATGATGGAGTGTTCACCGAAGCCCGCGGCCACGGTGTCGAAGGCGGTACGGCTGTCCGGGATGCTGGGCAGGGTGCGCAGGATTCCGAACAGGGCAAGGGCGCCCACCAGGGCCCCCGCCACCTGCGCGGCGGCGTAGGCTGCGGCGGCACCGGCACGGATCCGTCCGGCCAGGAGGTGCCCCAGGGTGACCGCAGGGTTGAAGTGGCCGCCGGAGATATGCCCGAAGGCGAGCATGGCTGCGGTGATGGCAAGGCCGGCAGCAAGGGCCGCGGGCACCGGGCTGGACTGCGGAATGCTGAACAGGGGCACGCCCAGCCCGGCCACCGCCAGGAAGAGGCTGCCGAAGGCCTCGGCCACCAGGCGGGGCAACAAACTGCCGGGCGCGGAAGCCGTGCCGGGCTGCAGTGCGTCGCGGGCAGGGACAGGGGTGCTCATGATGGGACCTTTGCTTCTCGGGGACCTGGTGCTTGCGTTTCCGGTTGTGGTTGCCGGTTCCGGCGGCTGGTTCCGGTGCTGCGGCCGCCGGGCAGTTTGCCGGGCCGGGCAACCCGTGCAGTATTCCAGCCCAGGCTGTGCGTTTGCTGGACACCGGCTGACCGCGCGGCCTCCGCGGTCGGAGGGGACGGGGTCCTGAACCGGTTTACGGACGGTAAATTTACTCCATGAGCATTGACCACGGCGTTCCTGCGCCCACCCTCAAGTCCCGGATCCACGGCGCCCTGCTGGGCGGGGCGCTGGGAGATGCACTGGGCTACACCGTGGAGTTTGATTCCATCGACGAGATCCGGCAGCGCTTCGGGGCCCAGGGTCTGACCGGGTTTGACGGCCTTTCCAGCCCCCTGCACTTTTCCGACGATACCCAGCTGACCCTGTATACCGTGGACGGGCTGGTGGAGGCGTTGGAATGGGCCAACTCCGGGGTGGGCGCGGACGTGAACGCCTGCCTCTGGCTGGCCTACCTGCGCTGGCTGGCCACCCAGGGCGAGCACACGGGCCCTGCCGCGCCCGTACCCCAGCCACGCTGGATCGACGGCAACGAGGTGCTGAGACAGCGCCGGCATCCGGACAAGGACTGCATCACCGGCCTCGCCACCGGGGAGATGGGCACGTCCGTCCGTCCCGTCAACCCCGGAGCGAAAGGCGCCGGCACGGTGATGCGTTCGGCACCGTTCGGGCTGATTCCGCACATCACGCCCGACGCCGTCTACAAGTTGAGTGCCGACGCCGCCGCACTGACGCACGGCCACCCCGCTGCCCACCAGAGTGCCGGGATCTTCAGCCTCCTGATCCACAAACTGGTGTCCGGGGAGGCGTTGCGGGACGCCGCTGCCGCAGTCGCCGCGCACGCGGCCGCCCTCCCGCGTGTGGCGCCGGAACTGCCGGAACGGCTCGAGGCCGCCCTCCGTCTTGCAGAGAAGGCCGTCGTTGGCCCGGAGGAACTGGTTCAGGTGCTAGGTGCAGGCTGGATGGCTGAGGAAGCCCTCGCCGTCGCGCTTTATGCCGTCCTTGCCACTTTGCCCGCTGACGGGGCGGACGCCCGGCCCGCCCGGCATTTCCGGGAGGCCGTGGCGCTGGCCGTGAACCACAGCGGCGGCAGCGATACCGCAGGCTCGATGGCGGGGAACATCCTGGGAGCCCTGTACGGGGAGGACTGCCTGCCCGGGCAGTGGCTGCAGGCCCTGGAAGCGCCGGAGGTGATCCGCGGCATGGCCGGTCAGTTGGTCAGGGTTACGACCGGCGAAGGCTGATGTTGCTGCAGGCCTCGCAAACGTCCTCGGGAATCAGCCCACGGCGCTGCAGGAACCCGAAAATCGTGCACCCCAGGCAAAACCCCGCGAACGCCTCAAGCGACGCCGCAACCACGAGGATCCCCAGCAGCGTCCACGCTGCCGGTGCCGCACCCGCAGCGAACAGGAGCAGGGCGGCGGTGGATACCGCAGCGCCGATCCCCTGGGCAAAGCGCTTGGGCGGCCCGGGGACCAGCTTCACCTTTCCCAGCCGCGGGGTGATGACCTTCACGGAGAGCAACGCCAGGGGTGAAATCCGCGGGCCGAAGAGCAGCCGCAGCCAGAACCCGGTGGCAATGGCGAGCAGCCCCCACCCGGAACCTGCCACGGCAGTGGCGGCGGCGAGCAGCACCACGAGCGCCGCCGTGACGCGGGCGGCGTACTCATTCACGGGATTGGGGAATGCGAACAGCGAGGCCATGACGCAAGGGTAGGAGGCTGCCGCCGGGCGGCCAAGGTTTGTTGCGCCGGATGACTGTGCGCACCTCCAACGACCCGACGGGTCAGGCGCTGGCGGCAGGTGCGCAGGCGCCGTCCCAGGTTTCTCCGGCACCGGCGTACCCCGCAAGCCGGACGTCCCCGCCGCCCACCATCTGCAGGAACTCGCCCTCGGAGAGCACTTCGATGGCCTGTCCCCTCTCATGGAGCTCCAGCACACGGCGGGCCTTACCGGTTAGCCGGCCCGAGCGCAGGTCCGCCGCCACGAATCCGTCCCCCACCACCAGGACCGTGGTGCGGCCGGTGACCCGGCTTTCCGTCCGGGCGCCGCACCTGGCGGAGCGCAGTTTCGCTTCCGGGCGGTCAATGGAGAGCTGCCCCGTAAACACCACCGTCTGCGCGTACAACGGATGGCCCGGCTCGGCGTCCAGGTTGGGTTCCGGGTTCAGCCCTTCCTCGGGCCAGCCGGACTGGAACCGGCGCACCAGCGCGGCACCGTTGCCGGAAGCACCTGCCATGGCTGCCAGGCTTGGCTTTGACAGGTCGCCGGAGGCGGGATCGAAAGCCTGCTGGCGCGGCATGGCAAGCCCCAGGGAGAGGAAGAGTTCGGCGATGCTGTTGGCACCGTTGCGCGCGGCGATGTCGATGAGGATGCCCGCGCAGGCCCGGGCGTCCTCCGCGGCGTCGTGGTGGTTGACCAGCGGCACACCCGCTTCCTCGGCGGCGAAGGGAAGGGAATTGGAGACGAGCGAGTAGCAGCGCCGGGACAGCATGACCGTGCAGACGTAGTCGTAGGCAGGCCCGGGCAGGCCTGATACCTCCAGCGCCGAGCGGATCACGCCCCGGTCAAATGCTGCGTTGTGGGCTGCCAAAACGTCGTCTCCGATGAAGGCGCCGATTTCCGGGAACAGGTCACCAAAGCGGGGTGTGCCCACAACGTCCGCAGCCGTGATCCCGTGGATCCGGACGTTGTGGTAGTCAAAGTGGTCGTAGCCGGGCGGCGGGCGCATCAGCCAGGACGCCTCTGCGACGATCTTCCCGCCCCTCACCTTCGTCAGCCCCACAGAGCACGGGGAGCCGCGGAATCCATTGGCCGTTTCGAAGTCGATCGCCGTAAAGTCCAAACCCACGGCCCCTACCTTACCGCCGCAAACGTCCCAAGCCGGGACGCACAGGCCTGTCAAGTACCCTTGAGGGGTGAACTTTCCTGTGATGAATGACCTCGCTGTGTCCATGCTGGGCGGTGCGGGACCGGTCCAGCCGAAAATGGCTTCCTTCCTGCCCGATTGGCTGAACCCCCAGGTCTTCCTGGCCGATTCCGCACTCGCACCCTGGGTGGTCCTGCTGGTATGCGGAATCGTCTTCGCCGAAACCGGGCTGCTGGTGGGGTTCTTCCTCCCCGGAGACTCCATGCTGTTCACCGCGGGCCTGCTGGTGGCCACGGACACCATCAAGTTCAACATCTGGCTTTTGGCCCTGCTGATCGTGGTCGCGGCCATCATCGGCAACCAGACCGGCTACCTCATTGGTTCAAAGGCCGGACCGGCCCTTTTCAACAAGCCCAATTCCCGGCTCTTCAAGCGCGAGAACGTGGACAATGCGCACGCCTTCTTTGAAAAGCACGGCGGCAAGGCCCTGATCCTGGCCCGCTTCGTCCCCATCATCCGCACCTTTGTCCCCGTCATCGTCGGCGTGGCGCAGATGAGCAGGAAGAAGTTCTTCCTCTACAACGTCATCGGGGCGGTGCTGTGGGGCGGCGGCGTGACGCTGCTCGGCTACCTTCTGGGCGACAAGGTTCCGTGGGTCCGGGACAATCTGGACATCATCTTCATCGCCATCGTGCTGGTCTCGGTGATTCCCATCGGCATCGAGGTCCTGCGGGGCCTGTCCGCCAAGCGCCAGGCACAGGCCTACGGCACCGACCCCTTGGACGAGTTCATCGAGGAACACGAACCGGAAGAGGAGCACAAGACTCCCCGGAACATGCGGGGCGGCCGGCCTGAGTAGCAGCCTCCCCGTGGCGGCTGTAAAAAGCCCGTCCTGACTGCAAAAGAGAAGGTGCGTACCCCGGCGGGGTGCGCACCTTCCTTTTACAGCCGGTTCTTAGCCCGCCGCCTCCAGGGCTGCCACAATCGACGGCAGGAGTGCCCGGAATGCCTTGCCGCGGTGGCTGATGGCGTTCTTTTCCTCGGCCGACAGTTCGGCGCAGCTGCGGTCCTCGCCGGCCGGCTGCAGCACCGGATCGTAGCCGAATCCACCGTCTCCCCGGGGTTCGCGCAGCAGGATGCCCTCCAGCTGCCCGTACTCCACCACTTCGCGCCCCGGGCCCTCCGCATCGGCGGGCGTGGCCAGGGCGGCAGCGCATACAAACGCCGCGCCGCGATGTGCGTCCGGAACGTCGGACAGCTGGTTCAGCAGGAGTTCCAGGTTGGCGGCGTCGTCACCGTGGCGTCCTGCCCAGCGGGCGGAGAAGATTCCCGGCGCGCCGCCCATGACATCCACGGCGAGCCCGGAGTCGTCGGCGATGGCCAGCAGTCCGGTGGCGCCTGCCACGGCGCGCGCCTTCAGCAGCGAGTTCTCGGCGAACGTCACCCCTGTTTCGACGACGTCCGGGGCACCCGCCGCCGCGGCGTCCACCACCTGGGTGTCGACGTCGAGCCCGGGTACCTGCCCGCGCAACAGCTCACGCAGTTCCCGGAGTTTGCCCTTGTTGTGCGTGGCGAGCACCAGCCGGGGAGCTGCGCTGCTCACAGGGTGTCCGCCAGGGTTTCGCGCTGGATCGCAGCGAGCTGGGCGGTGCCCAGGAGGGCCAGGTCCAGCAGCTGGTTCAGTTCATCCCGGTCAAACGGGGCACCCTCGGCGGTCCCCTGCACCTCGACGAACTTGCCCGAGCCGGTGACCACCACGTTCATGTCGGTTTCGGCGCGGACGTCCTCCACGTAGGGCAGGTCCAGCATGGGAACGCCGTCGATGATGCCCACGGAAACCGCTGCGATGGTATCCACGAGGGGCTGGGCGTTCCTGGCGATGAGCTTGGTGTCACGGGCGAACCGGATGGAGTCGGCCAGCGCCACGTAGGCACCGGTGATGGCTGCGGTGCGGGTTCCGCCGTCGGCCTGAAGGACGTCGCAGTCCAGCACGATGGTGTTCTCGCCCAGGGCCTTGGTGTCGATGATGGAACGCAGCGAGCGCCCGATCAGCCGCGAAATCTCGTGGGTGCGGCCGCCGATCTTTCCCTTGACGGATTCGCGGTCCGACCTCGTGTTGGTGGCGCGCGGCAGCATGGCGTACTCGGCCGTGACCCACCCGCGGCCCTCGCCCTTGAGCCAACGCGGCACACCGGGGGTCAGCGATGCCGTGCACAGCACCCTGGTGTTGCCGAACTCGATCAGCGCCGATCCTTCAGCCTGGTTGGACCATCCGCGGGTGATGCTGATGGGCCTGAGCTGGTCGGGGGCACGGCCGTCGGCGCGCACAATGGGCACTGCAGTTGCTTCAGATGTCATGCCTTTAGCTTATCGAGTGCCGGTACGGAGGGTGCCCAGTGCCCCGGGCCTGCAGCTGCAGCTGCAGCTAGATGGTGTAGTGCACGCCCGCCACGGCAACGGCCACGTCGCCCGGAAACGCCGGCCGGGCTTCGGCCATGACGGTGGTCTGGGACGTCCATACCGGGATATGGGTCAGCAGGAGCCGCCGGGCGCCGGCCGCCGCCGCAGCCTCGCCCGCCCGCTTGCCCGTGAGGTGGACATCGTTGATACCGTCGTCACGGCCCTCTTCGAAGGCTGCCTCGCACAGGAACAGGTCTGCGTCCTTGGCGGCTTCCTCAAGCCCGGCGCAGGAATCGGTGTCGCCGGAATAGGTCAGGACCCGGCGCACCGGAGTGCCGTCCTTGCCGGGCTCAACCACCTCCACCCGGAGGGCGTAGGCCTCCTCGATGGGATGGTTAACGGCGAAGGGGGTAATGGTGAAGGGGCCTACGGTCACGGGTTCGCGTTCAATCCAGTTGGTGAAGTCGAACTCTTCATGCATTCCGGGGTCCAGGTCCAGCCCGTAGGCGGTGGCCATCCGGTCGGCTGTAGCGGCCGGGCCCCACACGGGAATCCGGCCGCGACCCCAGCCGCCGGGCTTCCAGCGGATGGCAACGTGCAGCCCGCACAAATCCATGCAATGGTCCGGGTGCAGGTGGGTGAGGAAGATCGCATCGATGTCCTCGAGGTCCGTGTAGCGCTGGATGGCTCCCAGCGCGCCGCTGCCGAGGTCCATCACCACCTTCCACGTCCGTTCACCGTCCGTGGCGGTCAGGAGGTAGCACGACGCCGGGGAGCCGGGTCCGGGGAACGAGCCGGTGCATCCCACGATGGTCAGCTTCACAGGGACGGCCCTCCGGCGCGGCCGGCGTCAGCGAATCCGCCGCCCACGAAGTTGGAGATCCTGGGGCGTTCCCGCGCGCTCTGCGCAGCAGCGATCATCTCGGGGGTGATGCGGGCCAGGCTGCCCGTGGGGTACTGCGCAGCCACATGGTCCACGTGGCGGACGGACAGCACCTCGGGGCCCAGGAACCGCCGGGCGAGCGCCTCGAACTGCCGGGCGTCGCCGGTGGCCACGAAGTGGTGCTCGGGCGGGGCTGCGGAGGTCCGCTGCAGGTTGTGGGTTGCCAGGGCGCGGTAGACGTCCTTGGCGGTTTCCTCGGCACTGGAGACCAGTGTGACGTCCGCGCCCATGACGTAGGAGATCACCCCCGTCAGCAGCGGGTAGTGGGTGCAGCCCAGGACAACCGTGTCCACCCCGGCCGCCTTCAGGGGCGCCAGGTACTCCTCCGCGACAGCGAGCAGTGCCGGGCCCGTGGTGATTCCGGCCTCCACGTAGCTGACGAACTCCGGGCACGCCACGGAGGTGATGCCGAGGTTGGGCGCGGCGGCGAAGGTGTCTTCGTAGGCGCGCGATCCCACCGTGGCCGAGGTGCCGATCACGCCCACGCGTCCGCTGCGGGTGGCGGCAACGGCGCGCCGCACCGCGGGCTGGATGACCTCGATGACCGGGATGCCGTACTTGGCGGTGTACCGCTCCCGGGCGTCCCGCAGGACAGCGGCCGACGCCGAGTTGCAGGCGATGGTGAGCAGCTTGACGCCGGAGTCCACGAGTTCGTCCATCACGCCCAGGGCGTTGGCCCGCACCTCCGCGATGGGCAGCGGTCCGTACGGCCCGTGGGCGGTGTCCCCGACGTAGAGGATTGACTCGTTGGGGAGCTGGTCGATAATGGACCGGGCCACGGTGAGCCCGCCGACACCGGAATCGAAGACGCCGATGGGACGCTCCCCCAGTTGGGGATCTCCGGCGCTGCCCGCCGCGGTCTCCGCCGCAGCCACCGCTGCCGGATCCGTGCTCGATGCTGAAGTCATGATTATTCGAGGATAGGTGTTCCCGGAAGCGTCAGCCATCATCTTGTGTCCTGCGACTCATGTCTGCTGGGTCACAGCGGACGGCCTCCCCCTGGCCGCCGTGGCTCACCGGCGGGATTCCATGGACTGCAGCATGGCCTGGACCAGGGACTCCTGCAGCCAGGTGGTGAAGTTGTACACCAGCGCCAGGTAGCTTTCCACGTCCTCGGCCTGGGACCAGTCCTGCATGCGGTGGACGTGTTCGGCGTCGGCCTCGTCCCGGATGTCCAGGCGCTCGGCCAGGACCAGCCGCACATCGTTCAGCGCCATGGACCAATGCCGCGCTCCCTCGGGCGCCAGCACGATCTCGTCCTTGTCCAGATCCAGCGCCGCCGCGCGCAGGGCGCCGATCTTTGTTTCCCGCAGTGAACGCTCGGTGAGCTGCCGGAACTCAAGGGACGCGGCGCCGTCGTCCTTATTCACGTTGGGCAACAGCCGCTTCACCGCGCGGTCCGTCGGTTCGGCCACGTCCATGTCCAGGCCGATCAGTGCTGCCAGCGGGTCCTGCCCGGTGCGGTCCTCGGGCTCAAGCATGGAAATGACGTCGTCGATCAGGCTGCGCAGCAGCTCGCGTTCAGCCGGCTCCAGGTGGCCGGTGATGCCTTTCAGCCCGTATTTGAATGCCTTAGCCACGTTTCCCCTTACCCTGGCCCGGACCGCCGGACTTGCCTGATTTGCCGCCGGAGCCGCCGCTTGCCTTCTCCACCGTGGCCCAGAGCCCGAAACCGTGCATGGCCACGGCGTGCCGCTCCACCTGTTCCTTGCTGCCCGAGGCGACGATGGACCGGCCCTTCCGGTGGACCTCCATCATCAGCTTGTTCGCCTTGGTCTCCGAGTAGCCAAAGTAGCTTTGGAAAACATAGCTGACATAGCTCATGAGATTGACGGGATCGTTCCAGATCACCAGGTTCCAGGGGATGTCCGGTGCGGTCAGGGAGTCGGTGGACTCTGCTGTGCCGGTCCGGATGCCCTCCTGTGTATCAGGGCCAGGCGCAACGCTTATGGTCATCTGTCCATTCTATGGGGATGCCTACTAGAGTGACTTTCGTGAGCACCTCAGCCGGCTGGGACCATCCCCGCACGTCCTTTTACACCGACCACTACGAGCTGACCATGCTGCAGGCGTCCCTCCATTCAGGGGCCGCGCACCGAAGGTCCGTGTTCGAGGCGTTCGCGCGGCGGCTGCCCGACGGCCGGCGCTACGGCATTGTTGCCGGCACCGGACGCCTCCTGGAAGGCATCGCGAATTTCCGCTTTGGCGAGGCTGAACTGGACTTCCTGGAGCGTACCCGGGTGGTCAACCGGGAGACGCTGGAGTACCTGGCAAACTACAAATTCTCGGGCGACATCTGGGGCTACGCCGAGGGCGAGGCGTACTTCCCCAACTCCCCCATCCTGGTGGTCGAGGCCTCCTTCGCCGAAGCCTGCATGCTGGAGACCTACCTGCTGTCCGTGCTGAACCATGACACCGCCATCGCCTCCGCCGCGTCCCGGATGGTCAGTGCCGCCGGCGGCCGGCCCTGCATCGAGATGGGATCGCGGCGCACCCATGAAGAGGCCGCCACCGCGTCAGCCCGTGCAGCGATCATCGCCGGCTTTGACAGCACCTCCAACCTTGAAGCGGGCATCCGCTACGGCGTGAAGACCGTAGGCACCGCCGCGCACTCGTTCACGCTGCTGCACGATACTGAGCGGGAAGCGTTCGAGGCCCAGATTGCCTCGCTGGGCGAGGGCACGTCCCTGCTGGTGGATACGTACGACGTCGAAAAGGCCGTCCGCACGGCCGTTGACCTGGCAGGGCCCCGCCTGGGCGCCGTCCGGCTGGACTCCGGGGACCTGGTGGCCCAGGCCCAATGGGTGCGCCGGCTGCTGGACGACCTCGGCAACGAAAACACCAAGATCGTGGTCACCTCCGACCTGGACGAATACGCCATCGCCGCCCTGCAGTCTGCGCCCGTGGACTCTTATGGTGTGGGCACGTCGCTGGTGACCGGATCCGGCGCCCCCACCGCCAGCATGGTCTACAAGCTGGTCAGCCGCACGGACGACGACGGCAACTTCGTGTCCGTGGCCAAAGCGGCCAAGAACAAGGCCAGCGTGGGCGGGCGCAAGTACGCACTGCGGAAGCTGGACGAAGGCGGCACCGCCACCGCAGAGGTGGTGGGCGTGGGCCACCGGCCGGAGGACGACGGCAACGACCGTCCGCTGCTGCAGCAGTTCATGAAGAACGGTGAACTGCTGCCCGGCTGGACCGGACATGACGGCGTGCTCCGCGCACGGCAGCGCCACGCGGACTCCATGGCCGAACTGCCGTCGGTGGTCAACCGCCTGCAGCGCGGCGAGGCCGCGATCCCCACGATCTACGAGGAGCACTGATGTCCCGCGCTTTGATTATCGTCGACGTCCAGAACGATTTCTGCGAGGGCGGTTCGCTCGCCGTTCCCGGCGGCGCGGCCGTGGCCGTTGCCATCAGCGAGTACCTGGACGCCCACAACAGCGAATTCGATTACGTGGTTGCCACGCAGGACTGGCATATCGACCCGGGCAGCCACTTCTCCGATGCACCTGACTACAAGGACAGCTGGCCGCCGCACTGCGTGGCCGGAAGCCGCGGAGCCGAGCTTCACCCGGACCTCGACACCGAGTTCATCGATGCCTACTTCCGGAAGGGCCAGTTCGCCGCCGCCTACTCCGGCTTCGAAGGCCTGCTGGCACCTGAGGACGCCGTCCCCACCGGGGAACGGCAGGCCGGCGGCCTGCCCGGTTCCACCGAGGCGCTGGAGCCCGATGAGGACGCGATCGGCCTCGATGACTGGCTGCAGAGCCATGACGTGGAGGACGTGGTGGTGGTTGGCATCGCCACCGACTACTGCGTGAAGGCCACCGCGCTCGACGCCGTCCAGGCCGGCTACGGCGTCACCGTGGTGCGGTCGCTGACCGCCGGCATCGCCGATGACCTCGAAGACACGGTCGCCGAGATGGAACTCGGCGGCGCGGAGATCGCCTGAGCCGCTACTTGCGGCCCACGAACCAGTCCTGGAGCTTGCGCAGCCGGGACTTCAGCTGCTCCTCGTTGGCCTGCGCCACAGGAGGGCCGCCGCAGACTGTCCGCAGCTTGGTGTGAACCACGCCGTGGGGCGTGCCGGTGCGGGCAGCCCAGGCGGCCACATTCTTGGCGAGCTCGTTGCGCAGATCCATCAGCATCCGGTGGTCGGGAACGGCCGGCAACTGGCTTTCGGCGGCCGCAGCCGGGGCTCTCCGGTTCTTCCGGTTCAGCTGCTCATGCTGGCGCTGGCGCAGCAGCGTCCCCACCTGCTCCGCGTCCAGCAGTCCGGGGATCCCCAGGAAGTCCAGCTCGTCGTCGGACCCCACCTCGCCGCCGGTGCCGAACTCGCCGCCGTCGAACAATACGCGGTCAAAGGAGGCCTGGGAGTCCAGTGCCTCGAACTTGCCCTTGGTGAGGCTGTCGGAGGCCTTCTCTTCGCGGTTGGCCTCCTCCATCAGGGAGTCTTCCGGGTTGAAGAGGCCATCGCCGTCCTCTTTTTCCGGCCGGTCCAACGCGTGGTCCCGCTCCATTTCCATGGAGTTGGCCAGTGCCATCAGCTGGGGCACGGAGGGAAGGAAGACCGACGCCGTTTCGCCCCTCTTGCGGGCACGCACGAAGCGGCCCACGGCCTGGGCGAAGAACAGCGGGGTGGATGTCGACGTGGCGTACACCCCCACCGAGAGCCGGGGGACGTCCACGCCTTCGGACACCATGCGGACGGCCACCATCCAGCGTTTGTCGCCGGCCGAAAACTCCTCGATCTTGCTCGAGGCCTTCGCGTCGTCGGACAGGATGACGGTGGGCGACTCGCCGGTAATCCGCTTCAGCTGGCCGGCGTAGGCCCGGGCGTCCTCGTGGTCGGTGGCAATGACCAGGCCGCCGGCGTCCGGCACGGTCCGCCGGACTTCGCCGAGCCTTTTGTCCGCGCCGGCCAGGACCGCGGGAATCCACTCCCCTGCCGGGTTCAGCGCGGTCCGCCAGGCGTGGCTGGTGATGTCCTTGGTCACCGCGGCCTCACCGAGGGAGGCTGCCATTTCCTCGCCCGCGCTGGTGCGCCACCGCATCTGGCCGGAGTAGGCCATGAACATGACGGGCCGGACCACATGGTCCCGGAGGGCATTGCCGTAGCCGTAGGTGTAGTCGGCCTTGGAGCGCCGGATGCCGTCCCGGTCCTCGGCGTACTCCACGAACGGGATGGGTGAGGTGTCCGAACGGAACGGCGTACCGGTCAGGGACAGCCGGCGCACGGCGGGATCGAACGCCTCGCGCAGGCCGTCGCCCCAGGACAGCGCTTCGCCGCCGTGGTGGATCTCGTCCAGGATCACCAGGGTGCGGGCGGCCTCGGTCTTGGCCCGGTGCAGCATGGGCTTGCTGGCCACCTGGGCGTAGGTGACGGCGACGCCGATGAAGCCGCGGCCGTGCTGGCCGTCGGAGTTCTTGAAGTTGGGATCGATGGCGATTCCCACCTTGGCGGCCGCATCCGCCCACTGGCGCTTCAGGTGGTCGGTGGGTGCAACAATGGTCACCCGGTTCACGGCACCGGAATCAATGAGCGTGGAGGCCACCCGCAGCGCGAAGGTGGTCTTACCGGCGCCCGGCGTTGCCACCGCAAGGAAGTCGCGGGGGGTGTTCTTCAGGTAGAGGTCAAGGGCTTCCTGCTGCCAGGCACGGAGTTTCGGGGCGGTTCCCCAGGCTGCACGTTCCGGATATGCCGGAGGCAGGGTGGGGCCGCCAAAGAGCGTCTCCGTCACTACTTGTTGCTGCCTGAGTCCCCTCCGGGACCCTTGCCGCCGTCGTTGCCCGGCCGAAGGCCCTCGTAGACTTCCTTGCAGGCGGGGCAGACCGGGAACTTCTGCGGATCCCGGCCCGGCGTCCAGACCTTGCCGCACAGGGCGATGACGGGCTCGCCGGTCAGCGCGGACTCCATGATTTTTTCCTTCCGCACATAGTGCGAGAAGCGCTCCCGGTCCCCGGGCTCCACTTCCTGGCGCAGTTCCTCGCGCTCAATGGTGGCCGTGGACGTTCCAGCCCCGGAAAGCTCGCGCATCGGGTCGTTTTCGAGAGGGTCCGTCATGCTAGTCATGGCATCCATCTTAGCCGTTCCACCGGCCGGGCGTTCGACGGCGGCATGCACGCGCCGGGGCCCGGCACCGGCCGCCGTCGTTCTTTTTTATCCGCGGCGGGCAGCAGCCGAAAGGCCGCTACAGCCCCTGCCAGTCGGGCTTGTTCTCATAGGTGTGGCGGTAGAAATCCGCCAGCTTCAGGGCGGAGGCGGCGGCCTCGTCCAGCAGGACGGTGGCGTGCGGGTGGAACTGCAGCACGGATGCGGGGCAAATGGCAGCGACGGGCCCTTCGATGAAATCGCGGACGGCCTGCGCCTTTTGCGCCCCCGTGGCCAGGAGGATCACATGCCGCGCAGCCATAATGGTGCCCAGTCCCTGGGTGATGACGTGGTGCGGCACCTCCGCCAGGCTGGTGAAGAACCTGGCGTTGTCCCGGCGCGTCTGTTCGATCAGGCTCTTGATCCTGGTCCGGGAGGCGAAGGAGGAGCCCGGCTCGTTGAACCCGATGTGCCCGTCGGTGCCTACGCCCAGCAGCTGCAGGTCCACGCCGCCCGCCGCGGTGATGGCCTGCTCATAGGCTTCGCAGGCAGCGGGGATGTCTGCCGCGGTTCCGTCGGGGCCGTGGACGTTCTCCGGCGCGATGTTCACGCGGTTGGTGAATTCCCGGCGGACCACCTCGCGGTAGGACTCGGGATGGCCGGCCGGCAGGCCCACGTATTCATCCAGCGCAAAACCGGAGGCACGGCTGAAGTCCAGGCCCTGTTCATGCCGGACCGCAAGCTCGTTATAGACGGGCAGCGGCGAGGATCCGGTGGCCAGGCCGAGGACAGCGCCGGGCTTGCGCCGGATCAGCTGTTCGATGGCGTCGGCCGCGAGTTTTCCGATCTGCCTGCTGCCGCCAAGAATCACGATTTCCATGGTGTTCCTTTCCGGGAACTGTCAGCGGTTGACGGTAACCTGCGCCAGGAGCTCAGGCCCCCGCGCATCGAGCCACTTGCCGCCCAGCCGGACACCGGCCAGGAAAAGGACCAGGCCCACAACGCTCCCCACGGCCAGGGTGAGCCAGCCGAACAGGACGTTTCCTGTGACGGCCTGGGCAACCAGCAGCGCGGCCTCGGGCAGGACCAGGACCATCAAAACCAGCATTCCACCGAACTGCACGGCCAAGGTCTGCCCAACGTTTCCTGGCGGTTTTTTGAACGGGCTGTCCCCCGGCAGCGGGACGGTCACCGTGTAGCGGGCCGACACCACCGAGGACAGGCCCAGGCCGGTGAAGAGGATTCCCAGGCTGAACCCCAGCTGGCCCGGCAGGGCAGCCCAGTTGCGGGTGAATGCCGCGTAGCCCACCGAGAACACCAGCACCACCGGCAGCGCAAAGGTCATGCATGCCAAGGCCCGGCCGAGCCGGTCCGCCACCCCGCGGACCCCGGTGGCCAGGTGCAGGGCAAAGGCAGTGTTGTCGTAGGAGACGTCCGCGGAGATGGACCACGCCAGGATGAAGGCGGACACCGGGGCAAGGAAGGCCATGCTGCCATAGCTGCCTGTCTGGGCTCCCTGGAATGCCAGCACCACCGGCAGCAGCGGGATCACCACCAGGGAACCGGAGTAGCGCGGGTCCCTAAGCCAGTAGGTGAGCGACCTGGCCATCACGGCCCCGGCCGGACTGGCGGGCAGCACGCCGAACAGGCCCAGCCTGCCACCCCTCCGCTTCCCGGTACCGGCGTACGGCGGGGTGACCAGCGCCCGCTCGAGCAGCAGCTTCCAGCACCAGGCCAGGGCGCCGAGGACCGCCACGGAAACCAGCAGCTTCACCGCGGCCTGCCCGGGCCGGCCTGCCGCAATGTCACCGCCGAGCGCCCAGGGCGCCCCGAGCGGGGTCCAGGACAAGGTCTGTGCGAACCCGGGCAGGAACCCTGTGGATGCGGAGATGCCCCGGCCAACCCCTGCCACGATGGGGCCCAGCAGGACCAGGGGCACCATGAACGCGATGGCGCTGATGTCCTTGAAGCGCCGCGACGCAGCCAGGCTTGCCGTCGCGGTGGTGACCACCTTGGCCAGCACAACGCAGGTCATGACGCCCAGGCATGCGCCCAGCAGGGCTGCGAGCGCGGGGAGCACGGCGCGGGACCAGGTCACCACCGTGGACAGGGCCACGAGCACGGTGGCGAGGCCCGGGATGCCGATCAGCCCGCCGAGGGCAAGGCCGGCGAGCATCTGCTTCATGGGAATCGCAAAGGTGGTGAAGCGCGCCGGATCGAGCGTCATGTCCGTGGCTGAGGCCACCACCGGAATCACGCCCCAGCCAAGCACGGCGGCGGAGCCGCCAAGGACAACGGCCGTGTGCGCGGTCACGGGACCGGCGTTGCGCAGGAGGACGAGGGCACTGATGAGTGTTGCCACGACCCCCAGCGCATACAGCCCCGCGATGGCCATGCCAACCAGCTGCCAGGGGCTGCGGCGCAGTCCGTTGCGCAGCAGCGTGAGCTTGAGCCTTAGAAGGTGCGCAACCATTCCAGCCCTTCCGTGTGGCTGTGCCCGCCGACCAGCTGCACGAACCGGTCCTCAAGGGAGGCGCCGGCGCGCACCTCGTCCACCGTCCCGGCGGCCAGCAACCGGCCATGGGCCACCACCGCAACGTGGTCGCACATGCGCTGCACCAGGTCCATCACATGGCTGGACACGATGACCGTTCCACCGGAGGCCACGTACCGGTCCAGAATGGAACGGATGTTCGCGGCTGACACCGGATCAACAGCTTCGAAAGGCTCATCCAGGACCAGGAGCCGCGGAGCGTGGATCAAGGCGGAGGCCAGGGCGATCTTCTTGGTCATGCCGGCCGAGTAGTCCACCACCAGTGTCCCGGCATCCTGGGCAAGGTCCATGGCGGCCAGCAGCTCCGCCACCCGGGCAGCCACTACGGTTTTATCCATGCCGCGCAACAGCCCGGCATAGGTGATGAGCTGCTCGCCGGTAAGCCGGTCGAAGAGCCGGACGCCGTCGGGCAGGATCCCCATCAGCCGTTTGGCTTCCAACGGGTGCCGCCAGACATCCACACCATGCACCACCGCCGTCCCGAAGTCGGGGCGCAGGAGCCCGGTGGCCATGGACAGCGTGGTGGTCTTGCCCGCACCGTTGGGGCCCACGATGCCGAAAAACGAACCTGCCGGAACCTCCAGGCTGATGCCGTCCACCGCGATCTTTCCGCCGAACCGCTTGGCCAGTCCGCGGATGGAAAGGGCCGCCACCGGCCCGGAATTCGGGGGCTGGCCAGGTATCGGAGCAGTCATGATGCCAGCCTAGTCCGCGGACCGGCGCTTGCGGGTGCGAGACTAACCTCATGGACATCGCGCTGGGCCTGCTGGTGATCGTTGCTGTGGTGTGCGCGGGCAGCGCCGTGGGCCGCAGGTTCAATATCCCGGTTCCGCTGCTGCTGGTCCTGGCCGGGGTGGCGGGATCGTTCCTGCCATTCATCCCGCCCGTTGAGCTGAACCCCGAACTGGTGCTGGTGGGCCTGCTGCCTCCGCTGCTCTACGCAGCCGCGTTCCGCACCTCGCTCTTCGACTTCAAGACCAACCGCCGCTCCATCGGGCTGCTGTCCGTCGGCTACGTCATCTTCGGCACCCTGGGAGTGGGGGTGGTGGTGTGGTGGCTGTTCCCGGAGATCCCGCTGGCAGCAGCCATCGCCCTTGGCGCAGTGGTGGCACCTCCGGACGCCGTGGCCGCGACGGCCATCGCACGGAAAGTGGGCATGCCCCGCCGGATCGTCAACATCCTGGAAGGGGAATCACTGGTCAATGACGCCACTGCGCTGGTGTGCCTGCGCGCTGCGGTAGCGGCCATCGCCGGCTCCGTCTCAGCGCTGGATGTGGCCGGCGGTTTTGTTCTCGCGGCCGGCGGCGGCCTGGTGGTGGGCCTCGCCGCCGCCTACCTCCTGACCGGGATCCGGAAGCGGATCAGCAACGTTGCCATCAACACCTCAACGTCGCTGATGGCTCCTTTCGTGGCGTTCCTCCCTGCCGAGGCCATCCACGCGTCCGGTGTGCTCGCCGTCGTCGTGACCGGCCTGGTGATGGGCACCAAGGCGCCGTCCATGCCCAACGGCGCCGCACGGCAAAGCGCCCGGAGCAACTGGGACACCGTGCAGTTCCTGCTGGAGAACTCGGTGTTCCTCCTGATCGGACTGCAGGTGCGGACCATCATTGACAGCGTCCAGGACGATTCGCTGGGCGCCGGCCGGGTATGGCTCGGCTGCGCCGTGATCCTGCTGGCCGTGCTGGTCCTGCGCCCCGTCTGGGTCTTTCCGGCCACGTACCTTCCCCGCCTGATCCCCTCCGTACGGCGCGCGGACCCCGCGCCGCCCTGGCAGTTCCCCGCCATCGTGTCCTGGGCGGGCATGCGCGGCGTGGTCACCCTCGCCGCGGTCCTGACGCTGCCGGATGAGCTGGAGCACCGCAACGTGCTGGTCCTGGCGGCCATGGTGGTGGTGGCCGGCACCCTGGTGCTGCAGGGCTTCACCCTGCCCGCCCTGGTCCGGGCCCTGGGGCTGCCCGGACCGGACAAGCGCGAGGACGCGCTGAACCAGGCCTCACTGATGCAGCTGGCCACCGCGGCGGGGATGGAGCGGCTGGAACAGCTGCGGCGGGAGAGCGACCCGCCCGAAGTCATGGACATGCTGCGGCGGCGGACCCAGGAGCGGGGGCTGGCGGCCTGGGAGCGCCTGGGCAGGCCCGCGGCAGAGGCAGCAACCCCCAGCCAGCGGTACGCGCAGCTGCGGATGGCGATGCTGGACGCCGAACGTGACAAGGTGCTGGAACTCAGGCGCGGCGGAGACTTTGCGCATGAAGTCCTCAGCGAGGTCCTGGAACGGCTGGATGTGGAGGAGTCCATGCTTGACGCTTCCCTCAATGAACTGGACTCCGCCGCTGACGGCGGCGGCGAAGGGTTGTCCCAGCCCGGCGGCGTTTGCGACCACCTGGCCGCCGCCATGCCGTCGCCTGCGCCCGGCGACCCCACCTGCCGTGACTGTGAGAGGGAGGGAACCACCCCAGTGCACCTGCGCATGTGCCTCGGGTGCGGAAACGTTGGATGCTGTGACTCGTCGGCGGGACGGCACGCCAGCCGGCACTTCAGGGAAACCGGCCACCCCGTCATGCGCAGCATTGAGCCCCGCGAAGAATGGCGCTGGTGCTACGTGGACGACCTGCTGGGCTGAGAACAGGCCGAGGTTTTCCAAGCCGCGGTCTTCAGCGAACCTTCCGGATCCTGATCGGGCCCTTTGCCGTGGCCGGATCAACCACGGAACCGCCTTGGGTGATGTGGACCTGCCCCGAGTCAACCAGCCGCCGCGCCACTTCGCGGGCAGGCTCCATTAGCCGGCGCCAGTCATCTCCGCCCACCGCCCTGGCGGCCTCGGACGGGCAGATGGTGGACGTGGCCGCCCGGGTTGCCAGGAGTTCCAGGATCTTCGCTTCCAGCTGCCGGTCAACCGGGGTTTGCGGCTCTTTCCCGCCACGATCATTCCCGCCGCGCTGCGCCATGCCGGACACCGGAATCAGAAGGTGCGCCGCGGGACGGCCCGCTCGTACTGGGGCGGCCAGGGGATGTCGTAGCCCAGGTCGAACGCGGCGCGCAGCCACCAGTGGGGATCGCGCAGCGCCGCCCGGGCAATGAAGACGCCATCGGCCTGCCCGGTGGCAATGGCATGCTCCGCCTGGCCGGGCGTGGTCACCAGGCCCACCGTGCCTGTGGCGGTCCCTGCCTCCTCACGGATGGCGGCCGAGAATCCGGTCTGGTAGCCCAGTCCCGGCTTGATCTGCTGGTGCGCCACTGCCCCGCCGCTGGAGACATCAACCAGATCCACGCCGTGGGCGGCCGCCTCGCGGGCCAGGCGGACCGACGCCGCCAGGTCCACCCCTCCCGGCGCCCAGTCGGTGGCCGAGATGCGGAGCAGCAGAGGCATGGAATCGGGAATCACTGCCCGGACGGCGTCAACCACGGCCAGCATCAGCCGGTTCCTTCCGGCTTCGTCCCCGCCCCACTCGTCCTCACGCTGGTTGATCAGCGGGCTCTGGAACTGGTGCAACAGGTAGCCGTGCGCCCCGTGGATTTCCATGGTGTCAAAACCGGCGTCCACCGCCCGTACGGCCGCAGCGGCAAAATCGGCAATGACGCCCTGGATTTGCTCCACGCTCATGCCCGAAGGGGCCGCATAGCCTTCGAACGCGGTGCCGGACGGGCCCACGGTGTCCCAGCCGCCGTCGGACGCCGGAACGCTCCCCTGCTTGCCGGAAAACGGCCAGTAGGTGGATGCCTTCCGGCCGGCGTGGGCCAGCTGCACACCAATTTTGGTGCCCGCAGCACCGTGCCGGTGGACAAAGGAAATGATCCGCTGCCACGCCGCCGCCTGCTCGTCGTTGTAGATGCCTGCGTCGCGCGGACTGATCCGGCCCGCGGCGTTCACCGCCGCGGCCTCCGTAAGGATCATTGCCGCGCCGCCCGTGGCAAACCCTCCCAGGTGCACCAGGTGCCAGTCGTTCGGAACGCCCGGGGCGTCGTCGGGATCGCAGCTGTACTGGCACATGGGCGAAACCCAGCCACGGTGCTGCAGTTCCATGGACCGCAGCGTCAGCGGCTGGAACAGGGCCGGCACTAGAACAGTACCCGCGCAAGCGCCTGGCGCGCCTTTGCCACCCGCTCGTCACCCGGCCCCACCACGTCGAACAGTTCCAGCAGCCGCACCCGCGCGGTCTCACGCTCGGGGCCGAAGTTCCTGCCGATGAAGGCCACCAGCCGGTTCAGCGCATCGTCCACGTGCCCGCCGGCCACATCCAGGTCTGCGACGCCAAGCTGTGCAGCCAGGTTGTCGGGCTCATTCGCCGCACGCGCCCGGAGCGCTTCGCTTTCCTCGGCCGACAGCGACTGGAGCCGGTCCATCAGTTCCACCTGCGCCAGCCCGGCCTTGGCCTCGTGGTCCGCTGGCATCTCCTTCAGCGCCTGGCGGTACGCCTCGGCGGCTGCGGCGTAGTCGCCGGCCTCAATGGCGTCGAAGGCCGCCTGGTGCAGCGGCGGCAGCGGTGCGGGCTCGGGTTCAGCATCGGCCCCGCCGTCAAGGCTTCCGGTGACCCCGTTGGCCGCCGCCACCTTGAGGAGTTCATCAAAGAGGCTGCGCACCTGCTGTTCGTCCGCCCCGCCCTGGAAGAGGGGCACCGGTTGCCCCTTGAGGACGGCGACGGCGGTGGGCACGGCCTGCACCTGGAAGGCCTGGGCAAGCTGCGGGAAGGCTTCGATGTCCGCGGCGCCAAGGACCAGGCGGCCACCGTAGCTGGCCACCACGCGGTCCAGGGTCTCAAGCATCCTGCCGGACTCCGGCGAGTAGGGGGCCCAGAGGGCAAACACCACCGGCACCTGGGCGGACAGCTCCACCAGCTGCTGGAAGTTTGCTTCGGTGACGTTGACCTTGAGTTCAGGCCCGCCGGCGGGTGCCCCCGGCTGCGTGCCCGGCGCCGGGCCGGCCGCACTCCCGGACGGGGTTGTGGTCCCGGATGGAGCTGGTGCACCGGAGGTGGCGGCGGGGCGTTTCAGCGAGGAAAGGTCGACGGCGCCGCGCAGGTTAAGCAGGTTGGCAGCGGCAGGAGGAACTGGGCGGGAAGCTGGCGAACTCATGTTTCCCACTCTAGCCACTCCGGCCGCTGCCGGTGGTAATAGAGCCAGGCCCTACTTGAAGCTGGCCCCCACCAGTCCGCGGGTGGCGGCAACGAGCTTCATCGGATCGGTGGATCCTGCGGGCGGTACGTAGACCGCCATGGATTCGGCGAAGCTCAGGACCATGCCGGTGGTAGTTTCCTTGCCGCCGGCCAGGGCTGCGGCGTCGTCGCCGATGCTGAGCTTGTCACCGGCTGCCTTCGGGGTGCCCTCGAAGCCGAAGTTGATCCGGCCCAGGACCAGGGCGCCGCCGTCCGAGGTACGGAACACAACGGTGCTTTCAGGGACCACCTTGTGGGTGAAGGAGAAGTTGCCGTTCTCACCCGCCTTCACCACCTCCGCCTGGTAGGACAGCGTGTCGGCGATGTACGGCGAGGACTGGCCCTCGACGAACTTGTCCTTGAACGGAGAGTCGGCGGACGTGAGCCTGTCAGCCAGCCCGGACATTGCTTCCTCGCCGCTGTAGAGCAGCCCGCTCTTGTCCGACGCGGCGAGCGTCTCGGTACCGCCCCGGCTGATGTTCGGGAAAGTAGTGCCCGGCTGCAGCGGGGTGGTTTCCATCAGCTTGTAGTTCTCGCGCGGAGACTGCTGGACCAGGGTCAGGATCTGCGGAACCACGTTCCCTTCACCCTGGGTCACGGCCAGCACGGAGCGCGGCCAGTCCCGGTCGCTGGTCACTACAAAGGTCAGCAGCTTGGTGGAGCGCACGGGCATGCGCGGCTCATAGGAGCCAACCTGGGAGCGGATCTTGTAGTTCTGGGTGCGGATTTCCAGTTCGGGGCCGGCCACGCGGTCCGCGAGCTTGGCCGCGTCCTTGGCTGCGTCCCCGGCGTCCGTGGCACTGGAGACCTGCTCCAGGATCCGGCGGAACTGGGCATCCAGCAGGACAGGCGATGCTGCTGCATCCTTGGCTGCCGGGGACGAGGCACTGCCGGAAGGCTGCGGGCTGGGGGTGGCGGCCTGGGCAGCGGTGCCGGATCCGGCCAGCAGGGCTGCCGCCACACCCGCTGCCACCATGGTGGCCTTGGAGGAGGACGACGACGACGGGGCATCGCTCTGCGGCGCGGCGTTCCGTGCACGGGCGCGGCGGGCGTAGCTGCTGTCGCCGCCCTCACCGTTCTTCCTGCGGGCCGAGAGCAGCGCCAGGACGATCCCGCCAAGGATCAGCAGGCTGCCCAGGACCATCAGCGGAACCGCCCAGGGGGTGGAGGTGTCGTTGGGGAAGGTCATGGAAACAGAGGCCGGCGCGGGCTTGGTGCCGTCGGAGGCGAGCAGGAGGCTCCAGTCGCCGTCCGCAGGCGGGGTCCAGGTGTACTCAAGTTCGCCACTGGCGGTCTCGTTGGAAACCCAAAGATCTGAACCGGCCGGGTTGGGGGCGGTGCCTTCGCCGTCGGCGTGCTCAACCAGGAGGGACTTTTCATCCTCGGAAACCCCGGTGATGGTGTTGTGGGCCGTCTTGCCCACCCAGGCGCTCACGTCATCGGGCCGGCCGGTTGCCAGCATGAAGTTTCCGTCGCCCTGGATGTTGATCTTGACGGTTCCGTCGTGCAGGGTACGCAGCTTCTGGTCGATGACGGTCAGCGGCGCGGCGGCGGCATCGGCCGGCACGGAGGCGGTGAACGTCTCGGATGGAGCCCAGATGGTTCTCTGGCCGATACCGGCCAAAAGTGTCAGGAGGCCGAGCAGCACAAGTGCGGCTGCAGTCTTTAAACGCAAGGGAAACACCTATCATCAGCGGGGGTTTGCCCTCAATAGTAACCTTTCTGTTACCACGGGCCCCTTTTTGGCCGTCAACCTCCTTTCCCGCAGACCTCCAGGCAGTGGCTTCGGCTCGTGGTGACAAGCCTGCTGATAGTGTTTGCGATGATCATCACACCGGCCCGCAAAGGCGGAGCCACGCACGGAACAGGCCCCCAAACCAGTGACTGACAAGACGGACCCGTCCTCGGCCGCAGCCGGAAATCCCGGTGATTCCAGGGGCCCGGTCCCTGCGCCGCTGCCACCCCTCGGGATGGCGGCAGCAGCGCACCGCAGGGGTACTGCCGCGGCTGCCCTGGGCCACGTGGTTCGGAGGCTCCGCCAGCCCTTGCCCGGGGCGCAGCCCAGGCTTCGGTTCGAGATGCCCCCGGAATACACCGGACAGGTCTCCGAGACGGACCACGGCGGTGACGAGGAGCCGCAGTTCGGGCATCCGGGCCCGCGCATGTCCCCACAGCATCCGCTGTACATGGGGTTCATGGGAACAGTGGGCGTGGGACTGGCTCTGCTGGTCTACTGGATCGGTTCACACACCACGCAGCTGCTGTTGTGGATCGTGGCGGCACTGTTCATCGCGCTGGGGCTGGAGCCGGTGGTGGGCTGGCTTGAGACCAGGAAGATCCCCCGGCCCGCCGGCATCCTGGTCTCGGTGGCCGTCCTGATGGGAGCCGTCGTCGGATTTTTCGCCACGCTCATCCCCACGATCGTTGAACAGGTATCGGAAATCGTGCGGCAGGCCCCGGAATGGGTGCGCACTTTCATGGACTCGGACTTCTTCCGCAGCCTCGATGACCAGTTCGGCGTGCGCGACCGCATTACCGAGGAACTGGAGAAGTTCGTCAACGACCCCGCGGCGGTGGGTGGCATTTTCGGCGGCGTGGTGGGATTTGGCTCCACCGTGGCCAACGGGCTCTTTGGCACCCTGATCGTCCTGGTGCTGAGCCTGTACTTCCTGGCGGCGCTCCCGGCCATGAAGAAGTGGGGCTACAGGCTGGCACCGCGCTCCCGCCGGACGCGGGTGGCCGCCCTGTCGGAGGAGATCACCCGGTCAGTGGGAAACTACGTGATCGGCCAGGCCTGCGTGGCCCTGCTCAACGCCACGTTTGCCTTCGTGGTGATGTCCATCGTGGGCATCCCGTTTGCGCTGCTCCTGGCGTTCGTGGTGGTCCTGCTCGCCTTCATTCCCTTGGTGGGCGGCATGATCGCGGGCGTTGTGGTGATCCTCGTGTCCCTCACCCAGGGCTGGCAGGCAGCGGCCATCTACGCCATCTGCTACTTCGCCTACCTGCAGTTCGAGGCCTACTTCATCTCACCCCGCGTCATGCAGAAGGCAGTGGCCGTGCCCGGTGCGGTGGCGGTGATCTCCGTCATCGCCGGCGGCAGCCTGCTGGGCGTGCTCGGGGCGCTCATCGCCATCCCCACCGCGGCCGCTGTCCTGCTGCTGCTCCGGGAGATCTACATCGTCCGGCAGGACCAGCACTAAACGCCCCCCGCCCTACGCGCCGGCAGCCGCCGTCGGGCCGTCCCATTCCTGCGGCAGCGGGACCCCGGCCTGGTCGGGAATGACCTGCGCAACGACGTCGTTCAGGACCCGCGCAGCGTACTTCTCCCCCACCCACAGGTGCTTGGCCCCGGCCACAGCCACCACGCGGGCCTGCGGCACCAGGCTGAACCGGGCAGCCGCCTCGGCCGGCTGCAGGAAGTCGTCGTGCTCCGGCACCAGGACAGTAAGGGGCTTGCCCGATTCGGCCCAGAGCTGCAGGTGTTTGTCCGTGGCGCGGTGCAGCGGCGGCGACAGCAGCACCGCCCCCTCGATCTGCGCGGCCACCGGCTCCAGGGCGCCGTACATCAGCGCCAGTTCAGTCCCGAACGACCAGCCCACCAGCCAGCGGTTGGGCAGGCCCCGCTCGACGGCGAAACGCACGGCCGCCTCCACGTCATACCGTTCCCCAATCCCTTCCTCGAAGGCGCCGCTGCTGGTGCCGTGGGGAGAGGCGGTACCCCGGGTGTTGAAGCGCAGCACCGCGATGCCCGCCAGCGCCGGCAGGCGGAAGGAGGCCTTGCGGAAGACGTGCGAATCCATGAAGCCGCCGTGCGTCGGCAGCGGGTGGAGCGTGATCAGCGTGGCCCTGACCGGACCTGATTCGGGCAGCGCCAGCTCCCCCACCAGCGTATGGCCGTCCTCCGTCTGCAGCTCGATGTTCTCGCGGCGGGCGGGCAGGACGGTGGAGGCGCGGATGGGAGCGGGGCCCCGGGCCTGGGTGAATTCGTACGACGCCGGATCAAAAGTCATGCCTGCCAGCTTAGCGACAGCAGGGGCATCGATGTTCCATGCAGCGGCGCCGCGGCTTCCGGTCGGTGTGGCGGGAAGCTGCGCGGCCGCCAGTCAGCGGTAGCGGTAGCTGCGCGTCATCCAGCAGTTGGTGTGCCAGTGCCGCCGTTCGGCCAGGCCGGCGGCCGCGCCAAAAAGGTGGTGGTCCTTCCACACCACCAGGTGTGCGACGCCGGGCAGCACGGCGGTGGAGCATTCAGGGCAGATGTAGGTCTTGCCGGCGTTTTTGGCCGTCATGGTCCGGACCATCCACTCCCCGTCGGGGGCGCTCTCCCGGCGGGCGATTCCGGCCCTTGCCCGTTCCAGGTCCAGCTCGGGAACCTCGCCGCTCCTCTTCCCTCCTGCTCCCCTGCCGGAAGCGGGACCCCTGCCGGAAGCGGGACGGCGGGGACGGTTGGAACGTGGCATGTATCCATTCTGCCCCAGCCCGTCCCCTCACCCGGCCCGCTTTCTGGTGCCCTGCCGCTGCACCGGACGTCCCGCCGTCGGGCATGGCCTGCCGCGCCCACGCGATAGTCTGTACGGCGTGCGACTTGTCATAGCCCATTGCTCCGTTGATTACGTTGGCCGGCTCAAAGCCCATCTCCCCCTCGCCACCCGGCTCCTGCTGGTCAAGGCCGACGGCTCCGTGCTGGTGCATTCCGACGGCGGTTCCTACAAGCCGCTGAACTGGATGAGCCCCCCTGCCACACTCCGGGTTTCGTCTCCGGATGAAGTGGACCTCGAACTTGGGGTGGTGGAGCAGTGGACCGTGCAGTCGGCCAAGACCGATGACCGGCTCATCATCAACATCCACGACAAACTCAGTGAGTCCTCCCACGACCTCGGCGTGGACCCCGGACTGATCAAAGACGGTGTGGAAGCGGACCTGCAGCGCCTGCTGGCCGAACAGATCGAAACGCTGGGCCAGGGCTACTCCCTCATCAGGCGCGAATACTTCACTGCAATCGGCCCCGTGGACATCCTGGCGCGGGACGCCGACGGTGCCACGGTGGCCATTGAACTCAAGCGCCGGGGGGACATAGACGGCGTGGAGCAGCTGACCCGATACCTCGAACTGCTCAACCGCGACCCCCTGCTGGCACCGGTCCGCGGCATTTTTGCGGCCCAGCAGATCAAGCCACAGGCCAAAGTGCTGGCCAACGACCGCGGGATCGACTGCGTGACCCTGGACTACGACGCAATGCGCGGGGTGGACGACAGCGAATCGCGTCTCTTCTAGATATTCCCTTCCGGTGCTTCACGCTTACGAATGGCATGCTTTTAGCTGCGGCCTTCAGAGTCACCGGGTTTTTACCTAATTTTTATTGTGCGGGCCGTTGACCTGCGGGAACGGGCATGAAATTCTTATCTCAGTCTTTGTGTAGGTGTTTTTCATGCTCGCAAGACATGTTGCGAGCGCGAAGCTCCTGCAGCGCCGGACCTCTTATCGGGGCACGGCAATCCAGGATTCTTCTCGCGGAGTGACCAAGGTCGGCACGAGGTGTGCCGGTCCTAAAAGTTCCACAATGAGGAGAAATAAATGGCACAGGGAACTGTGAAGTGGTTCAACGCTGAAAAGGGCTTCGGCTTCATCACCCCGGATGACTCGGATGGCGATGTCTTCGTTCACTACTCCGAGATCCAGACCGGCGGCTTCAAGACCCTCGACGAGAACCAGCGCGTTCAGTTCGAAATCGGCCAGGGCGCCAAGGGCCCCCAGGCTACCGGCGTAACTCTGGTCTAGGTACTGCCCGGCCGCTTAACGGCTGTCAGCGAAATAAATGGTCCCCGGCAGAAATGCCGGGGACCATTTCTGTGCCGTAATTATTGCCACGGAAATACGACTTTCCGGGGTTATAAAACAAAGTATGCGTAAATGCGGGCCTCACGTCACCAGTTTGCGGACCAGCCGGGCGCCCTGCGCCAGGGAAAGCCCGGGGAGGTAGGCACGGGTCAGGGCCCTGCCGATGGCAGGCAGGTGCAGCGGGTCCTGATAGTACAGGTAGAGGGCCCGGTATTCCGGCTTGAACCGGGATTTAAAGGCCGCCAGGGACCGGAAGCCATAGACCGGCTCCAGCGCGTGGCCTACCAGGTCCAGGATCCTCACGAGGTTCTGCGCTCCCTCATCGGTGCCGGCCTCTTCGTATCCCTGGTCTCCCGCTCCCGCCTCCATGTCATCTGCGCCGGTGACCCGCTCCGGCAGCGCTTCGGGACGGGAGGCCAGCGGCGAGCCCGACAGGGAGATTACGTCCACGGAATCCCGCAACTCCAGCACTGCAGAGGCAATCAGGAATTCCATCACCCCCGGGAATCCTTCACTGCCGCGGCGCATGACGTCAAGCGTCCGGCTCACCAGCCGGCCGCCGTCATATACGGGCAGCCAGCTGGTCACGCCGTGAACCGCGCCGTTGCCGTCCACGGCCAGGCAGCAGAGGACTTCGTCGTCGTCGAGCTCGTCCACTCCCCCCAGCGTGAAGCCCATTTCCGGAACCGATTTGCCGGCCGCCCATTCCTCGGACACTTCGCTCAGCCGTGACCGCAGCGCCGCGGGCAGGGAATGGTAGGAACCCCAGACCGCGTGGACTCCCAGCTTCGCCGCGCGGTTCAGCGCGGTCCTGACGTTCTGCCATTCCTTGCCCTTGAACTCAAGCTCGCTCAGCACCAGCCGGGTCTCCTGGGCGACGGCCACGCGGGAAAATCCCCGTTCCCTCAGTACCGGCCACATGGTGTCGTCGCAGGAATACAGCGCGGGGATCAGTGCGTGGTTGCGGCAGTAGTCCAGGAACCCTTCGGTCACCCGCTGCTCCGCCTGGCGGTCGCCGAACGCACCGCCCAGGGTCAGGGCAACGGTTCCATGCTGTTGGAATGCCATGGCGCCTGCCCCGTCCGGGCTGAACCAGTACGTGTTGGGCTCCCACAGTGCCATCCAGGACAGCGGGCCGCCGCCCTGGTGGAGCAGCTCCCGCGCGCGGTCGCGGTCCTGCCGCCCGAAATGGAGGCCGTGGTGCCGACCCACCAGCACCCACCACACCGCAACCAGGGCGACGAGCCAGAACACCGGACCCGAGTAGGCAAACAGCAGTGCTTCCGCGCTGTCGTGCTCCGGGAAGACCCGGCGGAACTGCTGCGGAATGGGCACCGGAACGTACTGCCGGGCCAACTCGGCGAAGAGGCCCAGCAGCCCGCCGTCACGGGACAGCCCGCCGGACCAGAACCAGGCCACGGCGTAGGAAGTGGCCAGGACCAGCCACGTTCCGCAGACCACCACCGCGAGTACCCGGCGGGCGCCCGGACGGGTCTGCACGCGGAACTGGCGGCGGTTGAGCCACAGGATGACCGCCAGCAGCAATGGGACAACCACGAGCGGAAGCACGTGGGCGAAGGCCGAGGACAGGGGCGTTGCATGCGTCCCCTGCAGGCGCGATGGAACCAGGGCGAAGAGGGCAAGGTAGACGGCAGCCAGTGCCGTGACGGCCAGCTGGATGGCCAGGGCAATGTTGAGGGCCAGCCGGCGGCCCCGGCGCATGCCGTCGGCGCAGATCAGCAGCAGGATGACCGGCACCACTGCCAGCGCCAGGCCGAAGGGTCCGGCGAATCCCGCCCTTCCCGTTTCCAGGCAGGAGGCGTCAACCGTGGCACCGCAGTTGAAGACGAGTTGGCCGAGCGTGGGCATGGGACTCAGCACGACGTCGCGGAGCAGGGCCAGCGGGCCGGTGGGCGCGCGCGTGATGCCGGTCAGGATGGGACCCACGGCAAACACGGCAACCGTCAGGGCCAGGAGGTTCCTGGTCTCGCGGCCGGTGGACCGGTGACGGTGCAGCCGCCCCTGGTCCCCCTGGATCCACCAGCCCGCAAGGAGGCCAAGGAGGGCGCCGATGAGGCCAATGACCGTTTCGGCGTGCCCGACGTACAGGACCAGGAGGAGGGAAATGGACAACACCGCCGTGCGCAGCCGGCGCTGCCACAGCAGCGTGATCCTGGCACTGGCGGCAAGTCCCGCCGTCAGCACCGGGGCGTAAGGGCCGATGAGCCTGTCATCCACCATCCGGTCCAGCCAGCCGTCACCCACGTACCCTGCCAGCTGGGTCACCAGGAGGAACACCGTCACGGCCGCGAACTGCCCGCCCAGGAACAGCCCGACGGCGGCGCGCCGCCCCAGCCTGCGCTCCGCCAGGCCCAGCAACATGACGATCATCAGCGACGCCGCGAGGTAGGCGAGCGGATTGGTGGCGAAGAAGAGGCTGGTGAACAGCGACCACCACTGCCCGCCGCGCAGGCCCGGACCGCTGACGGAGGCGAGGCCCAGAAGCTGCTCCGGCGGCCCCTCGAGGAAGCTTCCGGTCAAGGCACCGGCCGCAAGGAAGGCAACAAGCACGCCCAGGGTGAAGGGCATGGATTTCAGCGACAGCAGTGCCTGCCGGACCGCCGGGCGTCCGACGGCGGCCCACATCAGGGTCACGGTGCGGTCAGGGTTCCTGGTGCTCACCACTGCAGCCCCCATCGGCTGCCAAGGAACTGCAGCGCATCCGCGAACCGCTTGGACGAGGTATCCCAGGAGTGTCCGGTGTGCTCCACCTCGTGTGCCCGCACCGTGAAGCCGGCAGCCTCCGCGGCAGTGGCCAACGTTCGGAGGTTCCCCACGAATTCGGGATCGTTCTGGCCTGCAGTGAGGTACATGCCACTGGACTCAAACCGTTGGTGTTTCATGATCTCCAGTGGCGTCTGCTTAGTGAATTCATCAGGGTTTCCGGGGAATGCGGCGTCAATGGTCTTCTGCCGTTCCTTGGCAATGGCGGGTTCGGCCTCGCTGGAAAACGCAAGCACGTCGGCGTAGATGTCGGGATGCCTGGTTCCCATCTGCACGGCGCACGTCCCCCCGAAGGAGAAGCCACCCACGGCCCAGTGGCTGTGGTTGGTGTCCACCGCCAGCGTGGAACTGATCCACTGCGGCACGTCCTGCGAGAGGTAGGTGTCCGCGTTGGCAATGCGGCTGTCCATGCACATGGTGTTGGCGGACTGCGAACCGTTGGGATCCGGGATGACCACCACCGGGGATACGCCACCGTGTGCCGCGGCAAAGGAATCCATATGGCCTCGGATTGCACCGCCGGTGAGCCAGTCCGCCGGGCCGCCCGGCTGGCCGGCCCACCAGGACCAGTACCGGCAATGCAGGCCGGTTGGCCGCGAAGTACGCCGGCGGAAGATAGATGTAGGCGTCGCGGGTGTTCATCCCGGACGTCGCTCCCGGGATCCCGGACTTCCGCAGAACTCCCCCGGCCGGCAGCTCCCCCTCCGGCTTCCAGCCCTGGAGCGGCACACCGTCTGGTTCACCGGGGTGGCGCATGCGGTCCTGCTCAAGCGCCGGTATCCGGGCCTGGGCGGTGCCCAGCAGGTCGCTGACGGTCCTGTTGAGGCCAAAGTAGGCGTTGATTTGAAGCGCTGAGAGAAGTACCACCAGCAGCGCGGCGAGGATACCTCCCCCGCGGGCGCCCCAGCTGGTCCGGGGCAGCCGGAGCAGGCCAAGGAGGACAGCCGCAACAGCGGGCACCAGCCACAGCAGCACAGCATCCGGCAGGTCCTCGGGGAAGACAGTGAAAATGTTGATGACTGCCCAGTGGGCCGTGCCCACCAGGGCGAAGGCCGTTGCCGCAGCCGTGAGGATGCGGACCGCCCAGGCCCGGCGCCGGTGCACCGGCGCCATGGAGGCGCGCCAAGGTGGCACCAGGAGGTAGGCTGCGCCGCCTATGCCCAATACCAGAACGGTTCCGTACAGAGGACCGTCCGTAAGCCGGATGTCTGAAAGCCAATCCACGTCGGCTAGCGCCAGGTCCCTACGCCTATCACCGGACCCGCTTCCAGCCAGGATGAAAGACCCGTGTATGCGTCGAACTTCATGGCAAGGTGCAGGTCCTGCCCCTCATACCGGAGTTCGACGATCACCACGTCCGGCTGGACCTTTACGGCCTCGGCCTCCGTTGGTTTCCGGCGGCCCAGGAGCTCCAGCGAACTTCGTTTGAACGTGTACTTGGGGCGGACGCTTAGGGAAATAAGCCTGAACCATTCAAGGTCGTTGTCCTGATAACGACAAACCCCCATCTGCCAGCTGTTTCCAGCAACGCAAATGGAGGCGTCCACCGTGCCGAGGGCACGCCGCAGGTTGAAGCGGCGTACCCCCGAAAGGCACAGTGCAAAGATCAGCAATCCGAACGCGATTGCCAGTGCGATGAACGGAATACCCGGTGCGTCCATCAAGGTCGTGCTAGCGGATCCCAGCGGTAGCCGAGCCGCCCAGCTGGGCGTTGTCAGCAACGATCACCACGCGGTTGTTGTCAACGGAGAAGAAGCCACCGTCCACATCTACCGCAATACGGTCCCCGGACACCGGCTGGATGGCCAGTTCACCCTCGGCCAGGATCGCCAGCAGGGGCGAGTGGCCGGGCAGGATTCCGATTTCACCATCGCTGGTGCGGGCCTTGACCATCTTGGCCGCTCCGGACCACACGAAGTGGTCCGCTGCGACAATCTCAACCTCAAGCTCAGCCATATTACTTGGTCTGTTCCTGGATCTTGGCCCACTGGCGCTCAACGTCATCGAGGCCGCCGACGTTGAAGAACGCCTGCTCCGCGATGTGGTCGAGCTCGCCGTCGCAGATGGCGGTGAAGCCTTCAACGGTGTCCTTGATGGAAACCGTGGAGCCCTCGACGCCGGTGAACTGCTTGGCGGTGTAGGTGTTCTGCGAGAGGAACTGCTGGATGCGGCGTGCACGCGACACGACGATCTTGTCCTCTTCGGAGAGTTCATCGACGCCGAGGATGGCGATGATGTCCTGGAGTTCCTTGTTCTTCTGCAGGATCTGCTTCACACGGACAGCCGTGGTGTAGTGGTCCTTGCCGATGTACTGGGGGTCCAGGATGCGGGACGTGGACGTCAGCGGGTCAACGGCCGGGTACAGACCACGGGAGGCGATTTCACGGGAAAGTTCCGTGGTCGCGTCGAGGTGTGCGAAGGTCGTCGCCGGAGCCGGGTCCGTGTAGTCATCTGCGGGAACGTAGATGGCCTGCATCGAGGTGATGGAGTGGCCCTTGGTGGACGTGATGCGCTCCTGCAGGAGGCCCATCTCATCGGCCAGGTTGGGCTGATAGCCCACGGCAGAAGGCATGCGGCCCAACAGGGTGGACACCTCCGAACCGGCCTGGGTGAAGCGGAAGATGTTGTCGATGAAGAGCAGCACGTCCTGGTTCTGGACATCGCGGAAGTACTCCGCCATGGTCAGCGCGGACAGTGCCACGCGCAGGCGCGTTCCCGGCGGCTCATCCATCTGGCCGAATACAAGGGCGGTGTCCTTGAGGACGCCTGCCTCTTCCATTTCAACCCAGAGGTCGTTGCCCTCACGGGTACGCTCACCCACACCGGCGAATACCGAAGTACCGCCGAAGTTGCGGGCCACGCGGGTGATCATTTCCTGGATCAGCACGGTCTTGCCCACGCCGGCGCCGCCGAACAGGCCGATCTTTCCACCCTTGATGTAGGGGGTGAGGAGGTCGATGACCTTGATGCCGGTTTCCAGCATCTCGGTGGAGCCTTCGAGCGAAGCGAAGCTCGGTGCCTTGCGGTGGATGGGCCAGCGTTCGCTGATGTCCAGCTCCGACTCTTTGACGTCCAGGGGCTGGCCAAGGACGTTAAAGATGTGGCCCTTGACGCCGTCGCCGACCGGCACGGAGATCGGGGCACCGGTGTCCACCACGTTGGTGCCGCGGACCAGGCCGTCGGTCGCCTGCAGCGAGATCGCGCGGATGAGGTTGTCGCCGAGGTGCAGCGCAACTTCGAAGGTGATGGTCTTGGTTTCACCGTTGAGAGTAATCTCGGTGGTGAGGGCGTTGTAGATGGACGGAATTGCGTCGGCCGGGAATTCGACGTCGACAACCGGGCCGATTACGCGCGCAATGCGGCCGGTAGCACCGGACGTTGCGGCTACGTGTTCGGTAGCAGTGGCAGTCATCTCTCTCACTTCACTCAGTAGATGGCGTGGGTTTAAGTTTATCTGTGGTGGTGCAGGTGCTGCGGAATCCGGGCTGGTTGCAAGCTAGGACGCGAGGGCGTCGGCGCCGGCAACAATCTCGGAAAGCTCCTGCGTAATCTCAGCCTGGCGGGCCGTGTTGCGCAGACGCGTGTACTTCTTGATCAGGTCCGTCGCGTTGTCGCCGGCGGACTTCATGGCCCGCTGGCGTGCAGCGAGCTCGGAAGCCGCTGCCTGCAGCATGGCCGCGAAGATGCGTGACTCGATGTAGCGCGGGAGCAAAGCGTCAAGAACGCGCTCTGTTTCCGGCTCGAACTCGTACAGCGGCAACAGGTCAGATTCAGAAGTGGCCTGTTCTTCCACAACTTCAAGCGGGAGCAGGCGGATGACCGTGGGCTCCTGGGTGACCATGGACTTGAAGCGGGTGTAGACAACATGGATTTCGTCCACGCCGCCCTCTTCGAAGTCCGTAGCGAAATCTGCCAGCAGCGCCTCGCCGATTTCACGGGCGGTGATGAACTCGGGTGCGTCGGTGCTTCCGGTCCAGACCCGCGAGTATTCACGGTTCCGGAATTCGTAGTAGGCCTGCGCCTTGCGTCCGACGAGGTACGTCTTGACTTCCTTGCCTTCGGCGTGGAGCAGCTCATTGAGACCCTCCACCTGCTTGAGCACGCTAGCGGAGTACGATCCAGCCAGGCCACGGTCCGAAGTGATTACCAGGACGGCAGCGCGGCGGATTTGCTCCGGCTCGGTGGTCAGCGGGTGGTCGATTTCGCTTTGGCTTGCGACAGCAGAAACGGCGCGTGTAATCGCGTTCGCGTAAGGCAGTGAAGCTGCTACGCGCGCACGGGCCTTGCCGATGCGCGAGGTAGCGATCAGTTCCATCGCCTTGAAGATCTTGCGCATCGACGTGGTCGAGCTGATCTTCTGGCGGTAGACCCGAATCTGGGCTCCCATACTTATCCTTTCCTAACATTCCCTGACCGGTGCGCCGGGCCCGTGGGCCCGGCGCACCGGTCAGTGGAACTAGCGCTTCTGCTTGACGATCTTTTCCTGGTCGACTTCGCCCTCGGAGATAGCTTCATGCTCCTCGTGGCCGGCGCCTACCAAGTGGTTGTCTCCCTCGCCGAAGAAGCCCTTCTTGAAGGCCACGATGGCAGACTTCAGAGCTGCTGCGGTGTCGTCGTCCAGCACGTTGGTCTGGGCCAGCGTAGTGAGGATCGAGGACTTGTGCGCCAGGTGCTCCAGGAACTCGGACTCGAAGCGGCTGATGTCCTCAACCGGCACGTCGTCCAGGTAGCCGTTGGTACCTGCCCAGATGGACACAACCTGGTTCTCCACCGGGAACGGCGAGTACTGGCCCTGCTTGAGCAGTTCCATCAGGCGGGCGCCACGGGTCAGCTGCTGGCGTGATGCGGCGTCAAGGTCAGAAGCGAACATGGCGAATGCCTGCATGTCGCGGTACTGGGCCAGGTCCAGCTTCAACGTACCGGAGACCTTCTTCATGGACTTCACCTGTGCGGCGCCGCCCACGCGGGACACAGACACACCCACGTCAACAGCAGGGCGCTGGTTGGCGTTGAAGAGGTCAGACTGGAGGAAGATCTGGCCATCGGTGATGGAGATGACGTTGGTCGGGATGTAGGCAGAAACATCGTTCGCCTTGGTCTCGATCAGCGGCAGGCCAGTCATGGAGCCGGCTCCCAGTTCGTCGGACAGCTTTGCACAACGCTCCAGCAGGCGGGAGTGCAAGTAGAAGACGTCGCCGGGGTAGGCTTCGCGGCCCGGCGGGCGGCGCAGCAGCAGCGATACGGCACGGTAGGCTTCAGCCTGCTTGGACAGGTCATCGAACACGATGAGGACGTGCTTGCCGCCGTACATCCAGTGCTGGCCGATGGCCGAGCCGGCGTACGGTGCCAGGTACTTGAAGCCCGCGGGGTCGGAAGCGGGAGACGCCACGATGGTGGTGTACTCCAGTGCGCCGTTGTCCTCGAGGGTCTGGCGGATGGCGGCAATGGTGGACGCCTTCTGCCCGATTGCCACGTAGATGCAGCGCACCTGCTTGGTCACATCGCCCGTAGCCCAGTTGGCCTTCTGGTTGATGATGGTGTCGATCGCGATGGCGGACTTGCCGGTCTGGCGGTCACCAATGATGAGCTGGCGCTGGCCGCGGCCGATCGGGATCATGGCGTCGATGGCCTTGAGCCCGGTCTGCATCGGTTCGTGCACAGACTTGCGCTGGGTTACGCCGGGAGCCTGGAGCTCCAGGGCGCGGGTGGTCTCGGCCTTGATCTCGCCGAGGTCGTCGATGGGCATGCCCAGCGGGTCAACAACACGGCCGAGGAAGGCGTCGCCCACGGGAACGGACAAAACCTGTCCGGTGCGGTGGACTTCCTGGCCTTCTTCAATGCCGGTGAAGTCGCCGAGGATGATGACGCCGATTTCGCGGACATCGAGGTTCTGGGCCAGGCCCAGCGTGCCGTCCTCAAAGCGAAGCAGCTCGTTCGCCATGACCGAGGGAAGGCCCTCAACACGTGCGATGCCGTCACCAGCGGTGGTTACGCGGCCGACCTCTACGCGTTCTGCGTTTCCGGGTTCGTAGGACGCCGCGAACTCGTTCAGCGCATTACGGACGTCGTCGGCGTTGATGGTCAATTCGGCCATCTGCAGTCCCTGCTCTCCTGTTTTGTGATCACCGTTGCCGGTGACCGGGGTTTCTATCAGTTGGGTTGTGCTTGTCCGGCTAGCCGGCCAGCTGGCGCTGCAATTGGCCCAGCCGGGTGAGGACCGAAGCGTCGAGCACTTCGTCACCAACCTGGACGCGGATGCCGCCAATGAGTGCCGGGTCAACGTTGATGTTGACCTTCAGTTCCCGTCCGTACAGCGCATTCAGGGCCGCCTGGAGGCGTTCAAGCTGCGTCTGCGTCAAAGGACGGGTCACGCTGACCGTTGCAATCCAGCGCTGCTGCCGCTTTGCCGCCAGCTCGGCGAACCGCTGCACCAGCCGGGTGGGCTTGATGCCGCGGGGCTGGGTGACGGCCTGCCTGATGAGGACTTTGGCTTCCTCGCTTGCGGCAGGCACCAGCTTTTCCGCAAGGGCAGCCTTTGCCGAAGCGCTGGCCTGTGGTTCGGACAGAGCACGTTGTACCTCGTGGCTGGAGGCAACAGCCTGGTTGAAGGAGAACAGATCGTTTTCCAGTTCTTCCAGGCCAGTGATTCCGGAGGCAGAAACGGCCGACTTGTTTTCAGCAACGGAAATGACCACCGTTGCGGCAAGAGTCTCGAGCGCATCGCCGACATCCCGGGCAGTTGCCCAGCGTGAGCTGGCCAGTCCGCCCGCAATCTCTGCAGCATCAGCGGAGACTTTTCCGCCAACCAGCTGCCTGACCAGCGCCGACTTTTCGTCACCGTTGCGGGACGGGTCAGTCAGGGCGCGGCGCAAGCCAGCCGAGCTGTCCACCATTCCCAGAATTCCGAAGAGTTCCTTTGCCAGCTGCAGTGACGCCGTCGGTAGCTTTGCTTCCAACTCTGCCAGCCCTGCTGCCAGCGATTCGCTCGATACGCCTGCCATTACTTAGCTGCACCTGCGCTCTGGGTCTCCAGATCTGCCAGGAACCGGTCCACTACCCGTGCTGCGCGCTCGTCGTCGTTCAGCGCTTCACCGACGATGCGGCCGGCAAGGGTGGTGGCCAGGGTGCCTACCTCCGAACGCAGGGACACAACGGCCGCCTGGCGCTCGGATTCGATCTGGGCATGGGCCTGGGCCGTGATGCGGGCAGACTCTGCAGCTGCCTTCTCCTTCAGATCCGCAAGGATCTGGGCACCTTCGGCGCGGGCTTCCTCGCGGATGCGGTTGGCTTCGGCGCGGGCGTCGGTCAGCTGCTGCTTGTACTCTTCGAGTGCAGCAGACGCCTCAGCCTGAGCCTTTTCAGCCTTGGCAATGCCGCCTTCGATGGCCTCGGCACGCTCGGCGAAGGTCTTTTCGAACATCGGGACAACGAACTTGACCACGATGAACATGAGGATGGCAAAGCCCACGAGGACAACGCCCATTTCCCAGACATTGGGAACCAGGGGGTTGACCTCACCCTCAGTGGCGGCTGAGATGATCAGCTGATTCATATTTCACCCGTCCTTTTCTACTCGGTTCTGAAAGTTCGCTTCGCTCTAGGACTAGAGAACGAAGGCGAAGACCAGGCCGAGGATGGCGAGGGCTTCGGTCAGCGCAAGGCCGAGGAATGCGATCGGCTGCAGCACGCGCTGGGCTTCCGGCTGGCGTGCAACACCGTTGATGTAAGCAGCGAATACGAGGCCAACACCGATACCACCGCCGATTGCGGACAGACCGTAACCTACGAGGTTGAGATTGCCTTCCATTTTTCTTCCTTTCAAGATGCCACCCATGTGGCAGGTTGTTTGGGTTGCTTCATCCCCGCGAGGGGAATTCTTTGAGTGCCGCCGGAGCCGGGCTCCGCGAGGCGTGGGCCTAGTGGCTGTCGGCGTGCAGGGCGCCTTCGATGTAGATCGCGGTCAGCAGCGTAAAGACGTACGCCTGCAGGACCATGATCAGGGCTTCAAGCATGTACATGGCGATGGCACCTGCCAGGACCAGGACGGAGGTTCCCTTGAGCAGGACGTTCTCCTGCATGACGAGGAACTCGATGCCGTACCCGGCGATCATCACGATGAGGTGGCCGGCGAGCATGGTGGCGAACAGACGGAGGCTGTGCGTGACGGGCCGGACCAGGAAGTTGGAGATGATCTCGATCGGGATCACGATCGGAAGGATGAACCAGGGAACACCCGAGGGCACAGTGGCCAGCTTGAAGTAACGCAGTCCGTTCTTCTTGACGCCGATGGCGATCCAGGTGAAGTAGACAATGCCCGCCAGTACATAGGCGCCGCCAACGTGCGAGAACGTGGGGAGCTGGAAGAACGGGATGGCGCCGTAGATGTTGTTGACCAGGATGAAGAAGAACAGGCTGAACAACAGGGGCACATACTTGATGAAGTCCCTGCCGCCAATGATGTCCTTGGCGATTCCGTTGCGGACAAAGCCGTAGGCGGCTTCTCCGGCGAACTGGAGCTTGCCGGGTACCAGCTGCTGCTTGCGTGCGGCCAGCACGAAGAAGACGGCGATAAAGACGACAGAGAGGAGGACCAGCAGCATCTGCTTGGAGAATCCTTCTGCGGCACCCCACGGCAGGATTGCCGGCAAATGCATTTCGTTAATACCAGGAGGAGTGAACTCTCCTGAATCTTGGGCCGGGAGCGCAAGCGCGATCAACGCGTTTCCTCTCTGCAGTGTCCATCATTGGGCGTTGGGCGGGGTCCGGCAGCCTGACAGCCTGCTGTTCCCCCTGTGAAATTATTTGGCATTATCTTCTCCGTCCTGGGACGGTGCGCTGGGAGCATGGCGCTCATCAGCATTTTTGCGGGAACTGGTGAGGCCGTGCATGTGGGAAAGGTAGAAACCTCCGACGGCTCCGAGCAGAGCGCCTGCGAGCACAATCCAGCGCGTTCCCCACAGATAATCCAGTCCCCACCCTATCAAACTCCAGACGATGATTCCGCCAATGATGTAGCTGAATACAGCCATTCCAGCGTTGTAGCCGCCATCGATGGAAGCGTCGGAACGAGTTGCTGCGGAGCCGTTGGATCCACGTTTGCCGTGCGTGGCGCCGGCGGACTTCTTCGGGTCACGCATGGGTTGCTCCCTTGTCTTCTGGATCGTTGTAGATCTGGAGGCGCGCCTTGCTGAAGCCATGGATCTCCGCGGCCTGCCAAAGGACAACGGCAACCACTGCGCCGATGACGAACCAGCGGGCATGCAGCCATTCCGGAGCGCCGATGACGAACAGGATGACGGCAAAGCCGACTACCTTGATCACATAGGTGGCCACGAACATCCCAATGGCGCCGGACGGGTTCCGGCGTCCCACGGCGTGGCCAACCAGCAGGCTGATGCCGAAGAACAGCATGACCAGCAGGCCACCGAGGACACTGGAAAAGGCGCCGGCTGCTCCGTTGAGAAGTCCGGCGGGAATGGCACACAGCGCCAGCCCGGCCGTGGCGGCAATCGAGCTGCGCTTGAGCAGGCCCAGCCACAAGGAAGGTGAGGGACCGGAGGCGCCAACGCGTCCGTTGCCGGAGGCAGGTCCGGACTCGGCGTTGGAGGTCATTCGATCCCAATCGTCGTCACCACGTGGCAGATCACCAGGAGGCAAGGGGTGGAGTGGCAGCTTGGGCTGCCCCTAAATTCTACACGAGATAGAACACCCTTAGGTCACCGGCAGGCGTGTGACCTTGGACCGGCGCCTGTAGCGCCGGATCAGGTCGGGGCTGGCCAGGTAGAGGACGAGTACCAGCATGCTCCCCGCCACGCACAGCGCCACGACAGGCAGTTCTGCGGTGGCAGCAATGAACCCAAGGATGATCACGGCCAGGGTGCACACGGTGACCGCTGCCGCGGACTGCAGGTGGGAGAAGCCCACGTCCGTGAGCCGCTGGTAGACGTGCTCGCGGTGTGAGGCGTACCAGCGTTCCCCCGCCTTGATCCGGCGCAGCAGGGTGTAGCCGGTGTCCGCCGCGTAGACGAGGATCGGCGACAGAACGTACTCCACGTAGACCCCGCCGAGGAAGCCTGCCACCGCCAGGGCGGCTATCGAGGCTCCCAGCAGGTAGCTGCCGACGTCACCCAGGAAGACCGAGCTCCGGCCCAGGTTCCATGGCAGGAAACCGAGGAAGGACATCGCGAGCACGGCGCCGCCTGCGGTCAGCCAGGGTTGTTCGGACAGCATCCCCGCCACCGCGTACGCCCCCCCGGCCGTGACCCCGTGAAGACCCGAAATGCCGTTGACGCCGTCCATGAAGTTGGCGATGTTGACGTAGGCCGCAATTGCCAGGGCGCCCAGGGGCAGCCACCAGAACGATTGCTCCGTGAGGACGATCAGCACGGCGGACCCGACGGCACCGATCCCAAGCTGGGCCGCCGCGCGGCCCCGTATGGACAGTCCGCGCAGGTCTTCAATCCAGCCGACGACGGCGCACCCGGCAATGACGCCGAGCACGACGGCGGACACCGAACGGTCCACCGTGACGACACCCAGCAACACCGCCGCCCCATAGCCGATGACGGTGGCCAGCGCTGTGGCGACGCCCATGCCGCGGATGGTCACTTTGACGTGGGATGACCGTGCGGAAGGAACGTCCACAACACCCATCCGGAACAGCCAGGGTTTGACGGCCAAGGGAAGCAACAGGCTTGCCAGCAGGGTAATTGCAGCCACCAAAGCCAGGGGGATCATGACGCCACCCGGATCTCACCGGCGTCATCGGCCTCGTCATCAGGGATGTCGGAGATGCTCAGGCCCTGTTCTGCCTCGCAGCGCGCCAGCCAGACGTTGAGGTCGAGCTTGTCCGGATCCTGCTCCGTCGCCCGGGTGTGCGAAATTTTCGGGTGCAGGGGGCGCTTGTCGAGTTCCCCGGTGCCCACCAGTTCCTCGTGCAGCTTCTCCCCCGGCCGCAGCCCGGTGTAGATGATTTCCACGTCCTTGCCGGACATGGCAATCATTCGTTGTGCCACGTCGAGGATCCGGACGGGTTCGCCCATGTCCAGGATCAGGACGTCGCCTCCGTTACCGATGGCCCCGGCCTGGATCACCAGCTGGCACGCCTCGGGAATTGTCATAAAGAAGCGGGTGACATCGGGGTCGGTGACGGTGACGGGACCGCCAACACGGATCTGCTCGGTAAAGAGGGGCAGCATCGAACCGCGGCTGCCCATCACGTTGCCGAAGCGGACCGAGACGAACTTGCGACCGGTCTGGCCGGCCATCCATGCGGTCAGCTTTTCGGCAACACGCTTGGAATGGCCAAGGGCGGTGGTGGGGTTCGCGGCCTTGTCGGTGGAGATGTTCACGAAGTGTGACACACCCGAGTGCCGGGCCGCGCGCAGGACATTCAGGGTGCCGCAGACGTTCGTCTTCCAGGCCTCCACCGGGTACTGCTGGAGCAAGGGGGCGTGTTTAAGGGCTGCGGCATGGAACACCACTTCCGGCTGCCGGTCAGCGAAAATTTCCTGCAGCGCATCACCATCCCGGATGTTGGCCAGGACCGTATCCCTGCCGGCCAGCAGCCCCCGGCCGGTGATGGAGATCTGGGTCTGCTGCAGCCCTGTCTCGTCATGGTCCAGCATGATCAGCTCCGCAGGGTGGAACTGCACGATCTGCCGGCAGAGCTCCGAACCGATGGATCCGCCGGCCCCGGTGACCAGCACCCGCTTGCCCGTGATGTAGCCGGCGATCTCGTCAACTTCGATGTCCACGGGGCGCCGGCCGATCAAGTCCTCGACTGCCACATCGCGGAAGTCGGAGAAACCGGCGGGTGCGCCGGTGCCCAGCATGTCACGCAGCGGAGGCAGGACCAGGACGCGCACGTTCAAACCGGCAACAGCGTCCGAGATGCGGCGGACCACACTGGCCTCCACGTGGGCGAAGGCCAGGACCAGCACTTTCGCCCGGGTGCGGCGGATGATCGCGGGCAGGTCATCGCCCCGGCCCTGGACCTGGATGCCGGAAAGCCGCAGGTGCTTCTTGGCGGGGTCGTCGTCCACCAGGCCCACCGGAAAGTACGGGGAATCCGGGTCCTGCAGCATCCGGGCCACCAGCGAGTTGCCGAGGAATCCGGCGCCGTAAACCAGCGTGTTCTGTGCCCCGTCCCCGGGCCGGGCCCTGCCCTCCACGTAAAGCCGTTTGGCGTAGCGGGCGGCGCACATGAAGAGGCAGGCAAAGGGGAAGGCGATCAGGCCAACGCTGCGGCCGATGTTGATCTCTTCGTAAAGCACCAGCAGGCTTGCCGTGATGGTGGCGGCCACGATGACGGTGACGAAAACGAGTGCCCTGGCTTCCTGGAAACTGCCGAACGGATACCGGCCGCGGTAGAGGGCGAGGGAGTAGCCGGCCAGCATCTGTGCCACCACAGCGATGGCGGCGATGAGGCAGGCACCGGCGAACTGTTCCACGCGGATGCCCATCTCGTACCGCAACAGCAGTGCCAGGCCGATGGCCACCACCCACGACATCGAGTCGAGGAAGAGCTGGATCCAGATCCAGAGGGCGGGTTTCTCGTCCCGTACTGCGGCAGGTGCGCGCGTTTCTGATTGTGTACTCAACGAAAGATGCAACCGACTTCCACTACCACGGCGGCCAGGCGCCTGTTACAAAATACCCCGCCGCGAGACTGTCGGACGGCGTCGGGGCCTAGAACGATACTAATCGCTCCGGGTTCCGCTGCCCGGATACACCGGCAGCGGCGGCATGGCTTTCCACCCGGCGTCGGCGAGGATGGTGCGCGATTCACGCCATCCCCGCCACAGCGCGCCGGCCCCTTTGAGGGTCCGCTCGACCAATACCAGCCTTGCAAGTTCCTTGAGGAAGGTCAGTGCCGTCCCCACCGCGAAACCGGCCCGGTTGTACTTGCCGTAGGCCCGCAGGTAGTGGGCCACATGTCCGCGGTTGCGCATCACGTAGCGGCGGCTCAGGTCAGAGGAATCGTTGAGGTGCCGGAGCCCCAGGTCCACCTGGCGCTGTGCCCGGACCTTCTTGATGACAAAGGCATTGACGTACACCACGGGGGTTTGCTGCGCGGCAAGCCAGCCGTAGATGAGGTCGTCCCAGGTGATGAAAAAACGCGGATCCGGCAGCCCGATGGCCCGGGCCACTGAGGCCTTGATGAGCATGCCTTCGAAGTTCCCCACATTGGTGTGGAATACATCCGAATGCCGGAACACATCACGCGAGACGGGGAGGAAGACTCCGAGCGCCTCGACGAAATGATGCTGCCAGAAGAACGGTTTGCCGTTGGCGTCGTACCGGCGGCCGATCATGCAGGAATAGTCCGGCGTGAACTTATCCAGGGCTGCCACGGCGCCCGGAAGGACTTCCACGTCGTCGTCCATCAGCCACAGCCATTCGGCGCCGGCGTCCAGCGCCAGTTCCACGCCCCGGGAAAAGCCACCGGCCCCGCCTAGGTTCCGGTCGAGCCGTTCGTACTGGATGGCCGGCCCGCCGGCAGCGATGGCCTGGGCAACCACGTCCGGCGTATGGTCGCTGCTGGCATTGTCCACCACCAGAATGCGCTCAGGTGCAGTGTCCAGCCGGGCAAAGGAATCGAGCAGGTTGCGCAGGAAGTCGGCGCGGTTGTAAGTGACTACGACGGCGTACAGGTTCTCCACGGCGGCCTAGTTGTTGGCGGACATCAGTTCCGCGGGCGAGCCGAAGCCCTTGCCACGGAAGCCGGTTGAGTAGGCCTTGAACCAGTGCGCCAGGCCCCTGAGGTCACCGGTCTTCAGGAAGTAGAAGGGGAAACCGACAATGTCCGCGCTGAACCAGCGCAGGTTCCGGTACTTGCGGGTCAGGTAACCGCGGTTGCGGAAGTAGCAGTAGCGCTTGAACTCGCCTTCCGGGATGACGGGTGTGATGAATCCGCCGAACACCGGTTTCATCTCGGTCCATGTGGCGGGGTGCTGGACCGCCACGGTGGCAAGCGTGCCGTACTTGAGCCCGGCCTTTTTGACCCGGGAGAGGAAATCCACTTCATCGCCCCGAATGAAGAACTTCACGTCCGGAATGCCGATCTTGTAGAAAACCTCGGTGCGGATCAGCGCACCGTTGAAGAAATGGACCATGTCCGGAAGGTAGCCCATGGGCGCCAGCCGGGACCGGTCGTTGGTCAGCAGCCCGTTGATGCGGAAGTTGAAGGAAAGCCGGTTGGGATCGGCCGTGGCGGCCACCAGCGGGCTGACGATGTCCAGCTGATGCTCATCCGCGGTGCGGAGCAGTTCCGCCAGGCAGCTGGCGTCCTCCGGATGGCCGTCGTCGTCCATCATCCAGATCCATTCCGCTCCGCTGGCCATGGCGGCCAGGATGGCGTAGGCAAACCCACCGGCGCCGCCGAGGTTTGCTTCGGAGCGCAGGTAGTTGATGTTGGCTGCTCCCACGGCGTTGACGACGTCGGTGGCAGGGATGGTGCCGGAGTCCACCAAGGCGATGGAATGGATCGGTGCGCTTTGGGCGGCCAGGCCTTTCAGGAGCAGGGCCAGCTCCTCGTGGCGGTCAAAGGTCACGGCCGCTACGGCAACTTTGGGCTGCATGTCAGTTCCCGGGAACATTGTGGGCATCACTTACGGCGCCGCTGCCGGAGCCTGTGGCGGCTTCAGGCGCGCGTGCTTCCGGTTCCGCCACTGGCTCCGCGTCTTCCGGTTCCACCGCTGGCTCCGTGTCTTCCGGTTCCACCGCTGCCATGGGGATTTCGCCGAGCCCCAGGACACCCGGAACCTGTTCCCGGAGCTGTTCCAGGCTCACTGCTCCGTTGCGCACCACGCGCAGGACGGGCCCGGTGGCATCCACGATGGTGGACGCCACGCCGGCTTCGCCCTCCAGCGGACGCGGCCCACCCTCCAGGTAGACCTCGACCGAGTCCGCCAGCTGTTCCCGCGCCGCTGCGGCGGTCTGGGCCGGAGCCTGGCCGGTACGGTTGGCCGACGAAACGGCAAGCGGGCCCGTCAGGGTCAGCAGTTCCAGTGCAACTTCGTCGGCGGGCATCCGGAGCGCCACGGTCCCCTTGGTTTCGCCAAGGTCCCAGTCAAGCGACGGCTGGGCGTGCAGGATCAGGGTCAGGCCGCCGGGCCAGAACGCCTCGGCCAGCTTGCGGGCGTCGGCCGAAACCTCGGTGGCCAGGCCGTCCAAGGCGTTGATGCGCGGAATCAGGACGGGCGGGGGCATGGTGCGGCTGCGCCCCTTTGATACCAGCAGCATGGTGACGGCCTGCGGCGAGAATGCGTCTGCGCCGATGCCATAAACAGTGTCCGTGGGGAGCACGACGCACTTCTTTTCGTTGATGGCACGCTGGGCGTGCTCCAGCCCCTGTGCCCGCTCGTCGTCAATGGTGCAGTCATATGTTGTGGTCACTGGCCCATTCTTTCATTCCGTGTGGTCTGGTCTGCGAGAACGGCACTGGTGGCGCGCTCCTTGCCGTTAAGGTCCAGGTGGGTGGTGATGGCTGTCCAGGATCCGGTGCTGGCAAGCATGGCGGCGATCCAGCCGGACTGGACTTCCGCGTGTTCCATCACGAAGTAGCCCCCGGGGCGCAGCAGCCGGGCGGCGGTGGCCGCCGCCGCCGTCGGAAGTTCCATGCCGTCCGCTCCCCCGCCGTACAAAGCCTCCGGCGGGTCGTGCAAGGCTACTTCGGGCTCGTTGGGGATGGCTTCGGCCGGGATGTACGGCGGGTTGGACACGACGACGTCGACTGTCCCGTTGAGTTCCGGAAATGCGTCGCGCAGGTCCCCCAGGACAAGATTGACGCCCAGCGGGGCCAGGTTTTTTGCCGCCCAGGCGTGCGCGAAGGGGCTGAATTCGACGGCATGCACCTCGGCGCCGGGTACTTCGTGCGCGATGGAACCCGCGATGGCCCCCGAGCCGGTCCCCAGGTCAACGATCCGGGGGTTCCGGATGTCCTTGACCTGGTTGATGGCCAGCTGAACCACGGACTCGGTCTCCGGTCGGGGAATGAACACACCCGGGCCCACTGCCAGTTCAAGGTAACGGAAGTGCGCGACTCCGGTGATGTGCTGCAGCGGGATGCGGCGGGCACGCTCGGCGACAAGCTCGGCGTATCCCTGGGGCACGGGCGTGTCACCCAGCATCAGGGCGCGGAGGCGCCCCAGCCCGACATTGAGGAGATGGTCCGCCAGCAGCTCGGCGTCGGCCCGGGGACTGGGGACGCCGGCCTCGGCCAGGACCGCCGCGGCCTCACGGACCGCCGCGGCCAGGGACTGGGCATGCGCCACGTGGGTGGGCTCGCTCATGGGACGCTCCCGGTCAGTCGCCGATGGCGTCCAGCCGCGCCTGCTCGTCCATCTCGATCGCAGACTGGATGACCGGTTCCAGGTCCCCGTTCATGACCTGGTCCAGGTTGTAGGCCTTGTAGCCGGTACGGTGGTCAGCGATCCGGTTCTCGGGGTAGTTGTAGGTGCGGATCCGCTCGGAGCGGTCCATGGTGCGGATCTGCGACTTGCGCTGGGCCGAGTTTTCGGCGTCGATCTGCTCCTGCTGGTGCGCCAGGATGCGTGCCCGGAGCACGCGCATGCCGGCCTCGCGGTTCTGCAGCTGGGATTTCTCGTTCTGCATGGCCACCACGATGCCGGTGGGAAGGTGCGTGATGCGGACGGCGGAGTCCGTGGTGTTGACCGACTGTCCGCCCGGGCCCGAGGAGCGGTACACGTCGATCTTGAGGTCGTTCTGGTTGATCTCAAGCTCTTCGGGCTCATCGACTTCGGGCAGGACCAGCACGCCCGCCGCGGACGTGTGGATCCGGCCCTGCGATTCAGTTACGGGAACGCGCTGGACACGGTGCACGCCGCCTTCGAACTTGAGCCGGGCATAGACACCCTCGGCGGGATCGTTGGAATTGCCCTTGACGGCCACCTGGACGTCCTTGTACCCGCCGAGGTCCGACTCGGTGGCGGAAATGATTTCAGTCTTCCAGCCGCGGGACTCCGCGTACCGGGTGTACATGCGCAGCAGGTCGCCGGCGAACAGGGCAGCCTCGTCGCCGCCTTCACCGCCCTTGACTTCGAGGATCACGTTGCGGGCGTCGTCAGGATCGCGCGGGATGAGCAGCCGGCGCAGTTTCGCCGAAGCAACCTCCAGCGCCTGCTCCAGCTCAGGAACCTCGGCAGCGAACTCGGGATCCTCCCCAGCCATCTCCTTGGCAGCTGCCAGGTCATCCTGGATAGCCTCCCACTTGTGATAAGCCTCAACAATGCCATTAAGCTGAGCCGAACGCCGCCCCAGCTTCCGGGCAAGCCGCTGATCAGCGTAAACAGCAGGATCCCCCAGCTGCGCCTGGATAGCATCATGCTCATCAAGCAGGCCCTGTACGGACTCAAACATTCTTCAAAACCTTTCGACGCGCTGGGAAACAGTCTAGTTTCGCCGAGCGACTGATGAGACAACGGCGTGGCGTTCGGATTTTGCCGCCCCGGGAGTGGCATCGGGCCTGCCGGAGCCGGGAGGCTGACGATCGAAGATCGAAAGCCTCCCAGCGTAGGGGCGGGGGCGGCAAAATCCGAACGACAAAGGGGCGGGGGCGGAACATCCGCGCGGCGCCCACCGCACGAACGCTCCAGCGCCCGCCCCTGACTCAGCTACTTGTCGTTATCCGACTTCGCGCCAAGCGTCGTCTTCTGGACCTGCATGAGGAACTCGACGTTGCTCTGGGTTTCCCGGATCTTGTTGGTGAGCAGTTCAAGGCTCTGCTGGGTCTCGAGTCCGGAGAGGACGCGGCGCAGCTTCCACATGATCTTGACTTCCTCGGGCGAAAGCAGGTTTTCCTCGCGGCGGGTGCCGGACGCGTTTACGTCCACGGCGGGGAAGATGCGCTTGTCGGCCAGCTGGCGGGACAGGCGCAGTTCCATGTTGCCGGTGCCCTTGAACTCTTCGAAGATGACCTCGTCCATCTTGGAGCCGGTCTCCACGAGGGCGGTGGCCAGGATGGTGAGCGAGCCGCCGTTTTCGATGTTGCGGGCAGCACCGAAGAAGCGCTTGGGCGGATAGAGGGCGGCGGAGTCCACGCCACCGGACAGGATACGGCCGGAGGCCGGTGCTGCCAGGTTGTAGGCGCGGCCAAGGCGGGTCATGGAGTCCAGGAGGACCACCACGTCCATGCCCATTTCCACGAGGCGCTTGGCGCGTTCGATGGAAAGTTCGGCGACGGTGGTGTGGTCGTCGGCGGGGCGGTCGAAGGTGGAGGCAATGACCTCGCCCTTGACGGTGCGCTGCATGTCCGTGACTTCTTCGGGCCGTTCGTCAACCAGCACCATCATGAGGTGGACCTCAGGGTTGTTGGTGGTGATTGCGTTGGCGATGGACTGCAGGATGAGCGTCTTGCCGGCCTTGGGCGGGGAGACGATCAGGCCGCGCTGGCCCTTGCCGATCGGGGCCACGAGGTCGATGACGCGGGGACCGATTTTCTTGGGGTCGGTTTCCAGGCGCAGGCGCTCGGACGGGTACAGCGGAACCAGCTTGGCGAACTCGACGCGGTCCTTGAGTTCTTCCGGGGTCTTGCCGTTGACGGACGTTACGCGGACCAGGGCGTTGAACTTCTGGCGGGCGGACTGCTGGCTGCGGTCTTCGCCTTCACGTGGTGCCCGGATGGCGCCCACAACGGCGTCGCCCTTGCGCAGGTTGTACTTCTTGACCTGGGCCAGGGAGACGTAGACGTCGTTCGGGCCCGGCAGGTAACCGGAAGTGCGGATGAACGCGTAGTTCTCCAGGACGTCCAGGATGCCGGCAACCGGCAGCAGGACGTCGTCCTCTGTGACCTCGACGTCGTCCACGTCAGGACCCTGGTTGCGGCCACGGCGGCGGTCGTTGCGGTCGCGGAAGCGGTCGTTGCGGGAGTTGTCCCGGTCCTGCCCGCCGGAGCGGTCATTGCGGTCGTTCCGGTCGCGGCGGTTCCGGCGGTTGCGGCGGCTTCCGCCGTCAGCGTCATCGCCATCGCGGGTGTCGCGGGTTTCCCGGCTGCCTTCACGCTGGCCTGCATCGCGGCTGCCGCTGTTGTCGCGGCCGCCGTCCGAATCACGGGAGGTGTTGTCGCGGCCGCGGGTGCGCCCGCCTTCACGGCGTTCGCCGCGCTGGCCTGCGTCTCCCGCTTCAGTTGCGGGAGCTTCAGTGCGCTGCTCGCCTGAACGCTGTTCCGTGGCGGGCTGTTCCGCCGGGGTTTCCGCCGGGGCTTCCTGGATGGAGGCGGCAGCGGCTTCGCCGCGGCGGCGGTTGCGGGTGCGCGGCTGGCGGCGCTCAGGGGCGCCTTCGGTTGCCTCCGTGGTTTCCGCAGGGGCGGCCGACGGCACCTCGTCGGTTGCGCCGGCAGGCGCGGCGGAGGTTTCCACTACGGGGGTTTCGGTTGCCGGGGCAACCACGCCGTCACTGACGGCGCGGCGGCTGCGGCCGCGTCCGCGGGCACGGCTGCCTTCAACGGCGGGAGCTTCGGCGGCCGGGGCCTCCGGAGCAGAAGCCGGTGCAGCTGCGGCCGGGGCCACGATGGATTCCCGAGCCTTTTCCGCTGCCTTTGCGGGGGCCTTGACGGTAGGCGTTCCTGCACGGTGGGCGGAAATGGCCGAGACCAGGTCCCCCTTGCGCATGCGGGAGCCGCCGGAAATACCGAGCTGGCTGGCGAGGGCCTGCAGCTGGGCGAGCTTCAGGCCGGCGAGGCCGCTGCTCTTGGCGGTTGCGGCCGGTGATTCGGCAGCAGAAGTTGTGTGTTCCACAGCTGGCGACAGCTCAGTGGTTTCGGTCACGAAGGATCCTTCCCCCTCGACGGCGTCCAGACTGGGAGCTGGGCGCGATGATTTGATCTGGGCTGCAGTTCAGATTTGCAGCCGGGATTTCGGCCTTGCCGGTTGGATATCGGCCAGCAGGGCCGGATACTGATACACCTTGCGTTGTGCCCATGGCGCAACGCCGGGCTGACGGTTCAGGGGCAGTTGAATGCTGCAGATTCCTGCGACAGACCAAGCAGGCGGCACCGGAATACATTCACAGTGGTAGATCAAATAGCAACTGGATGCAGAAGCAGATCAGATAGGCGGAATTACCGCCGGTGCAGTTCAACCTTAGCACCTTCGACGTCCACTGCGAGCTTCAGCACGCGCCAGCCGATGTCCGGCGTGTTCTCCGCCGTATAGGCCTCAATCAAGGCAAGGGCATTGCCCGCCTGCTCTTCACCGTTCGCCAGCACCAGCACGGTGGGCCCGGCCCCGGAAACCACTGCGGCATAGCCGGCTGCGCGAAGTGCCCCGATGAGCACCGCACTGGGCCGCATGGCTTCAGCACGATAGCTCTGGTGCAGGTAGTCCTCAGTGCCCGGCAACAGGAATTCGGGCTTCTGCGTCAGCGCATGGATCAGCAGTGCTGCCCGGCCGGAGTTCATGGCGGCCGCGTGGTGTCCCACGGATGCCGGGAGCAGTGCGCGGGCCGCTTCGGTGGAGAGTTCGAAGTCGGGTACCGCCACGATGGGAATAACGGACCCGGCCACGGTGGCACTGGTGCTGCTGTACTGCTCACTGTCCTGCCACGACAGCGCCAGGCCGCCGAAAATGGCGGGAGCCACGTTGTCCGGATGGCCCTCCAGTTCGCTGGTGAGCTGGAGGATCCAGTCCTTTCCGCGCTGGTCTTCGGCCGGCACCATCGCGTTGGCAGCCGACACCGCGGCCACCACGGCCGACGCGGAGGAACCGAGCCCCCGGCCGTGCGGGTTCACATTTTCGGCAACCACCCGCAGGCCGCCGTGGCGGTAGCCCAGCCGTTCGAAGGCCGCATCCATGGCGCGGACCACCAGGTGGCTGGCATCCCGGGGCAGGGTGTCCGCACCCTCGCCGCGGAGCTCGAACACGAGTTGGTCCGTGCCGAGGCTTTCCACGGTGAGGGTGTCATGCAGGGCCAGCGCGAGGCCCAGACTGTCATAACCGGGACCGAGGTTGGCGCTGGTGGCGGGGACGCGGACAGTGACGCACTGCCCCGGCTCAATCAGTTGCAGGCCGACGGCGGCCTGCGAGGTGGTGTCCAAGGCTACTTTTCTTCCAGTCCCAGCTCAGCGGCAACGGTCACCACGTCGTTCGGAACCTTAACCGGCTGGACGTCGCTGCCATCCTCGGTGCGCAGGGCCCACTGGGGATCCTTCAGGCCGTGCCCGGTGACCGTGATGACGATGGTCTTGCCGGACGGCACCTCGCCGGCGGCGTGCTTCTTCAGAAGCCCGGCAACGCCTGCTGCAGACCCCGGCTCCACAAAGACGCCTTCCCGTGAGGACAGCCAGCGGTGGGCGTTGAGGATCTCGTCGTCGGTAACCGCGTCGATGAACCCGCCGGACTCATCGCGGGCAGCGATGGCGCCGTCCCAGGAAGCAGGGTTGCCGATCCGGATTGCGGTGGCGATCGTGTCCGGTTCCGTGATGGGGTGGCCAGCTACGAAGGGCGCGGCCCCGGCTGCCTGGAAGCCCCACATCGCGGGGGTCCTGGTGGCAACGGCGGGCAGCGTGCCGGCTGTGTCGGACTCGAACGGAGCGGAGTACTCCTTGTAGCCCTTCCAGTAGGCAGTGATGTTTCCGGCGTTTCCTACCGGGAGGACGTGGATGTCGGGGGCGTCACCGAGTGCGTCGACGATCTCGAACGCACCGGTCTTCTGTCCCTGGATGCGCGCCGGATTGACGGAGTTGACCAGGAATACCGGGTAGGACTCCCCCAGTTTCCGGGCGATGTCGAGACAGTTGTCAAAGTTGCCGTCCACCTGGAGCAGGGTGGCGCCGTGGGCGATCGCCTGGCTCAGCTTGCCCATGGAGATCTTGCCTTCAGGCACCAGGACGGCGCACTTGAGGCCTGCCGCCGTTGCGTAAGCAGCAGCAGAGGCAGAGGTGTTGCCTGTGGAAGCACACACCACAGCCTTGGCCCCGGAGGCCACCGCAGCGGTCATGGCCATGGTCATGCCGCGGTCCTTGAAGGAACCGGTGGGGTTCATACCCTCAACCTTCAGGTACACCTCCGAGCCGGTGAGCTCGGAAAGCTTCTGCGCGCGCACCAGCGGGGTGCCTCCCTCACCCAGGGTGATGACCCTGGTGGATTCCGTCACGGGCAGACGGTCAGCGTATTCGCGGATGACACCGCGCCATTGGTGAGCCACTTAGACTCCTTCTACCCGCAGAACGGATGTAACTGAATTGATGACGTCCAGGCCCTTTACGGCCTCGACGGTGGCTGCAAGGGCAGCCTCTGATGCGCGGTGGGTGACGATCCGCAGTTCGGCCGACTCAACGTTGGACTCGGCGTCGCGGTGGATGGTCTGCCGCATGATTTCGATGGACACGCCGTGCTCGGCGAACAGCTGGGCGATCCTGGCGAGGACGCCGGGCTGGTCCGCCACGTCGAGGCCGATGTAGTAGCTGGTGACGGCGGCGTCGATGGGCAGCGCCGGCACGTGGCCCGTGGTGGTCTCGGTGCGTCCGGGGCCGCCGAGAACCAGGCGGCGGGCTGCCGAGACGAGGTCGCCCAGTACGGCGGATGCTGTAGGGGTTCCGCCGGCGCCCTGGCCGTAGAACATCAGCTCGCCGGCGTTCTCCGCCTCGATGAACACGGCGTTGAAGGCGCCGCGAACGGCGGCCAGCGGGTGCTCGCGTGGCAGGAGCGTGGGGTGGACGCGGACGGAAACGCCCTCGCTGCCGTCTGCTTCCGTGCCTGCAGCGGGCAGCTTCTCAGCGATGGCCAGCAGCTTGATGACAAAGCCGGCGTCTTTTGCGGCGGCGATGTCCGCGGCGCTGACGGAGGTGATGCCTTCGCAATGCACATTTTCGAGGGCGAACCGCGTGTGGAACGCAAGGGACGCGAGGATCGCGGCCTTCGCCGCGGCGTCGTGGCCTTCGACGTCGGCAGTGGGGTCCGCTTCGGCGTAGCCAAGGCGCTGGGCTTCCGCGAGGGCGTCGGCAAACTGGGCGCCGGTGCTGTCCATCTGGTCAAGGATGAAGTTGGTGGTGCCGTTGACGATGCCCAGCACCCGGGTGATCCGGTCGCCGGAAAGGCTGTCGCGGATGGGGCGGAGGATGGGGATGGCTCCGGCCACGGCGGCCTCGTAGGAAAGCTGGACGCCGGCTTTGTCGGCTTCTTCGTAAAGCGTGGGGCCGTCCTGGGCCAGGAGCGCCTTGTTGCCGGTGACCACGCAGGCGCCGTTGCGCAGCGCGGAGAGGATCAGCGTGCGGGCAGGTTCGATGCCGCCCATCAGTTCGATCACCAGGTCGGCGTCCTTGACCAGGGTATCGGCGTCGGTGGTGAAGAGCTCCTGCGGCAGGTCCACGTCGCGCGGGGCGCTGACGTTGCGCACGGCGATGCCGCTGAGCTGCAGTCGGGCACCGGTCCGGGCGGCAAGGGTGTCGGCATCCTCAATGAGAATCCGCGCAACCTGGGCCCCAACGTTGCCACAGCCCAGCAGGGCTACTTTCAGCGTTCGCATTTCCGTCATTCAGGCTCCCATGTCGCGGTTCAGCAGATCTTCTTCGGTTTCCCCGCGGACAATCAGCCGGGCAGATCCGTCGCGCACCGCGACAACGCCCGGCCGGGCCAGATAGTTGTAGTTGCTTGACAGGGCCCAGCAGTAGGCGCCGGTCCCCGGTACGGCAAGCAGATCACCGGCTGCCACGTCCTCGGGCAGATATACATCTCTAACAACTATGTCGCCGCTCTCGCAATGTTTGCCCACCACGCGGGACAGCTGCGGCGCGGCGGAGGACGTGCGGGACGCCAGGACGGCCGAATAATCCGCGTCGTACAGCACCGGCCGGGCGTTATCGCTCATGCCGCCGTCCACCGAAACATACCGGCGCAGATACGTAACGTTGTTGCCGCCGTCACCGGCGGTTGAGGTGGCGGGAGCGTCGACGCGAACGGTCTTCAGCGTGCCCACCTCGTACAGGGTGAACGTGGTGCTGCCCACGATGGCGCGGCCCGGCTCAATGGAAATCCGGGGAGAATCGATGCCGAGCTCGGCGCAGGTGGAACGCACGACGGCGGCCATCGCCTGCGCGATGTCCGCTGCGGGGCGGGGGGTGTCCACCGGAGTGTAGGCAATGCCGTAGCCACCGCCGAGATCCAGCTCCGGCATCGCGATGGAGTACTTTTCCTGCATCGCTGCGAGGAAGCGGAGCAGCTTCTCCGCTGCCATGGCGAAGCCATCCGGCTCGAAGATCTGGGAGCCGATGTGGCAGTGCAGGCCCAGCAGCTCGATGCCGGGGTGTGCCGTGGCAGCAGCCACCGCCTCCTCGGCAGCGGACAGGCCAGCCTGGTCTGTGGTGTCTGCCGCCATGGAGAGGCCAAACTTCTGGTCCTCGTGGGCGGTGGCGATGAACTCGTGGGTGTGGGCATGGACGCCGGGGGTAAGCCGCAGCATGACCTTGGCCTGCTCCCCACGGGCTTGGGCGATGTCACCCACGCGGACAAGCTCGGCCAGGCTGTCCACCACAATCCGGCCCAGTTTCATGTCCAGGGCGCGCTTGATCTCACCGTCGGACTTGTTGTTGCCGTGCAGCGCCACCCGCTCCCCAGGTATTCCGGCGCGGGCTGCCACTGCCAGTTCGCCCCCGGATGCGGTGTCCAAACACAGCCCTTCCTCTTCCACCCACTTCACCACTGCGGTGCAGAGGAAGGATTTTCCGGCGTAGTAGACGTCCACCCCGCCGCAGATATCGGCGAACGCGGCGTCAAAGGAATCCTTGAACGCGCGGGCCCGGGCACGGAAGTCGGCCTCGTCCATCACGAACAGGGGGGTGCCGAACTGCTCCTTGAGCTCCTGAACGTCCACGCCGCCCACGGCGAGGGCACCGGAGTCGCTGCGGACCACGCTGCCGGCCCACATGGGCTCATGCAGCGTGTTGAGGTCGGCCGGCACCTGCAGCCATTCCGGGGCAAGCGGGGACGCGGCGGTGCTTGGGAATACTGGCATGGCGCTTACATCCGTTCCGGGGCTGAAACGCCCAGCAGGTCGAGTCCGTTGGCCAGCACCTGGCTGGTGGCGTCGTTGAGCCACAGCCGGGTGCGGTTGAGGTCGGTCACCGCTTCGTCGCCCATGGGGGCAATGCGGCACGCGTCGTACCAGCGGTGGTAGGCCCCTGCGATCGCCTCAAGGTGACGGGCCACGCGGTGCGGTTCGCGCAGTTCGGCCGCCTTGGCCACGATCGACGGGTAGCTGCCCAGGTAGGACAACAGCTCGTTCTCGGTGGCGTGGTCAAGCAGCGAGGCGTCAAAGCTGTCTTTGCCGTCCACACGGCGTTCCACGCCCGCTGCCACGGCATTGCGGGCCGCGCCGCGCGAGCGGGCATGGGCGTACTGCACGTAGAACACCGGGTTCTCGTTGCTGTGCTTCTTCAACAGTTCCGGATCGAGGGTCAGCGGCGAATCTGCGGGGAACCGGGCCAGCGAGTAGCGGACGGCGTCCTTGCCCAGCCAGTCGATCAGGTCCTTGAGCTCGATGATGTTGCCGGCGCGCTTGGACAGCTTGGCGCCGTTTACGGACACCAGCTGGCCAATCAGCACCTCGATGTTCACTTCGGGATCGTCGCCGGCGGCAGCCGCGATGGCCTTGAGCCGGTTGATGTACCCGTGGTGGTCGGCGCCCAGGAGGTAGATCTTCTCCGTGAAGCCGCGGTCCTTTTTGGACAGGTAGTACGCCGCGTCGGCGGCGAAGTAAGTGGGTTCGCCGTTGGCGCGGATCATCACACGGTCCTTGTCATCGCCAAAGTCCGTGGTGCGCAGCCAGACCGCACCGCCGTCGTCGAACACGTGGCCCTGTTCGCGAAGGCGCGCCACGGCACTTTCAATGGCGCCGGCGTCGTGCAGTTCCTGCTCGGAGAAGAAAACGTCGAACTCGACGCCGAAGTCCGCCAGGGTGGCCTGGATGTCCTTCATCTGGGCTTCATAGGCGGCGGCGCGGATGACCGGCAGGGCTGCCACTTCAGTGAGCTCACGGATATCAGGGTGTGCGGTGAGAACCTCATGGCCAAGGTCGGCGATGTACTGCCCGGGGTAGCCGCCGTCGGGCACGGGAAGGCCATGCAGGCGGGAGTACACGGAGGTGGCGAACGTGTTCATCTGCGAGCCGGCATCGTTGATGTAGTACTCGGCCGTGACGTCCGCGCCGGATGCCCGCAGCACGCGCGCGATGGCGTCACCCAGGGCGGCCCAGCGGGTGTGGCCGATGTGCAGCGGACCTGTGGGGTTGGCGGACACGAACTCCATGTTGACGGTGTGCCCGGCGAGCGCGGTGTTGGTGCCGTACTCCTTGCCGGCCTCGACAATGGCCTTGGCCAGGGCGCCCGCGGCTGCGGCGTCCACGGTGATGTTCAGGAAGCCGGGGCCTGCGATATCCACCGCGGAGACGCCGTCGATCGACTTCAGCCGGCTGCTGAGGATGGTGGCGAACTCACGCGGGTTGGTGCCTGCCTGCTTGGCGAGCTGGAGGGCTATGTTGGTGGCCCAGTCGCCGTGGTCCCGGTTCTTGGGCCGCTCCACACGCACCTCAGCCGGAATGGCTGACGCCGCAAGGGCAATATCGCCGGCGGCGACGGCGTCCTTGAGGCAGGCGGATATGGCGAGGGAAAGTTCTTCGGGAGTCACCCCTCTAGCCTACCGGGGGCCAGAGACAGCAAAGAATTTGACCGCCTTGGCTGACGTCCGGCGCGGAAAAGAATGGTGACCCGGCGACGTCCGTGAACCATTCAGGCGGATCCGGCGTTGACTAAACCGTAGCCACTGCCGCAGGGCGCAGCCCCAAAAGTGAAACGAGAGCCTTCATGAGACCCTCCAACTCGACAAGCCCCTCCCTACCCCAAGGCACCTTACGCAAAGGCCTTTTTGCCGGTATCGCCGGGCTGTCCCTGGCAGGAACCGTGGCGGGTTGCGCACCGTCCACCGCGGACAGCACCCCTGGGACCGCTGGAAGCCCGGCCACCCCGTCAACCGGCTCTTCCGCTCTTGCCGGCAGCGGCGCCGGTTATAAAGACGGCACCTATAGCGCGGATGGGAACTATGTGTCGCCCAACGGCACGGAAACCGTTGGCGTGCAATTGACGCTTGCAGCGGGAAAAATCACGGACGTGCAGATCACCCAGCACCCGTCCAACCCAAACACCCGCAAATTCCAGGGCGAGTTCGCCGGTGGCATCGCTGCGCAGGTGGTGGGCAGGAACATCGATGAACTGGACGTGTCCAAGGTTGCCGGGTCCTCGCTGACCAGCGGAGGCTTCAACCAGGCCGTAGACAAGATCAGGGCGGAGGCGCAGTAGGCGGTGCCCGTCACGGACTGGGAGGACTTTTCATTCCAGGGGATAGGTACCGAGTGGGAAATCACCACTCCCCTGCCGCTGCCTTCGTCCCTGCGTACGCGCCTTGTGGACAGGGTTGAAGAGTTCGACGGCGACTGGTCCCGTTTCCGCGCCGACTCCCTGGTTGCAGACATGGCACGGGAACCCGGGCGTTACGGATTTCCGGACGAGGCCGCTCCCCTGGGCGAGTTGTACAGCCGGCTCTACCGGGTCACCGACGGCGCCATGACGCCGCTGATTGGCGGCAGCCTGGAGCGCCTGGGATACGACGCAGCATATTCGCTCCGGCCGGCCGGACCGCCGCTCCCCGCGCCGGCCTGGGAATCAGTCCTCACGTGGTCCGGAACAGTGCTGACGGCCAGCGCCCCCGTGGTTCTGGACATCGGCGCCGCGGGCAAGGGCCTGCTGGTCGACCTGCTGGCAGCGGAGTTGCAGGCTGCCGGGATTGGCGCGTTCGTCATCGATGCCAGCGGCGACCTGCTGGTCCGCGGGGCAGGGCCCGTCAGCGTGGCACTTGAACACCCCTACAACCCTGCGCAGGCGATTGGCGTGATCCACCTGGACGGCCGCGCCCTGTGTGCTTCCGCTGCCAACCGCCGCGCCTGGGGCGACGGACTGCACCACGTCCTGGACGGGACCACCGGGCGGCCGGTGCGGACCGCCGTCGCCACCTGGACACTGGCGGAGACCGCCATGGCAGCCGACGCCCTGGCAACGGCCCTGTTCTTTGTCCCCGGCGCCACGCTCCAGGAGACCTTTGATTTTTCGTGGCTGACCGTCTTTTCCGACGGCAGCGCAGCCTATTCCGCCGAATTCGAAGGGACGCTGTACTCATGAGCCCTGTGGAAACGCCGGAAGCCCGACCTGCGCCCTCCCTGGCTGGCCGGATGGGGACAGCCGTGGGCAGGTTCACCATGTACCGGATTGTCCTGGTGGTGCTGGCGGTGCTGGCCGCCTACAGCATTCTGCTCAACGTACTTGGCTGGCTGACCTTCGGCATTCCCGAAATGCTGGCCCATCTGGTGCTGTGCCTGGGCTTGACCTACGCCTCCAACAGGGCACTGGCGGCGCTTTTCCGGGTGAGCCCCCATACGGATTCGTCCCTCATCACGGGGCTGCTGCTGTACTTCCTGTTCTGGCCGTCCCTGGAATCGCGGGATCTGGCCGGGGTGGCACTGGCATGTGTCCTGGCGTCCGCATCTAAATACGCGTTGGCGTGGCAAGGCCGGCACATCTTCAATCCTGCCGCCGCGGGCGCATTTGTCACCGGACTTACCGGGCTGAATATCGCCACGTGGTGGGCAGCGACTCCTGCCATGCTGTGGCTCCTGGTGCCGGGCGTGCTGCTGGTCCTGTACCGGACGCGCAAGGTCCTGATGGCGTCCGCGTTCACCGTTGTGGCCACGGCGGTCATCACCCTTGAGCTGCTTCGCTCGGGCATGACGGCGGGGACGGGCATCTACCAGGCCCTGGCCCAGCGCCCGGTGCTGTTCTTCGTCGGATTCATGCTGACCGAGCCCCTGACGCTGCCGCCGCGGCGCCGGCAGCAGCTGGCGCTGGCCGGCGTCGTTGGCGTTCTGTTCGCTGTCCCCTGGAACCTCGGATTCCTCGCGAATTCGCCGGAGGCAGCTTTGCTGGCGGGTAACCTCCTAGCCTTCCTGGTGGGCCAGCGTGGCCGTGTCAGGCTCCGGTTCACGGGAAGCCGCAGCCTGACCCCGAGTACCACGGAGTTCTCGTTCGAGCCGGCCCGGCCGGTGCGCTTCCTTCCGGGGCAGTACATGGAACTTGACCTGCCGCACGCGAAACCGGATGGGAAGGGCCGACGGCGGGTGTTCAGCCTGACGGGTTCGCCTGGGGAACGGGTGGTGAAATTCGGAGTCCGGACCGCCGAGCCGCTGTCCGCGGCAAAGAAGGTGCTCCTGGCCCTGAAGCCCGGCGATGAGCTGACGGCAACCTCGGTGGGCGGCGACTTTGTCCTGCCACGCGATCCGCGCCGGCCGGTGCTGCTCATTGCCGCCGGCATCGGCATCACGCCCTTTGTTTCGCATCTCTCCTCCGGGGGCCTGCGGGAGCGGGACGCCGTGCTCCTGCTCCTGGCCAGGAGCGCAGATGAGCTGGCCTACGCGGACGAACTGCGGGACTCCGGCGTCCGGGTGCTGGTGCGGTTGGCGGACGGTTCAGAGCCTCCGCCGGACTTTGGCACCGTTGCGGGCGGCGGTGCAAGGCTGGACCCGGAAGGACTGAAGTCACTGGTCCCGGATATCGGAACCCGCGAAGTGTATGTCTCCGGCTCGCCGGCCAGCGTCGCCTCCCTTCGCCGGGCCGCGCGCAACGCAGGGGCCCGGCGGATTCACGTGGACTCGTTCTCCGGATACTGATGCCGCAGCCTTCGTCCCTGCCGGCAGGGCAAAACCCGCCAGGCGGGCGCCGATTTTCCCTTGGGGCCCACCTTCCTGCTAAGCTCTAGGACGTCCCGCCGGCAACGGCAGGAAATCCGGATTGCCCTCGTAGCTCAGGGGATAGAGCGTCTGCCTCCGGAGCAGAAGGTCGTAGGTTCGAATCCTATCGAGGGCACCAACAGAAACCCCGTCACTTCAGGGAAGTGGCGGGGTTTTCGTTTCCCCGTTTCGGCCGCCGCAGCAGTGGTGCCGCAGCTCCAGACCGGACAGGACTGTTCCGGCCCGCCGGGGCCGGCAGATCCCTGCTCGTTTAGTAACGCAAGGCGGCCTCGTCGAGGGTGGCCAGAGTCAGCACGGCTTCCTCGACAGTTTCGTGGTCTTCCAGCTCACGCTCGATGCGGCGGAGGGCCACCGCCACCTCGTGTTCGGGGTGGTCCCCCTGCAGGTCCACGGCCGCCACAAGGTACAGCTTGCGGGGACCAACGAATTCCAGGTGCAGGTACGTGAGCCGGGCGATCCCGGGGTGCTCCAGCACCCGGCGGGCCATGGACCGCTCGATGTCGGGGGTTACACCCTGGCCCACCAGGAAGCGCCTGTTGCGGTCGATCAGGACAACGGCGACGACGGCCAGCAGCACGCCGACGGCAATCGAACCGATCGCATCGGGCAGTGGTGATCCGGTGACCTGGTGCAGGAACACGCCCACGAATGCCACGACGAGGCCGATCAGCGCGGCAGCATCCTCGGCGAAGACGGCGCGCAGGGTGGGATCGGAGCTGATGAGGACCTGCTCGAGCGTGTGCCGGTCCAGCTCATGGGCCGCCTTCCTGGTCTGCCGGAAGGCCTGGACGAAGGAGATCCCTTCGAGCACGAAAGCTACGGCAAGGACCACGTAGGCCACACCGAAGTCCGACGCCGGCTCGGGCTCAATGATCTGCTGGACGCCGTGCATGATGGACACCACTGCGCCGGCGGTAAAAAGTCCGAAAGCGGCGAACATGGACCACACGTAGGCTTCCCGGCCGTAGCCCATGGGATGGCCCTCGTCCCGGGGGCGGGCAGAGCGGCGCTCCGCGAAGAACAGGAATACCTGGTTTCCGGTATCCGCCCAGGAATGGGCTGCCTCCGCTGCCATGGAGGCCGAGCCGGTAAGGACAGCGGCCACTGACTTTGCCGCCGCCACGAGCGTGTTGGCTACGAATGCGATGATGACCGTCAGCATGGTGGAGCTTTTGGTGGGTTCCTTTTCGGTTTCAGCCATGGGCCTACCGTACCCATCCGGGCCTGGTGCAGTGCCCGGGACGCTGTTTAATTTTCGCCCGCCGCCTGCCGTTGATTGTCAGTGGCTCCTCTTAGGCTGAAACCACCTAGCTGAGGGAGTACGCCATGCAAGTTCAGTTCTGTTCCATCGTTCCGCCCTACTTGTTGCGGCGGCTGGCGCACCAGGATGCACCCGGGTTCTCTTCGGCGGCAAGCGCCGCCAGGAAAGCCCTGGGCCACGTCGAATCATTCCAGGCTGCACGTGCACAAGCCGCCACGGTCCCGCCCTCCAGCCTGCGCCAGGTAGCGCCGGGCCCGGTGAACCGCACCATCTATGATGCCGGCGGCGAGGAAACCTTGCCTGGCAGGGTCATCCGTAAAGAAGGCGGACCGGCCACCAGCGATGTTGCCGCCGATGAGGCCTATGACGGATTGGGGCACACGCATCGGCTGTACGCCGACGCGTTCGGCCGGAATTCGATTGACGGGCGCGGGTTGAAACTTGACGCCACGGTCCACTTCGGAAACCTGTACGACAACGCTTTCTGGAACGGCAGCCAGATGGTGTTCGGTGATGGCGACGGTGACGTCTTTGAACGGTTCACAAAGTCCCTGAGCGTTATCGGACACGAACTGGCGCACGGCGTCACCCAGTACTCGGCCGGGCTGGCGTACCGGAACCAGGCGGGCGCGCTGAATGAATCGATGTCCGATGTCTTCGGTGTGCTCGTTGAGCAGTACGTGAAGAACCAGTCAGCCGCCCAGGCCAGTTGGCTGATCGGGGAAGGCCTGTTTACGCCCAAGGTCCAGGGGCTGGCCCTGCGGTCCATGAAAGCACCCGGAACGGCATACGACGACGACGTGCTGGGCAAGGACCCGCAGCCCGACTCCATGGACTCCTATGTCCGGACCAGCGCCGACAACGGCGGCGTCCACATCAACTCCGGCATCCCCAACCGCGCGTTCTACCTGGTTGCCGACACCTTGGGCGGCTATGCCTGGGAGGCGCCGGGCCGCATCTGGTACGAGACACTCACCAACGGTTCGCTGCCGCCGGCAGCAACGTTTTCCGTCTTTGCGCGTGCCACGGTGCGTTCCGCCGCGGATCTGTTCGGATTGGATTCGCCGGAGCATGACGCTGTACGAGTCGCGTGGGAGACTGTAAAGGTCAAGGTTTAACCACTCCCCGCTGTCCCGTCACAGGCCGCCGGGGCATATGGAAGCCCAGAGGCCAGGCCATGAAGATCAAGGTGGAGCGGAGCGGCGGGATCGCCGCGATGACGCGGGTTTGGACGGTGGACGCGCAAACGGACAGCGACCTCAGCCAGTGGCAGCCCCTTGTTGAAGCCTGCCCCTGGGATGCAGTACCCAGCACTCAGCGGGCAGCCGCTGCGGCGTTCGAGGCACCGCAGCCGGACCGCTTCATGTACTCGATCACGGCAGGGCAGCGCAGGGCTGCCCTGCCGGAACAGGCCGTGACCGGTCCCTGGCGGGTGCTGGTGGACCGCACCCGGGCAGCAGCCCAGGAGTCCGGGACCGGGCAGGGCACCTCCACCCCTCGCAGCACGGAATAACACTCCCGGGCTGTACCCGGACAGCAGCCCAACCAAGGTAGGAGGACCGCAATCAGCCTGCCTCGGCCAGCTGCCCCCGGAAAGCCCGGCGGTAGGACTGCGGGCTGGTGTCGAGGACCTTGGCAAAGTGGTGCCGCAACAGGACCGGGTGGCCGAACCCGGCTTCCCTGGCGATCTCGTCGATGTTCAAATCGGTCGTTTCCAGCAGCTCCTGTGCCCGGATTACCCGCTGCGAGTTGAGCCAGGCCGCAGGCGTGGCGCCCGTTTCGGAACGGAATTTCCTGGCAAAGGTCCTCGGTGACATGTGTACGAGGGCTGCCAGCTCGTTGACGGTATGCTCACGGTCCAGGCTCTGCACCATCCACCTCAGCAGTTCCTCCATGGGCGCCGAGCCGCAGGTGGGCATGGGCCGGTCGATGAACTGGGCCTGGCCGCCGTCGCGGTGCGGCGGAACCACCATGTCCCGGGCGATCGCGGCGGCAACGTTCGCCCCCAGTTCCAGCCGCACGAGGTGCAGGCATGCGTCGATGCCGGCAGCGGTTCCGGCGGAGGAAATGATGTTGCCGTCCTGCACATAGAGGACGTTCTCATCCACCCGTACGGCCGGGTAGGCGTCGGCCAGGTCGCGGGAGTAGTGCCAGTGCGTGGTGCAGCGGCGGCCATCCAGCAGGCCTGCGCGGGCCAGCGCGAACGCTCCTGAGCAGATCGACATGACCCACGCGCCCCTGGCGTCAGCGGCCTGAAGGGCAGCGAGCACAGGCTCAGGCAATTCCTGGTCCCGCTCAAAGGGAGCCATGATCACCAGGTCCGCATCCTCCGTGGCTTCCAGCCCATGGCTCACGTTCATGGACAACCCCGACCTCATGGGGACATTGCCCGGCTCCGGGGTGCACACCCGGAAATCAAAGGCCGGGACGCCGCTCTCCCGGCCGGACCTGTCGATCCCGAAGACCTCGCACGCCGTTCCGAATTCGAAGATCGAAAAGTTGGGAACCACAATCACGGCTACCGATTTCAGCATGCTTCCATTGTGGCAGGAATTTTAGCTTTTTGGGCATTTCTGCCACTGTTGGGTTGGAACCGTGAAGAGAAGCATGGAGCCATGGAAATCTTCGCAACCATCATCGTCATCCTGCTCGTTCTTCTCGCTGCCGCCACCATCGCAGCGCTCCTCCGCGACGGCCGCGGGCACACCCCTCCCGTCAGCTCCCACGAGGCATGGTCAGCTCTGGACCTTCCCAGCACCAGCTACACCCTGCGCATCTTCTAGTAAGCCCAGCACCGCAAGGAACGCCGCAGGCAGTCGAACCGGAGGGCCGGCCCCGCCGCAGTAGACTGTCTGCAGCCATGACTTTTCATATCTCCTATCCCGCCGAGCTGCCGGTTTCCGAGCGCCGCGAGGACCTGATGGCCGCGATCGCCGCCAACCAGGTGACCATCATCGCCGGCGAGACCGGCTCCGGAAAGACCACGCAGATCCCCAAGATGTGCCTGGAACTGGGCCTGGGCGAGAAGGGCCTGATCGGGCACACGCAGCCCCGGCGGCTGGCAGCCCGGACGGTGGCCGAGCGCATCGCGGAAGAACTTGGCGTTGAAATCGGCCAGGAGGTGGGCTTCCAGGTCCGGTTCACGGGTGAGGTAAGCAAGGAAACCAAGGTCAAGCTGATGACCGACGGCATCCTGCTCGCCGAGATCCAGCGGGACAAACTGCTGCGCAGGTACAGCACCATCATCATTGACGAGGCACACGAACGAAGCCTCAACATCGACTTCATCCTGGGCTACCTGAAGCGGGTCCTGCCGCAGCGGCCGGACTTGAAGGTCATCATCACCTCGGCCACCATCGATCCCGAACGGTTCGCCAACCATTTCGGCACCCCGGACAAGCCCGCCCCCATCGTCGAAGTCTCGGGCCGGACCTACCCCGTGGAGATCCGCTACCGGCCGTTGTCGCAGCCGAAGTCCGAGGATGACGAGGCCTCGGATGACGAACTCGAAGAGGACCGCGACCCCCTGGATGCCGTCTGCGATGCCGTGGACGAACTCGCAGCGGAAGCCCCCGGCGACATCCTGGTCTTCTTCTCCGGCGAGCGCGAAATCCGCGATGCCGCAGACGCACTGCAGGCACGTATCCAGTCCAACCGCAGGCTGGCCAATACCGAGATCCTCCCCCTGTTCGCGCGGCTGAGCCTCCAGGAGCAGCACAAGGTGTTCCACCCGGGCAGCAGGCGACGGATCGTGCTGGCCACCAACGTGGCGGAAACGTCGCTGACGGTACCGGGCATCAAGTACGTCATCGATACCGGCACGGCCCGCATTTCCCGGTATTCACACCGCACCAAGGTCCAGCGCCTCCCCATCGAGCGCGTCTCGCAGGCATCTGCCAACCAGCGCTCAGGCCGCTGCGGGCGCGTGTCTGACGGCATCGCCATCCGCCTGTACTCCGAGGAGGACTTCGAGTCGCGGCCCCGGTTCACCGATCCGGAAATCCTGCGCACCAACCTTGCCGCCGTCATCCTCCAGATGACCGCCATGGGAGTGGCGAAAGGGCCCAGGGACGTCGAGGAGTTCCCCTTCGTCGAGCCGCCGGAAACACGGGCCATCAACGACGGCGTCACCCTCCTTCGCGAGCTCGGCGCCCTGGCTCCCCCACGCCCCCAGGGCAAGGGCGGCAAGCCCGAAGGGGGCGGCGGCCTCACCGCCGTCGGACAAAAGCTCGCCCAGCTGCCCGTGGATCCCCGCCTGGGCCGGATGATCGTGGAAGCCGGGAAACGGGGCTGCGTCCGCGAAGTCATGGTCCTGGCGGCCGCGCTGACCATCCAGGATCCGCGGGAACGGCCCACCGACAAGCAGCAGCTGGCCGCGGAGAAGCACAACCGCTTCCGGGACGAGAACTCCGACTTCACCGGCTACCTGAACCTCTGGAACTACCTGCAGGAGAAACAGCAGGAGCTGTCGTCGTCGGCTTTCCGCCGGCTGTGCCGTGCCGAATTCATCAACTACCTCCGGGTGCGGGAATGGCAGGACCTCTTCGCCCAGCTGCGCCAGCTCGCCCGGCCGCTGGGGATCAGCCTGGACAACAAGCGCCTGGCGGATCCCGTGGGCAACCATGACGGGATCCATATCAGCCTGCTCTCCGGGCTGCTGAGCCATATCGGCATCCTGGACGAGCGCAAGCGCGAATACGCAGGTGCCCGCGGCAGCCGCTTCGCAATCTTCCCCGGCTCCGCGCTGTTCAAGAAGTCCCCCACCTTCGTCATGGCGGCCGAACTGGTGGAAACCAGCAGGCTGTGGGCAAGGGTGGCCGCGAAGTTCGACCCCCTGTGGGCCGAGCAGGTGGCGCCGGACCTGGTGAAGCGCAGCTACAGCGAACCGCACTGGTCCACCCGGCAGGGCGCCGTCATGGCGTATGAAAAAGTCACCCTCTATGGCGTTCCGATCATCGCCCAGCGGCGGATCAACTATGGCCGCGTGGACCCGGTGGTGGCCCGGGAACTCTTCATCCGGCATGCCCTGGTGGAAGGCGACTGGAAGACCCACCACAAGTTCTTCCACCGAAACCGCGCCCTCCTGCATGAGGTGGAGGAACTCGAGGCACGCATGCGCCGGCGCGACCTGTTGGTCGATGACGAGACGCTGTTTGAGTTCTACGACGCCAGGATCGGCCCCGAGGTGGTTTCCGAACGGCACTTCGACAAGTGGTGGAAGGATGCCCGCAGGGAGAACCCGGACCTCCTGGACTACGACAAATCGCTGCTCCTCAGCGACGACGCCGAGGAACTGGATGAATCCGCATACCCCAAGACCTGGCTGCACAGGGGCTTCGAGCTTCCGCTGACCTACGAGTTCCATCCCGTGGCTCCTGGTTCGCCGCCCAATCCGTCCGACGGCGTCACGGCCGAAGTTCCCGTCCTGTTCCTCAACCAGCTGGACGACGCCCCGTTCCGGTGGCTGATCCCGGGCCAGCGCGTTGAGCTGGTGACCGCGCTGATCAAATCGCTGCCCAAGCAGGTCCGGAAGAATTTCGTTCCGGCGCCCGATGTTGCCCGGCAGGCGGTGGCCGTCCTCGAATCGGACTTCGATCCCGCCACGGATGAACTGGAGCCGTCACTGGAACTCGCCCTGCGGCGGATCCGGGGCGCCGTCATCCCGCCCGGCTCCTGGAACTGGGACGCCGTCCCTCCGCACCTCCGCGTGAGTTTCAAGGTGGTGGACAGCAAGGGCAAGGTCCTGGGCGAAGGAAAGGACCTGGCGGAACTGCAGGAGAGGCTGGCCCCCGCCACCCGGCGTGCCATCGCCGAATCGCTCGGCGCCACCCCGGCCTCCGCTGCATCCGGCGCCGGCGGCAGTGCTCAGCGCAGGAACGGCACGGCGTCCGACGGCGGAGCATCCGTAGGGCAGCAGGCCACCGGGGTGTCCGGAGCCCCCGCCGGGGCCGGCCTCGTGGAGCAGGAGGGCCTGACGGAATGGACTTTCGGCACCATCGAGCGCCAGGTGAACAGCGTGGTCAAAGGCCACACCATCACCGGCTATCCGGCCCTGGTGGACCAGGGTACATCGGTGTCGCTGCGGGTCTTCCAGACACAGGAGGAACAGCTGGACGCCATGCGCGGCGGCGTGATCCGTCTCCTGGCACTGCGGGTTCCGGCACCGGACCGCTACGTCCTGGAGCACCTGAGCAACACGGAAAAGCTCACCTTCAGCCAAAATCCGCACGGCTCGGTGTCCGCGCTCATCGCCGACTGCGCGCTGGCGGCCATCGACAAGCTAACGCCCGCGGACCTTCCCTGGGACCGCAAGGCCTTCGACCAGCTTTATGAGCTGGTGCGCGCCGAACTGATCGATACCGTCTTCACGGTCACCGCCGTCGTTGAACGCATCCTGGCCAGCACCAGGCGGATCGAAAAGCAGCTCAAGGGCACCACCAGCCTGGCCCTGATCAGCGCGCTGAACGACATCAAGAGCCAGCTCGAACAACTTGTGTATCCGGGTTTTGTGGCACGCACGGGCTACGCGCAGCTCAGCCAGTTGCCGCGGTACCTCGCAGCGATCGAGAAGCGGCTGGAGCGCCTGCCCGGCAACGTCCAGCGCGACGCCCTTAGCATGGCTGTGGTCCAGCGGCTTGAGGACGACTACGACAACGCCGTCTCGGCGCTGCTGCCCGGCCGCCGTGCCGGACGTGAGTTAACCCAGGTGCGCTGGATGCTCGAGGAGCTTCGGGTAAGCCTGTTCGCCGTCGAGCTCGGCACTGCCTACTCGGTGTCCGAGAAGCGGATCCGCGCCGTGCTCAACAAAGCGCTTGCCCCCGCCTAGCGGCGGCCAGCCACCCACGAGAGGAATCCAATGAAGCTCACGCTTGCCCAGGGACCGGCAGGGACAGAAATCGCAGGGCTCGGCCACGCACAGCCCGCGCGCATCATGGACAACCATGAGCTCGAAGCCATGATGGACACGAACGATGAGTGGATCCGCCAACGCACCGGCATCGTCACAAGGCGTATTGCCGGCGAGGGCGAGACAGTGGTGGACCTTGCGGTTCCCGCGGCCCGGATGGCACTGGCCGATTCGGGGGTCGCTGCCGCGGACATCGACCTCGTGGTGGTTGCCACGACGACGGCCGCCGAACGCTCCCCCAACACCGCCGGCCGCGTAGCCGAGGCGCTGGGGTTGGGACGGGACGGCCGGGGCCCGGGAATCCTGGATGTCAACACGGCCTGTTCCGGTTTCGAGTACGCCCTTGCCGTGGCCGACCAGGCCATCCGCAGCGGAAGCGCCTCCCACGCGATCGTGGTCGGTGCGGAAACCCTGTCGGCGGTCACTGACTGGACGGACCGCGCGACGGCGGTGCTCACCGCCGACGGTGCCGGTGCCGCCGTCGTGCGCCCGTCCGCGAGGCCCCGGATTGGGCCGGTGGTGTGGGGGTCGGAGGACGGGATGGCCGACGCTGTACGCATCTCCCCGCCCACGGGCAGGTTTTCGCAGAACGGCCGCGAGGTGTTGCGGTGGGCCCTTACCAAGGCGCCGGAACGTGCCCGCGAAACGGTGGCCAAAGCGGGACTGGCCTTGGACGACATCCAGGTCCTGGCCGCGCACCAGGCCAACCTTCGCATCATTGAACCGCTTGCGGAAGCCCTGGGCCTGTCGGACCGGATTGTCATTACCGATGTCACTGAATCAGGGAACACATCCGCCGCGAGCGTACCGCTCGGGCTGAGCAAATGGTGGCATTCCGGAAAAATCCCGGCGGACGTCCCCGCACTGCTGTTCGGCTTCGGCGGCGGCTTCACCTATGCAGGCATGGTGGCGATGACGCCGCGACGGAGCTGACCTTCCCGGTTACGGCCCCGCGGCAGCGGGGGCGGGAAGTTACGACGCCGGAACGAACTCCCCGTAGCCGGCCGCGCGGAGGCCTTCGCGCAATTTCTCCGCGTTGGCGTCCAGGACTGCGGGATCCGGATTCTGGTCCGCCGAGCCGAAGTCAAAGTCGGCCATACTTTGCGATGGCCACACGTGGACGTGCAGATGGTTGACTTCGTAGCCGGCCACGATCAGGCCCGCCCGCCGCGCCCCGAAAACGTCCACCTGGACCGCACCGATGCGCCGGGCCACTTCCATGACTTTGGCAAGGGTTTCCGGCGGGGCATCCGTCCAGCGGTCAACTTCTTCGGTGGGAACCACCAGCGTGTGGCCGTCCGCGAGCGGCCCGGTGGTGAGGAACGCCGAAACGTCGTCCTCGCGCCACACAAAACGGCCCGGGATCTCGCCCTTCAGGATCTTCGTGAAAATCGTGCTCATGCGTCTGCCTCCCTGGCTTCTTCCCGCAGTGTGCCGGTGTCCAGCACAAACCGGTACTTTACGTCTCCTGCCACCATCCGGTCGTACGCCTCATTCAGCTGCCCGGCGGTCACCATCTCAATGTCGGCCACCACGCCGTGCCCAGCACAGAAGTCCAGCATCTCCTGGGTTTCGGCGATGCCCCCGATCAGGGATCCGGCGTAGGCGATCCTGCGCCTGATCAGGGCCCCCGGATTGACCGGCGGCATGGCCTCGGACGGCAGTCCCAACTGGAACAATGCCCCGTCCACGCGCAGGGCGCGGAAGAAGGGGTTCAGGTCATGCGGGGCGGCAACGGTATCAATAATCAGGTCGATGGTCCGGTCCGCGGCAGCCATGGCGGCCTCATCACGGGACAGGACAACCTCGTCCGCTCCAAGCTCCAGCGCGGCCGCAACCTTGGACTCCGAGGTGGTGAACACCACCACCCTTGCCCCCATCGCCTTTGCCAGCTTGACGGCCATGTGACCGAGCCCGCCAAGCCCGACGACGCCCACCACGTCGCCTTCCCCGACGTCGAAGTGGCGCAGCGGCGAGAACGTGGTGACGCCGGCGCACAGCAGGGGCGCGACAGCGGCCGGGTCCAGCGACTCGGGGACCCGGAGCACGTAACGGCGGTCCACCACGATGGACGTGGAGTAGCCGCCCTGGCTGATGGCGCCGCCGTTCCGCCGGTCCTTTGCGCCGTAGGTGCCGGTCATCCCGTTTTCGCAGTACTGCTCCAGGCCGTCAAGGCAACTGTCGCACTCACGGCAGGAGTCCACCATGCAGCCCACGCCCACGCGGTCGCCCACGGCGAATTCCGTGACGCCCGGGCCAACCCTGCTGACGGTTCCCACGATTTCATGGCCGGGTACCAGGGGGTACGTCTGGCCGCCCCATTCCCCACGGGTTGCGTGCACATCCGAGTGGCAGAGCCCGCAGAACTCGATGGCGATCTCCACGTCATCCGCTTTGGGCGCCCGCCGGGCAACCGTCAGCGGCACCAGTCCGCTGTCCCCGGAGACTGCACCGTAGGCTGCGGCGGTCACGCCGGCGCCTTCCGCCGCAGCTGCCCCGGCTGTACTGCCGGCAGCGGCGGCCAGGGGTCGAACGGGGTTTACGGGTTGGGCGGGGGCTATGGGATTAGCAAGAGGCGGTGGTACGGGACGTCCTGGTGTCATAGTTCGACGCTACCCCCGCCCCAGGCGAAGTTTCCAGCCGGCGTTCCACCCTCGCCGCGGCCCGCTCCGCTCTCCCAGGGTTCCGGGCCAGTGGCCACCGCCAGTTCGGGCCGGTTGGACCACTCCGAAAAGGAGCCGGGGTACAGCGCGGCCGGGAACCCGGCGAGCTCCAGCGCAGCCACCTCATGGGCCGCCGTGACACCGGACCCGCAGTAGACGGCCACCGGCCGGTCAGCCTGCACGCCGAGGGACTCGAACCTCCGGCGCAGCTCCGCCCGGGGCAGGAACCGCCCGGCGTCGTCCACGTTCCCCGTGGTGGGGGCGCTCACCGCTCCGGGAATATGGCCGGCACGGGGATCAACGGGCTCCACCTCGCCCCGGTACCTCTCCCCCGCCCTTGCGTCGAGCAACAGGCCTTTGTGCGGCCAGGCGGCGGCAGTACCGGCGTCGAGCACGGGCATCTGTCCGCTGCCCAGTTCCACGTCTCCCCGCGCGGGATGGACGGGGCCTGACTCAAGCGGCAGGCCGGCGGCACGCCAGGCGCCCAGGCCGCCGTCGAGAAGGTAAACCTCGGCGAGGCCGGCGTCCCGGAGCATCCACCACAGCCTGGCCGCGGCCATGTTCGCGCTGTCATCGTAGGCGACCACGACGTCGCCGTTCCTGATGCCCCAGCTCCGGGCAAACTCCTGGAACTGCGCGGCAGACGGCAGGGGGTGCCGCCCCCGGTCCGGGACTGCCGGGTCCGCAAGCCCGGACGCGAGGTCCACGAACACCGCGCCCGGCAGGTGTTCGGCGAGATAGTGTTCGTGGCCGTGCGGATCTCCCAGCACCCACCGCACATCCAGCAGCACGGTCCGGTGCCCGGCGGCAAGCCTCGCTTCGAGGGCGGGGATATCCATCAGCGGTTTCATGGTGCTCCTTCTGCTGGGTATGGACTGCGGCTGCGGGCAACCATCCTGCTACAGCCAACGGTCCCACTCTAGACGGGCAGTTCCTCTTGCCCCGGGTAGGCTGGATTGGTGACGATCGAGGGCAGCACCGGTAAGAACCATGGCGGAACGGACCGGGATTGGGCCGACCGTGCCATCCGCACCATCACGGCCGAAAACAACCGCTCGGCGGACACCCACCTGTACTCCGTGCCCTTGCCCGAACAGTGGGGCATCCAGCTGTACCTCAAGGACGAGTCCACGCACCGCTCCGGCAGCCTGAAGCACCGGCTGGCCAGATCCCTGTTCCTGTTCGGGCTCGTGAACGGCTGGATCCGCGAGGACACCACCATCGTGGAGGCCTCCAGCGGCAGCACGGCGGTCTCGGAGGCATACTTCGCCCAACTGCTGGGCCTCCCCTTCGTCGCGGTGATGGCGAGCACCACCAGCCGCGAAAAGATCGCGCTGATCGAGAAGTTCGGCGGTTCCTGCCTGCTGGTGGAAAATGCTTCGGATGTCTACTCGATAGCCGAGGAAGTGGCTGCCACCAGCAACGGGCACTACATGGACCAGTTCACGTTCGCCGAGCGGGCCACGGACTGGCGGGGGAACAACAACATCGCCGAATCGATCTTCGGCCAGCTCAGCCTGGAACAGCACCCGGTGCCGGAATGGATCGTGGCAGGCGCCGGCACCGGTGGAACCAGCGCCACGATCGGCCGGTACCTGCGCTACCACAGCCATCCCACACGGCTGCTGGTGGTGGATCCGGAAAACTCCGCGTTCTATCCCGGATGGCTGGGGGAAACAGCCGAACGTCCCACCGGGCTGCCGTCGAGGATCGAAGGCATTGGCCGGGCCCGGATGGAGCCGAGCTTCATCCCCACCGTGATCGACCGGATGGTCCAGGTGCCGGACGCCGCGTCGGTTGCCGCGATGCGGCACCTGAACTTTTTCGCCGGGCTGCACGCCGGTCCGTCCACCGGCACCAACCTGTGGGGAGTCTGGCAGACAGTGGCGCAGATGCTCTCCGAGGGCCGCCAGGGCAGCATCGTGTCGTTGATGTGCGACGGCGGCGAACGGTATGCGGGCAACTACTACAACCAGGACTGGCTGGCTTCCCAGGGGTTGGATCCGGCGCCCTATGAAGCGGTGATTTCGCGCTTCCTGGACACCGGGGAGTGGACCGGCGCCGCAGCCTAGACCTCTACGGACTCGCGGGCGGCCAGGTGCCTGTATTCCGTGCCGTACTTGGCGCCGATCCGTTTGACGTGGCCTTCAACGATGCCCAGGCCGTTCTCGTTGAGCAGCCCGTCATGGATCTGGAACGCCCTCGGTGCCCGCACCCCGATGACGAAGTCCACCACCTCGGCCGACTTGCTCCACGGCGCGTGCAGCGGGACCAGGAGGGTCTGGACCTTGATGCCGTCCGGGATGATGAAGGAATCCCCCGGGTGGTAGACGTTGCCGTCCACCAGGAAGCCGATGTTGGCCACCACGGGGATCTGCGGGTGGATCAGGGCATGCTGGCCGCCGAAACTGCGGATGTCGAAGCCGGCGGCCTGGAAGGACTGGCCGGGTTCCACGCTGTGGATGCGGTCCGCGGCAGCGGGAGTTTCCCCACGCAGCTGGCCGGCAACGCCTTCCGGCGCATAAAGTGCCAGATCCCTGTTCGATTCCAGGGCGGCCACCACGGCTTTGGTATCAATATGGTCCGCGTGTTCGTGCGTCACCAGGACCGCCTGCGCCCCCGACAGCGCCTCGGCCGATTCGGAAAAGGTGCCGGGATCGAGGACCAGGACGCCGCCTTCCTTCTCGAGCCGGACACAGGCATGGGTGTATTTGGTCAGCTTCATAGCGCCAGCCTAGGGTCCATCCCGGAACCCTGTCCACGGACCCTGTCCACGAAGCTGCGGCTGGTAATCTTGATGTTTGCCCCCCACGGAAGCGAGTTCGTCCATGCCGATCGGCGTCAAGGCTGATTCCGCCGCCCCATCCCCGGCAGGAGGCGGCAGGGAACAGCGCGTTACCAAGCAGCGCAAGGCCGTCAGTGCGGCCCTGGACCACCTGGACGACTTTGTCAGCACGCAGGAGCTGTACCGGATCCTGCAGAACCAGGGCGTATCCGTTTCACTCGCCACCGCCTACCGGATCCTGCAGTCCCTCGCCGACGAAGGCCTGGTGGATGTGCTGCGCAATGGCGACGGCGAGGCGGTGTACCGGCGCTGCGCAGTGACCGCCCACCACCATCACCTGCTGTGCAGGAACTGCGGGAAGGCAGTGGAGGTGGAAGCGCCCGCCGTCGAAACGTGGGCGGTGCGCACGGCCGCCGAGCATGGATTCACCGAGGTGGACCATACGGTGGAGATTTTCGGCCTGTGCCCCGACTGCACCGCCCTTAAGGCTGCCGGGAAGCTGTAAGGACCCGCCCGTTGATCCCCCGCGCGTCGCGCACCGAGCTGATGGCGCGGCACACGACGTAGATCAGGAATGACAGCGTGGTGACGTAGGGGCTGATGGGGATCCGGCCGCCCAATGCCAGCAGGATGCCGCCCACCGTTGCAGCCACCGCGAAGACGACGCTCAGGACCACCGCCGCTACCGGAGAGGACGTGACCCGCAGTGCCGCGGCCGCAGGGGTAATCAGCAAGGCAAGCACCAGCAGGGCGCCAACCACCTGGATGGACAGGGCCACACTGACCCCCAGGAGGACCATGAACACGATGGCCAGCGTGCGGACCGGGACTCCCCGCGCCTCGGCGAGCTCGGGATCCACGCTGGCGAAGTTGAGCGGCCGCCAGATGGCCAGCAGGACGGCCATGACGACGACGGCCGTGCCGGCAAGCGCCTGGAGCTGGACGGTGTCCACGGAGACGATTTGCCCGGTGAGGAGCCCGAACTTGTTCGCGGCGCGGCCCTGATAGAGGGACAGGAACAGGATTCCGAGTCCCAGGCCGAATGGCATGATCACCCCGATGGTTGAGTTCTTGTCCCTTGCCCGGACTCCCATCAGGCCCAGCAGCAGGGCTGCCGCCACTGATCCGATGAGCGAGCCAAACACCACATCCGCGCCGACCAGCAGGGCAAAGGCAGCGCCCGCGAAGGAAAGTTCAGAGATGCCGTGGACCGCGAAGGCAAGGTCGCGCTTCATGACGAATGTGCCTACGAGGCCGCCAAGGAGCCCCAGGATGGCGCCCGCCCAGATGGAGTTCTGGACCAGCACCAGCAGTTCGCCGTAGTTGTCAAAGTTGAAGATGGCCCCCAGGATGCTGTCGGCGTCCATTACGCAACCTCCCGCGCCAGGGCGTCGGCCGCGGCGTGGTGGTGGGTGGTTGCATCGGGAAGGCCAACGACGACGATCCGCCCGTTGGCGTGGATCACCTCCACCTGGCTGCCGTACAGGTCCGAGAGCACTTCCGTGGTCATCACCTCTTCCGGCGTCCCCACCCGGAACCGTCCCCCTGCCAGGTACAGGACCCGGTCCACATAGTCGATGATGGGATTGATTTCGTGGGTGACGAAAACAACGGCGCTGTTGTGTTCGCGGCTTTGTTTGTTGATCAGGGCGCTGACTGCCTGCTGGTGGTGCAGGTCAAGGGACAGCAGCGGCTCGTCGCAGAGCAGCGCCTGCGGATCGGTGGCCAGCGCCTGCGCTACCCGGAGCCGCTGCTGTTCTCCGCCGGAGAGCTGGCCAACCGGCACTTTGGCGTAGTCGGAGGCGCCCACCAGCTCCAGGAGCTGGTCCACCCGGCGGTTTGTCTTGCCCGCCGAAAGCCGGAAACCCCACCGGTGCCCGTCCACTCCCAGTGCCACCAGGTCGCGGGCCCGCATCGGCGTGTCCTGCGGAAAGGACTTCTGTTGGGGGATGTAGCCGATCAGGCTGCTGCCGCGTTCCACCGGCCGTCCGCCCAAGGACACTTGTCCGGAGTGCAGCTTTTGCAGGCCCAGCAGGACTTTCAGGAAGCTGGTCTTGCCGCTGCCGTTGGGGCCCAGGACGGCGAAGAACTCGCCGGGCCTGATCTCCAGGTCCAGGTCCTCCCAGAGCGTGCGCTGGCCGAACTTGAGGCACGCCCCGTTGAGGCTGACGACGGATTTCACTTAATTTGTCTCCAGAATTTTGCTGATGTTGTTCACATTGTCCGTCATCCACTGCAGGTAGGTCTTGCCCTCAGGCAGGGTTTCAGTGAAGTCCACCACCGGAACGCCTGCGGCTTCGGCCGCCTTCTTCAGAGCTTCCGTCTGTGGACCTTCCGTCTGTGCGTTGTAGGCCAGAAGCCGCACCGTCTTGGAAGCTACCAGGTCAGTGGCGTCCTTCATGGCGGCGGGTGGGACATCACTGCCTTCTTCGATCGCTGCGGTGTACTGCTGCGGTGTGGCGTTCTTCAGGCCGGCGTCTTCGAGCAGGTAGAGCGGAACAGGTTCGGTGACTGCAACCTGGCCCCCGCCTGCGGCGCCTTTGCGGGCGTCCAGCTTGCTGTGCAGGTCGGACAGGGAGGACTTGAAGGTTTCGGCGTTGGCTGTGAATGCAGCGGCAGAACCGGGATCCAGCGTGGCGAGTTTTTCCGCGATGCTGTCGGCCACCCGTTCCATGGCCGGCAGGCTGTACCAGACGTGCTCGTTGAAGTCGCCGTGGTCGTGCGCATCGGAACCCTCTGCCGCCGGCCCCGCCGCTGCAGGCGTTTCCTCTTCCGGGTGGGCAAGGCCGGAGATTTCGACGGCGGTCAGCACCGAGCCGCTGTCAAGCTTGCCGGCCTCCACCAGGGTATGGAGGAAGTCGTCATAGCCCCCGCCATTTTCAATGACCAGCTGCGCCTTGGAAACGGTGAGACGGTCCTGGGCGGTTGCCTCGTAGGAGTGCGGATCCTGGCCGGCGCTGTTGATGATCGCGGTGACGTTGACCTTGTCCCCGCCAACTGTCTTTGCAATGTCGCCGTAGACGTTCGTTGAGGCCACGACGTTGATCCCCTGCGCGGAAGCGGGCGTCCCGGCCGGCTGGGGGCTGCATGCGCCCAGCAAAAGGCCAAGGCCCGTAAAGGCGGCAAGGAAAGAGCTGGCAGCGGCTGTACGGCGCACGGAAAACCTCAGTTCACTCAGATGGGGAGGATGACAGTGCAAGCCTATACGTAAATGCGAATGATTCCTATTTAGGTCGACTCCCCCGCAGTGGGACACCCGCCGCTGGGCGCCCTTCCCGGCCGGGAGGGCGCCCGGCATGGTCAGCTTCCGTTCGGCTGGCCCAGCCTGCGGATGCCTCTGGCCTGCGTCGCGTCCCGGATCTCCCCGACGAGCTGTTCAATGACGTCTTCAAGGAAAAGGACACCGCGCGTTTTGCCGTCGGGGCCGATCACCCGCGCAAGGTGGGATCCGGTGCGCTGCATGACGGACATGGCCTTTTCGATCTCATCGGCCAGGGCCAGGTTTGCCAGCGACCTGATGCGGCTCTCGGCAATGGGCAGTTCGTAGGCAGACTCCGGAATGGACAGCACGTCCTTGACATGGAGGTAGCCGTAGAGCATGTCCTCGTCATCCAGCATGGGGAACCGGGAGAAACCCGTACGGCTGACGGCCTTCTCAAACTCCACCGGGGTGGTGGAAGCCCCGAGCATGACGAGGTTTTCGAGCGGCACCATGATGTCCTCCGCCGTGTGCTCCGAGAACTCCAGCGCACCGGTGATGAGCCCGGCGTCATCGTCCACCAAACCGTGGCGGGTGGACTCCTGGACAATCGACTGCACCTCCTCCAGCGTGAAGGAGGACGTCACCTCGTCCTTGGGCTCGATCCGCATCAGTTTGAGGATGTGGTTGGCCGACCAGTTGAGGACTGAAATCACCGGATGGACCAGCCGGGAGATGAACAACAGGGACGGGGCCAGGAACAGTGCGGCTTTGTCCGCCACGGACACCGAAATGTTCTTGGGCACCATCTCGCCAAACGTCACGTGCAGGAAGGTAACCAGCATCAGGGCCACTGCGAAGGCCGCGACGTCGGCGATCTCCATCGGCAGCCCCAGCATCTCCAGCGGGACCGCGAGCAGGTGGTGGATGGCCGGGCTCGGCCACCAGCAGGATCAGCAGCGAACACACAGTGATGCCCAGCTGCGCGCAGGCCAGCATCAACGAGACGTTCTCCATGGCGCGCAGGGTGGTCTGTGCCCGCTTGGACCCGGCGTCGGCCAAAGGCTCTATCTGGCTGCGGCGGGCGGACATAATGGCGAATTCCGCGGCCACAAAAAAGGCGTTGCCCAGCAGGAGGAAGCCCAGCCAGAGTATTCCGGCCCAGTCGCTCATGGCTTGCTCCTGTCATTGGCGCCCTGCGCAGCAGGTTCATCCGCGGGGTGGAAGCAGATGCGGTCGATCCTGCGGCCGTCCATCCTGGTGACGCTGAGCGTTCCGCCGCCCACCGGGACGGTGTCCCCCACAACGGCGATCCTGCCGAGCTCGCTCATGACGTAGCCGCCTACGGTTTCGTATGCAGCTTCGTCCGGAACGCTCAGCCCTGGAATCTGTTCGGACAACTCATCCGGGCGGAGGAGTCCGGGGAAGTACCAGTCGCCGGAGGCGCTTTGCAGGAGCCCCGGGCGTACCCTGTCGTGCTCGTCTGCCACCTCGCCCACGATTTCCTCCACGAGGTCCTCAAGGGTGGCGATGCCCGCAGTGCCGCCGTATTCATCAAGCACCACGGCCAGCTGGAGGTTTCCCTCCCGGAGCTCGGCCAGCAGTGCATCGAGGTGGATGGTCTCGGGTACGCGCAGGACCTCCGTCATGATGGCACCCGCTTCAAGGTTCCGGCGCCGGTCCCACGGCACGGCGACAGCCTTCTTGACGTGCACCAGTCCGCGGATGTCATCGGCGGAATCACCAATAACGGGGAACCTGGAGTAACCGGTCCTGCGCGCTGCGTCCACCACATCCGAGACTGGCTGGCCCGCGTCAATGGTCTCCAGCCGGATGCGCGGCGTCATGACATCCGCGGCCGTCCGGGTGGAGAAATCCAGGGTGCGGGCGATGAAGTTGGCGGTCCCGGCGTCGAGCGTTCCCATCGCGGCGGACCTGCGGACCAGCGACGCCAGCTCCGCCGGTGTCCGTGCGCCGGAAATTTCCTCCTTGGCTTCCAGGCCGAAAACGTTGAGGACCTTGTTGGAAAAGCCGTTGAGGACCAGGATGGCCGGTTTGAAGATCGCCGTAAAAACCAGCTGCGGCCCGGCCAGCGCCCGGCCTACGGGAAACGCCAGCGCGATTGCCATGTTTTTCGGCACCAGCTCGCCCAGGAGCATGGACAGCAGCGTTGCCACCACCATCGCCAGGATGAGCGAGACGGACTGCACTGCCACGTCCGGAAGTCCGACGGCGGCCAGCGGCGCCTCGAGGAGGCGCCCCACCGAGGGTTCCATGACGTAGCCGGTGAGCAGCGTGGTCAGGGTGATGCCGAGCTGGCAACTGGACAGCTGGGTTGACAGGGATTTGAGGCAGGTGAGCAACGGCACCGCGCCGGCGTCGCCGTCGTCAATTGCACGCTGGACGGTGGGCTGGTCCAGGGCGATGAGGGAGAACTCGACGGCCACGAAGAATCCGGTGCCGGCGATCAGCAGCAAGCCTGCTGCCAGGAGGAGCCACTCCATTCAGCATCCCGCCTGAAGTGCGGAGACCGCCGGAAGGGTAAGTAATCGCGGAGTGGGCAAGCTGCTTCGACCCGGCGGAGGATGATCAGCCGATCCGGACACCTGGTCCGGGCGGGTTGCGGCAAGCTGGGCCGCTGGCTGGTGATGGGCGCGTTGTCGGGGTTTGCCGGCTCTGGGGGCGGACTGCGCGGCGCTTCTCTTGGAGCTCCGCTGACAGCGCCCAGGCCGGCACCTAGATTTACTGTCCATAAGAATTTCAGTCTACAGGAGCGGTGCCGCCACTGGACGCGCGGCAGCGCACCCGGAAATGCGCGGATTTCCGGCGTCAAACGCCCTTCCGCTGACTGTCACGCGGCACCTGTCGGACCGCGGATGACCGCCACATTTGGGCCTTTGTTCGTCACTTCATGATTTGGGTCACCCTTATTGGCAGTTAAGACAGGATGCTCACTAGACTTGCAAAGGTCCGGGTTCAGAGGACAGAGACTGGTTCGAACGTAGTGCTGAAGCACCGGGGGGCCAAAGAGAAATCAAACTCATGGAAGAGGCGTATTTCAAGTGCCAGAGCAGCCAAGCCACCGTCTACCAGAGGAATTTGGCGGAAACGAGTGGCTCGTGGACGAACTGTACGAGCAGTACCAGCAGGACAAGAACGCAGTGGACGCCAAGTGGTGGCCGCTCTTTGAATCCTTCGACTCGGGCAACGGTTCTTCTTCCAACGGAAATTCGGCGCACGCCGCCCACCCCCCTACCCGGGAACTCCCTGTCGTAAAGACGGCACCCGCTGCTCCGGCACCGTCGCCGGCCGCAGCCCCTGCCGCTGCTGCCCCTGCGTCACCCGCAGCCGCTGCCCCGGCCGCTCCCGCCGCGGCCCAGGCACCTGTCAAGAAGGCCCCTGCCACGGAAGCGCGCGACGGCGGCAAGAAGACCGAAGCCGGAACCGGCTCACAGCCCATTCCGGCGCAGCTGCCCAAGAACGTCAAGGCCCCCACCGCACCGGAGGAGGACGTCGTCTCCGTCCTCCGCGGACCGGCCAAGGCCATCGCCACCAACATGGTCACCAGCCTCCAGGTGCCCACCGCCACCAGCGTCCGCGCGATTCCGGCCAAGCTGCTCATCGACAACCGGGTGGTTATCAACTCCAACCTGGCACGCGCCCGCGGCGGCAAGGTCTCCTTCACGCACCTCATCGGCTACGCCGTGATCCGCGCCCTGTCCCAGTTCCCGTCGATGAACGTGTACTACGACGAAGTGGACGGAAAGCCTGTTGCGGTCCAGCCGGCGCACGTCAACTTCGGCATCGCCATCGACATGCCCAAGCCCGACGGCACCCGGCTGCTCATGGTCCCGAACATCAAGAAGGCCGAGACCCTCAACTTCGCCGAGTTCTGGCACACCTATGAGGACCTCATCAAGCGGGCCCGCAACGGCAAGCTCACAGCCGAGGACCACCAGGGCACCACGGTCTCCCTCACCAACCCCGGCGGCATCGGCACGGTGCACTCGGTACCGCGCCTCTCCAAGGGCCAGGCGGCCATCATCGGCGTCGGCGCCCTTGACTACCCCGCCGAATTCCAGGGCGCCAGCGAAAAGATCATCGCGCAGAACGCCATCAGCAAGGTCCTCACCCTGACCTCGACCTACGACCACCGGGTCATCCAGGGCGCAGGCAGCGGCGAGTTCCTCAAGCTGGTGCACCAGCTGCTGCTGGGTGCACAGAACTTCTACGACGAGATCTTCGAAGCCCTGCGCATCCCCTACGAGCCCGTCCGCTGGAGCCCGGACCTGCAGGTGGATCCTGCCGACGAGATCAACAAGGTGGCCCGGATCCAGCAGCTGATCCACTCCTTCCGCGTGCGCGGGCACCTCATGGCGGACACCGATCCGCTGGAGTACGTGCAGCGCAAGCACCCGGACCTCGACGTCCTCACCTACGGCCTGACCCTCTGGGACCTGGACCGCGAATGGCCCACCGGCGGCTTCGGCGGCAAGCCGATGCTGAAGTTCCGTGACATCCTCGGGGTCCTGCGTGACGCCTACTGCCGCACCACCGGCATCGAATACATGCACATCCAGGAGCCTGCCGAGCGCAAGTGGTTCCAGGACCAGCTGGAGCACCCCTACTCCAAGCCCAGCCGCGAGGAGCAGCTGCGGATCGTCTCGAAGCTGAATGCTGCCGAGGCCTTTGAAACCTTCCTGCAGACCAAGTTCGTTGGCCAGAAGCGCTTCTCGCTGGAAGGCGGCGAGTCCCTGATTCCGCTGCTGGACGCCATCATGTCCGATGCCGCCGACAACGGCCTGGACGAGGTTGCCATCGGCATGGCCCACCGCGGCCGCCTGAACGTCCTGACGAACATCGCCGGCAAGACCTACGCCCAGGTGTTCCGCGAGTTTGAAGGCACGCAGGATCCGCGCTCCGTCCAGGGCTCCGGTGACGTGAAGTACCACCTGGGCACCGAAGGCACCTTCACGTCGGACAACGGCAAGGAAACCAAGGTCTATCTCGCCGCCAACCCGTCGCACCTGGAAGCAGTGGACTCCGTCCTCGAGGGCATCGTCCGGGCCAAGCAGGACCGCCTGGACCAGGGCGAATCTTTCCCCGTCCTGCCCATCATGGTCCACGGCGACGCTGCCTTCGCCGGCCAGGGCGTGGTTGCCGAAACGCTCAACCTGTCCCAGCTGCGCGGCTACCGTACCGGCGGAACCATCCACATCGTGGTCAACAACCAGGTCGGATTCACCACGGCCCCGTCGTCGTCGCGCTCGTCCACGTACTCCACGGACGTTGCCAAGATGATCCAGGCGCCGGTCTTCCACGTGAACGGTGACGACCCCGAGGCCGTTGTCCGCATTGGCCAGCTCGCCTACGAGTTCCGTCAGCGCTTCCACAAGGACGTTGTCATCGACATGGTGTGCTACCGCCGCCGTGGCCACAACGAGGGCGACGACCCTTCGATGACCCAGCCGCTCATGTACAACCTCATCGAGGCCAAGCGCTCCGTCCGGAAGCTGTACACCGAGTCGCTCATCGGCCGTGGGGACATCACCGAGGAAGAAGCCGAGCAGCTGCTCCGCGACTACCAGGAACGGCTGGAGCGGGTCTTCGCCGAGACCCACGCCGCGCAGACCTCCCCGATCCCGATCGTTACGGCGGATTCCGCTGCCGTGTCCGACATTGAGCGGCCCATGGCGCAGCAGTCCGATTCCAGCGTCAGCGCACCGGCCTCCACAGCCATCAGCACCGAGACCCTGGCCCGGATCGGCAAGGCACACGTCGAGATCCCCGACGGCTTCACCGTCCACCCCAAGCTCAAGCAGCTGCTGGAAAAGCGCGAGCAGATGTCCCGCGAGGGCGGCATCGACTGGGGCTTCGGCGAGATCGCGGCCTTCGGTTCCCTGATCATGGAAGGCGTCCCCGTACGTTTGGCCGGCCAGGACTCACGGCGCGGCACGTTCGTGCAGCGCCACGCCGTCTTCCATGACCGCGCCAATGGCAAGGAATGGCTGCCGCTGGGCAACCTCTCCGATGACCAGGCCAAGCTGTGGATCTACGACTCGCTGCTGTCCGAATACGCTGCCATGGGCTTCGAGTATGGCTACTCCGTGGAACGCCCGGACGCCCTGGTTCTCTGGGAAGCCCAGTTCGGTGACTTCGTCAACGGTGCACAGACCATCATCGACGAATTCATTTCCTCGGCAGAGCAGAAGTGGGGCCAGCGCTCCTCGCTGGTCCTGATGCTCCCGCACGGCTACGAAGGCCAGGGCCCGGACCACTCCTCGGCCCGGATCGAGCGCTTCCTGCAACTGTGCGCGGAAGACAACATGATCGTGGCCAACCCCACCACGGCGGCCTCGCACTTCCACCTGCTGCGCCGCCAGGCGTACAGCCGCCCGCGCAAGCCGCTGATCATCTTCACGCCCAAGCAGCTGCTGCGCCTGAAGGCCGCCGCCTCCTCCGTGGAGGACTTCACCACCGGCACCTTCCGCCCCGTCATCGGTGAGCATGAGCAGCTGCCGGCCACCGCCGTCGAACGCGTGCTCCTGGTCTCCGGCCGCCTGTACTACGATCTCCTGTCCACCCGGCAGAAGACCGGCGACAAGACCACCGCCATCGTCCGAGTGGAGCAGCTCTACCCGCTGCCGCACGAGGAGATCGCGGCGGAACTCGCCAAGTACCCCAACGCCGAAGTGGTGTGGGCCCAGGACGAACCAGCCAACCAGGGGCCGTGGCCTTTCATCGGCCTGAACCTGCCGGAGATGCTGGACCGCCGGGTCCGGCTGGTTTCACGTCCGGCATCCGCCTCCACTGCTGCCGGTTCCATGAAGCGCCACGCTGCAGAGCAGGATGTCCTGCTGAAGCAGGCATTTGCGCGGAAGTAAGCAGTAAGGCTGCCCGGCCGGAGTCGAAATACCAGACCCCGGCCGGGCAGTTCTGTTTAATGGATGGACAGCGCCGCCCCGTACCTCCGCAGCCGCGGCGGCGACGGTGGCAGCGTCCGTACCGAAGTAAGCCCGTACCGAAGTAAAGAGGAACGCGTGGAAGACAGGAAGCTGCGGATCGCAGCTGTAGGAGACGAACTGCTGGCCGGACTGGGCGATCCCAGGGCCCTTGGCTGGCTGGGCCGCGTCCTGGCCCGCACTCCCCAGGACGGCATGCTTCTGGAAAGCTATGCCCTCCCCTGTCCGCAGGAAGGTACCGAGGGTCTGGCTGCACGCTGGCTGGGCGAAGCAGGCCGGCGTTTCAGTAACCAGGCAGAGAACCGGCTGGTCATCGGGCTTTCCGGGCGGGACATCGAATTCGGCCTCTCCACTGCACGGAGCAGGCTGAACCTGGCCAACATCCTGGACTCGGCCTCCCAGAACCGGATCGAGGTTTTCGTGGTGGGGCCGCCGCCCACACTTGATCCGGCCCAGAACCGGCGGCTTGACGAACTGAACACCGCTTTCGCCGACGTCACCACCCGCCGCAAGCACCTCTACGTCGACACGTTCTCGCCACTTCTGAACCACGAACAGTGGCGCCAGGACCTCGCGGCCAACAACGGAACGCCCGGCCAGGCCGGGTACGGCCTCATGGCATGGCTGGTGCTGCACCGCGGCTGGTTCCAGTGGCTGGGCATGGAAGCGCCCCAGTAACCCTTTCGAGATATATCTTGACCCCACCCGGTGGCGGCGATACGTTGAAGGGGCAACGCGATATATCGCTTTTGGAGGGGAACCATGGCCGAGGGAAACTGGACCGTTGACGGCCCGCAATCCATCGAGATCGAGGGCGTGACGTCCCTGAAGCTGGGAATAGTCCGGGGCAGGTTCGAAGTCGTGACGCATGCCGAACCAGTGGTTCGGCTGGAGCTCGCTGAGGTCCACGGCGATCCAGTGGCCGTGTCACTGAACAGCGGCAGGCTGGAAATCCGGCATCAACTGCACGGCGCCCACGGCTGGTTCAAAAACCTCATGGAAACGGTCAACCACACCAGCGACAATTCCGCGCTCATCACCGTCGCCGTCCCCCACGGTGTGGAGGTGGAGGCCGGCACCGTCAGCGGTGAAGGACTGGTATCCGGCGTCTCCGCCCGCGTCCGGCTGAACACGGTGTCAGGTTCCGTGGTGGCGGAGGGTACGTCCGGAGAGCTGCAGATCAACACCATCAGCGGCAGCGTGCTTGTCAGAAACCACCGCGGCGTGCTCACCGCCAAGAGTGTCTCCGGTGAGGTCACCGCCTCCGGCCACTTCACCAACGTGCGCACCAACACCGTCAGCGGCCACCTCAGCTTCGACCTGCTCGATTTCACCCGGGACTTCGGCTCCAACTCCGTGTCCGGGGACCTCACCATCAGGCTGCCACATGACGTTGGCATTGACATCGTGGCAAAGTCCGCCGGCGGAGCAGTGATTCTTGACGGCCACCAGTACCTGCTGGCCAATGGCAAAATGGAGACCATCGCCGGACCGGACGGGCAACTGATGCTCGCCCGGACCAACTCAGTGTCCGGCAAGACCACCATCTTCCACGCTCCTGCACCCATTGACGGCGACGGGGAAGCGCAAGGCTGATGCCGCCCGTCTTCGCACACGGTGCGTTGCGCCTCTATCTCCTGGCGCTGCTGGAAAGCGGGCCAAAGCACGGCTACGAGCTCATCAAGGCGCTTAAGGACCGGTCCGGCGGCACCTATTCGCCGAGCGCCGGAACCATCTACCCCCGCCTGGGCAAGCTCGAGGAAGACGGCCTGGTGGCCACCGAGCCTGCCGGACGGCGCACCAACTACCGCATCACGGCAGCCGGCCTTGCCGAGCTTGACCGGCGCCGGGAGGACTTGGCCGGCGTGGAGAACAGCATCGCCCTCTCTGCGCAACGGCTTGATGTGGAGCTGATGCTGCAGAAGTTCCGCGACGAGCTTTGCGCTGACCTGCGCCGGCAGGCGCGGCGGCACCCCATCAGCCCCGTCACGCTGGAAACCGTCAGGACGGTCCTGGACGAGGCCCGCGTGGCCATCCGCAGCACCCTCCAGTCCTAGTCCTTCGTCTCCTGGTCCTTCGCGTCCTGCCGCACTGCCGCAGGTCATCCGCCCTTCCCGGTTCGCGGGCCGCCACATCATGTGGGAGACTTGAGGGCAGCTCTTTTGAGTACCAACAGTAAGGAGGCCAGCTATGAGCAAGCGTGCACGCAAGCGTCGTGACCGTAAGCGTGGCGGCGCGAACCACGGGAAGCGCCCCAACACCTAGGCAAATGCCAGGAACTACGGTTCAAGCGAAGGACCCCGGACGCCAATTGGCTTCCGGGGTCCTTTGCTGTTTGCGTCCCTGCTCCCACACACCTGATCCGCACAGGGCGAGGCTCGTACCTACGCCTCCACGGTACGGATGGAGTGGATCCTGTCCAGGATGGCGTTCTTCAGATTGTCCGGAGCGGACTCCGTGCAGGAACGCTTGACCATGTTGCGGATAACGCACTCCAGGTCATACTGCTCCGTGCACTCAGGGCAGTCATCAAGGTGGTTCTTGATTTCGGTGAGGTCCTCGCGGGTCAGCGCCCCGTCAAGGTATTCGTAGATGCGTTGCATCCGGGTATCGTCGCAATCGCCCAATCCCTGGCAGTCGCTCATTTCCTGTTCTCCTGTGCTTTGCTTCCTGCCGCATTCGAGGCATCAGCGGCCGTTTTGAATCCCCGCTCGGCGGCGTATTCCGCGAGCATGTCCCGCAACATTCGCCGGCCGCGGTGGAGCCGGGACATCACGGTGCCGATAGGCGTGTTCATGATGTCTGAAATTTCCTTGTAGGCGAAGCCCTCCACGTCAGCGAAGTAGACCGCCAGGCGGAACTCCTCCGGAATGTCCTGCAGCGCCCGCTTCACGTCCGAGTCGGGAAGGTGGTCCAGAGCTTCGGCCTCGGCCGAGCGCAGTCCGCTGGACGTGTGCGACTCCGCCCGTGCCAGCTGCCAGTCCTCGATGGTGTCGGAGTTGGACTGCAACGGCTCACGCTGCCTCTTGCGGTAGAGGTTGATGTACGTGTTGGTCAGGATCCGGTACAGCCAGGCCTTGAGGTTAGTGCCCGGCTTGTACTGATGGAACGCCGAAAAAGCCTTCGTGTAGGCCTCCTGGACCAGGTCCTCCGCGTCGGACGGGTTCCGGGCCATGCGCATAGCCGCGGAATACAGCTGGTCCACGTACTGCATCGCGTCCCGCTCAAAGCGAAGCCGACGCTGCTCCACGCTCTCCGTGGAAACGTCCAGCGTGCCGTCATCGGTCTCCGCTTCTGCGGCCAACGAACCAGGACCTGCCTGTTCGGCAGGCACCGGCGCGGTGCCTGCCCTGCCGTTTACTTCGCCGGGGGAAGCCTCATACATGGCCGCAACGGCCGGATCCAGGGTGCTCATTGCCTTCAAGTCTACTGTCAGGCTCCCTGCCCGGGGCATGCCGTACTCCGGCGGCTCGGCGGCCAGCTTATCCACTGCCACCGGGCCCGCCTGTCTGGTTCCGTCCAACACCTTCCCCAAGGCCAACTCCGCTCCGTATCGGGTGAATGATCGTCGGGGCCCATGTCGTGGACCCGACTTCAATAACCGCCTCCCGCGGGCAAATATTCCCTAAAAGTGCAAGACTAGGACCGACTCCGCCGCTCGGCGCGGCTCGTCCATCCAGGAGGAAATCCATGCCCTTTGTCCGAACGCTCGCACGGCCCATGCTTGCATCCAGTTTCGTTCTTGCCGGACTGGATAAGCTCAGGAACTCCGACGACACCGCACAGCAGCTCTCACCGCTGCTGCGCAAGGCTGCAGCCTCGCTCCCCATCCAGGCCAGCGACAAGACCCTTGCCCGTGTCATCGGCGGAACCCAGGTGGGGGCCGGCGTCCTGTTCGGTCTTGGCAAGTTCTCCCGGCTCTCCGCTTCTCTGTTGACGGTGATTTCGCTTTTGAACACCTTCGTTGAGTGGCGCAGTGCGGATATCAGCAGCAAGGAAGGGCGCGAAAGCCGCCGGAACCAGCTGCTCAAGAACCTCTCGCTGTCGGGCGGCGCCCTGCTCGCTTCCGTGGACACCGCCGGGAAGCCCGGCCTGGCCTGGCGCGCCGAGCACCTGGCCGCCGACGCCCGGCGGAACGCCTCGCACCTGGCTGCCGATGCCCGCAAGACCACCAGCAAAAAGTTGACCAAAGCAGACAAGGCTGTCCGCCGCGCCGTCGAACACGCCACGGGAGCATAAACACGAATGACCGCAGCAGCTGCCACCCGGGACGGATCCGGAACACCTGTCCAGCACTGGGCCGCACCTTTTGCGTCCCGGCCCGTGAATGCCACCGTGACGGTGCCCGGATCGAAATCCCTGACCAACAGGTACCTGGTCCTGGCAGCCCTTGCGGAGGGGCCGTCCCGGCTGCGGGCGCCCCTGCATTCCAGGGACTCCGCCCTCATGATCGACGCGCTCCGGCAGCTCGGTGCCGTCATCACCGAAGTGCCTGGGGACGGCGCCTTTGGGCCTGACCTGGAGGTGGTTCCGCTGCCGGCTGCGGCGCCGGCGTCCCTGGCCAGGATCGACTGCGGACTTGCGGGTACCGTCATGCGGTTCGTCCCGCCGCTGGCGGCGCTCCGCAGCGGAGCCAGCGTGTTCGACGGCGATCCCCATGCCCGCAACCGGCCCATGGGAACCATCATCGAGGCCCTCAAAGCCTTGGGAGTGGCCGTTTCCGCGGAAGATGGCAGCGCGCCGTCGTCGCTCCCCTTCGTGGTGGAAGGCACGGGCGCGGTCCGTGGCGGCCACCTGGTGATCGATGCCAGCGCCTCCTCTCAGTTCGTCTCCGCCCTCCTCCTGGTGGGGGCACGGTTCGACGAGGGCCTGCACCTGGAACACGTGGGTAAGCCCGTCCCCAGCCTGGACCACATCAATATGACGGTGGCCGTCCTGCGGAGTGCCGGCGTGTCGGTTGACGACTCCGTTCCCAACCATTGGGTGGTGGCACCGGGCCCCATCCGTGCCTTGGACCAGCGGATCGAGCAGGACCTTTCCAATGCAGGTCCCTTCCTGGCGGCGGCCCTGGCCTCACGGGGTACGGTCCGGATCCCCAACTGGCCGGCGGAAACCCGGCAGGTGGGTGACCTTTGGCGCAATATACTGGCCAGCATGGGCGCCAGCGTCACCCTGGCTGACGGCGTCCTGACTGTCACCGGCGGCCCGGAGATCAAGGGCGGCGATTTCGCTGATACCAGTGAACTGGCTCCCACGGTGGCAGCACTGTGTGCCCTCGCTACGGGCCCCTCCCGGCTCAGCGGGATCGCCCACCTGAGGGGACACGAGACGGACCGGCTAGCGGCGCTGGTGGCGGAGATCAACCGGCTCGGCGGCGACGCCGAAGAAACCGGCGACGGCCTGGTGATCCGGCCCGCCCCGCTGCACGCCGGCGTCGTCCACAGCTACGCGGACCACCGCATGGCCACAGCCGGCGCAATCCTGGGACTGGCAGTGGACGGCGTGCAGGTGGAGGACATCGCCACCACCGCAAAGACCATGCCGGACTTCCCGCAACTGTGGGCAGACATGCTGGCCCAGGGAACTGCGTCCGTCACCGGACCGGAGGGGCGCGGCAGTGGCGCGGAGCACTGATTCCTGGGACGAATCGGACGTTCGCATCCGCCCCAGCAAGAAAGGCTCCCGACCCCGCACGAAGGACCGCCCCAGCCATGACGACGCCGTCACCGGGCGGATCATCACCGTGGACCGCGGCCGGTACACGGCGGTGGTGGGCGAGGACTCGGCAAACGAGCGCGTGGTGATTGCGGCGCGTGCCCGCGAGCTTCGCCGCTCGCCCGTGGTTGCGGGCGACTTCGTCTCACTCGTGGGAGACGTGTCCGGGGCCCCGGACACGCTGGCCCGGCTGGTGAAGATCCAGGACCGCCACACCCTCCTGCGCCGCAGCGCCGACGATACGGACCCCGTTGAGCGGGCGGTGGTGGCCAATGCCGACCAGCTGGTGATAGTGGTGGCAGCCGCCAACCCGGAGCCCCGCACAGGGTTTATCGACCGTGCACTCGTGGCCGCCTACGACGCCGGGATCGAACCGATCCTGCTGGTTACCAAGGCCGACGTCAAGGACCCCGCGGAGTTGCTCTCCAACTACACCCACCTGGACTTCCCGGTCATCATCAGCCGGACCGCGGACTCGCTGGCCTCGGGAATCGACGCGCGCTCCGACGACGGCCTCTCGGCCCGGCTGGACAGCGCGGCGGTGGCCGCCCTGCGCGCCCACCTCGACGGCAAGGTCACCGTGATGCTCGGGCACTCCGGCGTCGGTAAATCCACCATGGTAAACGCGCTGACCGGCGCCGAGCGGGCCACCGGCGGAGTGAATGCTGTGACCGGACGCGGCCGCCACACGTCGTCGTCCGCGCTTGCCTTGCGGCTGGCAGACGCGCCGCCCGGCAGCTGGATCATCGACACCCCCGGGATCCGTTCCTTTGGCCTGGCGCATGTGGACCCGGACCGGATCCTCCGCTCATTCCCGGACCTCTCCCCCGGCATCGAGAAGTGTGAACGGGGCTGCAAGCACACGGCAACCGCGGTGGACTGCGGCCTCGACGACTGGGTGGCGGGCGGACACGCAGGTCCCACGGGCGCGGCCCGGCTGGCATCATTGCGGCGGCTGCTCGGTACGGACCCAAGGATGGAAGCACAGGAAACGAAGGAGCTCGGCAGCGTCAACTGACGCGTTCTCCCGGCAGAAGCGTCCGCAGACGGTAGTTTGGAACCATGATCCAACCCGCTTCGAGCTACAACGATGACCTGCGCCTGGCCCATGTCCTGGCCGACTCCGTGGATGACCAGACAATGAGCCGCTTCAAGGCACAGGACCTCCATGTTGAGACCAAGCCGGACCTGACGCCGGTCACCGACGCCGACAAGGCCGCCGAGGAAGCCATCCGGGGCCAGCTCTCCCGCTCACGCCCCCGCGACGCCGTCCTGGGCGAGGAATTCGGCAGCACCGGCCACGGTTCGCGGCGTTGGATCATCGATCCCATTGACGGGACCAAGAACTTCGTCCGCGGCGTTCCGGTCTGGGCCACGCTGATCGCCCTCGTCGACGAAGGCGAGCCGGTGGTGGGCGTGGTCAGCGCCCCGGCCCTTGGGAAGCGCTGGTGGGCCGCGAAAGGCATGGGCGCCTACATGGGACGGTCCCTTGCCGCAGCCACCCGTCTCCGCGTGTCGGACGTGTCGAAACTCTCCGACGCCTCCCTCTCCTACTCCAGCCTGGGGGGCTGGAAGGAACGCGGAAACCTGGATGATTTCCTCGGCCTCACCGAGGACGTTTGGCGGACCCGGGCCTATGGGGACTTCTGGTCGTACTGCATGGTGGCCGAAGGCTCGGTGGACATCGCCTGCGAACCGGAGTTGAACCTCTACGACATGGCCGCCCTGGTGCCGATCGTGGTGGAGGCCGGCGGCCGGTTCACCTCGCTCGAAGGCGAGGACGGCCCGTTTGGCGGGAACGCCCTGGCCACGAACTCGATCCTGCACTCAGAGGTGCTCCACCGCCTCAACCCCTACCTGGATGATCTGCTGTAACTGCCGCAGCCTCCCCGTGAAATAGCCGCGAAAACGAATATTGCGATGCCGGACGCCTTCCAGGGGAGGTGTCCGGCGTCGTTTATTCGGCAGTGCGTAACAAAGCCCTTAACAATTGCCGCGGCTTCAGTCCGGGCCGCCCCATGTCCTACGCTTTTATGCAGGTCACGAGTGCCAGCGCAAAACCCCGGTTTGCTGGCCGGCAACCCTCCATTCGCGGTGGGGTGCCCCGGGTGACGACCAGGCCGGTCCGGAGCGGATACGGCAAGCGCGGATTCCCCTATGCCGGAGTCCTGTAACCAAGTGAGGTCTCTGTGACAACTGCCACCGTATCTCCCCAGCCCGTCACTGCCGAAGCCGCCGTTTCTGGTGCACGCCAGGCCGTTGCCGGCCGGCCGCTCGCTGCCGTCACCGGCGCCGAGATCCAGGCGCCCCTGATTTCGGGTGGCCACGTCCGGTACGCCAACCTCGATTACGGCGCCTCCGCCCCGGCACTGTCCGTGGTATCCGCCTACCTGAACGAGATCCTGCCCTACTACGCGAGCGTCCACCGCGGCGCCGGCTACGCCTCCCAGATCAGCACCTCCGTGTATGAGAACGCGCGCACCATCGTCCGCGACTTCGTGGGCGGCCGCCCGGATGATTCGGTCATCTTCACCCGCAACACCACCGACTCGCTGAACCTGCTGGCAGGTTGCCTGCCGGTGACTGATGGCCGCCCCGACGGCGACGTCCTCTACCTGGACATCGAACACCACGCCAACCTCCTGCCGTGGCAGGGCGTCCCGCACCGCAGCATCGTTGCCGCGGACACGCTCACCGGCACCCTTGAGGCCGTCCGCGCCGAGCTGGAACAGGGCGGCGTCAGCCTGCTCGCCGTCACCGGCGCTTCCAACGTCACCGGCGAAATCCTCCCCATCCGTGCATTGGCCGCCCTGGCCCACCAGCATGGGGCACGGATCGTGGTGGACGCGGCCCAGCTCGCCCCGCACCGCCGGGTGGACATCAGCGCGGACGGCGTCGACTATCTCGCCTTCTCCGGCCACAAGCTGTACGCGCCCTTCGGCGCCGGCGTCCTGGTGGGACGCCCCGACTGGCTGGACGCAGGCGTCCCGCACCTGGCCGGCGGCGGCGCCGTCAAGGAAGCACGGCTCGACGGCGTCAGCTGGGCCACCGGACCGGCCCGCCACGAGGGGGGCTCGCCGAACGTCCTCGGGGCCGCAACCCTTGCCCGTGCCACCCAGGTCATCGCCGGACTGGACCAGGAACGCTGGCATGCCCACGAGTCCGCCATCCGGTCCTTCCTGGTGGAGGGCCTCCAGGGCATCGACGGCGTCACGGTCCACCAGATCTTCAAGGACACCAACCCGGAAACAGACACCATCGGCGTGGTCAACTTCTCCGTTGAGGGCTACGACGCAGGACTGGTGGCGGCCTACCTCTCGGCAGAGCACGGTGTGGGCCTGCGCGACGGGCGCTTCTGCGCGCATCCCCTGCTGAAGCGCCTGGGCCTGCCATCCGGTTCCCTCCGCGCAAGCTTCGGGGTGGGCTCACGGCTCGAGGATGCAGAGCGCCTGCTCGCCGGCATCCGGACGCTGCGCAGCAACGGACTGGGATGGGACTATGTGGTGGACGCCGGCCGCTGGGTACCCGTCAACGATTCCCGTACCTACCCGCATTGGGCCCCCAACACGCCGGGAACGGCCGGCGCTGCCCCCTGCACGGACGACTGAGAAGTCCAGCGGATGCGGTAGATTCGGAAGGTACCGCAAGGCGTTGACTGAAGGAGGCCAGGGGTGGTTCGGGGTGGCCCCAAGCTCGATCACGGGCGGCGCCGGGAGCTCGGACAGAGCTTCCAGGACGGCGGCAGGCACTACCAGCGCGTCCGGCCCGGCTACCCTGAAGAGTCGGCCCGGTGGCTGGTGCCCGCCGGAGCCCATGACGCCCTCGACGCCGGCGCCGGTACCGGGAAATTCACCGCGTTGTTGCTGGACATGGGACTGGCAGTCACGGCCGTGGACCCCTCCGCGGACATGCTCACCCAGCTCAAGGAACACTACCCCGCTGCCACGGCTGTGCCCGGGACTGCCGAGGCGACAGGCCTGCCCGATGCCGGCTTCGACGTCGTCACCGTTGCCCAGGCGTGGCACTGGTGCGACGCCCCGGCCGCAAGCACCGAACTGGCCCGCGTCCTGCGGCCGTACGGAACCCTCGGCCTGGTCTGGAACCAGCTGGACACCTCCGTGCCCTGGGTGCACCGCCTCTCCCGGATCATGCACGCAGGTGACGTGTACCGGCCCGGCCACAAACCCGTCGTCGGACCTGAATTCCAAGGGCTCGAAGGGCACGTCACCCGCTGGGAGGACAAAGTCAGCACCACGGATCTGATGGAACTCACCAAGTCACGCAGCTACTACCTGCGGGCCGGCGAGGCGACGCGGGCCAAGGTCCTGGCCAACCTGGACTGGTACCTGCACGAACACCTGGCCTACAGCCCCCACCAGGAACTCGACCTTCCCTACCTCACTCTGTCGTGGCGGGCCGTCAAGGCATGACCGGCGCATCCCGTACGGCCCCCGCCGAGCCGGTAGGCTTGACCGTGTGAAGACCGGCGCGCCCTCCTCCTCGATCGAGGATTACGTCAAGGTCATCTATTCATTCACTGAGTGGCAGGACAAACCCATCACGTCCTCCCAGCTGGCGCAGCGGCTTGGCGTGGCAAATTCCTCGGTTTCGGAAATGGTCCGCAAGCTCAAGGACCAGGGCCTGGTGGACCACAAGCCGTACAGCGCCGTAACGCTGACCGAGGCCGGCTTGCGGCTGGCCCTGGCCATGGTCCGGCGCCACCGGTTGATCGAGACCTACCTTGTCCAGCGGCTCGGCTACAGCTGGGACGAAGTCCACGATGAGGCTGAACAACTTGAACACGCCGTGTCGGATACGTTCATCGAACGCGTCGCGGCCAAGCTCGGGAACCCGAAGCGTGACCCGCACGGGGATCCAATCCCCACAGCGGACGGCCAGGTGCTGATGCCGCGCGCACACCTGCTCGCCGAACTGGACCAGGGACATACCGGCAGGATCACCCGGATCAGCGACGACAACCCTGAACTGCTCCGCTACCTCGCCGCCCAGGACATCGACCTCGATGCGGAAGTTGAGGTGGTGGGCCGGCGTCCGTTCGGCGGCGCCCTGGTGGTGCGGATCGGTGGTCCCGGCGGCGTCCGCGAGTACGACCTCGCCGATGAGATCGCTTCGGCGCTGTGGGTCTCCACCGACGCCCCGCATGCCGGCTGCGTCCTGGACGGTCTCTGACGTGGCGATGCCCAACGGCCGCGCGTGGCTGGCTGTTGCCGTCGGCGGGCTGCTCGGCAGTGAGCTGCGGTATGGGCTGGGGCTGGCATTCCCGGACGGGCCCAACTCGGTGCCGTGGGCCACGCTGAGCATCAACATCAGCGGCAGTTTCGCGCTGGCTGCGCTGACCACCATCTGGATGGCCCGCCCGCATACGGCTTTCTGGCTGCGCGCAGGGCTCGGGCCGGGCCTGCTGGGCTCCTTCACCACCTTTTCCGCAGTCATCTTCGCCTCCGACCAGCTGGCACGTGCAGGTGCGCACCCCGTATTGCTCACGTACATGGGGCTGTCGCTGCTCCTGGGTCTCGCGGCCGCCGGCCTGGGCTGGCGGTCCGGCAGGCTCCTCGCACGAAACCGGCTCAGCTCCCGGAACCGTGTCCGGCGATGATCACGGCAGCCCTGGTGGGGGTCTTTGGCATGGCCGGCGCGCTGCTGCGGTTTGGGATCGACAGCTGGTTCGCCCACCACAGCAGCATCCGCAGCGTCCGGACGGATGGCCGTGGCGCGCTGCACTGGCCCTGGGCCACGCTGGTGGTCAACGCCGTAGGCTGCTTCATCATCGGCCTGGCACACGGCCTGACCGCCGGACTGGGGCTGGGCGCCGAATGGCAGGTGGGACTGGCCACCGGGCTGGCCGGCGGCCTCACCACTTTCAGTTCGTGGACCACCGCCACCGTCCGGTTGCTCAGCGAAGCACGGTTCGGTGCCGCGGCCCTGAACGTGGCAGTCAACCTGGGCCTTGGCTTTGCTGCGGCGGCCGCGGGCATTGCGCTGGCGTCCTGAGTGCGCTGTTTCCATTGATGTCCCCCGGCCTGCGATTTGGCGGCCTCCCGTATGGTGGAAGGTGATGATCAGCAGACGCGACGCCGCAATAACCCTTGATGTTCCCCTGGAAATGGCTCAGCGCCACGGCCTGCCCAAGTGGATGACGGAGGCCGAGCTCCGCGGCATCCTGGACAATCCTCCGCCCTGGCTGGTCCAGTCGCGTGCCAACCGGACGGGCAAGCGGCCCGTGTGGGTTCACCTGGAATGCGCCGTCTGCGGTTATGAGGAAGCGGCCCGCCCCAAGAAGTGGTGGCCGGACTTCACCTATGTGGTGTGCAGCCACCATGCGCCTTCCGACGTTCCTGCCGTGCGCCCGGGCTGCGTCCGGAGTGAGTACGACGGCGTGGGGACGCGTTTCGTGGGCATCGCGGACGTGGAAGCGCCGTCGGTCAGCCCTTAGCCCCCAGTCGAAGGACCCGGCGGCGAGGTGTGCGGCACCCAGTTCGGGCCGCCGTCGCGCATCATGCCGCGCCGTTGCCCGTCATTTCCTCCGGGACGGCGATGAGGTGCAGTTCGGTGCCATCGCGCAGGACGGCAACATCGAGCGGCTCGCCGATGGCGTCGGAAAACAGGAGCCGCTGCAGGCTCTCGGCGTTGCTGACGGGGCGGCCTCCGGCTGTGATTATGATGTCGCCCGCCGACAGGCCTGCCTTGCCGGCCGGTGAACCGGGCAGCACCTCCACCACGCGGAGCCCTTCGCGCAGCCCGCTGCGGATCAGGGCGCTGGGGCTGAGCTGGATCGGGGTGCTGACAAGGCCCAGGTAGGCGCGGCGCACCCTCCCGTCCGATAGCAGCGCGGAGATGATCCTGCGGGTGGTGGCGTTGATCGGTATGGCCAGCCCCAGGCCGGCACCGGCTACAGCGGTGTTGATGCCGACGATCCTGGCGCGGGTGTCCGCGAGCGCTCCACCGGAATTTCCGGGGTTCAGGGCCGCGTCTGTCTGGATGACGTCCTCGATGACCCGCCTGTTGCCGCCGGACCAGACCGGGATGGCCCGGCCCAGGCCGCTGACCACACCAGCGGTGACTGAACCGGCCAGTCCCAGCGGGTTGCCGACCGCGACCACCAGCTGCCCCACGCGCAGGGTCTCTGCGGCGCCGAATTCCGCGGGCGGGACCTTGGGCCGCGAACCGTGGACCACTGCAAGATCGGACAGCGGGTCCGTTCCCACCAGTTCAAGCTCCATCCGGCTCCCGTCCCCGAAGACCGCGTGCCCTTTCTGCGTTCCGGCCACCACGTGGGAGTTGGTGAGCAGATATCCGTCCTCGGTGAAGAGCACCGCCGAACCGGCGCCCACCCTGACCCTTCCGTTGCGGCGGTTGGCGCTCATTTCGATGGCCGCCACGTGGGGTGTGACGGCCGCCGCCACCCGCATCACGGTCTGCGAATATGAGTCCAGGACGTCGTCGTCCTCCGGTGGTGTGAATTCCCGCGCCTGCTCCATGGCGCACCTCCAGGTTCATGCCGTTCCCGGCAGTGCCGTGGCCCTTCCGGGTCCTTACGGGAAACAACGACGGACGGCCAGATTCAAGTCCCGCTGCCGCTACGCCGTGGGTGAACGCAGCAATTGCGGCCCGCCCTGCTGGCGCGGCCCCTTCCCCACCCGTGCGCGGCTGCCGTCCAGGCCCTAGGATCGGAGCATGACCGAATCCCCGGCAGGGTCTCAAACAGAAATACTGGGCGCTGATGAGTGCTGGCGGTACCTTCGGTCCTCTTATATCGGCCGGCTGGCGGTCATCAACGGTGATGTACCCGAGATTTTTCCGGTGAATTTTTCCGTTGCCGGAGAAACCCTGGTGTTCCGCACGGCGCCGGGAACCAAGCTTCGTGCCCTGCTCAGCGGTGCAGTCGCCGCGCTGGAAGTGGACGGACTCAACCCTTACGCCACGGAGGTCTGGAGCGTTGTTGCCAAGGGCAGGCCGCAGCCGTTCGATGAAACCAGCATGCACGTCCCGGACGACGCCGACCGGGAACCGTGGCAGCCGGGGATCAAGGACCATCTGGTGGCCATTACCCCCACTGATATCACTGGCCGCCGGTTCGCGGTCAGGTCGCGCACGCGCTGGTGGCCGCCGGTCGATTTCTCCGCCGACTGGCTGTAGCCCGTCCTTCAGGCAGGCCGGCTTGCCTGGGCCTTGAGGATCACTTTGAGCGCCTTGGTTTCGGCAGCCCGGGAGAAGGTGTCATAGGCGTCGAGGAACTGGTCGAAACCAAAATGGTGCGTGGCGAATTTTTCCGCCCTGATCTTTCCCTGCGCCACCAGCTTGAGCAGCATGGGTGTCGTGTTGGTATTCACCAGCCCCATGCTGATGTTGATGTTTTGGATCCAAAGGTTTTCCAGGTGCAGTTCCACCGGTTTTCCGTGCACTCCCACGTTCGCCACCGAGCCGCCGGGCCGCACAATGTCCGTGCACATTGCGAACGTTGCCGGGATGCCCACAGCTTCGATGGCCACGTCCACGCCGTGCCCGCCGGTGAGCTGCATGACCTGGTCCTTCCAGTCGCCACTGCTGGAAAGGACGGTGTCCGTGGCACCGAATTCCTTCGCTTTTTCAAGGCGGTTGGCATCGAGGTCGATGGCTATCACCGTAGCCGCGCCGTACAGTCCGGCAGTAGCGATTGCCGCCAGGCCCACCGGACCGGCACCTACCACCGCCACGCTGTCGCCGGGCTTGACGCGGCCGTACTGGACCCCGATTTCGAATCCGGTGGGAAGGATGTCCGACAGCATGACGGCCTGTTCGTCGCTGACTCCCCCGGGCAACAGGTGCAGTGAGTTATCGGCATAGGGAACACGGACGTATTCTGCCTGGGTCCCGTCGATCAGGTGGCCGAAGATCCACCCAGTACCCTCTTGGCCCTCGTCCCCGAGGCAGTGTGAATAGAGGCCCGTCTTGCAGTTGGCACAACGGCCGCAGGATTTGATGCACGAGATGATGACGCGGTCGTTCACCTTCAGGCCCGTCACGGAAGGACCCGTCTCCACGATGGTTCCCACCCCTTCGTGGCCCAGGATCCGGCCTTTTTCGACGGCGGGCACGTCACCTTTGAGGATATGCAGGTCCGTACCGCAGATCGTGGTGGTTTCAACTCTGACGATGGCGTCGCCGGGTTGCTGGATCCGCGGGTCTGGAACATCCATCCATGACTTGTCGCCGGGTCCGCCGTAGACGAGAGCTTTCACGGTGTTTTCCTTACTGTGGGGGCCGGCTTTGAGTTGTTTGCCCGGCCGCTGGCGGTGACTGCGCGCTGGCCCGCTGAGGATCCACGGGCTGCGGGACGGTTGGGCCTTCAAGTGGTGGTCCCGACGGCCGAAGCCGGGCCAGGTGCAGTACTCCAAGCACGAGGAAAAGCCCCGAGAGCCCAAGTGCCGGCAGCAGGGCGGCCAGGCTGGGAGCTGCACGGAACAGGGGTTTGACCAGTTCACCCACCGCCAGGGAGAAGATGAGGGTGAAGCCCAGGACATAGAGCGCCGGCAGGAGCAGCAGCCCCGTGCGGTGGTTCCGGAACGTCAGGAAGGACAGGATCAGGAATCCGGGCATGATGAAGCAAAGGTCCAGGATGAAGATGGAGTAGAGGGAATCGATTTGCTCACCGCTGCGCATCAAGGGCAGGAGCATGCCGATCCAGAGTGGGTAGAAGATCAGCGGCTGAAGCATGGCCCCGGACGCCGACGTGATCCTCAGCGCGCGGGAAAGGGATACGGATGGGTTGCCGCGGTCCATGGTGGCCCCGGCCGTGACCATCGCCCAAAATGACAGGGCGAAGACTGCCATGTAGAGCAGGTACAAGCCGTTGTAGGTCCGCTCAATCACGTAGATCCCATATGCGTAAAACAGGTAGCCAAGGAGCCCCACGGCCACGATCTGGTACTTTGTCCGGTGCGGCCTGGCAGCATACGACAGATACAGCAACGCGAGCCCGGCCGCCGCCGAAAGCAGGTCCTGGGAGTAAGCACCGGGGATCAGTTCCCTGGCGACCACCCACTCGTAGATCTCCGGCCGCCAGACTCCGGTCACCGCAGCGGCCAGCGCCAGCAGTCCGGCAACAGCCCACAGCAGGCGGTTGAGGAACAGATGCGTCAGCATGGCCACCTTTCGCAGGAAGATCAGGGTTCCCGGGTGTCCACACAGCCTCCCATTCGGCCAGTCCGGTCCCAAGGGCCATAGGTCCTCCCTTTCACGCCGGGCCTTTATGCCCTTACGGCAGGCGGAAGAGTTGCCTACGCTGTGCCCTATGACTGACAACACAAACGTGCCTGTGCCGGAAATCCTTGACGCGGACGAGTGCTGGACGCTTCTCTCCCAAACCGGGGTGGGGCGCCTGGCTGTCACCGCCGAGGGCCATCCGGATGTCTTTCCGGTCAACTACAAGGTGGACGGCCGCACGCTGGTTTTCCGTACCGGCGGCGGCACCAAGCACCAGGCCCTCCAGTCGGAGGCCACTGTGGCCCTCGAAGCAGATGCGGTCAGCTCCCAGTTTGGCCTCGCGTGGAGCGTCGTGGTGAAGGGCAGGGCCGCTGAGACGATGCCCACCGGCCCTGACCTGGATGACATCCGGCGGGCGTTGTTTCCCTGGCAGGGCGTGGGGCAGGAGCACTTCATCCGCATCACGCCGGAGTCGGTAACGGGGAGGCGCTTCACAGTGAACGCACCGCTTCTGTGGCAAACCCCGCTGGACGACGCAACCCGCGCCGGTTTCGAGTAGGCGATCCGCGGACGGAAGACGTGGGGGCAGGAGGCGCTGTGCGCGCGTGGTGGGTGAACGGGCCGGGTCCCATATCCACCCGTCCGCTGGTTCAGGGTCTCCGTGACACTCCCACGCCTGCGGCTAACGAGCTCCTGGTGGAAGTGACTGTTTGCGGTGTTTGCCGCACCGACCTCCATCTGGCTGAAGGAGACCTACCACCGCACCGTCCGCACGCCGTGCCCGGGCACGAGGCAGTCGGCGCCGTTATTGAAACGGGGGCTGGCTGCTCCCGTTTCAGGGCAGGTGACAGGGTTGGCGTGGCCTGGCTTGGCGGCGTTTGCGGCCGGTGCGATTACTGCCGCCGCGGCGACGAAAATCTATGCCTGGCGCCCGTCTTCACCGGCTGGGACAGGGATGGCGGCTATGCCGAGTACTTGACGGTTGCTGAGGACTTCGCCTACCCCCTGCCGCCTGTTTTCACGGACGACCAGGCGGCGCCCCTGCTGTGTTCGGGCATCATCGGGTACCGCGCCTTGAAACGCGCGGCCCTGCCCGTGGGCGGCCGCCTTGGTATTTACGGCTTCGGCAGCTCCGCCCATATCACCGCCCAGCTGGCGCTCAAACAGGGCGCCTCCGTATATGTCATGACCCGGTCCGAAAAAGCGCGGTTGCTGGCACTGGAGTTGGGAGCGGAGTATGCGGGGGACGCCTATGACGAACCCCCGGTGCCACTCGATTCCGCTATTCTTTTTGCGCCCGCGGGTGATCTTGTCCCGGCAGCACTGCGGGCCCTCGACCGGGGCGGAACCCTGGCCATCGCCGGAATCCACTTGAGCGACATCCCGGCCCTCAATTATGGCAGGGAGCTCTTTTTTGAACGGCAGGTACGGAGCGTGACGGCCAATACCAGGGCTGACGGGCGTGAGTTCCTGACTCTCGCGGCCAGGCTTTCCCTGGCCCTCACCACAACGGCCTATCCGTTCGAGGCTGCAGACAAGGCCCTGGAAGACCTGGCTGCCGACAGGATTACCGGTTCGGCAGTCCTGCGGGTCCGGCCGGAACAGTAGTCCACGTATCACCCCAGATCCCCCCGTCACCCGAACAGGACAGCGGCCTCCTGGTACCGCGCTTCGGGTACCACCTTCAACTCTCCGAGCGCTTCCTCAAGGCCGACGTTGACGATGTCCGTGGCACGCAGCGACACCATGGTGCCCCATCTGCCCGCGGCGGCGGATTCGACGGCGGCCAGGCCCAGCCTGGTGGCAAGGACCCGATCGAAGGCTGTGGGTTCGCCGCCGCGCTGGATGTAGCCGAGGACCGTGGCCCTGGTTTCGATGCCGGTCCGTATCTGCAGCTCTCCTTCAAGCAGCAGTCCGATGCCGCCCAGCCGCGGCCGTCCGAAGGTATCCAGGCCACGGGGTGCGTAGGGTGCTGCATGGCCTTCGGGTGCAAAGGCTTCCGCCACCACCACAAGGGGTGCCCTGCCGCGGTCGCGGGCTGAAAGCACCCACGAACAGACCTGGTCCAGGGACACGGGATGTTCAGGTATCAGGATGGCATGCGCGCCGGAAGCCATCCCCGCGTGCAGTGCTATCCAGCCCGCGTTGCGGCCCATGACTTCGGCAACCATGCACCGGTGGTGCGATTCGCCTGTCGTCCGCAGCCGGTCAATGGCCTCGGTGGCGGTCTGGACCGCGGAATCAAAGCCGAAGGTGTAGTCCGTGGCGCCGAGGTCATTGTCGATGGTCTTGGGCACTCCCACCACATTGATGCCCTGTGCGCCCAGTTCCCGGGCTGCCGCCAGGGTTCCCTCTCCCCCGATCGCAATCAGGCCCTCCAGGCCGTGGCGCCGGAAGCAGGCACGGACGCCCTCGATCCCATTGCCCGCCAGCGGATTGGTCCTGGACGTGCCCAGGATGGTGCCGCCAAGGCGCGAGATTCCACGGACACTCGTCCGGGGCAGAGGAAGAAAATCCTGTTCCAGGACACCGCGCCACCCGTCCCGGAAGCCCAGGAATTCGTAACCATGCGCAACGTCCCCGCCCAGCACGGCTCCCCGTATCACTGCGTTCACCCCCGGGCAGTCGCCACCGCTGGTGAGGATCCCCAGCCGCTTCACGGCACCGCCACCCCCCGGGCCCGTGCCGGCACCGGAAAATGCCGGGTGTGGCCCGGCATAAGGACCACGTCAGTGCCGGACATGTGTACCTTGATCGGGCCTGCATCACCGGGTGCGGAGGCGATGCTCATGTCCCCGTCCTTGAGATGCACGCGGAGGCGATGTCCCCGGTACAGGACCTCAAAAGCAACGGCGCGGAGCCCCGTCGGCAGGTTGGGAGCGAACAGGATGGTGTCGCCGCTGAACCGGAGCCCCGCAAAACTGCGCTGGACCACGTCGATTGTTCCAGCCATCGCGCCCAAATGGATGCCTGCGCGCGTGGTGCCGTGCTGCGTGTCGTCGAGATCGGCGTCGAGCGCTTCCCGGAAACTGTCCCACGCCCGGTCCGCGTCCAGGCCTGCCAGTACGGATGCGTGCGCAACCCGGCTCAGCGTGGACCCGTGGGCGGTCCTGGCCAGGTAGTACTCGATGGTCTGGTTGAGTTGTTCTTTCGTGAAGCCGTACTGCAGCCGCTCAAGGATGGTGACCAGCCCTTCGTGCCCCAGCAGGTACGGGAGCATGAGGACATCCGCCTGTTTTGCCAGCTTGTAGCAGTTGGTTGCGTCGTCTTCAGCTTCCAGGATCAGGTCCAGCCGTTCAATGTCGCCGTACCTGTCCCGGTAATGCTCCCAGTCCAGTTCCTTCAACTCCCCGTATCCCTCGAACTGGCTTATGACGCCGTCGCTGTGGAAGGGGACGTACATCGCGGTACCCATGTGCGCCCACCCGGCCGTTTCCTCATCTGTGACGCCGAGGCGTTCCATAAGTCCGGAACGCTCGCTGCCGTGCAGCAAGGACATGATGCCCGCAGCCTGGAAGCAGACCCATGCCGCCATGACGTTGGTGTAGGCATTGTCCTCCAGGCCCGGTTCCCCGCGGCCCGGATAGCCGGTGTGATACTCGTCCGGTCCCACGACGCCGCGCAGGTGGTACCGGCCGCCCTGCTGGTCGTAGTCCGCCAGGGAGCGGAAGAACCGGGCAACCTCGATCACCAGTTCAGCCCCCTTTTGAAGGAGCCAGATCTTGTTCCCCGTGGCCTGGAAGTACTGCCAGGCGTTGAAGGCGACAGCCAGGCCGGAGTGGGCCTGCAGGTGGGAGAAATCCTTGACCCATCTGCCGGACCTCTCGTTGTACAACCATTTCGGCGTTTCCTCGGTCCCGTCGCTGCCGCTTTGCCACGGGAACTTTGCCCCTGCCCGGCCCGCCACCGCCGCGGCATGCCGCGCGGCGGGAAGCCGCCGCCACCTGTAGTCGAGCACCGCCCTGGCAACATCGGGCGTCCTCGAGGTGAGTACTGGCAGGACAAACAGCTCATCCCAAAACACGTGCCCGCGGTAGCCCTCGCCGTGGAGTCCACGGGCGGTGACGCCGGCATCGAGTTCGGCCGTATGGTGTGTCAGTGTCTGCAGCAGATGGAAGATGTGCAGGTTCAGGACCAGGCGCACCGGGATCGGGGCGTCGATCTCAACCATGAACGGACGCAGCTCGCGCCGCCATGCCTCCTCATGCAGTGCCAGCAGCGAAGCGAAGTCCCCTGAACGCTCCAGCACCGATAGGGCACCCGTTTCCGGAGAGGAGATGGCACGGTCACGGGACGTCACCACTGCCACCGTCTTGGTAATCCGCACCGCGGCACCGGCACGCAGGGAAAGCAGAAGTGCACGGAAGTGGAAGGCCCCTTGCCTGCCGTCCTCAATGGCCGCCGCTTTCGGAGATACCTGTGTTCGATAGGCTGCGGCGATGCGGATGAGGCTTTGGGTGGTTTCGACTTCGACGACGGCAGTTGCCTCCGGGGCCATGCCCGGGCTGGCGCCATGCGGGGCTGTCCGGTCGGCCAGGTGGACGTCGGACCCCCGGGCACGTTCGGGCAGGTTCACGTTGCGGACGCCGGCGTTGATCCCGCTGCGGACTTCCACCGGACCGTTCCAGCCCAGGGCGGTGATGGTTGTCTCAAGGGCCAGCAGGTGGGGTTCGGCCATGGATACGAAACGGGTCTGCACTACCTCCAGGCGCCGGCGGTCCACGCCCTCCAACAGCAGCCGCCGCTCCAGCACGGCCCTTCTGAGGTCCAGGGTCCGGCGCTCGCGGACTACGGTCAGTCCGCCTTCCGACCACCATTGCTGGCCGGGCAGGCGCAGGTCCAGCGGGAGGCAGTCGGGCGCGTTGACCATGTGTTCTTCCAGCAGCGTCTCGCCGGCGGCTTCAACCTGGACGCGGTTGTAGACGCCGGCCAGGTACATTCCGGCGTAGCTGAACGGGCCGCCCTCAGGGGCCGCTCCCCTGACTCCCATGTAGCCGTTGCCCAGGGTGGTGAGGGCTTCCCGGTGCCCCTCGTGTCCGGCGTCGAACCCCTCATAAACGAGGTGCCAGGCGTTGCCGATGACCTGTCCCAGGTCCAGCTCGCCCACGTCATTGAGGACGGTGTCGGCACCGGCGTCTTCAAGCTGCCGGCGGTCGCCGGTGCGGTCGATTCCCACCACCAGGCCAAAGCCGCCCCGGCGTCCGGCCTCAACCCCTGCGGCCGAATCCTCGACCACTACCGCGTGTGGTGGAGCAACCCCAAGCTTCGAAGCGGCCGCAAGAAAAACATCCGGTGCCGGCTTTCCGCGCAGGCCGAGCCCTGCCGCCGTCGTTCCGTCCATCACTATCCTGAACAGATCCTGGATGCCCGCCGTTTCCAGGACCAACCGGGCGTTCCGGCTGGAGGTGACAACGGCGGTTGGTACTGCCGCGCCCGCAAGCCTTTGCAGCAGCTGCAGCGTGCCGGGATAGGTTTGGACACCATCCTGCTGGAGGTGTTGCAGGAACAGTTCGTTCTTCCAGGCACCCAAGCCAAACCCGGTCCAGGTGCCTGCTTGGTCCGTTTCCTTTCCCTTTTCGACCTGCACTCCCCGTGAGGCCAGGAACCGCACAACCCCTTCCTCGCGTGGCATCCCATCAATAAAGGTGAGGTAGTCCGTCCTGCTGAGCGGGGCACGGCCGGCGCCGGGCGGAAGCCTCGCATCATGGAGGATCCGGTCGAAGGCGTCTTTCCATGCAGCCTGGTGGAGCAGCGCCGTGTTGGTGACCACCCCGTCCAGGTCGAAAATGACGGCGTCGAACGGCGGCCTGGCAGCAGCGGCGGTGGGCGACCCGGTCATAGGTCAGTGCTATCAGTAAGCGGGCGTTGCAGACAGGGTCGTTGGGCCCGCCGGCTCCTGCTCCGTGCCTCAGTGGGCCGTGCCAACATGGTTCCACCACGTCAGGGGCGACGTGATGGTGAAGCGCCGTCCGGTCACGGAGGTGGGAACGATCCGGACGTAGTGGTCCTTCTCACCGGCCTGCCAGGGAAAAAGCGTAAGCCCTGCGCCCGTCAACAGTTCCTCCGAGGGCTCCAGGATGACGGCCCTGCCTTTGACCAGAACGCTCCATGCTTTGGCGTCATCATGGCCGTCGGCTTCCAGGGCGACGGCGAGTGGTCCCCCGGCTGCCCGGAGTTTGGTGCCTTCACCCGTACGGAAGAGCAGGGACTGTTGGTCGACCTTGTAATTGACCGGGAAGACCTCCGGATACCCGTTCACCAGCACGGCCAAATGGCCGACGGACACCCCGCGGAGGAGGTCCCAGCACGTTCCGGCATCCAGGACTTCCGTGGGCGTTTGCGGAGGGTCGTTGTGCATGGAGTCGAAGGTATCGGCTTGCCGGGCCGACCGCTAGGGCACTTAGGCCCGGCGGAGGTTAGCCGAACAACGTCCCCACCAAAGAGTGGCCGCACAATATCCTTGCCTCGCTGCGCTAAGGAGCGGAGACTTTAGCTACCGGGTTATGAAGTCAGCCAAACCGGTAGCCGGAGAGCCACGACGCCATGTCCATCCATGCTGACCATCACCCAGACCATAACCTTTCGCCGTCGGGCACCTTGTCGGGTCGGCTTGCCCGGTCTTCCCGATCCTCGCCACAGGCCTTTTTTCAACTCCGCCTGGTCAGCACGTGTGGACACTGGAAAGACCTCAGCGGGAACCGGTCCGGGCCCCGCCAGGCATCCCGGCCATGAACACGGTGCAGGTGGTGTCCCTGATACTTGCTGCCGCGTTCGCGTGGATCGGCCTGACTGTGTGGGTTCTCTTGAAGCTGCGGCGCCGCAGGAAAGGGTCTTCGAGGGTAGCTTCAGCGCCCGTCCTTCCTGACCCCGCCAGTGATCGTCCGCACAGGCCCTGGCGCCGGTCCCGGCCCGTAACGGGACAAAGTCCTGCACGGAGGCGGGGCAGGTTGAGACTCAGAAAAGTCAGGGGCTGAAGACCCAGGCGCCGCTGGGGTACTGAAGGCCTGGCAAAAAGCCGGGCAGCCAGCAATTCAATAGTCACCACCCATCCGTTCGCCCTCCTGCCAAGGAGGCTTCGCCGTCGGCCACAGCCGGACACGGACCCATCATGGCTCCTGGACCGCAGCAGCAAGCAGCCGGGCCGGTGACGGTCAGCTGCCGCCGACCACTCGTGGGAAAGCTGCCATCCCGGAACATCAGGGCAAAGAAAAACACCCCGGTCCGAAGACCAGGGTGTTTCTGATGACTCGAAACATCCGTAAAGGATGTCCCGACTCACCACAAGGGTGGAGATGGGGGGAATTGAACCCCCGTCCGGTGTCGTGTTGTCAGGGCTTCTCCGGGCGCAGTTTGCGTCGGATTTTCTCGGCCCCAGCCATGCTGCAAACAGCTGGCTGATCCGGGCCCAGTCATCTAAAAGTCCCGTTTACTCCGATGACGGGAGCAAACAGCAGTGGCTATCTAAATGACGCCAGGATCCGGGGCGATAGCGTCCCCGGGCTGACGGACTGTCTTACTGCTTAGGCAGCAAGAGCGAAGTCAGTGCGCTTAGATTCGGCACTTATTGGTTTGCAGAAAGCGTTTACGAGATAATTCTGCATCCTCGGCCCGCTTCACCTGTCGCGACTAACACCGTCGAAACCGATCATCCCCGTATTTTGTTACCAAACCGGCTGGCAAGCCTGCCGGACTACCCATACTAACGCATGCCCCGCCGAAATAATTCCTAGCGCCGCCGGTTGCGTTCGCGCATCTCGCGCTGGGCTTCACGGTTGTCCTGCTGCTCCCGCAGCGTCTGCCGTTTGTCGTATTCGCGCTTGCCGCGGGCCACGCCGATTTCGACCTTGGCCCGGCCGTCCACGAAGTACAGCTGGAGCGGAACAATGGTGTAGCCGGACTCCCGCACTTTGTGGGAGATCTTGATGAGTTCTTCCCGGTGAAGCAGCAGCTTGCGGCGGCGGCGTGCAGCGTGATTGGTCCAACTGCCCTGGTTGTACTCGGGAATGTGGATGGCTTCCATCCACAACTCGTCGTTGTAGAACGTGCAGAATCCGTCCACCATGGAGGCGTGGCCCTCGCGCAGGGACTTCACTTCGGTGCCCATCAGCGCGATGCCGGCCTCGTAGGTGTCCAGCACGTGATAGTCGTGCCGGGCCTTGCGGTTGGTGGCCACCACCTTACGGCCACTTTCTTTCGGCACGGGAAAACTCCTCAGGTTAAAGTCGGGTGCGTCCGGGCCAGCGGCGCGGAGCTATACCAGTCTACGGCAGCAGTCCGTGGCCCCTACAGCAGCCCCATCGGGTCGACGGCGGCGGCGTTGAGCCAGGTTTCGAAGTGGGCGTGGCAACCTGTGGAGTTGCCCGTGCTGCCGGAGTAGGCAATGAGCTGGCCCTGAGAGACCCTTTGTCCATTCGAGACCATGATGCTGGAGTTGTGGTAGTAGATGGTGGTCAGGCTGTTGCCCTGCACCACGCCGTGATCAATCTTGACGCGCCAGCCGCCGCCGTCGGCGGAGTTCCAGCCCGAGCTGAAGACTTCGCCGGCAGCTGCAGCGTACACCGGGGTGCCGCAGGCGGCGCCGAAGTCGATGCCGGTGTGCATGTATCCGCCGGTACCGTAGAAGTCGATCGTTCCCGGCGGAGTGCTGCGGTAGCCAAAGCCGGAAGTGATGGGGATGCCGCCGTCGAAGGGGTGACGGAGGCCAAAGGCCGACGGCGGCCCCGCGACGGGCGGAACGTACGGCGGGGCCGGCGGGGCCGGGCGGTTGGCGGCAGCTGCCGCCGCGGCTGCGGCTGCAGCAGCGGCCGCAGCCTTCCTGCGCTGCTCGGCTTCCCATGCCTCGCGGGCCCTACGGTCGCGTTCGGCGATCTCGTTGGCTACCTGGTTCTGGTTGGCCTGGACGCCGGCGAGCTGCGCTTGGATCCCGGGCTTGGCCGCCTGGAGCTCAGCGTCGAGGCGGGTGGTGTCCGCGATCAGCTGGTCAACCTGCGCTTTTTTGGCGGCGGCTTCGTCGCGTGCGGCTTTTTCCCGTTCCAGGGCGGCGTCCGCCTTGGCTTTGAGGTCCTTGATTTCCGCTTCAACGGCCTGAAGGCGGGCCTGGGAGTTGACGTTGGTGGCGTTTTGCTGGCTGAGCTTGTCCATGGCCGCGTTCTGGCTGCGCATGGCCTGGTCCGCAAGGTCCATGGTTTCGGTCAGGCTGCTGCCGCTGTTGGATCCAAAGAACAGCGACAGGTTGGACGGAACGCCGCCGGATTTATAAGCCTGGGTGGCGATCTGCCCGATCAGCTTCTTGGTGTCGGCGATCTTTTGCTTGTCCGTTTCCAGCTGCTGGGTGATCTTGGCCTTGTTCTGTTGGGCCATGTCCACGCGTGCCGACAGGGCTTCGACTTCCTTGACGGCGCCGGCTACCCTACCCTGGGCCTCGAGCAGCGCCTGCTGGGCACCCGGCAACTGGCCCTGGAAGATCACCAGGTCCCCGGCCGCCTTGGCGATCCGGGAGTCGACAAACTCAAGGGACGCCTGGACACGGGCGGCCTCGGCTTCGAGCGCGGTTTTGCGGTCTTCGAGGTCGTCTGCGAAGGCGACGGGCGTGGCCAGGGCCATACCGGCGGAAAGGATGACAGTGAGCACGCCGCTGACCAGTCCCAGACGGCGGGCAGCGGTCCGCCCTCGGCTGTGCCGGGGGCGGGGCAGGGCTTGATCAGTTACGTTCATGGGCATTCCTTGGTCGGTGTGCACAGCCTAAACGCGCAAATATCTACGTAAGGTCAAGAGAGACGAAATTCCAGCCAAGGATCCGCCAAGGATCAGCAGCGCCGGCGCGAGGATCAGGGTCTGTCCCGATGAGATGAACGCCGTATCGGGATACTGGCGGGACATGTAGTCGCCCAGGAAGAAATGCGCTACTGCCCACAGAGTTCCCGAAGCCAGGGCAGCCCCGATGACTGCTGCTATGACGCCTTCAAGGATGAACGGCAGCTGGATCACGGTTTTGGAGGCGCCGACAAGCCGCATGATTCCGGTCTCCCGGCGCCTGCTGAACGCCGAGAGCCTGATGGTGGTGGCAATCAGCAGGATCGCGCAGACGATCATCACACCGGCGATGCCGACTGCCACCAGGGAGGCCCCGTTCATCACCGAGAAGAGGCGTTCGAGGAGCTGGCGCTGGTCAATCACCGTTTCCACTCCCGGCTGGGAGGAGAACGTCTCGCTGATGATCTGGTACTTCTCGGGATCCTTCATGTTGATCCGGAAGGACGCCGGCAGCTGGTCCGGCGTCACGGAATCGACGATCGGCGAGTTGGAGAACTGGTCCTTAAAGTGCTTGTAGGCCTCATCTTTGGACTCGAACTGGAAGTCGTTGATGTACTGCACCACAGCCGGGGATTCGAGGAGTGCGTTCAGCCCCTGTTGCTGCTCAGGGGTGACCGGCCCGGACGCGCAACCCGGCGCCGTCGAACCCTCACTGCAGAGGAAGATGGCCACCTGGACCTTGTCATACCAGTAGCCCTTCATCTGGTTGATCTGCATCTGCAGCATCCCGGCCGCACCCACGAAGGTGAGCGACACAAATGTCACCAGGATGACCGATACCACCATGGAAAGGTTGCGGCGCAGGCCGCTGCCGATCTCCGACAGGATGAAAGCGAGCCTCACCGCTGGGCCTCGCCTTCTGCGCCCGTGCCCGGAAGACCGTCGTCGGACGTTTCCCTGCCACTGGCGTCCTTAAGGCGCCTGGACTGGCCGACGACGGGAATCATCGAGGTGTACAAGGCCCTGGCTTCGTCGCGGATCACCACGCCGTTCTTGAGTTCGACCACCCGCTTGCGCATCTCGTTGACGATGTCGTCGTCGTGCGTGGCCATGACCACCGTGGTTCCGTTCTGGTTGATCTTGTCCAGCACGCCCATGATTCCCATGGATGTGGTGGGGTCCAGGTTTCCGGTGGGTTCGTCCGCGAGGAGGATCCCGGGACGGTTGACCACAGCACGTGCGATGGCAACGCGCTGCTGCTCGCCGCCGGAAAGCTCGTGCGGCATGCGGTGTTCCTTGCCTTCGAGGCCTACGGTCTTGAGGACCTCGGGGACGGTGTCGCGGATGACGCTGCGGCTCTTGCCGATGACCTGCATGGCGAACGCAACGTTGGCGAACACGTTCTTCTGTGGCAGGAGGCGGAAGTCCTGGAAGACGACGCCGATGCCCCGGCGGAGGCGCGGAACACGCCAGCTGGAAATCTTGGCGACGTCCTGGCCGGCGACGTAGACGGCCCCGGAGGTGGCGCGGTCTTCCTTCAGCACCAGCCGGAGGAAGGTGGACTTGCCGGAGCCTGATGCGCCGACGAGGAAGGCGAATTCGCCGCGGTCAATCTCAAGGTTGACGGAGTCCAGCGCAGGCCGGGCTTTCTGGTCGTAGACCTTGGTGACATTTTCGAATCGGATCATGGCCCTAAGTACCCTGCAGGGCATGGCTGATTCTTCTGATGCAGCCCAGTTCTGCAGCCGGTGCACGGGTCTTCGTTTGGGGAAAGTAGGGCCCCGGCCCCTTGACTATACGCAGGATGCCGGGTGGTTGGGCGCGCTTTAGGGGGCGTGTCGCCGGATCGGCTGCGGCGCAGCCCGACCGGCCGGCCTACTTTTCGGCGTTGCGGTTGTCCGTCCGCCAGCGGATGCCCGCGTCGATGAAGTCGTCGATCTCGCCGTCGAACACCGCGGAGGTGTTGCCCACTTCGTGTTCGGTGCGCAGATCCTTGACCATCTGATACGGATTGAGGACGTAGGAGCGCATCTGGTCGCCCCAGGAGGCCTTGACATCGCCGGCCATCGCCTTCTTTTCCGCATCTTCCTGTTCCTTCTTAAGCAGCAGGAGCCGGGACTGGAGCACGCGCATGGCGGCGGCGCGGTTCTGCAGCTGCGACTTTTCGTTCTGCATGGACACTACGGTGCCAGTGGGGATGTGGGTGAGGCGGACGGCAGAGTCTGTGGTGTTGACCGACTGGCCGCCGGGGCCCGACGAGCGGAACACGTCCACCCTGATTTCGTTGTCCGGGATTTCGATTGAATCGGTCTGTTCGATCAGCGGAATGACTTCAACGGCCGCGAAGGACGTCTGGCGGCGGCCCTGGTTGTCGAAGGGGCTGATCCTGACCAGGCGGTGGGTGCCGGCTTCCACACTGAGGGTGCCGAAGGCATAGGGCGCCTTCACCTCAAAGGTGGCCGACTTCAGCCCGGCTTCCTCCGCATAAGAGGTGTCCATGATAGTCGTCGGATACCCGTGGCGCTCGGCCCAGCGCAGGTACATCCGCAGAAGCATCTCGGCGAAGTCCGCGGCGTCGACGCCGCCGGCACCGGCGCGGATGGAAACCACGGCCTCGCGCTCGTCGAACTCACCGGAGAGCAGCGTCACCACTTCCAGGTCCTTCAGGGCTTTTTTGATGGACTCGAGTTCTGCCGCTGCCTCCCCCATCGAGTCGGCATCGTCCTCGTCCTGTCCCAGCTCCACCAGGACTTCGAGATCGTCGATCCGGGACTGCAGGTTGGTGAGTCGCTCCAGTTCGGACTGGCGGTGGGAGAGCCGTGAGGTGATCTTCTGCGCTGCCGCGGGGTCGTCCCACAGGTTCGGCTCCCCTGCCCGCTCGCTGAGTTCGGCGATGTCTTCCTTGAGTGCTTCTACTTCGCTAACGCGTTCGATGGACTCGTAGGTGGCGCGGAGTGCACGTATTTCAGCGGAAAAATCAATATTGGCCATGGTGGTTCAAGCCTACGCTATCGACGGATACGGGCCTGGCGCGGCCTGCCTGCTGGTGGCCACCGGTCAGCGGGTCAACCGCGAACGTGCGGTGGATGTTGCCTCGATAGGGATGCCATCGGGAATGAGGAAGTTCACTACGGGTGGGTGCACCGCGGCTGTGAGCACCACGACGGCGGTGGAGCCGTCCGGCGTGCCCGTTTCCCCTGCCACGGCGAGACCGGAGAAACGCTGGGAGGCGGGACTCCTGGCCACGAAGTCCGCGGCCACATTGCGGACACGGGCAGGGTTGAGGACAGCCGACGGGCTTCCGCCTTGGGATGCCACTTCGCCCAGTGTATAGCTGTCGGCCGCCGCCAGCGAAGCCCCGTCTGCAAGGGACAGCAGGCGCTTGTGCTCCAGATAGACAGCCGAGATCCCTATAACAACCGTTGCCACCAGGAGCGCCAGAACCACGTACCCGAGGATCATCACCATCACTTGGCCGCTCTCGTCCGGTTTGCTCGGGTTCACCGGTACCGCCCCACCAGTTGAGTGGAGGATGCTTCAACCTCCGTGGCGGACAAGCCTTGGGCAAACGGTACGAAGGGCAGCGGCACGCTAAGGATAACCGTCACCGTTACCGTGGTGCCTGCGGCCCGGCAATCAGCGGGAGTGCAGGCGGTGGTCATGCTGGCCCGGCCTGCGTCATGCCCAAAGTCGGAGAGGGCGAGGGCCACCGCCTGCTCCGCAGCTGCCTGGGCGGTGGCGGCATCGGGTTGGGCAACATAGACCTTCGCCGCCTGGTCCGCAGCGCCCACCACGGCAAAGGAACCGCCCTGGATCTGGCCCACGGTGATAACGAAGTACACCAGCGGAACCATCAGCAGCAGGGCAAGGAACGTGAACTCGATCACGGCACTCCCCTGTTCATTCACGTGGCCCTGCCGCGGTATCTGGTGCTCCCGCTGCTTGAGTGCGGGGCATGGGGGTATGGCATCTGCTGCGGCTCCCTGCGCCTGCCCGCGTGAGAGCGCGTCTGCCAGGTGGGTCCGGATGCGGGGCTGTCTGCTGGAACGCCGCTTTGTATTGGAACGGGACTCCGCCCTGGAGCGGGGCACCGTAGCGAAGCTGGACGGGTTAGGGCTGAACAGGCGCATGCCCTTTCACCTCCAGCATGTCCCGCGGCCCGATTAGACCGATAACGGGCATTGGGGAACGCACAGTTACTTCCAGGGTGCGCATCCCCTGGACAGTGACTTCCTGCGTACTGACCTGTTCAGCAAAGCCTGGGTTCAGGGCCATTCCGATGAGGCCGCGGGTCCGTTCTTCGGCGTCTGCGGCGTTGCGGTCAGCCAGGGTTCCATATCGGGCGCCGGACGCAGCAGCATCGATGAGGGTGTTCCGGACATGCAGAACCAGAGTCAGCTGGATGATCGCAAGGAAGAACACCGTCAGCAGCCCACCCACCAGGACGAAGTCCACGACGGCTGAACCCCGCTCACCCGGCCGGGACAGCTCCGGCTGCACCTCCGGCCCGGGAACGGACTTCCTCATGGGTCAGCTTCCCACTTTGTCCATTGCCTGGTTGAACATGGCCTCCAGAGCGGGGCCGGCGAGCGCCAGTAGGGCTGCAACCAGGACTGCTGACATCAGGGTAATCATTACCCATCCCGGGACATCACCGCGCTCATGGTTGTCGCTTGCGCTTGTCGAAGGCATTTTGCCGTTATCCGGCCCCTCTGGTCCCTTGGTGGCCTGAGGGCGCCTGGACCTGGCCGCCATTGGCATCTCCAGCTGCAGCAGGGCCACCAGGCTAAGAAGCAGCATCGCGCAGCGGGTTCCCATGGTTTTCATCTTGCGTCCTGTTCCTGGTTTGTTGAGTGGACTTTCCGTAGTTGCTGTGGGCTTTGGGTTCATCGCCATCAGAAGCCCAAGTTGATGGCGGCGAGACCGGGGAAGACAGCAAACACCACGGTCAGGGGAAGCACCCCAAAGACAAGCGGCACCATCATGGCAATCTCCTTCTTTCCGGCGGCTTCCATCAGGTCGCGTTTGGCAGAATCGCGAACGTCCTGCGCCTGCGCGCGGAGCACGTCTGCAAGTGGTGTTCCTCTTTCCACCGCGACGATGATGCCGTCAACGAACCTGACCAGCGGCGCAAGGTCGGTGCGCGCCGAGAACTCCTGCAAGGCCAGGACCAGGGGTTTACCGGCCCTTGTCTCTGCGAGGATCTTCGAAAATTCCTTTGACAGCTCACCGTTCGCACTCCTGCAGACCCGATCCAACGCCCCTGTTGCGCTCTCCCCTGCGCCGACCGCCAGTGCCATCAGTTCGGCAAGGCTGGGGAACTCTGCCATCATCCGTGTTTCCCGCCGCCGGACCTGGACGCCGAGCCAGTAGTCCCGCAGCACAAAACCTGCTGCAGCACTGCCGAAAATCACTGCGGCTGCGAGGACGGGACTGAACCTGCCCGCTGCGGCTCCGATGAGGATGCCAGCAGACGAGAGGACAAAACCGGCGGCAGCCCACAGCAGCTGTTCCGCGCGGAAGTCGATGGGCGACTTGTTGGTCCCTGCCTGCGCCAGACGCCGCCCGGTGGCACCGGGCGAGGGGTTCAGTTTCCCCAGAGCGGTGAGCCAATCCCGGAAGACAGGACGCAGAATCCGTTCAAGGGGGCCGAACGGTGTCAGGTTCTGCTCACCGGCGCGCAGAAGCCGCGACTCCAGGTTCTGCGACTTGAGTTGGGGCTCAATCCGTTCAGACAGGGTTATGGCGCGCATTGGAGGGGACCGGAAGATCACGAGCCACAATCCAAAGCCAAGGCCGATTCCGCAGATAACTGCTCCTGGGGAAATAATCATTAGCGGAGTACCCTTTCATCCTGCGGCAGGGCTCCGATCTTCAACATGACCGTGTAGCAAACCAGCGAGACCACCAGGCCCCCGAGCAGGACTGCGGCACCCATGGGGGTGTTATAGGCCTGGATCGCCTCCTGTCTGGTCGCAAGCAGAATCATCACGATCCACGGTGCTGCAACAGCAAGCCGCGCAGCATTGATGGTCCAGGACTGCCGAGCCTCGAGCTCACTCCGGGTCCGGGCGTTTTCCCGAAGGAACTCCGCCAGGGTGCCCAGGAGCTTCCCCAGGTCTGAGCCGCCCACTTCCCGGGTCAGCCGGAGTGCTTCGATAATGCGGTCAGCCACCGGGTCGGCCAGCCGCTGCTTCAGCTTGTTCAGAGCGCCATCGAACTGGCCACCCGCACGGTAATCAGCACCGAATTCGCGAAAGATGAGCCGCAGTTCGTCAGGCCCCTTATCTCCGAGCTGGATGAGGGCCTCGGGCAGGGGCAGGCCCGCCCGGATCGCCGAGCGCAGATGATCGACAACGTCGGGCCAAAGTTGGCGCAGCATGGCCGTCCTCTTTTTGGCGCGCCACCGGAGGATTGTGATGGGCAGCCACGCGCCGAAAAGCCCGAAGCAGCCGGCTATGGGCCAGGACCGACTGAGACCGAAAAAGACCAGAGCCACAAAGATCCCCAGCCCCACGCAAGTCCCTGCCAAGCCGATCGCTGAGACTTTGTCGACCCCGGCCGCAGCTAGCAGGTCAGCGAGCCGCCCGGGCTTGCGCCCCCGGTTCCTGCGGTCCGGCGTTTCCCAGCAGGACCACCAGATGAGGAAGAGGCCCACTCCCCCCACCGCTCCCACCAACGCGGAGATCATCGCGGATCCAGCAGTGCGGCGACGTCGTACCCTGCCCGGGAGAACTTCTCCGCTGCCGGCATTGCATTTGCCCGTGGCTGCAGAACTCCATTCTCGAGTGCGAAGACCAATGACGACTCAATGATGCCGTTTTCCACACGGCGGCCCAGCGACAGGATTTGAGTGACTTGGCGCTGGCCGTCGGCGTGCCTGCTGCAGTGCACCACGAGGTCTATGCAGGATGCAACAGTGGGGACCACGAACGCACTGGAGATGTTGTCCCCCGCCAGCAGCGGCAGCGTGCAAATTTTGGTGACCGCATCGTGGGCCGAGTTGGCGTGCACGGTGCACATTCCCGGAAGACCACTATTAAGGGCGATCAGCATGTCCAGGCTCTCTGCTTCCCGCACCTCCCCCACCACCAGTCGGTCCGGGCGCATGCGCAATGCTTCCTTCACCAGACGACGGAGTGGAATTTCGCCCTCACCTTCGAGGTTCGGCTGCCTGCACTGCAGACCCACTACGTCGCGGAGCGGAAACTGCAGTTCGAAGATTTCCTCGACTGTAATCACTCGTTCCCGGCTTCCGATGCTGGCCGCCAGGCAGTTCAGCATGGTTGTCTTGCCTGCCTGGGTGGCCCCTGATACGAGGATGTTGAGGCCACTGGATACTGCTGCGCCAAGGAACCGCGCTGACTGCGGGGTCAGTGTGCCGAGTTCTACGAGGTGCTCAAGTCGGCTCGCCTTCACCACGAACTTTCTGATGTTGACCGCCCAATGGCGCCGCGTGACATCAGGAATGACGACATGCAGCCTGGACCCATCGGGCAGGGCAGCATCAACGAAAGGAGACGACATGTCCAGCCGTCTCCCGGAGCTTTTGAGCATGCGCTCAACGAGGTCGCGCACCTGCTGCTCCGAAAGGCTCAACGACGTCAGCTCTGACTCGCCGTTGCGCGCCACATAGATTTCGTTCGGTGCGTTGAGCCAGATCTCCTCGATCGAGGGATCATCGAGGAGCGGTTGAAGTACGCCGAACCCTGCGACGGCGTCGAAGAGGAACCGGCGGGCTGCATCGAGAGGACCAAGGGGCGGAAGAGGCCCCATCAGCGCCCGTTCGTCGTAGTCGGTGACCGCGGCTTCAACCAACCGCCGGACCTCACCTGCCTGCCTGAGTGGATCCAGCCCGCGGCGGCGGATGAGCTCGCGGACTTCGTCCTCGACTATTCCCAGCGCGTCCATATTTTCCCCCATACAACTGCCGCCCCCGGCGGAGGCAGTGCGACTGGGTACAGCTTAAGAAGGGCTGCGGTGCCTGCCAAGTCATATCGGCAAAGCTGTGGATAATCGCCGGCCGAGCTTCTGGGATCAATGCGAAACAGAGTAGCGCCAGGATGCCCCCGAGCTACGGCTGTTCGGCCAGTTGTTCATAACCCATAGGGTTCTTTTCCTGCCACCGCCAGTGGTCTTCGCACATCTGTTGAAGGTTCCTGCGCGCAGACCAGCCGAGATCTGCAAGAGCCGCAGAAGGATCTGCATAGCTGACGGCAGCGTCGCCGGGCCGTCGAGGGGCAATTTCATACGGAATATCTCTGTGGGCCGCTACCCCAAAGGCCTCAATGACTTCCAGTACGGATGACCCGCGGCCCGTCCCGAGGTTCCAGCGGAAGACACCCGTTCGTTCCGTAATGTACCGGAGGGCAGCAAGGTGACCTGCAGCAAGATCCATGACATGGATGTAGTCACGAACACCAGTTCCGTCCGGTGTCGGATAGTCATCGCCGAAGACCCTCACCTTGTCACGCCGCCCCACAGCTACCTGCGCCACAAAGGGAAGCAAATTATTTGGCGCGCCCTGCGGGTCCTCGCCTATAAGGCCCGACTCGTGTGCGCCGACGGGGTTGAAGTAGCGGAGGAGAGCGATGCTCCAACTGGATTCCGCAGCCCCCAGATCGGAAAGAATATCTTCGATCTGTTCCTTGGTCCGCCCATAGGGATTGGTCGCGTCCAAGGGCGACTTCTCGATCAGGGGAACATCCTCAGAGGCGCCGTAAACGGTCGCAGAGGAGCTAAAGACTAAGCGGCGCACCCCCGCTGCCTGCATGGTTTGCAGCAGGTTGAGCGTCCCGACCACATTGTTCTTGTAGTACATCAACGGCTCTGCAACGGACTCGCCTACAGCCTTCAGGCCAGCAAAATGAATGACAGCATCGAAGCCGCCCTCCGCGAAGAGGTCATCCACGGCGGCGGAATCAAGAAGGTCGAGCTCCCGAAAGTCAACCTGCTTGCCTGTCAGCTGTTCAACCCTGCGCAGGGACTCGGGGCTCGAGTTCATCAGATTATCAACCACGACGACATCGTGGCCCTGTTCAAGGAGGCAGAGTGTTGTATGTGATCCGATGTACCCAGCCCCGCCGGTGACCAATATCTTCATGCACAACAGTCTAGAGTGGCCATCAGATGCTGACTGAAAGCGCCGTCATCTCCGCGGTTGCGGGCTAAGCCCCAAGGCTAGGATGTTCAGCATGACAAACCCTCATTCCGCCCTGCCGAACCGCCCCCAACCCGAGCCGAGCAAGGTGCTGAACGTGGGCGTTTCGATGCTTACTCTCGTCCCCGGAGGGATGGGCGGCAGCGAGACCTACGCCCGTGAGCTGACACGCCAACTTGCTGCTTCGAGGACGGTGAAGGCAACCTGCTACGTCAACGACGGCGCAAGGGGTTTCTCAGAAGGGACGGACGAAATAGTGGTTCCCGGGCTCACCGGTGGCTCCTCCACTATTCAGCGGTTGATTACCCTGGCCAAGGGGATAATCAAACGGAAGTCCATCCTTGGCTTGATGCGCCCCATGGATGTATTCCACGTTCCGTTCACCGTCCCGCTGCCCAAGCCTGCGAAAGAAGCGCCCTTCGTCCAGACTTTGCTGGACGTGCAGCATCTAGACCTCCCTGAGCTTTTCGGTCTGGCCGACAAGCTGTACCGCAAGATTTTCTATGAGAAAACGGCGCGTGATGCGGATGCAATCATAACTATCAGCGACTTCGCCAAGACGAGCATCGTTAACCATCTGGGAATCGATCCCGCGAAGATCTTCACGGCACACCTTGGCGTCAATGCTGAAGAGTTCATCCCAAACCTGGGACAACGGGGCAACTTCATCATGTATCCGGCGAGAGGCTGGAAGCATAAGAACCACGCCACCCTTTTCGAAGCCATGAAATTGCTTGCTGTTTCCAATCCTGAGCTGCGTCTGGTCCTGACGGGCGGGGCACTCGATACGCTTACGGACGTCCCTGACAACGTTGAAGTTCGCGGCCTCGTGCCCTTGCCCGAGCTAAGGGAACTCTATCGAACGGCCGCCTGTATGGTCTTCCCGAGTCTCTATGAGGGCTTTGGTCTTCCTCCGCTGGAAGCGATGGCCTCCGGCTGCCCTGTGGCAAGTTCCACCGCCGGGTCTTTGCCGGAAATCGTGGGCGAGGCAGCCGTGCTCTTCGACCCGGAAGATCCTGAAGCCATTGCATCCGCAATCCGTACCGCCATCTCCAGGACGGAGGAACTGCAAACGCTTGGGTTGCAGCAGGTACAGAAGTTCACCTGGGAGCGCTGCGCCGAAGTCCACGAACAGGCCTACCGCTACGCCTTCAACCTGCGTACCCGGAACAGCTCTACAGCCTGAGCCACCGGCTTTACCCCCGGGTCAATTCTCCGGCCCATATATAGTGGCATAAGCCCAGCAAGACAATACCTAAGGACCTTTTCCATGCCCCGTGCGCTAATCACCGGAATCACTGGCCAGGACGGCCTGTATCTCGCCGAGCTTCTTATCTCGAAGGGCTACGAAGTCTTCGGCCTCATCCGAGGACAAAATAACCCGAAGCATGACCTCGTCCGCCAGACTGTCCCTGGGGTTAAGCTGCTGACAGGAGACTTGACCGATGTTTCCTCGCTGGTGCGGGTACTGGGCATCGCCCAGCCCCACGAGGTGTACAATCTTGGCGCTATTTCCTTCGTGGCCTACTCGTGGGAGAACGCGTCCCTGACCAGTGACGTGACTGGCAAAGGCGTTCTCAACATGCTCGAGGCTACGCGACTCTACGCCGGTGATGACATCACCAAGGTGCGCTTCTACCAGGCCTCCTCCTCGGAGATGTTCGGCAAGGTCCAGCAGGTGCCCCAAACCGAGGAAACCCTTCTCTGGCCCAGGTCGCCGTACGGGGTCGCAAAGGTATTCGGCCACTACATGACTATCAATTACCGTGAGTCGTACGGCATGCACGCATCCAGCGGGATCTTGTTCAACCACGAGTCACCGCGCCGCGGGCCGGAGTTTGTAACCCGCAAGGTTTCCCTCGCCGTTGCACGCATCAAGCTTGGCCTGCAAAACGAAATTGTGCTCGGAAACCTCGACGCTAAGCGGGACTGGGGCTTCGCTGGGGACTACGTGGAAGCAATGTGGCTGATGCTCCAGCAACCGAAGGCTGATGACTACGTTATCTCCACGGGCGAGACGCATTCGATAGAGGAACTTCTCCAGGCGGCATTTGACGCAGCGGGCCTTGATGATTGGCGGCAGTATGTCAGGCAGGACCCGCGCTTCATGCGTCCTGCTGAAGTTGATCTGTTGATTGGTAACGCTGCGAAGGCGCAGGAAAAGCTCGGCTGGAAGCCGCGGGTCTCATTCAACGAGCTTGTTAGAATGATGGTGGAGAACGACATCGCCGAGCAGTCGGCCCTGATGCGGTGAATCGGCGGAGCAACGCTCGAACAGGTGCCGGCACCGCATTCATTACGGGCGTGACAGGGCAGGACGGTTCGTATCTGGCGGAATCCCTCTTATCGCAGGGGTGGGCGGTGCATGGCCTCGCCCGCCATGCACCGGCCCATCCTCATATTAACGAGGGCGAAACCCTAGTTGAGGGGGTTCAATACCACGTCGGTGATCTATCCCGCCCAGATGAAGTCGGCTCGATTCTGAAGTCTGTCCAGCCGGACTTGGTGTTCAATCTGGGCGGCATCAGCTCTGTGTATCAGTCGTGGCAGCAACCGTACGAGACCGCACTCGTGTCCGGCGCTTCGGTGGTCTCCATGCTCGAGGCGACCTGGCAACTGCAGCAGGAATCCGGCAAGGAAATCCGTTTTTTGCAGGCTTCCAGTGCCGAACTGTTCGGAGAGGCGAAGTCTACGCCCCAGAACGAGATGACTCCTATCAGTCCCGTATCTCCATACGGTGCTGCGAAAGCATTCGCGCATCACGCGGTCAGTGTCTACCGGGGACGCGGGATGTTTGCAGCATCGGCAATTCTCTACAATCACGAATCCCTGCGCCGTCCCGCCAAGTTCGTGACCCGCAAGATTACGGCCGGGGCTGCCGCAATTGCAGCCGGAAAATTGGACAAACTGTCCCTAGGCAACCTGAGCGCTGTGCGCGACTGGGGCTGGGCGCCGGACTTCGTCGACGCCATGGAGCGGATCCTGAACGCCCCTGAAGCCATGGATTTTGTAGTGGCAACCGGCGTCTCACACTCTGTCCAGGATTTTGTGGAGGCCGCTTTTGCTGCGGTCGGCATCGAGGACTGGCGGGCGGTGGTAGAGGTCGATGATTCTCTCGCCCGTCCCAGTGATGCTGCTGAGATGAGGGGAGATATCACCAAGATCTCCTCGGAACTCGGATGGCAGCCGTCCATGGACTTTGAGTCCCTGGTAGCTGCGATGGTGAGGAACGACCAGTCCCTACTGCAAGACGACCAAGCGCCCCAGTTTTAACATCCGCATCAGGCACAACTCTGGTTACATTCGTAACATTGGTGCTACATTGGCCGGGTCACAAAGACTGTGGGGACGGTTTTGCGCTTCTCCGCGTCGGAAATGACAAACCATTTCTCGTTGCATATGTGCATTGCCGGCCGGAGTAAGTTATGAGCCCCAAGTCTCACCATTCCCCCCAGAACGCCAGACCCTATGCAGGCCGGCGGGCGCTGGCGGCAGCGGTACTCGCTGCCTCGTTGGTCGGGTCCCTGCTCGTTCCCGCGGCGCTGGCCAGCGCCGTGGAACAGCGGGGATCCGGCCAGGGAAGCACATCCCCTTTGATGGCGTCACCCACGGCGTCGCCAACAGTCAGCGCTTCAGAACCTGCGGCTCTCCCCCGAGAAGCCGCACTTCCGCTGGCGCCGGCCACGGCCTCAGCAACAACTGCGCCAGCAACATCGGCCCCGTCCGTTCCGGCCGGGCCAACCCCAACTCCCAGCGCAGCACAGGACGACATCCTGACCAGGCTGAAAGAGGCCCAGGGTGCCGACGGCGCACACATGGGACAGGGACTGGAGAAGCTGGTCAGGCAATCCTCGCCAGGCAGCCTTTCTGCCGAGGCCACATACATGCCGCCCGGCATCCAAGGGCTGGACGTCAGCAGTCACCAGGGCTCCGTGGATTGGCAGCAGCAGCGGAACATGGGGGCTCAGTTCGCATACGTCAAGGCAACCGAAGCCACGACCTACCTAAATCCTCAGTTTGCCGGACAATACAACGGTGCCCGGAACGCAGGAATGATCCGCGGGGCCTACCACTTCGCCATCCCCAACGTTTCGTCCGGAGCCGCGCAGGCAGCCTACTTTGTGAGGAATGGCGGTGCATGGAGCGGGGACGGCTGGACGCTGCCTCCACTTCTCGACATCGAATACAACCCCTATTCGTCGCTTGGCAATACCTGCTACAACATGTCAGCAGGTGACATGATCCTTTGGATCGCGGACTTCTCAAACAACGTCTATGCCCTCACTGGACGGTATCCCGCGATCTACACCACAACCGACTGGTGGACCCAATGCACAGGAAACACGGCGGCATTCCGTAACCAACCCCTCCACATCGCTTCCTACCGCACCGTGAGCCCCGGGACACTGCCGGCCGGATGGGCGAAGTACGACATCTGGCAGTACAGCAGCTTGGGCCCCTTTGTCGGGGACTCAAATGTATTCAGCGGAAGCTACGCCGAACTGCAGGCCCTCGCTTCAGGCTTTGACCCAATCCTCCGTAAGTACTCAGATATGGGCGGCGCATCAAGCCGGCTTGGCAACCAGACCAATGCACTCTACTGTGGCCTTGCCGCGGGCGGCTGTTACCGGCAGTATGTTGGCGGCCAGATTCTATGGAACGGCAGCACAGGCGCCTTTGCGGTCTACTTTGGTTCAATAGGCGCTGTGTGGCGTTCTGCGGCTGGCGTGGACGGCCGCTTAGGCTACCCGACCACCGACGAATCGTGTTCAGCCTCTGCATGCCAGCAAAGCTTTCAAGGTGGCTCTATCTATTGGAGTACCAATACGGCTGCCGTGCCCGTCTTCGGTGGCATCGGCGCCAGGTGGCAGGCTATGGGAGGGACGGCCAGCAGCTTGGGTTACCCGGCGGCGCCTGAATCGTGTTCGGCTGCGGCATGCTCGCAGGCATTTCAAGGTGGGAAAATCATCTGGACGGATGCAACTGGAGCATGGGCAGTGACCAAGAGCGGCATTGGTTCCATGTGGATGACTCTCGGGGCAGAAAGCGGTCGGCTCGGTTATCCCGTAGACAACGAGTCCTGCAACTCGGGCGGTTGTATCCAAAACTTTCAAGGTGGATCACTAGCCTGGTCCGCTGCTACCGGACCAGTCCCAGTTTGGAACTCATCCATTGGGTGGAAGTGGCGCTCCCAGGGCGGCCTGCTCAGCCTGTCAGGCGCTCCATCGTCGACTGAGGCCTGTGGGGCGGCTTCTTGCCGACAAACCTTCATCGGCGGGGAAATCTTCTGGGCGCAGGACACCGGAGCAAAGACCGTCGCAGCCGGCGAAATTTCAAAGAAGTGGAAAGCCTCCCAAGCGGAAAATGGGCAGTTCGGAGCCCCCATGGGAGATACGGTGTTCTGCAGCGGTAAAGAGTGCTACCAGGAATTTGCCGCAGCCAAGATCCTCAAGGACCCGAACACGGTCTCGGCCGCCTTTGGTGTTATGTGGCATAGCGGAATTGGTGCGCTCTGGAATTCCATGGGTGGTCAGCAGGCCCGATTGGGCTATCCAACGGCCGATGAGTCATGCACCGCGTCTGCCTGCCTGCAATCCTTCAAGGGCGGCACGATCTACTGGACTCCCGATACGGGCCAGTGGGCCGTATATACCGGAAGCATCGGCAACGTGTGGCGCGCTTTAGGTGGCTCTGCAAGCCGTCTCGGCTACCCAACCAGCAACGAAACGTGCGGCATCGACTCCTGCAAGCAAAGCTTCCGGGGCGGTGACATTCTATGGTCCCGTAACACAGGCGCGGTCGCCGTCTACAAGGGCGGAATCGGTGCCTTGTGGACTTCGATGGGCGCGGAATATAGCCGACTCGGCTTTCCGACAGTATCAGAGACGTGCGGCGCAACGTCATGTACGCAAAGCTTCGTCGGAGGCGAGATCCTTTGGGCCTCTGGTGTTGGGATGGGCGCCGTTTACAACAGCGGCATCGGCGGCATGTGGCGGTCCAACGGTGCCCAGACCGGATTCTTCGGCTTCCCCACCAACAGTGAATCCTGCAGTGCCAGTGAGTGCTGGCAGAACTTCCAGGGCGGCTCCATCACTTGGAGTCCTGCGGCCGGATACACCATCAGGCGTTACTAAGCGCCTTCGCCCGAACACCAATACCTTGCATATGCGGGGCCTACTTCCATCCGGGTGGGCCCCGCATTTCTCGCTGGGCGTGCGTCCGGTTCGGAACGCTCTCCAGCCTGCTAGGAAGAAGCAGCTACCGGCTGCGAGCGCGACAACGAGAGCGTGTGAATGACAACGCCAACCAGTGGACCGACCAGCAGGGACACCACGGCGCGCACATCGGCATCCAGGGGCAATACCAGGACCAGCAGCGATACAACGCTCGCGCCAACCCAACCGCTTGACGAGACACGGTGCCTGTTCAAAGCAACGCACATGCCGCCAGTCAGCGTAAGCAACGCAAGCACCGAAGCAGCTATGGTCAGACCAGCCAGCACCCACGGTGCGACGTGGTAATCGGAGCCGAACAATAACACCATCAGCCAGGGGCCCACAAAATAGGCTGCAGTGGCACCAACAACTGCAACTGCGGCAATTGCCAGTGCGATTGGTTGAAGTGCGCTCAGGCCGCGGCTCCTATGCCTGACGAAGTGCGAGATCGCAACGTTTTGGAACGTCCCCAAGGGCACCATGAGCGGCGCCCTCGTAAGAAGAATCGCAAGCAGCAGGGGGGCGGACGCCAGATAAACGTCCTGTGGCGTCGTGATTCTGTAAAGAATCGGAAAGCCAACTACAAGCGTCGCACTGGCGGACGTGGAAATGCTGGCATGCCCTACCTTCCGGGCAAATTCCCCCACAGGTACCTCTAACGACTGCCCGAAGGCGCCACGCGTCTGCGGGCTGAACAGGGAGACAAGTGCCCAGGCGCAGGCTCCGGCCGCGGCGGCAGCGGCGAGGCCGGCAGTGGAGCCGGAAATTATTCCGACGATGAGCACCAGCAAGAGCCGGAAACAGGACTCGGACGCCACGAGCACGGAAAAATTGCCCCAAAGATGGCGGCCGCTGAGGACGCCGGCCAACGCGGCGTGGACCGAAAACGCAATGCACGCCCCTGCAAGTACCAGGACAAGCACAAGCCAGTTCGGCCCTAAGACCGCCGGACCCCACAGCACTGATGACAGCCCGATGAGCACTGCGACGCCCCCTGATAGTGCGAGGACGACGAAGAACAGCGGCACGGATTTGTGGTGTTCCGCACCAATCCCTTGCGGTGCCGGGTGAACGGCATGGGCTGTCACGTAACGGAGGATTTCGGTCTGCAGGCCCCCCAGGATCCCGAAGAGGAGGAATAAGGCAGACCAGAACGCCAGGAATTCGGCGTTGTCAGCCTTGTTTAAGACCCTGGGCACAAACCAGATGACAAGATACCCTGCGGCCGCAGAAGCCAGAGAAGCAAGCCCCACCGACGCTGCCTGGCGTCCGGCTATCGTCGACTTACGTGGTGGGCTGCCCTCGATGCGCGTCATCCGCTGACCGTCGGTGCGAGAGGGTGCGATTGCCGGATAACTGGGGTAGTCATGGCAACATATTAGTGTTGGGGAGGGAGCCGCGCTCAATCGCTGCTGTCGTCCCGGCACCTCAGCATGAGCTCCGAAGAGCTCCCGCCAAACTGGGAAGTTGGAAAATGCCGCTCGATATCTTTGTCCCCTACTGGGGTGACCCGGCCCTGCTGAAAGAGACTGTGGCCAGCGTCCTGGCGCAGGAAAACCCGGATTGGCTGCTAACCGTCATCGACGACTGCTACCCCGACCCCACGGTGCGCGAATACTTCGCAACCATTGATGACGAACGGGTCACCTACAAGCGCAACGAAACCAACAAGGGGATTACGGAGAACTACCGAACCTGCGTCAGCCAGGCTTCGGAAGAGCTTATGGTGATCCTCGGCTGCGACGACGTACTCCTGCCGAACTACGTCGACGTCGTCCTCAAAGCGCACAGCGACTTTCCCGATGCATCCGTGATTCAGCCCGGTGTCCAGGTCATCGACGAGACCGGACGAGTGGTGCGCTCGCTCGCCGATTCCGTAAAGCGAAAGTTCGTCGGCCCGAAGACCAGCTCTCCGACCGTACTGGCCGGAGAATCCTTGGCGGTCAGCCTGTTGGGGGGAAACTGGCTGTATTGGCCGTCCCTCGCATTCCGGACTGACGCTATCCGCCAAGTCACCTTCCGGGACGGGCTCCCTATCGTGCAGGATCTGGCGCTGGTGATGGACATGGTGCTCCAGGGTGCTTCGCTCGTCCACGTACCCACACTGGCTTTTTCCTACAGGCGCCACTCCCAGAGCGCTTCCGCAGCTACGTTGTCTGATGGAACCCGGTTCGCCGGAGACCGGGAATATGCACGGATCGCGGAAGGGCTCTGCCGTGACAAGGGTTGGAACAACGCAGCTCTAGCGGCCAGGATCCGCTGGACATCACGGCTTCATGCAGTCACGCTGATGCCTGCCGCTGTTTTCTCCCGCGACGCGAAGGCGATCAGGGCAACTGCGAGGCACGCCTTCGGCTCCTGACCCACAGCTATCCTGTGAGAAACTGGACGCTGAAGATGTCCGCCCCAGAAAGGCCTAACCAGTGACCCAGTCATCGTCCACGAATACGTCTCCTGCCAACGGGGGTACGGTCCTCGTCACAGGAGGTGCCGGATTCATCGGCTGCGCCATATCTGGCGCGCTGGTGGCATCCTTCGCAAGGGTCGTCGCTGTGGACAATTTGCATCCGCAGATACATGCCGGTCAGACACGTCCGGTGGAGCTGGACCCCGCAGTGGAACTGATTGTCGCCGATATCACCGACGCAAAAACTTGGGATGATGTACTTCCGGCCGTGGCCCCCGACGTCGTCATACACCTCGCGGCTGAAACGGGCACAGGACAGTCCCTCGAAGAATCAACGCGTCATGCCATGGTCAATGTCGTGGGAACAACACAACTCCTGGACGGCCTCAACCGCAGCGGGAAACTGCCGAGGCGTATCGTTCTAACCAGCAGCCGCGCGGTATATGGCGAGGGCGCGTGGGAGTCCGACATCGATGGACGCGTGTTTTATCCTGGCCAGCGGTCGAACGACATACTTTCCCGCGGTCAGTGGGACTTCCCGGATGCCCACCCTGTCGCCATGTCTGCCGCCGCCGTCGTACCCGCACCCGTCAGCGTCTATGGGTCCACCAAGCTCGCCCAGGAGAACATACTGGAATCCTGGGCGAAATCGTTCGGAGTAGAAGCTGCTGTCCTGCGTCTTCAGAACGTCTACGGGCCCGGCCAGTCCCTGATCAATCCTTACACCGGCATCATGTCCCTCTTCTGCCGCATCGCCAAGGCCGGCAAATCCATCCCGCTGTACGAAGACGGTGAAGTCCGTCGGGACTTCGTCCTGATCGACGACGTCGCAGCTGCGGTCGTAGCAGCGGCAGTAGCTGAAAAAGCACACGACGGAGCGTTGGACATCGGTTCCGGAGAGTTCCAGACCATCCGGACTGCCGCTGAAATCATCAGCCGGTACTACGGGGCCCCGGAACCCCACATCACCGGGCAGTTCCGCCAAGGAGACGTCCGGCATGCCTGGGCCGATGTGGAGCCCGCTAAGGCCGAGCTCCCGTGGGAGCCACGCTACAACCTTGAAGCCGGGATCACCCGCCTTGCCGAGTGGATTGACGGTCGGCTGCCAGCCGAAGCAGCCCTCTAGGCGGCTGGATCAATGAACAGCGGGAGTGGGGCTGGGGCCGCGCTCCCGCTGTTAGTTTCTGGCGCCAATGCAGGCCCCGTGGCTGGTGGAGGAATGTGAAGGTCAGGCTTTGCCGACCGCAGCCGCCTCTGATTCCTGGCGATTATTCCGGCGCTGCCCTGCTTGGTCCGGCTGGTCGCTCGCCTGGACTGCAGGTGATACTCCCCCAACGGCCGCGGGAACAGACGACGTCCTGCGCCGGCGGCGAACGGCCCGCATAACTGGTCGCTCAATGAGGAGCCAGCTCGCGGTAGCGAGCACGAGCGTTCCGGCACCCGAAGCGAGGATGTAGACGGCTATTCCCCGGTTGTGAACGCCGTAGAGCGCGAGGAGCTGTTGTATTGGCCAAGCGTAGATATAGAAGCCGTAAGAAACATCGTGGACGTGAATCAGTCGTGGCGACGGCAGCACGGAAGAGACCCACAGCAGGCCATAGGCAATGAGCGGTGCGGCAAGTTGGCCACCCCAAGTAGGAACGACGGCGACGCAGACCCCGGCGCCAATGATCGAACCAAGACCAGCTGCCCAGTGCAGTCCGACCCATTTGGAGAACGCCTGGATGACGGCACCGCCAAGGAAGAACGGCAACAACTTCGTCAGAAGGGCGAAGTTGTTGTCCTTGAGCATCGGCATGATCGCGGGCAAGTTGGCGTAGACAGCAACACTCAGTGTAAAAGCCAGTGCAAGGGGCAATGGAGAACGCCTAACCCAGGCAATTCCTCCGATGGCCGCAATTATCAGGTAACACAGGAATTCGTAATATAGGCTCCACAGCGATCCGTTCCACGAGCCCGCGAAAGGAACAGCGGCCGGGGTGAAGGCCACGTCGTAGTTTTCCATCTGGAGGAACAGGTTCGAAAATACGAACCGGAGCGGGGTAGTCTCCGTTGTCCAATAACCAGACAATGTCCCGTTCTGGTGCGCATAACCAAGGGGAGCAAATACGGAGACAGTCACCACGAGGCAAACGAAAAACGCCGGGTAAATGCGTGCGACTCGATGGACCAGATATTCTCCCAGCCCGTTCGTAAAGCGGCTCCCCGTGATGAGAAACCCGCTGAGAGCAAAGAAACCGGCAACGGCCCAGCCGCCGAGGTTCTCGCCCCTAACGTGCGGACCTTCCCCCGCTCCGGCAAGGTAGAAACTGTGGGCGAAAAGCACCAGCGCGGCAAGACCCAAGCGGATCATGTTCAAGCTGTTGTTTCGGGGGTCCAGCGCCTTGCCGAAGCGGGGTACCAGTCCCGAAGGTTCCGCGTGTGATCCTCCACTTCGAGCCCGGGTGGATACGCCGCCGGCTGTTCCCACTAGACAAGCTCTCCCGGCTTGGGCGCCTCATCGATTGCAATACGCCGTGAAAGTTTCGTCAGGGCATTTTCAGCATGCCTGAACCGCTGGTAGGTCGTCGCCATAAAGACAAACAGAGAAACCACAGCACCGTAGAGCACGAGGTCCGTGCCACGTCCGATCCCGAGGAATTGCGCCACCCGGGTGAGCGCGTCCGGGAAGAAAACGGACAGTGCCGCGACGACCGCAAAAATCATCAGCAGCATGCGTCGAACGGCAAGGTGCCTGGCGTTGGATCCGCCGCGCATCAGGGCGAGCGAAACCACCATGACGGCAACAACGAGAACAAGTTGAACAATAATTAGCAAACTGGCACCTTGGGCTTGAATACGAAGAGGGTCTACTTAAAGAACAGCTCGGCCACAATGTTGACTGAGTTCAACAGGGATTGCCCCTTGGCCTTGGAATAGTCGGTGTAGATGATTTCCACGGGGTGCTCGGCGTATTTCGGCTTGAGCTTGGCCAACTGATTTACCAGCTCCGATGCGTGGGCCATTCGGTTCTGCGTCAAATGGATGTTGGAGGCAACGTAACGGTTGAAGGCGCGGAGCCCGTTGTGTGCGTCGGTCAAGTTCAGACCTGTTGCCATTCGCGATTGAATGGCCGCCGTCTTGAGAACAAGTCGCTTTGCCGGCGAAAGCTGAGTGCGGTCGTCCAGGAAGCGAGAACCAAGAATAATGTCAGCTTCGCCGGCCCGGACCCGTTCAACCATGGCCCTGGCATCGTCCACCCGGTGCTGCCCGTCGGCGTCGAAAGTGACGACACAATCCAGTTCCGGATCCTGGAGTGCAAACTCGATGCCCGTCTGCAGCGCGGCACCCTGACCGAGGTTTATTGGATGCTGAACCACCACTGCTCCCGCGGCCCGCGCTTTTTCCTGCGATCCATCCGTGCTGCCGTCGTCGACGCAGACGACATAGGGAAACTGCTTTCGCAGCCCCTCGACGACCGAGCCTACGACAGTAGCTTCGTTGTACATGGGAATTACGATCCAGGTGCGACTCACGGGTTCAATTGTTGCATACGGCAGGGCTTGGACTCGGCGCCGGGCGCCGGGCGGCCGCGGGCCAACAAGAGATTGGTAGTTTTGTGAGGGCCCGCACCCTGGTCATGAAGAGTACGTCCTACCCCAGGTATTCTGCCATCCGGCTGAGGGAGTTGGCAGGCTTGAAGCCTGTCCTCTGGATCTTGGACAAATCAAGGACGCTGTTCAAAGGCCTGGGCGCTGCAGCCTTTCCCCGGAAGTACTCCTCAGTGGAAACTCCGGTGACGTCCTCGCGGTGTCCTCCAACGAGTTCATAGACATCCGCCGCTACGTCGGCCCATGACTGCGGGGCTCCATCGTTGGTGAGGTTGTAAGTTCCATAGGGTGCGCCCGTCTGCAGCAAGTGGTCAATGCCGGCAGCAATGTCAGCCGTGAAGCTCAGCCGGCCCACTTGGTCATTAACAACCGAAGGCTTAATGCCACGCGCGGCAAGGGTAGCCATGGTGCGCACGAAATTGTTGCCATCTCCGATCACCCAGCTTGTACGGACAATGTAGTGCCGGGGAACGGTATTGACGATTGCATCCCCGGCCGCCTTCGTTTGGCCGTACACACCCAATGGCGTAAAGGACTCACCCTCCGTGTGAAGGTTCCGGGAACCGTCAAAGACGTAGTCCGAGGAGATGTGGACAAGTGTCAAGTCATGCTCGACGGCGGTCCTCGCCAAGCGCGACACAGCCGTCACATTGTTGGCCCAGGCAGCGGCACGGCCTTCTGGAGTTTCTGCAGCGTCCACAGCGGTATAAGCCGCCGCATTAATGACGGTGGAGTAGTTCTTCCAGTTGCGGGCAGAGAAAGCTTCGGCGCTGGTGACGTCGAACTCACTGCGCCCAGCGAATTCAACAGACGAATCGCCCTCGTACTGCTTCCGCAACGCTTTGCCAAGCTGGCCGTTCGCGCCGAGGACCAGAGTCTTTTTCGGAGGCATAGGCACAACCTCCGACAGTCGCGGGTGAGCCTTGTCCTTTTCAGAAAGCTCTGCCTGCTCCAAAGGGATTGGCCACTGGATGCCGGCTGTCTCATCTGAAAGGTTCAGGAAGGTGTATTGCCCCTGGGCGTCCGCCGACCAATGGTCGTTCACCAAGTATGTGTAGGCGGTGTTGTCTTCCAAGGTCTGAAAGGCGTTTCCAACGCCACGGGGAATAAAAATCGCTTGGCTGGCGTCCAATTCGGTAGTGAATACAGTGCCAAACGTAGGGCCTTCACGAAGGTCAACCCAAGCGCCGAAAATCCTGCCAGTGGCCACGGAGATGTATTTGTCCCAAGGCTCCGCATGGATGCCGCGCGTGGTGCCCGCTTTCTCGTTGAAGGAGATGTTGTTCTGGACAGGACGGAAATCGGGCAGGCCGAGGGCCACCATCTTTTCACGTTGCCAGTTTTCCTTGAACCAGCCGCGGTTGTCCCCGTGAACTGGTAAATCGTAGACAACCACACCGGGGATTGGCGTTTCGTGGGCTGCCAACTTCTTCGAAAACTCGATGGACATCTTCTACTGGCCCTGTTCCTTGTACTTTGCTTCGGTGGCTGCTTTCTGGGACCGCCACCAGTCTTCGTTGTCCCGGTACCAGGCGATGGTGTCCTCGATGCCGGCGTCGAAGTTGGAGAACTCCGGTTCCCAGCCCAGCTCGTCACGGAGCTTGGTGGAGTCGATGGCATAGCGCAGGTCGTGGCCGGGACGGTCCACCACGTGGTCGTAGGCGTCCGGAGACTGGCCCATGTGCTTGAGGATCAGTTCAACAACGTCTTTGTTGTTCTTTTCCCCGTCCGCACCGATCAGGTAAGTCTCGCCGATCCTGCCCTTGGCGATGATCGCCAGTACCGCTGAGGAATGGTCGTTGGCGTGGATCCAGTCCCGGACGTTCTCACCCTTGCCGTAGAGCTTGGGCCGGATTCCATCAATGATGTTGGTGATTTGCCGCGGGATGAACTTCTCCACGTGTTGGTACGGCCCGTAGTTGTTCGAGCAGTTGCTGATAGTGGCCTGCAGCCCGAAGGAGCGCACCCACGCGCGGACCAACAGGTCCGAGCCGGCCTTGGTGGACGAGTACGGGCTGGAGGGGTTGTACGGGGTTTGCTCGGTGAAGCGTCCCGGGTCGTCCAGCTCCAGGTCGCCGTACACCTCATCAGTGGAGATGTGATGGAAGCGCTTGTGGTGCTTCCTCGCGGCCTCGATCAGCGTGTAGGTGCCGATAATGTTCGTGTCAAGGAACGGGCGTGGATCCTGCAGCGAGTTGTCATTATGCGATTCAGCGGCGTAGTGAACAACTACATCCGCCTCCGCTACCAGCTGGTCCACCAGTTCAGCGTCCGCGATGTCGCCGTGGACAAACGTGAACCGTTCTTCCGGAAGGCCACGCAGCGACTCCTTATTCCCCGCATATGTCAGCTTGTCGAGAACGGTGACATGGTCATCGGAATTATGAAGAACATAGTGGACAAAATTGGAGCCGATGAAGCCGGCACCGCCAGTGACAAGGAGATTCTGCATTTACATAGCCTAACGTGCTGCAGCCGGCGGCCTCAGTGACGTAGATCCCGTCGAACTGGTCGGGTTTGCCGGTGCTGGTTGGCGCAGGCAATGATAGACCCTATGCGTGGAATCATTCTGGCCGGCGGCACGGGCTCACGGCTGCACCCAATTACTCTTGGCTCGAGCAAGCAACTCGTACCCGTCTACGACAAGCCAATGATTTATTATCCACTCTCAACGCTGATCTTGGCTGGCATAAAAGACATCCTTATCATCACCACTCCCCACGACGCCGAGCAGTTCGAACGACTGCTGGGCGATGGCTGGCAATTCGGCATCAACATCACTTATAAACAGCAGCCAAGCCCCGACGGACTGGCCCAAGCGTTCATTCTGGGCCAGGAGCACATCGGAAGTGAACCCGTAGCCCTCGTCCTGGGCGACAACATCTTTTACGGTCAAGGTATGGGGACGCAGCTGCGGCGATTTAAAGACATCGAAGGCGGAGCCGTATTTGGCTACTGGGTGTCGGACCCAACTGCCTATGGTGTCGTCGAGTTTGACGAACAGGGCACAGCCATATCTCTGGAGGAGAAACCGCTCAAACCGCGGAGTCACTATGCAGTACCTGGGCTCTACTTCTATGACAATAACGTCATCGAGATCGCCAAGAATCTCCAGCCGTCGGCGCGCGGAGAGCTGGAAATAACCGACGTCAACCGGACTTATCTGGAGCGGGGACAGCTAAAAGTTGAGATCCTGCCCCGCGGCACAGCGTGGCTGGACACAGGAACGTTTGACTCGCTCAATGACGCGTCCAATTTCATCCGGACGGTTGAGCACCGGCAAGGTCTCAAGATAGGCGCGCCCGAAGAAATCGCCTGGCGACTGGGCTTCCTGAGCGACGACGACCTGCGAACGCGTGCGGAACCGTTAGTCAAGAGCGGCTACGGAAGCTATCTTCTGGGGCTGCTCGGCAACACCCCGAGCTAAACGCAACTCCTAAAGCTGGGGGAACTTTCCCGGCATGGACGGCAGCGCCTTCTACCGACGCTGGACGCCCCTCCATACGCCGGTGGAGAGATTGTGAAGGAACTTCTCAACGATTCCCCTCAGTATTCGATGCTGCATGCAGGGAATGTTCCGAAAAGAAGGGCTACTTGCACGCAGTTAGCTCATAGAGCTTGGCTTCTCCCTCAGAATCGATAAGTCGTGCAACCCCATTCTGTGCCAGGTGGTCCAGCCCACGATACCCATGGTCGGCGCCATGGACTTCACGGTGGCCAAAGTCGAGTACATATTCGACTTTGAGGCGCTTCACATCGGAACAGATAGAGGGGTCAGCGGCAGCCTCGTTCAACTCATCGATGATCTTTTTCGCGCCGGGCGGCATGTCACCGTTCATATGCGGCTGAAGAACACGGCGCCCGCTAAAGGCGTAGGCCAGCGCACTACCATTCCAAGGATTGTCGGCGATAACCGCGTCTTCCGGTACCTTGCTGTCGATCCTGTCGATCAGGGTTAATTCGTCGGTCGAGATTAGCGGTGAATCATCCGTCAACTGGTAGCTGGGAACCGCTGAATTTACTGCTTCACGGAGATTTGCCTGCTGCGTCGAGACTATGAGTAAGGCGCCGGCCACGGCTGCCGCGACAATAGTAGAGGCCGAACCGCCCAGCGTTGTCCGGCCAACTCGTGCTTGAACGACCCGTAGCGACAATTTTTCCACGGTCGGCACGGCGAGTCTGTCCCAGCATGCCACAGCACCAATCGTGGCCAGAGGCAAGGTCACCAGGGGTAGCAGTGACGCAAGCCGGGGTGGGTCGTTATACCAAACTCCAGTGATGAACATTCGCACTGGTCCCGCCGGGAATGATGCAACAACGATAAACAAACCGGCAGCCACAAAGTACGAGCCAAGCAGCCACAATCGGGACCGGCTATTGATAAGGATCATAATGCCTGCGACCGACAGTAACATCACGGTCCACGACACCCGGGCGGCCAATAGCAGAACTGGTGAGCACTTCGCCAATGGCCCTTCCGGTGCTCTCGATGGGTGGCCAAAAAGCAGCCTCTTCCAGGGGCCGCAGTTTCTGCCACAAAAGCACGAGAACCCCGGAACCGCCGCCTAAGGCAGCAAGCATACCTACCAGCGCCGGCCATGACCTTGGGGAGTCTCTAAAGAACTTGGCACTGCTCCGACCCCACGAAAACAGCAAAGGGGGAACCATAAATGCAAGGAACGCCATGATGCTACTCGGGTGGGCAAGCGCCATCCCGGGCAGAACTGCCACAAGGACAAGCCCTTCCATCCAACGCGATTCCAGGGGCTCCCTCCCCAGGCCGAGAAGTCGAATGCCCAAGCCGAACGCGACGGGAATCAGCGCATTGCCCAAGAAATTTGGATAAAGCACACCGAAGTCGATAAGCAGAAGCGGAAAAGCCCCAAATGCCCCAGAGAGGATTCCCGCCGTAACAGTCACCGATGCCCGAGGACCTGCTATCGTCCGGGCCAGAAACATACAGCCAAGTGGCCAGACAAGGGAGGCAACCACAAGATTCACGGCGTTGACAGCCACGGGTATCTCAACGCTGGTCACGGTCGCAAGGAGGGCAACGATGTCGTGCCATGCCCCGGGATAGAAGGAACCACCCGTCATTGAACTGATATTCAGCGAGGAAGCGGAGCCCGTCTCCTGGATGTAGCGAATGGCGTTCAAATGGAAGACGTTGTCAAAAGTCTGAGAAAAAGCCCCAGGCCGTCCCACTACCTGAACGACGCGTCGCCCTACAAGAAAGGCGGCGACAAGGACGGCTGCGGCGCACCACCCCGCACTACGCCAGTTGATAGCGCCAAGGCTTAACTTCTGCCCTCTTAGTATCAACCTGGTCAGTACGAAGGCGAAAGCCCCGATCAGCAGGGTCAGCGCTAGAACTGGCACCGGCGACCAAGGCAGATTCACCATCGGCGCCAACACCGCGGCAACCGACACTAACGTAACCGTGATGGCCGGGCTCACAGCTAGCAGCGAGAATCCCCAAAGCCGGCCGGCGAAGGCAACCACTGTCCCCGGAATGTAGAGAATAGCCACGGCAGCGACGACTACAGGGGCCATAGATATCCAGGACAAAGGAAAATCCTCCAGGTTTTAGTTCAAGAGCGTCGCCGCGCCAGCTGCCTGATTGCAGTTAATATTTCGAAAACGACCCGCGGGCCGACAACAAACGGCTTAATGTTGGTTTGCGGACCTGAGGGCAGACACTGCCTCGTCGATTGGACCATCGAAGACGACGTTGCCATGCTGGAGGACAACGCCGCGGTCACAAATACGGGACACCAGCTCGAGGTCATGGCTGACGACTACGAGCGTCTTGCCTGCTGCAGACAGCTGCTTGATCTTGTCAAGACATTTGCGTTGGAACGGCTCATCGCCAACCGCAAGGATCTCGTCGACCAGGAAGACCTCTGGATCAGTGTGGACTGCCACCGAGAAAAAGCCAGGCGCAGGTACATCCCGGAGGAGTAGAACCTGACCTCGGTATCGATGAACTCTCCGATTTCGGCGAATTCAACTATGGAGTCGAACTGTTCGTTGATTTGGGCTTCGGTCATTCCCAGGATGGCGCCATTCAGGTACACATTGTCCCGGCCGGACAGGTCGTGGTGAAAACCGGCGCCGACCTCAATCAGTCCGGCCACCTTACCCCGCGTACGGACAGTCCCGGTATCGGGAAGCATCACGCCGGAGATGTGCTTGAGTAGGGTTGATTTGCCCGAGCCGTTGAGACCGAGCAACGCCACCGTTTCACCCTGCTGCACCTCAAGGTCTACGTCGTGAAGCGCATGGAACTTCTTGGAGAGATCACCCTTGCGCCCCGTGAAGAGCCACACGATGGTCTCCTTGAGGGACCTCGTATGGCGCAGCACGAATTGCTTGTTAACCTTATGTACTTCGATTGCCACCGGCATGTTAAAGCTCCTGCGCGAAACGGCCCTCAAGCCTACGGAACGTCCACTGCCCTATGAACAGCAGCAGGAACGCAACTACAAGCCCCACGGGTATCCACAAGGACAGCAGATTCGGCGGGATGGGGGCGGAACCGTCGGTTGTGGGGAGCCAGAATGCATAGTGGAAGGCTTCGACACCGATCGTGATCGGGTTGACCTGGTAGACCGAGTACCAGCCTTCGCCAAGCTTGTCCCGCACCATTGTCCATGCGTACATAACCGGAGACGCCCACGTGGCCACCATCAGCAGCATGTCAACGATGTTCTCGAAGTCCCGGAAGTAGACGTTGGCAGAGCCGAACAGCAGCCCCAACCCGGTCGCGAGCATTGCGACGATGATGAAGCCGGCCGCCGCCGCAGCCAGCTGAAGCACCGAGGGCTGCCAGCCGACAACGAGACAGGCGGCCACGAGGACCGCCAACTGCGGCACGAAGTGCACTGCCGACACCCAGACAGAGGCAACGGGAAATAACTCCCGGGGCAGATAGATCTTCTTGATCAGCCCGCCGTTGCTGACGATAGACCGGGCGGCGTTGCTCAGGGCTTCCGTGAAGAAGTTGATCAGCACGATGCCTGAAAACAAGTAGATGGCGTAGTTGGCGAGACCATCGGGGTTCCGGGGACTCCGTTCCAGGCCCAGGAAGACACCCAACGCAATGTAGAACACGATGAACTGCACACCCGGCTTGACGTAGGACCACAGGAGCCCCAGGACGGAACCGCGGTAGCGGATCTGCAGTTCCTTGCGCACCAGCAGCTTCAGCAGGAAGCGCTGCCTGAAAACCTCGGCGAGCCCGCCGCCCACGCCAGGGCGGACAAGGGCGTCGGACCCGCCGTCGGTACCGACTGCGGTCACTTCTGCTCCGGTGTCTGCTCTGCGGGCTTTTCAGTCATGGCGTCAAAGGTCTGCTTCCAGGCCTCAGGGGAGGTGAACTGGGGCAAGGCCTCGGCGTAAACCTTGGACAGCTTGTCCCAGTCACGCAGCAACTGCTGGTGCAGCTTGAGGCTGCGCGCCATCATGGTCCGGAACTGCTCGGGCTGGCGCTTGTACCAGGCCGCACCGGAGCCGTCAGCCGAGGATACGATCGCGGAGTCCAGCTGCGACAGACGCCACCAGCGCGCATCCATGGCCGGAACCAACGCCTCGGGGTGCTCCAAGGCGCCGGGGCGGACACCCTGGACCTGGCGGATGCCGGCGGTGGCGGCGGTGGCAAGGGCGTTCAGGATCGACTTCGGTGCGGTGGGCTTCTTGCCACGGCGGGGCGGCTTGACCCGCTTCACCTGGGGGAATCCGGAAACTTCCTTGGTGATACGGGCGTCGTCAAACTCAGCGCGCCGCGCGCGGATCTCAGGGAGCTTGGTCTTGATCGTCTCATGTAGATGCGATGGACCCTTAAGGAGGTCCTCGAGCGCGTCGAGGCGAAGCTCCACAGCAGAATACTGCATTGAGAGCAGGTGCTTTACATCCACCATGAAACTCATCCGCGGCAGGATGCCGCCCTTCTTATAGGGCGAGTAGACAAGCGCGGCGAGCCAGCGGTTGCGCTGGTGGAAATAGGCCTGCCAGTCAATCGTGTCGTCCTTCTCGGTCCAGGGCATGTGCCAGACTGCGGCCCCGGGAAGCGTGACGGTCTGGTAGCCGTGACGGCGGGCGCGGATACCGTATTCGGCGTCGTCCCACTTAATGAAAACAGGCAACGACAAGCCGATCTCGCGCACGATACTCGTGGGCACCAGGCACATCCACCAGCCGTTGAAGTCAACATCGATCCTGCGATGCATCCAGGGCGTAGTCCGCAGGTTGCTCGCGGAGAAGTCATGGCCCTCGCGGGTGCTCTCGACCGCTCCCCAGAAGAACTTGTACTCGTTGATCTCCTCACCGAACGTGTGCATGACGGAGCGCTCATAGAGGTTGAACATGTGGCCGCCGACGATTGTAGGCTTCCGGGTGAAGTCCGCGAAGTTAATCGCGCGGAGCACGCCCTCCGTTTCGATGATGACGTCATCGTCCAGCAGCAGCACGTACTTGCTGCGACCATCCTCGACGGTCTCGTGCATGCCGCGGGCAAAACCGCCGGAGCCACCCAGGTTCCCCTGCTCTATAATGGCGAACTTGTCGCCGAGCCGCGCAGCGGCCTCGGCGTAGCCGTCCTGGTCCCGCACTTTCTGGGTGCCCTGGTCGGTGATCAGCAGCCGGTCCACGACCTCAAGGAGTTCCGACGACTCCGCGAAGGTGGTGAGGTGCTTCACGCAGTAGTCCGGCCGGTTGAAGGTGGTGACTGCCACCGTGGCGGTTCCAGGCACGAACCCCTCAGGCTTGCGAACGGACCACTCGGCGCCCGTGAGCTTGACTGTCTCAGAGCCGGCAATGAGGTCGAACCAGTACCACCCGCCGTCGCCGAAGTTGGCCAGCGGCAGCACGACATCTGCCGGTGTGCCTGCGTCGACGCTGATGCTTTCCACCCGGTTGGAAGTACCCCGGGCGGTAGACCGATATATCACCACTGTTGCCGGAGCGTCCACGTCCACGGTGAGCCGGACCCCGGACACGTCAGTGTGGGCCCGCCAGTAACTGGCGGGAAAGGCATTGAAGTAGGTGCCGAATGAGACTCTGCGGTACGCCGGCAAATGCAGTTGCCGCCGGTTGTCGAGAAAGTCGGTCCTGATATTGGTTCCGGCGGTTGCGACAGCGGGAAGATTCGAACCCGCTTTCGACTCTGAATCGTCGGAAACCCGCTGTGCAGCGTTGAAATCCACGTACAAAGGCAACGTGTCAGCGTCGCCGTCAGTAGGTAGTACAACCCTATGCACGGTTTGCCACTCACCAGTCACCACGATTGACCTTTCCTCGCCAGGGGCTTCGGTTGCCAGGCTCATGCGTCCACGCCTCCACTCTCAAGCTTTACGCCGCTTTCGTAATGCGGCCGGATCTTGTTGTCGAACATGCTCAGCGCGGCGCCGATGGCCATGTGCATGTCCAGGTACTTGTAGGTGCCAAGCCGTCCGCCGAACAGGACATCCTTCTCAGCCGCGGCGAGATCGCGGTACTTGAGGAGGCGTTCCCTGTCGGCGGAGGTGTTGACCGGGTAGTAGGGCTCGTCACCCTTCTCGGCGAAACGCGAGAACTCACGCATGATGACCGTCTTTTCGGTCTGGTAATCGCGCTCGGGGTGGAAGTGGCGCGGCTCGATGATCCGGGTGTAGGGGACCTCGGCGTCGTTGTAGTTCACAACGGACGTGCCCTGGAAGTCACCCATCTCAAGGACTTCTTCCTCGAAGTCGATGGTGCGCCAGGACAGGTCACCCTCGGCGTAATCGAAGTACCGGTCAACCGGGCCTGTGTAGATGACGGGGATGTTGCCAACGACCTTGTTCTTGCTGTACTCGTGGGACTCATCGAAGAAGTCGGTATTGAGCCGAACCTCGATGTTGGGGTGCTCCGCCATCTTTTCGATCCACGCGGTGTAGCCGTTGGTCGGCAGGCCCTCGTACTTGTCGTTGAAGTACCGGTTGTCATAGTTGTAGCGCACGGGAAGCCGGGAGATGATACCCGCCGGCAGGTCCTTGGGATCCGTCTGCCACTGCTTGCCGGTGTAGTGCTTGATGAACGCTTCGTACAGCGGGCGCCCAATGAGCTGGATTCCCTTGTCGTTCAGGTTTTGCGGGTCCGTTCCTGCCAGTTCCCCGGCCTGCTCCTGGATGAGTTCCCGGGCCTGGCCGGGTGTGAGGTTTGCCCGGAAGAACTGGTTGATGGTGGCCAGGTTGATGGGCAGTGAATAGACCTCGCCCTTGTGGACGCCATAGACCTTGTGCACATAGTCCGTGAAGGTGGTGAACCTGTTGACGTATTCCCACACCCGCTCGTTCGAGGTATGGAACAGGTGGGCGCCGTACCGGTGGATCTCAATCCCGGTCTGTTCTTCCTTTTCGCTGTACGCGTTTCCGCCGATGTGATGGCGACGGTCGATGACGACGACCTTCAAGCCGAGCTCAGTGGCGGCCTGTTCTGCGATTGTCAGGCCAAAAAAGCCGGACCCTACGATGACGAGGTCAGCGGTCACAAAATCTCCTGGTTCGAATGCGGGCAGCGCAAGGGTGCGCATTGTCTGCTGCACTAGCCTACCCGAGGGACTGCAGGGCCAGTCGAATCAGCCATCCGCCTGTGTTCCAGCACACAGAGTGACATTAGGAAAGGCGCAGCACTCCGCCGTCCTCTACGTAGGCGTCTCCCGTGCTCGGGCATATCCACTGCCCACTCTCCTGCCTGAGTGGGTGGCCCGCCTTCCCGACCCACCCGATTCGGCGCGCGGGAACGCCCGCAACAAGGGCAAAGTCCGGGACGTCCTTGGTGACGACAGCGCCTGCCGCCACCATTGCCCACGCGCCAATGGTGACGGGTGCTATGCAGACGGCCCGCGCGCCAATGGCAGCCCCATGCCGGATGGTGACACCCACTTTGTCCCAGTCGTCCTCCATCTTGAGGGTGCCCTCGGGAGTTACAGCGCGGGGAAAGATGTCATTGGTAAGCACCACTGCCGGGCCAATAAAGACACCTGCCTCAAGCACTGCGGGCTCGTACACCAGTGCGTAATTCTGGACCTTGCAGTTCTCCCCCAGGACCACCCCGGGGCCGATGTAGGCTCCGCGGCCAATGACGCAGTTCTCCCCCAGGCGGGCCGCCTCCCTGATCTGGGCCAGATGCCAAATCCTGCTGCCCACCCCTACGTGTGCGCCGGGGTCAACGTCCGCGCTGTCAGCGACCGTGCTCAAAGCGGACTCCTTCGCTGCTGTCGAACCGCCTTCAGAGGTCCGGTGTGTAGCGATCCTAACCGCAACCGCCCCCTCGCAGCAGCTGTCCGCCACGGTTTATCCACATATGCGTCGAAGCCTATGTGGCGCTTTGCCTCCGGTCGCTAGCGTGGAAGGACATGCACGAAGGATCCGCACCCATGACACTGCAATGCACCCTGGTGAACGGCCCGGGATCATCCCGACACGAGGCTCCCGTGGAACTTTCCATTGATGCGCCGGAGGGCACGGCAGGCCCCGTGATCCACGAGCAGTTAGTACAGAAGTTCGGTGCCGGCACCGTAACCGTCGATGGGAAGGATCTGCATTCCCTCGTCCTCGGGGTTCCGCCGCTGGTGGACGCGGCGGTCCTTGTCGACGGCGGGACGGCGCCTTTGAGCCGACGTCCCCGGCGCCGGCCGGCGGCTGAAGCTGCGGCTCCCCTGGCCCTTGCCATCTCCGGCGGAGCAGCAGCGGGAACTGTCGTTCCGTTACAGCGCGGCAGCTACAGCATCGGCCGGAGCGGCACGCGGATTGTCATCCCGGACCCGGAACTGTCCCGTGAACACGCGCGTGTGCTGGTCACGGACACGGAAATTGTGTTGATTGACCTGGACAGTGCCAACGGCACGTATGTGGACGGTGAAAGGATCCGGAGCACCGTCATCTCCACGGACTCCACCATCAGGTGCGGGCAATCGAGCTTGTCGCTGGTGTTTGCAGACGGGCCCGGGCGGGTCCTCGGGGATGCCGGAAAGTCAGTGGTGGAACCCATCGTGGTCCCGGGCCGCGTCGACACAGGAAACCGCGCGGTGCTCCTTCTGACGGCGGTTCTCCCGCTGGCAATCGGTGTGCTGCTGGCCGTGTTCACGGGAATGTGGATGTTCCTTGCATTTTCCCTGGCGTCTGTATTCTCCGTCCTGGTGCCCGCCATCAGCGGGCGACGGCAAAGGCGGGAATTGTCAGCTGCGGTGAAGGCCGCTGTTGAGGAGGACATGGAACGCCGACGGCGGTGCGCCCCTCCCCTGTCCCTCGTCGCCTTGGCAGCGCGTCAAGATAAAGAGACGGCCAGGTCGGGCTCCGACGGCGACGGGGTCTGGCTGCGGCTGGGCCAGGCAGAACAGGCCGCTAACGTCCGGATTGAAGCGGCAGGCGCTGCCGGGACGATCCCACCGGCAGGAATCCTCCCGGTTGTGCTTGACCCGGACCGGCCGCTCACCACCGTGGGGGGCCCGCGGTTTGCCACCGACGGCGCCGTCCGGTCCCTTCTCATGCAGCTGGCGGCGTATCCGCTCGCAGGCAGGACGCAGGTCGTCATCCATGGGCAGCCCGGAGGCCTTCCCCTCGCGGCCCGGTATCTCCCCGGAGTGACGCTCACTGCAACACCGGAGGCAGGCCTCAACATCGTCAACAGCAGCAATGCGCAGGCCTGCGAGCGCGCCGTCCTGTTGATTCGAGGGGAAAGCTCTGCAGCAGCGGCTGAATACTCGGTCCGTGCAGCAGCGCTCCAGCGGGGGTGGCAGGTTCTTCATTTCCTGCCTGAAGACGGGGAACGGCCTGCACCTGACATCGTCCTGTCCGAGCGCAGGTCTGTCCTGCTGCAAAACCACCGCGAAACCGTATTTGTCCCGGATCTGGCACCGGAGGAAGTGTTTACCAGTTTCTGTCGGAGCATGGCAGGTGCCCGGCGCCGGGACACGGAGCAGGTGAGCTCCGTCCCCGCCACTTGCAGCCTTGACAAAGTCCTGCCACTGACGCCCGCCGCTACCACCGACCGCTGGGACACCAGCGCGGAGACCGAAGGAATGGCCGTACCGTTGGGCCTCAGCGCGTCCGGAACCAGGATTCTGGACCTCCAGTCCGACGGACCCCACCTCCTGGTGGCGGGAACCACCGGCTCAGGGAAGTCGGAACTGCTCCGGAGCCTCACACTTGCACTCGCCCTGAGCTACCCGCCGGAGCGGGTCAACTTCTTCTTCATCGATTTCAAGGGCGGTTCAGGTCTTGGTCCGCTCAGCAACCTTGTCCATTGTGTGGGACTTCAAACAGATCTTTCCGCCTCGGAAATGGAACGGACACTGACGTCGCTTCGCGCCGAAGTGCAGCTCCGGGAGAGGTGCCTTGGCGCGGCACGTGTCCCTGATATCAACGCCTACCGCTCCACGCCGGCAGCCAGGGACTTTGTCCTCCCCCACCTGGTTATCGTCATCGACGAGTTCAGGATGCTGGTTGACGATGCGCCGGAGGCGCTCCGTGAGTTGCTGAGGATAGCGTCGGTGGGGCGGTCCCTGGGCCTCCACCTCGTCATGGCAACGCAGAGGCCACAGGGAGCGTTGACAGCAGACATCCGCGCAAACGTCACCTCCAGCATCGCCCTTCGAGTGCAGTCCGACATGGAATCGGTCGACATCATCAATTCCAAGAGCGCGGCGGCAATCAGTGTTGACGCTCCGGGCCGCGCCTTCCTGGTGCGCGGGACGGAGGCGGCCGAGGAGTTCCAGGCGGCGTCCCTGGGGTCCGTTTCAGATGACAGTCGGCCCGGTGACGTCACCGTCCACCGGACGATGGATTTTCTTACCCGCCACCAGGCTGGCCCGGACGTCGGGCGAGCCCCTGTACCAACTCCCGCTCAATTAGTGGAACCAATGGCTGCCATGGTGAGGAGTCTGTGCGCTGGGCAGCAGAAACAAGTCCCTAGAAGACCTGTCGCCCCTCCCCTGCCGGACGTACTGGATGAACCCGCTCCGGTTGGGCTCACCTCCGGTTCAAAAGGTCCCGACCCGGGGCACCAGGAACCCGCAGGCCAGGTTCGCCTCGGCGTGATGGATGTGCCCATGAAGCAAAAGCTGGAGACCCTGGTCTGGAACCCTGCCCACCATGGCCACGCAGCGTTCATTGGCGGTCCGGCCTCCGGCGCCGGAGCAGCCCTGGAACTGGCCGTGTACAAGCTGATGGCCAGTCCCGGGGAGAGCCACTTCTACTTCCTGGATGCACCGGGGAATCTTCTGGGGCTGGCGAACGAATCCCGGACCGGCTCGCACGCCGGACTGCACGACCTGCGGCGGGGAGTCCGCATTCTCGAGCGGCTTGCCCGGGAACTGGAGCACCGGCTGAGCCAACAAGCCGCCCAGCCCGTACCTCTCGTCCTCGTCATCTCTGGCTGGGGATCCTGGGTTTCGGCCTTCCGGTCGGGACCGTTGGCCTGGGCCGAGGATCTGGTTCAGGACCTCGTCCGAGACGGCGCGAGGGCAGGGATCACGCTGCTGGTCCACGGGGAGCGTGAGCTTGTCACGGCCAGGTTCTTTGCCGCACTTCCCAACCGCTTCTACTTTCCAGCCTGGTCCAACGAGGAAAGCCGTGCCATGTGGCCCAGAATGCCTGCCACTGCCGCCGTCCGGGGAAGGGCTGTAGCCTTCGGCCCTCTCTCTGGCGGCGCCCCGGTTGCCTGCCAGTTCTACCGCTACCCCGCCCCGGACGGGGCCGGCAGAAGCGGCGCCCGTCATCCGGCTGCCGCGTCGCCGCCTTTCCGCGTGGAGCCCCTCCCCACCACAATCACTGTCCGGCAGGTCGAAGCGTTGATGGCGCCGGCGGGAAGACAGCCCGCATCAGTACCGTCTCCACCAGGCCGGGCACCATCGGAGGGCTCACGTCGTGCCGGAGGACCGGGTACGGCCGGGCGGCAGCGCGATGTTGTCGTGGGCGTGGCCGGGGATGAGCCGGCCCCGGTGTCCCTGCGGATGCCCGGCGGCGGAGTCACGGCGATTCTTGGCAACCCAGGAAGCGGCAAGAGCAACACCCTGCACGCACTGGCGGCACTCAATCCAGCGCAGCCATGGTGCACCTGTCCTGTGCCGTCAGAGACAGCGGGAGATTTTTGGAAGGACTTGCTGGTGCAGGCGGAGGGAGGTGCGGTGCCCCGGGAAACCGTGCTGCTGGTTGACGACGTCGACCTGCTGGCCCCGCCGGTGTTGGGTGCTCTGGACCAGCTGAACGCCTTGGGCCACTCCCTGGTGGTCACTGCCGGTTACAGCCCAATGATCTTCCAGCGCGTTCCGCTGATCATGAACGCCAGAGCCGGAGGTGCCGGGGTTCTGCTGGGCCCGCGTTCGATGGCTGACGGCGACTTGTTCGGTGTCCGGTTCGAAGTTGAAGTTAATTCCCCGCCGGGGCGCGGTGTCCTCATTTCAAGCGGGAAGTCCTGCCCGTTGCAGGTGGCGTGGGCGGGCGTAACAGGCTGAGCCTGCCCGCGCCCCAAGGGGACCCGCAGGGCAACCGGATGCCGCGGAAGGGTGCCGGGTATCAGGTCAAAGGGCAGGAGGTGCGCTTCCGGTCCGGGAGGCATGGTCGATGACAGTGCGGGAGAACAGGAGAACGATGACGGTAACCGCGGGAACAACCATGGCCAGCCCGGCAAGGACCAGGCCGCTGGTTAAGGCCGGTACCCCTACGGTCAGGACGAACAATTGGGCCACCAGCGCAGCCGCCCTGGTCCACCGGTAGCCCCTGTAAAGAAAGACAGCCACGGCATACAGCCAGGCGGAAAAAGCCAGCAGGAGGCCCAGCGTGAAGACGGCACCCCAGAACGACAACACGGGGCTCCCGCTGAGCAACTCGTAGCCGTACCATCCGGCCGCAGTGAGGAGAGCCGTCGCCTCAACAGCAGCAACCAGTGCCACCACCTTGGCCGCGGCCGGGACGGTGTCCGAACGACCTCCGTCCGAACGGTCAGGCCCGTTTCGGGGCTCGTCAGGAGAAGATGGGGAACCTGCTGGATTTACCGGGGGTCTTGACACACTGGCACCCTACCGGACATAGTCGGAGACTGGTGAGGGCGGGTGCCGACAGTGTGATGCATCGCTCAGGTTTCAACGGATATCAAGCGTTATTACCCCTTGTTTACATGGCGTTAACATGACAGGCTTGATCCAGATGACCAAGGGGGCCCAAAGGGCCCTTTTCCTTTGTAGCCACTAGTGAATAATTTCACAAAGGCATTTCCCAGAAATGGAGCAACTGATCAGCATGGATTGGCGTAACCGCGCAGCGTGCCTCGAAAAGGACCCGGAACTGTTCTTCCCCGTCGGGAATACGGGACCAGCCCTCCTGCAGATCGAGGAAGCCAAGAGCGTTTGCCGCCGGTGCCCGGTCGTAGACACCTGCCTGCAGTGGGCCCTCGAGTCCGGCCAGGACGCCGGCGTCTGGGGCGGCATGAGCGAAGACGAGCGCCGTGCCCTCAAGCGGCGCGCGGCCCGCGCCCGCCGCGCCTCCTAGGAAAGCCCAGCACCGGCGGTCGGCAGAGGTCGAAGTAACCGGACGACAGAGGCCCCGGGACAATCCAGATTGGATTGTCCCGGGGCCTCTGTCTATTTTACCTTGCGATCCCGGCCGGCGGGTCCCGGGGCCGGGACCGCCGCCTACTTCCCTTCCAGGCTGAGCCGGATCTTGACCTCGGTCCCCCCGCCCTCGCGGCGCTCCCAGGTAATGGTGCCGCCCAGCTCGCTGGTGACAAGCGTCCGCACAATTTGAAGGCCGAGCCCCTCAACGTGTGGGGTCTGCGGAAGCCCCACACCGTCGTCGGCAATGGTGACGGTCAACTCTTCGCCGTCGTCCCCTTCGGACCGATCGGCAAGAAGCCAGACTGTTCCTGCCCTTCCCTCAAGCCCGTGCTCCACGGCGTTGGTCACCAGTTCGTTAATGACCAGGGCGAGCGGGGTGGCGAGGTCACTCGGGAGTTCACCGAACGTGCCGGAGCGTTCGGTCCTGACCTGCTGGGAGGGGGAAGCCACCTCGGCGGACAGACGGAACTGGCGCCCGATCAGTTCGTCGAAATCAACACTCTGCGTCAGGCCCTGCGACAACGTTTCGTGAACCAGCGCAATCGTGGCCACCCGCCGCATCGCCTGCTCCAGGCCCTGCTTGGCCTCATCGCTGACCATGCGCCTGGACTGCATCCGCAATAGCGCGGCCACGGTCTGAAGATTGTTCTTGACCCTGTGGTGGATCTCCCGGATAGTGGCGTCCTTGGTCACCAGTTCCATCTCACGCCGGCGCAGCTCGGAGACGTCTCGGCAGAGAACCAGCGCACCGAACCGCTGCTGTTCGTCCCGGAGCGGAATGGCCCGGAGAGACAGGCTGACCCCGCGGGACTCGATCTCACTGCGCCAGGGCATGCGCCCGGTGACCACCAGTGGCAGGGTCTCATCGACCATGCGCCGGTCCTTGAGCAGGCCGGCGGTGACTTCGGCGAGCGAGCGTCCTTCCAGGGATTCGCCGTCACCCAGGCGCCTGAAGGCTGAAACTCCGTTCGGACTGGCGTACTGCACCACGCCATCGGCGTCCAGCCTGATAAGCCCATCCCCCACGCGGGGAGCACCCCGGCGGGAACCGGTAGGTGAGGCAAAGTCCGGCCACAACCCCAGCGTGCCCATCCGCAGGAGGTCGTAGGCGCACTGGCGGTAGGTGAGTTCCAGCCGGGACGGCATCCGCGAGCTGGAGAGGTCCATGTGGGTGGTGACCACGGCAAGGGTCCGGCCGTTGCGGACCATGGGGACGGCCTCCACCCGCAGCGCCATTTCGCTGTTCCAGTTCGTCTCGCTGGACCGCTCAATGGACCGTGAATTCCAGGCCTTGTCTACAAGCGGCTGCAGGTCGGACCGGATTCCCTCGCCCACAAAGTCGCTGTGGAAGGCCGTGTGCGTGGTCGAGGGGCGCACGTGTGCCAGGGCGATATAGCCAAGGTCCGGGTGGGGGAACCAGAGCGCCAGGTCGGCGAACGCGAGGTCCGCGACCATCTGCCAGTCCCCCACCAGGAGGTGCAGCCATTCGGCATCGCCCGGCCCGAAATCAGCGTGTTCCCTGATGGGGTCCGTAAAGATTGCCACTGCACCTCCAATTGCGACGCCGGATTGCTAGCGTCGGACGATTGACCTCAAGAGCCTCAATGCTACCGACAGTGAAGCCATGTCGTCGGCCTCCAGGGCATTCACCTCATCAAACATGCTCTTTGCCCTGCCCAATTGCTCGGCATTCTGTGCCTCCCAATCCTTGAGCCGTGCATCGGATGAGTCCCCGCCAGACGTGGCGTCCAGCACCGCCGTCGTCATATCCGACACCGTTGAGTACAGGTCATCACGCAAGGCCGCCCGTGCCAGCGCCTGCCACCGGTCCTGCCGGGGCAGGCTGCTGATCCGCTCCAGCAGCGAATCTGCATGGAAGCGGTTGAACACCGTGTAGTAAACGGCGGCGATCTCCTCGACCCGGTCTTTCCGTGACCGGGCAATCTTGGCGATGTCCAGCAGCACAAAGCTCTCGAACAACTCGGCCCAGCGCAGGGCAAGGCCTTCGGGGAGTTCCCACTCGCGGCCCTTCGCCAGCCACTCCGCCACCCGCTCGCGGTCATCGCCGCGCAGGTAGTCCAGCAGCCGGGCCCGCATCGGATCCATGAGCGGCTTGAATTCGGCCACCACGTCAGCGATGGGGCGTGTAACGCTCTCCTGGCTCAACAACCACCGGACCGCCCGGTCCAGCAGCCGGCGGATGTCCAGGTGGACGGTGCTCCAGTGCTCCGTGGGGAACGAGGCGGGCAGGCTGTTCAGCTCCGCCACCATCGCATCGAGTTCGTACACCTCGCGCAGTGCTACGAAAGCCTTGGCGACGGCCACTTCGCTGGCGGAGGTCTCCTCCATGACGCGGAAGGCGAAGGTGATCCCGCCAAGGTTGATCATGTCGTTGGCCACCACCGTGGCGATGATCTCCCGGCGCAGGGGGTGCGTGTCCAGCTCCGCGTCAAAGCGTTCGCGCAGCTGATGCGGGAAGTAGGAACGCAGCGTCTGCCGGAACCAGGGGTCGTCGGCAAGGTCGCTGTCCCGCAGCGCCGATGCCAGCTCAATCTTGGCGTAGGCGGCCAGCACCGACAGCTCCGGAGACGTCAGACCCTGCCCCTGCTGCAGGCGGTCCCGCAGCGTCGCCGTGGTGGGCAGCGCCTCCAGGTCCCGGTTCAGATCCGCGCTCTTCTCCAGCCAGTCCATGAGCCGCTCGTAACTCGGGCTCCACTCCGCCACCCGGGTCCGGTCGTTCAGGAGCAGGATGTTCTGGTCGATGTTGTCTTCGAGGACCAGCCGGCCCACCTCATCAGTCATGGAGGCCAGGAAGTCGGCCCGTTCCCCGGCAGCCAGCTTGCCGGCCGCGACCATCCGGTCCACGAAGATCTTGATGTTCACCTCGTGGTCGGAGCAGTCCACGCCGGCCGAGTTGTCGATCGCGTCCGTGTTGAGAATGACGCCCTGCAAAGCTGCCTCGATCCGGCCGCGCTGGGTCATGCCCAGGTTGCCGCCTTCGCCCACCACCTTGACCCGCAGGTCCCGGCCGTCCACGCGGATCGCATCGTTGGCTTTATCCCCCACCGATGCGTTGGATTCCGAGCTCGCCTTGACGTAGGTTCCGATCCCGCCGTTGTAGAGAAGGTCGGCAGGTGCCAGCAGGATGGCACGCAGCAGCTCGGGAGGGCTGAGTTCGGTGGTGTCCGCCGGGAGCCCCAAGGCGGCACGCACCTGCGTGGACACGGGAATGGACTTGGCCTGCCGGGCGAAGACCCCGCCGCCTTCGCTGATCAGCGATTTGTCGTAGTCGTCCCACGAGGACCTGGGCAGCTCGAACAGCCTCTGCCGCTCCACGAATGAGGATTCCTCGTCCGGGTTGGGGTCCAGGAAGATGTGCCGGTGGTCGAATGCGGCAAGCAGGCGGATGTGCCGGGACAGGAGCATCCCGTTGCCGAACACGTCGCCTGACATGTCCCCCACGCCCACCACGGTGAACGGCTCGGTCTGCGTATCCAGGTCCAGCTCACTGAAGTGCCGCTTCACCGATTCCCAGGCTCCCCGTGCCGTGATGCCCATGGCTTTGTGGTCGTAACCCACGGAGCCGCCGGAGGCGAATGCGTCGCCCAGCCAGAATCCGTACTCCGCGGAGAGGCCGTTGGCGATGTCCGAAAAAGTAGCCGTTCCCTTGTCCGCCGCGACCACAAGATAGGAGTCGTCGTCGTCATGTCTGATAACGTCCGACGGCGGCACGAGCCGCTCGCGGTCGCCTTCAGTATGAAGGTTGTCAGTAAGATCCAGCAGCCCCCGGATGAAGGTCTTGTAGCTCTCGACGCCTTCAGCCATCCAGGCCGCGCGGTCCGTGGAGGGATCGGGAAGCTGCTTGGCGAAGAAGCCGCCCTTTGCGCCGGTGGGCACAATAACGGCGTTCTTGACCGTTTGCGCCTTCACCAGGCCCAGGACCTCTGTCCGGAAATCCTCCCGCCGGTCGGACCACCGGAGACCGCCACGCGCCACCTTGCCAAACCGAAGGTGCACGCCCTCCACCCGTGGCGAGTACACCCAGATCTCGAACATCGGCCGCGGGAACGGCAGGCCTTCGATCCCGGACGGATTCAGCTTGAAGCTCAGGTGCGGCTTGTCCTGGTAGAAGTTGGTACGAAGGGTGCCCTCAATGAGGTTGACGAAGGTGCGCAGCACACGGTCGGCATCAAGGGTTGCGACCTTCTCGATGGATACCGCCAGCTGCTGCCGCACTGACGCCTGTGCCTCAGACCGCCCTTCCTCGGTCAGTGCCGGATCAAAGCGGGCGGCAAAGAGAGCTGTGAGGCCTCTTGTCACGTCCGGGTTCGCCAGGAGGGTGTCCGCCATGAAGCCGAAGGAGCTGCTGTTGCCCATCTGGCGCATGTAACGGGCATAGGCGCGCAGTACTGTAATCTGCCGCCAGTGCAGGCCCTCCCTTAACACCAGGCGGTCAAAGCTGTCCGATTCGGCAGCGCCGGTCACAGCCGCGCCAAAGGATTCGGCAAGGAGCTCTCCCGTGGACACCGGGTCCACGCCGGCCGGATACTTCAACCCCAGGTCATAAAGGAAGAAGTCCCGGTGGTCCGCCGTTTCGATTTCAAACGGGCGTTCGTCCAGGACCTCGAGCCCGAGGTTGTGGAAGTAGGGAAGGATCTGGCTGAGGCTCTTGGGCTCCAGCATGTATAGCTTGACCCGGGCATCCTCCTCAAGGGTGGCGCCGGCCCCTTCGGGAAGGTACACGTGAACACCGGGCCGGTCCTGATGCGCGCCGGTACTCCGCTCCGCCGCAGCCCCGTACTTCTCGAAACGCGCGATATCCTCCAGCGCGTCCTCGACCTCGTAGTCCACCCGGTAGCCCGCAGGAAACGCCTCGGCCCAAATAGCGGCGAGTTCCTTGGCCTCGGTCGCGTCCCGCCCCTCACGCAGGACTTCCGCGATGCCTTCACTCCAGGACCTGGCAGCCCGGACCAGCCGCTTCTCAAGCTCATCGCTGTTGACGTTGCTGACGTCGGCGTCCTTGGGCAGCCGGATTCGGAAGAACAAACGTGCCAGCGCCGACTCGGTCATGCGGGCTTCGTAGTCGATCGAGACGGCTTCGAACGTTTCCCGCAGTTCCTGTTCGATGCGGAGCCTGACATTGGTGGTGTAACGGTCGCGGGGCAGGTAGACGACGGCGGACATGAACCGGCCGTAGATGTCAGGCCTCAGGAACAGGCGGGTGCGCCGCCGTTCCTGCAGTTTCTGGATTCCGAGCGCGGTTGCGGCGAGGTCGGGGATTTCGATCTGGAAGAGTTCGTCGCGGGGGTAGGTTTCCAGAATTCCCAGGAGGTCCTTGCCGGAGTGCGAGTCGGGCGGGAAGCCTGCGCTCTGCAGCACAGCGTCCACCTTCTCCCGGACAATGGGAATGTCCCGGACGGAGCCGGCATAGGCACTGGTGGCGAAGAGTCCAATGAACCGGCGCTCGCCGTTGACATTACCCGCGGCGTCGAAGCTCTTGATGCCGATGTAGTCCAGGTAGGCCGAGCGGTGCACCGTTGAACGTGAATTGGCTTTGGTGATGACAAGGGCGCGCTTTTCCCGCGCCTTCTTGCGGCCGGTGTCAGTGAGGTGCTGGATGTGGGGGGAGTCGGCTGCGGCGCGCAGCAGGCCGAGACCGCTGTCTTCGCGCAGTTCGAGGACGTCTTCGCCATCAACGTTGAGCAGATCGTACTCACGGTAGCCAAGGAAGGTGAAGTTTCCGTCGTCAAGCCACCGCAGCAGGTCCTTGGCCTGCCGCAGTTCGGCAATCTGTGCGGGATTGGCCACCCGGTCCAGGCTTTCGGCGATTTCCAGTGCCTTTTGGCGCATTTTGGGCCAGTCCTCGACGGCGGCCCGCACGTCTTTCAACACCCGGGTAAGGCCATCGAGCAGTGCCTTCTTCGCTTCATCCGAGACGCGGTGGATTTCGACGGCGATCCACGACTCCATGTGCGAGGCGTTTTCGCCCTGGGCAATGAGGTGGGAAAGGTTAGGCATTGCCGCAGTGTCCCCGCTTGATATGCCAAGGTGCGCCGGAACCCTGTTGACCTTGACCAGTTCACCGCTTTCCCGGTTCCTCGTGGCCACGAAGAGCGGGTGGACAACGAGTTTGATGGCCGCGTGCTGCCGGACGAGTTCCGCGTTCACCGAATCAACAAGAAACGGCATGTCATCGGTGACAACGAGAATGACGCTGCTGTCCTCTTCGTCGATGATCGAGATTTTTGCCTGTCCGGGCTGCCGTGCGGATGCTGCCCGGCGGTGCTCCCCCGCCCGGGCCTCCAGGACATCTCGGGGGTAGCTTCGGGCATCTTCCTCAGCCAGGTGCTGGTAGTAGTCCCCCATGAAGCCTCCAAGGCCTTCAATGGAGAGGGGCTGGTCCTCCACACTGGATCCAGACGACATCGACAACGCCTCCATCAGAGATATCCGCCGCACCGTTGCAGCTCTTATGGCGAGCCTAGTCCTTTGATCTTCGCCGCGGTGTGGAAGAAATTACAGACCATTTGGGTTTTCGCTGGTCGGGTGCACAAACCAGGTCCCGGATGGCGCGGCGGAGAGTCGACTCTGGGGACGCTTCAAGCAGCAGCGAACCTGCCAGGAGGGCCGCATCGGCGGCTGCGGGGTCGTAAGGGAGGAACGCTTTAAGTGCGGAGGCGGGGCCATACCTTTCCCAGGCGTCCCTCAGCTGGCGCTCCGGGGCCCTCCCCACAGAGGAGGAACGCACCTTGTTCATGACGACAGTGGGTGACGCCTGTGGCACCGCACCTTCCAGCTCGGCAAGTGCGCGTACCATCCGCGGTACGCCTACAGGATCAGCAGCGCCAATGGCGTAGACCGTGTCAGCCAGTTCCAGCGGGCGCAGTGTCGACGCATTTCGTCGCGGGGCCATGGTGTCGAAGCTCAGTTCCTCGTCCGCTTCCAGGCAGAAGCCGGTGTCCACCACCACCACATCGGCAATTTGCCGGGCCCGCTCGAGGACCAGCGCCAAGGCAGGGGCGCGGAGCTCTGTCCATCGATCTGCCCGGGTAGTGCCCGTCAGCACCCGGAACGTACCGGCCCTGGTGGCGACCGTCGCAGCCACCTTCCTCAGTGCGTCTGCGTCCAGCAGGCCCTGGTCGGCAAGCCTGCACGCCTGGGCCAGTCCGGCTGACTCATCCAGGAGACCCAGCACTGCCGCCACGCTGGCACCGTACGTGTCGGCGTCGACCAGCAGGACCGCCCGGCCGTCGGCCGCCAGTTCCCCGGCGATGTTCACCGCGACCGTGGTCCTTCCCGGAGCTCCGGCGGGACCCCAGACAACGATGATCTTTCCGGTCCCGTGCCCCTCGGCGTCAGGTTCCGGCACAACGGGATCTGTTGCCAGCGCAGCCCCGCAATCCGCGTCCGCGCTCAGGCTGGCGGGCCGAACCGCGCCACTCAGCTGGGCGACGGCATCCGCTATCCTGTCCGAAAGCTCCGTGGACGCAACCCCCGTAAGGGCAGAGGCAACCCCTATTTTGCGGAGCCTGGCTGCCTCCTCCGCATCATCGGTCAGCGCAACGATTGCCACACCCACAGCCCCAAGGCGGTCGACGAAGGAAGCAGTCAGCCCTTCGGAACCATCAGCCACTACAGCGGCCCTGGCCAGTCCGCTCTGGCAGGCAGCAAGCAGCTCGGGAAGTTCAGCGCACCTCCGAACCACCGTGACCGGGCCATGCAGTCTTTCGAGGCCACCCACCAGGTCCTCGCGGCTCTGGCCTACGGTGACAACGGGGATGCTCATCGGGCGCCACCCGGATTCCACACCACGGATATCTTGGCCTCATTGGCCTGGGCGCCCAGCAGCGCAGGCATCTGCTTGTCCTCCACAAGGACCATCAGCACGGTAGTCTTTGACGACCCAAGGGCGGTGGAGCCAGTGGTGACCTCAGCGATTTCCGCACCGGGAAGAATGAGTTTGGGCTCGCTGAATCCATTCTTGGCGTCCGGCTGGGCAACCCAGACGTCCACCCGGGCGCCGGCAACTGCCTGTGACGGCAAGGTCTGCTCGATGCTGAGGGCAACGGGCTTCCGGTCCAACTGGTCCACCTCACCAAGGCTTGCCCTGGGGACCAACTGGTCCTTTGCGATCCTTTGCGTAGCGACAACGCCCTGGGGCAGACTGGCCTCGACCGTGATGTAATGCTGCTCGGTGTCGCCCAGCCGGACCTTGGCGCGGACCACATTCTCCGGCGTCAGGCGCTCTCCAACAGCAATGCCATCCCGCGCCGCGTAGACCTCCGTGGTGCGGTCAGCACTTCCAACAAGGAAAATGACTCCCGCAACGGACACCAGGACCAGGAGAATACCCACCAGCAGCCGCGGGTCCTTCCACGACGGACGCTTAAGCCGTGCTGCAGTGGCACTCGATTCAGGAACCATACCGTTCTCCCCCATGGACATACCGGACCTGCCCGCTGTGGCCGGACTCCTCATTGTTACCGCAAGGCCCGGGGAACAAAAGTCATTTACGTAAATCACTCCAAACTGTGGATAACGGACGCAAACTGTGCCCTGTGGTGGCAAAATGGGTGCATGCCCAGGTTCCTAACGCTCGCAGACGTCGCGGAGCAGCTCCAGATCAACTCTCCTGCCGCCTACGCCCTGGTCCGCAGCGGTGAGCTGAAGGCCATCCAGGTGGGTGGCCGGGGGCAGTGGCGGGTTGAAGAGAAAATGCTGGAGCAGTACATCGAGGAACGCTATGCCGAGGCCAGCCGCATGATCAAGGAATCACGTTCCAAGTCTGTTTGACGCAGCTAGATTCCGCCGGCCTTGTGCGACCTGATTATGGCCAGCGCCGTGAAAGGTATGGCTGATACCTGGCCAACGCTTTGGCTCCTCCGCGCCTCGCCTGGGATGACTGTGGCCAGGTCGAAGTAATCCCTGCCCACCCGGTCGATAACGCCGGCCACCCGCACGCCTCCGCCTCCACCGCCAATCGTCACCGATAATTCTGCCCGGTCGCGGGCCAGTCCACGCAGGGCATGAGCCAGACCGATCGAACGGCGGACCGGTGAGTTCTCCGCCCGCGCGTGCCTGCCCAGCCCTACATACCGGGCTGCCGCCGAGTAGGGAATGAGCACTTGGTACTGGTCTTCATCCAGGACCAGCGCGTCCGCTCCGGCATGCTTCAATTCCCCGTGCACCGATTCGCCGCAGATGAGGTGGACGCCGATCCTGTATCCGACCGCTGCGCGCAGCCTGTCCTCAAGGGGCAGGCTCACCATTTCGGCCCGCGTCCGCTCATTGATCTCCGTTTCGAGCGCCAGGCGATCGGCCTCCGCGAGCTGGCTTTCCATGTCATTGAACAGTGCATCCCAGCGCATTCCGCCAGCGTAGGGCCCCCCGGCAGGGCCGTCAACGTGCCCACCTTTTTCATTCCAACGTATGGACAAATACTTCAAAGGCGGTCCAGACTGATTCAAGCAGCATCAAACAGCGTCAAATGACATCAAAGGAAATCTAATGGCGTACTTCGGGGGGAAGCGGTGGTCCGATGCCGTTACGGCGCTCGCCTTGCTGGCGTTGGGAATTTTGCTCTGCTTCCTCGGAGCGGGCCTGCTCGCGCAATGGCAGGAATCCACTGCACGCCACCAGGACACATCGATGGAAGTCCTCCTGGCAGCCGCCACCGCAGCTGCAGGTATTGGCCTTTTGCTTTGGTGGGCTTTTTCCATCCTGAGTGCCTCAGCAGCGGTTCTACTGGAACGCCTTGGACGACGCCGGGCTGCGGCGGCAGCCCGAAGGCTGTCACCCGCATTCATGCAGCGGGCAGTGGTTGCCGCACTCTCGATGCAACTCATGGCAGGCGCCGCTGCAAATGCGTCCGCAATCACGCCAGGGCCCGAGTGGACGCCAACACAGGACTACTCGTCGTCGGCGCCGTCACATTCTGCAGCCCCGGAAAATGCCCAACAGCATACGGCGGGGCATGGCCCATACGACACGCACGTCCCAACCCGGCCGCTTCCAGCGGAAGCACCATTACCCGCTCCCGACGGCCAGGCGCCGCCCTGGGAATCCGGCAGCCAGCCACCCGCCATCACTCTCAGCCCGGGATGGCAGCCTGCTCGCCCTGTGGTGGATCCCGGCTTGCTGGCCGCACCGGAGGCCAGGACCACGGCCGGGTCCGAGATGGGCGGACGTGACACGCACGGGCAGGTGAAGGCAGTGACCGTACTCGCCGGCGACACGTTATGGGACATCGTAGCTACCTACCTGGGACCGGACGCATCGGACGTGGACATAGCTCTTGAATGGCCGCGGTGGTACGCAGCGAACCGGGCGCTGATCGGGGGGTGTCCGGATGTCCTGCTTCCAGGCCAGATACTCCAGGCTCCGGCAGCGTGACGGCCGGTTCCATTATCTTGCCGGGCCGGCCTTGCCCTCTGGTCCACCCGCCATCCGCCATCCGCTATCCGCCATCCGGTGCATGCCATCACCAATCGCGCCCGGCCACCCGGACCACCAGCAAATCCAACCAAGGGGAACAACATGACCGCAGTGACACCTGCCCTGGCCGCCCAGGGGCCGGCCGCCAACACCCGGCAAGGAGGGAGCAGCATCGAAAATGCCCGGCCTGCATCAGCGACCCCACTGGGCCAATCCCCCGGGACGAACACACCATCCCTGCGGCCCGTCAGCGAGGCTGCCGAGGTCAGGGCCATTACCCGCGGGACGGTGCAAGCTTCCATGGAAGTCCTGGCCGGAATCCGCCCGCTCCACCAGTTGGCGCGGCGCCTGGATCCGCGCTGCCTGGCATCATTGCAGCACCGGGCAGCGCTGATCCGGCGGGAACTCACCAGGACGGGCAATCCTGCTTTGGCCCGGCTCCATCGGAATTCGACAGTCCGCTCCGTACGGGTCTGTGAGGTTGCGGACGGGATCTATGAGGCCACTGCTGTGGTGGTGGACGATGTCCGCGCCCGTGCCGTTGCTGTCCGGCTGGAGCGCAGCAAGCAGGTGTGGCGGATCGTTGAACTCGTCATCGGCTGACCCCTTGCAAGCAGGTACGAACCAGGACACGGGGCAGACGACATGCAAGGAGGGCAGGGACGCGTGCGCCCCTGCCCTCCTGCCGCCGCCAGCGGCTGTCTACAACTGTTCTGCTAGCGCTTTTTCTTCTTCGCGGGGCGTTTGGTTGCATCCTGGGCGGCTGCCTTGGCGGGGTTGCCGGAGCGTCCGCCTCCGGACTGGGTTTCCACGCGGGTCTGGGTTTCGCCGCTCTCACTGGGAGCCGTGTACTGCAGCTGCGCCGGCCTCTCGGGGGCCTCAAGGCCAGCGGCGTGAACCTGCGGGTCAACGTGCTCTGTGTGGCCCCCGGCAGCGTCCGGCACTACGACATCCTGGGCGGGGGTTACTTCAACCTCAAGGTTGAAGAGGAAACCGACGCTTTCCTCCCGGATGGCTTCCATCATGCTTTGGAACATGGCGAAACCCTCGCGCTGGTACTCCACCAGCGGATCGCGCTGCGCCATGGCGCGCAGGCCAATGCCTTCCTTGAGATAGTCCATCTCGTACAGGTGTTCCTGCCACTTGCGGCCAATGACGGAAAGGACCACCCTGCGCTCGAGCTCGCGCATGCTTTCGGAGCCGATGACCTCCTCACGGGCCTGATATACCAGGCGGGCGTCGGAGAGAATCTCCTCCTTCAGCAGCTCCACCGTCACCCCGGGCTTGCCGCCCGCTTCTTCGATGATGTCTTCAGCCGTGACGCTGACCGGGTAGAGCGTCTTGAGATTTGTCCACAGCTGGTGGAAGTCCCAGTCGTCGCCGTTCCCTTCGGCGGTTGCGGCATCGATCAGGGCCGTGATGGTGTCCTCAATGAAGAACTGCACCTTCTCGTGCAGGTCGTCGCCTTCCAGGATGCGCCGGCGGTCGCTGTAGATGGCTTCGCGCTGGCGGTTGAGGACGTCGTCGTACTTAAGCACGTTCTTGCGCTGCTCGGCGTTACGGCCTTCCACCTGTCCCTGGGCAGAAGCGATGGCACGCGACACAAGTTTTGACTCCAGCGCGACGTCGTCCGGGACTGAGCTGTTCATCAGCCGTTCCGCAGCTCCGGAGTTGAAGAGCCGCATGAGGTCATCCGTCAGCGAGAGATAGAACCTGGATTCGCCGGGGTCACCCTGGCGGCCGGAACGTCCGCGGAGCTGGTTGTCGATGCGGCGCGATTCGTGGCGCTCGGTGCCCAGGACGTAGAGGCCCCCGAGATCCAGGACTTCCTCGTGTTCGTCCTTCACGGACTGCTTTGCAGCTTCAAGCGCCGCCGGCCAGGCTGCTTCGTATTCTTCCGAGTTCTCCTCCGGGTCCAGCCCGCGCTGGGCGAGTTCGGCGACGGCGGTGAACTCGGCGTTGCCGCCCAGCATGATGTCCGTGCCGCGGCCGGCCATGTTGGTGGCCACGGTGACAGCGCCCTTCCGGCCGGCCTGGGCAACAATGGCAGCTTCCCGGGCATGGTTCTTGGCGTTCAGGACCTCGTGGCGGATGCCTTCCTTGGCGAGCAGCTTGGACAGGTACTCGCTCTTCTCCACGCTGGTGGTGCCCACGAGGACCGGCTGGCCTTTTTCGTGCCGTTCGGCGATATCGCGCACCACGGCGTCGAACTTTACAACCTCGTTCTTGAACACGAGGTCCGACTGGTCGATCCGCTGCATGTCCCGGTTGGTGGGGATGGCCACAACACCCAGCTTGTAGGTGCTCATGAACTCGGCCGCCTCAGTCTCGGCGGTACCGGTCATGCCTGAAAGCTTGCTGTACATGCGGAAGTAGTTCTGCAGCGTCACGGTGGCCAGGGTCTGGTTTTCCGCTTTGATCTCGACGCCTTCCTTGGCCTCGATCGCCTGGTGCATGCCCTCGTTGTAGCGCCGGCCGGCCAGGATGCGGCCGGTGTGCTCGTCAACGATCAGGACCTCGCCGTCCAGGATGACGTAGTCCTTGTCCCGCTTGAACAGCTCCTTGGCCTTGATGGCGTTGTTCAGGAACCCGATCAGCGGGGTGTTTGCGGATTCGTACAGGTTGGAGATGCCAAGGTAGTCCTCGACCTTTTCGATCCCGCTCTCCAGGACGCCCACCGTGCGCTTCTTTTCATCGACTTCGTAGTCCTTCCCGGGCTGCAGCCGGAGCACCACTTTGGCGAATTCGCTGTACCAGCGGTTGGTGTCCCCCTGCGCCGGTCCGGAGATGATCAGCGGCGTGCGGGCCTCGTCGATAAGGATGGAGTCAACTTCGTCGACGATGGCGAAGTTGTGGCCGCGCTGGACCAATTCGTTTCGGTCCCAGGCCATGTTGTCGCGCAGGTAATCGAACCCGAACTCGTTGTTGGTTCCATAGGTGATGTCGGCGGCGTACTGCTGGCGGCGTACGGAGGGGTCCTGGTTGGCAAGGATGACGCCGCTGGTCAGGCCAAGGAAGCGGTAGACGCGGCCCATGAGTTCGGACTGGTATTCGGCGAGGTAGTCGTTAACCGTGACCACGTGGACGCCCTTGCCGGTGAGGGCATTCAGGTAGGCGGGAGCGGTCGCCACCAGGGTCTTGCCTTCACCGGTCTTCATTTCAGCGATGTTGCCCAGATGCAGGGCAGCGCCGCCCATCAGCTGGACATCGAAGTGGCGCATGCCCAAGGTCCGCGAGGATGCTTCGCGCACGGCGGCAAAGGCCTCCGGAAGCAGGTCCTCGAGCTTTTCGCCGTCCCCGTGGCGTTCGCGGAGGCGGTCAGTCTCCTCGCGCAGCTCGGCGTCGGTAAATGTCTTGAACGAGTCTTCGAGGGCGTTGATGGAGTCGGCATAGTTCCGCAGCTGCCGGAGTGTTTTCTTGTCACCCGTGCGGAGAATTTTTTCGATAAGTGATGCCACGTGAAGATGCTCCCAGTCTCATGCCGCCGAATTCTGGCGTGTTCAGTCTACGGGAGAGACACGCAGCCGGTTTCCCTTTTCCCTGAGAGCGGATACTCGTTACAGGCGTGCCAGCTCCCGTGCCAGCCCGGTAGAAAGGTCACCTGCAGGCCCCACGTCCACTCCAGGCAGGCCAAGCCAGTCACCCATCAGCTTCAGCTCAGCAGCGAGTTCGACGGCGGTGTCCGCCGGTGCGTCCGGCTCGGCAAAGGCGGATCTCACCAGCAGCCGGCCGCCAGCCCGGTCCGCCTTCAAGTCAACGCGGGCCACGATCCTGTCGCGCAGCAGGAAAGGCAGGACGTAGTAGCCGAAGCGCCGTTTGGGCTCCGGCGTGTAGATCTCGATCCGGTAATGGAAGCCGAACAGTTCCAGGAGGCGCCGGCGTTCAAAGACCAGGGAGTCGAACGGGCTCAACAGCGCGCGGCCGGTGGCACGCCGTGGCAGTGCCGCTTCCACGTGCCGGAAGACCTCCCGCCCCCAGCCCGCCACGGTAACCGGCTCCAGCCTGCCTTGCTCCACCAGATGCGAAACGGCCAGCGCCGTGGCCTTGACCGGAATGCGGAAGTAGTCGGCGAAGCAGCGGATGCTTCCGATTCCGTGCGCCCGCGCGGCCGCTTCGGTCAGCCGGTGAAGTGCAGCTGTTGGGTCCGCTTCCCCTCCCGCTGCGGCCGGGTTTGGGAGGACTTTGGACGTCAACGTGTACCTGCGCTCGAATTGCCCGGTCCTGGAGGCCGCCGATACCAGCCCTTCTTCGAAGAGGTGTTCCAGGACCCGTTTCACTGCGTTCCAGTTCCACCCCCAGTTGGCCGTCTGTTTTTCCTCCACATGCCCGATCCGGGCAGTCAGTTCAGAGGCCGTCATCGGCCGGGACCGGGCGAGGACCGCCAGGATCCTGGCCGCAACGTCATCGCGGAGCCCGGGGTCCAGCCGGGCGGCGCCCACCCAGGACCGCTTTTGCCATAGAAGCAGGTCCTGGTAATGCTCCGGCCGGATGTAGCTCGCCTCGTGCGCCCAGTACTCCAGCATGCGGCGGGGGTGGCTGCCGGACATGCGCTGCAGGATGTCACGGTCGTAGTTGCCCAGGCGGGAATAGAAGGGCAGGAAATGGCTGCGCACCAGTACGTTCACGGAATCGATCTGTACGAGCTGGAGACGGGCAAAAGTACGGCCCACCGCCCGTGCTGTCACGGGGCCGGTGGGCCGTCCTTTGTGGAGTCCCTGCGCTGCCAGTGCGATCCGCCGTGCCTGGTCAAGGCTCAGCGTTGCTGACAATTCAGTCCTCTCTGGTGGTTGGGTCCACCCTAAGCGTTGGCGGCGGCGTCGTCGGAGCGGTAGGCAAGGATCTTTTCCTCAACCACCGTGTCTCCTGGCTCGCATTCGTGGTCCAGCGTAATGACGCCGTAGGTCCAGCCGCGGCGGCGGTACACGACGGACGGCGTGTTGGTCGCCTTGTCCACGAAGAGGTAGAAGTCGTGGCCCACGAGCTCCATGTTGTCTACGGCATCGTCGAGGGAGAGGGATGCAGCGGGAAAGACCTTGCGCCGGATCAGTACCGGCGAGTTTCCGGCCGGAATGTCATTGTCCACATCGTAAGGGGACTTTTCTTCCGGGGCCTGGGCGGTTTCGCTCCGGTGGTTGGCCTCAAGGTACAGCGGTTCGTGGGCGCTGGCTGGTTCGAGTGAGGCGGTGGCCTCACGGACAGCCTTGGGAGTGTGGCGGCCGTGGTGGACCTTCTTGCGGTCCTTTGCCCGCCGGAGCCGCTCAAGCAGTTTGTTGTAGGCGAGGTCAAAGGCGGCAAACTTGTCTGCGGCGCTCGCTTCGGCACGGATTACAGGCCCCCGCCCCAGGACAGTCACCTCAACGGTCAACTGGTCGCCGGTTTGCCGGGCATTGGTCTCCTTGGAGACTTTCGCGTCGACCCGCTGGACTTTGTCACCCAGCGATTCGATTTTTGCGATCTTTTCCCCGGCGTATTCGCGGAAACGGTCTGAAACTGTCAGATTTCGTCCGCTGATCATAAACTCCATGGTGCCCTCCAAATGACTTCGGTGACACGACGGCGGCGCTTCCTTGGGCCGGGCTGCCTGACAGTCGAGCCCCTCTCCGAGCCGCCATCGAAAGGTACATTCTGTTCTTGGTACCCACCACCGACGTTAGTTCATAGCCACCCGTTATTCATCCTTTCCCGGTTTATTTTTTTCTAAGTCATGGTGGTTCCCGCAGGGGCTGGCGGGGGCAGTGCCGGCGTCCCCGGAGTCCGGCGGGCGTGTCGCCGCCAGCACGACGGCGCCCCTCACCTGGGCGCCGGCAAGACGCAGTGCGCGGGCTGCTTCCCCAAGGGTGGCGCCGGTGGTCAGGACGTCGTCGACAATGATGCAGGGGCGACCTGCAACCTTCGCCCGGGCGCCGGATTTGACCCGCATGGATCCCCGCACGCGCTGGGAGCGGGCTCCCCTGCCCAGACCTTTTTGACCGCCGGGCAGCATGCGGCCAGGCCCCTGGGTCTTGTTCAGGACATCCGCCACCTCGAGGCCTGGAAGCTGCCGTACCGCATCTTTCAGCAGCAGGTGGACCGGGCTGAATCCCCGGTTGACGTAGGCCGCTGTGCTGGTGGGCACGGGGATCAGCAGGAACCCGTTACCGCCCCGGACTGAGGCCCTGACTGCCCCGGCGAGCGCCTGCCCAAGAGTTCCGCCAAGCTGATGCTGGCCGTGCCGTTTGAACGACAGCAGGCCCTGTGCCAGCTCGTCCCGGTACACCCCCGCTGCCACAACGGGAAGCATGATTGCCCCGGTGACGTCCATGAGGGCGGGGGCTCCGCTCTCCGCCCGGAACGGATGCCTGGTCAGCCGGCGGATGTGGCCGGCGCAGGGTGGGCACAAGGTCCGGTCTTCCGCTCCGCAGCAGACGCAGTCCACCGGGACTGCCAAGGCGAGGAGATCCGCCGCGGCGCCTGCCAACCAATCGATAAGGCGCAGGCGGGCGGCCGTGGGTTCGGCCCGGTGCAGTGCCGCCCAGGGCAGGGGAGGTCGAAGGTCAGGATCCGCTCTCCGGGTCTCCTGGCGGCCGGAACCAGCGGTGCCGTTTCTGCGGGATGGGCCGTTCACCATCCCACTATGGCCGCAGGGCCCAGACACCTTCGAGGACCGGCCGCGGCTATGTGGATAAGGCGGGTCTGCCAGGACGGTGAAAGAGTTCCGCCACCACCCAGGATGTGTCAGCCCGGAAACGCAGGATCAACAGGGCCCTTGATTTGCGGGGACCAGCCGTTGCCGAGGCGCTGGAAGACACCCTCCCCGGACTGTACATAGATGTCATCGGCACCATTTCCGGCGCTGATGGCTACCAAACCCGGCCAGGGGGCCAGCTGCTGCGGCTGCCCGGAGGTGAGGGAAAGCAGCTCCGGCGTGACATTTGAACCGGCCGCCCCCTTCATGACGGCAACGGTGGTGCCGTTCACCCAGACCCCCTGGTCGGGGTCGCTGGCGGCCACCAGGGTAACGGGCGCGGTCAGTTCGCGCGGGGTGCCGTCGCCGGCACGGATAATGCCCGTCACCTGCACCCTGGACTTCCCGTTCTGTTCGGATATGACCAGGGCGCGCACGCCGTCACGTGAGATCCGGAATTCCTTCACCGTGCGGCCGGCAAGCCAGGAGGGTGCCAGCGTCACGGTCGGAACAGCTGCCCCCTCTGCCACTCCGGTGGGATGGAACGCCACCACCTCGGTGGCACCGGTGGCGCCGGGTCCGGCCGTCCACACCCAGTCGTTAACGCTGAAGGACGGCCGGCTGAGCGTACTCCGCGTCGTCAGGGTGCGGGCGGGCTGGCCCGGGCTGATGCTGTACAGGGTGGTGCGGCCCTCATTGAGGAAGGCTGCGGTCTGCGACACGGGCGATTCCGCGGGATATCGGGGGTTGAGCGCCGAAACGGGCTGCATGTCGGGCAGCGGCGTGACGCGGTTGTTTTCGTAGCGCACCAGCTCATTGCCGCTGATGGCGATCTGGCGCGACGCGACCGTCTTGTCCAGCACGGGAGGAAGAACGGACCCGTTGTCCTCCACCCGGACCAGGTCCTGGTTGGCGCGCAGTTCAACATTGACCACATCGGGCTGGCTGCGGAACGTCAGGGTCAGCTGCATCTGCATGCGGAGCCGGTCCTCCGCCGAAGTTTCCGTCAACTCCTTGGCAGTCAGGTCCACCTGGGCAGCTCCGGACACCACCGGCACGGACTCACGGGCGAGCTTGATCCCGGAGGGAAAGGCGCTGGCGACGGCGCCGCGCAGGTATGGAGCGGGCCCGGCCAGCAGCGCGCTGGTCATGGCTTTGACGGTCTTGTTCTTCAGGAACCAGCGGACGTCGGGAATGGCGTAGGTGAAGGTGGGGTCGTAGAAATAGATGGGGTAGGCACCGTAGATGACTTTGAACGTTTCCTCCGCGATGGCGGTCCCGTCCGGGATCGCGGAGATCCGCCACTCTCCATCCACCTGCGTCACCGTTACGGGAATGCGTTCCACGGTTCCCGGCGGCGGCTGGGTGGCTATTCCGTCGGCATCCACCATGTATGAGACATCCAGCTCATAGTTGAAAATGTTGTCCGTGCCTGTAGGAACCACGCGTGCCTCCCGGTACACCAACGCGCGTTTGTCCGGCTTCCAGGACACGGCGGATGCTTGGGTCAGGTACTGGCGGGCCACCGCATAGTCGTCCTCGTAGCCGCTGCCTGCCCGGTAGAAGTAGTCGATGATGGTCTCCGGCGGCGCGCCCGGCTGGGGTGCTGCCGGAAGGAACACCGGTGCGCTGACGTTGCCGGCACTGCTTTCGCTGCTTTTCCCCACCGGTCCCGAGGTGGGGATCCGGGCGCAGCCTGACAGGAGCACGATCAGCAGAGCCAGCAGAGCCGCCGGGTACTTCGTGTGCCGCACGGTGACCCTCATGGCGTCTCCTCCGGCGCCCGCATCGGAGCCGGCTTGGCCGCACCCGTCTGCAGCACCAACATGTTTTTGTAATCCTGTTCTGCCGGAACGCTCCCTGGTGCGCCCGGATTGGTGACGTCCTTTGGTTCCAGCTGTACCGGCGACTCCGTGATGTCGCCGTCCTGGCGCAAGGGAAGGGTCAGGCGGAAGTTGGCACCTTCGCCCTTCCTGCCCCAGGCCTGCAGCCAGCCGTGGTGCAGCTTCGTGTCCTCCATGGCGATGGACAACCCCAGCCCGCTGCCCCCCGTGGTGCGTGCGCGGGCGGGATCCGCACGCCAGAACCTGTCGAACACCCGGGCAGCCTGTGCCTGGTCCATCCCGATCCCATGGTCGCGGACGGCAACGCCAACGGCAGTTTCATTTGCCGCGACCGTGACGGTCACCGGCTTGCCCTCACCGTGCTCCACCGCGTTCAGAATCAGGTTCCGCAAAATCCTATCGACCCGCCGGGCATCCATTTCCACGATCATGGCACCATCGGGAACGGCGTAAACGATCTCCGAACCATATTCCGCAGCCACCGGCGCAGCGCCCTCAATCACGTGGGCAATCACCTGGAGGATGTCCTCGGGTTCAGCATCCAGCACGGCCACGCCGGCATCGAAGCGGCTGATTTCGAGCAGGTCCGAGAGCAGCGACTGGAACCTCTCCACCTGGTTGTAGAGCAACTCGGCGGACCGCTTGTTGATGGGGTCGAAGTCGTCACGGGCGTCGTACAGGACCTCTGCCGCCATGCGGACGGTGGTGAGCGGTGTCCGCAGCTCGTGCGAAACATCGGAGACAAAGCGTTGCTGCATCTGCGAGAGCGTGGCCAGCTGGGTGATCTGCTCCTGCAGGCTGGCGGCCATGTGGTTGAAGGAGGCACCCAGGCGGGCCACTTCGTCCTCGCCCTTGACCACCATGCGCTCCTGCAACTGCCCGGCTGCCAGCTTCTCCGACACCATGGCGGCATGGCTCACCGGGCTCACCACATTGCGGGTGACGTACCAGGCGACAGCGCCGATCAGGAGGATCAGTACTGCGCCACCGGCCCAGAGGACGCTTTGAATCTCGTTCAGCGTCTGCTGTGCCGTGTTCAGGTCGTAGATGAGGTACAGCTCGTAGACCGTGCCGTTGAAGGTCACCTTGTTCCCGACGGCGATCCCCGGCCTGTCTTCGGTGCCTACCGGGATGACGGTGGAGGCCCAGTACTGGTCCTTCCCCGACTGCTGGACGGCCTTGCGCAGCTCAGGGGGAATGACGCTGACCGTCAGCTGGTCCGATGCCCGGGACTCCACCCACCGGTTCCGGGGCTTGGTCTGCTCCGGCATCGCTTCGAAGACGTAACGGCGCTGGATCACCGAGCCCCGGCCCTCCACGGCGTTCAGTGTGTCGTAGACCAGGGTGATGACGCTGGACTGGTCGGTGACCTGGGCGCCGTCGAACGTCTCCTGGACCTGCTTGACGTTGTAGCGGGTCTCCGACTCCGCCTGCGTCAGGCGCTCCTGGAACAGGTTGTTGGCAATCTGGGTGGACAGGTAGGCGCCAACAACAGCGAACGAGGTCACGGTCAGCATCAGGGTGGTCAGAACGGTACGGAACTGCAGGGACCGGCGCCAGCGCCGCTGCAGGGTCCGCCCAAGGTACCTCAGCCCGGGAAGGAAGCGCCGGACACCCGTCAGGACGAGCCTTGCCACGCGCAGCACCACAATCAGGGCGCGCCGCTGCCAGATCCTTGCCCGGAACGCCACATGCCGGAGCCCGGGCATAAAGGTGCCACCGGATTCCGGCGCGCCCTGGACACTGTCGCTCTGGGCGGTGCCGGCCCGATTCAGGCCCGCGTCCGCGGAGTCCGGGGTTGCGCGCTGATCCGGTTCCCCGTCCTGCGCGGCCGGGTCAGACCCCTGCTTTGTAGCCGACACCACGCACCGTCAATACAACTTCCGGAGCTTCCGGGTCCTGCTCGATTTTGGACCGCAGGCGCTGGACATGGACGTTGACCAGGCGGGTGTCAGCGGCGTGGCGGTAGCCCCACACCTGCTCCAGCAGCAGTTCCCGGGTGAAAACCTGCCAGGGCTTGCGGGCCAGTGCCACCAGGAGATCGAATTCCAGCGGCGTCAGGGAGATCCGCTCGTTGCCCCTGCTGACGGTATGGCCGGCTACGTCGATGGTGATGTCCGCGATGCGCAGCGTTTCGGGGGCCTTCTGGTCGCCAGGGCGAAGACGCGCCCGCACGCGTGCAACCAACTCGGCCGGCTTGAACGGTTTTGGCACGTAGTCATCGGCGCCGGATTCCAGTCCGCGGACGACGTCGGAGGTGTCGGACTTGGCGGTCAGCATGACGATAGGCACGTCCGACTCGCCGCGGATCTGGCGGCAGACCTCGATACCGTCCATACCGGGAAGCATGAGGTCGAGGAGGACCAGGTCCGGCCGCGATGACCGGAACACGTCGAGGGCCTGGGCGCCATCGGCGCAGAAGACCGGCTCGAAGCCGTCATTACGGAGGACAATTCCAATCATCTCGGCCAGCGCTTCGTCATCATCTACCACCAGAATGCGTGCCTTCATAGCTATATATTCCCTTATCGGGATGGGTTTGTCCTGTTGAGCGGCTTCCGGCATGGCGGGGCACTAGGCCGCCCGGCGCCGGAACTATAGTCTTGGGGTCATGCTGTGCCCAGCCGGTGCAAACCTTTTTGGCCGGCGGTGGCAGGGCAGGCGGACTGGTATGGGGGAGGATTCAGTGTCACCAAAGGAGTCGGGGTCCGGGGAGCCGGCGCAGGAGCGGCCGGGAGAACGACGCGACGACGGCGGGCGGGCCTCTGCAGGCGGGCGCCCCCCGGTGCCGCCTGTCTGGGAGCAGCCGTGGGCGCCGCCGGCAGGGCAGGAGGCAGGCCGGCAGGCACAAAGCGGCCACGAATCATGGCCCGGAACGCAGCCTCCCGCGTGGGGGCAGTGGCCGCCGCACGGTGGGTCGCCGTACAACGGGCCGCCGTCCACCGTCTCCCCTTATCCCCGCGGACCCTACGGCGCGCCGCACCCCGGGCAGCCACGGTATACGGCCCCGCCCAAGCCCGGGATCATCCCGTTGCGGCCGCTGATGTTCGGGGAGATCCTGGACGGCTCCTTCCAGGCCATCAGGCACAATGCCAAGGCGATGCTCGGCGCGGGCCTCCTTGCGCAGTCCCTGTCGGCCATCCTCGCGGCGGTGCTCACAGGCGTCCTTGCAACGTCGTCCGGGTCCATCGAGGCCTGGGCGGAGACGGCGGGCAGCGCCGACGTCGCTTCCCTGGGGATCGGGCTGATGGCCGGCTTTGCCCTGCTGTCCATCCTGTCGGTGTTCCTTGCCGCTGTCCTCCAAGGGGCCATGGTGGTCCCCGTGTCCCGGTCCGTCCTGAACCGGCCCACCGGCTTCCGGCGCATGCTGTCGCTGGCGCGTCCAAGAATCGGGGCGCTGGTCAGGCTGGCGGCGCTGCTGGTGGCAGCGTCACTGGCAGCGGTGATGCTCTTCTTCGCACTGATCGTGCTCCTGTTCTCCAACGTTCGCGGCGTGGCCGTACTGCTGGTCATCCCCCTGATGCTGGGCTTCGGCGTGGGATTCCTCTGGGTGGCTGTCAAGCTCATGGTGGCTCCCGCCGCCGTCGTCATCGAGGAACTGGGCGCCTTTGCCGGACTCCGCCGCTCCTGGGAACTGACCCGGGCCAACTGGTGGCGGATCCTCGGCATCACCCTGGTGGTGGGGATCCTGGTGGCTGTCATCACCCAGGTGGTCCTGATCCCGGCAAGCATCCTCCCCACGATCCTCTCCGGTGTCATCTCGCCGCACGGCGGCAGCGGACAGGAAGCTTCATTGGCCGTGGCCGCAGGCATAATCACCGCGGTAGTCGGGGCCCTGGTGGGCGCAGTCGGCTACGCCTTCCAGACGTCAGTCATGGCGTTGCTCTACATGGACCTGCGGATGCGCAAGGACGGACTGGACATCGTACTGCTGCGCCAGCTGGAGACCGGCGCTGATCCGGACGGCATCCCGGGCCGCGGCGCCCAGGCCGGCAGCGGCGGCCCGCACCCCGGCTACGGAGCGGTGCCAGGAGCATGGCCGTATGGCCGCTGAACCTCCCGTGCTTCCCGACGCCGGCGAGGCGCGGCGCTGGGCGGCCGAGGAACTGGCCAAACCGGAGTACCGTGACGCCGCCCCGTCCTGGCTGGACACCCTGTGGCGGAACTTCCTGGACTGGCTGCAGTCCCTGGACGGCTCCAGCGGGGACGCTGCGCCGGTCCCCAGCCCCGTCATCGCCCTCGTCATTGCCGCCATCATCGCGGCCGCCATCATCCTGGCCCGCCCCCGACTGCACGCACGCGCCCGGCAGGCCAAAGACGTCTTCGAACGGGAAACGGCCCTGGCCGCCGCGGACTACCGGACGCGCGCGGAAGCCGCAGCCGCGGCCGCGCAGTGGGGGGACGCCGTCGTCGACCGTTTCCGTGCGCTGGTCCGCAGCGCCGAAGACCGGGCCATCCTTGACCCCCAGCCGGGCCGGACCGCGGACGAGGCGGCGCGGGCACTGTCCGTGCCGTTCGTCACGGAATCCCGGCGCCTGGCCCTGGCAGCAGCCACTTTTGACGGGATCCGCTACGGAAACAGGGCAGCCGGCGGCAACGATTACCGGGAAATGGCGGGGCTGGACACCACGTTGGACGCCATGAAGCCTGCCACCGCCGGAAGTACGGCGGCGCAGCCATGACCGGGCTCCCCACTGTCAGCGCGGAGCATCGGGGCGCTGCCAAAGAACCGGAGACGCCCCCCGGATCCGCGCCAGCTGGCAGGACCCTCCCGGGCTGGCTGCGGCGGCACCGTGCCGGGACCATAGCGGGCGTGGTGGTGGCTGCGGCGCTGGCACTGGTGATCGGCACCCAGCTCGCTCCCAAGGGCGACACCATTCCCCTCTCCGTGCACAACGCCGGGCCGGCCGGGGCCAAGGCGCTTGGCCAGATCCTGGGCCGGCACGGGGTGTCAGTCCGCACCCCGGACCGGTTCGATGCGGCGCTGGAGGACCTGCGCGCCAGCTCCTCCCCCACCCTCCTGCTCTACGACAGGAACGGCATCCTGGGTGAGCAGCAGCTGGCCGCCCTGGAAGCGGCGGCGGACCGGGTGGTGGTGGTGTCCCCCCGGCTGGAGACCCTGGCCGCCCTTGGCAGCGGCATCCGGCAGGCCGGCGTGGTTCCCGATGCTTTCCCGGTCCTTGACCCCGGCTGTTCCAACACCGACGCGGAGGCGGCAGGGCAGGTCACGGGTCAGGGAGGATTTGTGTACGACGGCGGCACGTCCTGCTACCGGGCAGCAGGAACTGCCGGAATGCTTGCCGTCAGCGGCGACGGCCGCCTGGCCGTGCTGGGCAGCACGGCCGTCCTGGGCAACGACAGGCTGGACGAACTGGGAAACGCCGCGCTGGCAGTCAGGATGCTCGGCGCCTCCCCGGACCTCGTCTGGTACCTGCCCACGCTTCAGGATGCAGCAGGCAACGGGTCTGGAAAAACCCTCGATGACCTTGCCCCGGACTGGGCCCGCTTCCTGGGCCCCTGGCTGCTCCTGGTTGCAGTGGCGGCCGTCGTGTGGCGCGGCCGCCGCCAGGGGCCGCTGGTGTTCGAGCCGTTGCCGGTGGTGGTCAAAGCCGTCGAGACGGCGGAGGGACGTGCCAGGCTCTACCAGGACTCGCGGGCCGTCGACCATGCCCGGGACAACCTGAGGTCCGGCCTGCTGGTGCGGCTTTCCGCAAGGCTCCGGATGGGCCCCGGCGCCACCGCCGAAGACACGGCGGCCGCAACGGCCCGGCTGCTGGGCCGGGACATCGCCGAGGTCCGCACGCTGATTAACGAACACCCCAAGACCGAGGCCCGGCTGGTTGCCTGGTCTCAGGCCCTGGACAAACTGGAGAAAGAGGTCATGACCCGATGAGCGAACAGAGCAGTGGCCGGGGAGTCCTCAACCCGATGGACTCCAACAGCGGATTCGACCGGGCCCTGGACGACGACGGCGCACGGCAGGCACTGCTTGCCGTGCGCCGGGAGGTGGCCAAGGCGGTGGTGGGACAGGATGCCACCGTCACCGGCCTCCTGATTGCACTGCTCTCGCAGGGGCACGTGCTGCTGGAGGGCGTCCCCGGCGTTGCCAAAACCCTGCTGGTCCGGGCACTGTCCTCCGCGCTGAGCCTGGACACCAAACGGGTGCAGTTCACCCCCGACCTCATGCCGGGTGACGTTACCGGCTCACTGGTCTACGACTCGCACACTTCCGAATTCAGCTTCCGGGAGGGGCCTGTCTTCACCAACCTCCTGCTGGCGGACGAGATCAACCGGACCCCGCCGAAAACCCAGGCCTCACTCCTCGAGGCCATGGAGGAGCGGCAGGTGTCCGTGGACGGCCTGTCCCGGCCGCTGCCCGCGCCGTTCCTGGTGGCGGCCACCCAGAACCCCGTGGAGTACGAAGGGACCTATTCGCTGCCCGAGGCACAGCTGGACCGGTTCCTGCTCAAGCTCACCATGCCGCTGCCCGGGCGCGGGGAGGAAATTGAAGTCATCCGCCGCCACGCCGCGGGGTTCGATCCGCGCGACCTGGCAGCTGCCGGTGTCCGGGCGGTGGCCGGTGCGGAGGATCTGGAACGGGCACGGGAAGCCGTGGGCCGGGTGGCGGTGGAACCGGAAATCATTGGCTACATTGTTGACCTGGTGCGCGCCACCCGGTCCGCTCCCTCATTCCAGCTGGGTGTCTCCCCCCGCGGCGCCACCGCCCTGCTCAACACGTCGAGGTCCTGGGCGTGGCTCTCCGGCCGTCCCTTTGTCACCCCGGACGATGTCAAGGCGCTCGCTCTGCCATGCTTGCGGCACCGGGTGTCGCTGCAGCCCGAAGCGCAGATGGACGGGGTCCGGGTGGACGATGTCCTGGGCAGCATCCTGGCCTCCGTCCCCGTTCCGCGCTGATGGCCATCTCCGGGCGCTTCGTGGCGCTGGTGCTGCTGGGCCTTGTGCCGGTGCTGCTGTTCCCGGGATGGCTGACCGTACTGGCCACACTCGCCCTGCTCGTGGCACTGCTGGGCGCCGACCTGCTGATTGCGGCGCCCCTTCGGCAAGTCAATGTGGCGCGTGCGGAACCGGAGACCGTGACGCTCGATAAGGCAGTGGAAGCGGTCCTCACGGTCCGCAACGGCGGCAACCGGGCGCTTCGAGGATCGTTCAGGGACGGATGGCAACCTTCCGCCGGTGCGCAGAACCCCGTTCAGGACATTGACGTCCCCGCCGGCGAGAGCAGGCGGTTCGCGGTCCGGCTCCGGCCGGTCCGGCGGGGTGACCTCGCCGCGCCGCATGTGACGCTTCGTTCCTTTGGCCCGCTGCACCTGGCGGCCCGCCAGCGGACCATCGGGTGTCCAGGCTCGGTGCGGGTGCTGCCACCCTTCCATTCCCGGCGCCACCTGCCGTCAAAGCTGCGGAAGCTGCGCGAACTCGACGGGAAAGCAGCCGTCCAGGTACGCGGCGCCGGCACCGAGTTCGATTCCCTGCGCGACTACGTCCGCGGCGACGACGTGCGCTCCATTGACTGGCGCGCCACAGCCAGGCGTTCCGCCGTCGTGGTCCGGACCTGGCGCCCGGAACGGGACCGGCGGGTAGTAATAGTGCTCGACACCTCCCGGACGGCCGCGGCAAGGATTGGCGACGAAACCCGGCTGGACACCGGGATCGAGGCTGCGCTGCTGCTGGGCGTCCTGGCCGAACGGGGCGGCGACCGGGTGGACTTCGTGGCCTTCGACCGGAGAACCCGGGCGCGGGTTGGTTCTGCCGGCCAGGGCAACATCCTGGGCCGGCTGGTCCAGGCCATGGCCCCCCTTAACGCCGAGCTGATCGAGATGGACTGGCCGGCGGTCCCGGGGCAGGTCCGCGCCGTTTCGGCGCACCGGTCCCTCGTGGTGCTGCTGACGTCCCTGGACAGCGGGGCGCCGGAGGAAGGTCTGCTTCCCGTGGCGGAGCGGCTGGCCGGCCAGCACGTCGTGGTGGTGGCGGCTGTCCGGGACCCCCAGCTGGGTGCAATGCTCCGGGAACGCGACGATGCCACCGGGGTGTTCCGCGCGGCTGCGGCCGAGCGCGCCCTCCTGCAGCGCGCGGCGGTAACCGAGGAGCTGCGGCGGTATGGGGTGGAGGTGGTGGACGCCGAGCCCCACGAGTTGCCGCCCCGGCTTGCGGACATGTACATCAGGCTCAAGGCTGCAGGTAGATTGTGAAACCGGAGGCAGTCACCTCCACAGGCAACAGGAGGTCCACTTCATGAGCGTCCCGATCTACCAGCAGGCCCTGGGCACGGAGTTCTCCAGGCTGCAGCCCGAACTCCAGGAGTACTTCTCGCTGGCCCCGGGATCCGGACAGTACGGCGTAGGGGAAGGAACGTTCGACGTCGTGGGGTGCCGCCAGCGGTGGCTGCGCCCTTTGCTGCGGCTCTCCGGGGGCGAGGAAGCCTTTTTCCCTGAGTACGGTGAGAACATCCCGTTCCGGATCGAGAACCATGCGCACCAGGACCCGTTCGGCCGGTCCAGCCTTACCGCCCGCCGCGAGATCCGCTTCCCGGAACACACCCGGCTCTTCCAGGACACCACCAGCGTTACGAACCGGGGCGGCACCAGCCAGCTGGTGGATTACGTGGGCCGGTACCGGCGCCTGGTGACCGACCTGAACTTGAGTGTCACCAATGAGGGAAGGCTGCGCGGGGTGTCGGAGGCATCGCGGCTTTTCCTGGGCCCGCTCCGGGTGCCGCTTCCGGCAGCACTGGACGCCAAAGCGTACGCGGAACAATGGTGGGATCCCGCTGAGGGCAGCAACGGCCGGCACCGCATCCAGGTGAAGGTCATCCAGCCGCAGATCGGTCTGGTCCTGGTGTACGCGGGGGCCTTTGACTACCGGCTGCGCGCCTACAATGGCGGCAGTTCCGCCCAAAGCTACCTCCCCCGCTACGCCCAGCCGGACCGCTGGGAGAACAGGGTTTAGCCCTAGCCCAGCGCCTGCTGGTTCAGGCCGTCGGCCACTTGGGTGAGCCTGCCAAGGACGGCGGCGGCCTGTGCGGGTGTGTGGCCAGCCAGTCCTGCCGACGGCGTCACCCGGATGGCGCCGAGCAGCGATGCCGGAAGGCCCAACTGGCGCCAGGGCCGCCATACCGATTCCACGCAGTCGGCAACCCTGGGCAGGTCACCGCCGGCAGGCACGTCCAGCGCGCCGGCCCAAAACTGCTTGCCTGCCTCCACCGCGCCTGCCACCTGCTCCCACTGGCGGTTGGTCAGTGCCTTCAACGGCAGCGCGACGCCGTCGGCCCCTGCGGCCAGGACCAGCTCGATCGGTGCCTCGATCTCGGGGAATGACACCACGACGTCGGCTGCACCGGCTGCGCGCAGGGCGTCCAGCACCAGGCGCCAGGACTCACGTGCTTCCGATGCTGCAACTGCACGGAGGGTGCGGTAGCCGCTGGCCGTGGGTATGGTTCCGGCCAGCACGGCGGCGACGGCAGGCTCGTCCACCTGCACCACCAGCCGGGCGCCGGGAACGGCTGCGGCCACCCGGCTGAGGTAACCGGCCACTCCCGCTGCGAGGGAGGCGGCCACATCCCGGCGGGCGCCGTAGTCCAGCAGGGCGCGCTCCCCGTTGTGCAGATGCAGGCCGGCGGCAAGGCTGAGTGGCCCTACCAGCTGAACCTTGAGTTCACCGGCTGATACGTCCTCGGCGCCGGCAACGTCGGCGAGGACGTTGAGGTCAGTGGACAGCGCGGACGCCGCGCGCTGCATGTCCTTGCCGGGGCGGTCAACGAGCCGCCATCCGTGGGGCTGGACGTCAACCGCCAGTTCCTCCAGGAGCGAGGCGGTACGGCCCAGGGCGTCGGAACCGACGCCACGGCCCGGCAGTTCGGCGAGGAATGGCAGGTGCGGGCTTCCGAGTTCGCCGCGGATGATCCGTGCGGCTTCCAGCGGATCATCGCCGGGCCACGGACCCAGGCCGGTGGCAGTGACTTCCCTGGTCTTGGGTTCCTTGGCTGAGCCTTCCCTGGGCCGGGCAGCGGCCGGAAGCGGACCGGACCCCGGTTGGCGCTGTTCGCGGCTCACGCCAGCGCGGAGGTCTGCGGCTGCTGGCCGGAGGAGGCCTGGTGGTCCTCGGCGATGGCCTCGTGGTGGCGGATGACCTCGCCGATGATGAAGTTGAGGAACTTCTCCGCGAATGCAGGGTCGAGGTGGGCGTCCTCGGCAAGGCGGCGCAGCCTGGCGATCTGGGCTGCTTCGCGTCCGGGGTCGCCGGCCGGCAGTCGGTGGGTTGCCTTCAGGAAGCCCACTTTTTGGGTGGCCTTGAAGCGCTCGGCCAGGAGGTACACCAGGGTGGCATCGATGTTGTCAATGCTGGAGCGGATGGACAGCAGTTCAGCCATCACCGATTCGTCCACGTGGCCTGCCAGTGAGCTGGCGGAGGGATCAAAATCATCGGAGCCAGGAGAGCTGGGGTTGTGCTGCGTCATGGCTCCAGTCTATGGGAGCCGATGGAATCGACGTGGGTGTGAAGCGCCGGTGCCGCCTTCCGCCGGTACCGGCGCTTCACGCCGCGGGTCTCCTCCGGGGTCAGATGCCCAGGAGTGCCCGGTGCTCTTCCCGGCGTTTGGCCTGTTCGTCCGGGTCCGGCACCGGTAGCGACGCGATCAGCCGGCGCGTGTAGTCATGCTGGGGGTTCCCCATGACCTGGCTGCCGATCCCCTGCTCCACCAGCTTGCCCTTGTACAGCACGCCCACCCAGGAGGACAGGATGTCCACCACCGCCAGGTCGTGGCTGATGAACAGGCAGCCAAAGCCAAACTCTTCCTGGATGTCCCTGAACAGCTCCAGAACCTTCGCCTGGACCGAAACGTCCAGGGCCGACGTCGGCTCATCCGCTATCAGCAGCCGGGGGTTCAGGCTCAGCGCGCGCGCCAGTGATGCACGCTGCCGCTGGCCGCCGGAGAGTTCGTGCGGGTAGCGCCCCGCGTACGACGCCGGCAGCTGGACTGATTCGAGCAGCTCCCCCACCCGTTTGCGTGCCTGGGCATCGGTGGGCCGGGTGTGGATGAGCATGGGCTCGGCGATGCAGTCGCCAATGGTCAGCTGCGGGTTGAAGGAGGCGGCCGGGTCCTGGAACACGAACCCGATGTCCTTGCGGAGCGGCTTGAATGTGCGTTCGCGTAGGGTCAGCATCTCGTAGCCCAGCACCTTGAGGCTGCCGCCCGTGGTCCGGTTGAGCCCCGCGATGGCCCGCCCAATGGTTGTCTTACCGGATCCGGATTCCCCCACCAGACCGAACACCTCACCCCTGGACAGGGTGAAGCTGACCCCGTCCACGGCTTTGAAGGCCGGCGTGCCCAGCCGGCCCGGATACTCGATCACCAGGTTGTCGGCTGCCACCAGCACTTCCTCATCCTGGTGGGGCCGTTCGGTCAGCCCGGCCGACGCCGAATTGCGGCCCAGGTGCGGCACAGCGGCCAGGAGGCTGCGGGTGTAGTCCTGCCTGGGCTCAGCGAACAACTTCTTCGCCGGGGCTTCCTCCACAATGTCGCCCTGGTACATCACCACCACACGGTCCGCCAGATCCGCCACCACACCCATGTTGTGCGTGATCAGCACGATCGAGGTGCCGTATGTGTCCCGCAGGTCCCGGAGGAGTTGGAGGATTTCCGCCTGGACGGTCACGTCCAGGGCCGTGGTGGGTTCGTCGGCCACAATGAGGCCGGGGTTCAGAGCCAGGGCCGCCGCGATGACCACCCGCTGCTTCTGTCCGCCCGAGAACTGGTGCGGGTAGTAGTTGACGCGGTGTTCGGGGTCGGGAATGCCAACTTTCCGTAGCGCATCGATGGCCCGGGATTTGGCTTCCTTCTTCGATACGCGGCCCCCGCCGGCATGCGCGCGGATGCCTTCGGCGATCTGCCAGCCCACCGTGAACACCGGGTTCAGGGCGGTGGACGGCTCCTGGAACACCATGGCCACGTCCCGGCCGCGGATCTGGCGCAGCTTCGCGGCGCTCACGCTGATGACGTCGGCGCCGTTGATCAGGACCGTGCCGGAGCTGGTCGCGGTTTCAGGCAGCAGGCCCAGGATGGTTTTGGCGGTTACCGTCTTGCCGGAACCGGATTCGCCCACAATGGCAAGCACCTCCCCTTTCCTGACCTCGAGGCTCACGTCCTTGACTGCGTGGACGTCACCGCCGTCTGTGGCGAAGGTGACCTTAAGGTGGTCGACGTCGAGAACTGACCCGCCGCCGTCGGGGTCGTGGCTGGGCAAAGGATCGATGTTGATGGTCATGACGTCCTCACTTCTGCGCCGAGGGCCTCAGCGGCCACCGGCACCGGGGAACTGCCGCCACCGGTGCGCTTGCGGCCCCGGAGGCGCGGATCATTCAAGTCATTAATGCTTTCTCCCACCAGCGTCAGACCCAGCACGGTCCACACGATCGCGAGTCCGGGAAACAGTCCGGTCCACCAAATGCCTGACGTGGTGTCGGCGAGTGCCTTGTTCAGGTCAAAGCCCCACTCCGCTGCCGAGCTTGGCTCAATGCCGAAGCCCAGGAAGCCCAGGCCGGCAAGGGTCAGGATGGATTCCGACGCGTTGAGGGTGAAGATCAGCGGCAGGGTCCGGGTGGCATTGCGGTAGATGTGCCGGGTCATGATGCGGATGTTCGATGCGCCGACCACCTTCGCCGATTCGACGAAGGGCTCAGCTTTGAGCCGGATGGTCTCGGCCCGGATCACCCTGAAGTACTGCGGGATGAAGACCACCGTGATGGAGATGGCGGCGGCCAGGATCCCGCCCAGCAGGCTTGACTGCCCTCCGCTGATGACGATGGCCATGACGATGGCAACCAGCAGTGAAGGGAACGCGTAGATCGCGTCAGCCACCACGACGAGGATGCGGTCCAGCCACCCGCCGATGTAGCCGCTCACCAGGCCGAGGATGACGCCGGCGAAGATGGAGAGGACCACGGCCACGATGATGACCAGCAGCGCCGTCTGGGTACCCCAGATCACGCGTGACAGGACGTCATAACCGCCCACCGTGGTGCCGAGGAGGTGCTTGCCGCCGGGTGCCTGCTGGGTGGGGAAGCTGCCGTCGGCATCCGACAGCTGCGCAAAGCCATATGGTGCCAGCAGCGGTGCGGCCAGCGCTGTGAGCAGGAAGATGCCGGTGAGGACGAGACCCACCACCAGCATGAAGCGCTGCAGGCCGACGCTCTTGTTGAAATGCGAAACAACCGGCAGCCGCCGGAGCAAGGGAGCCCTCGGGTTGGCGACGGGCTCGATGGTGGTGTTGGCAGTCATGTCAGTACCTCACACGGGGGTCGATCAGCGCGGCGATGATGTCCACGATGAAGTTGGTGACGGCGACGATGACGGCCAGCAGCACCACGATGCCCTGGACGGCCACGAAGTCACGCGCCGTGAGGTAGTTGGCCAGCTGGAACCCGAGGCCCTTCCACTCAAACGTGGTTTCCGTAAGTACGGCGCCGCCGAGCAGCACCGCGATCTGCAGGCCCATGACCGTGATGATGGGGATCAGCGCCGGCTTGTAGGCGTGCTTGGTGACCAGCCGGAACTCACTGACCCCGCGTGAACGCCCCGCCTCGACGTAGTCCTTGCCAAGGGTGCCGATGACGTTGGTCCGGACCAGGCGCAGGAAGACCCCTGCCGTCAGGAGGCCCAGTGCCAGCGCCGGAAGGACAGCGTGGGACATCACATCACTGAAGGCGGCCATGTTTCCGCTGCGCAGGGCGTCCAGCCAGTAGATGCCGGTGGGCGCTTCCAGCGCGGTGAGGGACAGTTCGGTCCTGGTTCCCGCGCGGCCGGCCACAGGCAGCCAGTGCAGCCATACCGAGAACACCAGCTTGAGCAGCATGCCGGCAAAGAAGACCGGGGTTGCGTAGAACAGGATGGCCAGGATCCGGAGCACTGCGTCCGGCAGGTGGTCACGCCGGTGGGCCGCGACCATGCCCAGCGGGATGCCCACCAGCAGGGCCACGATGATGGCGTTGATGGCCAGCTCCAGGGTGGCGGAACCGTAGGTGGTCAGCATCTCGGTGACCTTGCGGTTGTCCGAGAGGGTGGTGCCGAAGTTACCCGTGGCCAGCTGGCCCAGGTATTCGAAGTACTGCACCAACAGCGGCCGGTCGTAGCCGGCGGCGGTGATGCGTTCCTGCAGCTGTTCCGGGGGCAGCCTGCCGCCCATGGCGGCGGTGATGGGGTCCCCGGTGATCCGCATGAGGAAGAACACCATGGTGACGAGGATGAGGATGGTGGGGAAGATCAGCAGGAAGCGGACCAGGATGTACTGGCCCAGCCCTCCGCCTGCCTGCTTTTTCCTGGGCGGAAGGAGTCCGTCCGCGTCACTTGGTGGCGCGTCAATCAAAGTTGTCATCGGTACCTGGATTCGTGGTGACCGGGAGCCAGCAGTCCCCTCGGTGCTGGCTGATGACCGGCAAAAGGCGGGACGCCGTTCCGGCGTCCCGCCTCCGGCCCGTCAGAGCCCGATGGGGGTGGTGTGCTTATTTGGACAGGACGCCAAGGCGCGTCTTGAAGGAGGGATCAAGGGTCTTCTCGACCCCCTTAATGTCCTTCCCGGCCACCAGCAGCTGGGAGCCCTGGAGGAGCGGCAGCGTGGAAAGGTCCTTGGCCACCGCAGACTGGACGTCACCAATCAGCTTCCCGCGTTCGGTCTTGTCCGGCGTGGTGAGCTGCTTCTGTACGAGGTCCGTGACAGTCGGGTTCTCGTAGTGGTTCTTCAGGAAGTTGCCGGGGATGAAGAACGGCGTGAGGTAGTTGTCCGCATCCGAGTAGTCAGGGAACCAGCCCAGCTGGTATACGGGGTAGGCATCAGAGGTCCGGGCCTTGGAGTATGTCACCCATTCGGTGGACTGGAGGTCCACGGTGAACAGGCCCGACTTCTCCAGCTGTTCCTTGACCATGGCATATTCATCACCGGAGGACTTGCCGTAGTGGTCCGGGTTGTACTGCAGCTTCACGTTGACCGGCCCGGTGATCCCGGCGTCGGACAGAACCTTCTTGGCCTTGTCCAGGCTGGGCTTGCCGCTGCCGTCGCCGTACATCTCCTTCATCGGCTGGGTTGCACCGGGCAGGCCGTCCGGGACCACGGAGTACGCGGGGACGTAGGTGCCCTTGTAGACCTGGTCGGAGATGGCCTGGCGGTCAACGATGTCGGCCATGGCCTGCCGCACCGCGAGTGCCTTGGCGGGGTTGGCTTCGGGCGTCTTGGCGCCAAAGGGCATGGTGTCGAAGTTGAAGACGATGTAGCGGAGTTCGCCGCCGGGGCCCTTGTAGACCTTGACCTTGGAATCCTTGTCGAGGTCCGCGGCGTCGGTTGCGGTCAGGCTCCGGCCGGCAACGTCGATGTTGCCGCCCTGGACGTCCAGCTTCAGGTTGTTGGAGTCGGCGTAGTACTTGATGACGGCGCTGTCGTTGGAAGGCTTGCCCAGCAGCCCGTTGTAGTCCGGGTTGCTCTTGAGGCTGACCAGCTCGTTCTTCTTGTAGGAATCGATGGTGTACGGGCCGGCGAAGGGCTTGCCGGCAACGATGTCCTCATCGCTCATCACTTTGTCGGCCGGGAAGACTTCCTCGTCGATGACCGGGCCCGTGTTGGTGCCCAGGACGCTGGGGAACACCTGGTCGTTGGCCTGCTTAAGGGTGAAGACCACGGTGGTGTCGTCCTTGGCTTCAACCGACTTGAGGTTGGACAGCAGGGATGCGGGGCCGTTGGGGTCGTCGATCTTCACTACCCGGTCGTAGGAGAACTTCACGTCTGAAGCAGTCAGCGCATGGCCGTTGGCAAACTTCAGGTTGGGCTTCAGCTTCACCGTGAACTCGGTGGGTGCGGTGAAGGAGGCGGATTCGGCAATGTCCGGGCTGACCTCGGCCGAACCCGGCTTGGAGTTCATCAGGAAGGGGTACACCTGGTTCATCACCAGGAAGGAGCCTGCGTCGTAGGAACCGGCGGGGTCGAGGGTGACGACTTTGTCGGTCGTTCCGAAAGTGATGGCACCGCCACCGGCGCTGCCGCCGCTGGCCGTTCCGCCGCCGCCGCCCGATGGCCCGGTGCAGGCTGTCAGGGCCAGGGCGGAGATGCCTGCCAGCGCGATGGCGCGGTGCAGGGCCTTTGTGCTCTTGATCATCTGTGAACTTTCTGTCCGATGAGTACGTGCGCGCCGGCCACATGGGCGTATGGCCCCGGCCCGGCGCGCAGTGCTGATCCCTAGATTCAATCAGAGAGTCAGCCCTCGGGACGGCCAATCCTGTGAGTTGAAACACAAAATTTATCTCATTGGTACCCCCGGCCATTGACCCGGCCGCGGGCCCAGGCTCCCGGGCACCACAAAGCACAGGGCACAACAAAGCACCGCCCCGGAAATGACCGGAACGGTGCTTCAAATCGTATGAGTTACAGCGCGGCCCGCTGGAGCGAACGGGCGGCGTCGATGGTGGCCTGGCCAAGCACCCGGCTGCCCTGGTAGAGCACCACTGTCTGGCCGGGAGCCACGCCCCGCAGGGGTGTCACCAGCCGGACCACCAGCTGGCTTCCGGCTGCACCATCCGTGGCGGGTTCCATCCGGGCAACGGCCGGAACCGGGTCGCCGTGCGCCCGGACCTGCGCGTAGCAGTCGAACTCCCCTCCCGTTTCCACCTCGGCGATGGGAAGGCCTGCCCAGGAAACCTTGATGCCGCGGATCTCGTCGATCGCCAGCAGCGCCTCGGGCCCCACCACGACCTTGTTTTCCTTGGGCCGGATTTCCAGGACGAACCGGGGCTTGCCGTCCGCAGCAGGAGTTCCCAGTTTGAGTCCGCGCCGCTGCCCGACGGTGAATGCGTTGGCTCCCGGGTGCTCCCCTACCTTCGCGCCGGTCTCGTCCACGATGTCACCGCTGGCCATGTCAATTTTTTCGGCAAGCCAGCCCGCGGTATCGCCGTCAGGAATGAAGCAGATGTCGTGGCTGTCAGGCTTGTTGGCCACGGAGAGGCCCCGCCGCTCCGCTTCGGCCCGAACCTCGGCCTTGGACGGGGTGTCGGCCAGCGGGAACATGGAGTGCTTGAGCTGTTCGTGGGTGAGGACGCCCAGGACGTAGCTCTGGTCCTTGGCCCAGTCGGCGGCGCGGTGCAGTTCCCGGTTGCCGTCGGAGTCCTCGATCACCTTGGCGTAGTGCCCGGTGCAGACGGCGTCGAAGCCCAGGGCAATGGCCTTCTCCAGCAAGGCGGCGAACTTGATGCGTTCGTTGCAGCGCATGCAGGGGTTGGGAGTGCGGCCGGCGGCGTATTCGTCGATGAAGTCCTGGACGACGTCTTCCTTGAAGCGCTCGGAGAAATCCCACACGTAGTAGGGAATGCCCAGCACGTCGCAGGCCCGCCACGCGTCACGGGAGTCCTCGATGGTGCAGCAGCCGCGGCTGCCCGTGCGGAGGGTGCCGGGCATGCGCGAAAGGGCCAGGTGGACGCCGACGACGTCGTGACCTGCCTCCACCGCGCGGGCGGCGGCAACGGCGGAATCAACTCCGCCGCTCATGGCTGCTAGTACTCGCATGCTGGCTTTCTGTTGGGGGCTATGGTTTTCCGGGGCCGGCTGGACCGCCGGCGGCGGAAACGATCTTCGCCTGTCTATTCTACGGTGGCAGGCAAATCAGGCCGCCGCATGCAAAGGCGCATCCGGCGTAGAACACTCCGGGTTTCGGCTTAAGCGCCGTGCAGCGCCTGCCGTGCCACGGTTCCCGCCGTCTGGATCGAGGACTCGTGCCCGGCCATGCCTGCCTGGCGCGCCCGCGAATAAGCCTCGGGCAGCGCGATGAGCAAGGCATCGACGTCGGCCTGCGTGGACGCGTGCCCCAGGCTGAAGCGCTGCGCTCCGCGCGCCGTTTCCTCGTCCAGGCCCATGGCCAACAGCACGTGGGACGGCCGCGGCACGCCGGCGGTGCAGGCCGAGCCGGTGGACGATTCGACACCGGCGAGGTCAAGGAGGAACAGCAGCGAGTCCCCTTCGCAGCCTGGGAACGTGAAATGCGCGTTGCCCGGAAGCCGGCCGTCGTCGGGAGCACCCCGGAGGACGGCTTCCGGAACGCATTCGCGGACGCCGTCGATCAGGCGGTCGCGCAAGGCGGCGATCCGCGCCGCTTCCGCCGGCAAGGCGGCGGTGACAGCTTCTGCGGCAGCAGCGAAGGCAGCGATGGAAGCGGTGTCCAGCGTGCCCGAGCGGACGTCACGTTCCTGCCCGCCGCCATGCTGTACCGGTGTCAGCTTGACTGCCCGGCCCAACAGGAGCGCGCCGACTCCCACCGGGCCACCGATCTTGTGTCCGGAGATGGACATGGCGTCCAGGCCCGAATCCTTGAAGTCGACCGGCACCGAGCCGAACGCCTGGACGGCGTCGGAGTGCACCGGGACGCCGGCGGCGTGGGCAAGTTCAACGACGCGCCGGATGGGCTGGACGGTACCCACCTCGTTGTTGGCCCACATAACGGTCACCAGGGCCACGGTGCCGGGGTCGCGCGCGAGCTCCGTTTCGAGGACGTCGAGGTCCAGCAGGCCCTGGCTGTCCACGGGCAGCCAGGCTACTTCCGCGCCTTCGTGGCGTTCGAGCCATTCCACGGTGTCCAGCACAGCGTGATGTTCGACGGCGGAGCAAAGGATGCGGCGCCGCTTGGGGTTCTCTGCCACCCGGGACCAGTACATGCCCTTTACTGCCAGGTTGTCCGACTCGGTGCCTCCCGAGGTGAAGATGACCTCCGAGGGGTGGGCTCCCGCCGCGGCGGCGATAACCTCCCGCGCATCCTCAACGGCACGCCGCGCCCGGCGGCCCGATCCGTGCAGGGATGACGGGTTCCCCGTCCGCGCCAGTTCGCGCGTCAGGGCGGCGAGGGCTGCACCGGAAAGCGGCGTGGTGGCGGCATGGTCGAGGTAGGCGGGCATCTTCCAATTCTATCGCGGCAGCCCACCCGCCCGCATGGAGCCGTCAGTCCCCGCCCGTGATCCTTGCGCAGCAATGACCCGGTCCGGCAACGCCGGCAACCCGGCCCTCCGGAGCACCGCACCCGGCTGCGGCCCCGCGCAGGAAGGCGCCGTTCATGTCGCATACCACTGACGCGTGTGCCTGTGAAAGCCGGTGGAACGGGCAATTGGGAAGGAGGTAGCCGCCGTCGCCGTCGGGCTGTGGCTGGTAGCCCGCTTCGGTCAGGAACTCCTCCAGGCCCCCGGCCGCTTCTGCCAATTCCCGGCCCTTCCGGAACGCGGCATCGCGGAGCGACTCACCCACCGGCGCGCCTTCGGTCTGGGACGCCTCGATGGCGGCTGCCATGAGTTCCCCCGCGAGGTCATAATTCCGGTCCGGCACGGATGCTCCCACTTCGCTTCCCACCGGACGGTACATCTTGGCGGGGCGCCCGGAGCCGGGGCCCGTCCTGCCTGCGGGTTTGTGGAACTCCACGGCCAGCAGGCCGTCCTGCACCAGACGGTCCAGGTGGAACGAGACCGTGCTCCGGGCCATCCCTGCAGCTTCGGCCACCTGGTCGCGCCCCAGCGGCCGCGGTGACGCTGCCACCAGTTCGAAGAGCAGCAGCCTCTTGGCGTCTGTAAGCGAGGCGACAGCAGCGATTCTGTCAGTCCAGGGAAGCCGGTACATGATGCCTACCAATCTAAAGTCAGGATCTATTGATTATAGAACTGCCCGCTTCTAAAATAAGAATACCTACTTTTAGAAGGAGCTCCCCATGAAATCAGCATCGGCAATGCGCATGCAGCACGTATCAACCGCTGAGCCAGCGCGGCAGGCCTTCGTGCTGCTGCGCACTGTCTTCACCGTTGCGCCGATCCTTTTCGGATTGGACAAGTTTGCGAACATCCTCACGGACTGGACCGTCTACCTCGCACCCCAGGCCACCGCCGTCCTGCCGCTGCCGCCCCAGACCTTCATGTACGCCGTGGGCGTCGTGGAGATCATCGCGGGCATCGCCGTGGCTGTCCGCCCAAAATACGGGTCGCTGCTCGTGGCCGCCTGGCTTGCGGGAATCATCATCAACCTGCTCATGCTGGGAAGCTTCTATGACGTCGCCCTGCGCGACTTCGGGCTGCTGATCGGCGCCCTGGCACTCAACCGGCTGGCGACCCAGTACAGCCGAACCTCCGCGTGACACTACGGGCCTCCGCGGGGCCCGTAACCTTCCCCAAAAGACCCGCCGGCAGCTGAGCCCTCCAGCCGCCGGCGGCTTTTGCGCCCCGGGAGGCGCATCACCTTCGAGGGCTCAAGCAGTCGGCGGCACCAACGGCAGGTACCGGAGCACGTCATTGCGTGCAGAAGCAAGGGTTGCCGCATCCGGGCAGGAAACGGATATGTAAGCCGACGAACCGGCGGCCCCGAAAACCCTTGCCAGCACGGCAGTGGACCTCCCGCCGGGAGCCGCCTGTTCCAGCGCCAGCACCTCCACCTTTTTACCGGGAGCATCCGGGGCGCCGCCCCACTGCAGAGTTTCGGTCTTCAGGTATGAGGGCTGGATGGTGGCGTCCAGATATTGAAAAAGAGCAACGGTGGACTCCCGGTCCTCTCCCCGGACCAGCGGGGCCTGGCCCGTGCTGACCCTGGCGGCAACCACACAGCCATCAGCCTTGGCGTATTGGCTTGCACCTGCCACGTTCTCCCGCACCAGCTTCCACCCCGGGGCGGCTTTCAGCTCATCGGAAATGCCCACGGGCACCCCGGGTGCCAGCGTGCCGCCGGCAGCAAAGGGCAGGTCGCGTCCCGCCACTGCCGCGGCGTCGTGTCCGGGAGTGATGGTGGGCGTGGACAGGACGGGAGTGTTGGCCGGAGCGGCAGGCACGGACGGATCCCGGACATCCACGCTGCAGCCGCCCAGAAGCACCGCCCCAAGGCCGGCAATGGCGAGCGGCACTGCCCGGTTCCAGGCCCTGCCGGCCCGCTGCGCCGTCGTCGGCATTTCCATCTCTCCACCCGTCGCTTCCCCTTCGGCCCAGTGTCCGGCCGCGCAGGCACGAGTCTAGACTCCGAATCCGGCGGGAACCCGCAAGCACCGGACATTCGTTGTTGGGGCAGGCACACCATCCGTGCTGGCTAGACTGGGCGGGCACTTCGCTTTCCCCGCGGAAATTAAGAAGCCGCGCATCAAGAAAAGGAAGATCTTGACCGAGAGCAGCAGCTCCCATTACCAGGTCCTTCGCGTGGCCGTCACCGCCACCGACAAAGAAATCAAGGTGGCCTACCGGCGCGCTGCCAGGACCGCCCACCCGGACCACGGGGGTGACGCGGCCGCCTTCCGCCGCGTGACCACTGCCTATGAGACCCTGATCGATCCGGAGCGCCGGAAAGCCTACGACCGCTCCTACGGTGCCGGTCCAGTCCGCGGCACCTCGTCCGACGACGGCGCCCACTTTGATGCGCCGGCCGCCGGAAGCCGGGCTTCTGCCACCGTCCGCAGGCCGGACAACGGCAGGAACACCGCCGGCGACCCGCCGGTCTACGTTCCGCCCTATGGGGACGGCGGCGCCGAGGTCCCGCTCGTTCCCCTGGCCCAGGCGCGCCAACAGGTGCACGGGATGCCACGGAAACGCGGAATTTTCGGCGCCGAGGCCCGCATCCAGCGCGAGATGCGCACCGTGCAGCTGTTGTCCCGGCAGGTGCTGCCGGGCATTCCGGCTGCGCGGCTCATCAATGGCCTGCAGTCACCGGCGGACAACAGCCACATCGACCACGCGGTCCTTTCCGGCTACCGGCTGGCTCTGGTCAACTCGATGCTCCTGCCCAAGGGCGCGTATGCCTGGGACGGCCGGACCCTGAACCACGGCGGCCGCTCCGTGGCACCCCCGCAGCTGGCCCGCGTGGTTTGGGCCATGCAGGACATCTTTCCGGAGCTCAACGTCACCGGATGGACTGTGGTGCACAGCCCGGACGGCAACCTCCATGAGCCTGTGATCGACCACCACCGGCGCCCCGCAGGCTCGCTGGAGACCGTGCAGATCGTCAACGCCGCGGGTATGGTGCGCGGCCTGAAGGAATTCCTGGCATCGGGCCCGGCCCCCAACACGGTGAACGTTCCGGTCCTCGCCAGGCTGCTGCGCGGCATGCACTGAGAACGGATGGCTAGGATGGGGAGGTGTTCCGCATCCTCTTCCATGCCCCAGAAATCCCCGGCAATACCGGCAACGCCATCCGACTTGCCGCAATCACCGGCGCCCAACTGCACCTCGTGGAACCCCTGGGCTTCGACTTCTCCGACGCAAAACTTCGCCGGGCGGGACTCGACTATCACGACCTCGCCGTCGTCACCGTGCACAAGTCGATCGAAGACGCCTGGGAGCATCTTCAGCCTGAGCATGTTTACGCCTTCACCTCGGACGGCACAACCGGTTACACGGATATCACCTACCACCCTGGCGATGTCCTGATGTTCGGCCGTGAATCGGTGGGCCTGCCGGAAGAGTTGAAGACCGATCCCCACGTGACAGCCACGGTGCGCCTGCCCATGCTGCCGGCCCTGCGTTCGCTGAACCTCGCCAACGCGGCCTCGATTGCCGTGTACGAGGCGTGGCGCCAGCAGGGCTTTGCCGGGGCCAGGCTTTAGCACGCCACCGGATAGAGTCTTTGCCCCGGCCGGGGCAAATTCCTTACCCGCTGTCCCATCCGCCCCGCCGCCGGCATCGAATGACTCTTGAAGGCACTCGAGCGGAGCAAGGAGCGGCAGGTGACACTACTGAAGGCAGGATCCAGGCAGGCCAGCCGCAGCCGGCACGGCACTGCTGAGGATTCGCCGCCCGGAGACTTATGCTTGGACTTAATGGAAACTCCCAACGCGCCAAATTCCGAGGGCTCCGCCGCGGTGACTGACCCACCTGCAGACCTCAGCCAGCGCCTCTCGGTCCTCCTGGCGGGCACCGCCCGCGGGGACCAGGCGGCGTTTGCCGAGTTTTACCAGCTGACGTCCCGCAGGGTCTTCGGCATGGCACGGCGCGTCCTGATCGATCCCGAGCTCAGCGAAGACACCACACAGGAAGTTTTCCTGCAGGTCTGGCAGAACGCGGCGAAGTTCGATCCGCAGGCTGGAAGCCCGCTCTCCTGGCTGATGACCATCTCGCACCGGCGGGCAGTGGACAAGGTGCGGTCGTCGCAGTCTTCCACTGACAGGGAAGCCAGATACGGGGCCAGCACGCAGGACATCGACCACGACAGCGTTTCCGACGAAGTGGGCAGCCGGCTGGAAGCTGAGGCGGTGGTCCGCTGCCTGGGAACGCTGACCGAAACACAGCAGGAATCCGTGCGCCTGGCCTACTACGGCGGCCTTACCTACCGGGAAGTCGCAGAACGGCTGAATGCAGCGGTGCCCACCATCAAGTCCCGCATCCGCGATGGACTGATCCGATTGAAGACCTGTTTGGGGGTGAGTTGAGATGAGCGACATGGATGAAGGCCGCACTGGGCGTTCGCGTTCCTTCGGCGACACCGTCGCCATGGACCTTGCGTCAGGCCGCGCCGTCGACCTTGCCGAACTTTACGCCCTGGATGCGGTCACGGAGCAGGAACGCGACGCCATCGACCTCTATATTTCAATGGCGCCGGAAGCGGAACGCCTGGCCTTCCTTGACCGCGTCCGGCAGTCCCGGGAGGCACTGGCCCGCACCTTCCGGGCGGAGGAGGAACCGCCGTCGGACCTGTTCGAGCGGATCGTTGCCCAGCTTCCTGCCCAATTCCCCGGGCAGCAGGGAATGACAGGTGGAGGCGCCCCGGCACCAGCCGAAAGCACGGCACCTGTCCTCCAGCCGGGCACCCAGGACGAACTGACGCAGGCCCGCAAGCGCCGGGAGGAACGGCGCGGCCCGTCGGGCGCCCGGCGCTGGCTGATCGGCGTGGCAGCGGCAGCAGCCATCGCCCTGGGCGGTGTGGGCGTGGGCGCCTACCTGGCCGACCAAGCCGATCCCGTCAACCAGGTGGCCAGGGCCGGTGACCTGCGCGAGGCTTCCGTCAACGTGGCCGGTGGCGGCAAGGCCACCCTCCTGATATCAGCGTCGGAAGACGCGGCCGTGGTGAAGATGAGCGGCGTGCCCGCTCCCCCGGCGGGCAAGGTCTACCAGATGTGGCTGATCCCCAAGGACGGCTCCGCACCAGTGTCGCAGGGGCTGATGGACGAGCAGGCACTCTCCAAGCCCGCCGTGGTCCAGGGCATCCACTCAGCTGCCTCACTGGGAATTACTGTTGAGCCGGCCGGCGGGTCCAAGGCCCCCACCCTGCCCACGGTGGCGGCGGCCCCACTCGGAGCCTGACCGGCACGAACACCGGCGGCCATACGAAAGAAGCGCCTCCGGTTCCTCCTTGAAGGAAGAACCGGAGGCGCTTCTCCTGCCTTAGAAACCCGCGATGGTGCCAGGCCCGTTGACCGCCACCACGTGGAAGGCTTCCGCGCTGCGCCCCTCCGGCAGCCCTGCCCGGGCGGCGTTGACACGCATACCTCGGCGGACAGTGGCTTCCATGGCCGCCACGTCAGGGTGCTGGCTGACATGGACATGGATGGCGGACAGCTTGGCATCCACATGGCTCGTGACATCCACGAAGTGGTTTTCGCGTTCCTCAGGTCCCGCGTAAAGCCACAGCCACGGCAGCTTGTAGGCTGCGAGGCCGGCTTCGGCCAGTTCAGGGTAGGCGAACGGGTTTTCCACTGCCGGATACACTGCCCGCGTCACCGCTTCCCCCACGGCCAGGTGGTCCGGGTGGCTCTTTTGGATCCGCTGCCAGTTCCGTTCCGGGTGCATGGCGAGAACGACTTCGGGCCGGATTTCGCGGATCAGCCGCACCACCCCTTTCATCACCTCGTGCGACGGCTCAAGGTATCCGTCCCGCTGGTGGAGGTAGCGGATGTCGGTGACGCCCACCAGTTCCGCTGCGCGGCGCTGCTCGGCGTCGCGCATGGCGATGATGTCCGCGCGGTGGGCGGGGTCGAAGCCGCCCGCGTCGCCGTCGGTCATGATGCAGTAGCTGACCTGCACACCTGCGGCCGTCCAGGCGGCAATGGTGCCTGCTGCGCCGAAGTCGATGTCGTCAGGGTGGGCCGCAAAACAGAGCACCCGTTCAACCCGGTGCGTATCCGGGTTGAACGGGCTCCCTGCCTGCCCGTGGGAGGCAGTCAAAGATTCAGCCTTTTCGTTTCTTGATCTCGGCCGTGGCCTGCGGGAGGACCTCGAAGACGTCGCCGATGATGCCGAAATCCGCAATCTCGAAGACCGGGGACTCCGCATCCTTGTTCACGGCCACGATGACCTTGGCTGTCTGCATGCCGGCTTTCTGCTGGATGGCACCGGAAATGCCCGCGGAAATGTACAGCTGCGGGGAGACGGTCTTGCCGGTCTGCCCCACCTGGGCGTCGTGGCTGATCCAGCCCGCATCCGTGGCTGCACGCGAAGCACCCACGGCGGCGCCGAGGGCATCTGCCAACTCTTCCACCGGGCCGAAGTCGCCGTCCATGCCGCGTCCGCCGGCAACCACGATCCGTGCGTCCGTGAGGTCCGGCCGGCCGCTGGCCACCTTCTGCTCGCGGGCCGTGATCCGTGCCGCTGCGGCCACGTTGGGAACGTCAACGGTGGCGATTTCAGGAGTGGTGGGGGCAGGCGCGGGTTCCGGGGTGACGTTGTTGGCCTTCAGGGTCAGCACGGAAACCGGAGTGGTGGCCTTGCAGGCAGTGTTGTACGAGCCGGCCAGGACGGACTTGTGCGCGGTGCCGTCCGGGTCCACGGCGACGACGTCCGTGATGACGCCGGCATTCAGACGGATGCCCACCCGGGCAGCGATCTCCTTGCCTTCCGGCGAGTTGTCCAGCAGCACGATGCCGGCGCCGCTGGTTTCAGCCGCGGCGGCCACATAGGCGGCTTTGGGTGCCACCAGATAGTCATTCAGGTCCTGGACCGACGGGCGCAGGACGCTGCCCACGCCGTACTCCGCAAAGCCGGCTGCGACGCCGTCGGACAGGTCTCCGTTAACCGCCACAGTGCACTCGCCGAGGGAACGCGCCAGGGTCAGCAGCTCGAGGCTGCTCTTCTTGAGCGAAGCGCCGGGGTTGTCGATGAATACAAGTACTTTTGCCATGTCGATGATCCCTCTTAGAGCAGCTTCTGGGCGGCCAGGAAGTCAACCAGCTTGATGCCGGCGTCGCCCTCGTCGGTGATGATGGTGCCTGCCGTCCTGGGCGGCCGCTGTTCCGCGCTGGCCACGCTGGTCCAGGAACCGGCGAAGCCCACCTGCGAGGGGTCCACGCCGATATCGGCCAGGGAGAGCGTGGTGATGCTCTTGCGCTTGGCGGCGATGATGCCCTTGAAGTTGGGGTACCTGGGCTCGTTGATCTGGTCGGTGACGGACACGACGGCGGGCAGCGGTGCCTCCACCGTTTCCGAGGAGGTGTCGGCGTCGCGGCGGGCCGTCAGCCGACCGCCGTCGACCTCCAGCGTGGACGCGAACGTCACCTGCGGCAGCCCGAGCCGTTCGGCCAGCTGCGCCGGAACCAGCGAGGTTTCGCCGTCGGTGGAGGCCATGCCGGTGATGACCAGGTCCACATCACCCAGGTGCCGGACCGCTGCCGCGAGCGCCAGCGAAGTGGCTGCCGCGTCCGAGCCGGCGAGGGCGTCATCCGTGAGGTGCACGCCCTCGGTGGCGCCCATCTGCAGCGACTTCTTGACGGCGTTGACGGCCCCGTCCGGGCCCATGCTGAGGGCGATGACCTGGTTCCCGGCCTTGCTGCCACCACGTGCCTCGGCCAGCTGCAGCGCTGCCTCGAGGGCGTACTCGTCAAGCTCGGACAGAATGCTTTCGTCGCGGTCCGCAGTGTTGCCCTCCCCGCTGAGGTGACGGTCGAATTGGGCGTCCGGTACATGCTTGACCAGGACTACGATCTTCAATGTCTCTTCCACTGTTTTTGCAGCAGCCTTCCATGCTTGTGGACAGCCAGCCGGGTGGGTCATGGCCGCGGAATGCCCGGCAGGCGGGTAGCTCCTAGCTAACCATATCGGCGCGCCCGCGCGCCCTCTTCCGTTAACGTCTGTGTCAGGTCTTCCTGAGCACGCCATGACGACGGCGGCGCCCCCTTGGGTGGGAACACCGCCGTCGTCATTGCCGGTTTTTCACGGCCGGAGTGTGGTGCCTCAGCTGGCAGCGGCGCCCAGCGTGACGTCGAACGTCTGCTCCTTGCCGCCGCGCATCACCGTGATCTTCACAGTGGATCCTGCCGGCTGTTCGCGGACGGCCGCTGTCAGCTGGTTCGGTTCGCCGATGGTGAGGTCGTTGAACTTGGTGATGACGTCGCCGACTTTGATGCCGGCCTTTCCTGCCGCCGAACTGGCTTCAACGGTGGCCACGTCGGCCCCCACCGAGAACTCGGAGGATGCGCCCGAAGAGGTCTTGGCCTTGACGCTGACGCCCAGCTGGCCATGGGAGGCCTTGCCGGTGTCGATGATTTCCTGGGCCACGCGCTTGGCGTTGTTGATCGGGATGCTGAACCCGACGCCGATGTTGCCGCTCTGCGAGGTGGACGTCCCGGATCCGGCGGAGGCAATGGCCACGTTTACACCGATGACCTCGCCCTTGCTGTTCACCAGCGCACCGCCGGAGTTGCCGGGGTTGATGGCCGCATCAGTCTGGATCACGTTGATGGCGATGGAACCCTCGCTTGAGCTTTGCTGGCTCTGGCCGCCGCCCGGAGGGGCGAACTGGAATCCCTGGTCGCCGCCCTGGCTGTTGTCGCCGCCCTTCGGCGCTGCAGACGATGCGACGCTGATGGTCCGGTTGAGGGTGGACACGATGCCGTCCGTGACGGTCCCGGTCAGGCCGAGCGGGGAACCGATGGCGATGGCGGTATCCCCCACGTTGAGCTTGGAGGAGTCTCCCAGGGTGGCGGGGGTGAGGCTGGAGGTGTCGTCCACCTTGATCACGGCGAGGTCGGACAAGGGATCGGTGCCCACCAGCTTCGCGGGCAGGACCTTTCCGTCACTGGTCCGGATCTCGAGGGTGGCGTCGGCGGTCTGCCCGTCCAGGGTCACCACGTGCGTGTTGGTGAGGATGTGCCCCTGGTCGTCGAGGACGATGCCGGATCCGGTGCCCCCGGAGCTGCCGCTGGTGGCGCTGATGGTGACCACGCTGGGCGAAGCCTTGACGGCAGCTGCGGTGATCGCGTTGACGTCGTCCTTGTTGTTGACAATGACGGTCCCGGACTGGCTGTTGCTGCCGACCGTCGAGGTGCTGGACCCGGTGGGTCCGAACAGTTCGCCGGCACCAACGGTTGCCACTCCGCCGCCCACGAGCCCTGCTGCGAGGATGCTGGCCACGAGGGTGCCGACGCCGAAGCTTGCTTTCCGTCGCGGCGCGTCCTTGGGGTTGGGGGCCAGTCCGACGCTCCCATTGGGCGTGCTGTGGCCCGCACCGTGAATAGGCTGGCCGTTCTGGTGCTGCTGCTGGCCGTAATATCCGGACTGGCCGTAAAACGGCTGGCGCTGCGGGTACACCGGGCGCGGGGCACCCGGCAGTTCCTGGGTGCGGTTGTCACCCATCTGCGGTTGGTCCAGCTGCTCCGTGTGGTTCTGCTGTTGCGCTGCGTGGTTATGCTGCTGCGCTGCATGGTTCTGCTGCTGCCCCGCGCCACTGTAGCCGGCGTGCTCCTGCCCCCCAGCCCCGTTCCCATACTGAGTGGCCGCCTGGCGGTCTCCGGGCTGCTGCGGGTCCTGCTGTGGGCCCTGCTGCTGCCACGGGTTCCGGCTGCCCGCCTGGTTGTCTTCCGGGACCGGTCCTGGGGTTTGATTCTCAGTCATGGGACTTCCTTTCATCCTCGTCTGCATTAACTATGGACTGTCCCGCTGGAACAAGCTCGGATGTTTGCTGAGAGCTTCCTGAACGACCGGAGGATGGGAGTCCACGCGGAGGGGCGTTTCGCTGGGGGCATATTCCGCCGCATGGACGGGCTGTGGGGTGCACCATAGAATCAAGATGAATTGCCACAGCGACCTGCGGCTTCACACCAAGCGTGGGGGCGCTGCTGGATTCGACGACTGATTCGTCCGGAATCGGTGTCAGGCGTGCTGAAGGGTTGCACATGCGGTCAAAGTTCAAACGTATCCTCGCCGTGATTGGCCTTGCCGGGCTGCTGGCGGTACCCGCCGGCGCCGCCTGGGCCGAAGACCCGGTGGCCATTCCCTCCGGGACCAACATCGTTGACGACGCCAACGTCCTGGGCAGTCGGAAAGGCGAGGTCCAGGACGCCATCCAGAAGCTGTTGAAGGACCACAAGTACAACCTGTACGTGGTCACGGTAAAGAACTTCGAGAACCCTGCGGATCCTGCGGCCTGGAGCAACGCCGTGGCGCAGGCCAAGGGCATGGGCAAGGCAGACGTGATCCTGGCCATCGCAACCGACCAGGGCAAGTACTACTTCTCCCCCAACTCCGCCAGTTCCATCTACTCCAAGCGCACCAACATCACCCAGAACGCTGTCGCCGCAAACCTCGGCGCAGGCAAACGGGATTTCGCCCAGGCTGCAATCGACACCGCATCAGCCGTTGGTGACGCTGCCGGCGGCGGCAGCGGCAATGTGTCATCCGGTGACGGAGCCGGCGCGGGCGTACTGGTCGGGGCGGGCGTGGTGGTGGCCGGAGGCGGCGCCTACCTGTACTACCGGAACCGGCGGAAGAAGGCTGCCGGCCAGGCGGCCTCCAGCGGAAGCTACGGCCCCCAGGGCGCCGAACTGGACCCGCTGGCCTCCCTTAGCGTGGAAGAACTCCGCCGGAAGAGCGGTTCCCTGCTGATCGAGGCGGATGACGCCATCAAGTCCAGCGAGCAGGAACTTGGCTTCGCCCAGGCACAATACGGTGACTCCGCCGTCGGGAACTTCACCAAGGCTTTGGCGGAAGCGAAGGCCCACATGACCGAGTCCTTCAAGCTGCAGCAGCAGCTCGATGACCACATTCCGGACACGGAGGAGCAGCAACGGACCTGGCTCGGCGAGATCATCCGCCGCTCCGAGGCGGCCCTGGCCTCCCTCCAGGAGCAGAAGGCGGACTTCGACTCCTTGCGTGAGCTGGAGAAGAACGCCCCGCAGGCCCTTGCCGCTGTCAACGCCGGAGCCCGCGAAGCTGACGCCAAGATCGCCAGCGCTGAGCAGTCCCTGGCCACCATGCGGGCCAAGTACGCGGACAGCGCGCTGGCCCAGGTCTCGGACAACATCGTGCAGGCCAAGGAACGTCTGGCTTTTGTGCAGAACGCTTCCGGAACTGCCCAGCAGAAGCTCGGTGAAGGCGAGAGCAGCCTTGCCACGGTGGCCGTACGTGCTGCCGAAGAAAGCCTGCACCAGACCAACGTCCTCCTGGACGCCATCGCCAAGGTCGCAACCAATCTCGACGAGGCCCGCAACGGCCTGGAAGCAGCCGTCGTGGATACGTCACAGGACCTGGCCCAGGCGAAGGCCATGATCCAGTCCGGCGCCCACGCCGAACTGGCCGGGCCGGTAGCCGCGGTGGAGGCCGCGCTGGCGCAGGTGAAGAGCGAAATCCAGGGCGGAAAGATCGACCCCATCGCCACCCTGCAGCGGGTCGAAACCGCGCACCAGTCACTGGACCAGGCCCTGACGGGGATCCGGGACCAGCAGGACCAGGCCCGGCGCGCACAGGCATCGCTGCAGCAAACCATCATGTCCGCCCAAGCCCAGATCAGTGCCACCTCCGACTACATCACCGCCCGCCGCGGCGGCGTGGGCACCGAGGCACGCACACGGCTGGCGGAGTCGCAGCGAAACCTTGACTACGCGCTGTCCATAGCCCGCACCGACCCCGTCACTGCGCTTACCTACGCGCAGCAGGCGCACGCCCTGGCCGCGCAGGCCGCACAGCTGGCCCAGGCCGACGTCGAGCACTTCGACGGCTACGCCAACCAGGGCTTCGGCCGGGGCGGCATGTTCGGCGGCGGAGGCGGAGGGGGCGGCGGCCTGGGCGGCGCGATCCTGGGCGGCATCCTGATCAACTCCATCCTCAACGGCGGGCACGGCGGCTGGGGCGGCGGAGGCGGCTGGGGCGACGGCGGAGGAGGCGGCGGCTTCGGCGGTGACGGCGGCGGCTTCGGCGGAGGAGACTTCGGCGGAGGAGACTCGGGCAGTTTCTAAAGACTTTCCGCCGCAACACGTCGGAAGACCCCGGGGCGGACAGAAGCGGTACACCACTGTGCACCGGTTCCAGTGGTCAACACAGAGCAGGACGAAAGGCAAACACCATGATTAAGCAGTCCATTTTCGGCCGGATCGCGCAGCTGGCAAAGGCGAACATCAACACTTTGCTGGACAACGCCGAGGATCCACAGAAGATGCTGGACCAGATGGTCCGCGACTACACCAACAACATCGCCGAAGCCGAGTCTGCCGTGGCGCAGACCATCGGCAACCTCCGCATGCTGGAAGACGACTACAACGAGGACGTGAAGAACGCCCGCGACTGGGGAAACAAGGCACTGGCCGCCTCCCGCAAGGCTGACGAGTTCCGTGCGGCCGGCGACGTTGCCGACGCCGAGAAGTTCGACAACCTGGCGAAGGTCGCCCTGCAGCGGCAGATGGCGGCCGAGAACGAAGCCAAGGGTGCAGAGCCCAGCATCGCCTCCCAGCGCGAGGTGGTGGACAAGCTGAAAACCGGCCTGGACCAGATGAAGAACAAGCTGAACCAGCTGACCAGCAAGCGCAACGAACTGGTTGCCAGGTCCAAGACGGCAGCGGCGCAGTCCCAGGTGCACGACGCGATCAAGAGCATCGACATCATGGACCCCACCAGCGAAGTGGGCCGCTTCGAGGAAAAAATCCGCCGCGAAGAGGCCAGGGTCCGCGGCCACGAAGAACTTGCAGCGTCCAGCCTGGACGCCCAGTTCAACCAGCTGGAGGACCTGGGCGAGCAGACGGAGATTGAGGCCCGCCTGGCCGCCCTGAAGACCGGCGGCGCCAAGCCTGCCCTCGGAGCCGGCAGCCCCGCAGAGTCGGAGTCAAGTCTGGACGAAGCCGACTTCGACAAACTCTGAGACCAGGTAACACCTCACGAAGCAGAACAGGCTGATGGCCGGGACCGCGGTCCCGGCCATTGCCATGTCCACGGTGTGTAGCGTGGAACCATGACCTCCACTGAAGAGACCGCACTGGTCTGGCTGCGTGACGACCTCCGCCTGGATGACAACCCGGCACTGAACGCCGCAGCCGGGCTCGGTCTTCCGTTGACGGTGGTGTACGTCCTCGATGCGGAATCTCCAGGCGTCCGGTCGCTGGGCGGTGCCACCCGGTGGTGGCTGCACCACTCGCTGGCCTCGTTGGCTTCCGCCCTTGAGGCCCGCGGCTCCGGTCTGCTTCTTCGCCGGGGACCGGCCGAGCGGGTGATCAAGGACGTGGTGGCGGAGAACGGAGCTGCGCATCTCTTCTGGAACCGGAGGTATGGCATGCCTGAGCGGACCATCGACGCCGCAGTGCAGGGGTGGGCCGGCGAGAACGGCCTGGCGGCGTCAAGCTTCCAGGCGAACCTCCTGTTCGAACCCTGGACGGTCAAGACCGGATCCGGCGGGCCCTACAAGGTGTTCACGCCGTTCTGGCGCGCATGCCTTGCCGGCCAGGATGTCCGGGATCCCCTGGAGCCTCCCGCGCGGATCCCTGGTCCCCCTCAACACGGTCGTCCCCAGGCGGGCGACGACCTCGACAGCTGGCAGCTGCTCCCCTCCTCCCCCGACTGGAGCGGCGGCCTGGCGGCCACCTGGACTCCCGGCGAGGAAGGCGCCCTCCACCGGCTGGAGGAATTCCTGGACGGTCCTGCCGAGGAGTACGGAACCGGGCGGAATTTGCCCGGTATCGAGGGAACCAGCCGCTTGTCACCCCATTTGCGTTTTGGCGAAGTCAGCCCGTTCCGCGTGTGGCGCGAGATCCGCAGCCGCTTTCCCCAGAAGGTTCCCGCCGACGTCGGAATTTTCCGCTCCGAGCTCGGCTGGCGTGAATTCTGTTGGCAGCTGCTGTACAACAATCCGGAACTGGCCACCCGCAACTACCGGCCCGAATTCGACCGGTTCGCCTGGCAGCAGCCGGGCAGGGACGAGCTGGCAGCCTGGCAGCAGGGCCGCACGGGCTACCCCCTGGTGGATGCCGGGATGCGGCAGCTTTGGCGGACCGGATGGATGCACAACCGGGTGCGAATGGCCGCGGCCTCGTTCCTGGTGAAGAACCTCCTGGCCGACTGGCGGATCGGGGAGGAATGGTTCTGGGACACCCTGGTGGACGCTGACGCCGCCAGCAACCCGGCCAACTGGCAGTGGGTAGCGGGCTCAGGCGCTGACGCGTCGCCGTACTACCGCATCTTCAATCCCGTGACCCAGAGCAAGAAATTCGATGCCGGGGGCCGGTACCTGCGCGAGTTCATCCCGGAATTGGCCAACCTGGACAACAAAGCCATCCACGAGCCATGGAAGGCGGAGGCACCGGATTATCCGGAACCGCTCGTTGACCTGCCGGAATCCCGGGAACGGGCGTTGGCCGCCTACCAGCAGCTCAAGGACGGCTGAGCCGTCCTGGCTGATCGGCGGAAAGCTGCGGGCCTTAGCGGCTGACCTTGCCCATGAGGGAGGCGACAGGCCGCAGGAAGATCGGGCGGGCCAGGAACCAGGCAGCAACCATGACTGCCACGGAGGCGAGGAACACCCAGAACCCGAACCAGCTGTCGTCATTACGTACCCCGTACATGTGGTTCAGGTTCCGCAGCGCACCGGTGGCGAGCACCAGGAAGACGTGGACCACGATGAACGCCACAAAATAGATCATCACGGGGAAGTGCACGGCGCGCGCCCATTCGATCGGGTACGCCTTGTTGAGGCCGGTCGCCTTCTTTGGCCAGGCGGAAGACATCCGCAGGCCCGTGATGAACGCCAGCGGCGCCGCGATGAAGACGGTCACGAAGTATGCCAGCAGCTGCAGCGCGTTGTAGTTGATCCAGCCGTCTTCCGTGGGCCAGTCCAGCGAGGCGTACTGCAGCGCGGCCGACACGGCGTTGGGGAAGATGTCCCAGCTGGTGGGCACGATGCGCATCCATTGCCCGGTGGCGAACAGCAGCACGGCGAAGACAAGCCCGTTCAGGACCCAGAGGGCGTCCAGCGTCAGGTGGAACCACAGTTCAAGGCTGATCTTGGTGGGTGCATTCCTGGTGCGGATCAGGCCCTTGTTGTTCCTGGTCCAGTGCCCGCTGGGCCGCGTTGTGGTGCGCACCTGCCAGCCGGTGCGGATGATCAGAAGCAGGAAGAAAGCGTTGAGGAAGTGCTGCCAGGCCAGCCACGCCGGGAAACCGGCCGGAGCGTTGCCCGGCAGTTCCGACTGGCCCGGGTAGTCGGCGACAAAGGACGCGACGGCGGGCAGTCCCATGAGCAGCCTGGCAGCGAGCACCACCAGGACCAGCGCCACGAGCACGGCAGGAACCACCCAGTAAAGCCGGGACCGCTTACCCGTCGCGGCGCCGGGTTTCTTCGTGGGTGTGGCCATCGAACAACATACCTCTCAGGAATGACTGGGGCTGCCCACAGATAGCGGGGCCCTTCGAAAGAGAATACTAGGAACTGGGCGCATCAAAGGAAAAGGGAAGGCCCCGACCGGCGTAACTGCCGGTCAGGGCCTTCATAAGTTGCGGGGACAGGATTTGAACCTGTGACCTCTGGGTTATGAGCCCAGCGAGCTACCGAACTGCTCCACCCCGCGTCGCTTGATCAACACTACCCTACTTTTACGTCCGCCCTGACCACAGCCATCGGACCCGGCCTTCGGGGAAAGCAAAAGACCCGGACATCGTTTCCGATATCCGGGTCTTTCCTCAGTTGCGGGGACAGGATTTGAACCTGTGACCTCTGGGTTATGAGCCCAGCGAGCTACCGAACTGCTCCACCCCGCGTCGCAAAAACTACTTTACCGGGAGGTGAACCGCGGGCCAAATTGAGACGGCGTGACGTCCGTTACGCCGGCCCGGCACCCTGGTCCCCGCGGGATCCCGGTGCCGGGCCGCCGCCGTCCTGCTACTGACCCGCTGACGGGGACGGCGTGGCCGAAGGGGAGCTGGAAGCAGCGGGGGCCGGGCTGGCCTCCGGAGCAGTAACCGGGATCTTGGTCTCGGCGTCCATCGCCTTCTTCAGCGCGGCCGCGATTTTCTTCTGCGCCTCGCCGTAGGCAGCGAAGTCGCCGGCCGCAAGTGCCGCCTGGCCGGACTGGATGGCCGAGTTCGCCTCATCCAGGGCCGCCTTCAGCTGTGCCTTCGCGTCCGCTTCTGCCGGTGTGGCAGGCGCTCCCGGGCCCGGCGGCGTCTGGCCGTTGTTGGCTGAATCACCCGCGGCTGCACCGGAATCACCACCGAAGAGCTGCTTGAGGGCTGCGTCGAGTGTTGGCGCGAAGCCCACCTTGTCGCCGAAGGCCACCAGCACGCGCTGCAGGGTGGGGTACGAGGTCTCACCGGTCGACTTAAGGTAGACCGGCTGGACGTAGAGGATTCCACCGCCCACGGGCAGGGTGAGCAGGTTGCCGTTCAACACATCAGACGCACCCTGCCGCAACAGGTTGAGGGCCTGCGACACCGTGGGGTCCGAGTTGAACTTGTTTTGTGCCTGGCCTGGACCCGGCACCTGTGTTTCCGGCGGAATCTGCAGCAGCCGCAGCTTGCCATAGCCCTCGGCCTTCACTCCCGCCTGGTTGCCTGCATCCGAGTCTGCTGCCAGGAAGCCGTACAGGACGTTCCGGGCGTTTCCGTTCACAATCTGCGGGATGAAGGAAGAAGTCAGCTGGAAGGCCGGCTTCTGCTGGTCCGGCATCTGCAGCGACATGTAGAACGGCGGCTGTTTCACGTCAGTATCCACGGTGGGATCTGCAGGTACGCTCCAGGCGTCATTGTTCTTGTAAAAGCTGGTGGGATCGGTCACGTGGTACTGCCCCAACAGCTCGCGCTGGACCTTGAACAGGTCCTCCGGGTAGCGGACGTGGCTCATCACCGCGCCGGACATCTCCGAGTACGGCTTCAGGGATGACGGGAAGACCTTCTGCCAGGCCTTCAGGACCGGGTCGGTGTCATCCCAAGCGTAAAGGGTGACCGAGCCGTCATAGGCGTCAACCGTGGCCTTGACCGAGTTGCGGATGTAGTTCACCGTGCTGTTGGGCAGGGCGACGGCGCGGCCGGAACTCGTCTGCGAATCAGTAGTGGCGTCCGAGAGCTGCTTCTGCTGGGAGTACGGGAAGTACTGGCTGGTGGTGTACCCATCAACGATCCACTTGACCCGGCCGTCCACTACAGCAGGATAGGCGCCGCCGTCCACCGTCAGGTAGGGGGCCACCTTCTGGACACGCTCGCGGGGGCTGCGGTCGTACAGGATCTGGGACTCGGGATTGACACCGTCCGAGAGCAGCAGGTCCGACGACTGGAACTTGATGGCGTAAAGGACCTTGTTGAAGAAGGAGCCGACATTCGGCCCGGCGTTCCCCTTGAACGTGTACTGGGTTTCGCCCTCCCCTTCCTTGCCGGAGGGGCGGTCCTGCTCGCGCGGGGTGGCGCCGTCAGGGGCCCCCACGATCGAGTATTCGGGGGAGGACTCGCCGAAGTAGATCCGCGGTTCGTAGGTTGTATCGTTACCCAGCACGCCTGTTGACGGAATGCCGGACTGCAGGAATTCCGGCTTGCCGTCAACCGTGAATTTGTTGCCCTTGGCCGCCACAACCCCGTAGCCGTGCGTGTACACCACGTGCTGGTTCAGCCAGCCCTGCTGGTTGGTAGCGACGTTCGTGGGGTTCAATTCCCGGACCGCGATCACGGTGTCCTGGATCTTGCCGTCCACCTCGTAGCGGTCAACGTTGAGGGCCTTGGGGAACTGGTAGTACGGGCGGTACTGTTCCAGCTGCGCGAACGCGTCGGAGATCAGATTCGGGTCCAGGAGCCGGATGTTGGCCGTGGTCTGGGCATCGGGCGCGAGCGCTCCGGTGCTGGCCGTGTTGGTGGCGTCGTACCGCGTTTCCTGGATGCCGTCCAGGCCGTAGGCCCTGCGCGTGTTCTCGATGTTGCGCTGGATGTACTTGCTTTCCAGTGTCTGCTCCGACGGGCGGACCTGGAACTGCTGGATCACCCAGGGGTAGACGCCCCCCGCCAGGATGGAGGTAATGATCAGCATGGCGGTGCCGATCACGGGCAGGCGCCAGCGCCCGATGACGGCGGCAACAATGAAGAGGATGGCCACCAGGACGGCAGCCACAGCGAGGATGGCTTTGGTGGGGATGACGGCGTTGACGTCAGTGTAGAGCGCACCGGCCCAGCGGCCACCGCTGCTTAGCACCGAGGAGTAGCGGTCCAGCCAGAAGTTGGCGCCCAGGAGCACCAGGAAGGCGGCGCCGGTCACTGCGATGTGAATTTGCGCTGCGCGGCTGGTGAACACGCCGCGCTCCATCAGCCGGATGCTGCCGTACAGGTAATGCGTGAGGATGCCGGCGATACCGGCAATCACCACCACGCTGATCAGGAATCCGGTCACGAATCCGAGGAACGGCAGGGTCATCAGGTAGAAGCTGATGTCCATGTTGAATTGGGGATCGGCCTGGCCGAAGCCAACCTGGTTGAAGAAGAGCAGGACTTTCTGCCACTGGCTCGCGGCTGCGCTGCCCGCAAAGAGGCCAAAGAGGACCGGCAAGCCCACCATGACAATCCGGCGCACGGGCTCCAGCTGTGCCTGGTACCGGTTGAGGTTGTCCCGGATCTCAGAGTCCGGCGCGTAGACGGGCCGGGCGTTGTAGGCAATGCGGATTGCGAAGAAGACCGCAGTGAACATGATGGCGAAGCCGGCCACGAAGATGGCGATCTTGGCCAGGTTTTCGGTAACGAAGACCTCGATGAAGCCCAGTTGCCGGTACCAGAGGACGTCGGTCCAGACGTTGGCGAAGAATATGAAGCCCACGACCACCAGGGCGACAACGATCAGGGTGGGCGTCAGGGCACCACGTCGTGAAGGGGGTCTGCCGGTGGACATGGTGCTGGCGGGACGGGACAAACTGGGTACCTCATAGCTGGTCGTCGAAATATCCGAAGCGTGCGGGCGACGTACGGTACCGGTCTAACGGCTGGTTTCGTCCGTCATCTGTGCCACGAGTGGCGGTAAAGCTTAGTTCCTGTCGAGTCTAGTTGGGCCCGGTCGATTTGCTGGTGCAGGCCGGGAGTCCAGATGTGTCCTGTCCGCTTCCGGCCACTTCGACCGCATGCCGGGCCTCCGCAAGGTTCTCAACACGGACCACCTGGAGACCGTCGGGGACATGGCCCACCACCTCATCGCAGTTTCCCGCGGGAGCGAGGAAGAGGGAGGCTCCAGAGGAGCGCGCCCCCTGCATCTTTTGCCCGATGCCGCCGATGGGCCCCACCGCACCGTCGGGCGAAATAGTGCCCGTGCCCGCTACATGTTTGCCACCGGTGAGGTCGCCCGGCGTGACCGTGTCAATGATGCCAAGCGAGAACATGAGCCCGGCGCTGGGGCCGGCCACCTTGTCCAGGGAGATCTGCACCTGGAAAGGGAAACTGAACAGATACTTCAACATGACGCCAAGGATGAACCGGCCCTGGCCATTGTCCTTGGGGGTGACCTCGACTGTGATGGGCCGGCCGCCGCGTTCCACCGTTACCGGGACCGGTGCACCCTTGCCCGCTGCCAGTTCATCCTGGATGACGGTAAGTGAGGTGATGTCCTTGCCGTTGATGGACTTGAGGATGTCCCCCTGCAGGATCTTGCCCGCGGATGCCGAATCCTTGGACAGGTCTGCGGCCTGGAGCTGCTGCCCGAAGGGGATCTTGAGTTCTTTCAGGGCAGAGGCCACAGCGTTCTCCTGGGAAGTGGCCATGGCAACGGCGCCCTGTTCCTGGGCCGCTTCCCTGGTGGTGCCCGTGGGATAGATCAGTTCCACCGGGTACACGGCCTTGGAACTGTCCAGCCATGCGGAGAAGGCGTTCAGGATGCTGACGGAACCAGTGGGACCGCCGTCGACATACACCGTCGTCAGGTCCAGGCTCCCGGCGGCGGGATACGTTTCACGGCCGCTGACATTGATGACCGGATGCCCTTGGCTCTCCCCCAGGGTGTTGTACGTGGGCCCGGGCGACTCGATGACGTAGGGCACCGGAAGCGTGCCCACGGCTATTCCCAGCCCCAGCGCCGCCAGCCCGGCAACCATCATGGTGGAAAGCCTCCTGCCCGGGCGTCCGCCGTCGTCCGCGCCGGCACTGCTGCCGGCGTCCAAAGGACCGACGTTTGGGAAGGGAGGAAGATCGGGAACGTGGTCCTCGGAAGGATGGCTGCCACGGGTTGTAGTCACTCCACCAACAGTACGCGGTGGTGGTGCGCCGGGGCGCTTTGCCTAGAGCGAACGACGGCGGCAGGCGGCAGACAGCCGACCCCCGCCGGGGTACCGTGAAGGTTGATCAACAGTCACACCAGCGATCGGCGGGACCATGACCTCCAACCCACTCAATCCGTCCAACGGCGACGACACCCCAAAGGATCCGTTGACCGAAATGCTGCAGAACCTGATGGGCGGCAAGGGGATGGAAAACTTCGATCCCGCCGAGCTCGCCAAGGCTGCCGGCCTGCCGGATGACCCCAACCTGCTGGCCCAGATGTTCTCCCAAGTGCAGGCAATGATGAGTGCCCCGTCCGAGGGTCCCGTCAACTGGACCCTGGCCCACGACAACGCCCGGCGGGTGGCAGCCGGCAGCTCTGACCCGTCGGTCACTGCCCAGCAGTCCCGCGATGTGGATGAAGCACTCCGCCTCGCGGAGCTGTGGCTGGACCCGGTCACCGACCTGCCTGCCACCGGTCTGATCGGCAAGGCCTGGTCCCGCGCGGAATGGGTGGAGGCCACCCTGGGAACCTGGAAGCGGCTGACCGAACCCGTGGCCAACAGCATCGCCAATGCGCTCTCCTCCGCCATGACGGAGCAGATGCCCGAGGAAATGAAGTCCATGATGGGGGGCGCCTCCTCCATGCTGCAGAACATGGGCGGCGCCATCTTCGGCATGCAGCTGGGGCAGGCCATCGGTGCACTGTCCCAGGACGTGGTGAGCTCCACTGACATCGGTGTCCCGCTCGCCGACCTTGAGATGGCTCTCCTGCCGGTGAATGTTGCTGCGTTCGGCGAGGGCCTGTCCCTCCCCGAGAACGACATCCGGCTGTTCCTTGCCGTACGGGAAGCCGCGCACGCACGGCTCTTCGTTCAGGTTCCCTGGCTTCGCGGACACCTGCTGGGCGCCATCGAGGCCTACGCCCGCGGCATCCACATCGACACCTCACGCATCGAGGAACTCGCCCGGGACCTTGACCCGAGCAACCCGGAAGGCATCCAGGAGGCCCTTTCCCAAGGCGTCTTCATGCCGCAGCGGACCCCCGCGCAGGAGCAGGCGCTGGAGAAGCTTGAGACAGCACTGGCCCTGGTGGAGGGCTGGGTGGACGAACTCACCGCCGCTGCGACAGAGAAGGTCCTGCCGTCCGCGGGCGCGCTGCGGGAGACAGTGCGGCGCCGCCGGGCAACGGGCGGCCCCGCCGAGCACGCCTTCGCTTCCCTGGTGGGACTGGAGCTGCGGCCGCGCCGGCTGCGCGACGCCGCCACCTTGTGGGCCACGCTGAAGGAGGAACGCGGCATCGAGGGCCGTGACGCCATCTGGCATCACCCCGACCTGCTGCCCACTGCCGAGGACCTGGACGATCCCAAAGGCTTCAGCTCCCGCCGCAAGCTCGCCGAAGCCAGCGACAGCGAAGTGGACGACGCCCTGCAGAAACTGCTGGACGGCGGCTTCGACGACACCCCCAACGATGAAGGCGGGGCCGGGGACACCGGCAGCAAGGACGACGGCGGACCGGACCAGCCCCGGGGCTGAGGCTTTTCCGGCGGGCCGGGATTTCCTGGCCCGCCGGAGTGTTTTTCGGCCGCACGTGCTCGAGACGGGCGCTAGTCGGCGTCGCCGGCCCAGGTGTCCGGGGCGTGTCCACTGCCCGCCGTGACTTCTTTGTCCAGTCCCCGGGACGTGGCAAACGAGACACCCTCGAGGAACGCCTTGGCCCGCTGGGTTTCAGGGTAGGTCTCCAGCAGCTTCCAGAACGCGGCGTTGTGCGAGGCCACCAGGAGGTGGGCCAGTTCGTGGAGCAGGACGTAGTCGATGACCCATTGCGGCATGGGCCGCAGCTTGTCCGACAGCCGGATGGTTCCCTCGGCCGGAGTGGCTGAACCCCACCGCGAGTTCTGGTTGCTGACCCAACGGACGGATGTGGGCACCGGCCGGCCGCCGAGATATTGGGCGGACAGTTGAGCGGCGTGGGCGGCAAGGGCCTCGTCGCTGGCAGGACGCCGCCGGCCGGCTGCCGCTTGCCGCTCCCCCTGTTTATGCAGTTTGGCCAGCATGCGGTGAACCCACTCGCGCTCCTGCGCGGCAGTGAAGCGGGCCGGAATGGCAACCACCGCCGTTCCGTCTTCCCAGAACGCCGCCACCGTGCGGGTGCGCCGGGCAGAGCGCCGCACCTCCACGGGAGAACCGTTCGCGGTGGTCAGCACGGCGGCCTGCTGGGGGCCGCCGTTGGGTCCACGCCTCATAGGACACTGCTTTCGGCAAGGACCCGAAGGACGTCTTCCCCATACCTTTCCAGCTTGGACGGGCCAACGCCGGCGAGGCCGGCAAGCTCCTCCAGCGATGCCGGCTTGGCCTCGGCAATGGCAGTAAGGGTGGCATCGGTGAATACGACGAAGGCTGGGACGTCCGCGGATTGCGCCACCTCACGGCGCCAGTTGCGTAGCGCGTCAAACGTCTGCTCCTCATAGGTGGGAGGACAGGCGTTGCAGCGTCCCACCTTGCGTTCGGCCCCGGTGGCAAGCATGCTGCCGCAGACCCGGCACACGGCGGGGGCGGCAGCCTTCCGGCGCGGCGGGGTTCCCTTGCCCCGGGTACTTGAGCTTGCCACCGAATCCGGGCGCAGGCCGTCGAGGAACCGGGATGGTTTCCGGTTGGCCCGGCCGCCCGGAGTTCTCGCCGTACTCCACGAGAGCGAAAGGTGTTCGCGGGCGCGGGTGATCCCGACGTACAGGAGCCGGCGTTCCTCGTCCACCGATTCCGGTGAATCGGCGAAGGAGATGGGCATCAGGCCTTCACTGAGCCCCACCAGGAAGACGGCGTCCCATTCCAGGCCCTTGGCCGCGTGGAGTGAGGCGAGTGTAACGCCCTGCACAGTTGGCGCGTGCTGGGCGAGGGAACGCTCCTGGAGTTCGTTGACGAAATCCGCCAGGCCGAACTGGGGGCCGCGGGTCTGCACGAGTTCGTCGGCGAGGGCCACCAGTGCCGCGAGGGACTCCCAGCGTTCGCGCAGGGCACCTCCGCTGTGTGGTGCGGAGTCCGTGTAGCCGAGGGAGGAGACGATATCCCGGACCAGCTGCCCCAGCGGTTCCGGCGTATCCGTCTCAGAAACGGCCCTGGTGGCCGCGCGCAGCTGGAGGATGGCGTCCCGGACCTCCTTGCGGGCGAAGAAGCGTTCACCGCCCCGCAGCTGATAGCCGATGCCTGCCGCCGCGAGTGCCTGCTCATAGGCCTCCGACTGGCCGTTGGTACGGAAAAGGATGGCAACCTCGCTGGCCGGGGTGCCGGCGTCGAGCAGTGCCTTGATCTTCTGCGCCACCGTGGCGGCTTCGGCTTCATCGTCGGTGCATTCGGTGAACTGGGGCGTGGGCCCGGCGGGGCGCTGCGCCACCAGCTGCAGGGGTGATGCCCATGCGGCGTCGGCGGTGGGCCCGCCGCCGCGGCGGGCGGCCAGCAGGTCGTTGGCCAGTTTCACCACCTGCGGAGTGGACCGGTAGTCCCTGATGAGCTTCACCACATTGGCCTGGGGGTAACGGGTCTTGAAATCCAGGAGGTGCCGGGGCGACGCGCCGGTGAAGGAGTAGATGGTCTGGCTGGCGTCACCCACCACGCAGAGTTCGTCACGCCCGCCGAGCCAGAGCTCAAGGAGCCGCTGCTGCAGCGGGGAGACGTCCTGGTATTCGTCCACCACGAAGTGGCGGTACTGTTCCCGAACCGTGGCAGCCACCTTCTCGTCCTCCTGGAGGATGCCCACTGTGATGAGCAGGACGTCCTCGAAGTCGATCACGTTGCGGTCGGTCTTGACGTCTTCGTAGGACTGGAAGACGCGGGCCACCGTGGTGAGGTCGAGCCCGCCGGGCGCACCCCTCCCCTGGGCGTTCTCCAGGTAGTTGGCCGGCGTCAGCATGGAGACTTTGGCCCATTCGATTTCCGAGGCAAGGTCCCGGATGGAGGCCCTGTCCGTGCTCAGCCGGAGACGCCGGGCGGCCTCCGCAATCATCTGGGCCTTGTGGTCCAGCAGGTTGGGCAACGTGCCCCCCACAGCCTGCGGCCAGAAGAACTGCAGCTGGCGCAGGGCAGCGGCGTGGAAGGTCCGGGCCTGCACATTGCCGGCGCCAAGATCGCGCAGCCGGCTGCGCATCTCGGCCGCGGCCCGGGCAGTGAACGTTACGGCGAGCAGGCGCTGTGGAGTGTAGACCCCCGAGTGCACGCCATAGGCAATGCGGTGGGTGATGGCGCGGGTCTTCCCGGTTCCCGCGCCTGCCAGCACGCACAACGGGCCGTTCAGGGTGCTCGCCACCTCACGCTGTTCCGCGTCCAGACCCCCAAGGATCCGGTCTTCCAGCGAGGCTGCTCCGTCAAAATTCTCTGTAGTCACTTCTGCTGCTTTATTTCTCGACTACCGCGTGCTGGAGTCTGGTGGATGGAATAACTTAGGCGCCGGCCCGGTCCTGGATCCGGGCGCCGTACCAGTGCTCAATCAGCGAGCGGGCAATGGACAGCCTGCTGGAAATGGTGATCTCCCCGCTGAGCACCGCTTCCTGGAGTTCCTCGCGGCTGAACCATCGGGCCCTGGTGACCTCCACGCCGTCGGGCGTTGCCTGGGCGTCCTCGGTGACGGCGGTAAATCCAAGCATAAGCGAGGCGGGGAACGGCCACGACTGGGAGCCGAGATACTGGCAGGCGGTGACCCGCACCCCAACTTCCTCCTGGATCTCGCGCACCACGGCCTCTTCGAGTGACTCGCCGGGCTCTACAAAGCCGGCGAGCAGGGAGTAATTCCGGGCGTCCACAGGACCGCCGCCGCCCAGGAGCAGCCGCCCGTCCGGGCCCACGACTGTAACAATGATGGCGGGATCGGTGCGGGGAAAATGTTCAGAGTTGTCCGCCGGACACCGCCGCACCCAGCCGCCGGCTTCCACCTGCGTGGGTGTTCCGCAGCGGGGGCAATGCGTGTGGGCAGCGTGCCAGTTGGTGATGGCACTGGCTTCCACGAACAAGGCGGTGGAGGTGGGGGTCAAGGCTGCGGCGACTTCCCGGAATCCCGGCCCAGGCCGCATCGGCCGGGATACCGCCGGTGCCGGGTTCCACAGGCTCGGGCAGGACGAAAAGCAGAAGCTCAGTGCCGGCCGGAAGGTCAGCCGCAGGCAGGGCAGATCCCAAGTACACCACCAGCTCCGGCGTGGAACCTGCTTCTTTCAGCTCTGTCAGGAGCTCCCTGGCCCCGATCAGGGCGATGTTGCTGCCCTGGACCAGCCCCTGACGACTCGACAGGACCGCAGCCAGGACATCCGGGCCGGACAGCAGGTCATCGACCATGCCGGGCCTGATGCGCGCGGCGGAGCCGCGGTCCACCAGCGCCGGCTTCACGGGGAGCAGGGTATCCGCCAAATGGTTCGCCGGCAGCCGTGCCGGCGCAGCCTGGTGGACGGGTGTTATGGACTCCGCGTGGCTCATGCTTCCACCGTACTGACTGCTACCGACATTTCACATTCCGGGAGGTTCCGCCTGCTGCGGGAGGCCCCCCCTATTTGAGCTATCTGGAGACTCGCCGCGGCCAGACCGCTGTCCGGGACGGCGGGCAATCTACCGTGGAACGGTGAGAAGAAAACCGATTGAACTGGCGGCAATTGCAACCGCGGCAGTCCCCGGGCTGACCCCGACGGCTGTTAGCTCTGCGCCGGATGACCCCGCGGACTTCGACTCAGCCCTGCTCCTCGACTCCGAAGGCAAACGCTGGCGGGTCCGGTCGCCGCGGCACGCCGAAGCCAGCGCGCGGCTGGAAACGGAATTCCTGGTGCTGCGGGCTTTCGCTCCCGCCGTCCGGGCGGAACTGCCGTTCCTGATGCCGACGGTTGCCGGCAGCGTCCGGCTGGGAACGCTGACCACCTTCGTTTACTCGCACCTGTCCGGCACCACGCGCAGCGTCGAAGAGTTGACGTCGGGACCGGCCGGCCTGGCCCGCGAAATCGGTTCCGCGCTGGCCGCGGTCCACGACCTGCCGCGGTCACTGGTCAGCAACGCCGACCTGCCCAGTTACACACCCAACGAGTTCCGCCAACGGCGGCTGAACGAACTGGACCAGGCGGCGACCACTGGCAAGATTCCGGCCGCACTGTTGCGCCGCTGGGAGCACGCCATGGAGGACGTGTCCCTGTGGCGGTTCAACCCCTGCGTGGTCCACGGGGACCTGCACGAGGACAACCTGCTGGTGGAGGCGGGAAGGGTGACCGCAGTAACCGGCTGGACGGACCTGCGCATCGGCGACCCTGCCGACGACTTTGCCTGGCTGGTGGCTTCGAATGAACAGGACTTCATTGACGCCGTACTGCAGGCCTACATTTCCAGCCGCCGCGACGTCCCCGACCAGCACCTGCTGCGGCGGGCCGCCCTGTCCGCCGAGTTCGCCCTGGCGCAGTACCTGGTCAAGGGCCTCGCGGCCGGTGACCAGGACATGGTCAGCGAGGCGGAGGACATGCTGGAGAGCCTTGCCAGTGACATCGCCGAGTATGGCGGCAGGCCTATCAGCGTTGAGCCACTTCCCGCCAAGGGCAGCCCTGACGGACCAGGAACGTCCGCTCCTGCCTCGGCTGCAGTTTCGGGGGCCGCCCCCGGGTCCCGGGGCGGCAGTTCCCTGGTCACTCCAGCCGTCACAGTCATCCCGGTTCCCGCCCAACCCGCAGGGCAGGCTCAGGCCACGGTTCCGGCACAGCCGGTGGCGCCAGCACAACCGGCCGTGCACGTGACTCCGATCCCGGCCGAGCAGCCCACTGCAGTGGTTGAGGCCGCGCCGGTCCCGGACGCCGAAACCAAGGGTCCGGACGACACATCCACAGCCGCCATCTCGGTGATTAACGCCAAACAGGGCTGAGCCTGGGCCGCCCTGGCGTGTGGCTGCGCCACTTAAGGCCGGGTGAGCGCCGCGGCAACGATTCCTTCCAGCTCGTCGGCCGTCCCCAGGTCGTGGGGCCGCACCACCGCGTTGTCAGCAACGTAGAAGAACGCAGCCCGCACGTCCTCCAGCGGAACCTCCTGGAGGCGCGCCCACGCCAGCCGGTACACCGCCAGCTGGATCGACCGGATCTTCAGCTGCGCAGCGGACGGCCGACGGCCGGTTTTCCAGTCCACAAGGTCCCAGCGGCCGTCGGCGTCCCTGAACACGGCGTCCACCCGTCCCCGGACCACCACCTCCCCCACCCTGGTTTCCACGGGGACCTCAACGAAAGCCGGGGACCTGCCGGCCCACGGGGAAGCCTTGAAGGTGGCCACCATCTCATCCAGATCGTAGGCAGCATCGATGTGGTCGTCCGAACCCGGCGCTTCGCCGAGGTCCAGCATTCCGGCCTTTCCGAAATATTCCTCCACCCAGGCGTGGAAAGCGGTGCCCTTCCGGGCCGACATGCCTGGTTCCCGCGGTACCGGCCGGCGCAGCCGGCCCAGCACCGCTTCCGGGTCGTCGCCGAGGTCAACCAGGGTGGAAGCGGAGATGTGGGTGGGCAGGTGCACATCCTGGCCACTGGACCTTCTTGCCCTGCGCTCCAGCAGCAGGGCAGCTTCGCGTGCCCAGCCTGCCGCCGCTCCCGGAAGGCCCCGTTGCGGCCCGGGCAGTGCAGTGCCCCCCTGCCCCCGGGCCTCCGCCGGCACCAGCTGTCCCCCGCCGGCCTTCATGATCCCGAGCACCCGCTGTGCCGCCGCTTCCATGGCTGTCCGGCGTCCGGCGGCCAGTCGCAGACGCTCACCGTTCCGTGGGTCCACGGGTCCCTCAAGGGGGTCGTACGGCCAGCTTGCTTCTTCCTTTTCCAGTGTTAACGGGCTCTGGTGAGGCAGCTCAGATTCCTGCAGCGACAGCGGGTGGATCACAGCATCGGCATGGGGCGCGCCGTCAGCGGCCTGCGTCAAGGCTTCCAGCTCGGCAAGGAACGGAGACATCTCGGCGCGCCCGGCCCGTGAACCCACCCAGGCTGCACTGGACACCCACAGGACATGCTTGGCCCTGGTATAGGCAACGTATGCCAGCCGCCGTTCCTCCGACTCGCCGTGGACCTGGACGGCGGCCTTGTAGTCCTTTTCCGCATCCAGGCAGCCTTTCTGGTCAGGCTGGTCCAGGTCCCACTGCGGAAGGTCGGCCCGGTCCCCGCGCAGGGGCCAGGGCAGCGCGGCAGCACCACTGCTCCAGCGGGAGTCACGGTCGCTGGGGAAGGCTCCCGCATTCATTCCAGGGACAAACACAACGTCCCATTCCAGGCCCTTGGAAGCGTGAACCGTCAACAGCTGCACCGCTTCCCGGTTCACGTCGCTGGCTGGCGCTTCCAGTCCGTTTTCTTCCACCGACGCCGCCTCCAGCCAGGACAGGAAAGCGAGGATGTCCACTCTCTGCGAGGTGCGGAGGAATCCGGCGGCCGCATCCTGGAAAGCATCAAGGTTGCGGCGGGCCTGGTGGATGCTGATTCTCGGGCGCGCTGCCACTTCGATGTCCAGCAGCATGGCCCTCTCCACCTCGCCCAGGAGCGTGGTGAGGTCATCGCCGAGGTAGCCGCGCAGTTGCCGCAGCTCCATCGACAACCTGGACAGCCTGCTGCGCGCCCCCGCGCTGAGGGTGCGGCCATTCGAGGACGTCCACCCGTCGCGCGGCAGGAAGTCCAGTGCCTCCACCAGGCTGGCGCCGTCGCTCAGGTCACCCTCCAGGACGGGGGCCTCTGTTTCATCGCTGTCGCTGTCCTGGGTGTCGGCGTCGAACCCCCGGGCAACCCTTCCCCGGCTCCGCGCCAGCTGGCCGGACCAGTCGCGCAATGCCATGAGGTCGGCAGGACCTATCCGCCACCGGGCACCCGCGAGGAGCCGCATGAGGGCATCAGACCGGCCGGGATCGGCAAGGACGCGCAGGGTGGCCACCAGGTCAACAATCTCAGGGGTGTCCAGCAGCCCTCCGAGGCCCACGATTTCGTAGGGAATCCCCCTGGCCTCGAACTGCCGCCGGACCGTTTCCATCTGGGCACGCCTGCGGCACAGCACGGCGAGGGCCGGCGGCTCTTCAGTCCCGTCAGGCTTCAGCTCAAAGTCAGTCACCCGATATCTCAGGACGTCGTCAGCCAGGGCGGCAGCTTCCTCCACATCGCTGGCGAAACGCCCCAGCACCACAGTCCCGGCCACGGCATGTGGGCTCGGCTGCAGCGGAGGCACTTCAGCAGAGGCGGCCCTGTCCCCGGCAGGTCCGCCGTGAGCCGCTGTCCGGCCGAGGGACTGCGACATGACATTGGCTGCGGCCAGGATTGACCGGCCATTCCGCCAGGCTGTCGTGAGATAGGAGGTGGGGGCCGGCGCCCAACCGGCTCCTTCATCTGATGCGGCAGTGCGGACGGGAAACTCGCGGACGAAATGGAACAACTGTCCTGCCGAAGCGCCACGGAAGCCATAGATTGACTGGTTCGGATCACCGACCGCGGTGACGGCATGGCCGCCACCAAAGAGCCGGGAAAAAAGGACCAGCTGCGCATACGACGTGTCCTGGAACTCGTCGAGCAGAACCACCTTGTACCGCTGGCGCTCCATCTGGGCTGACAGCGGGACGTCCTGCGCCACCTTGGCCGCGAGCGCCACCAGGTCACCGAAATCGAGTGCGCCGCGGGCCCGTTTCGCTGCGGCATACCGGCCGACCATGTCAGCGACGCTTGCCCTGGTCCGCAGCATTCCGCCCAGGTCCAGGGCCGTCTTGGGCGGGTTCCTCTTTTTGCCGGCCAGGTAAGGCAGGGATTCAAACTCCGAAAGGCGGGCCATGAGCCACGCTTCGACGTCCTCAGGTTCCTGGAGGTGTTCCGCGCACTCTCCCGAGAGTTGGATGACGGCTTTCACCAGCGTGGACTTCGCGGCCCGGAAGTGCGCGTATTCGCCGTCGTAGGCCTCGACCACCTCACTGGCCAGCTGCCACGCCTGCGCGCCGCCGAGCAGCACCACATCCCGCTCCACGCCAAGCCGAAGACCGTAGTCGGAGACGATGCCGCTGGCGAACGAATGGTAGGTGGACACTTTGGGCTCAAGGGCATCACTGCTGAGCAGGCCCTCCGGAAAGACGCCCTTCCCTGCATCCTTCGCGGCAAGACGCTGAAGTGCCAGGAGCTTTGACCGGATCCGGCTGGCGAGTTCACCGGCAGCCTTGCGGGTGAAGGTCACGCCCAGGACCTGCTCAGGGGTGACCCACCCGTTGGCCACGAGCCATACCACCCGGTCCGCCATGGTGGCCGTTTTTCCCGATCCAGCTCCCGCGATGACCAGCCGGGGCGCCAGGGGTGAAGAGATAATGGCTGATTGCTCAGGCGTGGGGGTATTCTTCTCGCCGAGCAGCACGGAGAGTTCTTCAGGGCTGAAGCGCACGGCCGGGGCCGCTTCCGCGGCCGGAAGCGCAGGCAGCGGCGCGCTCATTCGGTCACCTGCCTTCCACGCGCGCATAATGGGCACACCTCGGGCAGGCGGCAACCGTGGCCGCCATGGCTGCCCTTGGCTGGGTCATGCCGGGCAATAAATTCGTTGCCACCCATCACGGCGGCGGCGTCCTTGACCATGTCCAATGCCCAGTTCTCCTGCGGGTCGAGTGGTTCCTGCTGCTGGATACCGGGATTTACCGCCCCGGTCCCAAGCTGCGCCAGCACGGCCCCGCCGGAGAGGCCGCTGCCGCCTGCCCCGCCGGGGTCGAAGCCGCCGGCCAGCACTGCCGCCTGGTAGGCGCCAAGCTGCGGGTGGCGGGACAGCTCATCCTTGCCTGGCTGCCGCTTTCCGGTCTTGAGGTCCACCACCACAAGGCGGCCTTCGCCGTCGATCTCCAACCGGTCCACCTGGCCTCGGAGCAGCGCCTCCCGGGGCGGAGCTTCATCCACCACTACGGGGCCAAGGGCCACCTCGAAATCCTGTTCCACCCCCAGCAGGCTGCGACCTTCACTCCTCATCGAAAGCACGTACTGCGCCAGCTTGCGCACCATAACCTCGGCACGCTGGAAGTCCAGCCTTCCCTCCCAGTTGTCCTTCATGCCCAGCGCGGGCCAGCGCCGCACGAGTTCAGCAACATACTCTGATCCGGATGCGTCCGGCATATCCTGGGCGATCGCGTGCACCAGGGTGCCGAGGCTCCGGGCAAAGTCGGTGGCTGGTTCCCCGCCTGCTGCCTGGACGAACCAGTCCAACGGCGACTTTTGCACGGCCTCCACCTTTGAAGGGGATACGGACACCGTTCCCCCTGGCGGGACCACCGCTTCGGAGGACGTCAGCGGGGCAAGCCCCCACCAGCTGTCCGGGTGCGCTCCAGCCACGGCGGGCTCCTCTGCAGCGAGATGCGCCAGAACCCTCGCGGCTTCCTCTGCCTGCGCCGTTCCCTCCATTTGGGCATGCTGCCGGAGCTCCGCGACCAGGGCGCGCAGCGTCATGGGGCGTTCCACTTGCGTGAAAGCCCTTCCCTCCTCCCCCGCGCCCAGGGGCGCAACGAAGTCCAGGAAAGACGACGGCTGCTCATCTTCCGAAGAGACCGCGGTACAAACCAGCAGTTCCCGTGCCCTGGAAACGGCCGTGGAGAAACTCCGGAGTTCGTCGTAGCGGATGTCCCGCAGCCGGCTCAAGGGATCACGCTGGAGAGCATACTCCGGGCCATGTTCCACAGCGTCCGCGTACAGCGTGCTGCCGAGCAGTTCACCGCGGAGCCTTGTGTTGGGCCACACTCCCTCCTGCAACCCCGCGATGATGACGACGGGCCATTCCCGCCCGGCGGCGCTGGCCGGCGTCATCAGCTCGACAGCATCATCGAGCTGGGCGCGGGCTGCGAGGGTGTCCATGGGAAGCTCCTGGTTCAGGAGGTACTCCAGGAACTGTTCGGGGCCGGCACCCGGCATCTGGTCCACGTAGCGTTCGGCAGTATGGAAGAGCGCCATCATCGCATCAAGGTCGCGGTCAGCCCGGGCCCCGTGGGGTCCGCCCGATAAAGCGGTGGCTGCCCAGGCCGAAGAGAGGCCGGTTGAATTCCAGAGTGCCCACAGCACCGACTCGGCGTTGGCGCCGGGCAGGTGGGCGGCTTCCCGCCCCGCACGGATCATCCGGGCCGTGCGGCGGGCGGCACGCCCTTCGATACCCAGCGCACCCAGCGCGCCAGGCTCGAGCAGGGCCTCAACCAGCAGCGCATCGCTGGCGCGGCCCCCGCCGCCGAGGAGTTCCTCGCGCCGCAACGATTGCCGGAGCCTGCGGAGCTCGATCGAGGTGGCACCCCCGATGCGGGACGTGAGGAGGGACACCGCAGCCTCCGGCGTCAACAACGCGGGATCAAGGGCAATGGCGAAAGCATCCAGGAGCGGACGTACAGCTACCTCGTCCCGGACGGCGGATTCAGCCACAGGCACCCGCACGGGAATGCCTTGTCCGGACAGGTAGCGCTGCAGTTCGCTGACCTGTCCGCCGTTGCGCACGATGACGGCAATGTCCGCCAGGTCCCGGTTGTGGTTGATGTGCTGGTCCAGGATCCGCTGTGCCACATACCGCAGCTCGTGCACCGGAGTGGGAACCAGATGGGCCTCGACGCTGCCGGGAACTGCAGGTTCGGGCTGCTCCGCCCACACGGGCTGCTCGAGGCGCCGTGCCAGCTGCCCGCCTGCACGCTGGGAAATTCGGCCCGCGACGTTCAACCACGCCTCCGCCACAGCGGGCGTCAGGCCGTGGGCGTGCCACAGGGGACGCTCAAGGACTGGCGCCTGGCCTGACAGCAGCCGGGGCAGCTCAGCAACCAGATCGGGCCGGGCTCCCCGGAATCCCTGGACCGCTGTGTCCGGAGACGATGTCACGTAAGTGTCCTTGCCCGCGGCGATATCAACCAGCAGTTCGAAAATCGCAGGGTTTGCTTCCTGGACATCGTCCACCAGGACAACCTGCAGCCTTGCGCGTTCCGCGGCGAGGAAGTCCGGTGCATCCTGGAATATCTGCCGGGCGGCTGTGATGATCCCGGCGGGGTCGAAGGCTTCGGGCATCCGCAAGTCAAGGACGTCGCGGTATTCGGCGTACAGGGCTGCTGCGGCTTTCCAATCCGGCCGGCCGCAGTCATCTGCCAGTTGGACAAGGTCTTCGGCCGTACGGCCCGATTCGATAATGCGGTCGAAGAGCTGCCGTACTTCCTGACGGAAGCCGCGGGTTTCCAGGGCACCGTCAAGATCGGCGGGCCAAGGCAGTTCCAGTCCCGGAAGCCTGTGGCCCTCAAGGAGTTCCTTGATGATGAGGTCCTGCTCGGGGCCTGATAGCAGGCGCGGAGGCCTGGAAAGCGGGATGACGCCTTCAGCCTTTGCCCGCCGGATCACGTCGAAGGCGTACGAGGCCCACGTCCTGGCGGGAGTAGTGCTGAGGCTCCTGTCCAGCCGGGCAGTGAAACGGTCCCGCAGAAAATCGGCGGCAAGGCGGGTTGGCGCGAGGATCAGCATGCGTTCGGGGTCCACGCCGTCACGGAGGACCCGCTGGACGGCAGCCTCGACCAGGACAGTGGTCTTCCCCGTGCCCGGTGCGCCCGGCACCAGGACTGGTCCGGAGCCCCTGGGCGACGTCGACTGCTGCCTGCTGGTCCGGTGTGAGCCGAAGCGCCTTCGCGTGCACCCGCCGTGGCGGCAGCAACCGAAGGGCAGGGGTGCCCTGCTGGACCTTACTGCTGTCCGGATCACCCGCACCAGGGAAAGCCTGCTCCTGGCCGGTACCCGGCTCTTGGCGGTGCGGGTCCCAGAGGCCGGTCAAAGGAATTGTTACGGTCACAAAGCCATTCCATCATCAGGCACCGACATTCTATGGAGCCGCCGCTCCAGTTCCTCGGCAATTGCATCGATGACGTCAAAATCACTGTCCGTCGGCGCCCAGCGTGCGGCGGTCAGGTCCACCCGCCACCGCCCCTCCCCGGTCCGGAGATAGGACCTGTAGTCACCAACGAGCGGGGTGTCTTCTTCAAGGTAAAGGAGCAGGGCTTCGGCCTCGTGCCCCTCCGGCGCATGGCCGCTGGCTTTCAGGATGCGCCACCAGGGAACGGCCCCACCGTGGTGGCTCATAACGGAACCGACCTGGCGCGGCCCACCCGAACCCAGGAGTTCGGCAACGTCCCCGTATGACACTGCGGACCCTGCCGGCACCAGCCTGACGACGGCCAGGACCGCTTGGACGTACTCATTCCGCATTGATCCAATGTAGCCGCAGTGGCGTTCCGCGGAATTGTCGGTGGGTCCCCTTAGCGTTGAAGCATGAGTTCCTGGAACACCCTCCCCCGTGCAGCCTTCGACCTGGAAACTACCGGCCGCAATTCGCGCGCAGCAAGAATTGTCACGGCATCCATCACCGTGGTGGACCACCAGGGTGAGGTCATCAAGGAGCACGAGTGGCTGGCTGACCCGGGCGTGGAGATTCCCACAGAGGCAAGTGATGTCCACGGCGTCACCACTGAACAGGCAAGGCGGGAAGGCCGCCCCGCCCACGAGGTCACGCGCGAGGTCGCGGCGGCACTCCAGGAGCTCTTCGATTCCGGCACCCCGGTCATCGCTTTCAACGCGAGCTACGATTTTACGGTCCTTGCCGCCGAGTCTGCCCGCTACGGGATTCCGCAGCTGACACGCTTCCCGGTCCTGGACCCCTACATCATGAACAAGCAGGTTGACCGGTACCGTAAGGGCAAGCGGACGCTCACCGCACTGTGTGAGGAGTACGGGGTAATCCTGGACAACGCCCATACTTCCGCGGCGGATGCCCTGGCCACCCTCCGGGTCCTGGATGCGATGGCGGGAAAGTTCCCCAAGCTGGTAATGCCCGCCAGCCAGCTGCACCAGCTGCAGGTGGACTGGGCGGTCAGCCAGGCGGCGGATTTTCAGGGGTACCTCCGAAAGACAAAGCCAGCGGCCGTAATCGAGGGCGACTGGCCGGTACTGCCGCCCCAGGACGCCACGGCAGATGGTTTCTAGGCGCTGCCGCACCGCTCCTGTGGGAGGCATGTCACAGTCATGCTGCTTAACAAAAACCGCGGCCCCCGCGCTCGGATCGTTCGCCGGCGGACGCCACTGCTTACAGCCTGGACCTGCCGGACCGCGAAGGACAGAATTACCTTCGACATAAACGGGAATCAACTCCCCCTTCTTCGAGTAAGGCCCGCCCTTCATCCTAGTGAGACAATAAAGTTTTGCGGTCACCCCTGCCCCGGACAGCTTGACCAGCGCCGGGCAGGTGCCAGGCGCCACAGCGCTGCCTCGCGGCCCGGTCGACTTATGCCTCATATGAAAGTGACAACCTGATGAAAATCAAAGCGATGAAGTGGCTCACTACCGCTCCCGTTGCACTGGCCCTCGCCGTTTCCCTCGCAGCCTGTGGCGGCGGCGGCTCTTCCCAGCCCAGCGGCACCCCCAGCGACGCCCTCGCCGGCAGCGACCAGCAGACGCTGGACAAGTACACCACCGCCGACGTCACCCCGATCGACAAGATCGACAAGACAAAGCTTGGCCTCATCACCGAAGGCACGCTTCGCGTAGGAACACTGTCAGACGCCCCGCCGAATATCTTCGTTGACCCGTCCGGGAAGTTCACTGGCTACGACAACGAGCTCCTGCGTGCGATGGCCGACAAGTTGGGGCTCAAGGTCGAGTTTGCCTCCACCAAGTTCCAGGCTCTTCTCAGCCAGGTCAAGAACAAGCAGTTCGACGTCGGATCCTCCTCGATTTCCACCACGGACGCCCGCCGTGAAACAGTTGCATTCACCAACGGCTACGATTTCGGTTACATGGCCCTGGTGACCAAAGAAGACGCTAAGGCCCAGAAGTTCGCTGACCTGAAGAGCGGCCTGCGCGTTGGCGTCGTCAGCGGCAGTGTGCAGGAAGACTATGTCAAGAACACCCTGAACCTTGAGCCGGTAGCCTTCCCTGACTACAACACTGTCTTCGCCAGCCTGAAGAGTGGCCAAGTGGACGCCTGGGTGTCACCGTCGCAGCAGGCTACCGGCCAGGTCAAGCCCGGTGACGGCACCAAGATCGCCGAGAAGAAGCTCAACACGCAGAACTTCACGGCCTACGCCGTTGCCAAGGATAACCCGGCCCTCCTCGAAGCGCTGAACTCTGCCCTGGACGCCATAATTGCCGATGGCACCTGGTCCAAGCAGACTGCCCAGTGGTACACCGACCGCCCGACCGCTGCCGAGCAGACCCCCGAGGGCTGGAAGCCGGGCAGCAAGGCCGTCAAGCTCCCTGCGAACTAGAAGCCGGCCACCCAGAGAAGATAGCGACGCCATATGGATTTCCTGACACGACTCGGAGAGACCTTCCTTGACTGGAAGCAGATCGCCGGGGTTCTGCCAAGTATGTTTGCGGTGGGCCTGCCCAATACGCTGGTCCTGGCGATCACCTCAGGACTGATCGGGGCTTTTGTCGGCCTGGTCCTGGCCCTCATGGGAATCTCACGGAATCCTGTGGCACGGTGGGCCGCGCGGGTGTACACAGACGTCTTCCGTGGACTCCCAGCGGTCCTCACCATCCTGGTCATCGGCCTTGGATTCGGGCCAATCTATCGCGAAGTCACGGGCAGCAACAGCCCCTACCCGATGGGCATTGCGGCTTTGTCACTCATGGCTGCCGCATACACGGGCGAAATCTTCCGCTCCGGCATTCAGAGCGTAGACAAGGGGCAGCTGGAGGCATCGCGCGCTTTGGGGTTCGGCTACGGACCCTCGATGCGTCTCGTGGTGGTGCCCCAAGGTATCCGCAGGGTGCTTCCAGCCCTCATGAACCAGTTCATTGCCCTGATCAAGGATTCTTCGTTGGTCTTCACCCTGGGCTTGCTGGCCACGGAACGCGAGCTGTTCCAGATCGGGCAGGACGCTGCCGCACGCAGCGGCAACCTGTCCCCATACGTTGCCGCCGCCATTTTCTACCTGGCCATGACCATTCCGCTCACGCATCTGGTCAACTACATCGACCACCGGCTGCGCACCGGCAAGCCGGAGAAGAAGGAACCCGATGAGCTGGCAGCACCTATAGGCAAGGGGGCACAGGTATGACGGAATTCGCTTCCGGAACCCTGACCGGCAAGAACCTGCACCTCTCGTTCGGCCACAATCATGTTCTCCGCGGCATTGACCTGCACGTGGAGAAGGGCACCACAGCGTCGGTGATCGGCCCTTCCGGGTCCGGAAAATCCACCCTGCTGCGGGTCATGAACCGGCTGATCGAACCGGACCAAGGCGACATCCTGCTCGATGGCCGTTCAGTCCTGAAGGACAACCCGGACGAACTCCGGCGCCGGATCGGCATGGTGTTCCAGCAGTTCAACCTGTTCCCGCACAAGACGGTTGAGGAGAACGTTTCGCTGGCGCTGCGGAAGCTGCGCAAGCTCTCCAAGGAGGAAGCGCGCAGTGAGGCGCTGGAGCAGCTGGACCTGGTGGGACTGAAGCACAAGGCGGATTCCCGCCCGGCCAACCTTTCCGGCGGCCAGCAGCAGCGCGTGGCGATTGCCCGTGCACTGGCCATGAAACCGGAAGTCATGTTCTTCGACGAGGCCACCTCAGCCCTGGACCCCGAGCTCGTCAAGGGCGTCCTGGCGCTGATGACGGACCTGGCCAAGGGCGGCATGACCATGGTGGTGGTGACCCACGAGATGGGTTTCTCCCGCAATGTGTCCGACGCCGTGACCTTCATGGACGCCGGGGTGGTGGTGGAGTCCGGGCCCCCGGATCAGCTCTTTACCGAGCCGAAGACTGACCGGCTCAAGGGCTTCCTCTCGGACGTCCTGTAGCCAGCACGCTCGAAGGCATGGGAAAACCCCGGTTGCAGTGCAACCGGGGTTTTCCTGTTCCCGGGGGGAAAGACGGCGGTACTAGCCCTGGGCGGCAGCAGCGGCCTTGGCTGCCGCGGGAAGTGCGTCGTAGATCCGGTTCATGGCGTCGTCGTCGTGGGCGGCCGAGAGGAACCAGGCCTCGAAGACCGATGGCGGGAGGTATACGCCGGACTCCAGCATTGAGTGGAAGAACGGGGCGTAGCGGAACGTCTCCTGTGCTTGGGCGTCGGCATAGTTGTGGACGCCGTGGGCCGAGGTCCCGAAGGCCACCGAGAAGAGGTTCCCGGCGAACTGGATGGAATGGTCCACCCCGGCGGCGTCCAGGGCATTGGAGACCGCGGAGGACAGTTCGAGGGACCGGACGTCGATGAAGGAATAGACGTCCCGCGTGGCGTGCGTCAGGGTGGCCACCCCTGCCGCCATGGCCACCGGGTTCCCGGAGAGCGTTCCGGCCTGGTACACGGGGCCGGTGGGGGCAAGGTAGTCCATGACGTCGGCACGTCCGCCAAGTGCCGCCGTCGGCATGCCGCCGCCGATGACCTTGCCGAAGGTGAGCAGGTCCGGCGTCCACGGCTCGCCGGCGTCCGGCGCACCGCCGGTGAGGCCCCAGTAGCCGGAGTAGCCGGTGCGGAAGCCGGTGAGGACCTCGTCGACGATGAGGAGCGCCCCGTGCTCGCGGGTGATCCGCGAAAGTCCGAAATTGAACCCTTCGGCGGGGGTGACCACGCCCATGTTGGCCGGCGCGGCCTCGGTGATCACTGCCGCGATGTTGGGCCCGTGCGTGGCAAAAGCCTCCTTGACGGCCTGAAGGTCGTTGTAGGGCAGCACCAGGGTTTCGGCGGCCGTGGCTTCAGTGACGCCGGCGGAGCCGGGCAGGGCGAGGGTGGCCACGCCGGAGCCTGCAGCGGCCAGGAGTCCGTCGAGGTGGCCGTGGTAGCAGCCGGCGAACTTGATGATGAGGTTGCGGCCGGTGAACCCGCGGGCCAGCCGGACTGCGGTCATGGTGGCTTCGGTGCCGGTGGAGACCATGCGGAGGCGTTCGACGGCGGATACGCGTTCCTTGACGATTTCGGCCAGGTTGGCTTCGTCAGGCGTGGAGGCGCCGAAGGAGAGGCCGCGGTCGACGGCGGCGTGGACGGCATCCAGCACGGCCGGGTGGGCGTGCCCCAGCAGGGCCGGACCCCAGGAGCAGACCAGGTCCACGTATTCCTTGCCGTCTGCATCGGTCAGGTACGGCCCCTTGGCGGCGACCATGAAGCGAGGCGTCCCGCCCACGGAACCAAAAGCCCGGACCGGCGAATTGACTCCGCCCGGCATCAGCTGGCGGGCGCGGTCGAAGAGTGCCTCGTTGCGAGGATTGCTGGAAGTCATGGTTCCTATTCTCTCAGTTAGCCGGAAACGCAGTTAGCCAGCGCAGTCAGCCGGCGAGCAACTCTGCCACCCGGGGCGCCACCGCCGTGCCCATCAGTTCGATCGAGCGCATCATGGCCGCGTGCGGCAGCGGCCCGTTGCTGTATTTCAGGTCGAAGCGGTCTACGCCCAGGTTCCGCTTCAGCCGCACGATCTTGCGGGCCACCGTTTCCGGTGAACCGACGTACAGGGCACCTTCGTCGGAACACAGGGCATCGAACTCGCCGCGCCCGGCCGGTCCCCACCCCCGCTCGGCGCCCAGCTTGTTGCGCAGCTTCAACCAGTGCGGGTACAGCTCTTCCCGGGCCTGCTCATCGGTTTCGGCCACATGGCCGGGCGAGTGTGTGGCCATCTGCTGCATCGGGTGCCCGTACTTGGCCATCGCTTCCCGGTAAAGGTCGGCCAGGGGCCGGAAGCCGCGGGGCTGGCCCCCGATGATGGCGAAGATGATGGGATAGCCGTACTGGGCGCAGCGAAGCACCGATTCGGGCGTTCCACCCACCCCGATCCACGTGGGCAGCAGGTGGCGTTCCAGGGGCGGATACACGCCCAGGCCATGCAGCGCCGGCCTGGTGCGGCCCTCCCAGTGCACCGGCTTTTGTGCCCGGACCTTGTCGAACAGCTCGAGTTTCTCCTCGAACAGGACCTCATAATCCGCAAGGTCCAGCCCGAACAGGGGGAAGGACTCCACGAACGATCCCCGTCCCAGCATGACTTCGGCCCGGCCGTTGGAGATGGCGTCCACGGTGGAAAAGCGCTGGAAGACCCGGATGGGGTCATCCGAGCTCAGGACCGTCACGGCGGAACCCAGCCGGATGCGGGTGGTACGGGCGGCAGCGGCGGCAAGGAAGACTTCCGGCGCAGACACCGCGTAGTCCTTGCGGTGGTGCTCCCCCACCCCAAAGGCATGGAGCCCGACAGCGTCCGCAAGTTCCGCCTGCTCCAGCAGCTGGCGCAGGGCCTGGGCATGCGGCTGCGGGCTGCCGTCCGGATTCTCGCCGACGTCCCCGAAGGTGTTCAGGCCGAGGAGGATGCGGTCCTCCCCCACCGGCGCGGTGGGCCCAGCGACCTGCCCGTCGGTCACCGGGATTCCTTCAGCCAGCCGGCCAGTTCGGCGGCCCAGTAGGTGAGGACCATGTGGGCGCCGGCGCGGCGGATGCCCAGGACGGATTCGGTGATGGCCGCGCGCCGGTCGATCCAGCCGTTGGCTGCGGCAGCCTCGATCATCGCGTATTCACCCGAGATCTGGTACGCGGAAACCGGCACGGGACTCATCGCGGCAACATCGGCCACGATGTCCAGGTAGCTCATGGCCGGCTTGACCATGATGATGTCCGCACCCTCCGCGAGGTCCAGTTCCACCTCGCGCAGGGCCTCGGTGCGGTTGCCGGCATCCATCTGGTAGGTGCGCCGGTCACCCTTGAGCTGGGAATCCACCGCTTCACGGAACGGCCCGTAAAACGCCGAGGCATACTTCGCGGCGTACGCGATGACGGACGTATTGGCGTGGCCGGCCTCGTCCAGGGCGGAACGGATGGCGGCAATCTGGCCGTCCATCATGCCCGACGGGCCCAGCATGTGGGCGCCGGCCTCCGCCTGCGCCACGGCCATCCTGGCGTAAATTTCCACGGTGCGGTCATTGTCCACGTACCCGTCGCCGTCGAGCACTCCGCAGTGGCCGTGGTCGGTGAATTCGTCCAGGCACACATCGCTCATGATCACCAGGTCATCACCCACTTCCGCGCGGACGTCCCGGATGGCCTTGTTCAGCACACCCTCCGGATCGAGGGACGCCGTGCCCTCGGCGTCGCGGGTTTCGGGGATGCCGAACAGCATGATGCCGCCCAGTCCGAGCTCAACAGCCTCCGCCGCGGCCCGCTTCAGCGTGTCGGTGGTGTGCTGGACCACGCCCGGCATGGACGTGATGGGATTGGGTTCGGTGAGCCCCTCCCGGATGAAAACAGGAAGGATGAGTTCCGCGGGCGCAAGGCGGGTTTCGGCGGTCAGCCGGCGCATGGCGGGAGTGGTGCGCAGGCGGCGGGGGCGTTGGTTGGGGAAAGTCATGGTCATGTCCCTTCGCGATTTTTTCTTGAAGCTTTGTATGGAGCGGGGCGTCATGCCGGCCGGTCAGGGCGGGCTGAGGGACTTCACGACGGCTGCCACCAGCCCGTCGGGTGTGGGCTCAGCCGCCACCGCGGCCACGTCCAGGCCCAGGGCAGCAGCCTGGTCCGCCGTCGAACGGCCGATCGCCACGAGCCTGCAGGCGCCCAGCGGACCGAGTGCGGAGATCCGGCGCACGGCACTCGGCGAGGCGGCGATCACGGCCGCTATGCGCCCTCCGGCGATGTCCGCGGCGGCGGTTTCCGGCGTCAGGAGGGAGTACGACGCCGGTTGCGGCCCGGCGCCGCCGTCCTCCGCCTGCACGGCGAGCCTGCGCTCCGCTGCCGCCGGGTAGTCAACGGTGCGGTAGGCAGTAACGGCGGTAACGACGCCGCCTGCGGCCGCAAGGCCCTGCGCCAGCGTGCCGGCAGCGATGTCTGCCTGCGGCAGCAGGATCCTCCCGCCTCCGGGCCATACCGTGAGCAGGCCGGCCGCCGACTGCTCGCCGGACGGCATCAGGGCGACGTCCAGGCCGCCCGCTTCCAGCAGGCTGCGGGTGGCGGGACCGATGGCCGCGATCCGTGTACCGGAGGGGACCAACTGGCCCAGGCCAAGGCCACGCTCGGCGGCCTTCTCCATCAGGACGTGCACGGTCGTGGCACTGCTGACCACCAGCCAGTCGAAGGCACCCGCTGCCAGGGCATCGCAGGCGACGTCGACCGCATGCTGGTCCGGGGCCCGCTCGAAGTCGATAAGCGGCAGCAGCACAGGCGTGGCTCCCGCTTCTTCCAGCGCCTCCACCAGGGCGCCGGAACGTTCCGGCCTGCGCGTCACCAGGACCCGGGTTCCGGCGAGCGGCCGGTCACCGGGCGGCTGGCTGCCGGGTGGCGTGTGCGGTCCGGACTCGCGGGAGGGCTGCGTCATCGCCAGGTCAGGACGCCTGCAGGTCTGCGATGTCCGCGGCTCCGGCAGCAAGGAGGGCTTCTGCCAGTTCGATGCCCAACAGGGTGGCTCCGACTTCCGTCAGCCCGTCCGTGGCGCGCTTGTCCCGGACCGTGGCGGTGCCATCGACGGCGCACACCACGGCTTCGAGGTGCAGCATGCTGCCTTTCCGGTACGCGTAGGCGCCCACGGGGGCTGCACAACCTGCTTCGAGCCGCGCCAACAGGGCGCGCTCTGCTGTGACGGCGAGGCGCGTGTCCGGGTCGTCCAGGGCGGCGAGGGCCTGGGCCAGGACCTCCCGGGAACCTTCGGCCGATCCGGGTTTCGGCGGCGCGTCGGCCGTACGGCACTCGATGGCCAGTGATCCCTGGCCGGCCGCGGGCAGCATTACGTCCGTTTCGAGGTATTCGCTGACGGCATCCAGCCTGCCGATGCGCTCAAGGCCGGCGGCAGCGAGCACCACTGCGTCCAGGTCACAGGACTTTCCGGGCACCACCTGGTCCGTTGAGTTGCCGGGCAAACCGGGGACGCGGCCGAGGCGGGTGTCCACGTTGCCGCGGATATCGATGATGTCCAGGTCGGTGCGGGCCGCCCGCAACTGGGCCGCCCGCCGCGGCGAGCCGGTGCCGACGCGGGCTCCGGCAGGCAGGTCGGCCAGCTTCAGCCCATCGCGGGCGCACAGGACGTCACGGACATCCACCCGACGCGGCGTGGCGGCAAGGCTCAGGCCTACCGCTGCACCGGTGGGCAGGTCCTTGAGTGAATGGACGGCTACGTCGCACTCACTGCGCAGCAGCGCGTCGCGCAGGGCTGCGACAAAGACGCCCGTGCCGCCCATCTGGGAGAGCGACCCGGTGAGGACGTCGCCATCCGTGCGGATGTGCACCAGCTCCACCGGGAAACCCCCGACGGCGGCCAGCTGGTCCGCGGTCTGCTGGGTCTGGGTGAGCGCGAGCTTGCTGGCGCGGGTTCCAATCCGGACAGTCACAGCTGCGCCGTTTCCCCGGCAGTGCTGGAGGGATACGGGTCATGGCCGGTGCCAACGGTGGTGTCGGCCCCTGAAATCGTGGGCTTTTCGGCGCGGAAGTTGGCGCAGCATCCTGGGCGGCAGACGTCATACCAGGGACCAAGATCCGAGAGGGCGGGACGGTTGCCGATGTTGTTGGCCACCGTGCGCTCACAGATGAGGTCCACCAGGCCGCTGACGAACGAGCGGTGCGTGCCTGGAGTGGGAACACGCGTTGCCGCCAGGCCAAGGTTGGCGCAGGTCTCCAGGGCCTCGGTGTCCAGGTCCCAGACAACTTCCATGTGGTCGCTGACAAAGCCAAGGGGAACGATGACGATGCCCTTGACACCCTGGCCGGCGAGCTCTTCGATGGCGTCATTGATGTCCGGCTCCAGCCACGGCACATGGGGGGCGCCGGAACGGGACTGGTACACCAGGGTCCACGGCGCGGTCAGGCCGGATTCTGCCTTAACCCGGTCGATGACCGCTGCTGCGTTGGCGAGGTGCTGGGCCACGTAGGCCGAGCCTTCCTCGAACTCGCGCGGCTCCCCCTCGGACCGGCCCGCAGCCTCAGCGTCCCGCGTGGGGATGGAGTGCGTGGCGAACAGGATGTGGACGGGGGCGTCCGGGCTGCCGGCTTCGGCAAGCTTGGCACGGACGTCGGCCAGGCCGGCAGCGGTTCCTTCCACGAACGGTTCCACGAAACCGGGGTGGTCGAAGTACTGGCGGACCTTGTCCACTTCCAGCCGGCCGTCCAGGCCGGTCTCCGTCAGAGCCATGCCGATGTCCTCGCGGTACTGGCGGCAGCTGGAGTAGCAGGAGTAGGCACTCGTGGTGAGCATCAGCACCCGGCGGTGGCCGGCGTCGTACGCTTCCTGCAGGGTTTCGGGGATGTAGGGCGCCCAGTTGCGGTTGCCCCACAGCACGGGCAGGTCAATCCCGCGGGCAGCCAGTTCAGCTTCCAGCGCGGCCTTAAGCTCGCGGTTCTGCTGGTTGATGGGGCTGATGCCGCCGTTGGCGCGGTAATGGTGCGAGACCTCCTCAAGCCGCTCGTCCGGGATTCCCCGGCCCCGGGTGACGTTGCGGAGGAACGGGATGACGTCCTCCTGGCCCTCGGGGCCGCCGAAGGAGGCGAGCAGGACGGCGTCGTAATTCTTGGGAGCCATGCGTCCGGCCTCGGTGACCGGGTTGACGGAAGTGACAAGTGTCGGGTCCATCGGGTTCATGCGAGCACCTCTGCTACTTCATCGGCGGAGATCCGGCGTCCGGTGTAGAACGGGACCTCCTCACGGACATGGTTGCGCGCCTCCGTTGCGCGCAGGTGGCGCATCAGGTCCACAAGGTCAACGAGTTCGGGGGCCTCCAGGCCGAGGATCCATTCCCAGTCGCCCAGCGCGAACGATGACACGGTGTTGGAGATGACCTGGGGGAAATCCCGGCCAAGCAACCCGTGGTCGCGGAGCATCTTGCCGCGCTCGGCTTCCGGCAGGATGTACCACTCGTAAGAGCGCACGAACGGGTAGACGCACAGCCACTCGGCCGGCGCGACGCCGCGCGAGTAGGCGGGCGTGTGGTTCTTGGCGAACTCTGCCTCTCGGTGGACGCCCATGGCGGACCACACGATCTCGGTGCCGGCGAACAGGGTGCTGCGGCGGATGTCGCGGATGGCCTGCTGCAGCGCCTCCGGCTTGGGGCCATGGAGCCACACCATGACGTCGGCGTCGGCCCGCATGGCCGAGACGTCGTAGCTGCCGCGGTGCGTCACGCCGGCCTCGGCGAGCCGCTCCAGCAGCGCTTCGAAGTCGGCAGCAGCATTCGCACTGCGGACCACTGACTCCGACCGCTTGAATACCGTCCAGAGGGTAAAGAACTGCTCGGCTGATTCTTCGGTTTTAGTGACAGATTCGGCAGAAGTGTGGCTCATGGTTACAAGTTTGCCCCTTCGCTGCCCCCAAGGCGAAACCGAAAAGTTCTACAACCCGTAGAAGTGAGCAAGGTCACAATTGGTCGTCCCGCAGGCCACCCCACGCCACAGCTTTAGCGGCGACTTTAGGGGCGGCGCATGCGCAGGAATACGAGCCCTGCCGCGGCACCTACGCCCACCAGGCCTGCGCCCAGCCAGACCATGGCGTCCGGCATGCCCGGCAATGGTTCCGTGGAGGAAACGGCGCGGCCCGGACCTGCAGGTGCACCGGCAGCCTGCGGCATGCGGGTGGGCTGGGAGTTCCGCGCGTTGATGGACAGCGCAGTCGGCAGTGCCGGAGCAGGCGTGGCATCCGCACTGCCCGTCCCGGCTTGGCCGGCTGCAGCGCCGTCCGTTTCGGCACTGCCGCCGCCCGCAATTCCCGCCATCCCGCCGGAACCCAGCTCGGACGCCTGGGCGCCGGATGCCTGGCCTGCACCGGCACCTGCACCCGCACCTCCATCTGCAGCGGCCGGTGCGGCGGGCACAGGTGCATCACCTGCTGCGGATGCTGCGACGGGTTCCGGCTGGCTGGTGGTCCCGGGCCCGCTGGCCAGGGCCGCAGGGCCGGACCCGGCCTGGGCGGGTGCCGGGGAAGAAGCGGTTCCGGCGGGTGCCGCGGGCGCGGCAGCCGGCACGCCGGGCACCAGGGACGTGGCAGAGGCTGTGGGGAGCGGGAGGTCTGGAACTGGCAGGGCACTGACCGAAGCCTTCGCGGTGGCTGTCGCCGAACCGGCCGGGACCGTTGCCTTCACCGCCGGGAGCAAGGCACCCGGGACGGCAAGGATGGAGGGAGCCTTGGCACGCGGAGTGGGGGCAGCGGCACCTGGACCGTCCTTGCCCTGCGCACCGGCCGGGGATACCGGCGCCGCGGGTCCCTGGGGAGGGGGCGCCGTCTCGTCGGCCAAGGACGCCTGGACGCCGGTGGAAAGGACCAGTACCACTCCGACGGCCGCGGCTGCAGTACCGCGTCGGAGTCCCCCATGGATACCGGTCCGGGACATGGAAAGCTCGGACCTGTCTTGAAACATAGTCATCGACCCTAACCAGAACGCTTGCCCGTTCGGAAACCGGGATAGCCGGCACGGCGTGTACCGGACAAGCCGGCTGACCGGCCCTGGCGCCCTGACCAGCGGCGATACTCAGGCGGCGGCCAGCTGGCCGATTTGCTCACGTGTGTCCGCAACGACGGCGGCCAGCCCGTTTCCGGCCACCCAGCCGCCGACCACCGCCAGGCCGCCGGCCGCAGTGCATGCCTGGCGGATCTCTGCTGCCCGGGCGCGGTGACCCACGGCAGCGAACGGCAGGGCTCCCCGCCACCGGACCACGTCCCAGCCCCGCACGTCCTCGCCGGTGATCCGGACGCCCAGGAGTGCCGAGGCGTCCCGCAGCGCGGCCGCGAACAGCTCATCATCGGTTTCCGGGCCGGCAGGCTGCGCCGAGGCGCCGTCCACCCGGCCATAGGAGAGGCGCACCACGTGGCGCCCGGGGCCGGCAGCGGCTGCGAGCCAATCCCATTTGCCCGTGGCATGCGTCAGCGCCTTTGCTTCAATGCCCGGCGTCTGCGGGGCCACCAGGATTCCTGTTCCACGGGGCCGCCGGTCCAGCTCGGGTTTGTCCAGCACCAGGGTGACCAGCTTGACGTCAGGCCCGGACGCCGGCTTCTTTCCTGCGATCGGAGGGACAGCACTTTCCAGCAGCCCGACGGCGGCCGGACCGTCCACGGCCATGACCAGCAGGTCAGTGCGGAAGGTTGTGCCGGCCGCGTCGACGCGCCAGCCTTCGGCTGCGCGGGAAACCGATGTGGCAGCGGTGTCCGCCAGGAGAGGGTCACGCCCCGGCGCCGGAGATCTGCCACCAGGGCGTCCACGAGCGTGTGCATGCCGCCTTCGAGGCCCGCGACGGCGGAGCCGGCCTTGGCAGGTTTGGCCGGCCCGGCAGGTTCAGCCGTTGGTCCCGGCTGGGCGGCTGCACCGGCCGTTCCCGCGCTGGCTGTGTTTGCGCTGGCACGGCGCCGCTGGGCTGAAACAGCGGCGGCAAGGGAACCGTACTGCCGCAGGCCGGCCCGCAGGCCGGGAGCCACCATGTCGACGTCGAGCAGGCCGGGATCAGCCGAGTGGACGCCGCCCACCACGGGCGAGACCAGCCGTTCCAGCACGCGCGAACCCATCCGCGCCCGGACCAGGGCGGAAACGCTGGTGACTCCCTTGCCGGCTCCCACGGAAGCAGGCAGCAGCCGGTCCAGGGAAGCGCGCAGCGAGCCCATGATGCCCAGGGTGCGGCGGACCTCCGGGTCCCAGGGATTCGCGGGGATGCCCAGGACTCCGGTCCGGGGCAGTTCGCGGGGGCCATCCGGAAGCTGCACCCACGCACCGCCGGGACGGGGAGGAACGATCCTGCCGCCCAGGCCGAGTTCGGCGCAGAGCCGGGCGACGCCGTCGGACCTCGTGGCGAAGGACTCGGCACCGCTATCCAGGGTGAGCCCGGCTACCGTGTGGCTGCCCACGCAGCCGCCCCACGTGGTCCCCGCCTCAAGGACCGTCACCTCGTGGCCGGCAGCGGCGAGTTCCCGGGCGGCCAGCAGCCCGGAGATTCCGCCGCCCACCACCAGGGCGGTACCAGGCTCCGCAGGGGAACTGCCCACGGGTTATTCCGGCGAGATGGAGTGGATGAGCTCCACCACCCGGGTCAGGACGTCAGGGTCCGTTTCGGGCGGCACGCCGTGCCCAAGGTTCAGGACGTGGCCGGGGGCGGCGGAGCCGGCGGCGATGACTTCCCGGACGTGGGCCTCGAGGATTTCCCAGGGGGCTGCCAGCAGTGCGGGGTCGATATTTCCCTGCAGCGGAACGGTGCCGCCCAGCCGGCGGTTCGCCTCATCGAGCGGCAGCCGGTAGTCAACCCCCACCACGTCCACGCCCACATCGCGCATGGCAACGAGAAGTTCGGACGTGCCGGTGCCGAAGTGGATCAGCGGCGCACCCAGGTGGCGGACATGGTCCAACGCACGGGCCGACGCCGGCGCAACGTATTTGGTGTAGTCGGCCAGTCCCAGCGAGCCGGCCCAGGAGTCGAAGAGCTGGGCGGCGGAGGCGCCTGCCTCGAGCTGGGCCTGGAGGAACATGCCGGAAGCGTCGGCAGCCCAGTTGGCCAGCGCGGTCCAGGTCTCCGGGTCCGCGTGCATCATGGTCCGGGGGCCGAGGTGGTCGCGCGACGGTTTCCCTTCCACCATGTAGGCGGCCAGGGTGAACGGCGCGCCGGCGAAGCCGATCAGGGGTGTCTTGCCCAGTTCGGCCACAGTCAGGCGGACGGCCTCGCGGATGGGTTCCAGGGCTTCCCAGGTGAGCTGGGGCAGGGCGGCAACGTCGGCCGCGGTGCGCACGGGCTTATCAAGGACGGGGCCCACCCCGGGCACGATGTCCACGCCGACCCCCGCGAGCTTCAGCGGGATCACAATGTCTGAAAAGAAGATGCCCGCGTCCACGTCATGGCGCCGGACGGGCTGGAGCGTGATCTCGGAGGCCAGCTCCGGCTGAAGGCAGGAGTCCAGCATGGCGATGCCCTCGCGTACCTTAAGGTATTCCGGCAGCGACCGGCCTGCCTGCCGCATGAACCAGACAGGACGGCGGGACGGTTTGCCCCCGCGGTAGGCCGTGATCAGCGGTGAGTCCGCTGTGCGGCCGTCCATCAGTGGATGGTCTGCGGCGAGGGCGCCGGCAGCGGAGACGGCAGGGCTAGGAGTCATGCTTTTGATTGTGCCCAAAAAGAGCTGCAAAAGATAACGACAACCTGTCGCCCGCCACGCGGGGGCCGGGAAGGTGTCGGGAATCACTGTGCGGTGTGGCGACTATCCTTTTCGGTGGTTGTTCTACCAGGCAACGAAAAAGCTATGATTGGTCTGCTGTGGTTCTTTTCTCATTGGTGGCTACACACGCCGACATCGATCTTGAAACCGTTGCTCAGTTGAGCAACGGTTCTTCCGGGATTGCCGCATCCGCACTCACCGAATCCCCTGCTGTGGCCGGCGCGGTGGTCCTCGCCACCTGCAACCGCTACGAGATTTACGGCGAAGCCGCCAACCCCAACGACGTCGAAGCGGCCCGGGCAGCGCTCGTATCCCGGATCAGCGAGGCCAGCGGACTGGCCGAACCCCTTGTATCGCGTTCCTTCAGCACGCGCACCGGACCCGAGGTGACCCAGCACCTGTTCGCCGTCAGCGCGGGACTGGACTCCGCCGTCGTGGGTGAACGCGAGATCGCCGGCCAGGTGCGGCGGGCGCTGATCACCGCCCAGCATGACGGCACTGCAAGCGCCGGGCTCGTCCGGCTTTTCCAGGCTGCATCCAAGACCGCCAAGGATGTGGGCGCGCAAACGGCCCTCGGTTCCCGGGGCCTTTCCATCGTCTCTGTGGCACTGGACCTGGCCACGGATCTGTCTGAAAGCCCCGACTGGTCAACCAAGAAGGTCGTGCTGTTCGGGACCGGCGCCTACGCCGGCGCCACCATGGCACTGCTGCGTGAACGCGGCTGCACGGACATCTCCGTTTTCTCCTCCTCCGGCCGCGCCGAAGGCTTTGTGGCCTCGCGGGGCGGCACAGCCCTGAATGCGGAATCGCTGCGGCCCGCAGTGGCGGCTGCCGACGTCATGATCGGCTGCAGCGGGTCGGACACCCGGGTGGAAGCCGATGAACTGGCCCAGGTCCGCGCCGGTTCACCGCAGCCCCTCATCGCCATCGACCTTGCCCTGACCCACGACTTTGACCCCGCAGTCGGCGAGCTGGACGGCGTGGAGCTGCTGACCCTGGAATCCGTGCGCCTGGCCGCACCGCAGGAACAGGCGGAATCGCTGGCCCAGGCCAGCGGCATCGTGCAGGGTGCCGCAAAGGCCTTCGAGCAGGAGCGCGAGGCCCGCTCCGTGGATTCAGCAATCGTTGCCCTGCGGCGCCACACCATGAACGTCCTGGACACGGAGATGGAAAAGGTCCGTGCCCGCCACGGCTGCACCGCCGCCGCCGAGGAAGTCGAATTCGCGCTCCGCCGCATGGTCAAGCAGTTGCTGCACGTTCCCACGGTCCGCGCCCGCGAACTCGCCGCGAACGGCCAGCAGGATGACTACGTTGCCGCGCTGGAGGCCCTGTACGGCATCACCGTTGAGCAGCCCAGCCCCGCCCCTGCCGGCTTTGAGGCCGAATGCCCGGTGGACCACAAGGGCCGCGAAACCGCCTGATTCACCACGATGCTCTATCAGATATGGCTCCTAAACCGGTGGTTTGGGAGCCATATCTGATAGAGCAAGGTGTCAGTAGACGGGTTTCTCCGGTTCCACGTCGCGCACCCAGGCCAGGATCCCGCCGTCGAGGTGGCTGACCCGCTGGTAACCGGCCTGCCGTGCCGCCGCCAGCACGCTGGCGGACCGGGTCCCGGCCTTGCAGTGGAACACAATGTCCCGGTCCTGCGGAAGTTCGTCCCATGCCTCCCCGGCAAGGATCCGCCCCTGCGGGATCAGCCTGGCCCCCTCGATCCGGACAATGTCGTATTCCCCGGCCTCGCGGACATCCACCAGCTCAAAGTCCTTGAGCCCGGCTTGGCGCGACGCCAGCATGGTGGCCAGCTGGGTGGCGGTGACGGTGTGCTCGGTATCGGCCTGAGAGGCCGGGGCGATGCCGCAGAAAGCCTCGTAGTCGGTGAGTTCGGTGATGGGTTCCGCCGCGGGGTCCTTTGACACCCGGATCTCGCGCCAGCTGCCGCCCAGGGCGTCATACAGTGCCACGCGGCCCAGCAGGGAACGTCCGACGCCGGTAATCAGCTTCACTGCCTCGGTCACCATCAGCGATCCCACGGCAGCGCAGACCATACCGAACACGCCGCCCTCACCACAGGAGGGAACGGAACCGGCGGGCGGGGCCTCCGGATACAGGTCCCGGTAGGTGGGGCCGTGCTTCTCCCAGAACACGCTGACCTGGCCGTCAAAACGGAAGATGGAACCCCACACGTAGGGCTTGCCCAGGATGGCGGCGGCGTCGTTCACCAGGTACCTGGTGGCGAAGTTGTCGGCGCCGTCAAGGATGAGGTCGTACCCGCTGAACAGCTCCAGGGCGTTGGAGGAGTCCAGGCGGACGTTATGCAGCCGGACATCCACCAATGGATTCAGCCCGGCGATGGTGTCCCGGGCCGATTCGATTTTGGGCCGTCCCACGTCACTGACGCCGTGGATCACCTGGCGCTGCAGGTTGCTCAGGTCCACCACGTCGTCGTCGATGATTCCGATGGTGCCAACACCCGCCGCGGCAAGGTACAGCAGGGCGGGAGCACCGAGGCCGCCGGCGCCGATCACCAGCACCTTGGCGTTCTTGAGCCGCCGCTGGCCCAGGGCACCTATCTCGGGAATGATCAGGTGCCGGGAGTACCGTTCCACCTCGGCGGGGGTGAGGTCGGCGGCCGGTTCCACCAGCGGATCCAGGGAAAGGGGTGAAACATTTGCGGTGAAAGACGAAGCCATACTTCAATGTATGCCCCGGGATACCGCCGGGTCATATTACCCCGCAGTAAAGTGAAGGTAACTGCAATGGAAAGAAGGACAACTGTGGTCCCTGAAGCACGGGCTGACCGCCCGCCCGCGGCCGAACCGCAAACTCCCTCCCGCCCCGCAGGCCATCGGTCCGCCCGGCTGCCCCGGGATGAGCGCCGCGCACAGCTCCTTGCTGCCGCCCAGGAGGTGTTCGTGGCCAACGGCTACCACGGCGCCGCAATGGATGAAATTGCAGAGACCGCCCATGTCAGCAAGCCGGTGCTGTACCAGCACTTCCCTTCCAAACGCGACCTGTACCTGGCGCTGCTGGAAAGCCATTTGGCCTCCCTGACGGAGCTGATGCTGGGCGCCCTGAACTCCACAACGGACAATGATGAACGTGTCCAGGCCGTCATGCGCGCCTACTTCCACTTCATTGCCAATGACGACCAGGCCCACCGCCTGGTGTTTGAGTCCGACCTGATCAACGACCCCGATGTCAGCTCCAGGCTGGAAACCTTCAACCGGACCTTCGCCGACGCCATCGCCAGGGTCATTGCCGAGGACACCAAGCTCCCCCACCTCGAAGCCGAACTCCTGGGCCGCGGACTGGCCGGGATGGCGCAGGTCAGCGCCCGGTACTGGCTGGAAACGGACGGCAACCTGGACCTCAATGTGGCCAGCGACCTCATCTACCGTTTAGCTTGGCGCGGAATCTCTCGCTTCCCCAAAGAGTCCTAGACTACAAATAAGACAACACCTTGTAGAGAACACGAGCACTTCACAGGCTGGGAGGCCCCCTTGGAAATTAAGATCGGCGTGCAGAACGTTGCCCGCGAAATCGTGCTGGAATCAACCGACGATGCGGAGGCCGTGGCCAAGGTTGTTGGCGAAGCCATCAACGCAGGCAGCGAACTGCGGTTGAAGGATGACAAGGGACGCTTGCTCATTGTTCCGGGCAACGCGCTGGCCTACGTGGAAATCGGTGCCGAAGAGGTTCGGCGCGTAGGCTTCGGCCAGTTCTAAGCCACCCGCCTTTCCAAGGAGATTCATGCTTTCGCTGACCATCGTGGTGCTGGCCACCGTCGCCGCCGGATTCGTCGTCTGGGCCAACGACAAGCGGCACGCGAAGTACGGCGCGGGACTGCCGTCCGGCGTCGCCGTCGGTGTTGCAGCCTTGGTATGGATCATCCTGATGGCAGCCGGTTTCGGTTACCTGCCCGGGCTGACCTGGCTTCCATGGGTCCTGCCCATTGTCCTGGGCATTGCAGCTGCCGTCGCCGCCGTCGTCTACCTGGGCCGCACGCGTGCGCGCCACGACGCGGAGCAGCTCACCGCGGTACTGCGGCGCTGAGTTTCGGCCTGCGCCTGCGGACGGATCAAACAGTTGTGGCCACCACCCGCCCGGGTGGTGGCCACAACTGTATGTCCGGGGTCAGAGGAATTCCGCCCGGCCCTCCATGGCCGATGACGCCAGGGCATGCTCCCGGCGCGGGATGCGCCCGGCTGCCCTTGCCATCCTGCCGGCGGCCACCGCGTGCTTGAACGCCTCGCCCATGAGCGCCGGGTTCTGCGCGCGGGTCACGGCCGTGGCCAGCAGCACCGCGTCGCAGCCCAGCTCCATGGCAAGGGCGGCGTCCGATGCCGTGCCGATCCCGGCGTCCAGGACCACAGGCACGGAGGCCCGGGAAACGATGAGTTCAATGTTGTGCGGGTTCAGGATCCCCAAGCCGGTGCCGATCGGGGAACCCAGCGGCATGACGGCGGTGGCGCCGAGGTTCTCCAGCCGCAGCGCCAGCACGGGATCGTCGTTGGTATAGGCGAAGACCTTGAAGCCGCGGTTGACCAGCTGCTCCGTGGCCTCCACGAGTTCCACGGCGTCCGGCAGGAGCGTCTGTTCGTCGGCGATGACCTCCAGTTTCACCCAGTCGGTCTCCAGCGCCTCCCGGGCCAGCTCCGCCGTGAGGACTGCGTCCCGGGCGGTAAAGCAGCCGGCCGTGTTGGGCAGCACCCGGATCCCGTGGTCCACCAGCAGCTGGAAAAGCGAGCCGGTTTCCGCCGTGGAGTAGCGGCGCATGGCCACGGTGGTCAAGGCGGTGCCGGAGGCCAGGAGGGCCGCGCCCAGGCCATCCAGGCTGGGCGCTCCCCCGGTGCCCATGATGAGCCGCGACCCGAGGGCGACGCCGTCGATCACCAGGGCGTCGCTGGCGCCGGCATTTCCGGCGGGGTTGATGGTGCTGGTTTCGGTCATGGCGTCAGCCTCCCTGTACTGCTGTGACAAGTTCGATGTCGTCGCCATCGGCGAGCGCGGTGGCGAACCATTGGCTGCGCGGCACCACCTGGGCGTTGTGCGCGACGGCGACGCCGAGTTTCCCGCCGTCAGTCGCCTGTCCGTTGTCAGCCAGCGGGCGTCCGGTGACCTGGCTGACCAGCGTGGTGATGGAGGCGCCGTAGGGCACTGTGTGCGGGTTTCCGTTAAGGGTGATGTTCACGCTGTCTCCTTGATGTGGGGGCTTGTGGCGGCGTCGCCGGCCTGGAGAACCGGCCGGGGCTGAAGGGTGCCCAGCGGGGATCGGCTTTTCCGTCCAGCAGTTCCGTGCAGATGGCGGCTGCGGCCGGAGTGAGCAGGACGCCGTGCCGGAAGAACCCGGTGGCAATGATGAGCCCCGGGACGTGCCCGGCGCCTTCGCCGGCGGAGCCAGGGGCCGCCGGCACCCGGCCCAGCAGCGGCGCATTGTCGGGGGTTCCGGGCCGGGCGCGGGCGGTGCACTCCAGGAGTTCCAGTTCAGCGACGGCGGGCAGCAGCGCCTGCGCATCCCGCAGCAGCTGGTACACGCCCCCGGCGCTGACGGCATCGGAAAGGGCGTCCTCCCGCTGCGTGGCTCCGATCACCACGGTTCCGTCCTGCCGCGGGACGATGTACACCGGGATGCCGTGGACCAGGCCCCGCACCGTGGCGGTCACCAGGGGCTGAAGGTGCCGGGGAACGGCAAGGCGGAGGATGTCCCCGTGCACGGGCCGCAGGGGCAGCTCCAGGCCGCCGGGAAGGCCGCCGAGCGCCCCCGCCTGCAGGCCGTTGGCTACCACGGTTTCCCCCGCCAGGACCGTGCCGCCGTCCGCGAGGCGGGCACCGGCAACCGCTCCGCCCTCCCACAAGAGCCCGGCTGCCCGCTCCGGCACGGCATATCCGTCCACCGCCCCGGCAACCGCCAGTTCCGGTTTCTCCTGCACGGTACCGGCCAGGGCCAGCCGCAGTGCCGCTACCAGCCGCCGGGGATCCACCTGGTGGTCGGCCGGGGTCTCCAGGGCGCAGGCAATGGCCGGGCTGAGCAGTGGCTCGCGCTGCCGGGCCTCCCGCACGGTCAGCGGTTCCACCGCCAGCCCGTTGGCCTGCTGTACGGTGCGCAGGTCCATCAGCGCGCGGCGGTCGGCTGCGTCGGCACCCACGGCGAGGGTCGGCGTCGTAAGGTATCCGGGGTCGGCGCCCGTTGCTCCGGCGACGCCGGCGGCGAACCCGGGCCAGCGCGAGGATGCTTCGAGCATGAGTTCCAGGAGGTCTTCCTCCTGGTAGTGCAGTTCGCTGACCGGGGCCAGCATGCCGGCGGCGGCCCAGCTGGCACCGGTACCGGGCGCGTCATCGATGAGGACGACGGAGCGTCCGGAACGCTGCACCTCCCACGCGATTCCGTGGCCAACCACTCCCCCGCCGATGACGGCGACGTCGGCCCGGACGGTGGGTGGGGTGGGGGTACGCATATGGGTTCCTTCCCTACGCCGGCATTACCCGGATCAGGTCAAGCGGTCGGCTCTGACGCCCTCTCAGCCCGGCGCTTTGTGACAGCTGCCGCGGGCTCCCGCAGTACCAGCCCAGTTTAGAGGAACTAGGCTTGCAGCCATGAATGTGTCCACCCCATCCTTCCCCGCGGGCCACCGCCCTTCAGCCACCGAAGTTGTCAATGCCCGGGACAGCGACGCCCTCAAGGCAGCCCGGCTGTACCTCTGCACCGATGCCCGCCGGGACCGGGGTGACTTTGCGCAGTTCGTGGACGCCGCGTTCGCCGGTGGCGTGGACATCATCCAGCTGCGCGACAAGACCATCGAGGCTGCGGAGGAACTTGACCTCCTGGCGGTGCTGAAGGAGACCGCGGTACGGCATGGCAGGCTGTGGGCGGTCAATGACCGGGCGGACATCGCCGTATTGTCCGGGGCGCCGGTGTTCCACATCGGCCAGAAGGACCTGCCATTGGCAGCAGCGCGGACGCTGGTTAACGGAAACGCCGCCATCGGACTCTCCAGCCACACCACCGGACAGGTGGACGCGGCACTGGCAGCAACTGCCGGCCCGGCCGGGCTGGACTACTTCTGTGTGGGTCCCGTCTGGGCCACGCCCACCAAACCGGGCAGGACCGCCGTCGGACCCGGACTGGTGAAGTACGCGGCCGAAGCTTCCCGGCAGGCGGCGGATCCGGTGCCATGGTTTGCCATTGGCGGCATCGATCACGGAAACGTCCACCAGGTGGTGGACGCGGGTGCCCGCAGGATCGTGGTGGTCCGCGCCATCACCGAGGCCCCCGACCCCGCCGCCGCTGCCGCTTCCCTCCTCGACGCGCTGGACGCCACCGGCTCCTGATGCCATATCGGTGGACTTGGAGCTACGCTGATTTTTGTGTCACATCATCGGCTGGCCCCCAACGTCCATGACCACAGGAACGCCGTGGAAGAGGCGTTGGGCCTGCTGCGGACGGAACTCGAACTGCCGGGCCCGTATCCGGCTGAAGCGGTGGAGGATGCCCGGGCCGCGGTGGCAGGGCTGAAGCTGCCGTCCTACGACCTGACCGCCGTCGGGTTCGTGACCATCGATCCGGCGTCGTCCACGGACCTGGACCAGGCCGTGTTCATCGAACCGGACGGGAACGGTTACCGGGTGATGTACGCGATTGCCGACGTCCCGGCGTTTGTTGCGCCGGGAGGTCCCCTGGACGCCGAGACCCGGCGCCGCGGACAGACGTTCTATGCTCCGGACGGCAGGATACCGCTGCACCCTGAGGTGATCAGCGAAGGGGCAGGGAGCCTCCTGCCCGGCCAGGAATGTTCGGCCTTCGTGTGGGACTTCACGCTGGACGGCGACGCGTCGGTTTTGTCAGTGGGCGTCCGGCGGGCGCGGGTCCGCAGCCGCGACAAGCTCAGCTACAAGGGCGCGCAGGCAGACCTCGACGCCGGGACCGCCTCCCCCGTGTTGCGGCTGCTCCGCGAGGTGGGCCTGAAACGGGTGGCACTGGAACGGGCACGCGGAGGGGCCAGCCTCAACATGCCCGAGCAGGAAATTGTCCAGCTGCCCGACGGCGGCTACCGCATTGATGCCGTACCGCAGCTTCCCGTGGAGGACTGGAACGCGCAGATTTCGCTGATGACCGGGATGGCCGCCGCGCAGCTCATGCTGGAGGGCAAGGTGGGCATCCTGCGCACCATGCCGGCTCCGGACGAACGGTCCCTGGGGCATTTCCGGCTGCAGACCGAGGTGCTGGGGAGGCCCTGGGACGGCGAAGTCAGCTATGGCGAGTACCTGCGTTCGCTGGATCCCACCGATCCGCGCCAGCTGGCCATCATGCACTCCGCCGGCATGCTGTTCCGGGGAGCCTCGTACACCGCCTTTGACGGGACCGTCCCCGAGGATGGTGTGCAGTCCGCCATTGGTGCCGCCTATGCCCACACCACCGCGCCGCTGCGCCGCCTGGTGGACCGCTTTGTGCTGGTCATCTGCGAGGCCCTGAGCAACCGCGGCGATGTTCCCGGCTGGGCACGCGAAGCCCTTCCGCTGCTGCCGGGCATCATGGCCGGCTCAGACCAGCTGGCGTCGCGGATGGAACGCCTGGCCCTGGACACCGTGGAGGCAGCGCTGCTGCTGAACCATATCGGGCAGGAGTTCGACGCCATCGTCATCTCCGGATCCAAGCCGCAAAGCGGAAATGGCAACGGCAACGGGAAGGGTGGCAACGGGAACGGGAAGACCGGAAACGGCAACGGAAGTTCGGGGATCATCCAGATTGCCGAGCCGGCGGTCACCGCCCGCTGCGCGGGCGACCTGGAGTCCGGTACCAAGGTCCGGGTCCGGCTTGTTTCCTCGGACATCACCACCCGGCAGATCCATTTCGAACTCGTCTCCTGAGCTTCGGCGGGCGCCGCAAGCGGGCCGAAACAGTGTTCTTGTGCCCGTGCGGCTAGACTAAAGGGGTAGAAATGGATGCCCGGTCGTTGATTTCCTTGATTTGAAACCAACAAGCCCGCCCCTACGCGATCTTGAGATTTGCCCGCTGGTCACCAGTGCCAGCATAGATAGCCCGCGATCGGCTTCCACTGGAATCGCTTGCGCGCCTGAGCGTGCTCCGGAACGGCCAGCCCTGGCCGGCCCGTTGAGCAGGCAGCGCCATTGCCCAAATGAATAAGGAAACTCCCCGTGAGTGAATTGCATACCCACCAGCTTCTAACCGATGAGTCCGGCACGGAAACCATAGAGCCGGAAGAAACCATCATCTCGGACGAGACGCCGCATGAGATCGCGGAAAAGTCCTTTGCCGACTACAACGTCCGTGAGGACATCGTTGAATCCCTGGCTGACGCCGGGATCACCCACCCCTTCCCCATCCAGGCCATGACCCTGCCGGTGGCCCTGGCCGGCCATGACATTATCGGCCAGGCCAAGACCGGCACCGGCAAAACCCTGGGCTTCGGCATTCCCGCACTCCAGCGGGTCATCGGGCAGGACGACCCCGGCTATGCCAAGCTCGCCGTGCCGGGAGCCCCGCAGGCCCTGGTCATCGTTCCCACGCGTGAACTGGCCGTGCAGGTGGCCGGGGACCTGGTGACGGCGTCACGCAAGCGCAATGCGAGGATTGCCACCATTTACGGTGGCCGCGCCTACGAGCCCCAGGTGGAGGCCCTGAAGCAGGGCGTCGAGGTTGTGGTGGGCACCCCCGGCCGGCTGATCGACCTCTACAAGCAAAAGCTCCTGAGCCTGAAGAACGTCAAGATCGTGGTGCTCGACGAGGCCGACGAGATGCTGGACCTGGGCTTCCTGCCGGACGTTGAAACCCTCATCGCGGGCACCCCGGCCGTCCGCCAGACCCTGCTGTTCTCCGCCACCATGCCCGGCCCGGTCGTCGCGATGGCACGCCGCTACATGACCAAGCCCACCCACATCCGCGCCGCGGATCCCGAGGATGAGGGCCTCACCAAGCGCGACATCCGCCAGCTGATCTACCGTGCCCACAGCATGGACAAGATCGAGGTGGTGGCCCGCATCCTGCAGGCCCGCGGACGCGGCCGGACCATCATCTTCACCAAGACCAAGCGCACCGCCGCCAAGGTCGCAGAGGAACTCGTGGACCGCGGCTTCGCTGCGGCCGCCATCCACGGCGACCTCGGCCAGGGCGCCCGCGAGCAGGCGCTGCGCGCCTTCCGCAACAACAAGGTCGACGTCCTCGTCGCCACCGACGTCGCCGCGCGCGGCATCGACGTTGACGACGTGACGCACGTGATCAACTACCAGTGCGTCGAAGACGAGAAGATCTACCTGCACCGCGTCGGCCGCACCGGCCGCGCGGGCAACAAGGGCACCGCCGTGACCTTCGTCGACTGGGACGACATGCCGCGCTGGGGCCTGATCAACAAGGCCCTGGGCCTGAGCGTGCCCGAACCGGTTGAGACCTACTCCTCCTCGCCGCACCTGTTCGAGGAACTGGACATCCCGGAGGGCACCAAGGGCCGCCTCCCCCGCGACAAGCGGGTGCTCGCCGGCGTCGACGCAGAAGTCCTCGAAGACCTTGGCGAGACCGGCAAGAAGAACACCCGCCCCAGCGCAAGGGACAGTGCCCGGGACGGCGCCAGGAGCAGCGGGCGCGACTCCGGCCGCTCCGGCTCCCGTGAGGGCGGCCGTTCCGGCTCCCGTGACGGTGCACGCGAAGGCGGCCGTGACAGCGGACGCTCCGGTGAGCGCCGTCGTCGTTCGCCCGAGAAGGAAACCGCGGCCGGTCCCGCAGAGGCAAGCGCCCCGGCAACGGCGAGCGCCCCGGCCGAGGTGGACCGCGCCACCCGCGCCCGCCGCCGGACGCGCACCCGCCGCCGCAACGGCGAAGTGGTGGCAGGTGCCGACAATGGCACGCAGCCCGGCAATGCCGAGGGCTAACTGCCCTGATGACTGACACTGTTTGGGCGCCGGACGGCGGCAGCCTGGTGGTGCACGCGGACAACGCGGAGTACCTCCCCACGCTGCCGGACGGCGCCTTCACGCTGATTTACGTGGACCCGCCCTTCAACACCGGCAGGCCGCAGCAACGCCAGGAAACCCGGATGGTGGTCAACGCCGGTGGCAGCGGAGACCGTGTGGGCTTCAAAGGCCGCTCCTACGACACCATCAAGGGTGCCCTGCACCGCTACGATGACGCGTTCAGCGACTACTGGTCCTTCCTCGAACCCAGGCTCGTGGAGGCGTGGCGCCTGCTGGCCGATGACGGGACCCTGTACCTGCACCTGGACTACCGCGAGGTGCACTACGCCAAGGTCATGCTGGACGCCATCTTCGGCCGGGAATGCTTCCTGAACGAGATCATCTGGGCCTACGACTACGGCGCCCGGGCAAAAAACCGGTGGCCCACCAAGCACGACAACATCCTGGTGTACGTGAAGAACCCGGCGAAATACCACTTTGACAGCGCCGAGGTGGACCGCGAGCCCTACATGGCCCCGGGGCTGGTGACGCCTGCCAAGCGTGAACTGGGAAAGCTGCCCACCGACGTCTGGTGGCACACCATCGTCTCGCCCACCGGCAAGGAGAAAACCGGCTACCCCACCCAGAAGCCGGAGGGCCTGGTCCGCCGGGTGGTTGCCGCTTCGAGCCGGCCCGGTGACTGGTGCCTGGACTTCTTCGCCGGCTCCGGGACGCTGGGGGCAGTTGCCGCCAGGCTTGGCCGGAAGTTCGTGTGCGTGGACCAGAACCAGCCTGCCATTGACATCATGGCCAAGCGGCTCGGCGCCCACGCCACACTCACCTCGTTCCGGCCCACCTGACCAGTCAGAGGGGCCGCGGTGTCAGGGCCGGACGACGGCGGCTCCCGTGCCGAGTTCCTCGATTCGCGCCAGCATGTCGGGTGCCGTGACGTTTTCCCCCAGCAGGTTGGGCTTGCCGGTGCCGTGGTAATCGGAGGAGCCGGTGATCAGCAGGCCATGCCTGGCCGCCAGCCTGCGCAGGAAATCGCGGCCCTCTTCCGGATTGTCCCGGTGGTCGATCTCCAGGCCCGCCAGGCCGGCGTCGATCATGTCACGGTACGTACGCTCCCCTACGATCCGTCCCCTGGAAGACGCCACGGGATGGGCAAACACGGGCACACCGCCGGCGGCACGGACCAGTTCGACGGCGGTGGCCGGGTCCGGCGCATAGTGCGGGATGAAGTAGCGGGACCGCGAGGTGAGGATGGAGGCGAAGGCCTCTGAGCGGTCCTCCACCACGCCGGCGGCGACGAGGGCGTCAGCGATGTGCGGCCGCCCAAGGGTGGCGCCGGGTGCCACGTGGTGGATGACGTCATCCCAGGTCAGCGGGTAGTCCTCGGCCAGGATGGTGACCATCCGTTCGGCCCTGGTGTGCCGGGAATCCTTGGCCTTGGTAATTTCCTCCAGGAGGCCGGGATGGGTGGGATCGTGCAGGTAGCTCAGCAGGTGGACGCTGATGCCTTCCTCCGTCCGGCATGAGACCTCCATGCCCGGGACCAATGCCACCCCGAACGTTGACGCGACAGCCGTTGCCTCCGCCCAGCCAGCCGTTGAATCGTGGTCGGTCAGGGCAACGACGTCAAGGCCCGCGCGCGCAGCAGATGCCATGACATCGGCCGGTGGCTCGGTACCGTCGGAAACGTTGGAGTGGGCATGCAGGTCAATCCTCACCCGTCCAGCCTAGTGGACGGCGGCAGGGCGGCCCGGCTGCCTTGTTCGCTTAGCCGGGAAGCTGGTGAGACGATGGTGCCGTGAACGATGCCGAAAACACCCAAAACTCTGCTGCCCAGCCGCTGGAGGAGCGCGTCAACAACCGCTCACAGCGGCCCAGTTCCAACGCCTTTAAGGCCTTCATGGCCAGCAACTGGGCGCCGTCCAGCCAGGAACTTCCCCAGCGGGATGCTGTCGCCGGTTACGCCGCAAACCGGCGCAAGGCAATCTCCGTCCTGTTCAAAGGCGAACGCCTGGTCATCCCCGCCGGCCCTCTCAAGGTCCGCTCCAACGACTGCGACTACCGCTTCCGGCCGCACTCCGGCTTCGCCCACCTGACCGGGCTCGGCCTGGACCACGAGCCGGACGCCGTCCTGATCCTGGAACCGGTTGAAGAGGGAAAGGGCGACGACGGCGGCAACCACCGGGCGACGCTGTACTTCCGGCCGCTGGCCGGCAGGGACACGGAGCAGTTCTACGCGGACTCCCGCTCCGGCGAGTTCTGGATCGGAGCCCGCCCCACCCTGGAGGAGTTCGAGGCCCGGCTGGGACTGGCCACCGCACACGTCGACCAACTGGAAACGGCCATCACCAAGGACGTGGGTGCCCCGGAAATCGGCGGCATCTCCATCCGCCTGGTCCGCAAGGTGGACGAGAACATCGACGCCCTGGTGGACACGGCCCGGTATAACACGGCGAAGGACCCCGAGAACCTGGACCTCGGCGTCCTCGATGCGCTGGATGAGAAGCTGAGCGAGGCCCTCTCCGAACTGCGCCTGCTCAAGGATGAGTGGGAGATCGAGCAGATGAAGATCGCGGTGTCCGCCACCGTTGAAGGGTTTGAAGAAGTGGTCAAGGCCTTGCCGCGGGCCCTCACGCATGCCCGCGGCGAGCGGGTGGTGGAAGGAGCCTTCTTTGCCCGCGCCCGCGAGGTGGGCAATGAACTGGGCTACGACACCATCGCAGCTTCCGGCAACAACGCGACCGTGCTGCACTGGACCCGCAACACCGGCCGCATCCACGCCGGCGAGCTCCTGCTCCTGGACGCCGGCGTCGAGGCGGACTCGCTCTACACCGCAGACATCACCCGCACTCTTCCGGCCAGCGGCGCCTTCAGTGATGTCCAGCGCAAGGTCTACCAGGCGGTCCTGGATGCCGCCGACGCCGGGTTTTCCGCTGCCCGGCCGGGAACCAAGTTCCGTGACATCCACACCGCGGCCACCACTGTCCTGGCGGAGCGTCTGGCCGAATGGGGCATCCTGCCCGTCAGCGTGAAGGAAGCGGTCAGCCCGGAAGGCCAGCAGCACCGCCGCTGGATGCCGCACGGTACCAGCCACCACCTGGGACTGGACGTGCACGACTGCGCGCAGGCAAAGCGCGAACTCTACCTTGACGGCGTCCTCACCGAAGGCATGGTCTTCACCATCGAGCCGGGTCTGTACTTCAAGAAGGAAGACCTGGCGATCCCCGAGGAGTACCGCGGCATCGGCGTCAGGATCGAGGACGACATCCTCATGACGGCTGACGGCCCCGTCAACCTCAGTGCCGCACTGCCGCGCAACCCGGAGGACGTGGAGGACTGGATGGCCGGCATCTACCGGACCGAAGAAGCCTGACACAGGCGAGGACAGCAAAAAGCGGGACCGCCGGATTCTCTCCAGCGGTCCCGCTCTTTGTTTCCCGTGCCGTCAGACTTGTTGGGCCTTGGCTGTCCGGGCGGTCCTATTGCCGGTGTTCGCCGTGGTGCTGGTCCCCGTCCGGACCGTACTGGCTGTCCGCAGGGTGTTCAGCACCGTTTTCTGCGTTGCGCTCTGTGGGCTGTCCTGCCCCTGGCTGGCCCTGGCCAGCGGCGGGACCCTGCGGCAGGCGGACGCCATACTGGGGACGGCCGTCGGGCAGGTCCGGGTAGCGGACTGCCCGGGCCGGGGCGGCTGGCTGCGCCGGCTGCTGTTGATGCGCGCCGTTGTACTGCTGGCCGCTGTGCTGCTGGCCGCCGTCGTTGGGGTAACCGTGTCCGTCCTGGACTGATCCGTCCTGGGCCGGTCCGTCCTGGTCCGGCGAACCGGAGGGCCGCTGGCCGTAGGGATCGTTCCACCCGGCGGGACGGGCCGGACCCTGCCCCGGCTGCTGCCCCTGTCCCGGCTGCTGCTGGTGCTGGTACGGCTGGTTGGAGTAGTCCTGCTGGGTGTATGGACCGTGGCCGGATGCCGCGTCCGAGCGTGACATCGGCAGCTGCTGCAGCAGGCGCCGCGCCTCGTGGGCGGCCTCGGGTGCCACGATGACGTCGTAGCTCGTTGCCACAACCTGGCTGGTGGACGTGAAGTCCCGCTTGCCGCGCTGCATGGCGTAGGTGACGATGCCGAAGAGCATGAAGAAGGCCGCACCCATCAGCACCGACGTCAGGATCGAGAAGTACCCGGGTGATGGTGCAAAGAAGGACAGCATGACGCCCACGAACAGGCCGAACCACATGCCGCTCAGTGCCCCTGAAAGTGCCACCCTTGGATAGCTCAGGCGCCCCGTAACCCGCTCCACCATCTTCAGCTCATTGCCCACAATGGACACCATCTGGACCGGAAACTGCTGGTCCGCAAGGTAGTCAACTGCTTTCTGGGCGTCGAGGTAGGACGAGTAGGAGCCTACGGTGTCACCGGTGGGTACGGCACGGGCATCGTCCGGTCCGTTCGCGGCCCCGGCCTTGGGAGCACCAAAAATGTTCGACATAAACCCATTCTTGCCCATCAAGGTGGGTGCCGCCTGTAAATTCAGCTAAAAGAGAGCAGACTCGGTAGCCTGTAGTGGTGAGTACAACACCGACACGCGTCTTCGTGGCACGCCTCCTGGGCCTCGACGTCTTCGACCCGCTGGGCGACCGGCTGGGCCGGCTGCGCGATGTTGTTGTGCTGTCCCGCGGAACCCAGGGAGCTCCGCACGTAGTGGGCATCGTGGTGGAAGTTCCGGGAAAAAAGCGGGTCTTCGTTCCCATGACCCGCATCACCTCAATCGATCAGACCCAAATCATCTGCACGGGCCTGGTCAACCTGCGCCGGTTTGAACAGCGGGGGGCGGAAACACTGGTGGTGGCGGAAATGTTCGACCGGCGGGTTACCCTCCGCGACGGCAGCGGCGACGCCACCATCGAAGACATCGCCATGGACCAGCACCGGTCCCGGGACTGGTTCGTCAGCAAACTCTTTGTCCGTCGCGGCCATTCCCTTTCCCCCTTGAGCCGGCTGCGCCGCAACGAAACCCTCATTATTGACTGGGCGGACGCCCAGCAGGGCCCGCGCACCGAGCCGCAGGCCGCAACCCAGTTCGTGGCCAACCACGAAGACCTCAAACCCGCCGACTTCGCCGAAGCCCTGCAGGAAATGAGCGACAAGCGCCGCTTCGAAGTGGCCAGCGAACTGCAGGACGAACGGCTGGCCGACGTCCTCCAGGAACTGCCGGAGGACGACCAGGTGGAGATCCTCTCCGCACTGGATGTCCAGCGCGCCGCCGACGTCCTGGAAGAGATGGATCCCGACGACGCCGCCGACCTCCTCGGTGAACTCCCCTCCGCCCAGGCCGAGGAACTGCTCCAGCTGATGGAGCCCGAGGGCGCCGAGGACGTCCGCCGCCTGCTTGAATACGACGAAGACACCGCGGGCGGCCTGATGACCCCGGTGCCCGTCATCCTGCCCCCGGAAGCCACCGTCGCCGAAGCCCTGGCCCACGTCCGGCGCGAGGAACTCTCTCCCGCCTTGGCGTCGTCGATCTTCATCGCCCGGCCCCCGCTGGAGACGCCCACGGGCCGGTTCCTGGGCGTGGTCCACATCCAGCAGCTCCTCCGCTTCCCGCCCTTCGAATCGCTCGGCAACCTCGTGGACAAAAACCTGGAGCCCCTGTCCGACCAGGCGCACATCAGTGAAGTGGCACGGACCCTGGCTACCTACAACCTGAACTCCCTTCCGGTGGTTAACGACTCCGGCCGGCTTGTGGGGGCGGTGACTGTTGATGACGTTTTGGATCACCTGTTGCCCGATGACTGGCGCGCCCATGACGGTGAAGCCCCGATAAGAAGGCTCGGTGGCCGTATTGGCTGATATCAGTGCTCCAAAGAACCCCGCACCGCGTCCCCCCGCCAAGACGGCTCCCGCGGGCAGCCTCGACACACCGCTGAGCGGCCGCCAGCGGATCCTGCCCAAGTTCTCCCCGGACCCGGACGCGTTTGGCCACGCCACTGAGGGCTTTGCCCGGTTCATGGGCACGCCGCAGTTCCTGGTCTACATGACGGTGTTCGTCGTCATCTGGCTTGCCTGGAACACCTGGGCGCCGCTGGAATGGCAGTTCGACTCGCGCGACCTCGGCTTCACCCTGCTCACCCTGATGCTGTCCCTGCAGGCCTCCTACGCGGCACCCCTGCTGCTGCTGGCGCAAAACCGACAGGACGACCGCGACCGCGTCTCGCTGCAGCAGGACCGCCAGCGCGCCGAACGCAACCTGTCCGACACCGAGTACCTGACCCGGGAGCTGGCTTCGCTGCGCATTGCCCTGCGCGAGGTGACAACCCGGGACTACGTCCGAGCGGAGCTGCGCTCTCTCCTGGAAGACCTGCTGGAGGCCCAGGAAGAGCTCCGAACCCATGACTCAACCGGCCAGGGGCAGCACGAGTCCCCACGGGACAAGGTTCGGGAAAAACTCAAAGAACAGCGCGAGCGGCAGCGGAACCCCCGCACCCAGCAGATTCCCCGGGTCAAGCCCGGCCATTCAACCCAGGAACGTTAATTGAGCGCATCTCCCGCCAGCCCCTCGCGCGAGGCGGTCAACGCCGCCTTGGCCACGGTCATCGATCCCGAACTCCGGCGCCCCATCACCGAACTGGGCATGGTGGACTCTGTCCAGGTCTCCGGCGACGGCAAGGTCACCGTGGCAGTCCTGCTCACCATCGCCGGCTGCCCGCTGCGGGACACCATCACCGCCGACGCCACCAAGGCGCTGCTGGCAGTCCCCGGCGTCACCGCCGTCGACGTCGAGCTCAAGGTGATGACCCAGGCCCAGCGTGATGCCCTCAAGGAGAAGCTGCGCGGCGCAGGCGGCCAGCGGAAAATCCCCTTCAATGAACCGGATTCCCTCACGAAGGTCTACGCCGTGGCCAGTGGCAAGGGCGGAGTGGGCAAGTCCTCGGTAACGGTCAACCTGGCCACAGCACTGGCCGCCCAGGGCCTGCGCGTCGGCATCGTGGACGCGGACGTCTACGGCTTCTCCGTGCCCGCGCTGATGGGCATCACCCAAGCGCCAACCCAGGTGGACGACATGATCCTTCCCCCGGTTGCCTACGGCGTGAAAGTGATCTCCATTGGCATGTTCGTTACCGGCAACCAGCCCGTTGCCTGGCGTGGACCCATGCTGCACCGGGCCCTGGAACAGTTCCTTACCGACGTCTACTTCGGCGACTTGGATGCCCTGTTCCTGGACCTCCCGCCGGGTACGGGCGACATCGCCATCTCCGTTGCCCAACTGCTGCCCAAGGCCGAGATCCTGGTGGTCACCACACCCCAGGCGGCGGCAGCCGATGTTGCCGAACGCGCCGGTGCCATCGCCACCCAGACGGGGCAGAAGATCGCCGGCGTTATCGAGAACATGTCCTATTTGGAAATGCCCGACGGCGGCCGGATGGACCTCTTCGGAAGCGGCGGCGGTGCGGTCCTCACCAAACGACTGAGCGCCATGGTGGGGGTGGAGGTCCCGTTGCTGGGCCAGATTCCCCTGGACATCCGTCTGCGGGAAGGCGGGGACACGGGGGTTCCGATCGTCCTCGGGCAGCCCGAAGCCCCCGCAGCTGAAGCGATGGCGGGCATTGCCGGGCAGCTGGCCACCAAACCGCGCGGCCTCGCCGGGATGAAGCTGGGGCTGCAGCCGCGCTGAGTTTTATCCCGGCCGGCAGGTCGGGGCGGGACTGACGGCAGGCTCCTACGTGGATTCGGTGTCGAACGGGGCGGGTTCGCCCGCGGCGAGCCGCTGGACAACCCTCTCAGGCCGCTTGGGGGCCGAATCTGCCGCGGCGGCGGCGCCGGAAACGGCAGCCACCGCGGCAGGGGCGCCGGCGCTGACCCGCTTGGTGTCGTCGTCCAGCAGCGCTTCCTTGATGATGCGGCGGGGATCGTACTGGCGCGGATCGTATTTCTTCCAGTCGACATCGTCGATATCGATGCCCACTTCTTCCTTGATCTGTTCACGCGCACCGGAGGCCATGCGGCGAAGTTCCTTGACCAGGTTTGCCAGCTTCTGGGTGTATTCGGGCAGCCGCTGGGGGCCGATCACCAAAACGCCAATGATCAGCAGAAGGATGAACTCCGGGCCGTTGATTCCAAACACTTTAGGAAGATTACCCTCTCCGGGCTGCGAGTGACGATTCCCGGCCGGCGGACGGGGAAACAGTCCGTGTCACTGGGTGAACAGGGCCGCGATCTTGTTGATTCCCCGCTCCAGCCTTGCCTCCAAAGACTCGGCGGCGGGCCTGCCGGTCGTTTCGGGGACGGCCGCCGCAACCCCTTCTGCGGCGGTATCGGCAAACCGCTTGAGGATGGGCAAGGCATCATCGGCCTGCTCGGGAGGCAGATCGGAACGGTAGGTGATAGTGAGGCCGGCCGCCCGGTACGTGGCGAGCCAGGGAGAGGTACTCGAAACCTGCAGCGGGTCAGCTTCCCGGCCTGCCGCGCTCTCCCCCTCCGCACTACCCGCAGGCGCGGGCGGGCTTGCCGTTCCCTTGTTGACTGGGTGCTGTTCCGTGACGGTGGCGTGGTGGGCGCCGTCGGTGAGCCGCAACTCCACTGCAGGTTGCCCGTCAACCACCAGCGCCTTGGCGGCTTCCAGGTGGAATCCCATGGCCTGCAGTTCCGGGCAGGCCCATCCCTCGGAGCGTAACGTGGCCAGCTGTGAAGCCGTTAAGGTCCTGCCGTCCGCGGGGGTCTGCGACGAGACGTGCGAAAATGCCGCTTCGGTTCCAGCCGGTTCGCCGGCCGCAGGGTCTCCCGCCGCGGTGAATGCCCCCATGGCCAGCACTCCGGCCGCTGCCATGGTTCCGCCCGCGGTGAGCGCAAACGCCCGTCCAGCCATCCGGGAAGTCCCACCCTGGTTCTCAGGTGCGGGCGGCTGGGCAGCCAGTTCGTGGGTGCGTGCCAGCAGCCGCGCCGTCAGGTCCTCGCTGGCGGGCGGGATGGGAGCATCCCGTAGACGCTCAAGGTACTGCCGTTCCCGGCGCACGGCGGCAGCGCACTCCTGGCAGGCCTCAAGGTGGCTGCCGGTGCGCTGATGCCTGCCGCCGAGAGGAAACTGGGACCTCATGTGCCGTTCAGAGGATGCCGGCGATGCGGGGCATCGCAAGCTTGCGGCGGGATTGCTGCGGGCGGGGGTCGCGGTGGGCCAGCTTCTCGCGGAGCATGGTCCGGCCGCGGTGGATGCGCGAGCGGACGGTGCCCAGCTTGACGCCCAGGGCCTCGGCGACTTCGTCGTAGGACAGCCCCTCAAGGTCGCACAGGACCACAGCGGCGCGGAAGTCCGGCGGAAGTTCCTCCAGCGCGGCCTGCACGTCGAGGTCCAGGTTGTTCAGCTCAAAGCTCTGCTCGGGACCCGGTTCACGGCCGGGGAGCCGCGACTCCGCGTCCTCCGCGAGGGCGTCGAACCGGATGCGGGTCTTCCGCCGGGCCTGATCCAGGAACAGGTTGGTGGTGATCCGGTGCAGCCAGCCGTCGAGTGTTCCGGGCTTGAAGTTCTCCAGCGACCGGAAGACGCGGACGAAGACTTCCTGGGTGAGGTCCTCGGCGTCGTACTTGTTTCCGGTCAGGCGGTAGGCCAGCCGGTAGACCTTTGCGGAGTGGTTGGTAACCACTTCTTCCCAGGTGGGACGGACCCACTCATCGTCGGGATTGTTTACTGCAGGGACAGGTGCCACAACTGAAGATGACATCGTCCACTCCCCTCGTGGAATGCTAACGCCCGGATACTGTTGACATCTCTGATTCGGCGCCGGTCACCTTTTGGATGAGCGGATATTAATCATGTCAAACTTGGCTGGGAATTTCCTGACTGCGGGCAAACTTCAGCCTTGGGCGCAACTGCTGCTTTCCCGGCCGGCCGGGCCTGACACAGTAGGCTGGAGGAGACATTCCCCCTTTACGCCCAGAAAGCGATAATTCATGAGCGCCGACAAGTCCAGCAGCTGGTCCTACGCAGAAGATCTGCCCGCTGAGGATGAGGTTATGCTTCGGGCCCGGGAACGTTCATTTGAATTAGGGGTAAGCGCCATCAGCCCCGGCGTGGGCGCCGTCCTCACGGTCCTCGCTGCTGCATCCAAAGCCCAGACCGCCGTGGAGATCGGCACCGGCGCGGGCGTCTCCGGCGTATGCCTGCTGCGGGGCCTTGGCCCGCACGCAGTCCTGACCACCATTGACGTGGACGTCGAACACCTGAGGGCCGCCCGCGAAGCGTTTGCCGAGGCCGGCAGTCCTGCCAACCGTACCCGCACCATATCGGGTCGCGCGGGTGACGTCCTGCCGCGGCTCACGGATGGCGCCTACGACCTGGTGTTCATCGACGCGGACAAGCCCGGCCTGCCCGGCTATGTGCAGCAGGCCATCCGGCTGCTGAAGCCCGCGGGACTGCTGGTCATCAACGACGCACTGGACAAGGACAAGGTAGCCAACCCTGCGGGCCGGGAGGCAAATACCGTGGTCCTCCGCCAGGTGGGCAGGGCAATCCGCGACGACGACAGGTTGGCCTCCGCGATGCTTCCCACCGGCGACGGCCTGCTGGTGGCCGTCAAGAAGTAAGCGCTGCAAAAAGGACAGGGTGCGCAGCCGGCAGGCTGCGCACCCTGTCCGGCACGACTATTCGGTAACGCCGACCAGGCATTCCTTGAGGTTGGCTGCTTCGGCAGCGTTCAGTTCGACCACCAGGCGCCCGCCGCCTTCGAGCGGGACGCGCATGATCAGGCTGCGGCCCTCCTTGGTGACTTCCATTGGGCCGTCGCCGGTGCGTGGTTTCATAGCCGCCATGAGGAATTCCCCTCCATTTTGTTCCAGGACTAATCAGCCCGGGTGGGCTGTGTCCGCATGTCGATCAGGCCGCTGTGGCGGCGGTGGTGGTTTCACCGCCAAGGCTGCGCGTTTTCTTAATGCTTTTGTCCTTGCTTACCTATCATTATCGCGGAATTACCCGCACGTAGCTAATCGATGGACATTTCCCGGCGCGTGTTATTCCCGCGCTGACCTGCGTGGAAGCCGGATTTGTTAAGGCGGATAATCCCCTCCGCCGGGCAGCTGCGCCCACGCCCACAGCCAGACGATCCAGACGATCTGAAGCAGCAGGAACATGGCCACCACCGTCCCCCGGTAAGCCCTGGAGCGGGACAGGAACGCCGCCGCCAGGGCCAGCGGAAACAGCGGCAACAGCATTCTGAAGGTGCTGGTTTGCGGATGGAGGAACGCCAGCAGGTAACCCATGTAGCAGGCGCACCAGAGCCGCAGTTCGACGCCGAGCCGCACCACCGGGGGAAGGAACAGCATCGCGGCGAACAGTGCCACGAAGACCACGGGGGCAAGGACGCCCAGTACAGGGCCGAAGAGGTCGACCCCGGAGTCGAACCACGGTTTGAAAGGGACCAGGTCCTCGCCCCGCCACACGGTTTCGGTTTTGGTATAGGCCTGAGGGTCCCCGGTCGCTGCCCACGCCGCGGCGGGCCAGGCCAGCGCGGATACACCCGCGACGGCGGTGAGCCCGGTCAGTGCCGCCAGATCCCCGACAGAATGGGCTTTGTCATCCCCGGCGCCCTTCCGCCCGTTTCGGACAAGTGCTATTGCCCGGAAAACCAGCAACAGTCCCGCCATGGCGGCGAAGGGAACACCAACGGGCCGGGACAGGCACATCAGGAACACCACCGGGATGGCCCACAGGTACTGCCGGCGCACCACCAGCAGCAGGGCCCCGGCGAGCAGCAGCAGGGACAGCGGCTCGGCGTAAGGGACCTGCAGCACGGCGGAGACCGGAAAAGTCGAAAAAAACGCCACCCCCCACATGGCCGGTGCGTGTGAAGCCTTCTGCCGGAAGAGCGCGTACACCACGAGGGCAGCCGCCCATCCTGCCAGCATTGCGACGAGGGTGAGCGACGCGGCGGGGTTCAGCCCGCTGAGGCGGCTGAGTCCGCCGGCCAGTGAAGGAAAGAGCGGGTAGAAAGCCCACGTATTCTCCAGCACATTGCCGGCTGGTCCCGTGGGAAGGACTGACGGATAGCCGTCGGAGATGACCCGGCCGTACCAGCGGGCATCCCAGATATTGATGAAGTTCCAATAATCCGGCTTCGGCGGGAACCAGGGGTTCGCGCCCTGGTGGAGCGCCGCGGCCATAAAAAAGCCTGCTGAGACCAGGCGGGCGCCGACGTAAAGTGTGGTCACCTGCAGCCACCACGGCCAGCTGCGGACGGCGGAAGCCAGGCGGTGGGCCGCGTCGCCGGTGGAGGCCAGGGGGCTGCGGCGGGCCACCGTGCTCACAGGCCGCCCTTTCCTTGCGCGGCAACCTCGTCGGCAGCCCCGCTCCCACCGTGCCCTGTGCCGGGCTCTTCCGTCACCGGGGCGCCGGGGTCCTTGCATCCGCCGTCGGAAGCTTGCTTCCCAACCTGCTCCAGGGCAGCCAGACGGCCCCGCAGCTCAGCCAGCTCCGCATCCCTTGCAGCCAGCTGGTCCCGCAGCTCATCCAGGACCTGGTCCACCTGGTCCATCCGGTAGCCGCGCAGGCCAAGGGAGAAACGCACCTGTTCAACGTCGCCGGGACCGGCATGCGCCGGCAGCAGCACGGGCGGGAGGTTGGCGGGTGGCTCTTGGAATCCCCCGTCCAGCAGTGCGGGCAGCGCAGCCGCGCTGCCCTTGCGGGATCGCCGGCCCAGGCCGGCCCACAGGACGGCCGCCACCAGCACGACGGCGAGGAAAACGAGGAAGAAGCTCACGGTTCCATCGTGCCAGACCGGCGGCCGGGACTACGGACTGCGGCTACTCCGGCCGCTGCTCCCCGTTCAGTGACGGTGTCACCCCTCCATGCAGGACCCGGTCAACGGCCTCTGCGGGATCGTCCACGAGCTGGATGAGATCCAGGTCCTTCTCCGAGACCATGCCTTCGGCCACCAGGGTGCCCCTGATCCATTCGATCATCGGTCCCCAGAACTCGACGCCGAGGAGCACGATGGGGAAGGACGTCACCTTGCGCGTCTGGACCAGGACCATGGCTTCGAACAGCTCATCCAGGGTACCCAGTCCGCCGGGCAGCACAATGAAGCCCTGTGCGTATTTGACGAACATGGTCTTGCGGGCAAAGAAGTAGCGGAAGTTGATTCCCAGGTCCACCCATTGGTTCAGTCCCTGTTCGAACGGCAACTCAATGCCAAGGCCAACCGATACGCCGTTGCCCTCCACCGTTCCCCGGTTGGCCGCCTCCATGGAACCAGGGCCGCCGCCGGTGATCACGGCGACTCCGGCTTCGGCGAGCTTGCGACCCACCTCAACACCCATCTCGTAATACTGGCTGCCGGGCTTGGTCCGTGCTGAGCCGAAGACGCTGACCGCTTTTCCGATGTCCGCGAGCGCACCGAAGCCTTCGACGAATTCGCTCTGGATCCGCAGGACACGCCAGGGGTCGGTGTGGACGAACTGGCCCGGGCCCTTGGTATCAAGCAGGTGCTGGTCCGACATTTCCACGGCCGCCTGTTTGCGGCGCAGTTCGAGGGGCCCCTTACGGCGCGGCTGGGAATTCTTGGCCGGGTCTGCGTTGATACTCATTCCCCTAGGCTAACCTCCAACTCCAGGTATCTCTTGAATCACGATCGGCAGGAACTTGGGGTGATTGGCGTCATAACGCACCGTTGTTCGCTAGATTCTTTCCTATGACTACTCATGTGCCCGGCGATGCCCTCGTCTCCCTGAACGCCGTTAATAAGCATTACGGCCAGCTGCACGTTTTGAAGGACATCAACCTGCACGTCCGCAAGGGCGAGGTTGTTGTGGTCATCGGACCCTCGGGCTCCGGTAAGTCCACCCTCTGCCGGGCCATCAACCGTTTGGAAACCATTGAGGGCGGAACCATCAGCATCGACGGGAAAGTGCTCCCCGAGGAAGGCAAGGAACTGGCCCAGCTTCGCGCCGACGTCGGAATGGTTTTCCAGTCCTTCAACCTGTTCGCGCACAAGACCATCCTTGAGAACGTGACGCTGGGACCCATCAAGGTCAAGGGCGTTGCCAAGGCAGCCGCGGAAAAGGATGCCATGGCCCTGCTCGAACGGGTGGGCGTGGGCCACCAGGCTCCCAAGCTGCCGGCACAGCTCTCCGGTGGCCAGCAGCAGCGTGTTGCGATCGCCCGCGCCTTGGCAATGAAGCCGAAGGTCATGCTGTTCGACGAGCCCACGTCCGCGCTGGACCCGGAAATGATCAACGAGGTCCTTGATGTCATGGTCCAGCTGGCCAAGGAAGGCATGACCATGATCGTGGTCACGCACGAGATGGGCTTCGCCCGCAAGGCCGCGGACCGTGTGGTCTTCATGGCGGACGGCCAGATCGTGGAGGACGCCACCCCGGAGGAATTCTTCACCAACCCGAAGAGTGACCGCGCAAAGGACTTCCTGTCCAAGCTCCTCACCCACTGATTGCCCGAACCACCACCCGGCAGTTCGCATCCAGGCCGGAAACCCACGGCCATCAATGAAAGGAATGTTATGAAGGCATTTATGTCCCGGCGGAAATCCTTCGTCGTGGCGGCTACAGCTGCCCTCGCCCTGTCCCTCAGCGCCTGCGGTGGAGGCGACTCCGGAGGTTCCAGCAACCCGAGCCCCGTTGAGAAGCCGTCCTTCGCTGCCGGAACCACCATGGAGAAGCTGTCCTCCGCCGGCACCATCAAGATCGGCACAAAGTTCGACCAGCCGCTGTTCGGCCAGGTTGGCCTGGACGGCAAGCCCGTCGGTTTCGACGTTGAGATCGGCAAGCTGGTCGCCGCCAAGCTGGGCATCGCCGCGGACAAGATCGAATGGTCCGAGACCGTTTCGGCAAACCGCGAGCCCTTCATTGAGCAGGGCAAGGTGGACCTGGTCATCGCCACGTACACCATCAGCGACAAGCGCAAGCAGGTTGTCGACTTCGCCGGCCCGTACTACGAAGCCGGCCAGGCCCTCATGGTGAACAAGGACAACGACACCATCAAGAAGCCCGAAGACGTCAAGGGCAAGAAGGTCTGCTCGGTGACGGGCTCCACCCCCGCCGCCACCATCGTGGACAAGTACGGCGCGGAACTGGTCCCGGCCGCCACCTACTCCGCCTGCCTCGAACCGCTGCGCAACAAGCAGGTTGAAGCTGTCACCACGGACAACGTGATCCTCGCCGGCTTCGTCGACAAGGAGCCGGATGCCTTCAAGCTCGCGTCCGAGGAAACCTTCACCAAGGAGCCCTACGGCATCGGCCTGAAGAAGGGCGACACCCAGTTCCGCAACTGGATCAACGACCAGCTGGAGTCCTTCGAGAAGGACGGCTCCTACAAGAAGGCATGGGAAGCCACCGCCGGTTCGGTCATCAAGACGGCACCGAGCCTGCCTGCCATCAACCGTTACTAAGTAGCGTCCGCCACGCTGCCGGGGCCGCCCAACGGCCCCGGCAGCACAGCCTTCAATCCGTCCACGCTTACAGCCGAAGGATCTTATGGACGTCATTCTTGAAAACCTGCCCCTGTATTGGGAGGGTTTTCTCCGCACTCTTTTCCTGTCCGTCGTCTCCGGTATCATCGCGTTGATCCTTGGCACCTTGCTGGCCGCGGCACGCGTCTCCCCGGTTGCGGCGCTGCGCGGTTTCAGCACCGTCTACGTGGAAGTCCTCCGCAACACCCCGCTGACCATCGCCTTCTTCTTCGCAGCCGTCGTGCTCCCCCGGATCGGGGTCAAGTTTGAGCAGTTCGAGATCGCCGCGATCATTGCCCTCAGCACCTACACCGCCGCGTTCATCGCCGAAGCTGTCCGCTCAGGTGTCAACAGCGTGCCCGTGGGGCAGGCCGAAGCAGCACGCAGCATCGGCATGAACTTCGGCCAGGTTCTCTCGCTCATCATCCTCCCCCAGGCGCTGCGGACGGTGATCCCGCCGCTGATCAACATCCTGATCGCCCTGGTCAAGAACTCGTCGGTGGCCGGCGCCTTCTTCGTCCTGGAGCTGTTCGGCTACGGCCGCCAGCTGGCCAACGCCAACGGTGATGCCGTGATCGCCGTCCTGCTCGGCACGGCGTTCTTCTATCTGCTCCTCACCGTTCCGCTGGGGATCCTCGCCAACACGGTGGAACGAAAGGTGGCGATTGCCCGATGAGCTCGGTTCTCTACGACGTCCCCGGCCCCAAGGCGCGCCGGTTCTCCCTCATTGCCTCCATCATCGGTGGCCTGCTGATTCTTGGCCTGCTGGCCTGGGTGATCATGATCCTCGCCCAACAGGGCATCTTCGAAGCCCGCCGCTGGCAGATCTTCACCCGCGCCGATGTGTGGCGGCTGCTCGGCAACGGGTTGGGATCCACCCTGTCCGCAGCGGCACTCGCGGCAGTCATCGCCTTCCCCCTGGGCCTGCTGCTGTGCCTCCTGCGTATTTCCGACGCTGCTGTGATCCGGGTTCCCATGCGGGTGCTCCTGGAGTTCCTTCGTGGCATGCCCGTGGTCCTGATGATGCTGTTCATCCTGCTGGGCTTCGGCACCTCGGCGTTTATCGCCGTCGTGGCCGGCCTGGTGCTCTACAACGCGGCCGTGTTCGCCGAGATCATCCGCGCCGGCATCCAGTCCCTGCCCAAGGGACAGCGGGAAGCCGGCCTGGCCATCGGGCTGACCAGCTACAAGTCGCGCATGCTGATCGAACTGCCGCAGGCGATCCGCCGCATGATGCCCTCGCTCGTGGCACAGATGGTAGTCCTCCTGAAGGACACCTCGCTGGGCTACATCGTGGCGTACGGCGAACTCCTGCGCGCGGTCCAGGTCATGGCGGACTTCCTGGGCACGCAGTACCTGTTCCCGATCTTCTTCGTCGCGGCGGCCATTTACATCGCCATCAACATCTCGGTGTCACGCCTTGCCGTGTGGATCGAGCGACGCGGTTCCAAGAAGGCTGCCGGCGGTATGGCGAAGGCCGAACCCGATGTGCTGGAAGCCGCAGCTCCGTAACTTTCGAAGCTGGTGATGGAAAAGGTCCGGAATTCCCGTGGGAGTTCCGGACCTTTTCCATGAGGGAATCTGTCAGGCAGCAAGCCAACTCTGGAGGGCGCGCAGGCACTCGCGGACGGCGTCGGCATGGACGTGCTCGTTGTCCTTGTGCGCCAGCAGCGGATCGCCCGGGCCGAAATTCACCGCCGGGATGCCCAGCTCACTGAAGCGGGCGACGTCGGTCCAGCCGTATTTGGGCTTGGGCTCGGCTCCCACGGCGGCAACGAAGGAGGCGGCAGCCGGGTGCTGCAGGCCGGGACGGGCACCCGCTGCGGCATCGGTGCGGACGACGTCGAAGCCTTCCAGCAATTCCCGCACGTGGGCTTCGGCCTGGTCCGGCGTCTTGTCCGGCGCGAAGCGGTAATTGATCTCCACCACGCAGCGGTCCGGGATAACGTTGCCGGCCGTGCCGCCGTTGATCTTCACGGCGTTGAGGCTTTCCCGGTAATCAAGCCCGTCAACATTGATAGTCCGGGGCTCGTAGGCGGCAAGGCGGGCCAGGATCGGCGCTGCCGCATGGATGGCGTTGCTGCCCATCCAGGCACGGGCCGAGTGTGCGGCCTCCCCCACCGTGGTGGCCTCGAACCGGCTGGTTCCGTTGCAGCCGCCTTCCACAGTGCCGTGGGTGGGCTCCAGCAGGATGGCGAAGTCCCCCTGGAGCAGGTCTCCGTGGTTGCGGACCAGGCGTCCCAGTCCGCTCTTCACTGCTTCCACTTCTTCGTGGTCGTAGAAGACAAAGGTGACGTCCCGCCCGGGCTGCGTGCCGCCGTCGAACAGTCCTGCCGCCAGGGCAAGCTGGACCGCCACGCCACCCTTCATGTCCGTGGCACCACGGCCGTAGAGGACACCCTCGCCCGGAACCCCGGACTCCCAGGTTGAAGGGACCGTGCCCCTGGAACCCTCGGTCTGGGGCAGCGGGACCGTGTCCAGGTGGCCGGCCAGGATCACGCGCTCACCCAGGCCGAGGTCGGTCCGGGCGATGATGGCGTCCCCGTCCCGCACTACGGCCAGCTGGGGAATCTCCAGCAGGGCGGCCTCAACAGCATCCGCGAGCCGCTTCTCATGGCCGGACACACTGTTGATGTCCATCAGCGCCGCAGTCAGCAACGCCACGTCCTGGCGGAGGTCGAGGGTGGACACGGACGAGTCAGGGGCGGTTTCGGCAGTCACGAAGCCAGTCTAGTTCGAACCCCATGCCCGGCCCTCGATAGACTGGAGCACATGACTGAGACCGCTTCCTCTGCCGTGCCCGAAACCCTGACCTCCGACGCTGATGACCGTTCCGCCTATGGCTTTGGCGTAGCCACCATCGCCACCAGCGATGCCACCGTCTTGGACGCCTGGTTCCCCGCACCGGCCCTCGGTGTTGCCGCGGAGAACCTCCGCTCGGTGGAAAACGCGGACGAGACCCTGGTGCAGATCGCCGAGCACGGCGCCGACGAGGACCGCGGCACCGAGCAGAAGGTGGTTTTTGTCCAGATCAACCTCGACGCGGCCCCTGCGGACACCGCGGACGCCTATCTCCGCCTGCACCTCCTCTCGCACCGCCTGGTCCGGCCCAACAGCATCAACCTGGACGGGATCTTCGGCAAGCTCCCCAACGTCGTGTGGACCAACTTCGGCCCCGCCGCCGTTGAAGGCTTCGAACTGACGCGCGCCAGGCTTCGCCGCCGCGGTGCCGTCACCGTCTACGGCATCGACAAGTTCCCGCGCATGGTGGACTACGTGGTGCCCAGCGGGGTCAGGATTGCCGACGCCGACCGCGTCCGCCTGGGTGCGCACCTCGCCGCCGGCACCACCGTCATGCACGAGGGCTTCGTGAACTTCAACGCGGGGACCCTGGGTACCTCCATGGTGGAGGGCCGCATTTCCGCAGGCGTTGTCACCGGCGACGGAAGCGATGTAGGCGGCGGCGCCTCGATCATGGGCACCCTGTCAGGCGGCGGCAAGGAGAAGATCACCATCGGTGAGCGCGTGCTGCTCGGCGCGAACTCAGGCGTGGGCATCAGCATCGGGGACGATTCAGTGGTGGAGGCAGGGCTTTATGTCACGGCCGGCACCCGCGTCCGCGTCCCCGGACCCAAGGACGAGGTGGGCGAGGACACCACCAGGATCGTCAAGGCCGCCGAACTCTCCGGCGTGCCCAACCTGCTGTTCCGCCGCAACTCCACCACGGGCGCCGTGGAAGCCCTCCCCCGCAAGGGCCAGACCGTTGAACTGAACGACGCCCTGCACGCCAACTGATACTCCGTGGCACGCAGACGCGGCCTGCGCCGCCTGGCGGTGCTGCTGCTGACCCTCGCGCTGGCAGCGGGAGGCATTTACACGGCGGTCTACTTTGCGCAGCGTTCCGAAACCCTCGTCTCGGAACGCTGCACAGCAGCGGCCGGCAACCGGACCGGTGAGCTTGCGCCGGACCAGGCGGCCAACGCGGCGCTGATCACCGCAGCGGCTGTCCGGCGGGGACTGCCGCCACGGGCCGCCACCATCGCCCTGGCCACTGCCATGCAGGAGTCCAAGCTGCGCAACATCGGGCACGGCGACCAGGCCGGTCCGGACTCGCGGGGGCTCTTCCAGCAGCGGCCGTCCCAGGGCTGGGGCACCGAGGCCGAAATCATGGACCCCTACTACGCCGTCAACGCCTTCTACGACGCGCTGGTGAAAATTCCGGGGTATGAGGCGCTGGACATCACGGATGCAGCCCAGCGGGTCCAGCGGTCCGCCTACCCCAAGGCATACGCCCAGCACGAGGACATGGGACGCGCTTTTGCCTCCGGGTTTACCGGACAGACACCGGCGGGAATCCAGTGCACGCTGCGCTCCCCCACGGCCGGCGGGACGTCCGAACCGGTGGTCACGGAGCTGGAGCGGGCCTACGGCGGTGTGGATTCCCAGATGGACGGCGCCACCCTGGTGGTGGACGCGAACGGAACACTGGCGTGGTCGATTGCCCAGTGGGCGGTTGCCAACGCCAAGGACCTGGCCGTCACCCAGGTGGACGTGGCAGGCCGCACCTGGCACCGACCCGACGGGGATGGCTGGCAGGTCTCAGGGGTCCCGGACGGCCAGGTGCGCATCACCGTCCGGGGGGACGACGGCGGCAGCTGACAGCCGCCGTCGTCCTGCCGGACGGAGCGCTAGACGAGGATTTCCAGCACCGGCTGGACGTAGCTGCGGAACAGGTCCGGTTGCCCCATCAAGTGCCGGCTCATGATGATCTTGTCCGGCTCCAGGTACCAGGCGCGCTGCTCATCCAGCGGCATTTCGATGATGGTCAGTGTGAAGTCCCGCGAGTCCCGCCCCACTTCCATCAGCCTGTCGTCCACCATGTCCTCGAGCAACTGGTCGATTCCGGAGGCCACGCGTTCGGCCTCAAGCTCGGCATATTCGCTCCTGCGCTCCCTTGCCCAGGTGAGGGCGGAGCCAAAATGTGCCTGCAGGACCCGCTGGAGGGCCGGAGAGTTGCCAAACGCCTCGAAACCGGGCGGGGCGAGTTCCGGGGATGTGTGTGGGTAGGCCTTCAGCAACTGCTCCCACCATGCCTCCCACTCGGTCTTCAAGGCGCTGAGCCCACCAACGTCTGCCGTCAGGTGCGTGTGGTCGGCGGACCGGATTTTGGGCGAGGCATGGGACAGCATCGGGTTCCCCACTCCGTTCAAGCCGGCCGCGTCCCGGACGTAGAGCGCGATCATCATCGGCCCGGACGTGTCGGTGGTGATCTTCCACCCTGAACCGCTTGCGTGATGCATCCGAAGTCCTTCCCTGACCTACTCATGCCGGGCGGCATGATCCGGTCCACGTAACCCGGCTATCAGTCTATTCCCGCAGCCGGTTCCCGGCAGTGCAGGACGGCTTCGGATGGGGTGGCTACGGTTCCAGCCCCTCCAGGTGCCGCTCAAGTACGTCGCGGCACATCTGCGCGGTCATCCAGCCCGGTTGCAGGAGGGCATGCATGCACAGTCCGTCCAGCGTGGCCAGGAGCCGTTCCGCCTCCACCACCAGGGTCTCCTGGGCTTCATCGTCCGGCAGCACGGTGGCAACCACCCCGCCAACGATGGCCGCGACTTCGCGGTGGCTGCGGTCGGCTTCCGCGGCCAGGAACGGCCTGATCCGCGCCGCGTTCTTGAAGGCCAGCAGGGCACAGGCTTCCACGGCTGTTTCCTCATCCAGGGGGAGCATGCCGCCCAGGAGGGTTAATACGGCCTGACGCTGTTCGAGGCTGGCCCGTGGAGCCTCCTGCACGGCGGGAAGCAGGCCCTCGAGCCGGCCGACCACCCGGTCCACCACCGTGCCGAACGAATACGCCAGGAGCTCCTCACTGCCGTCGAAGTAGTGCCGGACAGAACCGACGGCCAGCCCGGCCTCGTCCGCCACTTCGCGCAGGGAGGCACGTTCAAGCCCGTCAACAGCGATGATGCGGAGAACCGCCTGGACTACGTCCTGCCGCCTGGCGCCGGCATCTACAATTTTGGGCACTATCCTTACTAGCACACTTGTGCTTCAACCTTGCGTCCGGACGCCCGGCATCCGGGACGCAGGGGCGGGCAAGGCTTCAGGTGGGATAGCGTTGAGGCATGAAAATCCTGGTCACCGGCGGCACCGGCTACATCGGTTCCCACACTGTTCTTTCCCTGCAGGAAGCCGGCCACGACGTGGTCGTCATCGACAACCTGGTCAACTCCAGCGAGGAGTCGCTGCGCCGCGTGGCTGAACTCAGCGGCAAGACCGCAGACTTCCACAACGTTGACCTCGTGGATGAGTCCGCCGTCGAAAAGGTCTTTGCCGGCAGCGGCATCGACGCCGTCATCCACTTCGCGGGGCTCAAGGCCGTGGGGGAATCAGTCCAGGAGCCGTTGAAGTACTACTACAACAACCTGGTGGGGACCCTGAACCTGATCCGCGTCATGGACAGGCACGATGTCCGGTCCATCGTCTTCAGCTCCTCTGCCACCGTCTATGGCGAACACAATCCCATCCCCTACGTGGAGAAGATGGAGATTGGCGCCAACAACCCCTACGGGCGCACCAAGGAACAGATCGAGGACATCCTCTCCGACCTTGGCGCAGCCGACTCCCGCTGGCACATAGCACTCCTGCGCTACTTCAACCCCGTCGGCGCGCACCCCTCAGGCCGTATCGGCGAGGACCCCCAGGGCATCCCCAACAACCTGGTCCCGTTCATCGCCCAGGTGGCCGTGGGCCGGCGCGAGAAGCTCATGGTCTTTGGCGGCGACTACGACACCCCGGACGGCACCTGCCTGCGCGACTACATCCACGTGGTGGACCTGGCCGAAGGGCACGTCGCAGCGCTGGACCACATCGCCGGGCGGACAGGGGTCTTCCGCTGGAACCTGGGTTCCGGCAAGGGCTCCTCCGTCCTGGAGGTCCTGCGCTCCTTTGAGAAGGCCGTGGGCAAGCCCATCCCGTACGAGATCACCGGCCGCCGCACAGGGGACCTTCCCGCCTTCTGGGCCGACGCCACCTCCGCCCTGGCGGACCTGAGCTGGTCCACCACCAAGACTGTGGACCAGATGTGCGAGGACCACTGGCGCTGGCAGAAGAACAACCCCCAGGGCTACAATTCCTGACCCTGGTGATTAAGCACGGCGGCCGCCCACCTCTGGAAGGTGGGCGGCCGCCGTCGTAATGCCTGGTTTTAGCGGACCGGGTAGTCCCGCTCCGGCTCGCCGATGTAGAGCTGGCGCGGACGGCCGATCTTGGTGTTGGGGTCGCTGATCATCTCGCGCCACTGGGCGATCCAGCCGGGGAGGCGGCCGATGGCGAACAGCACCGTGAACATCTTCTCGGGGAAGCCCATGGCCTTGTAGATCAGGCCGGTGTAGAAGTCGACGTTCGGGTAGAGCTTGCGCTGGATGAAGTAGTCATCGCTGAGTGCCTTCTCTTCCAGGCGCATGGCGATATCCAGCAGTTCGTCGTTGCCGCCGAGCTTGCTGAGTATCTCGTGGGCCGTGGCCTTGACGATCTTGGCACGCGGATCGTAGTTCTTGTACACGCGGTGCCCGAAGCCCATGAGGCGGACGCCGTCTTCCTTGTTCTTGACCTTCTCCATGTAGTCCTCGGGCTTGAGGCCCTCGGCCTGGATCTGGCGGAGCATCTTCAGCACGGCCTCGTTGGCACCGCCATGGGCCGGGCCGAAGAGGGCGTTGATGCCCGCGGAAACCGAGGCGAAGAGGTTGGCGTTGGACGAACCCACCAGGCGCACCGTGGAGGTGGAGCAGTTCTGCTCGTGGTCAGCGTGGAGGATGAGCAGCAGGTCCAGGGCCTTGGCAACCACCGGGTCCACCTCGTACTGCTCGGCGGGCAGGCCGAAGCTGAGGCGCAGGAAGTTCTCCACCAGGTTCATGGAGTTGTCCGGGTACAGCATGGGCTGGCCGATGGACTTCTTGTGCGCGTAGGCAGCGATGACCGGCAGCTTGGCCATGAGGCGGATCGTGGAGACTTCCACCTGCTCGGCATTGAACGGGTCCAGCGAGTCCTGGTAGAAGGTGGACAGCGCAGACACGGCCGACGACAGCACGGGCATGGGGTGCGCGTCGCGGGGGAAGCCGCCGAAGAAGCCCTTGAGTTCCTCGTGCAGCAGGGTGTGCCGGCGGATCTTCTGGTCGAATTCGTCCAGCTCGGTGGGCGTGGGCAGGTTGCCGTAAATCAGCAGGTAGGACACCTCAAGGAAGCTGGAGTGCTGCGCCAGCTGCTCGATGGGGTATCCGCGGTAGCGCAGGATGCCCGCATCGCCATCGATGTAGGTGATTGCCGAGGTGGTTGCTGCGGTGTTCATGAAGCCGGGGTCAAAGGTCACGGCGCCGGTCTGCTTCAGCAGCTTGGAGACGTCGTAACCCTCGTTCCCTTCAACAACCTGGATGCGCGGGAGCTTCAGCTCGCCACCTGCGTGGAGCAGGGTCGCAGCATTGTTGGTCTCAGTCATGGAGTCCCCTTCATGAGGCTTCTGGGCCTCTGTCGAAAGCTTGATCCAACATCAGGTGAGCCGCGCACGAAGCCTGAGAAGACAGGTTCCAACACCCGGGCTGCCTTCTTGTAGAAAGCCACCATTGATAGTCACTTAAAAAGTACCGCTCCTTGGCGGGTGTCACTAATCCGAGGCCGTCCAATCCGCCCTAAAATGCACCGGATGTGGGGCGAGTCACACGAATATTACGTGCCCTCAGGAGCCGGCAAGCCGTTCAACAGCCGCGTCGATCCGCTCATCGGATCCGGTGAGGGCAACCCGGATGTAGCCGTTGCCCGCGTCTCCGTAGAAGACGCCCGGTCCCACCACGATGCCCCGCCCGGCCAGGCGGGCCACTGTGTCCCAGGTGTCCTCTCCGGCCGTCGACCACAGGTACAGTCCGGCATCGGATTCCTTGATCTCCAGGCCGAAGTCCAGCAGCGCGGGCACCAGCCGTTCGCGCCGGCCGCGGTACAAATCCTTCTGGGCCTCGACGTGGGCGTCGTCGCCCAGCGCCACCCGCATGGCCTCCTGGACCGGGTACGGGACGATCATGCCTGCATGCTTGCGGCTGTTGACCAGATTCGGCATCAGGTCCGGATCACCGGCCACGAACGCTGCGCGGTAACCGGCGAGGTTGGACTGCTTGCTCAGTGAGTACACGGCCAGCAGGCCCTGGTGCGAGCCCCCGGCCACCCGTGGGTCGAGGATGCTGGGGACGGGCCGGCCGCCGCGCTGGACGTCCCAGTCGCCCCATCCAAGCTCTGCATAGCATTCATCCGAGGCCACGACCGCGCCCAGTTCACGAGCCTGGACCACCAGGGCCTTCAGCGAGTCAGCGTCGCGGACACTGCCGGTAGGGTTCCCCGGCGAATTGACCCAGATGAGGCGGACGCGTGACCGGGTGGCGTCGTCGAGCTCGTCCAGGTTGTCCGTGGCGACGGACGTGACCCCGGCGAGGGTCGCGCCGATATCGTACGTGGGGTAGGCCACCTTCGGGCGTACGACGACGTCACCGGGCTTGAGGCCCAGCAGCAGCGGGAGCCAAGCGACGAGTTCCTTGGAGCCCACCGTGGGCATGATGTTGCGGGGATCAAGGCCGGAAACACCCCGCCGGCGTTCGAACCATCCCGCGATGGCTTCCCGGAGTGCCGGGGTGCCGTGCACCGTGGGGTATCCGGGGGCGTTTGCGGCCGCTTTCAGTGCATCCTGTACCAGCTGCGGCGTGGGGTCCACGGGCGTACCGATGGAGAGGTTCACGGCTCCGCCGGGATGCTCCGATGCTTTGGCCAGGTACGGCGCCATGGCCTCCCAGGGGTAGTCGGGCAGGTCCAGGCCAAACGAATTCACTGCTGCGGTCACGGCTTCCGTCCGCTTTAGTGGTCTTGGTTCTGCGGCGGCAGGGCGGCGATCATCGGGTGGTCCTTGCCCGTGTTGCCGATCTTGGCGGCGCCGCCCGGGGAACCAAGGTCATCGAAGAACTCCACGTTGGCCTTGTAGTAGTCCGCCCATTCTTCCGGGGTGTCATCCTCGTAGTAGATGGCCTCTACCGGGCACACCGGCTCGCAGGCACCGCAGTCGACGCACTCATCCGGATGGATGTACAGCGAACGCTCGCCTTCATAGATGCAGTCGACCGGGCATTCCTCGATGCACGCCTTGTCCTTAACATCCACACACGGCTGCGCGATTACGTACGTCACGTCCCTGGCCTCTCCACGTTGGGTTCCGGCGTCCCGCCGGCTCTTGCATCCGGCAGCACGGCCGGACTCTCGACATCTGAGCCTATTATCTCCCAGCCCGTTACCGCGAACCTAGCCGGGCCCCTAGTATGAACTGGTGAGTCTGCCAGTCCCTGCGCCCGCCCGGTTCCTTAGCTCGGCTGAGCCAGGCATTCGGGTGGTGGTGCGCTACCGGATCGAGGAAGGCCTGACGGACGCCCTGGGCCACCTGCTGCGGTGCGATGCCGGTTCCTGTACCGTCCGCACCCGGCAGGCCGACGTCGTCATTCCCCTTGACCGCGTGGTGGCCGCCAAGGAAGTCCCGCCCGCTCCCCCGCGGCGCCCAGCGCGCTGAGGGCTGCTCCCGACGATGCAGGGACGCAGCAAGGCTTAAACGCAGAATGCCACCGGCCTGTAGCCGGTGGCATTCTGCGCAATCAGGGCGTTGTTATGCCTTGGCGCGGGCGCGAGTGGCCTTGGCACGCTCGTTGGTGTCCAGGATGACCTTGCGGATTCGGATGGCTTCCGGGGTCACCTCGACGCACTCGTCCTCGCGGGCGAATTCGAGCGACTCTTCAAGGGTCAGGTCACGCGGCGGGGTCAGGTTCTCGAAGGTGTCCGAAGAAGCCGCACGCATGTTGGTGAGCTTCTTTTCCTTGGTGATGTTGACGTCCATGTCGTCGGCGCGGGAGTTCTCGCCCACGATCATGCCTTCGTACACCTCGGACGTGGGCTTCACGAAGAAGGAGCCGCGTTCCTGCAGGTTGATCATGGCGAACGGGGTCACCACACCGGCGCGGTCGGCAACCATGGAGCCGTTGGTGCGGTACTCGATGGGACCGGCCCACGGCTCGTAGCCCTCGGAGATGGACGCGGCGATGCCGGCGCCCCGGGTGTCCGTGAGGAACTTGGTGCGGAAGCCGATCAGGCCACGGGCCGGAACGATGAATTCCATCCGGCACCAGCCGGTGCCGTGGTTGGCCATGTTGGTCATGCGGCCCTTGCGGGCTGCCATCAACTGGGTCACGGCGCCAAGGTACTCCTCGGGGACGTCGATGGTCATGTGCTCCATCGGCTCGTGGATCTTGCCGTCGATGGTCTTGGTGACAACCTGCGGCTTGCCCACGGTCAGTTCGAAGCCTTCGCGGCGCATCTGCTCCACGAGGATGGCCAGGGCGAGCTCGCCACGGCCTTGGACTTCCCAGGCGTCAGGACGCTCGGTGGGGAGCACCTTGATGGAGACGTTACCGATCAGTTCCTTGTCCAGGCGGTCCTTCACCTGGCGCGCGGTGACCTTGGCGCCCTTGACCTTGCCGGCCAGCGGGGAGGTGTTGATACCGATGGTCATGGAGATGGCGGGATCGTCCACGGTGATCAGCGGCAGCGGCTGCGGGTTCTCGGCGTCCGTCAGGGTCTCACCGATGGTGATCTCCTCAATGCCGGCGACGGCGACAATCTCACCCGGCCCGGCGGACTCGGCCGGGACACGATCCAGGGCCTTGGTGGCGAGGAGTTCGGTGATCCTGACGTTCTTGAGCTCGCCATTGGCCCGTGCCCAGGCGACGGTCTGGCCCTTGCGCAGGGTGCCGTTGTAGATGCGGAGCAGTGCCAGGCGGCCGAGGAACGGGGAAGCGTCCAGGTTGGTGACGTGCGCCTGCAGGACACCTTCCGGGTTGTAGGTCGGTGCAGGGATGTGCTCGATGATGGTCTGGAACAGCGGCTCCAGGTCCTCGTTCTCCGGGGCGGTGCCGTTGGCGGGCTGCTCAAGGGAGGCGCGGCCGACCTTCGCTGCGGCGTAGACGACGGGGACGTTGAGGATCTTGTCCAGGTCAAGGTCGGGAACTTCGTCCGCGAGGTCGGAGGCGAGGCCCAGCAGCAGGTCCATGGACTCGTGCACCACTTCATCGATGCGCGCGTCGGGGCGGTCGGTCTTGTTGACCAGCAGGATCACCGGCAGGTGGGCGGCGAGGGCCTTGCGCAGCACGAAGCGCGTCTGCGGGAGCGGCCCTTCAGAAGCATCGACGAGGAGGACGACGCCGTCAACCATGGACAGGCCGCGCTCCACCTCGCCACCAAAGTCGGCGTGGCCGGGGGTATCGATGACGTTGATGGTGATGGTCTCGCCGTTGGAGGACGGACCGTTGTAGGCCACCGTGGTGTTCTTGGCCAGGATGGTGATGCCCTTTTCGCGCTCCAGGTCACCGGAGTCCATCACGCGGTCTTCGAGGTGGTTGTGCTCGGCAAAGGAGTTGGTCTGCTTGAGCATGGCATCGACCAAAGTGGTCTTGCCGTGGTCAACGTGGGCCACAATCGCGACGTTGCGCAGGTCACTGCGTGAGGCAGTGGCTACCGCGGTGTTGGTGGTGGTTTCAGACATGCGTAAAGGCTCGATTCAGTGGGTCAGTTGTTAGTCATCGCGACATTTCCAACCGAAACGCACGACAGATCAGCCCCTTAACACGGGGCTCCTTACCCAAGTCTAATCGCAGCGGCAAGTATTGGCCTAAAATCCGGGAAAACAGCGGGGGGCGCGGCCGTGTCCGCAGGCCTTCCTCTTCAGGTCACAGTTATTGGAGAAATCTGTCCTGATGCCCCATCATTGCTGGTAATGAGCAGCAAAATCCCCCGGAAATCGCGTTCCAGACCTGCGCGTGTCCTCGCCCGCGCCGCGGTGTTCGCACTGACTGCCGGGGTGGTTCTCGCGGGTCCGGGACAACCGGTTGTGGACCTGCCGGAGGATGCCCCCGCGGCAGCAACGGAGAGTATCCCGCCGGCCCTGCTCAGGGCGGCGGACACACCGCGCCTGGACGACGCATCCCGGTCCCTGGAGATCGACCTGGCGGAAGTACTGCACCGGCCCGCGCTTTTTCCCGGGGACATTTACCGAAACCCCGTCTTTGGCCGCAAGGAAGTTGTGCTTGCGAATGTCCGGAGCACAGCGGTTCTCATCGGGGACTCACAGTCCGTTCCTGATGACAGCTGGCCGCGCCGGGCCCTGGCAGGCCTGGGTTACAACGTCCACTTCTGTGGCTACGGCGGCACCGGATTCACCGCTGCCAACGGGAAAATCGGAAACTACATCGATGCCCTGGAGCGCGGCGACTGGCTACTTCCGGCGGGAACACCGGGACTGATAGTGGTGGAAGGCGGCGGCAACGATGCTGCCCACGGAGCATCCGATGCCCTAATCTCCGCCAACGCCAACCGGCTCATCCAGGCACTCAAAGCCAGGTACCCCACCACGCAGATCGTCATGGTGGGAACCCTTGCGCGCGGAGCCCAAAACGGTGGCGGCCGCCGGAGCCAGGTGGACGGACTGCTGGGTGACATCGCGGCCAGGCAAAAGGTCACCTTCGTGAGCGCGGGCGACTGGCTGACGAAGTACAACCTCACGCAGCATCTGGCTGACGCAGTCCACATGGACGCCGAAGGCCGCAGGCAGCTTGGCGAAGTTCTGGAACGCCGCTTCCGCGAACTGCAGGTTCCCGGCGCCCCCGGCACCGGCGCAACCCCGGCACCAGCGGGAACGAACGGTGTAAAGGGCTGAAGCCGGGACCCGAAGGTCCCGGCTTCAGCCCTTTACAGGAAACTTCCCGCTACGCCACCTCGGGCGGAAGCATCAGCTTCGCCCCCGGAATGGCGTTGAGCAGGGCCTTGGTGTAGTCCTGCTGGGGCGATTCGAAGACGTCGTCCGTGGAGCCGGTTTCCACCAGGCGGCCCTTCTCCATCACGCACACGTGGTCCGCGATCTGCCGAACCACCGCAAGGTCGTGGGTGATGAACAGGTAGGTCAGCCCAAGGTTGGCCTGCAGGTCGGCGAGCAGGTTCAGTACCTGCGCCTGCACCAGCACGTCCAGCGCGGATACGGCCTCATCACAGATGATGACCTCGGGGTCCAGCGCAAGCGCCCGGGCAATGGCGACACGCTGCCGCTGGCCGCCCGACAGCTCGTTCGGGTACCGCTGCATGGCGGACTGGGGCAGCGCAACCTGGTCCAGCAGCGTCCGGACTTTCTTCTCCCGGCTGGCCTGGTCCCCGATCTTGTGGACCCGGAGCGGTTCTTCGATCGTGCGGTAGATGTTGTACATCGGATCGAGGGAGCCGTACGGGTCCTGGAAGATCGGCTGGACCCGCCTGCGGAACTTGAACAGTTCAGCAGGCTTCAGTGCGGAGGTGTCGACGCCGTCGAACAGGATCCTGCCGTCCGTCGGCTTCTCCAGCTGGAGGACCATCTTGGCCACTGTGGACTTGCCGGATCCCGACTCCCCCACGATCGCCGTCGTGGTTCCACGCCGGACGTCGAAGCTCACGCCGTCAACAGCCGCGAAGTCCGTTGACTTGCCCAGCCCCTGGCGGAGCTTGTACACCTTCCGCAGGTCCTGGATCTGCAGGAAGGTTTCGGGCTTCACCGTCTCGACGGCGGGCGCCAGCAGGTCCGTCGTCTCCACTCCCTGCTCCTTGGCCACCTGGATACGGCGGCTGGCCAGGGACGGAGCGGACTCCACGAGCCGCTTGGTGTAGGGGTGCTGCGGGTTGCGGAGCAATTCCAGCGACGGTCCCGCTTCAACAACGCGGCCCTGGTACATGACCACGACCTTGTCTGCGCGCTCGGCTGCCAGGCCCAGGTCGTGGGTGATCAGCAGGACCGAGGTGCCCAGCTCGCTGGTCATGGTCTCCAGGTGATCCAGGATCTGCCGCTGGACGGTGACGTCGAGGGCCGACGTCGGCTCGTCCGCAATCAGCAGGCGCGGCTGGCAGGAGAGGCCGATGGCGATCAGTGCACGCTGGCGCATTCCGCCCGAGAACTCGTGCGGGTACTGGTTGGCACGGCGCTTGGCGTCCGGCAGTCCAGCCTGGGACAGCACCTTGGCGATATCGTCCGGCCCGCTGGGACGGCCGTTCGCCCGCAGTGTTTCCCGGACCTGGTAGCCGATCTTCCACACGGGGTTCAGGTTGGACATAGGGTCCTGCGGGACCATGCCGATGGTGTTGCCGCGCAGTTCGATCATGCGATGCTCGCTGGCGTGGGCGATGTCCTCGCCGTCAAGCAGGATCTGTCCGCCGGACACCGTGCCGTTGTTGGGCAGGAGTCCGATGGCCGCCAGGGCGGTGGTGGATTTGCCGGAGCCGGACTCCCCCACGATGGCGACCGTTTCACCGGGCATGATGGTGAGGTGCGCATTCCGTACAGCCTGGACTTCGCCGCTGCCGGTCCTGAAGGTGATGGCCAGGTCAAGGATTTCGAGCAGCGGCCTAACGCCGGTGGTGCCGGCCTCATCAATGCGGACGTCTGGACTTGTCATCTCGTTATCTCTCATCGCTGACGGCTCTTCGGGTCAAGGGCGTCACGTACGGCGTCACCAAGCATGATGAAGCTCAACACCGTGATGGACAGCGCCGCGGCCGGGTAGAGCATGATCTGCGGGTGTGTGCGTATGGAGGTCTGTGCCGCCGAAATATCGTGACCCCAGGACATGACGCCTTCGGGCAGTCCGATTCCCAGGAAGGACAGGGTTGCTTCAGCCACGATGAAGACGCCGAGCTCCAGGGTGGCAAGGACGATCACGGGTGCCAGCGCGTTCGGCAGCACATGTTTTACCAACGTGCCGAATTTCGATACGCCGAGCGCCCGGGCCGCTGTCACGAAGTCGGCGTTGCGAACCTCGATGACTGCGCCGCGGGTGATGCGCGCCATTTGCGGCCACGCAAGCAGCGAGATGACGAAAACCACCGTCCAGACGCTCTTGTTTGCCCTGAAAAGGGGCAGCTGCGTGATGACAAGCGCCCCGAGAATCAGTGGCAAAGCGAAGAAGATGTCACCGAGCCGGGCGAGAACGGTGTCCAGCCAGCCGCCATAGAAGCCGGCGAGGGCACCGAAGGTCACCCCGACGATGAGGACGCAGAGGACGGAAAGAATGCCCACGGAAAGGGACGCCTGAGTGCCGTGAATGACGCGGGAGTACACATCACAGCCCTGGAACGTAAAGCCGAACGGATGTCCAGGAGCAGGCCCGCCCTCGGAGTTGGCAAGCTCACAACCCTCGTTGGGGGGCACTGACGAGAACAGGCCCGGGAACAACGCGATCACAACCAGCACCAAAATCAGCAATGCCGAGATGATGAACAGCGGACGACGGCGGAGCTTGCGCCAGGCGTCTGCCCACAGGCTGAGCGGAGCCTGGTCAGCCTTGACAGCGTCTGTGGCCAGGAGCGGCGTTTCCTCAATGGGTGCCACAAAGTGGCTGTTGTTACTGGTCATAGCGGATCCTCGGATCAAGCCAGGCGTACAGGAGATCGACGAGCAGGTTGGCTACGACGAATACCAGCACCAGTACGCTGACGATGGAGACGATGGTGGGGCCTTCGCTGCGGAGGACTGCCTGATAGAGCTTGTTGCCCACGCCCGGTACATTGAAGATGCCCTCGGTGACAATGGCGCCGCCCATCAGGCCGCCGAGGTTGGCTCCCAGGTAGGTCACCACCGGGATCAGCGAGTTGCGCAGAATGTGCGCCAGAACCACCCGGGGCCGGGACAGTCCTTTTGCCGTAGCTGTTCGGACGAAGTCGGCGTTCATGCCTTCGCTTACCGATGCGCGGGTCAGGCGCAGCACATAGGCAAAGGAAACAAGCCCCAGGACCACAGCCGGCAACAACAGGTTTCCCCAGTTTGCATTGGCGCCCACGGTGGGTTTGGCCCAGCCGAGTTGCACACCGAAGACCAGCTGGAAAACGAAGCCCAGCACAAAGGTGGGGACTGCGATAACCACCAGCGAGGCTACCAGGACGGTTGAATCGAACCAGCCGCCGCGGCGCAGGCCGGCGAAAACGCCGAACGCTACGCCGAAGACCGCCTGAATAATCAGGGCCTCAATCGCCAGCATGGCTGTAACCGGGAACACCCGAGCCAACGTGGCAGCGATGGGTTGGCCCGTGAAGTCATTGCCGAGATTAAAGGTGAAGAGGTTCTTGAGGAAGAGTCCGTATTGGACCCAGAACGGCTGGTCAAGGTTGTACTGGCTGCGCAGCGTGTCAATGACAGCCTGCGGGGGCTGCCGGTCACCGAAGAGCGCCGCGATGGGGTCGCCCGGCAGGGCGAACACCATGTAATAGACGAGGAGTGTAGTGCCGAGGAAGACAGGGATCACCTGAAGGAGTCGGCGCAGGATAAACCGGATCACAGGGTCACCTGCTTTCCGGTAAGGAGAAGAACGAGTTCATGAATGCCTTCCTGCCCTTGCAAGCGAATGGGGGCCCGGCCGTAACCGGACCCCCAACGCACCTGCTGGCAAGTTAGATCTGAGGACTTACTTTGCCGTGATGTTGTAGTAGAGAATTTCGCCGTTCCAGCCAGTTTCGGCCTTCACAACGTTGTTGCTCCACACAATCGCCTTGGCGTAGTCCCAAAGCGGCAGGCCGGGCAGGTCCTGGAACAGAACTTCCTGCGCCTGGTTGAACTTGGCATTCGCATCGTCGGTGCTCTTCGCAGCCAGGCCCTCCTTGAGCAGCTTGTCGAACTCAGGGTTCGAGTACTTCTCGTAGTTGGAGGAAGCGCCCGTGGCCCAGACCGGTCCCAGGAAGTTGTACAGCGACGGGTAGTCACCCTGCCAGCCCGCGCGGGTCAGGCCGGGCAGCTGCTGGGACTTGCGCAGGTTGAGGACCTCAGCAAACTTGGCGAACGGCTGGATTTCAGCCTGGATACCGAGGTTGTTCTTGAAGCCGTTGGCAACGGCGTCGATCCATTCCTTGTGGCCACCATCGGTGTTGGAGGCAATCTGGAGCGGCTTCGAGTTGTCGTACGGCTGGATCTTTTCAGCCTGTGTCCACAGGTCCTTGGCCTTTGCGGCGTCGAACTTCAGGACTTCGCTGCCCTTGAGGCCTTCCTTGAACCCGTCGATGACCGGCGGGACGAATGCCTTGGCCGGGGTGCGGGTGCCGTTGAAGACTACCTTGGTGATTTCTTCACGGTTGATGGCGTAGGACAGCGCCTGGCGGCGCAGCTTGCCGGCTTCACCCTGGAAGTTCGGGTTGTAGCCCGGGATGTTCAAGGTGGCGTTCGTGGCAACCGGCTTGGTGGCGTTGCGGTCCTGGAAGTCGGAGACATAGGTCTTTGTGGCGTTCGACGGCAGAACGTCTGTGATGTCCAGGTTGTCGGCCTGCAGGTCAGTGTAGGCGGGGCCCGGATCCGTGTAGAACTTGAACGTTATGCCACCGTTCTTTGCCTCGCGTGGACCCTTGTAGTCCGCGTTCTTCACCAGCGCGATTGACTGGTCGTGGACCCAGGCGCCCTGCTTTTCGAACTTGTAGGGTCCGTTGCCCACGGGGTTTTCGCCGAAGGTCTTGGGGTCGGCCAGCGCGGCGGACGGGAGTGGGTAGAAGGCGGAGTATCCCAAGCGCAGGGACCAGTCTGCCTCGGGCTGGACGAGCTTGACGGTGATGGTGGAATCGTCGGTTGCTGCCAGGCCGGACATGGTGGCAGCCTTGGGAGCAGGCGTGGTGGTGGTCTTGCCGTCCGCGGACTTCTCCGTGTTCACGGCGGAAACATCCTCGTAGCCTTCGATGGACTCGAAGAAGAAGCTGTTGTTCTGCAGGTTCTTGGAGTTGGCGGCGAAGTTCCAGGAGTCCACGAAGGTCTTGGCCGTGATGGCCTCGCCGTTGGTGAACTTCTGGCCCTGCTTGACCTTGATGGTCCAGTTCTGCGCGTCGGAGGAGTCGATGGACTCAGCCAGCGAGTTCACTGCTTTGCCGTCCGCATCATACGTGCGGAGGCCTTCGAAAAGCAGGTTGATGACGCGGCCGCCGTTCGTTTCATTGGTGTTTGCTGGCAGCAAGGGGTTTTGCGGTTCGCTGTTGTAAGCGGTAATGACCTTGTTCGGATCGCCTGCAGCATTGCTGGACCCGTCAGTGCTGCCGCCGCCGGCACCGCACCCGGTCAGGGCAAGCGCGGCGATTGCCACGATGCCCAGTGCTTTGGAAGTGCGCGTAAAACGCATTCCGCCTCCTATGAGTTGTGGGAGAGATATATAGGGGAAATCTGGTGCTTCCCCGCAGGCCGGACGCAGCTCACCGCTGTGACGAAACCTACATAATACGAGTTAGCCTAACCGCACGAAGTCCAGATACTGGTACTCCGTTGCCAAACCGTGACCGGCGCAGTGAAATGCCCCAGTCCAGGGTAGATAGTTAGGCACGTCACATGCTACTCGCCGGTAGGCCCGACGGCGAATCGGCGGCAGGAAGGCTCCGCTAGGGCCGGAAGACCTAAAGGGACGCGGCTGCTCCGGACAGCCGCCACTCCCATACGTTCCACCACACGCCGAGGGGCCCGGGGCTGGTCTTCACGCCGGCCATGCGGGAACTGAAGGCAGTTGTCCCCAGGGTTTGGTAGAGCGGCAGCCCGTACGCGTCCTCCCAGACATGCTTGTCAATCTCGGCAAGGAGTTCGTCCTGCTTGCCCAGGTCCGTGGTCACCGCCAGTTGCTCCATGACCTTGTCCGCGTCGCCGTCGGAATATCCCGTGAAATTGCTGCCCGCCCCCGTGCGGAAGATTTGCGGCACCCGGCTCACGCCGGCTTCCGTGCCAATCCATCCGGACAGCGCGGCGTCGTAGCCGCCCCGGCTGAGGGCGGCCGCCCAGTCGGCACTCCCCTGGCCGCCGTCCACCACACGGAATCCCGCCAGTCCGGCAGAGTCGCGGATCAGGGCGAACGCCTTGGCACGGTTGGGGTTGTCCCGGTTATAGAGGATCCGGATGGTGGGCGTGGCACCCTTCAAAAGGCCTTTGGCGGCGTCGATGTCCACCTCGGCGTAGTCCGAAGAGCCGTTCTTTTTGACCGTCTCATCGTATTTAGGCTGTCCGGGCAGGAAGACGTGTGAGTCCAACGGCTTGTTGTCGGGCACCAGGGTTCCCAGCACTGCGTCCACGATGGCCTGCCGCGGAACCGTTTTGAGGAAGGCTTCCCGGACGTCCTTGCCGGCGAACGGTCCGGAGAAGTTGAGGTCCAGATGGTCGTAGCCGGACTGTTTGTACCGTTCCACGGTGATGCCCTGGCCCGACAGGCCCGTGAGGAGATCGTCCGTTGCGGCTGAGGGCTGGGGCGAGATGACGTCCGCCCGGCCGTTGCGCAGGGCATCGACCGCGGCCGGCACTGCCCCGGTGAACCTGATATTGATTTCGTCGAGCCAGGGTTCCGGGCCCCAAACGTAGTCCCGGTTCCGGACCAGTTTCATGGATACTTCCGGCACAATGTCGCGGACGATGTAGGGGCCGCTGGACAGGTAGAGCGCCGGATCATCGGGAATGGATTTTGTATCGAACCCGGTATTCCAGAAGTCGCTGACTTTCTTGAGCGCGGGGTTGGACACCGGCTTCTCCGGGTTCCCGCGCGGCGTGTCCTTGAGGAGTTTAACCAGGTCTTCCTCATCGTTCAGCCCGCTCTTGGCGGCGACGACGTGGGCCGGGAGGCCGACGTCGAACGCGACTTCCCAGTCAGCGTACGGTGCGGCGTACTCGATGGTGATTGAACGGTTGTCCGAGCCGATTTCGGGAAACAGGGTGCCGGCCAGACCTGTGGTGTCAGAGGCAACGGAGAAGTATTTCGTGCCCCTGCCGGCCGCGGGATCGACGTCATCGAAGTAACCGGAACCGGCGGCCCAGCTCAACAGGAGGTCGGCAGCGCTGATGGGCGCACCGTCTGACCACTTCACGCCCTCGTTGACCGTGTACTTCACCTTCAGCGGCTGGTCAGAGACCTTCTCGAACTGCCCGAACTTGTCGTTCCTGACCACTTTTGAGCTGTCATCGAGATAGAAAAAGCCCGAGTGTGTGATGGCACCGATCTTCGAATTGATGTCGGTATTGCCGTTCGCGCTGTAGGGATTGAACGATGAGAAGGCGTTAACCTCTGCCGCCGTCACGCTGCCACCGCGCTTTGCCTCCCCCACCACCACCGACGGGGCGCCGCCGCCCGAGCAGCCCGAAAGAACCAGGGCAGCCGCCAACGCGGCGATGAGTAACTGCATCAGACGCCGGACCGGCATGCCGCCTCCTTGTGTTTTGCCCTCTCCGGAGGGGACGGGCTCGCCACGATCACGCCCTACATAGTCAGGATACTTGGTGCCGATGCCCGGCAACCGATCCGGAATCCCCTGCAGACTAAAGGGGTGTCCCACGCGGCGGACGGGACCTACGGCCCAAGCCCGGACCCTGACCGGTTCCGTAGCATGCTGGCATTGGAACCCTAGGGAAGGAACGGCGCAATGAGCATCCCCCAACCTGCAGATGCGTCCCGCAGCGCAGTCCCGCCCCTCGAACTGCCCTATTATGGCGCCCCGCCGGCCGACGCGGTCAAACGCGTTTTTCAGAAGTACGCGGTCTTCGCGGGCCGCGCGAGCCGCAGCGAATATTGGTGGTGGTTCCTCGCTTCGGGGTTGACCTCCGCGGTGCTGAACTCGATCAACCCCAACGTGGTCAACGGCCAAGTGACGGGGTCCAGCGCCCTGGGTGGTTTATGGTTCCTCGCCACAGTGGTCCCGTCCCTCGCGGTGGCGGCCCGGCGCCTTCACGACGCGAACCTCAGCGCCTGGATGCTGCTGCTCGCCCTCATCCCGGTGCTTGGGTGGATTGCGCTCGTCGTGCTGCTCGCGCAGCGGGAGAACCCGTTCGGCCAGCGCTTCGACAGCTACTCGGCAGCCCAATACGGTCAGGCATCAGCCGCTCCCCCCTATGGGCCCCGGCAACAGCCTCCCTACCCGCCGGATACCGGTGGTCCGCCGCGTCTGTAGGGCCGGCGCTAGACGTTGAAGCGGAACTCCACCACGTCGCCGTCGGCCATAACGTATTCCTTGCCTTCGATGCGGACCTTGCCGCGGGACTTTGCCTCCGCCATGGATCCGGCCTCCACGAGGTCGTGGAAGGAGACCACCTCGGCCTTGATGAACCCGCGCTGGAAGTCGGAGTGGATGACGCCGGCCGCCTGCGGTGCCGTGTCCCCCTGCCGGATGGTCCAGGCCCGTGCTTCCTTGGGCCCGGCGGTCAGATAAGTCTGCAGCCCCAGGGTGTGGAAGCCCACGCGCGCCAGCTGGTCCAGGCCGGATTCGTCCTGGCCGTTCATCTCCAGCATCTCGCGCGCTTCTTCCTCATCCAGTTCCACGAGGTCGGCTTCGAGCTTCGCGTCAAGGAAGATGCAGTCCGCCGGGGCCACCATGGCGCGCAGCTCCTCCTGTTTTTCCGGACTGCCCAGGATGCCTTCGTCCGCATTGAACACGTAGATAAAGGGCTTGGCCGTCAGCAGCCCCAGTTCCTTGAGGTGCTCCATCTCCAGCTTGTCGCTCTTGATGGAGGAGTAGATGGTGTCTCCACGCTCCAGCACGGCCTGCGCGGCCTTAACGGCGGCAAGCTCGGCGGCCTCCCGCTTCTTGATCTTGACTTCTTTTTCGATCCGCGGGATGGCCTTTTCGATGGTCTGCAGGTCGGCGAGGATCAGCTCGGTGTTGATGGTCTCCATGTCCGAGCGCGGATCCACTTTGCCGTCAACGTGCACCACATCGGGGTCGTCAAAGACCCGGACAACCTGGGCGATGGCTTCTGCCTCGCGGATGTTGGCCAGGAACTGGTTTCCCAGCCCCTCCCCCTCGGAGGCGCCCTTGACGATGCCTGCGATGTCGACGAAGGACACGGCGGCAGGCAGGACACGCTGCGAGCCGAAGATGCCGGCGAGCTTCTGGAGCCTGGGGTCCGGGAGGTTCACGACGCCCACATTGGGTTCGATGGTGGCGAACGGGTAGTTCGCGGCCAGCACCTGGTTGCGGGTGAGCGCATTGAAGAGGGTTGATTTGCCGACGTTGGGCAGTCCGACGATGCCAATAGTAAGAGCCACGAGCATTGATTCTACCCGCAGGGCCCCGGCAGCCAGTACCGGGGGATGTCACTGCCCCTGATTGTCAGGGCCCCGTGCAACAGTGAAGCCATGGATGCTTTTGCCTTGATTCTGGCCCTTCTCATGCTGCTGCTCGGTGCGCTTGCCGGCGCCGCTGCCACGTATTTTTCACTGCGCAGGAACTCCCATGCTTTGGAGTCCGACTTTGACCAGGTGTCGTCCCGGCTTTCAGAGGTCACGGCACAGCTGGCAGGGGCCGACGCCGAGCGGCGGCTTTTGGCGGTACAGAACCATGAGCTGGGTGAGGCAAGGACGCAGGACGGCAGCGTCCTGCGTGCCCTGGCTCCCGTGGCGGAGAAGCTTTCCGCGGTCCAGCAGCAGGTGGCACTGCTGGAGCGGGACCGGGTGGAACAGTACGGCCAGCTGGCGCAGCAGCTGCAGGAGGCCAGGCTTTCCGATGAGCAGCTCATCCGGTCCACGCATGCCCTGGAATCGGCCCTGCGTTCCAACAGCGCCAGGGGCCAGTGGGGCGAGGTGCAGCTCCGGCGTGTAGTCGAGGCTGCGGGCATGCTCCGCCACGTGGACTTCGTGGAGCAGGTGCACAGCGCCGGCCACGATGCAGCTGTCCGCCCGGACCTGGTGGTGCTGCTGCCCGGCGATAAGCAGCTGGTGGTGGACGCCAAAGTCCCGTTGTCGTCCTACCTGGAGGCGCAGGAGCTGGGGGCGGTTGACCCGCGCCCGGGCCAGCCGTCCGGGTTGCAGTCGGTGAACGACGGCCGGAACCGGGAGGCCCTGCTGGCGGCGCATGCCAAGGCGCTCAGGGCACACGTCGATTCGCTGGGAAGCAAGAAGTATTGGGACATCCCGGGGAACTCGCCTGAACTGGTGGTCTGCTTCATTCCGGCCGAATCCATCCTGGCGGCGGCACTGATGGCCGACGCCGGGCTCCTGGACCACGCGTTGTCCCGCAACGTGGTCCTTGCATCACCGAGTACCCTCCTTGCCGTGCTGAAGTCAGTGGCCTTCACTTGGCGCCAGGACGTCCTGACGGACAGTGCCCGCGAGCTGTTCGAGCTCGCCCGGCAGCTGTACGACCGGATGGGGACCCTGGGTGAAAACGTCACCAAACTGGGATCTTCCCTGAAGTCATCGGTGGACCGCTACAACGCCATGGTGGGCACCTTGGAAGCCAGAGTCCTGCCTACGGCCCGGAAGCTCAACTCCCTCGAGGAGTCAGGCCTGGTGGCGCCCCCCGTCGTGGAGGTGACCCCGCGGGCGCTCGTGGCACCGGAACTCCAAGGCGACGACGAAGCAGCCTGAAAGAGCCGGTGGATGCAGGATGGGCCGGGCAGTTGATAACTGCCCGGCCCATCCTTTTACTTCTGCTTGAACTGTTGGCTGTTGTCAGCTGCGGGGCCTGCGCCCGCCCAGGGCGCGGCTGACGTCACCGGCCTGTTTCAGGGTTGCGCGGAGCTCCTTGGGCAGCGAGAACAGCAGGTCTTCCTCTGCTGTAACCACTTCCTCCACCGTGCCGTAGCCGTAGTCGGCCAGCAGCCTCAGCACATCCTGCACCAGCACCTCCGGAACGGATGCCCCGGACGTGACACCCACGGTGGCGACGCCCTCGAACCAGGATTCGTCAACCTCGTTGGCGAAGTCCACCCGGTACGAGGCCTTGGCGCCGTACTCGAGTGCCACTTCCACCAGGCGGACGGAGTTCGACGAGTTGGCCGAACCAACCACGATCACCAGGTCGGCCTTGGGCGCAATCTTCTTGATGGCCACCTGGCGGTTGGTGGTGGCGTAGCAGATGTCATCACTGGGCGGGTCCTGGAGGGTGGGGAACCGATCCTTGAGCAGCCGGACGGTCTCCATGGTCTCGTCCACGCTCAGCGTGGTCTGCGAAAGCCAGATGACCTTTTCGGGGTCACGGACGGTTACCTTGTCCACTTCGTGGGGTCCGTTGATGATCTGAATGTGTTCCGGTGCTTCACCGGAGGTGCCTTCCACCTCCTCGTGGCCGTCGTGGCCGATCAGGAGGATGTCGAAATCGTCCTTCGCGAAGCGCACGGCTTCCTTGTGCACCTTGGTGACCAGCGGACACGTGGCATCGATGGTGCGGAGCCCGCGGTTTTCGGCGGACTCCACCACTGCCGGGGACACGCCGTGCGCAGAGAAGATCACCAAGGCGCCTTCGGGAACTTCGTCTGTCTCGTCCACAAAGATGGCGCCCTTTTCCTCCAGCGAGCTGACCACGTGGACGTTGTGGACAATCTGCTTGCGGACATACACGGGCGGCCCGTAGTGCTCCAGCGCCTTTTCGACCGCGATCACGGCCCGGTCAACACCAGCGCAGTAGCCACGGGGAGCAGCCAGCAGCACCTTCTTGGTGCCGTTCACCGGGGCTGCAGCTGCTACTTCCTCAGGCGAGCGGCGCCTGCGCGGAATGGTTGGCATCGAGAGGGATACAGCCGAGGTGGTCATCCCTCCATGCTACCGGCTGGTCCGCGTCCGTCTCCGGGATGCGAACAATGTCACAACGCCTGCTGCCACCAGGACACCGCCCGTAACCGCGGCGGTGGTGATCCACGTTTGGAAATCGGTGCCTGCCGCGGCCAGGAACTCATCACGGAACATGTTGGCCACTGCATTGCCGGTGTCCGTGGCCTGGGCACGGGCCGAGCCCAGCTGTAAGCCCAGCCCCCACAGCCCCGCGAGGGCCAGGGCTCCGAGCCCGGCAGTCAGCAGCACAGTCCAGCGGCGGCGTGCCGCTACAAGGGCCAGCAGGAACGCCAGAGCCGAACCGATGGCCAGGATGAAGCCCATGGGTGCATATGTGGCCAGCCGCTCAGTCCACTCCTTTTGTGCCGGCTGGCCGACGTTGATCAGCGTTTGCTGCGGCGGGTCGAGGGGCAGCCGGGTGGTGCGCGAAATCTCCTCAGAGCCGAGGGCTACCAGCGGGGCGACATCAAGGGTCAGCGATGACGCCGAAGCACCTTCCTGCGCCCCGGCTGCGGGATCAGCGAAGCTCAGGCGGTGGCTCCTGCGGAGCGTCTCCTCCCAGGCCGCCGGATAACCGGGGAGCCCGGTCAGTGACTCCGCTGCCTTCTCAAGCATCGGCTGGACCAGCCCCGACAGAAAACCCGGAACCGATCCGGTATCGATCGTTCCCACCGCCGCAGCAGCCAGTTTCCTTTGGAATTCTGAATCCTTGCCGAGCGGAGCTGCAAGACGGACAAACCCGTCTTCCTGGACGATGTTCCGGTCCACCCACAGGGCGGGAACGGCAACGGCGGCCAGGAGGATGCCCAGCACGGTGGCGATGGCAGAGACAAAAGTGCGCACAACAGGTCCTTCGGGGTTGGGGGCCTTACCCCATCCTAGGCAGGATCGGTGGGCTGTCCCTGTCAGTCCCCGGTGCTAGACCTTATGGATAAGGTTGATTGACCGCCCACAACAGTTGAAGGACCCCATGCCCGCAGCACCAGCCCCGCAACGGCGTCCGCATGTCTGACCAGGCTTCTCTTCCGGGTGCCGCACCCACTACCCTGCCGGCCACCGCAGCGGAGACAAGCCCGGATAACCCCTGGCCGCTGCAGTTGCTCTCGCAGAAGCTGAAGGCCCATATCGACCGCACCCCGTCGGCGTGGGTGGAGGGCCAGGTCATCGAACTGAACCGCCGCGGCACCAACGCCTATCTCACGCTTCGTGACGTGGATGCAGAGGTATCCCTTCCGGCGTCCGTCTGGACCAAGGTGCTGGAACGGCAGAACCTGCCGCTGGAGCGTGGTTCGCGGGTGGTGGCCCTCCTGAAACCGGAATTTTGGCTCAAGACCGGCAGGCTCAACATGCTGGTACGGGACATCCGGCCGGTGGGTCTGGGCGACTTGCTGGCCAGGATTGAGCGGTTGCGCCAGGCCCTGGCGGCCGAGGGCCTGTTTGCCGACTCCCGAAAGAAAGCCCTGCCTTTGCTGCCGCACCGCATCGGCCTCATCACGGGGCGCGACTCGGACGCAAAGAAGGACATCCTGCGGAACGCGGCACTGCGGTGGCCGGCGGTGGAGTTTGAGATCCGCGAGGTTGCTGTCCAGGGGAATACCGCGGTGGCCCAGGTGGTCCGCGCCCTGCGTGAGCTGGACGCCCGGCCCGAGGTGGACGTCATCGTCATCGCCCGTGGCGGCGGGGCGCTGGAAGATCTGCTGCCATTCAACAGTGAGGAACTGGTCCGGGCCGTGGCTGCTGCCGCCACGCCGGTGGTGAGCGCCATTGGCCATGAGGCGGACCGCCCGCTGTTGGATTATGTTGCAGACCTCAGGGCCTCCACCCCCACCGATGCCGCCAAGCGGATTGTTCCCGAAGTCTCCGAGGAACTTGCCGGCGTGCGCCAGGCGCGGGAACAGCTGCGGCGCTGCATGGAACGGCTGGTGGACCGCGAATCGGACCGGCTGGCGGCACTGCATTCCCGGCCCGTCATGGCGGCACCCGAGGGCATGGTCTCCGTCCGGGCCGAGGAAATCGAGCGGCTGCTGCGGCGCTCCTCCGCTGCAGTGAGCTCCACGGTGGTGCGGGCTGCGGACCAGCTTGAGCACCTGAAAGCGCAGGTACGCGCCCTCTCCCCGCAGAAGACGCTGGACCGGGGGTACGCCGTCGTTGAACTGGCAGGAGACCAGGCCGCCCGGATCGCGGAAGCCGGACACGCTGTTGTCCGCCGTCCCGCCGAAGCGCCCGCGGGCGCCGCCCTGTCCATCCGCGTTGCGGAGGGGCGCTTCGGCGCCACGTCCACCGGGGCATCAACAGGAAACCCGGACCACCACCAGGAATTGGAAGAGAAGGCATGACCGAACAGAAACCAGAGTCCGACGTCGCAGCGCTGAGCTACGAGGAGGCGCGGGAGCAGCTGATAGCCGTGGTGGGCAGGCTGGAGGCAGGAGGGGCAAGCCTGGAGGAGTCCCTGGCCCTGTGGGAGCGCGGCGAGGCGCTGGCCGCACGGTGCGAGGAGTGGCTGGAAGGCGCCCGGAAGCGGCTGGCAGCCGCCAGGGACCAGCCACTTTAATCCACCGGAAGAGCTAAAACCGACAGCACCGCCGCGTGGGGAACAGGTGTCAGGAGCGGGCCACCAGGTCCCGCTCCGTGGCGACATCGAACTCGGCCTTCGGCCACTTCAGGTTCATGCCGGACAAAGCGCCGAGCAGCAGTTGCTGGACCGCAATCCGGGCGAACCATTTCTTATTGGCGGGAACAACGTGCCAGGGCGCGGTCGCCGTGCTCGTTTCGTCGATCGCCGCCTGGTACGCGCTCATGTAATCATCCCAGAAGGCGCGTTCGTCCAGGTCGCCCCGGTTGTATTTCCAGTGCTTTGCGGGATTGTCCAGCCGGGCCAGCAGCCGTTCCTTCTGCTCGTCTCCGCTGATGTGGAGCATCACCTTGAGGACATGCGTCCCTGAGTCTGACAGTCTGGCCTCGAACTCGTTGATTGCCACGTAGCGCCGCTTGATCTCGTCCGGGGTGGCCCAGCCGTGGACCCGGTGGATCAGGACGTCCTCGTAGTGGGAACGGTCGAACACACCCACCATGCCCGCGGCCGGGACTTCCTTTTCGATCCGCCACAGGAAGTCGTAGGACTTTTCCTCATCCGTGGGCGCCTTGAAGGCCTTGAACTGGACGCCCTGCGGGTCCATGGCAGCCATGACATGGCTGACGATGCCGCCCTTGCCTGCGGTGTCCATCGCCTGCAGGATCAGCAGGATCCGTTTGGTCCCGCCGAAGCGTGATTCGGCAAAGAGCTTTTCCTGCAACTCAGAGAGCTGGCCATCCATCTCGGCCAGCAGCAGGCGGCCGTCGGCCTTGCTTCCGCTGTATCCGGGCGTTGAGTCGGGATCCACCCCTGCGAGGGAAAATCCCTTCCCGACCCGCAGGGTTTCGGAGGGATGCTGGTCGAAGCCGACGACGCGGGCCATGGGAGTCCTTTCCGCAAGGTTGCACGGACCGGCGGGCCCGTGAGCACAGGCTAGTTCCCCTGGTACCTGCTTAGGAAGTCCCCCATTCGGCCGACAGCTTCTTCGATGTCCTTGACATTGGGCAGCGTCACCATGCGGAAGTGGTCCGGGCGCACCCAGTTGAAGGCCCGGCCATGCGAGACCAGGATTTTCTGATCCCTGAGGAGGTCAAGGACAAACTTCTCGTCATCCCTGATGTGGTACACCTCCGGGTCCAGCTTCGGGAACAGGTAGAGGGCGCCGCGGGCCTGCTGCGTGCTGACGCCGGGGATGGCGTTGAGCATTTCATAGGCTTTGTTGCGCTGCTCCAGCAGCCGTCCGCCCGGGAGGATCAGGTCGTTGATGCTCTGGTAGCCCCCGAGCGCCGTCTGGATGGCGTGCTGGGCGGGAACGTTGGCGCAGAGGCGCATGTTTGCCAGGAGGCTGATGCCTTCAAGGTAGTCTGCCGCGTCCTTTTTGGGGCCGGAAATTGCCATCCAGCCGGCGCGGTACCCACAGACCCGGTATGCCTTGGACAGCCCGCTGAACGTCAGGCACAGGACATGGTCGCCGGTGAGCTTGGCAAGGTTCACATGGACGGCGTCCTCGTACAGGATCTTCTCGTAGATCTCGTCGGCGAAAATCACCAGGCCGTGCTTTTCGGCCAGGGCTACAATCCGTTTCAGCGTCTCTTCGGGGTAGACGGCGCCGGTGGGGTTGTTCGGGTTGATCACCACGATTCCCTTAGTGCGGGGCGTGATCTTGGCTTCCATGTCCTCAAGGTCAGGCTGCCAGCCGGATTCCTCATCGCAGAGGTAGTGCACCGGCTTGCCGCCCGCCAGCGCTACCGATGCTGTCCACAGCGGGTAGTCAGGGGTGGGGATGAGGACCTCGTCCCCACCATCCAGCAGTGCCATCAGGGACATGGTGATGAGTTCGCTGACGCCGTTGCCCAGGTAGATGTCGTCTACGTGGATGTTTTGGATGCCCCGGGTCTGGTAGTACTGCGAGACGGCGGTGCGCGCGGAAAAGATGCCGCGGGAATCGCTGTAGCCCTGGGCGTGCGGCAGGTGGCGGATCATGTCCACCAGGATGGCGTCCGGCGCCTCGAAGCCGAACGGCGCCGGGTTTCCGATGTTCAGTTTGAGGATCCTGTGGCCCTCCGCCTCCATCTGCTGGGCGGCCTGAAGGATGGGTCCACGGATGTCATAGAGGACGTTGTGGAGCTTCGTGGACTGCCTGAATTCTGCCATCCCTCAAATATGCCACAGGAAGGATGCACGGCCGTTGAGACGTCCACCACATGGCCGACGGCGGCTGCCGGACCTTTGGAAGTCCGGCAGCCGCCGTCGTCATCACCAGCCTGTCCCCTGCCCATGCGGTGGGGCTGGACTCCTTACTTGACGATGCCCTTGTCCTTGAGCCACGCGGTTGCCGCCGCCTTGGCATCCTGCTTCTGGCTGCCGCTGACCGCCCGGTTGAGGTTGATCAGGTCATCCGTGGTGAGGGTGCTGGATACCGAGTTCAGCGCCTGCTTGGCCTTGTCCGTCATCTTCGCCTTGTTGTACAGCGGCAGGACCTGCTGGGCGATGAAGTTGTTCTTGGGATCCTCCAGCACCACCAGGTCGTTGTCGGCGATGGACGGCGTGGTGGTGTAGATATCCGCCACCTGCACCTGGTTCTCCAGCAGCGCCTTGAGCGTTACCGGGCCGCCGCCGTCACTGAAGGGCTCAAGCTTCTTGGGGACGCAGTTGTAGTTCTTCTTCAGCCCGGGCAGGCCGTAGGCGCGCTCGGCGAAGGTGGCCGGGGCTCCCACCACGATCTCGCTGCAGACCTTGGCCAGGTCCTCGATGGACTTCAGCTGGTACTTCTCCGCGGTTGCCTTGGTGACCACCATGGCGTCCTTGTCCTCGGCCTTGGAGACGTCCAGCACGCCCAGCCCGTCCGGCAGCTTGCCGGGCAGGGCCTTGGCGATGTCGTCGGCGGAGACTTCCTTGGCTTCCTTGTCCACGTATAGCAGCAGGTTGCCACTGTAGTCGGGCACTACGTCCACCGAGCCGTCCTGGACGGCCTTGAAGTAAACCTCACGGGAACCGATGTTCGGTTTGGTGGTGGCAGTAATTCCGTTGGCATTCAGCGCTCCGGCGTACAGCTCGGCGATGACCTGGCTCTCCGGGAAGTCCGCGGAGCCCACCACCAGGGAGGTGGCCCCACCGGACGCGCCGCCGCTGGACGCGGGTGCCTTGCTGAGCGGATCGGACGAACCGCCGCAGGCGGACAGCGCCACGGCCAGGCCAAGTCCGGCGGCAAGGCCGCGGAACGCCCGCCTGCCGAAGCGCTGGGGACGGCTTTCTTTCATGACTTACCTCCTTGTACAACAGCCTCCGCAACCACGGGGTCTGTGAGATCAACCGCAGCCTCGTGGCGGCGGTGGGACTGCTTCGAGGCGCCCGGTGTCAGGAACAGCCTCTGGATCAGGGACAGGACAAGGTCGACGGCGATCGCCAGGGCCGCGATAAGGAGGGAACCTCCCAGCATCTGGGGGAAGTCGCTGAGGACCAGGCCGTCGAAGAGGTAGCGGCCCAAGCCGCCGAGGTTGATATAGGCAACCACGGAGACGGTGGCGATCACCTGCAGCACGCCGGTGCGGAACCCGCCAAACATGACGGTGAGGGCATTGGGCAGCTCCGCCCGGAACAGGACTTGCAGTTCGGTCATCCCCATGGCCCGGGCGGCGTCCACCACGTTCGGGTCCACGCTTGAAATGCCGGCATACGTCCCGGCCAGGAGCGGGGGCACGGTGAGGATTACCAGGGCCCACACCGGGGGCATGAGCCCGATGCCGGCCAGCAGGACGAACAGGATGAGCAGGCCGAGGGTGGGCAGGGCGCGCAGGGCCCCGGCCAGAGCCACGACGGCCACCCGCCCCCTTCCCGTGTGGCCCACAAAAAGCCCGACGGGAACTGCGATGGCGGTGGCGATCAGCATGACCAGCCCGGTGTACTGCAGGTGCTCCCCCAGCCGGGCGGGAATGCCCATGCTCCCGGACCAGTGCAACGGGTCGGCGAGCCAGGCGAAAGTATCGGAAAAGACGTTGCTCACGCTGCTTCTCCCGCCGTGGTCGTCGCCCGCTCCGCGGCGGCGGATGCCTCCGCATGGTGGCTCCCCCGCTGCTTGCCTGCCCGCTCCCACGGGGTGAGGATGCGTTCCAGCATGACCAGGACGGCATCCATCACCAGCGCGAGGACCAGGATGGCGACGATCCCCACCACCACCTCGGTGACGAAGTCCCGCTGAAGTCCGTCCGTGAAGAGCATCCCCAGGTTGCCCACGCCCAACAGGGCCGCAACGCTGACCAGCGAGATGTTGCTGACGGACACCACCCGCAACCCGGCGAACATGACCGGCAACGAGAGCGGCAGGTCAACCTGCAGGAACCGGGCCAGCGGCTTAAAGCCCATGGCCTGCGCAGCCTGGCTGACATCCGCATCCACGGAATCGAAGGCGTCGAGGGCAGCGCGCACCAGCAGTGCCACGGCGTAGATGGTCAGCGCCACCACCACGTTGAGGGGATCGAGGATCCGGGTCCCCAGGATGGTGGGAAGGATGATGAACAGCGCCAGGGACGGGATGGTGTAGAGGAGGGAGGAGGCTGTCAGCACCACGGAGCGAAGGGCCCTGTTTTTCCGGGCCAACTGCGCCAGCGGGATGGAAAACAGCAGGCCGAGGACCATGGGAACCAGCGCCAGCACCAGGTGCTGGCCGCCGCGCTCCAGGACCATGCCGGTGTTGGCCAGGAACCATTCCATCAGAGGGCAGCCTGCCGCACCTGGCGCGCTTCTTCGATCAGGGCCAGGACCTCGCCACCGCGGACCACGCCCAGGACCCTGCCTTCGGAATCCACGGCAACACCAAGCCCGGCCGGCGAGGACAGGGCGGCGTCCAGGGCCCGGCGCAGGCTCTCGCCCTGGCGGAACAGGGACCCGCCGGGAACGAGTTCCATCTCGGTGCCCGGCGCCGACCAGCCCAGCGGGCGCCTGTCAGCGTCCACCACCAACTGCCAGCCGCCGGAAGCGCCGGAATCCGACTCGTAGCCGTTGGCGCTCCGGATAATCGTTGGCACCGGATGGATCGCCACGCCGTCGGACGGGGTGAAGCCCAGATGGCGGAAGCCTCGGTCCCGGCCAACAAAGGACGCCACGAAGTTGTTTGCGGGCGCCCGCAGGATCTCCTCCGGCGTGGCGTACTGGGCCAGCTTGCCGCCGGTGGCAAAGACGGCCACCTTGTCGCCGAGGATGGTGGCTTCGTCAATATCATGGGTCACGAACACGATGGTCTTGGCAAGGTCCTTCTGCAGGCGCAGCAGCTCCTGCTGGAGTTCGTCACGGACAACGGGGTCCACCGCACTGAACGGCTCATCCATGAGGAGAACGGGCGGGTCTGCGGCAAGCGCGCGTGCCACGCCCACGCGCTGCTGCTGGCCGCCGGAGAGCTGGGACGGGTAGCGCCTGCCCAGGGAGTGCGCCAGGCCCACCACGTCCAGGAGCTCCTCGGCACGCTTCCGTGCGTCCGCTTTCGAGACGCCGTTCAGGCGCGGAACGGTGGCGATGTTGTCCAGTACCGAGCGGTGCGGCAACAGCCCTGCCGACTGCATCACGTAGCCCATGGACCGGCGCAGTTCCGCCGCCGGTACTGAGGTGACGTCCCGGCCGTCCACGGTGATGGTCCCGGACGTGGGTTCCACCATGCGGTTGATCATTCTGAGGGACGTTGTTTTGCCGCAGCCGGAAGGACCCACTAGGACGGTGACAGTGCCTTTGGCGATGGACATGGACAACCCGTCCACTGCGGGCTGGCCGCCCGGGTACTGCTTCGTGACGTTCCGGAACTCGATCATCGCCTGGTCCATGGTGCGGACTTACCTGTTCTCTTGGACGGGCTGTTCTCAGCACCGCGACATTGCCATCAGCACGCTGATAGTTACGGTAGCCCAAACGGGAGCCGGCTTCAGCAGCTGAAGCCCTAATCCGCGCAAAGGAATCCCTACTGTAACCATTCGGTACCCGGGCCGGCGCGGATGGGTGGCCGGGGGAAGCAGACTGGCACTGGCGCAACCGTGGGTTTGCCGGCCAAGACAACGCCAGCCTGGGACCCCGCAGGCCTAAAGTGGAGGCGTGACCAACCTGGAAGTTTCACCCCAGCAGGAAGTTTGTCCGCCCGCCCCTGCCGGAGGGGCGTCCGGCCCCTGCCTGCAGCTGTGGCCCGAGCGCGAGGTGCCGCTGGGCGGGGTCCGCGCCATGAACGTCAAGCGCACCCTGCCGCAGCGCGGACTGCCCACGATCGGGGCCTGGTGCTTCCTGGACAGCTTTGGACCGGACCGCACCGCGATGTCTGTCCTCCCCCATCCCCATATCGGGCTGCAGACCGTGACCTGGCCGCTGGCGGGGCACATCCGCCACCGGGACAGCGTGGGCAGCGACGTAGTGGTGCGCCCCGGGGAGCTGAACATCATGACCGCAGGGCATGGGGTCTCGCACTCGGAGTTCGCGGTGCTTCCTCCCGACGGAGGGGAGTTGCCCGTGCAACGCGGCCTGCAGCTCTGGGTTGCCCTCCCTGACGCAGACCGGCACCGGGAGCCGTCATTTGAACAGCACCGGGAGCTGCCGCGCGCCGCCGGCCAGGGCTTCACCGCCACCGTCATGGTGGGAGAGCTTGCGGGGGTGAAGTCACCCGCAATGATGTTTTCGCCCATTGTTGGCGCGGACGTTTCCTGCGAAGGGGATGCGGTGCTGCCGCTGAACCCCGGCTTTGAGCACGGCATTTTGGTGCTCGACGGCAGCCTGGCGGTGGACGGGCAGGACCTGCCGTCGGGACCGCTGGGCTACCTGGGCACCGGCCGCAGCGAACTCCGGCTGCAGGCGCGCCCCGGCACCCGGTTCCTGCTCATTGGCGGTGAGCCGTTCGGTGAGGAACTGTTGATGTGGTGGAACTTCGTGGGCCGCACGCATGACGAAGTGGAGCAGGCCAAGGCGGACTGGGAAGCGCAGGCCGGGCTGCCGGATGCCGAAACAGCTGCCGCCCGCTACGGCCTGGTGCCCGGCCACGGACCGGAGGCCGGTGCGGAGGCGGGCCGTATTCCGGCTCCCCCACTCCCCGGCGTCCGGTTGACACCCCGCAAGCGCTCGGTCGGCTAAACGTTCCTTCGGCTACACGTTCGTTCGGCTCGGCTGTCAGGCGGGCTCTGCCAGGAGCTGCAGGACGCCGAACACCGGTTCCTGGTCCAGGACCCTCACGTCCGTGATCCCGGCGGCTCCGAGGTTCCGGCGGAATGACTCCTGCAGGGGTGCCACGTTCATGCCCAGCCCGCCGCCCAGGATCACGGGACCCTGAATCTGCAGCTGGCCCAGCACCTGCGCGGCCAAGGAAGCAAGGTCCTGCCCGGCCTGGTCAAGCAGGGCTGCACTTTCCTGGTGCCCGGCAGCTGACGCTTCCACAACGTGCCTGGCCTGCTGCGCCCAGAAACGCCGTCCCGTATCCGGGGAGTGGAACAGCGCGATCAGCTTGTTGGGATGGTCCAGCCCGCATGATGCCAGGAGGGCTGCCGTGAGCTGGTCAATGGGCAGGCCCTGGTTCATCCTGCGGAGACTGTGCCTCACCGCTTCCCTGCCCAGCCAATAACCGCTGCCTTCATCCCCCAGCAGGTATCCCCAGCCGCCGGCCCTGGCCTCGCCGCCGTCGGCGTTGCGCCCCCAGGCGGCCGAGCCGGTACCCGCAATAACGGCCACCCCGGTACTGGCACGGCCCGCTGCCAGGAGCAGCCGGGAGTCGTGGACAACGGTGACGCGGGCTTCCGGGGCCAGCGGCTGGATCAGGCCGGCCAGGGCGGCTGCGTCCTCATCGGTATCGATTCCGCCGGACCCTGCGTAGACCCGGTCCACGCGGCCCCCGCCGATCCTGGCGAAAAGCTCCGCCAGATTTTGTGCCGCCTGGTCGCGGCTGACGTTCTGGACGTTGGAACTCCCGGCCGAATCGTCAGCGACCGGGCGGCCGTCCTCGAAGCGGACGCCATGGGTCTTGGTGCCGCCGATGTCCAGCCCGATCGTAATGCCGTGCAGAGGATTGCCGTGGAGCGGATTGCTGGCCGGCCCCGGCGCGGGCTGGGCAGGACTGGCGACGGGGTTCTGGGTGTTTCTCACGTCACAAGGGTACTTGCGCGGGATGTCTTTGGGGCGCGGGCACACATCCTTCACGGCACGCCGCGCCGCCGCCCGCCGTCGTCGTCGGACACGTGTCCGGTCAGCGGCCCGCCCCGGTCACCAGCCCGGCCAGCAAACCTGGCCCCTGGGCCACCACCAGTTCGCGGAACAACCTGGCCGGTACGGGTTCGCTTTCGGGTTTGCGCCGCCGCCAGCTGACGCCGACTTCACGGAAGGCGAGCGCGGAGTCAAGCGGTACTTCCACCCACCCCAGGTCTCCCGTTTCCGGGCGGAGCGTCCTGCCGGGGGCGTCACCGCCCGGCGGCAGGATACTGACGCCGAGGCCTGCCGAGACCAACCCGCGGACGGTGTGGGAATCCTGGCTCTCGAAGGCGATCCGGGGCCGGTACCCTGCTTCGCGGAACAGTGCGTCCGTCAGCGAACGCAGCCCGTAGCCGGGCCCCAGCGCAACGAACGGCTCGGTGCGGATATCGGCCAGCCGCACCATCCGCTGCCGCGCCAGTGGGTGGCCGTGATGCACCACGAGCCGGAGGGGTTCGCGGTACAGCGGCGCGGAATCGAGGAGTTTGCCTGCCGGGGCCACGGGCGCGGTGAGGGCCAGGTCTGCTTCTCCGTGCGACAGCTCTTCAAGGCAGGCGCTGCGCGCGCCCTGGCTGAGCCGGAACCCGGTGACGGGATGCCTTGCACGGAACGCACTGATCAGCAGCGGCAGCGTGGCCTCCCCGAAGGTGTGCTGGAACGACACGGACACGGTGCCCCTGACCACTTCGGACTCATTCCGGACCAGGTCCAGGCCCGCCTGGAACTCCGCGAGCGCCTGCTCGATATAGGGCAACAGGGTATGGGCTGCAGGAGTCAGGCGGACCCCCCGGCCGTCCCGGACCAGGAGTTCGGTGCCGACGGCGGCGCTGGCCCTGGCCACTGCCCTGCTCACCGTTGACTGGGGTACTCCGAGGAGTTCCGCCGTCTCCGTGACGTGTTCAGTCCGTCCCAGTTCGGCGAGTACCGGCAGGAGGGGCAGCAGTTGCGCCAATTGTTTCCGGTCCGGTTCCAATGCCGCCCCTTTCGCTCCCCCGTCGCCTCCGCCAAGGGAAATCAATCCGATTTTGCTATCAGTTTCGCACGAAGTATGCATTGGAGGCATCCGTTGCCGGAGGACTACGCTGACTTGATGGGACAAAGAGCGAGTGCCGGGACTGGCGCGGTGCCGGCCTGGAACGGCCATGCCAAGGGGTCCAAGGCTTACGGGCGGATCCTGGCCGGCCTGTCGTGCGCCGGTGTGGCCACATTCGCACAGCTCTACTCCACGCAGGCAGTGCTGCCCCTCCTCGCAGCCGATCTGCGCGTCACTGCGGCAGAGGCCGCCCTCACCATCTCGCTCGCCACCGTGGGCTTGGCAGCCACCGTGATTCCCTGGTCCTTCCTGGCGGACAGGATCGGCCGGGTGAAGGCCATGATGTGGGGTATCTCCGCGGCAACCGTCCTGGGACTGCTGGTGCCGTTGTCCGCCAACTTCGGCATGCTGCTGGTCCTGCGGCTGCTGGAGGGCATGGCATTGGGCGGCATTCCCGCCGTCGCCATCGCCTACCTCAACGAGGAGGTGAGAAAAGCCCACGCCGCGCTTGCAGCGGGCAGCTATGTTGCCGGTACCACCCTGGGTGGACTGTCCGGGCGGCTGATGGCCGGACCGGCCGGCGAACTCTGGGGCTGGCGGTCGGCAACCCTCGCAGTGTCCGTGCTGGCGGGCGTTGCCGCCGTTGCGTTCCTTGTCCTCGTGCCACGTGCCCGGGGATTTGTCCCGGCCCCGGCCTCCGGCATGAGCAGTGCCCTTGGGACGCTCGCGGGCCACCTGCGGAATATCCGGCTGCTGGCCCTGTACGCCCAGGCCTTCCTGATGATGGGTGGATTCGTGGCCGTGTACAACTATCTGGGCTTCCGGCTGTCCGGCGCACCGTTCGGGTTGCCGACCACCGTGATCAGCCTGATCTTCCTGGCATACCTGTCCGGCACCTTCTCCTCCCGCTGGGCGGCGGGCCTGACCACCAGATACGGGCGCCGGAACGTGCTGCTGGCCGGACTTGCCCTCGCCGTGGGTGGACTGGCCTTGACCCTCACCCCGTCCCTGGTGCTGATCCTGTCCGGGCTGGTGGTGTTTACCGGCGGTTTCTTCGCCGCTCACAGCATCGGATCCGGCTGGACGGGCGCCATTGCGAGTACTGGCCGGGCGCAGGCAGCATCGCTGTACAACCTGGCCTACTACCTGGGCTCCAGCCTGCTGGGCTGGGCGGGCGGCCTGGCCTTCCAGGCCTGGGGCTGGAATGCACTTGCCGGAGCCGTCATGGCCTTGGCGTGCCTCACTGCCGCAACTGTCGCCGTCGTCAATCCCAGAGCGGAAGTGACGGCTGCCTGACGCCAGGCGCTGTCCGCGAATTAACGTGCAATGCAGGACGGCAACACGGTGTGGATATTCGGCGGGACGCGCAGCTGCCGCGCCTGTGACGGCGGGTCCTGCGGTCTAGGATGAACTGAGGACCGCGTGGAAGGAACCGCAGTGAGTACGAATGCCAGGAACATCAGGCCCGGGACGCATCTGGAGCCGCTGGACGCCATTGACGAGCGCCTCCTGGCAGCCCTCGTGGCCGATGCCAGAATCTCCAACAAGCAGCTCGCCGAGATGGTGGGGATCGCGCCGTCCACGGCCCTGATGCGAACCCGCGCGCTGTCGGAGCGGGGCATCGTGCAGGGTTATGAGGCAAAACTGAGCCTCTCAGCCATCGGCAGGTCGGTGCAGGCCCTGGTGGCCGTGCGGCTCCGCGCCCATGACCGGGACCAGATCGACCGCTTCACTGCACGCGTGCCGCACCTGCCCGCCGTGCTTTCGACCTTCCACACCTCAGGCTCCGTGGACTACCTGCTGCATATCGCCGTCGGAAGCACCGAAGACCTGCGGGACTGGGTCCTGGACAATCTTGCCACTGACCCCGTGGTGGGCCACACCGAAACCACGCTTGTCTTTGAACACATCCAGGGCAACCACGGACCGCTGCCGGACTAGCCCTCCGAGGGCCGGGTCCGTTACAGGGCGCCGGTCCGCTGCCCGCCCTGCCGTGTTAACGCGGTGGTGAGCGTCGCGGCGGACAGGGCGAGTGCCGCGGCGCCGCACACCAGTACGAAGCCCTGTACAGCTGCAGCCGTCCCGAACACGGCGCTGGCCCACCCCAAGCCCAGGACCGGCACCGCGCTCCCCAGATACGTGATCACGTAGACGGTGCTGATGATCTGGGCATGCATGGCCGGCTCAACCCTGCCTGCCACCTCGTTGAAGACAGTCCGGAATGCCAGCCCCTGCCCCACGCCAGCGGCGACGGCGGCCCCCACCAGCAACACGGGACTGTGCCATGCGCCGGCGGCCCCCAGCAGTATGACGGAGACGCCCAGTACTGCCAGGCCCGCGGGCACGGTCAGCCGCCCGCGCACGGTGACCAGCTGGCTCAGGGCCGAGGCCCCCAGCGGCAGGCCCGCCAATACGCCGATCAGCGGCCGGGAGTCCGTGCCCAGGACCTGCGCGAAATAACCGGGCGCCAGTGACAGGGAGAAGCCAAACACGGCAAAGCTCAGGAAGCCGACGCCGGACGCCAGCCAGAAAGCGCCCCTCGCCTGCCGCGAAATGGAAGGACGTCGCGGGGCGAGGGCGTGGAGCGGGCGGGACACTGCCGGAACCATAATGGCCGGGCGTGCCCGGATCAGGTACAGCGGCACCAGGAGCCCGGCAAGCAGAAGCGAGTGGACGATGTAGGGAGCCGTGGTGGCGCCGGGAAGCAGCGACAACAGCCCGCCAATGACCGGGCCCGCTGCCACTCCCCCGGAGGACGCCAGCAGCGTAAAGCGCGATGCCCACTCCGGCCGGGACGGGAGCAGCTCACGCAGGGCGGCGGCGCTGGCGCCCGTGGCGAGCGCAACTGCGATTCCCTGCAGGGCCCGTCCGGCGCAGAGCGCGGCCAACGTCCCCGCTTCCGCGAAAATCCAGCCACCCGCCAGCCCGGTCAGCACAGCGACCAGGAGGGCGGCCCGCCGGCCGATATGGTCCGACCAGTGCCCGGCCAGCAGCAGCGTTCCCACCAGCGCAAGGACGTAGCTGGCGAAAGCCGCAGTAACCTCGAGGCTGGACAGGCCGAGGTTGGCCTGCAGCAGGGGGTACAGCGGCGTGGCAAGGTTGGCGCCCACCAGGAGCACGAAGATGGCCGCCCCCGAAATCACCAGCCGCGCCATGGTGGAGGCATTCCACCCGCTGGCCGCGGCCGTGACCGGGCGCATGCGCAGTTCGCTGAAAACCGTCATTGTGCCGCCTTAGGGGTCGCCGCGGCAGGCGGTCCTTGTGGGAGCCCGGCGCGGATACAACTGTGATGGTTAAAGAGTGCGGCACAGCTGCGCTATGTCTCTGATTTTGCGGGGATAATTGAGCACAATCATCAACTTATGGATCCCTGAATGATGGAGAGTGACGATCTTGAACAAGTTGGACCCCACGGATTTGAAGATCCTCCTGGCCCTCATCAGGGATCCCCGGATCCAGATCGGCGAGCTCAGCGAATCCCTGGGCATCGCCCGCAACACGGCGCAGTCCCGCGTGCGCCGCCTGCTGCGCGCCGGCGTGCTGAGCCCGGGCGGCCGCGAGGTTGACCTTGAGGCGGTGGGCTACGACGTGGTGGCCTTCGTGACCATCGAGGTCTCCCACCGCGAGCTCGACGGCGTTGTGGCGGCGCTGCGGCTCATCCCGCAGGTCCTGGAGGTCCATGAGATCTCCGGCCGCGGCGACGTCTGGTGCCGGGTGGTGGCCACAGACACGCACAACCTCCAGTCCTCGCTGCGGCAGGTCCTGAGGATCAAGGGCGTCATTCGGACAGAGACCGTCCTTGCCCTGCACACCCATATCCCCTACCGGACCGAGCCCCTCATCAGCGGTCTCAGCAGCGCCGCAGCTCCGGCGGCTAGGATCTCCTGAATGACCATCATCGATAACGCCGTCTACGTCAACGGCGTCCGCCACGCAGAGCCCGAAAGCCTTGAACAAACTTTTGACACCCTGGCCCGGCACGGCGGCATGGCGTGGATTGGGCTCTACCGGCCCACTGTGGAGGAAATGGCTGCCGTGGCCGCCGAGTTCGGGCTCCACGCCCTTGCCGTCGAGGATGCCGTTTCAGCCCACCAGCGGCCCAAGCTGGAGCGTTACGATGACAACCTTTTCACTGTCCTGCGGCCGGCCCGGTACGTGGATGCTGACGAGACCGTGGAGTTCGGCGAACTCCACGTCTTCACCGGGAAGAATTTTGTGGTGACGGTGCGGCATGCAGAAACCGCAGGCGTAGCCAGGGTGCGGCAGCGGCTGGAGGGACGGCCGGACCTCCTCCGGTATGGGCCCGAAGCTGTGCTGTATGCACTGCTGGACCGTGTGGTGGATGACTACGCGCCGGTGGTGGCAGGGCTGGAAAACGACATTGATGAGATCGAGGACCAGCTGTTCAGCGGGGATTCCTCGGTGTCCCGGCGAATATATGAACTCGCCCGGGAGGTCATCCAGTTCCAGCGCGCCATCCACCCCCTGCCCGAGATGCTGGACCAGTTGAAGCGCGGCTTCGAGAAATACGAAGTGGAAAGCGAACTGCGGCACAACCTGCGCGACGTGGAAGACCATGTTGAGCGGGTGATCTCCCGGGCGGACTCGTTCCGCGACCTGCTGCAGAACGCCCTGACCCTGGACGGGACACTGACTGCGAACCGGCAGAACGAGGCCAGTGCCGAGCAGAACGAACAGGTCAAAAAAATCTCGTCCTGGGCGGCAATCCTTTTTGCGCCCTCATTCGTGGCCGGAATCTACGGGATGAACTTTGACAAGATGCCCGAACTCCATTGGTCCTTCGGCTATCCCTTGGCCTTGTTCCTCATGGTGGCCGCCGGCGGCCTTATGTACGGCATCTTCAAGAGGAAGGGCTGGCTCTAGCCGGACTTCGGCTTGGGCAGCCGTCCGGCGGCCAGGGCCACCCGCGCGTTGCCCGTTGCGTGCACGAGGAGGGAAACAACGAGGAATGTGGCGAGAACCTGGCCGGTGGCACCCATCACCCTCACCCAGCCCCCGTCGAGTGTGGGGTCAAGGAACTATCCAATCGAGGGCTGCCACCAGCGGGGCCAGGCGGTGGTGGGCAGGCTGCGGCCAATACAAATCCCAGGTCCACCATTGCTCTTCCGGCGGAGCCACAAGCACGATGTAGATAATGCCTGTCATGACCAGGTACAGGACCAGCGCACCGAACATCTGGTCCCACCACAGCGGCAACCGGCTTCGCCGCCGTGCTCCTGAAATGACCAGGACAAGCCCAACCGCAAGATTTCCCTGCGGCCGCGGTCAGGCGTTGGTTCTGCGCTTCAGCCAGCCCCAGACGCCGGTGGCGACGAAGAGGACCAGGCCGATGATGGCGAGCCAGAGAAGGCCCTTCACGACGAAACCGACGATGGACAGGATGAGCCAGATGACAAGAAGTCCGATGATGATTCCCATGGGCCAACTCTAGGCCTGCCCGGTAGGAATGGGTCGGGCATCAACCGGCGTTTCGCTGACCGACTTCACAGTCCAGAGCCATGGATGCGACGCGAAGAACCACCGGGAAAAACGGCATCGGCGTGGCTGGCACATTAAAGGGCATCAGTTGGCCAGCGGGGTCGTAGCCTGAGGGCAGTCGGCCCCGGACTCCGTATCGACCCACGTCAGAGCGGGTTTAGGGTCTGCCAACCCACCACACTGCGGGGAAAGCTATCCCTGCCCATAAGAAGGTAGCCTGTGCCTAAACCCAAACCGATCTCGCTCGCCTTGGCAGTGCTCGTCCTCGCGGGCAGCGCTTTCCTTGGTACAGGCAGCGCCACAGCTTCCGCCCAGGTCTACAACCCTTGCCAGCGCCTCTCCGCCGGACAAACAAAATACTCCGGATTCAGCGCCAACCGGGTCACATTCGCCACAGCGGAAAGTCGTAGCTCAAACGTAGTGACCATTACCGTATGCGTCCGCTCCGGCAACGGCTACATCCAGGAGTGGCAGGACTGGGGCTACTCGGGGCTGAAAGGTTTTGCCCCGCCAGGACTGACCTGGGAGGACACTTTCAAATCCCCCACGGGCTCCTTTAGCGTCAGCGAGGCCCTCGGCCGCTCCAATCCAGGAACGGCCCTCGCCTATCACACGCTCAACCCGAACTCCCGGTGGGGCGGCGAGTACGGCCCCATGTACAACCAGTACTTCGAGGGTGCCGGCGGTCCGTCGGACGAGAACCTCTACTACTACATGAACCAGGGATATTACGAACAGGCGGCGGTGATCAACTACAACCGCCGGCCTGACATGGACACTGTCCAGGGCGCGTCCTACGCGATCTTCCTGCATGCGGGCCGCACCACATCCGCCGGCTGTATCTCCACCAGCCTGGGCGTCGTCAACCAGTTCCTCCGCACCAACAGGCCCGGCGACCGGATCATCATGGGTGCCGTGGACGACATCTTTACCCCGTACTCCGCCAACCCCTTCGGGCAGATCACTGACAAGTACGCAACGACCGGCGGTCCGGCGGGTGGCCTCGGTAGCCCGGCCTCGAATGAAACCGGTGGGCTCAAGAACGGGGGCGCCTACCAGAACTTCCAGGGTGGCGCCATCCTCTGGTCCCCCGCCACGGGAGCGAGAATCTCCGTCGGTTCAATTCGCGCACTCTACGCGGCGACCAATTTCGAGGACGGCGTCCTCGGCTACCCGACTACAGACGAAGTGGGTGGCCTCAAGAACGGCGGCGTTTACCAGAACTATGAAGGCGGAGCCATTCTTTGGTCACCATCCAGCGGGGCCAATTTCTGTGGGACCGATTCGGGAGAAGTGGGCTTCTACAGGCTTTGAAGGCGGCCGCTTGGGGTACCCGACCACGGACGTCGTCTTTGGCCTGAAGGAAGGCGGCGCCTACCAGAGCTACCAAGGCGGAGCCATCATCTGGACGCCTTCCTATGGGCCCCGGGTCTCTGTGGGTGCAATTCGGGATGTCTGGGCGTCCACGGGCTTTGAGCATGGCACCCTCGGCTACCCAACCAGTGATGAATACGCCGTTCCCGGCGGCGTTGCCCAGAATTACCAGGGCGGCGTGATTACCTCCACGGCTGCAGGAACGTTCGTGGTGAACGGGGCTATCTTCCAGAAATACGATGCGATGGGCCGCGCCCTGGGTTATCCCGCGAGCCGGCAGACGGGAATCAAAGACGGCGGTGTCTACCAGAACTTCCAGTACGGGTCCCTCCTGTGGTCACCCGCTACCGGCGCCCATGTTTCCGCCGGAGCCACCCGTGGCGCCTGGGCCCTTACAGGCTTCGAAAACGGCTACCTCGGCTACCCCACCGGCGACGAAATTTCCGTCGCCGGCGGGGTGACGCAGACTTATCAGGGCGGGGCCATCTACTGGACGGCAGGCCTCGGCGCCTACTCCATGGCAGCTGACTACAATGCCAAGTTCGAAACTGTTGGCGGCCTGTCTGCCCTTGGTTTTCCAGCGACTAACCGGGTCACCGGCCTGAAGGACGGCGGCGCGTACACCAACTTCCAGAAGGGCGCGCTTATCTCCAGTCCGGCAACAGGAGTTCATCTGTCCACCGGCGCGACGCGCGACGCATGGGCGGGCACCGGCTTCGAAGGGGGCAGGCTCGGCTACCCGACGACTGACAACTACGTCACCGCCGACGGCAGCACAGTCCAGGACTTCCAGGGCGGCAGGATCACGATCTCCAAGGATGGGACCGCAAGAATCGAGTAAGGGGCCGCGTGGCGCGCAGGATCTTCTCTGGGTCGCCGGTGCCTGATCCGTGAAAACCAGGCGCCGGCCGGGGGCGGTCCGTGCGCATAGCCCCCCGGCCAGGGCCGCTCAAGACGCACCACAAGGCAAAAGGTGGGTGGGCGGTGTGAATCTTGTGGAGCTAAGGAGATTCGAACTCCTGACCTCTTCGATGCGAACGAAGCGCTCTACCAACTGAGCTATAGCCCCGGAAGTGCCCGCAACCTGCGATGTACTCCAGGCGGGTGCGGAACCGGTGTCCCTAGGCTACAAATTTTCCGGTCCCAATGCCAATTGACGCGCTGACCATCCGATGAGGCGCCAAAGCACCCCGACGCAACCCTAGGCGCGGCGGCGCTGAAGGACGTCGTCGAGATTGCTGAGCGCAGTCTGTGCCTTCGTCATCTGCTGCGCTTCGGCGGCCTCTGCCGCCGGTGCCCCGGCAGCCCCCTGCTTCAGGGATGGCTTGCCGACCGCTTTGGGTGCCTCGGGAAGTTCAAGCGGCTCGGGCTCAGGACGCTTCGCCTTGGCCGCCTCCACGTAAACGGGTTTTGGGACTTCCACCGGCTCCCAGGGGGTGCCCGCGGGAGTGGTTTCCACGGCCGCTGCAGCGCTGGTGTCACCGGCAGCGACGGCGACGGCGAGGGCTGCTTCACGGAGTTCCGCGACAGTCAGCCGCTTGATTTTGGTCTGGCCTGCCTCAGCGTCGAAGAGCGGGCTTTCCGGCCGCATCGGGGCAGCCTCGGGCTTCGGAGGAATGGCTTCGGCGGGGTCCGGGCGGCGTGCCGGCGCACTCATGGCCGAGCGGAACGCCGCATCGACTTTGGCCTTGCGGTCGCGGACAGCGAGGAAACGCAGCAGCGCTACCGACGCAACGGTCAGCACCGTGCACAGGAGCGGAAGAGCCGGCGAGCCAACGCCGAATGCAGCCAGGACACCCGAGATGAAGGCCGTGACCAGGGAGAGCAGCCCCACAAGGGCCAAAGCCGTCCGTCCATAGCGGATGCGGAACCGGGCTGGAGACGGGGTGCTGGCAGCGCCGGCAGCGGATGCCGGGCTCTTCCTGGATTCCATGGCTTTCTCCTGCTGGGCGGCGACGTTCAAGACCAGGCCGGCGTGCGGGTCCGGCCCCTCATCGGCGGGGGCGTCTGCAAGGAACTCACCGGCGGGCTGGAACTGGTGCCTGCGGTTCCGGAGGACGTAAGGGGCAACCCATACAATCCAGAGCGCGACGGCAACCACGAGGATCACTGAGCTGCTAAGGGGGAAGTCCACACTCAAAACCGTATGAGCATCATGCCTGCTCAGGCCGCATTACCCGCGGTGTGTCGTGGCCCCGCTGGCAAACCGTTGGATTTATGACCGGCGGGAAGCCAACCAGGGACCCAGCAGCCCCTCCGGGACTTCTTCCGAGGTGAGGGCGAACGAACGGTGGTCAGCCCATTTGCCGTTGATGTGGAGGAATCGGGGCCGGTACCCCTCGTCCCGGAACCCCAGCTTCTCCACCACCCGCAGGCTGGGGCCGTTCTCGGGCCGGATGTTGATTTCCATCCGGTGCAGGCCAAGGGTTCTGAAGCAGTGGTCAGTCACCAAAGCCACGGAGGTGGGGGCTATCCCCCGCCCTGCCCTCGCCTGATCCACCCAGTACCCAAGGGTGGCCATCATGGCTGAACCCCAGACAATTGAAGACACCGTCAGCTGGCCCACTATAGCGGGGCTCCTGAGGCCCGGCCTCCGCTCTGTAATGAGGAAGGGCAGCGCGGTGGCCTGGCCGGCCTGCACCTTGAGCGACCGGACCATGTGCCGGTAATCGGGGAGCCGGCCGCCGGGGTCCGGGTTGGAGGCCTCCCATGGCTGCAGCCACTCGCTGTTCCGCGAGCGCACCTCCATCCATTCGTTCTTGTCGCGGTACCGGATGGGCCGCAGGACCAGGTCGCCGCATTCCAGGGAGACCGGCCAGATGGGACCACTGCGCACGGCGCTACCGGGAAAGGTCCGCAGTGAAACCCGGAAGCCATTCGCGCAGGCCCGGGCCCAGGTCATCGCTGTCGATGGCCAACTGGATGCAGGCCTTGAGGTAGCTGAGCTTGTCCCCGGTGTCGTAGCGCCGGCCTCGGAACACGACGCCGTACACGCCGTACCCCTCAGCGTCACCGGTGGCAAGTTCCTGGAGGGCATCCGTCAACTGGATTTCCCCTCCCCGCCCCGGCCCGGTGTGCTCGAGGACGCCGAAAACGGCGGGGTGCAGGACATAACGCCCGATCAGGGCAAGGTTGGACGGCGCTTCCTCCGGGGACGGCTTCTCCACCAACCGGTTGACGCGGACGTAGTCTTCGCCGTCGATCGCCTGCACGTCTGCGCAGCCGTAGGCGCTGATCTGCGAGGGCTCCACTTCAATGAGGGCCACGACGGACCCTCCGGTCTTGGCATGGACGTCAATCATTGTGCTGAGCAGTTCGTCGCGGGCGTCAATCAGGTCATCACCCAGCAGTACAGCAAAGGCTTCCTCGCCCACATGCTGCTTTGCACGGAGCACCGCATGGCCAAGACCATGGGGGTCGCCTTGCCGGACGTAGTGGATGTCGCCCAGCTGGCTGGCCGCCTGGACGGACGCAAGTTTCTCTATGTCCCCTTTGTCCTTCAGGGTGGATTCGAGGGACGGCACCCGGTCGAAGTGGTCTTCCAGGGCCCGCTTGTTGCGGCCCGTAATCATCAGCACATCATTGAGGCCCACGTGGACGGCTTCCTCCACCACGTACTGGATGGCAGGCTTGTCCACGACGGGCAGCATTTCCTTCGGCATCGCCTTGGTGGCAGGCAGGAACCTGGTGCCCAGGCCCGCTGCGGGAATGACGGCTTTGCGGACTCTGGGGTTACTGGTGTTCACCGGTCTAATCTAACGTCAGCGTCAAGCATTTCAGTAACCACCGGCGGGGCAGGCCCACGTCTGGAGGGAAAAGCCCCGGAATGCCGGGCAACGCAGGAAGGACACCATGCTGCAGGAGACGAACGCGGTCAAGGACGACATCCGGGCCACCCACCGGCGGCGCCGGGCAACCCTGACGCCGGCGCAACTGGAAGTGGCCGGCGCTGCCCTGGCAGCTCACGGGGAAGCGTGGGCAACGGCGGTCACAGGGAACCGCCCCGGGATAGCCTGCGTGTATCTTGGCGTGGGACATGAACCGCCCACGTTGCCCCTGATTCACGCCCTGCATCGCAGCGGGCAAAAGGTGCTGCTTCCGGTATGCGAACCCGGCCGCGAGCTGAGCTGGGTGTTCTGGACGCCGGACACCGGCTTCGAGCGCAGCAGATATGCGCCGATCCTGGAACCTGCAGGCCTCCGGCACGGGCCGGAGACGGCCGGCGGTGCAGCAATGCTTTTCATTCCGGCTACGGCCGTGGACCTCGCGGGCAACAGAATCGGCCAGGGCGGCGGGTACTACGACAAATTCCTGGGGCACCTTGCCACGGCAGGGAAGGAAATTCCGCTGGCCGCTGTTATCTACGACGACGAATTGCTGCCCGCAGGCCGGATTCCGGCTGAGGAGTTCGACCGGCCGGTCCCGGCCGTCCTGGCTCCGTCCGGTTACCGGCCGCTGGCGGGCGGCGCCTGATCCCGGAGCTCCCGGGCACAGTGATAGAATTAGCACTCAGGCCCTGCGACTGCTAATGGTTTACCAGATGGCAGCACGGGACCTCTCGTTTGCCCAAGAGGAGGAGCACCAGTGCCAACATATGCTTACGCCTGCAAGGATTGCGGCCACGCCTTCGACATCGTCCAGTCGTTCTCGGACAGCAGCCTGACGTCCTGCCCTGAATGCCAGGGCACGTTGCGCAAGAAGTTCAACAGCGTCGGCGTCGTCTTCAAGGGTTCAGGTTTCTACCGCACGGACTCCCGCGATTCCAAAGGCAGCGCCGTCTCCCCGGCACCAGCCGCCACTCCGGCTGCGCCCGCTGCTGCCCCCGCCGCTTCGGCGCCGGCAGCCGCAGCCAGCTAAGCAGCCCAGGTCATTACGACGGCGGCCGGCGCGTTCCAGCGTCCGGACGCCTTTGTCCACATAGCCGCCGTCCTGGCTCCCCAGCCGCGTCGGCTTTGATTAGCGTGGGCGCATGCCCATACTTCCCCGCCGCCGCGATGGCCTTCGGTTTCCCACGAATTTCCGAAGTGCCAGCAGTACCCGCAAGGTTGGCCGCCGCCCCGGAAAGCGTCCCCTGCGCCTCCGGGTTGCCGGCTGGTTAAGCCGGAACCGCCGCCTCGCCGCGGCCTTGCTTCTAAGTGCGGCTGCGGCCATTACCGTCCAGCAGATCACTCCTGCCCCACTGTCCACCGTCACCGCCCTGGCCGCTGCACGGGACCTGCCCGCCGGAACTGCGGTGACCGAAGCAGATCTGGCCCGCGTGCAAGTGCCGCCCGGGATGGTGGCCGATGGCTTTCTCCGGGAAGGCGCCGCAGCGGCAGGCAAGCAGTTGGCCGCGCCGCTGCGCAAGGGCCAGCTCCTTACCGACGCGCAGCTGCTGGGCCCCGGGCTTCTGGCGGGCACACCTCCCGGTTCGGCCGCGGTTCCACTGCGGATGGCAGATGCCTCATCCATCCAGCTGGTCTCCCCCGGCCAGTTGGTCAATGTGGTGCTGACATCCGCCAATGGATTCGACCAGCAGGGCCCCTCTGAAGTGCTGGCGTCTGCCGTCCCGGTGCTGTGGACCTCGAACAAGGGCGCGCAGAGCGGACAGTGGCTGGGTACCACGGAGACAGACGGCCTGATCGTGGTGGCAGCCAACGCCGAACAATCCTCACGCCTGGCCGGAGCCTCCACCGAGGGCAAACTGTTCTTCGTCCTGGTCGGGCCGCCCTAACCCGCGGGCACAAGCCGTAGGGCACAAATGCCGGCGCCGCTAGTCCCAGGCACTAACCCCGGCGCATCGACCCGGGGCAGGGCCGATTCGGCCCGGCGGCGGTCAGCCCCAGTGCGGCGGCTTCTGTTCCTTCAACCAGTTGTCGTGGTTCTCGTCCCGATCGCCCCAACTGCGGGCGTCGTCTTCCGCCGCCTTGCTCGGGAGGAGCTCTTCGGTACCACCTGTAGCGGGCCGGGCAGCCGGGGCAGGTGCCGTGGAGTCCGCAGAATCGGCCCCCTCGGTTCCGGGTTCCAGCTTCCCGTTCCTGTTCTCGTCCATGTTGTCGTTCGGGCGCATATCTTCCTCGGGCCTGTCTTCCTCCGGGCTGTTATCGGCAGTCGTGGGAGCCGCTTCCTTGGTGGCGGGGGCACCGGCCCGCCTGCCCTGGCCGTCCTGGCCTGTGCTGTTCTGGCCCGTGCTGTTCTGGCCCGTGCTGTTCTGGCCTGTGCTGTTCTGGCCCGTGGGGTCATCGTTCGTGCTGTTGTGGCCCGCACTGTTGTGGCTTGAGCCGGAACCGGAGACGTCTTCCCCAGCCCCCTGCCGGTTTCCACCGTCGTCCTGACGGCGGTTCCCGCCATCGCTGTTTCGGTGCCCGCCGGCGTCCCGGGGCAGGTAGGAAACACCGGCAGGCGGTTCGTCGATCCCATGCAGATCGTGATTGAAATCGTCGTCAAGGAACCCGGCGGACGACGCGCTCCGGGCCGGCAGCACCATCTTTTCAAGGCCCAGGTACCCGGCAATGCGGTCGGCGCAGGATGAGGGGTCGGTGAAAACCTCGATGGTCCACAGCGGCATGTACCGCCAGCCCAGGCGTTCAAGCAGTTGCGGGCGCAGCCGGCTGCGTTCGCGGACGCTCATGGTGCGGTATTGCCCCGTGCCGTCGGACTCGATGGCCACCGGCCGCGGGAGATCCGCGTCGTCCTGGCCCATGGTGTTCAGGGGGTCCGCCGCGGCAACAACGTCGATTGCGCCGTCGTACTGGTGCCAGACCCTTGCGCCGCGCGCACGCAGCCGGTCCCCCAGGTCTGCCACCAGGGGGTCCGCTCCGAGCGCCTGCTCGCTGGCGGCGGCACGGGACGCGGGAGTGCCGAGGTCCGTGTTGCCGGAAATTTCCCGGTCGAGCAGCGTGTAGAGATCCACTGCCCCGTGGGTGAGCCGGGTGCGGTCCAGGTCCTCGGGACGGAAGCAGGTGAGCACGTGCAGGGAACGCCGCGCCCGGGTCATGGCCAGGGCGAATTTCTCCCGGCCGCCCTCAGCGGACAGCGGCCCGAAGTTGTGGAGTGCCCTGCCATGCGGGGTCCGCCCGAAACCCGGCGAGAAAATGACGTGGTCGCGGACCAGGCCCTGGGCACGTTCGAGGTCCACCACCCGGAAGGACTCCGGGCCGGCGCCAAAGAAACCGGCCAGGCCGGGCTGATTGGACAGGTGAAGCCTGATTGACTCGCCAATCCTGGCGGCGTGCCGCAGGCTGGCCGTGACCACCGCCAGTGAAGTGCGCGGACGCAGGCGGGCGTGCTCGAAGACCAGTTCCACCACCCGGTTGACCTCCGCAACCACGGATTCCACGCCCTCGTGGTCGGCACTGGGAAGGCCGGTGCCGTCCGGAAGGTATTCCACCAGCAGGGCCCTGTCCAGCCCCGTGGCCGACTGGCCTTCGGGCAGCCGGCGCAGGCCGCCGTCGTAAAAGTTCTTGCTCAGCTGAAGGACCAGGTCCTCGTCCACCGCCCGGTACACCACGTTGAGCCGCCATACCGGCAGCACAGCGGAAAGTGCGGTGAAGGCACTCTCCACGCGCTGGTGGGCCGACTCCCCGGGTGCCAGCCGCTCCACACCCACGGTGAAGGTCCGCGGGGTAGCGATGCGCGAGTCGCCGAAGGCAATGACCTGCCGGGCACGGGCGATCGAAGGCAGGACCGCCTGCAGGGACGTGGCTTCGGCGTCGAGGATCACGACGGCGTCGAAGTGCTGTTCGGCCGGAAGCAGGCCCGTCATCAGGTACGGGCTGACAGACCAGACGGGAACCAGTGTGCCGATCAGTTCGGGAGCTTGTGCTGTCAGGGCCGGCAGGGAGACCCTGCCGTCCTTGAGCAAACTGCGCAGGAGATCGGCCTGGCGGGGCTGGGCAGCGACGGCTGTGCGCCACCGCTCCGCCAGGTCCCACCGCAGCCGGGCGGCGCCGCTGGCGATGTGTGCGTTGTCCGCCAGCCGGTATTCTGCTTCAAGCTGGCGCAGGGCGTCGCCGTCGGACATGGCCAGGTAGTCATCACCGCTGATCATGGCCTCAAGCGCGGACTGCCACCAGGCCAGCTCCAGTTCGGCCGCAACAGATCCCTCCGGGACTTCGCGCTCGGCGAGGTCGGCAAGGAGCTCGCCCAGGCCATGTTCGCGCATGTTCTCGATGAGGAGGGTGCGTTCGGGCAGGGTCTTGAGCGTATCGGTGTCCGCCACCAGGCGCTCCAGGCGTTCCATCAGCTGCGCATAGGGAACGCTGGAGAGCGACCCGCCGTCTGCAGTGTGCCGCAGCGCCTCGCCCAGCTGTGCCAGCTCACGGTCCAGGGACCGGTACATGGCGTTCATTTCGGCCAGGCCGGACGGAACGGCGGGGTGCCGCTGCGTGGTGGCGTAGCCTGCCCACAGGGCGCGCTGTTCCTGGACCAGCACCAGGGACGAGTGCAGGTCCGCGATGTGGACGCCCGGACGGACATATTCCTTGGCCACCCGGCGCAGCCTGGATCGCTGCATTGCGGTCAGCTCGATGCCGCGCTCACGCCGCCAGGCGGACGGCGCCGTGGCGGAAATCAGGTCCGTCACGGGCCGGTCAAAGATGTCCGGGGTGAATTTGTCGAGGCTTTCGCGGACGGCGACCAGCAGTTCCAGCTGCTCACCCCACTCGGCAAAGGATTCACCGAGACGGATTTCGGCGTGCTCGGCAACGGCGTCCATGCGGTCGCGCAGTACCGGGAGGCTCTTGGCGACGGAGCGGACCAGGTCCTGGGCTTCCTCGGTTTCCTTGCGGGTCAACAGCCGGGCCCCGTGCCACGGGCTGGTTGTGGCGGCCTTGCTGAAGCTGCCCAGTTCCGCGGCGCGCCGGAGCCTGCCCGCCAGTTCCTCGCGGTCCCGGATGCTGTCCAGCACGCTTCGCTTGAGCCTGACCGTGGTGGCGGGTGCCGGGTGGATGGAGGTGAGCTCGGCGAGCGACTGCATGGCCTGGTAGGGCGAGCAGCCCCAACGATCGCGGACGTTGTGGAGCGACGCCACGTGGTCCATGAGCGCGTGCCGGTGTTCGATCAGGGTGTTGTGGAGGTTCCCAAGCTGCGGTTCCAGCGACTTTTCGTTTCGCACGATGGCCCGGACCAGCTGGCCCTTCAGCTGCTGCGCGCTGACGTTTCCGGAAAGCTGGAACAGGATGGACTCCAGCCCCAGCGACTCGAGGTGCCCGGAGACCTCATTCAGGCTGGCGCGGCGGTCGCCCACCACCAGCACGGTCTTACCGGCATCCACCAAGGCACCGATGGTGTTGATAGCCGTCTGGGTCTGCCCGGTGCCGGGCGGGCTGCTGACCACCAGGGAGTCTCCGGCGCGGGCCGCATCGACGACGTACTGCTGGTCAGTGTCCGCATCCAGCAGCAGCAGCTCGTCCTTGGGATGCCTGTTGTCCAGAGGCGGGAAACGGGAGGGGTCCGGTTCCTCGACGTCCACCACTTCGCCGCCGGCGGCAGTGGCCAGGGCGGACACAACGGGATGGGAGTCGTTGATCCATGGGTCGTCGAGGTTGCCGGAGAGGTCGGCAAAGGTGGAAACGAGCAGGTTGTGCTGGGTTTCCGCTCCGTGGATGGGCCGGATGAGGGTCGCCAGCCGGTCCAGCACGGGCTGGGGGTCGAACCGGGCAGTGCTGTAGGCGAGGCGGGTCACAGCGTTGACGTCGAAGACGATGCCGTGGATGTTCTTCAGATGCCGCACCAAAGCGGGGTTGATGTGCGCCTGCTCGGTGAGCTGCAGTTCGAAGTCATCCTCGCCCGGGCGCACCGTGAGGGAGATGGCGGTCAGCATGACCGGGGCTGACACCCGCTGGGGTTTGCCCCCGACGGCGGACGTCCACACCACAGTGCCCGCGGACAGGTACCCGGCGTCGATGCCGCGGTCGTTGGCGAGCTCAAAAATCTTGGACCGGATGTTGCGCGAAGCCCTGGCCGCCACCACGTACTGCTGCCGGTCACGGATCAGCGTGGACAGGCGCGTGCGGCGCCCGGCCATGAGCTGGGCCAAACCTGAGGGGTGGGCGGAGGTAAGGTCGATGGAACCTTCCGGCGTCTTGGTAAAGCGCAGCATCGTGTCCGCACCGGTAACGGGTTTAAGCCCGGACAGCCATTTACGAAGCTCTTCCGAGCCTTCCGGGTGGCCTTGACCAACTGACACTTCTGCCTTCTTTTCTGCGTTTGCACGTGACGTCCTGGACCATACCGGCATAGATTCGAGAGTAGCCGCTTCGGCCCCGGACTTGAGAGACCGCAACACTGGAGCAGGGAAATTGCGGAGGATTCATCCGGGAAAAGCAGCGGCCGGCCCCCGCTTCCGGAGGCCGGCCACTTAGGATGCTATTCCCATTCGATGGTTCCCGGCGGCTTGCTGGTAACGTCCAGCACCACGCGGTTGACGCCTTCCACTTCGTTGGTGATGCGGCTGGAAATCCGCCCCAGGAGGTCGTAGGGCAGGCGCGACCAGTCGGCTGTCATGGCGTCCTCCGAGGAGACGGGACGAAGCACGATGGGGTGGCCATAGGTGCGGCCGTCGCCCATGACTCCTACGCTGCGGACATCCGCCAGCAGGACCACGGGCATCTGCCATACCTCGTTGTCCAGTCCGGCGGCGGTGAGTTCGGCGCGGGCGATGGCGTCTGCCTTGCGCAGCAGATCCAGCCGCTCCTTGGTCACCTCGCCGACGATCCGGATGCCCAGGCCGGGGCCGGGGAACGGCTGGCGGCCGACGATCTCCTGCGGCAGGCCCAGCTGGGCGCCCACGGCGCGGACCTCGTCCTTGAACAGGGCACGCAGCGGCTCAACGAGCTCGAACTGCAGGTCCTCCGGCAGGCCGCCCACGTTGTGGTGGCTCTTGATGTTCGCCGCACCTTCGCCGCCGCCGGATTCGACGACGTCCGGGTACAGGGTGCCCTGGACCAGGAACTTGATCTTCTCGCCGTGGGCAGCGGCCTCGGCGATAATGGCCAGTTCGGCTTCTTCAAAGGCGCGGATGAATTCGCGGCCGATGATCTTGCGCTTGGTTTCCGGATCGCTGACGCCGGCCAGCGCGGACAGGAAGCGTTCCTGTTCGTTTGCGACGTACAGCTTGACGCCGGTGGCGGCCACGAAGTCGCGTTCCACCTGCTCCGCTTCGCCTTCACGCAGCAGTCCGTGGTCCACGAACACGCAGGTGAGCTGATCGCCCACAGCGCGCTGGACCAGGGCTGCCGCCACGGCCGAATCCACGCCGCCGGAGAGGCCGCAGATGACCCGGGCATCCCCCACCTGCTGGCGGATGCGCTCCACCTGCTCTTCAAGGATGTTGCCGGTGGTCCAGTTGGGCTCCAGCTTGGCGCCCTTGAAGAGGAAGTTCTCCAGGACCTGCTGGCCGTAGGCGGAGTGCTTGACCTCGGGGTGCCACTGCACGCCGTACAGGCACTTTTCCTCATTGGCGAACGCCGCAACTTCCGCGCCGGCCGTCGTGGCCAGGACATCGAAGCCGGCAGGTGCCTCGTGCACGGAGTCGCCGTGGCTCATCCAGGTCTTCTGGTGCTGCGGCATGCCCTCAAGCACCGAGCGGCCGTCACCCAGGATGGTGGTTTCCGTGGATCCGTACTCCCGCAGGCCGGTCTTGTCCACCTTGCCGCCCAGGGCGTTGGCCATGGCCTGGAATCCGTAGCAGATGCCAAAGACGGGGACGCCGGCTTCGAAAAGGTCGGCACCCACGCTCGGGGCGCCGTCGGCATAAACGCTGGAAGGGCCGCCGGACAGGATGATGGCGGCAGGATTCTTGGCCAGGAGCTGCTCGGTGGAGTAGGTATGCGGAACCACTTCCGAATACACATTCGCTTCCCGGACGCGGCGGGCAATCAGCTGCGCGTACTGGGCACCGTAATCAACAACCAGCACCGGCTTCTGGGAAGTCTGGGATGCAGTGGGAGTAGTCACCGTAATAGCCTACTTGGCGCCGTTGCACCGGCGCATCTTGGGACGCCGCGCTGTGACGGAGCAGACGTTCGACGGCGGGTCGCTGGCAGGGAGGCCCGCACGCCGAAACGGATCAGTAGCGCTGCGGCGCCTGCGGGTTGGCGGCCAGCTCGGCCTCCACCTCAGCGTGGAACTTCTTTTCGACGCTGAAGGACAGGAACGGCACCACACCGCCGAGGGCCAGCAGGACCAGCTTCAGGAAGGGCCAGCGCATCAGGGACCACAACCGGAAGTTGGAGATCAGGTAGACCACGTACATCCAGCCGTGCACGATCAGCACTGTGACGGAGACGTTCACGCCGTTTAGCACTCCCGGCGGCTCGGCGTCAGCGAACCCGAAGCCGAACGGCTGGCCGGTGACGGCGTTGGTGCCGCCCGCGAACAGGTACTGCCCGAAGCCGTACCGGGCCACGAGCTCGGCGCACAGCAGCAGCAGCATGGTGCCTGTGAGATAGGCCATGACCTTGTAGAACTTCAGGGCGGACCGGATCTGTGCCTCGGTGCCGCCAAAGCGGCGCTTCTTGCCGGCAGTCTTGCCGCCGGGGGCCGGGGCTGACGGGGTGGCCGGTTTCGGATCAATCATGGCTGTACCTTCTGCTGGTGCTGTTCAGGCTGCTGTGGAGGCTGGTGCGTTTCGTGCCGCTCGTCGCCGGCGGAATTTTCGGCCTCATCGAGGGCCTCCTCAAGGTCCCGGTGGTAGTCGTCCTTGACCAGGCGCCACCAGATAAAGAGCGCGAAGCCGGCGAAGACCACCCACTCAATGGAGTAGAAGAGGTTGAGCCAGTTGATGCGCTGTGCCGGCGGCTGCGGGCCGATGTCCAGAGGGAGGAGGTTTCCGGGCACCGCTGCGGCGCTGACGTCCTGGCCGCCCACCACCTCCGCGGTGGCCGACATGAAGCCCGGGTAGCTGCTCACCTCCCAGTAGTTGATGAGCTCGGCCACGGAAACCGCCGAGGCCTCCCCCGGCCTGGGCGCCTTCCCGGCCACCGGGGCTTCGGACGGCAGCAGGCGTCCGGTCAGTTCAACCAGGCCCGACGGCGGTGCTGCCGCGTCCTGGGGTTCCGCCACCCACCCGCGTGCCACCGGGATCCAGGTCTGCGGTGACGCGGCTGCGCCGGTCAGCACGGGGGCGCCGTTGACGGCAAAAGCCGAAACCACCCAGTAGCCGCTCTTTCCGTCATGGAGCCGGCCCGGAACCAGGACCTGCTTGTCCGGACTGTAGGTGCCCTGGGCTGTGACCATCTGGTCTGCGACGCTGCCGTGGAAAAACTCACCCGGCTGGAGCGTATTGATCAGCGGCTGCACTTCTTCAGTGGCCGGATTGACCGGCACCTCGGGTTGGGTGGAGCGGCCGAACTGCCACTGGCTCAGCAGCACGAAGACCCCGGAGAGTGCGATCGCGAAGATAAAGCCTGCGATCCATCGGGGCTTGAGGGCTGTTTTCCACACGTCTTAACCGTACTTCGTACTTCTGTAGAACAACTAAACGCCAGGGCGACCGCACCCGGAAAAGGGGCGGGCGTGCCTAGTGGTCGAAGAACACCAGGCTGGAATTGATGAGCTCGGCAATCACTTCGGCGTCATAGGCGCGCCGAAGTGATTCCCGGAAGGACTCCTTGGAGAGCGACCGTGCCAGGGTGGCCAGCACTTCCAGATGGTCCGAGAAAGAACTGGCGGGGGTGGCAATCAGAAGGATCACCGTGGCGGGCCCGTCGGTGGCACCGAAGTCCAGGGCATGGCCGTACTTGGCGATCCCGACGGCGATTGAGGTTTGGGAGACGAATTCGCTGCGCGCGTGCGGCAACCCGATGCCGCCCGGGAGCCCCGTGGCCAGCTGGTGCTCCCGGGCGTTGACGTTCCTCAGGAAGCCGTCAAGATCCGAGATCCGCCCGGCTGCGTGCAACCGTTCTGCCAGCTGGTTGGTGGCGTCGGTCTTGTCCTTCGCCTCCATTTCCAGGATCACCATGTCGGCCGTGGTGAGGTGGGCGTCATACGGGTCCAGTGGTTCCGCCAAGGCGTATCCCTTCAGTCAGCAGTGCGGGGCGAACGGCCCCTCAGCGCAAGGGCACGATGTCTTCCGCGCCCAGGCGGGCGGCGTCTGCGGATTCGTCGTCCGGCTGTTGCTGGCTGAGGCGTTCGGCTTCCACCCGGGCAATGTAGTGGCGGACCTCGTTTTCCCGCTGCGTGTCACTCCAGCCCAGGACGTCACCCATCAGTTTAGCGACAACGGGGGCAGCGGACACGCCGCGGTCCCAGGCTTCGATGGAAATCCGCGTGCGCCGGGTGAGGACGTCCTGCACGTGGCGGGCGCCTTCATGGGTTGCGGCATAGACGGCCTCGGCCTGCAGGTAGTCGTCCGCTCCCGGGAGGGGCTGGGCCAGTTCCGGGTTCTGCTCGATGATGGCCAGCACTTCGGTCGTCATGGAACCGTACCGGTTGAGCAGGTGCTCGATCCGCGCCACGTGCACCCCGGATTCCTCGGCCGTGCGGTTCCGGCGGTTCCAGGCGGCACGGAAGCCGCTGGCGCCCAGCAGCGGGATGGTTTCGGTGCAGCTTGGTGGGACCCGTTCGTCCATGGTGCGGGTGGCCTCGTCCACGGCGTCCTTGGCCATGACCCGGTACGTGGTCCACTTGCCGCCGGCCACCACTACCAGGCCGGGGACCGGGTGTGCCACCACGTGCTCGCGGGAAAGCTTGGCCGTGGAGTCATTTTCACCGGCCAGCAGCGGGCGGAGCCCTGCATAGACTCCTTCGACGTCCTCCCGGGTCAACGGCCGCTTCAGCACCTGGTTGACGTGTTCCAGGACGTAGTCGATGTCCTTGCTGGAAGCAGCGGGGTGGGCCTTGTCCAGGTGCCAGTCGGTGTCCGTGGTGCCGATGATCCAGTGCCGCCCCCACGGGATGACAAACAGCACTGACTTCTCGGTGCGCAGGATCAGGCCCACGGTGGACTGGAAGCGGTCGCGGGGAACCACCAGGTGGATGCCCTTGGAGGCGCGGACCTTCAACTGGCCCCGGTCGGTCACCATGGCCTGGGTTTCGTCGGTCCAAACGCCGGTGGCGTTGATGACCTGCTTGGCGCGGATGCTGAATTTCGTCCCGTCCTCACGGTTTTCCACCTTGGCTCCGACCACCCGCTCGCCCTCGCGCAGGAAGTCCACCACCGCCATCTGGTTCACGGCGTGGGCGCCGTAGTGGGCAGCGGTACGGACCAGGTTCGCCACGTACTTCGCGTCATCCACCTGGCCGTCGTAATACCGGATGGACCCGACGAACGCATCATTTTTCAGGCTGGGGGCGGCGCGCAGGGTGCCGCGCTTGCTCAGGTGCTTGTGGAACGGCACGCCGCGGCTGTGCCCGCTGGAGATGGACATGACGTCATACAGGGCGATGCCGGCGCCGACGTAGGGCCGCTCGATGAACGGTTTGGTGAGTGGATACAGGAAGGGCACCGGCCGGGCCAGGTGCGGGGCGATTTCGGAGAGCAGCAGCCCGCGTTCCTGCAGGGCCTCCTTGACCAGGGCGAAGTCCAGCATCTCCAGGTAGCGCAGGCCGCCGTGGATCAGTTTCGAGGACCGGGAGGACGTACCGGCAGCCCAGTCGCTTGCCTCAACGATGCCGACGCTCAACCCACGGGTCACGGCGTCCAGCGCGGCTCCCGCACCAACGATGCCGCCGCCCACGATCAGGATGTCCAGTTCCTGGCCGGGTTCGGCAGTGCCTCGCAGCCGCTGGATGGATGCTTCCCTGGCTTCCGGGCCAAGGGCCCCGCCGTTTGCAGCAACACTCTTCATTGAACGCCTCCAGTGCCTAGTGCCGGTAGTAAACCCACACTACTTGCTGGCGGCGTGCTTTGGGCAGGGCGGGAAGCGGCCTCCCCGCCCTGCCCTGCGTGTCAGTTCCCTGCGTAAGGCGACACGACGACGTCGACCCGCTGGAACTCCTTCAGGTCCGAATAGCCTGTGGTCGCCATGGAGCGGCGCAGCGCGCCAATGAGGTTGGACGTGCCGTTGGTGTGGTGGCCGGGTCCGAAGAGGACCTCCTCCAGCGGGCCCACGGTGCCGACGTTGGCGCGGTCACCGCGCGGCAGCTCCAGGTGGTGTGCCTCCTGGCCCCAATGCCAGCCCTTGCCGGGCGCTTCCTCTGCCCTGGCCAGGGCACTGCCCAGCATGACGGCGTCGGCGCCCATGGCGATCGCCTTGACGATGTCACCCGAGGTGCCCATGCCGCCGTCGGCAATAACGTGCACATAGCGGCCGCCCGATTCGTCCATGTAATCCCGGCGGGCGGCTGCGACGTCCGAAATGGCGGACGCCATGGGCGAGTGGATGCCCAGGGCGCGGCGCGTGGTGGTGGTTGCGCCGCCGCCGAAGCCCACCAGCACGCCTGCCGCGCCGGTCCGCATGAGGTGCAGCGCCGGGGTGTAGCCCGCCGCGCCACCCACGATGACGGGGACGTCGAGTTCGTAGATGAACTGCTTGAGGTTCAGCGGCTCGTGGTCCTTGGAGACGTGCTCGGCGGACACGGTGGTCCCGCGGATGACGAAGATGTCGACGCCGGCAGCCACAACGGTCTTGTAGTGCTCCTGGGTGCGCTGCGGGGTCAGTGAACCGGCTACGGTGACGCCGGCCTCGCGGATCTCGGCCAGGCGGGACGTGATCAGCTCGGGCTGGATCGGCGCCCTGTACAGCTCCTGCATCCGGCCGGTGACTGCCGGGCTGTTGGTCTCGTCCTCCAGTGCCGCGATCTCGTCAAGAACGGACTGCGGGTCCTCGTAGCGGGTCCAGAGGCCCTCAAGGTCCAGGACACCCAGGCCGCCGAGCTTGCCCAGCGCGATGGCCGTCTGCGGGGACATGGCCGAGTCCATCGGGGCCGCGATTACCGGCATCTCGAACTGGTAGGCGTCGATCTGCCAGGAGACGGAGACGTCCTTGGGGTCGCGGGTGCGACGGTTGGGGACGATTGCAATGTCATCCAGGGAGTAGGCACGACGCCCACGCTTGCCACGGCCGATCTCGATCTCATAAGTCACTGCTCTAGGTTATCCCAGCATTACCCGGCGCCATGGGCAGCGGTGCCCATGGCAACGACCCGAAGAAATCCGTAACCTAGGGCAGGGGTTCGGTGAACGCTCCCCCTGCCCGATTCCAAGGAGAACCACCTATGGCCCGTGGCCTTTACAGCGCCGGTATTCAGCAGTCGCTGTCCACGGCCATGGGGCACTCGCGGCCACGCCGGTTGGAGACGGAACGCGGGATCATCCTGGAGATACTCAACGACGACGAGACGCAGCCGTCGCCTGCTGCCCTGCAGGGCGAGGACCTGGCAGACCGGCTGCGCCAGGGTCTGGGCCGTCAGACGGCATGACACATCCCATTCCCTTCCCCGCCGGCCTGCCCGCACACTCCCTCGATCACTGGCTCTCCCCTGAACTGGCCCGGATCAGCCCCCCGAACGCTCCCTCCCGGTTACGGCAACTGGCCGATGCCCAGGTCACCCTGGCGGCAGGCTGGAGCAGCGCGATCGCCGGCGGACCCGTCCTGGCCCTGGCGGGTGCGTTCTTCTCAGTTACTACAGGAATCCCTGCCGCGGTGTTGGTCCTCGGCCCGCTGGGTGCCGCCCTCCTGGTGCTTGGCCTCGCCTCGTGGAGGCGGGTTCGGGCCACCCTGCCCAACACGGACCGGCTCCTGATCAGCCGAGGCCCGGGATCGGCCCGCGGTGGCATCGCCATGGTGTCCGTTCTGGCAGTTGCCCTGGGCGGGATCCTGTCCATGTACCTGCCCTCGGTTACTGCAAAGGGCAACGGTGCGGCCACAACGCTGGTGGGATCCTTCGTGCTCATCCTGGCCCTCCTGGTTGCCTGCATCGTTGTCCCATCCACGGTCATGGGCCGGGCCCGGCAGTCGTTCAGGCTGCGGGTCCAGGCGAACCCTGAACTCCGCAGCGCTGTGGAACAGGACCTGGCCGTTTGGCGGGACCCCTACGGCAACGCAGGCTACGGCCCGCTCTGATGAAACGCTGGATCTTCGACGGCCACATCGCCGGCATTGGCACCACGTCCGGACTGCGCGCCGTGATCGGGATGTGGCAGGACTCCCCTTTCGGGACCTTCGCGGACGTCATGGTGCAGCAGCCCTCCGGACACCGGTTGCTGCTGGCGCCGTGCCCCAAGGTGGCAGAGTTCATCGCCGCCACGTACAACTTTGATGAGGTGCGCATGGTGGACGTCCGTGCCGGACTGGCGGCCGGCGCATTGACGGTCGACGCCGGCCCGCTTGTGATCCAGGCAGTCACCGGGGCGAGGACTTACCTCGGTTCAGCCCTGCGGGCAGTGCCGCGGCGCCTTGCAACCCATCCGCGCTGGCTTTCCGCCGTCAGTCCGCTCGCCGCCCTGGCGGCTCCCGGCGCCCGCACCTACGGCACGGCGGGCAGCGGAAGGGCCGAGTATTACGGGGTGACGGACCTGCACCACGTGACCTCCGCCGTCGTCAGCTGGGACGGCGCCGACGCCGGGACCCTTGCCCCCATCCGCCCCGCCGTTACGTTTGGGTTCAGCAGCGTCCCGCCCCGGCCCAGTGTTGCACGGGTCAGGACGACTGTGGTGGAAGCCTAGGTTCCGGTGGTTTCCTCCACGGAAAGCTGGGATTCGAACATCCTGAAGTACCTGCCGCGCAGGGCCACCAGCTCTTTGTGCGTGCCCTGCTCCACGATCTTTCCGTCCTCCAGCATGTAGACGATGTCCGCCTTTTCGATGGTGGCGAGCCGGTGGCTGATGGCAATGATGGTGCTGCTGCGGTCTGCGAAGAGCCGGGTGAAGATGCGGTGCTCGGCGAGGGCGTCAATGGCGGACGTGGGCTCGTCCATCACCATCAAGGACGCGTCCCGGTAGAAGTTCCGGGCCATGGCCAGCCGCTGCCACTGGCCGCCGGAAAGGCCACTTCCCTTCCGGCCTCGCGGGTCCTCCATCCAGTTGCTGACGTGGTTGTCCAGGCCGTTTGGCAGCTTGTTGATGAAATCCAACGCTTCGGCGTCGGCTGCTGCGCGCCGGATGCGGCCGTCGTCGCGCGGACTGTCCACATCGCCGAAGTAAATGTTCTCGGCTGCCGTGGCGAACTCGTATTTGAGGAACTCCTGGCTGAGTACCGCCAGATGACGGTGCCAGGAGGTGACGTCGACGGCGGCAAGGTCCACGCCGTCGAGCAGTACCTGGCCGGAGTCGGGACGGTACAGGCCGGCGAGGATACGGATCAACGTGGATTTGCCGGCACCGTTCTCCCCCACAATGGCTATGTGCTGGCCCTGATGAATGGTGAGGCTGATGCCCCGGATCACCTCGATGTCGCTGCCGGTGTAGGTGAAGCGGATGTCCTTCAGCTCTACTTCCTTCGGCGCTTCCAGCAGCGGCGGTGCGTGCTCCGAGTGCATGGGCATCGCCATGAACAGCTCGTAGTCCTTCAGGTTGGCGAGGTCTTCGTCGATGGAGCTCAAGGAAGAGACCAGGCTGTTCGCGGTAGACAAGGCGCGGCTGACGATCTGTTGCACGTAGAGGAACTGGCCCACAGGCTGGGCGCGGGCGATGATCTGGCCCACCACCCAGATCAGCGAGACCACCTCCGCGCCGTATTGCAGCGCATCTGCAGCGAGTTGCCTGGGGATGTAGCGCCGCTGGTAATCGAGGCGGCGCCGCTCGTCTGCATCGCGAAGCCGGGAACGAAGGTCCATGAGGTAACCGACGATGCCGTAGAGCCGCATCTCGGCAATATGCTGCGGGCGCAGGAGGTTGGTTTCAATCATGCGGCGCTGGCGGCGTGAGTCCACCTGTGTGTTCCAGTGAGCAATCTGCTCCCTGGACAGCTTGAACTGCAGGTACACGCTGGGCACGATCGCCACCAGGACGATGACGGCGATCCACCAACTGACCAGCAACAGGGCGCCGATGGCCAGGAGAACCGAGATGAGCTGCGTGAAGATGGCAGCGATGCGGTCCAGGACGCGGGCGTAGGAATCGGAAAACCTCTTGGCGCGGTCATAGAGGTCCACGGTTTCCTTGTCGTCGTAACGCCAGAACTCGAGGGCCAGGAAACGCTCGTACATCTGGTCGCCCACGATGGCGCCCACCTTGAAGCTCATCAGCTGCTGGATGTAGCGGTCAATGCTGTTGAAGGCGCCCCAAAAGAGACCCAGCGCGGCGGTGACCACGACGTAGACCACCGCGAGCCGGCCCGCTCCCCCGTCGCCTGCATACGCTGCCGCCAGAGCCGTGGTAGTGAGGGACGCGAAGTACGTGGTGACCAGCGGCAGCACGGCCGAGATCAGTGAGCCGAGCACCTTCATGACCACGGCACCCGGGGAGGCGTGGAGGCTGACCCGCAGCACCTGGGCTACAGCGCGGGCATAGGGACGAAGGGCCAGCCGCTTTTGCGGGTCGCGTTTGGGGGTCAGTTCCGCCGGATGGCGTGATGGGGGCATGGAATCAGCCTAGTGCTGGGTTGCCCATGAAAGGGCGGCGCCCTAAGCACCCGGTGTGGTGAAGCATCCCGTCACGCCTTGGAATGAAGACAGCGCGCCAGGGCAGCTTCACCCGGGGACTGCTCCATGAAGTGGAAGTCCGTCCGATGGCCGGCCATTCGCAGCGCTTTCGCCGGGCCCTTCCTCTTCGTCGATTGCAGATTTATGCCTGGCGGCCAGTGGGTTGGTTCGCGGTCGGGGTGTTCGGCGTTGTAGTGGCGGCCGGTGGGTGAGGTCCAGCCGGGCGGCTCGTTTTTCGTTCCGGGGGTGGGTTTCCACGGGCGGGCGTGTTTGAGCCGGTGATGTTTGGGGCAGAGCTGTCCGAGGTTGCTGGCACCGGTGGTGCCGCCGTGTTCCCAGGCCTTCAAGTGGTCTGTCTCGTTGTCCGGGGAACGGTTGCTGCAGCCGGGGAAGGTGCATGTGCCGTCCCGCATCCGGATCCATTGTTTGATGGTTTCCGGGAGCCGGTAGCGCGTCCGGCCGATCTCCAGCGGCGCCCCGTCGCGGGGGTCGACCAGGACCCGGTAGAACGAATCCGCCCCGTCCGCGACGAGCCTGCGCGCCATGGACGCCGGGATGGGCCCCAGACCGTCCAGCATTGCGGGCTCATCGGTCAGGCCGAGGAGGGAGAACACCGGCACGGTAACCAGCACATCGGCCCGCGGGGTAGGGATCCTCCCAATCCCCATGGTGTTTTCGGCGGCTGTAGTGCTGGTGGTGTCAGAGGCGCTGGCGCTGCTGGTGCCGAGGAGCAGTGAGGCGGCGATGTCGGGGCGGAGTTGGGTAAGGGTGCGGTCTTCGCCGGGTCCTTGGAGGCCGCGGGCGGTGGCGGTGGTGCGGTTCCAGATGGCGCAGGCGGTGTCCCCGGGGAGGTAGAGGGAGATCCAGGCCATGCCGTCCCGGTCCGGGGTGTATTCCATCCGCCGGTCAGTGACGCCTTTCGCGTGGCGCTTTTCGAGGGTTTCGGGGTGGTGGCGTTCCCGCCAGGCGCGGACTTTGGCCCGGAACCGTGACGGGACGAGCTCGCCGGGGGCTGCGCCGCGGGCGGGGTTGGGGTCGTTGGGGTCGAAGAAGTGCGCCACCAGCCCGGCGGCACCGTCGGGGGTGAGGCCTTCGGTTTCATCGGCCACGATCCTGGCGTGCTGCCAGGAGATGGCGCCGGCGGACAACGCATCGATCACCGGCGGCAGGGAACACACCCGCCGGGACTGTTCCACGAACGCCCCGGCGGCCGCGGAGCTGAGGGTGAGGACCCCGGCGACCTCCTCCACCGCCGACATCTCGGCATAGGTTCGGTCCTGGACTGAGGCGTCGGGCGGGGTCATGGCCTGCTGGAACTCGATCGCCCGGGCCGCGTCCCGGGTCTTCACTGCCGCGAGTTGCGCTTCCAGCCGGGACGTCAGCTCCATCCGTTCCAGCCGGAGCTCGTACCGCCGCTGCAAGACATCCACATCAGCACCATCGCCAATCCCGGCACTAACGCCAGCCCCGGCAGCCAGCGAAGCGTCTTCCAGGGTCAGGGCATCAAGGGCAGCAACGGAGGCATGAACACCCTCCAAGGCCACCCCAACACCCGTGCTGATTCCCATAAAGACATCATCCAACGAGGCACTGACAATCAAGATCGGCAACCTCATGAAGGGCAAACAAAAGGAGGCAGGGTCACCCCTGCCTCCTCGTGTTCACGCTTCGTCAGTGGCCTGGAGCCACCGCAAGCTACCGCGAACCGTAGTTCGGTGCCTCGACGGTCATCTGGATGTCGTGCGGGTGCGACTCCTTCAGCCCGGCGGAAGTGATCCGCACAAACCTGCCACGGACCTTCAGCTCGGGGATGGTGGGCGCGCCGGTGTAGAACATGGTCTGGCGGAGGCCGCCAACCAGCTGGTAGGCCACGGAGGACAGCGGTCCGCGGTAGGCCACGCGGCCCTCGATGCCTTCGGGGATCAGCTTGTCGTCCCCGGACACATCCGCCTGGAAGTAGCGGTCCTTGGAGTATGACGTGTTCTTGCCGCGCGACTGCATGGCGCCCAGGGAGCCCATGCCGCGGTAGGACTTGAACTGTTTTCCGTTGACGAAAATCAGCTCGCCCGGCGACTCGTCACAGCCGGCCAGGAGTGAGCCCAGCATGACGGTGTCGGCGCCGGCCACCAGCGCCTTGCCGATGTCGCCGGAGTACTGCAGGCCGCCGTCGGCGATCAGCGGCACGCCGGCGGGAATGGCGGCCTTGGCGGATTCGTAGATGGCAGTGATCTGCGGGACACCCACGCCGGCCACCACGCGGGTGGTGCAGATGGATCCGGGACCAACGCCAACCTTGATGCCGTCGGCGCCGGCATCAATCAGAGCCTGGGCGCCTTCGCGGGTGGCAGCCTGGCCGCCAATGATGTCCACATGCGCGGCTACGGGGTCCGACTTCAGCCTGCGGATCATGTCCAGCACACCCTGCGAGTGGCCGTTTGCGGTGTCCACGAACAGGGCGTCGACGCCGGCATCAACCAGTGCCATGGCCCGCTCCCAGCCGTCCCCGAAGAAGCCGATGGCGGCACCAACGCGGAGCCGGCCCTCGTCGTCCTTGGTGGCCAGGGGGTACTGCTCGGCCTTGGTGAAGTCCTTGGTGGTGATCAGGCCCTTGAGCCGGCCTTGCTCATCGACGAGCGGGAGCTTCTCGATCTTGTTGGTGGCCAGCTTGTGCGAGGCTTCCTCACGGCTGATCCCCACGTGCCCGGTAACCAGGGGCATTTTGGTCATGACATCGCTGACCAGCCGCAGCGGGAAGTCGGACTCGGGTACGAAGCGGGTGTCGCGGTTGGTGACGATGCCCAGCAGGCGGTTGTCCTCGTCCACCACGGGCAGGCCGGAGACGCGGTAGTGGGCGCAGAGATCGTCCAGTTCACGCAGGGTGGCTTCGGGGCGGATAGTCAGCGGGTTGGTGATCATTCCAGACTCACTCCGTTTGACCCGGTCCACCTGGTCCGCCTGGTCGGCGATGGACAGGTTGCGGTGCACCACGCCCAGGCCGCCCTGGCGGGCCATGGCGATGGCCATGCGGGACTCCGTAACGGTGTCCATGGCCGCGGAGAGCAGCGGCGTCTGCACCGTGATCCGCTTGGAGATCCGGGATGAGGTGTCCGCCTCGGACGGGATGACGTCGGTGTGGCCCGGCAGGAGCAGGACGTCGTCGTAGGTCAGGCCAATGAAGCCGAAGGGATTGTGTTCGGGCTCGGTCATAAGTGCGCCTCTTACCTTGGTTGCTGGGTCACGGGTAGGGGTTGCAGCCGATGACCAGCCCGTCATTACGGAACTGGCCTGTGCAGACGATCCTGCGGGACCACCGTGCAGCACGGCGTTCCGGGGGCAGAAAGTGTTGAGTAAATATTAGAACCTCGGCGCCGATCCCCCTATTCCACGTTCCCAATGTGAGCAACCGCACGTGGTCCCGCCAGGTGAGCCCAGCCGGGTGTGGGGCACCCCCTCAGCTCCAGCCGGTTGCAGCCAGCAGCCGCTGCTCGAACATGGGAATCATGGTCTCCACATATGTCCTGGTGAGGTGGTTGTCGTCCTTGTAGACGTACACATTCCCCACCACGGCAGGGCAGACACCACGGGCACAGATGAAGTCGCTCATGTCCATCAGGTGCAGCCCCGGCAGCTTGCCGCGGTAGTTCTCCAACGGTGACGGCTCCACCAGGGACCCGGCCAGCGACGGGTTGCAGGCAGGGTCGTCGGCGCCATTCTTCTGCGCACACTGGGGCATGTTGAAGGTGAACCGCGGGTTGTCGCGGATGCCCACAATCTCGATTCCGGCGTCAGCGAACGGCTTCACGCCTTCGAGGTACCCCGGCACCTCTGTCTCGACCGGCGCTTCCTCGTGGGTCAGGGACGCCACCGTAAAGACGGCGTCCGGCCGGTGTTCCAGGACGTAGGCGGAGCTGGCTTTGTTGTAGGCGTTGCACTCGGCATTCCTGCTTTCGGACTCAGCGCCGAAGCGGCAGGCGGGCATCAGCAGGGTCACCAGTTCCCAGCCACGGGCAGCCGCCACCGGAGCCAGCGCGGCCAGGTACTGCTGGGCGTGGGAGTCGCCGAGCACCACGATGCGCTTGGTGGACGGTTCCGCCGGGAGTTCCTGCCGGCACCCCTCCAGGATTGGATCGCTGGTGGCGTTGGCACCTGTGCAGGGCGAGTCGATGCCGGCCCAGTCATTGTCCAGTGCGGCGGGCCCGGGGATGGTCCTGGCCTTGGGCGCGGGCGTGTTTTCGTTCCCTGGGGTGAGCGCCAGGGCCCCGGGCGTGAGCTCACGTGGCTGTGCCGCCGTCGCGCTTTCCTCCGCGGTGAGTGACGTTTGCCAGACGGCGACGGGCCCGGCCAGCAGGGCACCGCAGGCAACAATGACGACGGCCGTGCGCCGGGCGCGCAGCTTGGGCCAGTGCCAGTCGCGCAGTGGCTTTTCGACGAAGCGGGTGGTGAGGACGGCGAGCACGATGGAGGCGCCGACGATGCCCAGGCCCTGGGTGATGTTTGGCGCCTCCACGCCAGTGGCCGTGAGCGCCAGCACCAGGACGGGCCAGTGCCAGAGGTACAGGGCGTAGGAGTTGTCACCCAGCGCGACGGCGGGGCGGCTGCTGAGCAGCCGGTCCACGCCAAACCGGCTGCCGGTCTGCCCTGCGGTGATGGATGCGGCCGCAGCCAGCGTGGGCCACAGCGCCACATATCCGGGGAAGGACCGGTCCACGGTCAGGACCAGGCCGCAGGACACCATGGCTGCCAGTCCTGCCCAGCCCAGGGCCACCCGCAGCACAGGGCCGGGCCTGAGGTACGGCAGGGCCAGTGCCAGCAGGGACCCCAGGGCAAATTCCCAAAGCCTGGCCCGGGTGTCAAAGTACGCATAGGCCTGGTTGGTGGCTGTCTGCTCAACGGAGTAGGCCAGCGACACCACGAACACCGTTCCAAAAACCAGTGCCAGCAACCCGCGGTAGGTCAGCCGTTGGAGGCGTGGAATCCGCTGCAACGCAGTCAGCGCGGCTGCGGTCGCGGCAAAGATCAGCGGCCACAGGATGAACACCTGGCCCTGGATGGACAAGGACCAGAAGTGCTGTAGCGGGCTGGCGCCGGCGTGGTCCTGCGCGTAGTAGTCCACTGCGGTATCTGCAAGGACCCAGTTCTGTCCGTATAGGAGCGATGCCCATGCCTGATCGAGGACCTGCGGCCAACGGCCCTGCGGCAGGATCAGCCAGGTGCCTGCCAGCACTCCGAGGATCACAACGACGGCGGCCGGCAGCAGGCGCTTGAAAAGGTGCAACCAGTGCACCAGGAGCCGGAAAGGCTGGCCCGACTCTGCTTTGCGGACGAAGGACAGGGTGAGCAGGAAAGCCGAAATCAGCAGGAAGATATCCACGCCGCCGGACACCCGGCCCAGCCAGACGTGGTAAGCCACCACCATGAGGACAGCCAGGGCACGGAGCCCCTGGACCTCCGGACGGAAAGTGGGCTTCCTGGGTTTTGCGGCTGGTGGAACTGCAAAGGGCGACATGGCATCTTTGGTTCCGGAGGGCATTAGCCGGTCCACCCTGTTGAGCTCAGCAACCGTTTGGCGAACTCGTCGGCCATGCTGTCCGCATATTCCGCACTCAGGTGGTTATTGTCCAGGTACACAAAGACGTTGCCCACCACGGCAGGGCATTCCGCCGGGGTGCAGATCCTGTCCGTCAGGTCCAGCAGTGACAGGCCCGGGAGCCTGGCCATGTCCAGGCTGCCGAAGGGGCTGTCGAGTCGGAGGTTTTCCGCGGCGGGCGGCCGGCAGGCCTGGGCCTCTGCCCCGTCCCGCAGCACACACTCCGCCATGTTGAAGGAGAAACGGGGGTTGTCCCGGAGTGCCACAACGTCGATACCCTTGTCCAGCCAGCCCGTGACCAGTTCCTCGAAACCTGGTGTCAGCTCCTCCGTGGGGCTGGAGGGAACCGCCGCGGTGCCCAGCAGGATGATGGCGTCGGGTTGTTGCCTGTTGATTTCGTTCCGTACCGCCGCGTTGAAGTTGTCACAGTCTTCGCTTCCCCCCAGCCCGGGCGGCGTGGCCTTGCAGGCGCCCTTCAGGATGGAATAGAGAAGCCAGTTTTTCTGGGCAGCCAGCGGTTTGACGGCTCCGGACCACTGCTGGGCGTGACTGTCCCCAAGTACCAGGACCCGCCGCGAAGGGTTGCCGGACGGCCTCTGTTCCCCGCAGGCGTCCCGCAACAGCGGGTCCTCCGGGGCGATCTCCGCCGTGCAGGGCCCGTCCATGGCTACCCAGTTCTTGGGCAAATCGGCCGCAAGCGGCAGGAGAGCTGCTCCTTCCGCGGGCATTCCGGCTGCCGTGAAGGTGGGGTCCAGGACGCGTGACCCGGGATTGTTGGCCAGCTTTTCTTCCTGCAAGGCGCGTCGTTCGGCGTCGAGCTGGTGCCGCCAACCGGCCAGGGGCGCCACCGCCACGGCCGTCACCAGCATGATGGCCAGGACGGCACGGCGTTTCCTGACCTCGGGCCACTTCCATCCCCGCCAGGGCTTTTCGATGTACCGGGTAGTCAGGTAAGCCAGGGCCAGGGCCGCGGCGATGATCGCGGAGCCGGACAACCAGCCGGCGTGGTCCTTGCCGCTCCATGCAAGCGCAAGCACCAGCAGTGGCCAGTGCCACAGGTAGAGGGCATAGGACATGTCACCGAGCCGCACCAGGGGGGCCGATGTAAGAATGCGGTCCACACCCGCCCTGCTTTGGGTCTGTCCCGCCGCGATCACCAAGGCGGCGGCCACGGTGGGCCAGAGGGCAGCCACCCCGGGAAAGGCCCCCTGGACGTCCAGGACAATCCCGCAGGCAAGCATGGCGGCGACGCCCGCCCACCCCATGACGATGCGTGCCCGGCGCGAAAAACGCAGGCCGGGAAGAATCAGGGCCACGAGCGTGCCCAGCGCGAACTCCCAGAGCCGGGCGCCCGTATCGAAATATGCCATTGCCTGGTTGGTGGCTGTGAAGTACACGGAATAGCCCAGCGAGCCCAGGAAGACCGCAAAGAAGATGTAGGCAAGCAGCGGCCGGTACGACAGGCTGTAACGGCGCGCTGTCCAGCCCGCCAGCAGGAAGATCAGGGGCCACAGGATGAAGACCTGTCCCTGGATGGAGAGCGACCAGAAGTGCTGGAAGGGGCTGGCGAGGCTGTGGTCATTGGCGTAGTAGTCCACGGCCGCCTGCTGGAGCAGCCGGTTCTCGGAATAGAAAAGGGATGCCCAGCCCTGCTGGATGACGTCCAGCCATCGGGTCGGGGGAAGGACCACGGCGGAGACAGCCAGGGTGGCCACGATGACGGTCACCGCTGCCGGCAGGAGCCGGCGGAAAAGATGCAGCCAGTGCTTCAGGAGGGCGAAAGGCTCCCGCCGTTCGTGACGGCCGACGAACTGCAGGGTCATCAGGAACGCTGAGATCAGGAGGAAGACGTCCACTCCGCCGGAGACCCGTCCATACCAGACGTGGTAGGTGACCACCATCAGGACGGCCAATGAGCGGAGGCCCTGTATTTCCGGGCGGAACGACGTTTTGCGCGGCCGGCCGGCGGGGCTTCCTGCGTGTACTCGTGCTGCCTTGGTTCCCAAAGTAGACACGCAAACCCCTTATTACACCGGCCGGTCAAAGCGTTAAGCCTACGCACCGGCGCAGGGCAGGGCCAATCAAGAGAGCTGCGCCACTCCCGGAACCAACGCGCCGGTCCTGAAGATCCGGTCCGAAAAAGAGGGGGACGCAGTTGCGCACGACTATGCTGGCCCCAACCATCGAAGGGAGCCGGCGTGGTAGTGCAGTTGCGGATCTGTGTGCCCGGGGAGCTGTCCGCGGTGGCGCTGAAGACGTGCCGCGACCAGCGGGGCGTGGCCGAAGTGGCGTTGGTTCAGGGTGCGTCCGTGGTGCCACCGGGCGATGTCATCGAGGTCCTGATTGCCCGGGAGTCAGTGGAGGAACTGCTCGAGAAGCTGGAGATCCTGAAGATCCACGAGGTGGGATCCATTGCCATGACCACGCCGGAATTCGTCCTGTCCGGCAACGCCGACCGGGCGGAGCGCGCTGCACCCGGAGACGGCGCGGACGCGGTGATCTGGGACGACGTCACGCGGCAAACGGGCGAGGATTCCCGGCTGACGTGGAACTTCGTTGCTTTCCTGGTGTTGGCAACCCAACTCGCCGGAATTGGCATCGTGACCGACTCCCCCATTGCCATTGTGGGCGCCATGGCGGTAGGGCCTGAATTCGGACCGCTGGCCGCCCTCGCCGTCTCTCTTGCCACCCGGCAGTGGAAGCTGGGGCGGCGCGCCGCAGTTGCGCTGTGCGTCGGTTTCCCGGTTGCCATGCTGTTGGCGGCCCTGACGGCGTGGCTTTCGGTTCCACTGGGCCTTTTCCCACGCGATGCACTGGACAAAGGTTCGGCGGTCGAATTTATCTACCATCCGGGCCCCTATTCATTGATTGTTGCCGTGCTGGCGGGGATCGCCGGAATGCTCTCCATCATCGGCCGGCGCTCCGCGGCATTGGTCGGTGTCTTCATCTCAGTGACCACCGTGCCGGCGGCAGGATACGTTGCGGTGGCCCTGGTCCTGGGCGAATACCAGAAGGCGGCGGGCTCGGCCCTCCAGCTGCTGCTCAACCTCGTGGGCATCGTGGCAGCCGCCGTCGCAGTTTTGCTCTTTTACCGGATCATTTCCAGGCGCCTGCCCAACGGGGTGGCACGGAACCTGAAGCGCCAGCGGAGCGGGGCCCGGAACTGAGCGGCCGCCGCATCGGCGTTCCGCTATGACCGCAGCAGGGCGCGCAGGGCCTGGATCGTGTCCGCTTCAGCGGGGGCCTTATCGTCCCGGTAGCGCTTGACCCGGGCAAACCTCAAGGCGATTCCGCCCGGGTAGCGCGGGGACTGCTGCACGCCGTCGATGGCGATTTCGACGACGGTGACCGGTTCAACCCACACGGTACCGGCAGTGCGCCGCACCTCAAGCTCCTGGAACCGTTCGGTTTGCCAGCGCAGCAGGGCGTCGGTGAGGCCCTTGAAGGTCTTCCCCACCATTACGTAGCCGCCCGGTGCACCGAACTCCCCGTCCGGGTCCAGCGCCCCCAGGTGCAGGTTCGACAGCATTCCGGTGCGGCGTCCGGACCCCCATTCGCAGGCGAGCACCACCAGGTCGTACGTCAGCACAGGCTTCACCTTCACCCAGTTGGCCCCACGCCGCCCGGCCGCGTAGGTGGACCCAATGGCCTTCACCACAACGCCCTCATGTCCCGCGGCCAGTGCATCCTGCGATACCCGTTCAGCGACGGCCCGATCAGCCGTCACCTCCCCCGGTATCCGGTACTCCTGTGCTATCCGCTCGAGCTCACCGATTCGTGCTGACAGCGGCTCGTCGAGCAGATCACGCCCATCGATATGCAGCACGTCGAAGAACCAGGGATGCAGCACCGTTTCGCGCACTGCATCCGCGCCGAAGCGCGCCATGGTTTCCTGGAATGGCCGGGGGCCGCCTTCCTCGTCCAGGGCAAGGGTTTCACCGTCAAGGATCACGTCCCGCACCGGCAGTCCGCGCACTGCTTCCACCACCTCGGGGAGCCGGTGGGTGACGTCGGCGAGGTTGCGGGTGAAAATACTGACGTCGTCGCCAGCCCGGTGGACCTGGATGCGGGCGCCGTCGAGCTTGTATTCCACCGAGGACTCACCCGTTACGTCCAGGGCTGCACTGGGACTGGCTGCGGTGGCGGCAAGCATGGGCTGCACAGGGCGGCCGACCACCAGGCCGACGGCGTCAAGCTCGGCTTCGGTGCCCGTGATGGCCAGCAGGGCGGTTCCGCCCAAGTCCCCGGAAAGCATGGCCGCACGCCGTACGGCGTCGACGGGCTTCCCGGCAGCGCGGGCAACAGCATCGGTCAGCACTCCCTCCAGGGCGCCCGTGCGCAACTCGCCAAGGAGTACTCCGGTGATGAATGACTGCTCGGGGCCGGTGGCTGCCGCCATCAGCGTCCGGAGGATGGCTGCGCGCCCGGCGCCCGATCCCGTACCCGCTGTGGCGAGCAGCCCGTCCAGGGCAGCGTCAAGGTCGGCCAGTGTGAGGCTTGGCTCGGCGGCGGGTGCCTCCTTGGCCGCCGCCACCGCGCTCCAACCGACGCCAACGCGCCCCTGGCGGGGCTTGGCAACGAGCCAGCCCACCGCCGTCGGGATTTCTCCCGGGTCAAGCCGGCCCAGCAGCTGGGCCAGGGCATCCACCTTCGCCAGCCGGGAACGCGTGGCGGTGACGGCCTCCGCGGTTTTGACGAGCTCAAGGAGCAGCATGGCACCATCCTGCCACGGCTCTGGACAAGCCCCCGGGGCTGTTCCAGACAAATAGACCTCATTGGCGCATAGGCAAAACATCGACTCCACCTGACTGGGGTATTTTCCCTGCCAAATACCGCGCGTCGCGGCCCGCTCCGGGCAACGTGGCGGACGCCGCGGAGTACAGGAATTCCTGTCCCAGGAAGAACAATCCCGGCGTATCGAGAGCCACACCGCGGTGCTGGCGGGGCAGCGCACCGTCGTCGAGCAGTTCCGGATCCATCCAGCTGAAGTCGTCCCGGAAGCCGGTGCACCAGATGACGTTTGCCGCATCAACCCGGGTTCCATCCGCCAGGACGGGCTTGCCGTTCTCCACGCCCGTGACCCGTGGCACCAGCCGGACGCCGGCCGCCGCCAGGTCCTTGGTCTTGGTCCTGATCAAGGGCGCGGCATGTGCCTTGAAGGCGGGGGCGGCTTTGCGTCCCACAGGCGTGTCGAGGTTCAGGACATGCAGTCCAAGGAAACGCACCACCGGCAGGGCGTATCGGGCTGCGGCCCGGCCGTGCTTCACCGGCAATTCACCGCCCGGCTTTCCCGCGACGGTGGTGGGGTGGGTCCGGCCCACCTCAAGGGCGATTTCCGCGCCCGAGTTCCCCAGCCCCACCACCAGGACCGGGCCATCCTGCAGCTGGCCGGGATTCCGGTATTCCGCGGAGTGGAGCTGGATAGTGGATGGCGGCAGCTCCCTCGCGAACGAGGGAATTCTGGGGGCCTGGCTGACTCCGGTGGCCACGACGGCGTTGCGCGCCTCCCAGCGGCGGCCGTCGGAGGCCGCGACGAAGTGGCCGCCTTCCCGCCACAGGCGCTCCACCCGGGTTCCATGGACTATGGGCAGGGCGTTGTGTACGGCGTAGTTTTCCAGGTACCCGGCCACCTCATCCTTGGTGGGAAAGGACAACGGGTCTGCCGGGAAGGGCTCACCCGGCAGGCCGTCGTACTTCGCGGGGGTGAACACCCGGAGCGAGTCCCACCGTTGGCGCCATGCATCGCCGCTGCGCGGGTTCGCGTCCAGGATCAGGAAGTTCCGTTGCTTCGCTTTCAAATGGTGGCCGAGGGTGAGGCCTGCCTGGCCGCCGCCGATGATGATCGTGTCCAGCATGCCGGTCACGTGGTTGTTGTCCATCGCTGTGCTCCTGTTTCACTGACGGGGATGCCTGCGGCTGAGCGTTCCTTTTGCCCTGCTGCCCCAGCGCCGTTCACGTCGCTGCCCGCTTCCCTGTAGCGCAGCCACCAGGCCAGCATCAGCGCGGAGGCGAGGACGTAAGCCAGGTGGAGGACCCAGATGGGCCCGGCCGGGAGGTTGAAGACGTAGACGCAGTGCACGGCGTTGGCCACGTTGCTCAGGACCAGGTTCCCCAGGCTGTAGGAAGCAAGGTCCCGCGTGCGTGCGGCTTTCACCAGCATTGGCAGCATTCCCGCGGCGAACAGCACCGTGGAAAGTGTGCCGGCAAGGACTGGAAGGTTCATGTTTTGAGGCTATGACCGGGGCTCCGGCCTCCGCTTCGGGGAAATCATGTATGTATCCGGCAGGGACCGGATGGGTAGTTTTATGCAGATCCCGTCAGCCTGTGAGACCGTGCTCGAAGGCATACCTGGTGGCGGCGGCCCTTGATGAAAGGCCAAGCTTCAGGAAGATGTTGCTGATGTGCCGGGCAACGGTTTTCTCGCTCAGGAAGAGGGTTGCGGCAATGGCCCGGTTCCCCTGGCCGGAGGCGACGAGCTTCAGCACCTCCGCTTCCCTGGCCGTCAGCGGCCCGGGAGCACCGGCGTCGTCGTTCCGCATGAGTGACGCGGCCCATGCTGCCGCCGGCGCCGCACCCAACTCCAGGAATTCAGCATGGGCCGCTTCGAATTCCATCCGGGCTGACGTTTGGTCACCGAGGTCCCGACAGGCCCGTCCGATCAGCACGCGGCAGCGCGCAGCCTCATAGGGCACGCCAAGTCCAAGCCAGAGATGCCAAGCCTGCCGCAACGCTTGCGCAGCATCCCCGGGATCGCCCTCCGCCAGCCGGACCGCGCCGTTAGCCTGGTTCGCGACGGCCCGCACCATGGGCATGGGGCACTGGCGGGCGAAGCGGGCCAGTTCCTCCGCACCCTGCCGCGCCGCGGGCAGGTCGGGCACTGCCAGTTCGATGTCCACCAGCGCGGGCAACAGATGCCGGCGGGTGGCGGTGTCCGCCAGCCCGGCGGCCCTGCGGATCATCGTTTGGGCCTGCTTTGGGTCGCCGCGGGCCAAGGACACGAGGGCAAGTCCGGGCTGCGGTTCGTAGCCGCTGCGCGCCGCCTGCAAAAAGGAAGCTTCTGCCAGATCCAGTTTTCCCATGAGCCGCTGCACTTCCCCCTGCTGGTAATGGCCCCCGTACAGCGCTTGGGGATCGCCCCTGCCGGATCGTTCCTGGGCTACGGCGGCTGCCTCGAGAGCTTCTGCCCAGGCCCCGTGCAGCCGGAAGAGCTCTGCCCGGTGGGCCTGGCACTGTCCGCTGAAGGGAACCATGTCCGGGCGGTCCCTGCACCAGCGGTCAAGGGCGGCCGTCCACTGCAGGGCCCGCTCCAGGTCGAAGGCCACGTGGCAGTTTCCGATCACCGCGCAGTAGACAATGCCGGACGGCACTGCCGAAAGCTCCCCTGCAGTGACCGCCACCATCACCTCATCGAAGATCCGCAGGCCCTCCTCAGCGCGGCCCAGCTCCAGCGTCGCCTGGCCCGTACCGAGCAGCGCGAGCGCGGACAGGTCCCTGTCCTGGAACCGTTGGCCGATATCTGCCGCCTGGGAAAACAACCGGAGGGCGCCCTGGGGGTCGCCGCCATACAGTTTCCCAAGGCACTCCGGGATGAGCAGGAAGCCTTGCACCGGGTCCGGCTCGGCGAGCTCATTCACCAGCCGCTGGCCGCGGGCAAGCCAGCCTCCGGCGCGCGCCCCCTCCCCCAGATGCGTCAGGTGCATCGCCATCCAGGCGGCGCACCGGGCAGCAGCGGGGATATCTCCGATCACGAGATATTCCTCGTGGGCACGGGTGAGCGATTCGAGCCCGCTGGAAGCGTTGCCCGTCAGGATCTCCGCTGTTGCCAGCCGCTCCAGGTCCGCGGCCGGCAGTCCGCCCCGCTGGTCGGCATCCCGGAAGCTTTCGAAAGCTTCAGTCCAGCGGTGCTCATGGAAGGCTGACCGGCCCTGGTCCAGGCCCGCCTCAGCTGTCACCTGGCCTCCTCTTGGATACCACCCCAGCCGGTCCGCCGTTGTCGCCATTGCATGCGGAACTACCTAAGCGCCACGGTACGCCCGCCGCGGAGCTGTGACAACGCACTGCAGGGCAGCAGCGCCCGCAAGGTTTGAATGGTGTCCACCTCGGCCAGCCGGCCCAGCGTCGAGATCGGCCACGGCGATGCTGGACAGGCCCGGACCAGGCTTCCACACTGGACTCATGGGACTCATCGTTGCGAACCTGTTCATCACCCTCGACGGTGTCTACCAGGCGCCGGGCGGCCGCGAAGAAGACCCTGACGGCGGATTTGCCTTTGGCGGCTGGCAGGCACCGGTATCCGACGACGAGGCCGGCGCGGACATTGCGGCCGAAATCGGGCGCATCGATGCCCTGCTCCTCGGCCGGAAGACCTTCGACATTTTCGCCGCCTATTGGCCCCACCAGTCCGGGGACATCGCGGATACCCTCAACCGGGTACCCAAGTTCGTCGTGTCCGGCTCTCTGACTGATCCCGCCTGGGCAGGCACCACCGTGCTGCCGGATGCCATGGCAGCAGGCAGGCTCCGGGATGAGTACCAGCAGGTGCACATGTTCGGCAGTGGGGTCCTCATCCGTTCACTGCTGGAAGCAGAGGTGCTGGACCGCCTTCATCTCTGGCTTTATCCGATTACCCTGGGGCAGGGCAAGCACCTCTTCGACGCCGGGACGGTGCCGGCCGCCTTCCGGCTCGCCAAGCCGGCACGCAGCTTCCCGAAGGGAGCCGTGTCGCTGGTGTACGAGCGTGGGGGCGAGGTGGAGACGCAGGAGATGGCGGCGACCTGACCCGCACCGCCCGAACAAAAAACCGGCCCAGCGGATGCTGGGCCGGTTCTTTGTATGCCACCACAGGGACCACGCCGGTGAGGGACCCAAGTCGAGTGAAGCGGGACTTGGGGTCCGGTGGGGATTAGTGGCTGTGGCCTGCGTGCTCGTCCTCTTCGGCCGGCTTCTCCACAACAAGGGTCTCGGTGGTGAGAACCAGGGCGGCGATGGACGCCGCGTTGCGGAGGGCTGCACGGGTGACCTTGACGGGGTCGATGACGCCCGCAGCGATCAGGTCCTCGTACTCGCCGGACTTGGCGTTGAACCCGTTGTTGACCTCAAGGTCGGCAACCTTCGACGTCACGACGTAACCGTCGAAGCCGGCGTTCTGGGCGATCCAGCGCAGCGGCTGCACCAGTGCACGGCGGACAATGCCGACGGCGGCTGCAGCGTCGCCTTCGAGGGCGTTCACCGCGGCGTCCTCATCCAGTGCCTTGAGGGCGTGGATCAGGGCGGAGCCACCGCCGGCCACGATGCCTTCTTCGAGGGCAGCGCGGGTGGAGGAAACGGCGTCCTCGATGCGGTGCTTCTTTTCCTTCAGCTCAACCTCGGTTGCGGCACCCACCTTGATGACACCGATGCCGCCGGCCAGCTTGGCCAGCCGCTCCTGGAGCTTTTCGCGGTCCCAGTCGGAGTCGGTGCGGGTTACCTCGGCGCGCAGCTGGGCAACGCGTGCGGCCACGTCCTCGGCTGATCCTGCGCCGTCGACGATGGTGGTGTTGTCCTTGGTGACGGTGATGCGGCGGGCGGTACCCAGCACCTCCAGGCCAACGGTGTCCAGGCTCAGGCCCAGCTCCGGGGAGACAACCTGCGCACCGGTGAGGGTGGCGATGTCCTGCAGCATGGCCTTGCGGCGGTCACCGAAGCCGGGAGCCTTGACGGCAACGACGTTCAGGGTGCCGCGGATACGGTTGACGATCAACGTGGACAGGGCCTCGCCCTCGACGTCCTCGGCGATGATGAACAGCGGCTTGGAGGCCTGCAGTGCCTTTTCCAGCAGCGGCAGGAAATCCTGGATCGAGGAGATCTTGCCCTGGTTGATCAGGATGAGTGCATCCTCAAGGACTGCTTCCTGGCGTTCCGCGTCAGTGACGAAGTACGGGGACAGGTAGCCCTTGTCGAACTGCATGCCCTCAGTGAGGACCAGTTCGGTCTGGGTGGTGGAGGATTCCTCGATGGTGATGACACCATCCTTGCCCACCTTGCCGAAAGCCTCGGCGAGGAGCTCGCCGATTTCGTCGCTCTGGGCGGAAATGGCGGCAACGTTTGCTACCTGGGTGCCTTCGACCGGACGGGCGTTCTCCAGCAGGCGGGCGGCAACGGCTTCAACCGCAACCTCGATGCCGCGCTTGATCTGGCCGGGGGCAGCGCCGGCTGCCACGTTGCGCAGGCCTTCCTTGACCAGGGCCTGGGCCAGGACCGTAGCGGTGGTGGTGCCGTCGCCGGCAACGTCGTTGGTCTTGGTGGCTACTTCCTTGGCCAGCTGTGCGCCAAGGTTTTCGTAGGGGTCGTCCAGCTCGACTTCGCGGGCGATGGTGACGCCGTCGTTCGTGATGGTGGGGGCACCCCACTTCTTGTCCAGGACGACGTTGCGGCCGCGGGGGCCGAGCGTCACCTTGACGGTGTTCGCGAGCTTATCGATGCCGGCCTCAAGGGACCGGCGGGCAGCGTCGTTAAACGCAAGCTGCTTTGCCATGGTTTTGTCCTTTCAAAGACAGAAACCCCGCGCTGCCGGCCAGCATGAGCATGGCCGGCGGCACGGGGATCCGAAGAGTTACTTTACGACGATCGCCAGGACGTCGCGGGCGGACAGCACGAGGTACTCGGTGCCGCCGGTCTTGACTTCGGTTCCGCCGTACTTGGAGTAGATGACGACGTCGCCGACGGCTACGTCAACAGGAACGCGGTTGCCATCTTCGAAGCGGCCGGGGCCTACTGCAACAACTTCGCCTTCCTGCGGCTTCTCCTGTGCGGAGTCCGGGATGACCAGGCCGGAAGCCGTGGTCTGCTCGGCTTCGAGCGGGCGGACAACAATACGATCCTCAAGAGGCTTAATAGAGACCGACACTCGGACCTCTCCTTCTACGTCAGCAAATTCGTGGACTGGAAAGCTTTCCGCCGTGGCTGGCAAACCGTCGTCGCGGTGCCGGCAGCAGCCTGGCTGGCAGCTCTTCATGTATTAGCACCCTCCTAGGGAGAGTGCTAATGAAGACTCTATGTAAGCGTTAGCACTCGGTCAAGGCGAGTGCCAACGTTTCGTCATGGGCGTACGCCTTTTCTGGTCCGACGACGACGACGACTGCGACGACGGCGGGCGGCCGGACGGTCGGGCGGTCGGGCGGTCGGGCGGAAGAGGTGTTGCTTTAACGGCCCAGGTCGTCGAAGTCCACGTCCTCGCCGCCCTCGGCGTCACCGCCCCGCTTAGGTGCCCGGTAGAGCACCCATCCGGCCGCCGCTGCGGCGAGCAGGGCAACAACGAGGAAGAAGATACTCCCCGCCCGGGCGCCGTCGTAAAGCCCCCGGATGTCCCGGGACTCCTGGGTGTTGTCCTGGAGGTCGTTGCCGCCCACGGAATAGACGGTGGCGTTGAACGTGTCCAGCAGGAAAATGATCACCAGGAGGGCGATGGAGACCACGGCCACCACGGAGGCGGCGATCAGGACGGGACGGGCAAACCGGGCCGAACCGCTGCCCCTGGCCCTGTGGTCGCCGGTATCCCCTGGCGCTGCGTTGTCATCCATGGATTCCACAGTATCCGCATCCCGGCACGCGCTCCTCCATTAGGCTGGAACCCATGGCTCACGCTCCCCAGGACCAGATTTCCCAAGACCGGATTGCACCGCTGTTGACCCCGGAAGGCTGGGACCTGCTGGCATCCCTGGGCCCCTACCGGGACGAGGACTCGTTTGAGCTCAACTCCGCACTCCGGAAGGCCGGCCATCCTGCCGAACTGGTGTCCGCAGTCCTGACGCAGTCCCGGCTCCGCACCAGGGCGGAGGCGAAATTCGGCGAGTTCGCCCGCCAGATGCTCTTCACGCAGGCCGGCCTGGAGCAGGCGACGCGCCTGAATGTCGCGGCGCACCATGCGCAGCGGTTTGCTGCTGCCGGGATCAGCCGCGTGGCGGACCTGGGCTGCGGCCTGGGCGCCGACTCCATGGCCCTGGCGTCCCTTGATATCAATGTCACCGCGGTGGAGATGGATGAAACCACCGCTGCCTGCGCCACCATGAACCTCATTCCGTTTCCCAACGCCACGGTGGTCCACGCGAACGCTGAATCGGTTCCGCTGGACGGGGTCGACGGCGTCTGGCTGGATCCCGCACGCCGGGTCACCTCCACGTCCGGCACCAAGCGGCTCTGGGATCCTGAAGCCTTTTCCCCGCCGCTGTCATTCGTGGAGTCGCTGGCCGCCTCGGGGAAGTCCGTGGGCGTGAAGATGGGACCCGGCATGCCGCATGACTCCGTGCCCGCGGGCTGCGAGGCGCAGTGGGTGTCGGTGGCCGGGGACGTCACCGAAGTGACCCTGTGGTTCAACGCCGTACGCCGGCCCGGCGTCCGCCGCGCCGCCCTTGTCCTGGGCTCCCAGGGGCCCGCCGAGCTGACCAGCGCGGACGACTTCGGTGCCGGCCCGTCCGCGCCGGTAGGACCGGTTGAAGGCTACTTGTACGAACCCGATGGCGCCGTGATCCGCGCCGGGCTGGTGGCGGATGTGGCGCTGCAGCTCGGCGGGCACCTGGTGGACGAACACATTGCCTATATCTGCGCCCCGGAACTCCTGGACACCCCGTTCGCCAGGGCCTACAAGGTGCTGGAGGTCATGCCCTACAACGTCAAGGCGCTCAAGGCCTGGGTCAAGCAGGAAGGCATCACCGTGCTGGATATCAAGAAGCGGGGTACGGCGGTGACCCCGGAGGAGCTGCGGAAGCAACTCCTCCCGCAGGGCAAAAACACGGGCGGGAAAGCCGCAAAAAAGGGCGCCAAGACGGCCACCCTGGTCCTGACCCGCATCGGCGAGGACCGGGTGGCCATCGTGGTGGAACCCGTTTAGCTCCCTTAGGACCCGTTACTGGGCCCGCATGAACTCCTCGGCGGCACGCACCTGTTCGGGGCCCGGCCGCACCCCGGTGTAAAGCACAAACTGTTCGAGCGCCTGGATGGTGGCTACTTCCGCGCCGGTGATTACCGGTTTCCCTGCTGCCCGCGCCGCCTTGATCAGCGGCGTCTCGGCTGGCAGGGCGACGACGTCGAACACCACCTTGGCCGCGGCCACCGCCTCCTTGGGGAAGGACAGGCTGTCCGCTTCGGCGCCGCCGGCCATCCCTCCCGCCATACCGCCGGCCATCCCGATGGGGGTGACGTTGATGATCAGGTCCGCCGTGCCGCCGTCGAGCGCTGCACGCCACTGGAAGCCGTACTGGTCCGCGAGCGCGCGCCCCGCAGCCTCGTTCCGGGCGATGACGGTGACGTCCTTGAAGCCGGCGTCCCGGAGGGCAGCAACTGTGGCCTTCGCCATGCCGCCCGCCCCCTGGACCAGCACGGAATAGTCCGTGGGGACCTCATTGGACGCCAGCAGCTGTTCGATGGCCGTGTAGTCGGTGTTGTAGGCCTTGAGGTGGCCGTCGGTGTTCACGATGGTATTCACCGAGTCGATGGCCTTGGCTGACGGGTCCATCTCATCCACCAGCGCGATCACGTCTTCCTTGTAGGGCATGGAGATGGCGCAGCCGCGGATGCCCAGGCCGCGGACCCCGGCGATGGCCTGTTCCAGGTTGGTGGGCGCGAACGCCTTATAGATCCAGTTCAGGTCCAGCTGCCCGTACAGGTGGTTGTGGAACCGGGTCCCGTTGTTGCTGGGCCGGGCAGAGAGCGAGATGCAGAGGGTCATGTCTTTATTCAGAATGGGCACCTGACCATTAAACGCGTACTTCCCTTCCTTCGCGGTCAGGGGCAGCCGGTTCCCGCGGGGAAAGGTCCGACGGCGGCGGGCAGCTTCCCGGGTGCGGGCGCTTTCCCTGCCAGCAGGGCGGCCAACGCATCGAAGGCGGTGTCGGTGCGGCCGTACAGCGCCAGCTTGACCGGAGCGGTGGCGCCCTGGAGCGGCCAGGGGGCATCCAGGGCCACGGCGATGTCCCCTCCCGCCGGTCTCCCGCCGAAGCCGATGAGGTTCACCACCGGGCCCGACCCAAGGGTCAGACCGGCACGCGCGGCGGCGGCTTCGAAACGCTCCCGGTCCCCCGGGCCCCCGCCGGCGACGCGCACCGAACCGGGCGCCAGGGGTCCGCTGCAGGGACCCGAAACAACCGTGACGGCCGATGCCGAGACCTGGGCTGACAACGCGGCACCGCTTCCGGCCGCAGCACCTGCGCCCGCTGTTCCGGCAGGCGGCGCGGCGCGGGCATGCCAGATCATCATTGTGGCCACCCGCTGCGCGGCTTCATCCAGCCGGGCAGCGGGAAGGGTGCCGGCAGCCAGGGCCTGGAGGATGGCGGCGTGCGCCTGCTCCACGTCCGCCGGCATCAGCAGCAGGTCCGCACCGGCGGCCAGCGCCTTCACCGCGGCCGTTCCGGCTGGATACTGCTTGTCCACGGCACCCATATTGAGGGCGTCCGTCACGGCCACGCCTTTGAAGCCCAGGCTCCGCAGGGCCGCATAGCTGGGCGCCGAGAGCGACGCCGGGACGCCGGGCTCCAGCGCGGGCACGGCGATGTGCCCGGTCATGACGATGGGAAGCCCGGCGGCGACCGCGGCCTCGAAGGGTTTCCAGTCCCTGCCCCGCAGCTGCTCGATGCCGGCGGGCTGGACGGGCAGGCTGACGTGGGAATCGGTGGTTACCGAGCCGTGTCCGGGAAAATGCTTGACGGTGGGGAGCACACCGGCGTCCAGCATGCCCTCGGAGAAGGCGACTCCGTGGGCTGCCGCGGTTGCCGGATCCGCGGACATGGAGCGCGCACCGATGGTGGGGTCGCCGGGACCGATGGTCACGTCCGTATCGGGTGCGAAGTCGAGGTCGAAACCCAGCGGCACCAGCTCCGCAGCCAGGCCCTTCCCTGCCTGGCGGGTCAGGGCCGGGTTGTTGGCTGCGCCGTAGCTCATGGGCGTGGGCCATTCGGTGAGGGGCGCACCAAGGCGTGCCACGGCGCCGCCTTCCTGGTCCACGCTGATGATTCCCGGCCAGCGCCGGCCGCCGGCAGCAACCGCCTGCTGCAGCCGCTGGTTTACGGCGCCCATGGCTGCAACGTCCACCTGTCCCTGCGGGTCACGTGGCACGTTGTCGCCCATGATGATGGATCCTGCCAGGTGCAGCCGCTGGATGAGCGCGGCATGGGCCTCCACCTGGTTGCCCGTGAAGAACGGGAGCAGCACCTGCCCGGCCTTCTCCTCCGGAGTCATGGCTGCCACGGCGGCCACGGCGGCGTCCTGGTCCCGCTGTTCCGGGCCCCACCCCAGCGGCCGGGAACCTGCGTCAGGTGAGGGAGCAGCGGCGGGAGGCGCCGTCGTCGTACTTGCTGACGGGGAAGGGGCCCCGGTGGGCGGCGCGGACGACGTCGGCGCGGCACTTGGGGAGGCGGTGCAGGAAGCCAAGGCCATGGCTGACAGGGCCAGGATGAGGGGGAAGGATTTGGCGGGCCTGGTTTTGGCAGGACTGTGACGCAGCAGGAACGGGGCCATCAATACGATGCTACCCCTGCACTAGACTTGAACCACCCGTTCGCCTGCCGGCAGCAGCCTGTGAGCGGCTTCAGCCAGCGGCAAACCGGACAGTAAGGAAACGTGTGAAGATCGACTTCGCGTCATCGAGGCAGTCAACCCTCGGTGTTGAGTGGGAGCTTGCCCTGGTGGACGGAAAAACGGGCGAGCTTGCTTCCGTTGCCAACCAGGTGCTCCGCGGCGTGGCCTCCCGCCACCCCGAACTCAATGAAGACGACGAACACCCGCACATCAAACAGGAACTGCTGCTGAACACGGTGGAACTGGTCACCGGCATCTGCGAGACAGCCGCCGAGGCCAAGGAAGACCTCAACCGGTCTGTGGCCGCCGTCCGCGAGATCACCGATCCCATGGGCGTGGAGCTGTTCTGCGCCGGCAGCCACCCGTTCAGCCCGCCGCAGCTGCAGCCCGTGACGGACAAGGCCCGATACGCCAAACTCATTGACCGGACCCAGTGGTGGGGCCGGCAGATGGTCATTTACGGCGTCCACGTGCACGTGGGGCTGGACCGCCGGGACAAGGCCCTTCCGGTCCTGGACGGCCTGGTCAACTACTTCCCGCACTTCCAGGCGCTCTCCGCTTCCAGCCCGTTCTGGGGCGGCGAGGACACCGGTTACGCTTCCCAGCGGGCACTGATGTTCCAGCAGCTTCCCACGGCAGGCTTGCCCTTCCAGTTCAAGTCCTGGGAGGAATACGAGTCCTATGTGCAGGACATGACCACCACCGGTGTCATCGACGCCATCTCCGAGATCCGGTGGGACATCCGGCCCGTACCCGCCCTCGGCACCATCGAAATGCGCATCTGCGACGGCCTGGCCACGCTGGAGGAAGTGGGCGCCATAGCGGCCCTCACCCAGTGCCTGGTGGATGAGTTCTCCAGCATCCTGGACGACGGGGGCACCATCCCCACCATGCCGCCATGGCACGTGCAGGAGAACAAGTGGCGCGCAGCCCGCTACGGCATGGACGCCATCATCATCCTGGACGCCGCAGGCCGGGAGCAGCTGGTCACCGACCACCTGCTGGAGACGTTGAACCGGCTGGAGCCGGTCGCGGCCAAGCTGCACTGCGCCGACGAGCTTGCCGACGTCGAAAAGATCATCCGCCGGGGAGCCGGGTACCAGCGCCAGCGCCGCGTGGCCGCGGAAAACGGCGGAAACCTCCAGGCCGTGGTGCTGGACCTGGTCAAGCAGATGCGGAACGGCCCCACTGCCTGATCCGCCCCCTGTTGCTCTAGACCCCCCTGTTGCTCTATCAGATATGGCTCCTAAACCGCTGGTTTGGGAGCCATATCTGATAGAGCAACAGGGATGCTGAGGACTTTTGGCCCTGCCCCGGGTTGGATTAGCGGGTGATTCTTTTCCCCTGTAGCTGTGGGCTCCTGAGGGGAAGGAATGGTGAATGTCCAAAGCTCCTGTCGAGCCGGTGCGCCGCTTCCTCCCGCTCATGGCCGTGGTGCTGGTCCTGTTCGCGGTGGCGGCGCTGTGGCCCCTGGTGGGTAACAGCGCCGCCAGGAACGCCGGTGCGGCAGGACAAATCGCCGTCAATCTGGTGCCGTTCGCGATCTTTTTTGCTGCCGTGGCCGCAGCAGCCCGGGCGGAGGGCAGAACATTCGCCGCCGCCGTCGGGATTTCCCGGCGCCACCTGGGCCTCCAACTGCTTATCGCTCTGGGGCTTCTGGTTGTTTCGCTGGCTTTGACACTGGCCTTGGCCGCCGTGGGCTTCCGTATGTTCGGCGAGGGCCAGCCCCAGCTGGTGATGTTCCTGTACGCGGCGGTGCGGAACTTCATCCTGGTGGGTTTTGGCGAAGAGTTGATCTGGCGCGGCTACGTCCTGGGCTCGCTACGGCGGGCTCTGCACTCGGATACCGCTGCAATCCTGCTGTCTTCGGCGCTCTTTGGCCTTTGGCACTACCCCGGCGGGCAGGATGTGCTCCAGGTCGTGATGACCACGTTCTTCGGGGCACTGTGGGGCACGGCCCGCGTAAGGATCCGGCACTGCTCAACCCTGGCGACTGGAACAGCCCACGGCCTGCACGACCTGTCGCTGCTCATCCTTGCAACTTACGCCGCCTGACTTGCTCTATCAGATATGGCTCCTAAACCGCTGGTTTGGGAGCCATATCTGATAGAGCAACGCGGGGAGTCAGGCCGGCAGGGATACCGAGGTGACCGGCAAGGAGGAGTCCGGGGCGAAGCTGATCCCGCTGGGCTCCACACCGGCCATCACCAATTGGGCGCCGAGCGCGGCCACCATGGCACCGTTGTCCGTGCACAGGTCCAGGGGCGGGACATGCAGCCGGATGCCGGCGGACGCGCAGCGCTGCCCCGTCAGTTCGCGCATTCGGGAGTTGGCCGCCACTCCCCCGCCCAGCAGGACGTCCTTAATGGCGTGCTCGCGGCAGGCCAGGACCGCCTTGGCGGAAATTACGTCCACCACGGCTTCCTGGAAAGCAGCCGCGATGTCAGCCACGGGGATCTCCTCCCCACGGGCCTCGAACTGCTCCACGCAGCGGGCCACCGCCGTCTTCAGGCCGCTGAAGGACCAGTCGTACCGGTGTGGCCCCGGCTCCTCCGCTGTGCCCATGTATTTGGGCTGGGTGAGGCCGCGGGGAAAGCGGATCGCCTTGGCGTTGCCGGTGCCGGCTACCTTGTCGATGGCAGGCCCGCCCGGGTAGCCAAGACCCAGGATGCGGGCCACTTTGTCGTAGGCCTCGCCCGCGGCGTCATCGATTGTGGAGCCCAGGAGCTCCACATCGCTGGTGAGGCTGTTGATCCGCAGGATCTCCGTGTGGCCGCCGGACACCAGCAGGGCGCCCAGGTTCTCCGGCAGTTCCTGCTTCCGGCCGGTGGTACGGTCATCCAGGAGTCCCACGCCAACGTGTGCCACCAGGTGGTTGATCGCGTACAGCGGCTTCCCGGTGGCGACGGCGAGCGCCTTGGCAGCGCACACACCCACCATGAGTGCCCCGGCCAGCCCGGGCCCGGACGTCACGGCGATGGCGTCCACATCCTCCAGGCTTACGCCCGCTTCCGCCAGTGCCTGCTCAAGCGTGGGAACGAATGCGTCCAGGTGGGCGCGCGAAGCGATCTCGGGGATGACGCCGCCGAAGCGGACGTGCTCATCCATCGAGGAAGAAACAGTGTTGGTCAGGAGCGTGGTGCCGCGGACGATGCCCACGCCGGTTTCGTCGCAGGATGATTCGATGCCCAGCACCAGGGGCTGTGAACGGTTCATGGCTGGCCTGCTTCCGTTGCCTGGTCATGGTCGGCTTCCGGCGTGCCGGTGAGCTGGAGCCGCATGATGAGGGCATCCACGCCGTCACGGTAGTAGCGGGGACGGACATGGATCTGCTCGAAACCAAACCGCGTGTACAGCTGCTGCGCCCGCGGGTTGTCCGCGCGGACCTCGAGCAGGACATCGACGGCGTACCTGCGCCGCGCCTCCTCAATGAGCTGGGTCAGCAGCGTGGTGCCAATCCCGCGCCCTTCGTATTCAGGCACCACGGCGATGGTCTGGATGTCCGCGATGGGCTCGATGCACATCAGGCCGGCATAGCCCACGATGCCGTCTGCGGTCTCCGCAACCAGGTAGCGCCGGGTTTCCGGCTGGGACAGTTCATCCAGGAACATTTGCACCGGCCACGCATCGATGGGGAAGAGCGTGTGTTCCAGGACGCCGACGGCGGGCACGTCGTCCAGCGTCATGTCGCGGACGGTGACGCCTGCCCTTTGGGGTTCGGGGGTGCCAGTCACAATGCCCTCTTCCGTGGTCCGGGAACCTGGGCATCGGATTCGCGCAGGTACAGGGGTGTGGAGTCCAGCAGGTCGTGTCCGGCAGCCAGCCTTGCCAGGGCGAACTGGCCAAGGTACAGGGCGTCAGGCTGCTCCCCGGCGAACTCGGGGTGGGCCTGAAGTACGCCGGCGTACAGCCCGGCGCCTGCACCGAATGCGGGCAGGTCCGGAAGGTCCGCGGCGAATCCGACATGCGGGCCGTCCTCGAGCAGCGGCAGCTGGCCGTCATCGAGGCTGTAGCGGGCCCAGTAGACCTCTTTCCGGCGGGCATCCGTGACCACCAGGAATTCGGAGACGGCAGCGGTGGATTCGGCCACCTCCAGGGCTAGGGCGTCCAGGCTCATGAGCCCGTGGAGGTGCTTGCCCCAGACAAATGCCAGGGTGCGGGCCGTGGCGATGCCCGAGCGGAGCCCGGTGAACGGGCCGGGACCGACGCCCGCCACCAGCGCGTCGATGTCCTGGCCGGTGACGCCGGCCGAGGCCAGCATGCCGTGGATGCCCGGAGCGAGTACCTCGGCATGGCTGCGTGTGTCCTCGGTGGAGAAGCTGGCCACCACGCCTTCCGGGGCTGTGTCGGACACCAGTGCGGCGCTGGCCACCGCGGATGTGTCAATGGCGAGGATCAGCATGGGACGCTTCCTTCCGGCGCGGCCAGTCCGGGAGCGGTTGCCCACCGCGGCCCGTAGCCGCGCATCACGACGGTGCGGGGCTCGTCGGTGTCTTCGCCGTCGAAGTCCAGGCTTCCACTTCCGGCTCCGCTGTCCCCGGCACCGAGGCCGATGGGACGGACCATGTCGATCTCCAGCCGGCTGTCGCTCAGGTGCTCCACCCGCTCATGCCCCCACTCCACCACGGTCACGGACGAGTCCATGGTGTTTTCGAGGTCAATGTCGTCGATCTCCGCCGCCGAGCCCAGCCGGTACGCGTCCACATGCACCAGGTCAGGGCCGCCGGGCCGCGGCCCGTCCGGCAGGTTCGGATGGATCCGGACCAAAACGAAGGTTGGCGAAATGATGCCTGCGCGGACGCCCAGACCCTCGCCCAGGCCCTGCGTGAAGGTTGTTTTCCCGGCACCCAGCTCGCCGGAGAGCACCACCAGGTCCCCGGCCTGCAGCACCTCCGCCAAACGCGCGCCGAAAGCGTGGGTCTGATCCGCCGTCGTCGCCGTAAACGTCTTTTCCCAGTTGGCGGCCAACTGTTCGGGGGCGCTCATGCGGCCCCCGCCTTGCCCGGCACGCCAACCAAGCCCTTGCCGTTGCCTGCCGGCTCGTCCTCATTGACGAAACGCCGGGGAACTCGGGGGCTGATCCGCGTCACAATTTCATAGTTGATGGTCCCGGCGGCGCGTGCCCAGTCGTCCGCGGTGGGCCCGCCATCGGCGCCGTCCCCGAACAGTTCCGCTTCCGCACCTTGCAGTGCGGCCCCGGAAGCCTCCGCACCGAGGTCGATGACCATCTGGTCCATGGCAATCCGGCCCACCACGGGGTAGGTTTTCCCGGCGACGCGGACGGGCCCTCCGGTGGCGACCCGTGGGACGCCGTCGGCATAACCCAGCGGAATCAGTGCCAGCGTGCTCGCCGTCCGGGTGCGGTAATGCAGCCCATAGGAAACGCCCTGCCCCTCGGGCACGTCCTTGCACTGCGACACCAGGGTGCGCAGCGTCATGGCGGGGCGGAGACCAAGCTCTGCCGAGGTCTGCCCGTCAAATGGCGACAGTCCGTAGATGCCCAGGCCAACACGGACAAGGTCAAAATGGGTGTCCGGCCGGGACAGGGTGGCGGGTGTGTTCGCAAGGTGCCGGACCTCGGGATCCACGCCCGCGTCCTCGGCGATGGCCAGCGCCTCCCTGAATGCGGCCACCTGCTGGTCCGTCTCGGGCCGCTCCGGCTCGTCCGCCACGGCCAGGTGGGAGAAGATGCCCACCACGCGCAGCAGTCCCTGGTCCTGGTAATCTACGGCTTCCCCCACCAGGCGGTCCCAGGTATCAGGGGTGGCTCCGTTGCGTCCCAGCCCGGTGTCCACCTTCAGGTGCACCCGAGCCGGACGCTCCTGGTCACGGGCCGCGGCCACGATGCGTTCCAGCTCCCAACCCGAGCAGCCAATGTCGACGCCGGCGGCCACGGCGGCGCCGAAGTTGCTCTCCGTGGTGTGCAGCCAGGCCAGAAGGGGCGCATCAATGCCGGCAGCGCGAAGCGAGAGGGCCTCGGAAATGTGGGCGACGCCGAGCCAGGCCGCGCCTGCCTGCAGGGCTGCGCGGGCCACGGGGACGGCGCCGTGCCCGTACGCATCTGCCTTGACGACGGCCATGACTTTGGCAGGGGAGGCAGCGGCGGCGAGCCGGCGGACGTTGTGCCGGATGGCGTCCAGGTCAATCACGGCGGACCGCTCATGGCGGGGATCCGGGCCGGAGGCAGCGCTGAACTCACCGGTTGTTGCGGGGTAGGTCACCTAAGTGATTCTAGTGCGGGCACTTCGCGCCGAATAATCGGGGCACCGGTGCTCCCTAAGCATCCGAAAGGTGCGCGATGGTGGCCGCTGCCCTGCGCTGGGCTGCCAGCGGCACGTCTTCGATGATGTCCGCGAGGAACCCGAAGCGCCGCAGCCATTGGCTCGTCTGCCGTTCCGGCCGGGCGTTGGCGCGTCGCCACCAGTCGGCGATGTCGCCCCAGCCCGGGGCCGCCAGCGAGCCGCCCACCTCCTGCACCGCCAGGGCTGCGCACAGGTTGGCGAACCGCAGCCTGTCCCCCAGCGGCCACCCGGCCAGGGTTCCCACGATGAACGCGGCGTCAAAGCAGTCACCGGCTCCGGTGGGGTCGTGCGCCTTGACCGGAAGGGACGGGACCCACTCCTCCTCACCGGTTTCCGAGTCCACCGCCATGGCACCCTGGGCTCCCAGGGTCACGACGGCAACCGGAACGCGGTCCGCCAGCGCATAGAGGGCACTCCACGGGTTGTCCTTGCCCGTGAATGCCATGGCCTCACGCTGGTTGGGCAGGAAGGCGTAGAAGTACTGAAGGTTTTCGAGCCGCACCGGCGCCCACTCCCCGCTGGGATCCCACCCCACATCCCCGAACAGCCTCACCCCGGCCGCATGGGCTGCCCGGGCCCACGGCTCCATCTCCAGGCCTACCTCGGCGATGCCGGCGAGCGTTTTGGGCGGATCTCCGATCAGCTCGGAGTTCGTCACCGGCGCGGAGTGCCCGTGGGTCACCAGGGAGCGGTCCTGGTCCACGCAGAGGGACACCGTCACCGGGGAGTGCCAACCCGGGATGCGGCGGGAGAGGCTGAGGTCCACGTGCTCCTGGCCGGAGAGGATCTTCCAGTTGAAGTCCCCGTAGCCGTCGTCCCCGAACGCGGCAGCGAGACCCGTACGCAGCCCCAGCCTGGCAGCGGCAATAGCCTGGTTGGCCACCCCGCCGGGGCAGCTGCCCATGCCGTCGCTCCAGATTTCCGTACCGGGTTCGGGCCCGTGGGGCAGGCCGGTAAAGATGATGTCCTGGAACACGGTCCCAGCCAATAGCAGGTCGAATCCGGGCTCGACGTGTGAGCGGACGGCGGCCAGGGGATCGTAACGGCGGGCTGGAATCGCGTCCATAGAGCGCAGGATACGCCGTGACACAGTGCTGCGGTAGGGGCCTTGGGAGGGTGTGGACAGGCTGCGGGATGCCCGGCCTACACTGCAGGGTATGCGGCTTCTGATTGCCGGCGGCGGGGGTTTCCGGGTGCCGCTGATCTACCGGGCTTTGGTGTCCGGCCGCTTTTCCGGGCTGGTCACCGAACTGGTGCTGTACGACGTCGATCCCGCCCGCCTTGAGGCCGTCACCGCCGTGCTGGCCAGCATGCCCGGGAATGAGGGTGCCCGCCTTCCGGTCCACGCCACCACCGACCTTGCCGGAGCCCTGCCCGGGACAACCATGGTGTTCGCGGCGATCCGGCCGGGCGGGACTGCTGGGCGCATGGCGGACGAAAAGGTGGCGCAGGAGCTTGGACTCCTCGGACAGGAAACCACCGGGGCCGGGGGAATTTCCTACGCCTTGCGGACCATCCCGCACATGCTGGACCTCGCCCGGCTGATGCGAAAACACTGTCCGGACGCGTGGCTGGTCAACTTCACCAACCCGGCCGGAATGGTCACCGAGGCGCTGGTTCCCGTCCTGGGCCACCGTGTCATCGGGATCTGTGACTCTGCGGGCGGCCTGGTGCAGCGGGCGGCGGACGCTGCACGCGTCCCGTTGCCGGAGGGGCGGCTCGACGGCGTGGGCTACTACGGGCTGAACCATCTGGGCTGGCTGTACCGGCTGGAGTCCAGGGGCCGGGACGTGTTGCCGGACTTGATTGCGGACGCCGGGGCGCTGCAGTCGTTCGAGGAAGGCAGGCTCTTCCCGCAGCCGTTCCTGGCCGGTTTGGGCATGCTTCCGAACGAGTACCTGTACTACTACTACCAGCGCGACGCAGCCCGGCGGGCGATGCGGGCCATGGCGCGCACCCGCGGTGAAACCATCCACAGCCAGCAGCAGGAGCTGTATCCGCGGCTGGCCGCTGCCGGACCTGATGCCTACCGGCTGTGGGAGGAGGCGCGGCGCTCCCGCGAAGAGGGCTACCTGGCCGAGGCCCGGCCTGAGGGCGAGCGCCGGAACGAGGAGGACCTGGCCGGGGGCGGCTATGAGCGGGTTGCGCTGGCGGCCATGCGGGCCCTGGCCGGCGGCGGGAGTACCCAACTGATCCTCAACACCCGGAACGCCGTGGCACCCGCCGGGAAAGCCGGGGAACTGGAACCCCACGCACCCGCCCCCGCCACGGCAACAGCACCCCCTTCCCAAGCCGCCATTCCCGGCCTGCCAGCGGACGCCGTCGTCGAAGTCCCCTGCACTGTCACGGCCAAAGGCGCCGTCCCGCTGCCCCAACAAGCGCCGGTCGAACCGCAGCTGGGACTGCTCCAGCGGGTCAAAGAGGTGGAACGGCTCACTGTGCGTGCTGCCACAACCGGCAGCCGTGCCGCCGCCCTCGAGGCCTTCGCCCGGCACCCGCTCGTGGATTCGCCCGACCTGGCCGCGAAGCTCCTGGCAGGTTACGAGCAGGCATTCCCGGCGTTGGGGAAGATATGGGAGGGCGGCGAGCGTTAGGGGAAGGAGTAGTGTTTTATCGAACGCGCATTGAACCGGCTGCCCTGACATCCGCCGGCCGGAAGGAGGTCCCGTGGCACTGATCCGCAGGGTCGCTCTACTCTCCCTCCACACCTCCCCTATGGAACAGCCGGGTTCGGGCGATGCCGGCGGAATGAACGTCTATATCCGCGAGCTGGCATCGGCGCTGGCCGAGGCGGGTGTGGAGGTGGAGATCTTCACCCGCGCCACCTCAGCCGACCAGCCCGCCGTCGAGCATCCGGATCCCGGCGTATGCGTGCACAATGTCCTGGCCGGCCCGCCCCGGAAGATCCCCAAGGAGGAACTGCCCGGGTTGCTGCACGCCATGGTGGCCGAGATCGAGCAGATCCGGCGCCGGCAGCCGCACGGCCGCTACGACGTGATCCATTCGCACTACTGGGTGTCCGGGATCGCCGGCCTGGAACTGTCGGAGCTGTGGGGCGTGCCGCTGGTGCACACCATGCACACCATGGCCAAGGTCAAGAACCTGCTCCTCGAGTCCGGCGAAAAGCCCGAGCCCCGGCGGCGCGAACTGGGCGAACACCGCATCGTGGACGGAGCGTCCAGGCTCATCGCCAACACCAGCTCCGAGGCCGCCGAACTCGTCTCCCACTACGGCGCCACGTACGACCGCATCGACATTGCGCCGCCCGGGGTTGACCTCAGCACCTTTACGCCCGCGTTCCGGGCGCGGTCGCGGTCCCGACACGGCATCAGTCCGGACACCTTCCACCTGGTGTTCGCAGGCCGCATCCAACGGCTGAAAGGCCCGCACGTCCTGGTCAAGGCCGCGGCACTGCTGCGCAAACGCCGCCCGGACATCGATCTGCACGTCACCATCCTGGGCGCGTTGAGCGGCAGCAAGGAATTCAACCTGCGCTGCCTGGTTGCGGAAGCAGGAATGGCCGACGTCGTCACGCAGCTTCCGCCGGTGAAGGCACCTGAGCTTGCATCCTGGTTCCGCGCGGCCGACGTTGTGGTGATGCCTTCCTTCAGCGAATCCTTCGGGTTGGTGGCACTTGAGGCCCAGGCCTGCGGCACGCCCGTCGTGGCCACCCGCGTCGGCGGCCTTTCCCGCGCCATCTTCCACGGCCGGACCGGTCTGCTGGTGGACGGCCACCACGCTGCCGACTGGGCCGATGCCCTGGAGGCCCTGTACGACGATCCCGCCACCCGCGAGGACCTGGGCCGGGCCGCCGCAATCCGCGCCCAGAACTCCGGTTGGCAGCGCACCGCCGCCATCACGCTGGAAAGCTACCATGCCGCCGTCGACAACTTTGCGGGCCGACGGCTGGCCCCGGTGGTTCCTGCTTCCTGAAACTTCCCCCTGCAAGCGCGGAAGCTGTTAGCTTAGGGGCAGGCCTCCGGCGCCGTCCGGTGCAGGAGCCTGTGCAGGAAAGGACAAGGATGTCTGCTCTCCCTTCTGATCTTCAGATAGCCCGGGCTGCCCGGATCCAGCCCATCGAGGACATCGCGGCGGCCGCGGGGATCAACCCGGAAGCCCTGGAGCAGTACGGGCGGTACAAGGCCAAGATCGATCCGGCCAGGCTCGCAGCGCCGGATCCGCACGGCAAGGTGGTGCTGGTCTCGGCCATGTCCCCCACCCCGGCCGGCGAAGGCAAATCCACCACCACCGTGGGACTGGCAGATTCCCTGGCCCGGGCAGGCCACAAGGTGATGATCGCGTTGCGGGAGCCGTCGCTCGGTCCGGTGCTGGGCATGAAAGGCGGGGCCACCGGCGGCGGCTACTCACAGGTGCTCCCCATGGACGAAATCAACCTGCACTTCACCGGCGACTTCCATGCCATCACCTCGGCCAACAACGCCCTGATGGCCCTGGTGGACAACCACATCTACCAGGGCAACGCGCTGAACATCGATCCGCGGCGGATGACCTTCAAACGCGTCCTGGACATGAACGACCGGTCCCTGCGGGAGGTGGTCATTGGCCTGGGCGGGCCTTCGCAGGGCGTGCCGCGGCAGGACGGGTTCGACATCACCGTGGCGTCCGAGGTCATGGCCGTCTTCTGCCTCGCCACGGACCTGGCTGATTTGCGTTCCCGGCTGGGCCGGATCACGTTCGGCTACACCTATGACCGGGTGCCGGTGACGGTGGCGGACCTTGGGGTGGAGGGCGCCTTGACGCTGCTCCTCAAGGAGGCGGTCAAACCCAACCTGGTGCAGAGCATCGCCGGCACCCCGGCCCTGGTCCACGGCGGGCCCTTCGCGAACATCGCCCACGGCTGCAATTCGCTGATTGCCACGCAGACCGCCCGGCGGCTGGCGGACATCGTGGTGACGGAAGCAGGTTTCGGGGCTGACCTGGGGGCCGAGAAGTTCATGGACATCAAGGCCCGGTACGGTGGCCTGGCACCCTCCGCTGTTGTGGTCGTGGCCACCGTGCGGGCCCTGAAGATGCAGGGCGGGGTACCAAAGGACCGGCTGGCCCAGCCGGATGTAGCGGCCCTCGAAGCAGGGGTGGCGAACCTGCGCCGGCACGTGCGCAACGTGGAGAAGTTCGGGGTTACCCCCGTGGTGGCCATCAACAGGTTCTCGTCCGATTCGCCCGAGGAACTCGACTGGCTTCTGGCCTGGTGCGCAGCCGAGGGGGTTCGCGCCGCCGTCGCCGATGTCTGGGGGCGCGGCGGCGGGGGCGACGGCGGTGACGAACTGGCAGCCCTCGTTGTGCAAGCGGCGGAGGGGCCCAACAGCTTCCGGCACCTCTATGCCCTGGGACTGCCGCTTGAGGACAAGATCCGGACCATTGCCCAGGAAATTTACGGCGCGGACGGTGTGGACTTCTCCGTGCCGGCCTTGAAGCGCCTGGCGGACATCGAACGGAACGGCTGGGGCGCACTGCCCGTGTGCATGGCCAAGACGCAGTACTCGTTCACTGATGACGCCTCCCGCCTGGGCGCGCCCAAGGGGTTCACCATCCATGTACGCGACCTGCTGCCCAAGACGGGTGCCGGCTTCATCGTGGCCCTGACCGGTGCCGTGATGACCATGCCCGGCCTCCCTCCCGTCCCGGCGGCCCTGCGCATGGACGTGGACGCGGACGGCAACCCGGTAGGCCTCACCTAGCCCCAGAGTTGCTCCATCACTTTTGGTCCCTAAAACCCCGGTTTAGCGACCAAAAGTGGTGGAGCAACAACGGGTGTGGATAACTTCTGCGCGGCCACCAGCATGCGGGGAACAATGAGGCGCATGCGACCAGTTTCGCCGTTGCCGGCCCACCTCGAGTCTGTACCATTCACCGTCAGCGAAGCGCGGGCAGCAAACCTCAGCAGGGGCCGGCTCCGATCGTCGGACCTGGCTTCCGCAGGGCGGCTGCTGTATCTTCCCGCCGGTTGGGAATTCGAGCTACCCTCTTTGGCCCGGGCCCTGTCGGCCGCGACGCCCGGAGCGTGGGTATCCCACCTCACTGCAGCCGTCCTGCTTGGGCTGTGGCTCCCGGCCTGGCTCCAGCACTGCCGGGACCTGCACCTGAGCAAGCCAAGGTCGCTGCCGCAGGTCCGGCGTCACGGGGTCGTTGGTCACACCGTGTTGGCATACGACGACGAAATCATGCTTTGGGAGGGCATCCGGATCTCTACCCCTGCACGGACGTGGCTGGACCTTGCCCGCGTGCTGCCCCTGGAAGACCTCATCGCCTTGGGAGATCAATTGATCCGCCAGCCGCGCCAGGAACTTGAACTGCGCTCCCAGCCCTGGTCAACGGTCCAGGAGCTTCGGGAGATGCTGACGCGGCACCCAAAGATGCAGGGCATCGTGAAGGCACGTGCCGCCGTCGAAATGATCCGTGCGGGCGTGGATTCGGCTCCGGAAACCTTTCTGCGCCTTGCCATGATTGACGCAGGGCTTCCCGAGCCCGAGCTCCAGGTGCAGATCATCCCCGGCGATTCCTACTCGCCCGCTGCGGACCTGGGTTACCGGCGGCACCGGATTGCCATCCAGTACGACGGCGGACATCACCTCACCCGGGAACAGCAGTCCCGGGACAACCGCCGCGACGCCGCCTTCTTCTCTGCGGGGTGGCGGTACTTCAAGTTCAACGCTGACGACCTCGCCAACGACTTCCACAGGGCGGTTGGCCAGGTCCGAATGGCGCTTCGGGAGCCTTAGACACAAGTTGCTCTATCAGATTTGGTCCCCAACCCGGAGGTTTAGGGACCAAATCTGATAGAGCAACCAGGGGGGTGGAGGCTTAGCGCTCCAGGTCGCCGCGGATGAAGGCCTCGACCTTTTCACGGGCGAGGTCGTCGTTGAACTGCTCGGGCGGGGACTTCATGAAGTAGCTCGAAGCGGACAGCAGCGGGCCGCCGATGCCACGGTCAAGGCCGATCTTGGCGGCACGGATGGCATCGATGATCACACCGGCGGAGTTGGGCGAATCCCAGACTTCCAGCTTGTACTCCAGCGACACCGGGGCGTCACCGAAGTTCCGGCCTTCCAGGCGCACGAACGCCCACTTGCGGTCATCCAGCCACTGCACGTAGTCGGACGGGCCGATGTGGACGTCCTTGGCGGCCAGCTCAGCCTCGACGTTGGAGGTCACGGCCTGGGTCTTGGAGATCTTCTTGGACTCGAGGCGGTCACGCTCCAGCATGTTCTTGAAGTCCATGTTGCCGCCGACGTTCAGCTGGTACGTGCGGTCCAGGGTGACGCCCCGGTCCTCGAACAGCTTCGCCATCACGCGGTGGGTGATGGTGGCGCCGATCTGGCTCTTGATGTCGTCGCCCACGATCGGAACACCCGCGGCGGTGAACTTGTCCGCCCATTCCTTGGTGCCGGCAATGAAGACCGGCAGGGCGTTGACGAACGCCACGCCGGCGTCGATCGCGGCTTGGGCGTAGAACTCGGCTGCCTGCTGGGAACCGACGGGCAGGTAGCATACCAGGACGTCAACCTCGGCGTCCTTGAGTGCCTGCACCACGTCCACGGGCTCTTCGGTGGATTCCTCGATGGTCTCGAGGTAGTACTTGCCCAGCCCGTCCAGGGTGTGGCCACGCTGGACCGTAACACCTGTGGGCGGAACGTCGGCGATCTTGATGGTGTTGTTCTCGCTGGCCAGGATGGCGTCGGAAAGGTCAACACCGACCTTCTTGCCGTCAACATCAAACGCGGCGACGAACTGAACGTCACCTACGTGGTACTGGCCAAACTCAACGTGCATCAAGCCCGGAACAGTCTCCGCGGGATCGGCGTCCTTGTAGTACTGGACGCCCTGCACCAGCGAGGCGGCGCAGTTGCCCACGCCAACGATTGCAACACGGATGGGATGTGAAGACACAGAACTCCTTTGGGGACAAACGTCAGCCGGCCGGGTTTGCTACGCAGAAGGTACGACGGCGGCCGGCTGGCACGGCGCCACGCGGCGCCTCTTCATACTACCCAAAGGAGCGGGACCGGGCATGGTGCGCCCGGTCCCGCTTTGTTAAGACAACAGCCGTCAGGCGTTTTGCTTCCAGAGGTTGATGTCCGACTCCACCGCGAATTCATCGATTGCGGTGAGTTCGTCGTCCGTGAAAACCAGGTTGTTGATGGAGGACAGCGTGTCCTCCAACTGCCGGACGCTGGATGCGCCCACCAGTGCCGACGTAACGGGCGAGCCCTTGGGCTGGTCCCGCAGGATCCAGGCGATGGCCATCTGGGCCAGTGACTGGCCGCGGCCCTCAGCGATCTTCCGCAGCCCGCGGACCCGGTCCAGCTTCTCCTCCGTAATGGAGTCCTCGGAGAGGAACCGGGCCTTGGCTGCCCGCGAATCGGCGGGGATGCCGTGAAGGTAGCGGTCCGTGAGCATCCCCTGGGCAAGTGGCGAGAAGGCGATGGACCCGGCACCCACCTGGTCCAGCACCTCGTACAGGTTCGGCGACCCGTCCTCGGTCCAGCGGTTGAGCATGGAGTAGCTGGGCTGGTGGATCAGCAGCGGCGTACCCAGTTCCTTGAGGATGCGGGCGGCTTCAAGGGTCTGCTCCGGAGTGTAGGAGGAAATGCCGGCGTACAGCGCCTTGCCGGAACGGACGGCGTAGTCAAGGGCGCCCATGGTCTCTTCCATGGGTGTTTCAGGATCGGGCCGGTGGCTGTAGAAGATGTCCACATAGTCCAGGCCCATGCGCTGCAGCGACTGGTCCAGGCTGGAGATCAGGTATTTGCGGGAACCCCATTCGCCGTAGGGACCCGGCCACATGTAGTAGCCGGCCTTGGTGGAAATGACCAGTTCGTCGCGGTAGGGCTTGAAGTCGTCCCGCAGGTGGCGGCCGAAGTTGGTTTCGGCGGAGCCGTCCGGCGGGCCGTAGTTGTTGGCGAGGTCGAAGTGGTTCACACCGAGGTCGAAGGCACGGCGGAGGATGTCGCGCTGTTCCTCGAAACGTTTGTCGTCGCCAAAGTTGTGCCACAGGCCCAGGGAGATGGCCGGAAGCTTGAGCCCGCTGCGGCCCACCCGGCGGTAGGGCATGGATTCGTAACGGTTGTCCGCTGCTGAATAAGTCATACGTTCCATCCTGCCAGTTGTGACGCGCGCTACACGCCAGGTGTTGGGCGCCGAGCAAAAAAGTTACGCCGCGGACCAGGTCCGCGGCGTAACTTCTCCCGTTTAGGACTTGAGGATCGCGGCGCTCCATGGCGCCAGTTCCAGGGATCCGCCGTCCTGCGCGGTTCCTTCGTCCGTGGCCAGGAGGACGCTGCCGGAGGCTTCGTCCAGCCGGACCTTCGAGTCCGAGATATTCACCAGAACCTCGACGGACCCGCGCCGGAACCGCAGCCAGCCGGCGTCATCGTCGAACGAAACCCCGGTTTCGCCAAAGCCAAGCCCGGCCAGTTCCGAATGCTCGCGGCGCAGGGCCGTCAGCGCCCGGTACAGCTCCAGGAGCCGGGCGTGGTCACCTGTGGCGGCCTCGGCCCAGTCCAGCTTGGACCGGCGGAAGGTTTCGGGGTCCTGCGGGTCAGGCACGACGGCGGGATCCCACCCCATGCGCTCGAACTCCTTGATGCGCCCTTCCGCAGTGGCCTTGCCGAGCTCCGGTTCGGGATGCGAGGTGAAGAACTGCCACGGCGTGGAGGCGCCGTATTCCTCGCCCATGAACAGCATGGGCGTGAACGGGGACGTCAGCGTGAGGACCGCGGCCACGGCCAGCTGCCCGTAGGACAGGGACTGAGAGAGCCTGTCCCCCGTGGCCCGGTTGCCGATCTGGTCGTGGTTCTGGTTGCAGACCACCAGCGCCGCCGGCTGCACCAGGTTGGCGTTAATGGGCCGGCCATGATGGCGTCCACGGAAGCTGGAGTAGCTGCCGTCGTGCAGGAATCCGTCCTTCAGCACCTTGGCCAGGACGGCCAGGGATTCGAAGTCCGAGTAGTAGCCGGTGGTCTCGCCACTGACGCTGACGTGCACGGCATGGTGGAAGTCGTCACTCCACTGCCCGGCCAGCCCGTACCCGTTCACATCCCGGGGGTAGAGCAGGCGCGGGTTGTTCAGGTCCGATTCCGCGATGAGCGTCTTGGGCAGCCCGGTCTCGGCCGAAATGGCGTCGCCCAAAGCCCCCAGGTCCTCCAGGATGTGCACCGCACGTTCGTCCCGCAGAGCGTGCACGGCATCGAGGCGGAGCCCGTCCACGTGGTAGTCGCGCAGCCAGAGTGCGGCGTTGTCCAGGATGTATTCGCGCACCACATCCGAGCCGGGTCCGTCCAGGTTCACCGAATCGCCCCAAGTGTTGGCGTCGCCCTGCTTGAGGTAGGGGCCGAACTTGGGCAGGTAGTTCCCGCTGGGTCCAAGGTGGTTGTACACCACGTCCTGGATGACGCCCAGTCCGGCGGCGTGGGCGGCGTCCACGAAGCGCTGGTACGCGGCTGGTCCGCCGTAGCCTTCATGCACGGTGTACCACTGGACGCCGTCATAGCCCCAGTTGTGGGTGCCGTTGAAGCCGTTGACGGGCAGGAGCTCCACGAAGTCGATGCCCAGGTCCGCCAGGTAGCCCAGCTTCTCCACGGCGGCATCCAGGGTTCCTTCGGGCGTGAACGTGCCTACGTGGAGTTCGTAGATCACGCCGCCTTGCAGGTCCTTGCCGCGCCAGCCGGAATCCTGCCAGGCATAGGCGGCGGGATCGTAGGTCCGGGACTGCTCATGCACGCCGGAGGGAAGCCTGCGGGACCGGGGGTCCGGGATGGGAGTGGTGTCCCCGTCCAGCAGGTAGCCGTAGTCCACGTCGCCGTCCGCAGGAGCGTCGGGCGCCGTCCACCACCCTTCCGAGCCCGGCTCCGTTTCCTTCTTCTGCATGGGGTACTGCCGGCCGTCGGCCAGCAGGATGACGGACTCGGCGTCCGGCGCCCACACATCGAAGCGTTCGGGTCCAACGTTGACCAGGGTCATGCCTTTTCTCCATCCACGGGTACCAGCAGGGCCACCGGGTAGGTACCCAGGACCTCTGCCACCGAAACCCGGCCAGGTCCGTACCCGGCCCCGGTGAGTTCGTCACGCATGGCAGCGGGAAGCTCGACGGCGGTGTCCCGCCAGCCGCCGCCGGCTTCCAGTCCGGCGGGGAGCCGGGTGGCAAGCGTGAGGGCGCCGGAGGAGGCGTCGGTTCCGCGGCTGAACGCGAGCAGGTGCCCGGCGGCCGTGCCGGTGGCTGCCACCGGCGCGTATCCCTGGAACAGCTCGGGCCGGTCCCGGCGCAGGCGCAGTGCCCGCGAGGTGACCAAAAGCTTGCTGGCCTCCGTGCCCGCGTCAGGCAACGTGCCGGCGTCGAGCTTTGCCAGCTCCGCCTGCCGTGCGCCAAAGTCCACGGGCCGGCGGTTGTCCGGGTCCGTCAGCGACCGTTCCCAGAACTCGCTGCCCTGGTACACGTCCGGTACGCCGGGCATGGTCAGCTGGACCAGTTTCGCGGAAACCGAGTTGGCGGCGGAGAAGGCGTCGATGCGGGCCACGAAGTCGTCAACCACTTTGGCAACCTTGGCGTCGTCGAAGACTGCGTCCACGGCGGCCTTCACCTTGGCCTCAAAGTCCTCGTTGGGATCAGTCCACTTCGTGGAGTTGCCGGCCTCCCGGGCCGCCTTCTCGGCGTAGCCCTGCAGCCGTTCCCGGCTTGCCGGCCAGGCCCCGACGATTGCCTGCCACAGCAGGTTCTCGTACGGCCCGTCCGGGATCGGCGTCAGGCCACGCAGCGTCTCGAGTGTGTCCGCCCACTCCTGCGGCAGCTCGGCGATGACCGAGATGCGTGCCCGGGCGTCCTCGCTGCGCTTGGTGTCGTGGGTGGACAGGGTGGTCATGGACAGCGGCAGTTCCTGCTGGCGCCGCTGCATTCGGTGGTGGAATTCCTCCGGTGCCACGGCGAACTCGGTGGGCTCGGCGCCTACCTCGGTCAGGGTGCCCAGCCGGGTGTAGCGGTAGAACGCAGTGTCCTCCACGCCCTTGGCCATGACCATGCCGGAGGTCTGCTGGAACCGGACGGCAATGGGTTCGGCAGGATCCAGCAGCAGCGGAAGGAGGGTGCCCACCGCCACTTCCAGGTCCGGCCGGTGCGCCGCGGCGGACTCGCAGGCCTCCTTGAGGACGTCGGCACCCACCGGAAGGTACGACCGGTACACCGGGAAGGACGCGATGATCTCGGCGATGGCATCGGCTGCCTGGTCCACGGGGAGCCCGCGGGACTCCGGGACCAGCCGGGCCAGCCGCAGCACTTCCGAGCGCAGGATGCCGTCGGCGATCATGCGTTTGGTGCCACGGATCATTTCGGCATAGTCCGCAGGTTCCGGGGTTCCACGCAGCCTGGCATCCAGTGTGTCCAGGGCCTGCTGCCCTGCCGGGTCCACGAAGACCCGGTCCACGTCCGCCAGCGCGTCGTATCCGGTGGTGCCTTCGCAGGCGAAGTCCTGCGGCAGCACTTCGCCCGGTTCCAGGATCTTCTCCACCAGGACGTACGCGCCGCCGCTGAGGTCCTTGAGCCAGCGGAGGTAGCCGGCGGGATCAGCCAGCCCGTCCGGGTGGTCCACGCGGAGCCCGTCCACCAGGCCGTCGGTGAACCAGCGGCCCACCTCGGCATGGGCCTTTTCGAAGACGGACGGTACTTCCACCCGGATGCCGGCGAGCGTGGTGACCGCAAAGAAGCGCCGGTAGTTCAGCTCGGCGTCGGCGCGGCGCCAGTCCATCAGCTGGTAGTGCTGCCGGGAGTGGACGTCCTGCGGGGAGTCACCCTCGCTGTACGTGCCCTCGGCCAGGGGGAACCGGTGGTCGTAGTAGCGGAGCTCGCCGTCCTTGACCTCCAGCTTGTCCAGGTCCGCATCGGAGCCCAGCATGGGAAGCCGGACCTTTCCGCCGCCCAGGTCCCAGTCGACGTCGAACGCTTCGGCGTACGGCGATTCGCGGCCGTCCTTGAGCAGGGACCACCACCACGGGTTCTGCGGCGGGGAGGCCACGCCCACGTGGTTGGGCACGATGTCCACCAGGACGCCCATGTCGTGCTCGCGGGCTGCCTTGGAGAGGGCCAGCAGGCCTTCCGGGCCGCCGCGGTCCGGGTCCACGGCGGAGGGATCGGTTACGTCGTAGCCGTGGTCCGAGCCCTTCTCCGCGGTGAGGATGGGCGACAGGTACACCCAATCCACGCCGAGGTCCTTCAGGTACGGGACCTGCTGGGCAGCGTCGAACAGGGTGAAGCTGCTGCGGATCTGCAGGCGGTAAGTGGAGACCGGGGTCCTCATGCCTTTGTTGCCCTTTCCTCGCTTGCTTCCGCTGCCTTGGTCTGGGCTTCCACCATCTCCTCCTGGGCTTCCTCATGCTCGGCCATGGAGGCCAGGGAAGCCGCGGCGGAAAGGTCCACTTCTTCCTCGGGGCCGGAGTAGGCGCGCAGCACCACCATCGACTTCGCTTCCAGCGTCAGTGTCGCCTTCGCCTTGAGGGGCTCGTAGGCATCGGCCTGCTTGGCCGTATCAACCAGCACCTCCCAGTACTGGGCGTACTCGTCGGAGGGCAGGCAGAAGTCCACAACGTCGTCGTGGGCGTTGAAGGCCATGATGAAGCTGTCGTCAGTAATCCGGCGGCCGCGGGAATCCTGTTCCTGGATGCCGTCGCCGTTGTAGAACACGCCGATGGTCCGGCCGAAGCCGCTTCCCCAGTCCTCCGGCAGCATTTCGGTGCCGTCGGTCTTCAGCCAGACGATGTCCGGCAGCTTCTCGCCTTCGCCGCGGCGTACCGGCCGGCCGTCGAAGAAGCGGCTGCGGCGGAACGTGGGGTGGTCGTGGCGGATCCTGTTGACGAAGGCGGTGAACTCCACGAGCGGCTGGTCCATGGCTTCCCAGTGGATCCAGCTGAGCTCGGAGTCCTGGCAGTAGGTGTTGTTGTTGCCCTGCTGGGTGCGGCCGAGTTCGTCGCCGTGAAGCAGCATGGGCACGCCCTGGGAGAGCAGCAGGGTGGCAATGAAGTTCCTCTGCTGGCGGGCGCGCAGGGTCAGGACCTTGTCATCGTCCGTGTCGCCTTCAACGCCGCAGTTCCAGGACCGGTTGTGCGATTCGCCGTCGTTGTTGCCTTCGCCGTTGGCCTCGTTGTGCTTCTCGTTGTAGGAGACCAGGTCCCGCATGGTGAAGCCGTCGTGGGCGGTGACGAAGTTGATCGAGGCCACGGGGCGGCGGGCGGAGCTTTCGTAAAGGTCGGCGGAGCCGGTCAGCCGGGAAGCGAACTCGCCCAGGGTGGAGGGCTCACCGCGCCAGAAGTCGCGGACGGTGTCGCGGTACTTGCCGTTCCATTCCGTCCACTGCGGCGGGAAGTTGCCCACCTGGTAGCCGCCCGGGCCCACGTCCCAGGGCTCGGCGATCAACTTGACCTGGGAAACTACCGGGTCCTGCTGGATGAGTTCGAAGAAGGTGGAGAGCTTGTCCACATCGTAGAACTCACGGGCCAGTGTGGAGGCGAGGTCGAAACGGAAGCCGTCCACATGCATCTCGGTGACCCAGTAGCGCAGGGAGTCCATGAGCAGCTGCAGGGAGTGCGGGTGGCGCACGTTCAGCGAGTTGCCGGTGCCGGTGTAGTCCATGTAGTGCTTGAGGTCGTTATCCACCAGGCGGTAGTAGGCCTGGTTGTCGATCCCCTTGAAGGACAGCGTGGGGCCAAGGTGGTTGCCTTCGGCGGTGTGGTTGTAGACGACGTCGAGGATCACTTCGATGCCCGCGCGGTGCAGGTCGCGGACCATGGCCTTGAATTCCTGCACCTGGTGGCCCACGTCGCCCGTGGAGCTGTAGGTGTTCTGCGGGGCGAAGAACCCGATGGTGTTGTAGCCCCAGTAGTTGTTGAGCCCCTTCTCCACCAGGGTGCCGTCGTTGACGAACTGGTGGACGGGCATGAGCTCGATGGCGGTGACGCCGAGCTTCTTCATGTGGTCGATGACCGCGGGGTGGGACACGCCGGCGTAGGTGCCGCGCTGCTCGTCGGGGATCTCCGGGTGCAGCTCGGTCAGGCCCTTGACGTGGGCTTCGTAGATGACGGATTCGTGGTACGGGATCCGCAGCTGGCGGTCGCCGTCCCACTCAAAGAAGGGGTTGATGACCACGCCGTGCATGGTGTGCGGAGCTGAATCGGCGTCGTTGCGGGAATCGGGGTCGCCGAATTCGTAGGAGAAGAGCGCAGGGTCCCAGTCGATCTGGCCCTGGATGGCCTTGGCGTAGGGGTCCATGAGCAGCTTGTTCGGGTTGAAGCGGTTGCCGCTCGCGGGATCGTAGGGGCCGTGCACGCGGTAGCCGTACTTCTGGCCGGGCTGGATGTGCGGCAGGTAGCAGTGCCACACGTATCCGTCCACCTCGGTCAGTTCGATCCGGGTTTCGGTCAGGTCATCGGACAGGAGGCAGAGTTCCACCCGCTCGGCCCGTTCGCTGAACAGGGCGAAATTGGTGCCGGTGCCGTCAAAGGTAGCTCCCAGCGGGTAGGCGTTTCCAGGCCAGACTTCCATCGTGCTCCTCATTTATTGGTCAGCAGCAACGGCATCGGAACGCCCCTGCTGCTGGTGCGAACTAATGCCTACCGTAATGGCTGGCTGTGACTATTACGTTTCCAGGCTCCATAGTTACTAAGCAGGCTTACTTTACCCCAGATTTCTGGTACGGCATTCGCCACGCTGCCCGCGGTGACCGGGCCGCCCGATACGCCATCCGACGCCGCCCTCCCGGCCCGGCCGTGCAGGGCGGCCCCGAGCGCGGCGATGGCAGCCCACCGCCCGTCCGCCTCGATGCCCACTTCACGGAAGCGGCCGACGTCGGGCCCCGCCTGGGCCAGCAGCGCACCGATGACGCCGGCCAGGACGTCCCCGCTGCCGGCAGTGGCGAGCCAGGGCGTACCGTCGGCCTGGCTGAAGGTATGGCCCGAGGGCGCGGCCACGAGGGTGCTGGCGCCCTTGAGCAGGACGGTGGCCCCGGTGCGGTCGGCAGCCTGGCGGACAGCGGCGAGCGTCCCGGCTTCCACCGCCTCCCGGTCCTCCCCGCCGCCCAGGCGCTGGAACAGGCATGCGAGCTCCCCGGCATGCGGCGTCAGCACCACGTGCGGGGCGAGGGTGTCAGGAAGGGCGGGCAGCGCGCCGGCGTCGGCCACCACCGGAAGGCCGGACGCAATCGCATGCCCGGCCCGGGCCAGCTGCTCGTGGTCCTGCGGCCCCATCCCGGAGCCCACCAGCCACGCCTGCACCCGGTTGTCGGCCACGCTTCCCGTGCTGCAAACCACCTCCGGGCAGGACTGCCGGACCAGGTCGGCCACCGACGGCGGACCGAGGTACCGGACCATGCCCACTCCCGCGGCCAGGGCACCCCTGCATGCGAGGACTGCTGCCCCTGGGTAGTCCTCGGATCCGGCCACCACTCCCAGCACGCCGCGGGAGTATTTTTGCGCGCGCCGTGCGGGCTGCGGCAGGAGGCGTGCCAGGTCGGCGTCCTCCAGCCGGCGCAGTGACGGCTTCGGCAAATGCTCCTCAATCCCGATCGGCACCACCAGCACCCGGCCGGCATGGTCTGCGCCGGGATCGGCCAGCAGGCCGGCCTTCGCTCCCCCGAAGGTGACGGTCAGGTCCGCCGGCAGGACCGGACCGGCGGCCTCGCCGGTATCCGCGTCGACGCCGCTGGGGAGGTCGCAGGCCACCACGAGCCCGGGCATGTCTCCGTCAGTGAGGGCCTGGACCAGCTCCGCGGCACTCCCCCGCAGCCCGCCCTTCGCGCCGGTTCCCAGCACGGCGTCGATCACGACGTCGGCAGCGGCGGTTTCCGCCGCGAGTGCCGGAAGTGCCGAATCCGTAAGCCGGTGCACCCTGCCGCCCGCACGCTCGAACGCGGCCAGCCCGGCCTGATGGGCGGAATCCCCGGTGAGTACCGCCGTCGTGCGCATCCCGCGGGTGGCAAGGAAGGCGGCCGCGTAGAGACCATCGCCACCGTTGTTGCCCTTGCCGGCCAGCACCACCACGCGGGCGCCGCTCAGGCGGCGGCCGCGGGACTTGAGTTCATGGACGACGGCGTTGGCCAGGCCGTGCGCGGCGCGCTGCATGAGCACGTCCCCCAGGCCGGCGGCCAGGAGGGGCTCCTCGGCTGCACGGACCTGGGTTCCGGTGTAGGCGCTGATCATGCTGCGGCCGGGTCAGCCTTCGGCCAGGACCGTGGCCGTAGCGATGCCGCCGTCGTGGCTGATGGACAGGTGCCAGCGCTTGACGCCCTTGGCCTCGGCAACCGCCAGGACGGTCCCCTTGACCTGGACGGTGGGCCCGTTGTGGTCCAGGCCGATCCAGCAGTCCTGCCAGTTCATGCCGGCGGGGGCACCGAGGACCTTGGCCACCGCTTCCTTCGCGGCGAACCGGGCAGCCAGGGACCGGGTGTTCAGTTCCCGTTCCGCCGGCACGAACAGGCGGTCCCTCAGGCCCGGCGTCCGTTCCAGCTGGCGGCCGAACCGCTCGATGTCTACTACGTCTACCCCAATGCCAACGATCATGCGCTTTATTCTACGGTGGCCCTCCCGGCCGGAAGCCGGCGGATGCCGCAGTTCCGGCGGGATAGCGCCCTTGTCCGCCATCAGCGCAAACGTGAGGTTTTGGCACGGCAGTGTTAACGGCGGAAGCCCCAGGCCGCGAGGGCCCGGGGCTTCCGGCTGTTCAGGGAGTAACCGCTACTCGACGGTGACGCTCTTGGCGAGGTTGCGGGGCTGGTCCACGTCGTAGCCCTTGGCCGCTGCCAGTTCCGCGGCGAAGATCTGCAGCGGGACCGTGGTCAGCAGGGGCATGAGCAGGGTGGGGGTTTCGGGGACGTAGAAGACGTACTCGGCGTAGGCCTTGACGGCTTCGTCGCCTTCCTCGGCGATGACCAGGGTCCGGGCGCCACGGGCACGGACTTCCTGGATGTTGGAGACCACCTTGGCGTGCAGCGAGTCCCGGCCGCGCGGGGACGGGACCACAACGAACACCGGCTGGCCGTCATCGATCAGTGCGATGGGGCCGTGCTTGAGCTCGCCGGCGGCGAAGCCTTCGGCGTGGATGTACGCGATTTCCTTGAGCTTCAACGCGCCTTCGAGGGCCACGGGGTAGCCTACGTGCCGGCCCAGGAAGAGCACGGACTTCTCGTCCGCCATGCTGCGGGCCAGTTCGCGCAGCGGCCCTGCGTTGTCCAGGATCTTCTGGATCTTCGCGGGGATCTTGTTCAGGTCCGCGAGGACGTCCTTGATCTGGCCGGAGAAGATGTTCCCGCGCAGCTGCGCCAGGTACAGGCCCAGCAGGTACGCGGCGGTGATCTGCGCCAGGAAGGCCTTGGTGGATGCCACCGCGATCTCCGGGCCGGCGTGCGTGTACAGCACGGCGTCGGACTCGCGCGGAATGGTGGAGCCGTTGGTGTTGCAGATGGAGATGGTCTTGGCGCCCTGCTCCCGGGCGTACCGGACGGCCATCAGGGTGTCCATGGTCTCGCCGGACTGGCTGATGGACACCACCAGGGTGTTCTCGTCCAGGATCGGGTCCCGGTAGCGGAACTCGTGCGCCAGCTCCACCTCGGTGGGGATCCGGCACCAGTTCTCGATGGCGTACTTGGCCACCATGCCCGCGTACGCAGCGGTGCCGCAGGCCAGCACGATGATCTTGTTGACCTGCTTCAGGCGCTCCGGATCGATCCGCAGCTCATCCAGGGTCAGGTTGCCCTTGATGTCCGAACGCCCCAGCAGGGTCTGTGCCACGGCATCGGGCTGGTCATGGATTTCCTTCTCCATGAACGAGGAGAAGCCGCCCTTTTCCGCCGAGGCCGGGTCCCAGTCCACGTGGTATTCCTTGCCCTGGGCCGGGTTGCCGTAGAAATCGGTGATGTCCACCGTGTCCGCGGTGATAGTGACAATCTGGTCCTGGCCCAGCTCCACCGCGCGGCGGGTGTAGTCGATGAACCCGGAGACGTCCGAGCCCAGGAAGTTCTCGCCCTCGCCCAGGCCCACCACCAGCGGTGAGTTGCGGCGGGCGGCCACGACGACGTCGGGCTGCTCCGCGTGCACGGCCAGCAGCGTGAAGGCACCCTCCAGGCGCTGGCAGGCCAGCTCCATGGCACGGGTCAGGCCACCGTTCGCGGGGTCACCGCCCAGCTTGTTCCGCAGGATGTCGGCCAGCAGCGCGGCAGCGACCTCGGTGTCCGTCTCGGACAGGAACGTCACGCCCTTTTCCAGCAGCTCGAGCTTGAGCTCGGCGAAGTTTTCGATGATGCCGTTGTGGATCACGGCCAGCTTGCCGCCGTCAGCCAGGTGCGGGTGCGCGTTGCGGTCCGTCGGGCCGCCGTGCGTGGCCCAGCGGGTGTGCCCGATGCCGGTCACCGCTTCAGGCAGCGGGCGGGCCTCCAGCTCAGCGATCAGGTTGCTCAGCTTCCCGGACTTCTTCCGCGACTCGATGGTCCCCTTGGACACCACCGCCACCCCGGCAGAGTCATAACCGCGGTACTCCAGGCGGCGCAGTCCCTCGAGGACAACGTCCAGCGCACTGTGACCGTTAATTGCACCGTCAGTCGAACGGCCTACGTATCCCACGATTCCACACATAGGCACAAGACTATCGGCAGCGCGGCTGTTGCTCTAAACCGGCAGGCCGCCCTGCGGGGCTTCCGTGACGGGCACCGCCGCGCTGAGCAGGGGCGTCATTTCGCGATGGGCCGGGCGGGGGGCAGAATCTTTAGCGTGACTTCGCAACGCAATGAAGCGAACGGGGAGGGTGCCTCGCCGTTCGTGGAGCTGGACCGGCATACCTGGTCCCGGCTCGCAGCCCAGATGGAACAGCCCCTTAACGAAGAGGATGTGCTGCGCCTTCGCGGGCTCGGCGACCCCCTGGACATCGATGAAGTCAGGGACGTTTACCTGCCGCTGTCGCGGCTCCTGCACCTGTACGTCGAGGCGGCCGGGCAGCTGCACGCGGCCACCACCACCTTCCTGGGCGAGCAGACCCAGCGCACCCCGTTCGTGATCGGCGTGGCCGGATCGGTTGCCGTGGGCAAGTCCACCATCGCCCGCGTGTTGCGCGAGATGCTGCGCCGCTGGCCGGGCACCCCCAACGTGGAGCTCATCACCACGGACGGATTCCTCTACCCCCTGGCCGAGCTCAAGCGCCGGCAGCTGCTGGACCGGAAGGGCTTCCCGGAATCCTATGACCGCCGGGCGCTGCTGCGCTTCGTGAGTGAGATCAAGGGCGGCGCCGAGGAAGTGCGCGCGCCCTGGTACTCCCACGTCACGTACGACATCGTGCCGGGCAAGGAAGTGGTGGTCCGCCGCCCGGACGTGCTGATCGTGGAGGGCCTGAACGTGCTGGCCCCGGCTAGGCCCCGGCATGACGGCCGCCAGGGGCTGGCGCTGAGTGACTTCTTTGACTTCTCCATCTACGTCGATGCCAAGACCTCGTACATCGAGGAGTGGTACGTGGACCGGTTCCGGAAGCTGCGAAGCACCGCGTTCGCGCAGCCGGAGTCCTACTTCCACCGCTACGCCACGCTGTCCGATGAGGAAGCCGAAAGCACCGCGCGCGACATCTGGAAGCGCATCAACGAGCCCAACCTGGAGGAGAACGTCCTGCCCACTCGGGGCCGGGCGCAGCTGGTGCTGACCAAAGAAGCGGACCACTCCATCCGCCGCATGCTCCTCCGGAAGGTGTAGCACAGGTGTGCTACCAATGCGGGTCGCCCAGTCGGCGCAGCTTCGCCCGCTTCCTCGCAGCGGGGGCCGGGCTGACGGTCCTGGCAGCCTGCACGCCGGAGGCACCCAAGGCGGTGGCGCCGTCGTCCGCTCCTTCCTCCGCCTCCCCCTCCCCTGCTGCCGTCACCGCTTCAGCGGGCCCGACGGCGGAAGCCGCCCCCGTGAGCGGGTCACCGGAGGCGCCGTCCCCCACGCCGTCTCCGTCGGCCACCCTGGCGCGGCAGTTTTCGCTGGACGACCCAGCCAGCCAGTGGGTCATCGTGAACAAGCACCGGCCCCTGAACCCGGCGGACTACGTGCCGGCCGACCTGGCCCAACCCGCCGTCGCCATTTCCGCCGCAGGTGAGGCGGCGCTGCTGAACAGCACGACGGCGGCAGCGGCCGAGGCGATGTTCGCGTCGGCAGCGGCGGACGGCGTGGCGATGGTCCTGGCCAGCGGCTACCGCTCGTACGGCACGCAGGTGACCACCTACAACGGGTACGTCGCCGCACGCGGGCAGGCCGACGCCGATACCGCCAGCGCCCGGCCCGGCCACTCCGAGCACCAGACGGGGTGGGCATTCGACATTGCCGACGGCGGCGGAGCCTGCAGCTTCCAGCCGTGTTTCGCCGACCAGCCCGCCGCGTCCTGGGCGAAGGCGAACGGGCACCGGTTCGGGTTTGTGGTGCGGTACCCGTGGATGCTGCACCCTATCACCGGGTACTACTACGAGCCGTGGCACCTGCGGTACGTGGGGGTGGAGGCGGCCACGGACATGGTGAACCGCGGCATTGGCACGCTGGAGGAATACTTCGGCCTGGAGGCGGCACCCGCGTACTTGTGACAAAGCGGCGAATTTAGACTGCGCATCCTGACAACCTCAATTTCGGTCTGCCGTATGCCGTTATTTCCTCAAGTCTTGCGAAGGATTTAGCGCCAGATGGTTATTTGTAGCTGGTTCTCATAGATTGACGACATGGTTATGGATGCCGGAGCCCTTTGGCTCGACCTCGTTGATGACGTTCGCTGGTATCCCTCACCCCATAACTCCCAGCCGATCAAGCTGAGGGCCATCAGTGACACGGCGGCAGTTGTTTATTATGACCTCGACCTGGGATTGCCTGCCGAATCTTTTGGTATCCCTTTTGGCCATGTCTGTGCAGGTGTCTTCTTGGAGTCCTTATCTGTGGTCGCGGAAGCCCGCGGCTACAGGACAATAGAATTCCTCGAACATTCGGAAATGGATTTCGCTGCCACAGACCGCTTGCATCGTATTGGGACAGTGCGATTGGAACCCCTCCCCGAGGACGACGAGTTGCAGTCCGCAGCTCAACGTCGGTTGGCTGCATTCCGGTCAAGACGAACTTCCCGCCGGCCCTATGACAGCAAGCTTGTTGACGCCGAGCTACTGACGTCAGCTTATTCAATCGCCGCCGCGCAAGGATACGAATTCCGGTCGACCACCGACGCCCGCATTGTTTCTTTACTTGTGCAAATCAACCAGAAGACCCTGTTTTCCGACTTGCGCAATGATGCCGTCTACGCCGAGATTATGCATTGGCTGCGGTTCTCGAAGGATGAAGCGGCAGCGCTGGCCGACGGTCTTAGTGCAGAAACCATGATCATGCCGGGTCCTGTGCTTCGTTTCGCCATGCGGCACCGCGGCTTGTGGTCCTTCCCCGTAATCGGCGGCTTAATCAGAGCCATCTACTTGCGCACCATGCGTGGGGTGCGTCAGCTCGGGTGGCTCGAAGGCCCCTTCGACAAGCCGGCGGATTACTTGGAAGCCGGGCGTACGTTCATGCGGGTCTGGCTATTTTTCTCTGAAAAAGGCGTGTGCCTTCATCCCTTCGGCACTGTCATCACCAACCCGGTCTCTCACGCCGAATTCGTCCGGGCGGCGGGAATTAATGAAACCGCGGGCAGAATGGCCTGGATGCTCTTCAGGTTCGGATACAGCGCCACCCCTCCAGCCGCGCACCGCCGCCCGGCCGCCTCGACCCTGCTTAGTCCATTGCCTGAGGACACATCACTACAGGAGCCCCTCCGTGAATAAAACGTTCGTATTCGCATTCGTTTTTCTGATGGACAGGTTCGTTGGCCTGTTCACCCCAAGGATTTCCACCCACCGGATACTGCTCATGCCTGGAATCGAACCTTTCCGGTGGACCGCCGGGCGGTGGAGGGCGTGGCGGACCTTTGAAATGGCGGCTAAACGAGTGCCTGCCTATCGCGAGTTCCTCGCCGAACATGGGGTGCCCGGAAAGCTTTCCCTCAGTGGCAAGACGCTTACGCAGGCGTTCGCAGCGCTCCCGGAAATGGACAAGGACAGCTATATCAAGCGCTGGGCGATTCCTGCCCGCAGCGTGGGCGGCGTTCTTCCCCGCCACGGTGTCGTAGTGGATGAATCGTCCGGAAGCTCAGGTGTTCCCACCAGCTGGGTGCGCGGCCTGGAGGAACGCCTCGCCACCCGGCAGTTGCTCCAGGTTGGTTTTTCGCGGACTGCAGAGACGCTCAAGAAGCAACCGTTCGTGCTCAACTGCTTCTCCCTTGGCGCATGGGCGACGGGGATGAACGTCAGCACTTCCCTCACGGATGTCACAATGATCAAATCCATCGGGCCGGACCGTGACAAAGTCATCGCCACGATGCTCGAATTTGGGACGGATTACACGTACATCATCCTCAGTTACCCGCCCTTCCTGAAGGCTTTGTTCGAAGATGAACGCATAAATTGGGAAGACTACGACATCGTCGCGGCGTTCGGCGGCGAGGGCATCAGCGAGAACATGCGCGGGCACATCACAAAGTACGCCCACAGCGCTTTCGGCTCCTACGGGGCCTCCGACCTGGAAATCAACATTGCAATAGAGACTGACTACACGGTGGCGCTCCGCCAGGCCATCGCCGCGGATCCGGTGCTGTCGGCGCGGCTCACCAAGCAGGACGAGTACGGCGTACTGCCGATGATCTTCCAGTTCAACCCCTACGACTACCTCCTTGAAACAAATGCGGACGGCGAACTGATCGCCACGATCGTGCGGAAAGAGAACGTCAACCCGCGGATCCGCTACAACATCCATGACCGTGGACACGTGCTGCGCGTCCGCGACCTCAACGCCGTGCTCAAGGAATTCGGGCTCGAACACATCATTCGCCAACAGTTCCTCGATTTGCCCTTGCTATTCCACTACGGCAGGAGCGACCTGTCCGTTGACTTCAACGGCGCGGTCGTTGCACCGGATGCCCTGCGGGACGTCCTCAGCAGCGACCGCAGGCTTCTCGCAGCCGTAGAAAACCACCGCCTTGTCAGTTTCGAAGACGAGCAAGGAGACCGGCAGCTGCACATCGCGCTCCAGCTCACTGCAAAGGCCACCCATGAGCGCACTTTGGACCAGGTGTCGTACAGGAACTACATTCTTGACCAACTGAGAGCAATGAACGGTGATTTCAACAACGCAATTCTGACGTCGGCGGAGTCCAGCCTGCCCACAGTTGCGTTCTATGCGCTGCGCACCGGCCCGTTCGTATCTGATGGCGCGAAACTCAAAAACGAATACGTCTGGCAGCTTGGTCCCTCAGCTCCCCAAGACTGGGCCCTGGACCTGACATTCCGAGCGCAAAAAAATCCCGCAGCCACTACCTGAGACGCGTGGTGATACACGCCATGCCCTACCCACAAAGTCGGCAGGCCACGACGTCGGGGAAGACGCGCGTCCCGGACCCGCCGACGAGGAGTAGAAGTAGCCTCAGGCGCAGTAACCGCTGAACGTGGTCAGCTTTGATTTCCGACCCGAGCTATTGCACAGGTCCTGGAATGCTCCCACGGCCCTTCCAGTTATCCTCGCACTCGGCCACGGACAATTGCAGAACGATGATGACCGGAATGGTCAGCACGAGCCCAGTCCGTTCTTCCGTGTGAAAGGGAATGCTCATGTCCCGAGGCAAAGCGATGTGATCGTGTGTCTTCCATCGATTTGCCTGCTGGCCCCTCACTGGCCGGGATCCGGGGAAGGCGTTTGTGTTGAGGCATCTGGATCCGCTGACGGCGCAGCCTTACACTTCCCGATAAGTTCGGATACTGAAATCTGCGCTACTTTGGTTTCCATGCTTAGTGGATTCAAGAATTTCATCATGAAGGGCAACGTGGTTGACCTGGCCGTCGCCGTTGTCATGGGTACTGCATTCGGCGCAGTGGTGACGGCGCTGGTGAACAAGGTGCTCATGCCATTCGTCTCGGGCCTGGTGGGTGCGCCCAACTTCGACAGCTTCGCAAGGGTGGAGCTGAACGGCAACGCCATCGAGTTCGGCGTCCTGCTGACCGCCATAGTGAACTTCCTGCTGATTGCCGCGGCCATCTACTTTGTGGTGGTGATGCCGATGAACATCATGATCGAGCGCCGCAACCGCCGGCTGGGGATCAACAAGGACGTGAAGAAGGACGCTGCCGAGGATCCGCAGGTTGCGCTGCTGACCGAGATCCGGGACGCGCTGAAAGAGCGCGTCTAATCCTTAGTTAACGCAGAGTGGCCCGTCTCCTTACGAGGAGGCGGGCCACTTTTCTTGCGGCTAGTTTGAAGCCAGCTCCAGCGCGAGTTCCGTCCGGACCACCTGGGCCAGGTGTTCCGCGATGGACTGGGCGGTCTCTTCGTCGGCCGCCTCCACCATCACGCGGACCACGGGCTCGGTGCCGGAGGGGCGGAGCAGGACGCGGCCGGTGTCGCCCAGCGCCGCTTCCGCTGCTGCCACCGCCTGTGCCAGGACATCGCTGCTGCCCACACGGCTGCGGTCCACGCCCTTGACGTTGATGAGCACCTGCGGGAGCTTGGTCATCACGGTGGCTAGCTCCTTGAGCGGCTTCCCGGTCAGTGCCACCTGCGCGGCGAGCTGCAGCCCGGTGAGGAGACCGTCGCCGGTGGTGGCATGATCGGCGAAGATGACGTGGCCGGACTGTTCACCGCCCAGGTTGTAGCCGCCGTCGCGCATGCCCTCCAGTACGTAGCGGTCCCCCACGCCGGTTTCCACGATGGTGATGCCTGCGTTGCGGAGTGCGATCTTGAGACCCAGGTTGCTCATCACGGTGGCCACCAGGACGTCATTCTTGAGCTTGCCGGACTTCTTCAGCGCTACCGCGAGGATGGCCATGATCTGGTCGCCATCCACCTCGTTGCCTTCGTGGTCCACGGCCAGGCAGCGGTCAGCGTCGCCGTCGTGGGCGATACCAAGGTCTGCGCCGTACTTGACCACTGCTTCCTTGAGGGGGCCGAGGTGGGTGGAGCCCACGCCGTCGTTGATGTTCAGGCCGTCAGGGTCGGCGCCGATGACGATCACGTCTGCGCCGGCGTCCTTGAAGAGCTGGGGTGAGCATCCGCTGGCAGCGCCGTTGGCGCAGTCCAGCACCACCGTGAGGCCGTCCAGGCGGTGCGGCAGGGTGCGGAGCAGGTGGACGATGTACCGGTCCTCTGCATCGGAGAAGCGCTGGATGCGGCCCACGTCGGCGCCGGTGGGTCGGACGGCTTCCTTGCCCATCTGCGTTTCGATGGCGTCCTCCACCTCGTCGGGGAGCTTCTGGCCGCCGCGGGCGAAGAACTTGATGCCGTTGTCAGGCGCCGGGTTGTGTGAGGCGGAGATCATGACGCCGAAATCGGCGTCCAGGTCTGCCACCAGGTATGCAGCGGCAGGGGTAGGCAGGACGCCGGCATCATAGACATCGATGCCTGAGCTGGAGAGCCCGGCCTCCACCGCGGCGGCGATGAATTCGCCGCTGGCGCGCGGGTCACGGGCCAGCACGGCACGCGGCCGGGAGCCATTGGAGTTGCGGTCGTGGCCGAGCACGACGGCGGCCGCCTGGGCCAGCTGCAGGGCCAGTTCTGCTGTCAGCAGGCCGTTGGCCAGCCCCCGGACACCATCAGTTCCAAATAATCTAGACACCGGTCAAGTGTAGAGGATGGGTGCGTGGCAGCTTGAAACGGCTGGTGAGGGGCCCTTCTGCTACCTGTTACACGGACGGCACTACCTGCCTTCCTGACAAGCCGATTACTTGAACTACTTGATTTCTACGGTCAGTACCCGTCTTTACTTCAAACCCTCGCTATACCTATTTGGGCGCCCCTACGATCCATGCATGACACCTAGCTATGGGGGCTTGGCGCTCGAAATTGTAGTACCGGTCTACAACGAAGAAGCGGTACTCGAAAGAAGCATCACAAGGCTCGCCGAATATTTGACGCAAGAAATGCCGTCGACGTGGAAGATTACCATCGCCGATAATGCAAGCACCGATCGGACACCGGTGATTGCCGCCCGCCTTAGCGAGCACATGCCGAACGTTGGATATCGGCGCCTTGACGTCAAGGGCCGGGGCTTCGCGTTGAGGGATGCTTGGAGCGCTTCCGATGCCAAGGTGCTGGCGTACCTGGACGTTGATCTATCCACAGATCTCGCTGCCCTTCCGCCCCTGGTGGCTCCATTACTGTCGGGCCATTCGGACATCTCGATTGGCACAAGGCTTGGACAGAGTTCGAGGGTGAGCCGCGGCCCGAAGCGCGAATTCATCTCGAGGTCTTACAACTTTCTGCTGAGGCGGACCATGCAGGTGTGCTTTTCGGATGCCCAGTGCGGCTTCAAGGCCATCCGCGCAGACGTTGCAGAGAGACTGCTCCCTCATGTGGAAGACAACGGGTGGTTCTTTGATACCGAGCTCCTCATCATTGCCGAGCGCTCAGGACTACGGATACACGAAATCCCAGTCGATTGGGTGGATGATCCGGATAGCAGGGTGGATATCAGACAGACGGCACTCGACGACCTACGGGGCATGGTGCGTGTAGCCAGTTCATTGTTTAGAGGAGCCATTCCAGTTCAGGCAATCTATGCGGAGCTGGGTCGAAGGCCCGTTGTGCCTCCGGGAAGGCCTAGCTTCTTCGGCCAGGTATTGCGCTTCGGCCTTGTGGGTGTCGCCTCGACACTTGCATTCGCGTTGCTCTATCTGATGATGCAGGGTCCATTCGGCGCCCAGGAAGCCAATTTCCTCGCGCTCCTCATAACGGCGATGGGTAATACAGCCGCAAACCGCCGGTTCACCTTTGGTATTAGCGGCCCGGCCAAGCTATTCACGCACCAAATTCAGGGTCTGATCGTTTTTCTTCTGGCTTGGGGAATCACGTCCTCGTCGCTTCTAATACTCCACGCGATACAACCTGATGCACTCCCAAGTTTCGAACTATTGGTCCTTACTTCAGCCAATGTGCTGGCAACTCTTTTGCGGTTCGTACTGCTGCGTCTTTGGGTATTCCGGGATCGACGGGGCTCCAATTTCGCCCGGATCCTGCCCCTTAACACCAGCGCGGGAAGTAACCGATGACTACTTCGACGCAGAGCGTGCCTGACGATTGCCAAGGAAACAGCCCCACCTACTTTTACAAATCCCCTGCGGTAGCTCGTTTCCTCAACCGGTGGTCTTTCGGCACTGCCCCGTGGGAACGAAAAGCGCTTGCTGCCCTTTTATGTTTCACGGCCCTGCTGTACTGCTGGGGCCTTGACCTGAACGGCTGGGCTAACTCCTACTATTCCGCCGCGGCAATGGCAGGGTCCCAGGACTGGACGGCATTTTTCTACGGTTCATCAGACCCCGCAAATGCCATTACCGTTGACAAACCGCCAATGAGCATCTGGGTGATGGCACTCTCCGTCCGGTTATTCGGGCTCAACAGCTGGAGCATCCTGTTACCGCAGGCTCTCATGGGTGTCGTCACTGTCTACCTGCTTTACGTCCTGGTCCGGCGATACACCAGCGCTGCTGTAGGCCTCTTGGCCGCGACTTTCATGGCCGTAACACCGGTGAGCACCGTGATGTTCCGCTACAACAATCCTGATGCCCTGCTGATTCTCATTATGGTGGCTATCGCCTTGGCTGTGACCACGGCCATAGACCGCCAGCGCCCTTGGCTGATGGTCGTGGCGGGGGCGCTGGCAGGGGCCGGTTTCCTCACGAAGCAATTGCAGATTGGCCTCATACTGCCGGCGCTTGCGATCACGTACTTGGCATTCGCTGGCACTACTTGGCCCAAGCGGTTCCTGCATCTGGCCTACTCTGCAGTTGCTGCAGCGGCGGTAGGCGGATCGTGGCTTTTAGCAGTGCAATTGACTGCCCCCACGGATCGGCCGTTCATTGGGGGATCCAGAACCAACAGCGCCCTGGAACTCGCTCTGGGCTACAACGGCCTGCAGCGGCTCACGGGGGAGGACGCCCTACGCACCACACCCACTGCAGCGGTAGACAATGCATTCACCGGCGGCTTCCAGCGATTCCTGGAACCGCAGTTTTCCGGCCAATTCGGATGGTTCCTGCCGCTCGCCGTCGCTGGCCTTGCAATGGGTTTAATCTGGTTTGTGAAGCGCGAAGGTAGCAGGCGAAATCGCATGCTGCTGCTATTTTCCGGAACTTGGTTTCTAACCTCGGCAACGGTCCTGGCATTCATGTCAGGAATCCTGCATCCTTACTACAGCCTGACCGCCGTACCACCGCTTTGCACCCTTGCCGCCACCGGACTAATGCATCTTGTGGAGTCTCAGAGCCGTAAGACAAGACTCGTTTTACTTCCAACACTCGTGGCAATGATGACGCTGGCATATGTTTCGGCCCTTCGGTCCACATCGGATTTCCCCGCCCTGCCTCTGTTCCTGCTGTTCCTGTGGGCCATCGCGATCGCCTTTCACCTCCTGCCGGCACTTCCACTACGCCTTCGGCAAGCATCAAGGGCGCTACTTCTGGCAGTGCTGTTGGCCGGCCCCATCATTTGGTCCACCAATACCGCGCTCAGCCCGCATGTCGGAGCGGGGGTGGTCGCTGGGCCCAGTATCTCCGGGTACCGCAGCGACCACCCCGATAGGCACCAGCTAGGCGATGACGTCATTCCCGGACAAGTAGCCTTGATGTTCGGGGACACTCCCCCGCCAGCGGTACTAGATGCCCTCCGCAAAATCCCGCCCTCAACCACGTGGGTAACAGCAACTATTGGTTCAGAAACTGCCGCGAATTACCAACTGGAACTAGGACGCGCAGTCCTACCCGTGGGCGGTTTTGACGGCACAGATCCGTCGCCAACACTGGAGCAATTTCAAGCCTTAGTGGGGCAGGGCAGAGTTGGATCATTGGTAATCCAGGAACTGCCCCCACTAACGCTCGAAGGAAAGGGCGAATCAGCACGAATAGTCCAGTGGGTCAGGGAAACGTATGCCACGCACATCAACAATGGAGTAGAACTGTACTTCCTGCATCAGCCGTGACATAAAGAAGCCCGCCCCGCCAATGGCGGGACGGGCTTCTGTACAAGCGGATTTAGCGCTTGGAGTACTGCTGGGCCTTGCGGGCCTTCTTGAGACCGGCCTTCTTACGCTCGATGACACGGGCGTCGCGGGACAGGTAACCGGCCTTCTTCAGCGTGGCGCGGTTGTTCTCGACGTCGATCTCGTTCAGTGAACGGGCGATGCCGAGACGCAGGGCGCCGGCCTGGCCGGAGATGCCACCGCCGTGGATACGGGCAATGACGTCGTAGGCGCCTTCGAGATCAAGGATCTTGAAGGGCTCGTTGACGTCCTGCTGGTGCAGCTTGTTCGGGAAGTAGTTGTCCAGCGCACGGCCGTTGATGGTCCACTTGCCGGAGCCCGGTACAACGCGAACGCGTGCAACGGCTTCCTTGCGGCGGCCAACAGCTGCGCCGGCAACGGTCAGGGCCGGGCGCTCCTTCTTCGGCGCAGCGGCGTCAGCAGCTGAGCTTTCAGAGGTGTAGCTGGTCAGGGTTTCCTCGGCCTCAACGGCTTCGGTGGTCTCTTCGTTCTGAGCCACGATTCTCCTTGTATAGATAAGTTGTTTGGTGGCCAGGACTACTGGGCGACCTGGGTGATTTCGAAAGTCTTGGGCTGCTGGGCGGCGTGCGGGTGCTCAGCACCGCGGTACACCTTCAGCTTGCCGAGCTGCTGGGCAGCCAAGGAGTTCTTGGGGAGCATGCCCTTGATGGCCTTCTCAACGGCGCGGACCGGGTTGGATTCCAGCAGTTCCGCGTAGTTGACGGAGGTCAGGCCGCCCGGGTAGCCGGAGTGGCGGTATGCGCGCTTCTGCTCCAGCTTGGCGCCGGTCAGGGCTACCTTCTCAGCGTTGATGATGATGACGAAGTCGCCCATGTCCATGTGGGACGCGAAAGTGGCCTTGTGCTTGCCGCGCAGCAGGATTGCGGTCTGGCTTGCAAGACGACCAAGGACAACGTCGGTGGCGTCAATGACGTGCCACTGGCGGTTGATATCGCCGGGCTTCGGGGTGTACGTACGCACGGTGTTTGCCTCGTTCTTGTTCTGGCGTTCTTGTTTAGGTGTCACTAGCTCGTGCACCTACTGTCTGCGCGCTACCGGAACAGAGGTGAGGGCTCCATGTAACCAGTCATCCTGAAGTTCCGAATGTGCACGTTGAGTAGTTATCCTGCAACCGGATTCTCAAGCGGGCACGCACCATCGGAATAGGACACGCACAACGACTACCAAGATTAGCGCGTTAGGGGGTTCAGGGTCAAAATGAGGTAGCCGGAGGCCGCTTGGGCATCGCCGGCCTCACGAACTCATGGGGGATGAAGTGCTAGCAGTGGGGAATGACAGTGCAAGCGGATGGCTCGTTGTCATTGGAGCCGGACTCCTGGGCTGCATCCTCTCCCCCATGACCGAGATCCTGATAGCACGATTGATTCCGAGGCTCGGCGGCCTGCCCACCCTCTCTGTACGGATCACGACGGCGGCGCTCACCGGCCTCGCGTGCCTTGCCTTTACTTTGCATTTTGGAATTACTTCTAGCCTTCCAGCCTTCCTATTCCTTGCAGTATTGGGCATGCAGCTGTCGCGGATCGACATCGCACTCCACCTGCTTCCAAACCCATTAGTCTTAATGCTGCTTGCCGGCGGCCTTTTACTGCTTTTACTGCCAGGACTGTTCGATAAGCGGGCTGATGACCTACTCCGCGCAGCACTCGGAGCCGTCATCCTGTTTGCTGGCTACCTAATTTTGGGACTTATTTCTCCTGGCGGCATCGGCATGGGCGACGTGAAGCTCGCTGCTCCCGTTGGGCTCTACCTCGGGTACCTAGGGTGGAGTCAGTTGCTTTACGGCGGGCTCGTCGGGTTCATCCTGAATGGCTTGGTGACGGTTCTCGTAATTAGTAGAAGAGGCCGAAACAAAGCCAAAGAGGTGGCGCACGGTCCCTCGATGCTGGGCGCCCTCGCAGCGGCCGTGCTCTTCATCGCCTAGCCACCGCCGCCGTAAGTCCTTCCGGCAGAGAGCGCCACCGCGGAGGCGCTCCAAGTACTCAGCCACGTACCCGCTCGGCTTTCTGAGTACCGGCCCCCTCGTCCGAGTACGTACTTTTGGCATTCCCTGAAAAAGTCGAGTACCACTACGCATTGTTGCCCATGCCCCTAAATGACAATCTCTTCTTAGCGAAGTCCAGCCGCTGAGGATTTATGGGGGCAGCTGGAAATTCGTTGGAATATATAATCAGCCAATTTCACCGAATTAAGGACAATACAATGACTTCTCTCATGGTCTCGATGATGGCTTTCGTCGCCGGCGTCAAGGATCGTTTCACTTCCGAAAAGGGCGCAACCGCCGTCGAATACGGCCTCCTTGTCGCATTGATCGCGGCCGTCATCGTAGTGGTCGTAGCCTCCCTCGGCACTCAGATCAACGCCGCGTTCACCAAGATCTCCGCCCAGCTGTAGCCAGCAGCTCGTCAACGGAAAGATGGTGGCTCCCGTCATGATTTCAGTCCTCGCCTACATTGCAGGCATACAGAATCGAATCGAGTCGGAAAAAGGTGCAACGGCCGTGGAGTACGGGCTTCTCGTCGCTCTTATCGCTGCTGTGATCATTGTTGTGGTCGCGTCGTTGGGCACGCAGATCAATACCGCTTTCAACACGGTTTCCGCCCAGCTGTAACTCCGATTCCAACGGAAGCCGAGGGGCGGGGCGGGAAGTTGAGCCGTTGCTCGCCAATTCCTGTCCCGCCCCTGGGCATTCCACATTGAGTCGCCACAATCAGCTTGAGGCGCGTCAGTCGCCGCACATAACCACTCTTAGCTCGGCCGGCAGTTCCAGTAGGCCGGTCTCCCTAGAACTCGGGTCACAACATGAAGCAAAAACTTAGCCAGCGGAGGCTGCCCTCCCGGAAAACCCGGGAGACCGGTGCTGTCGCTGTGGAATTCGCGCTTATCCTCCCCATATTTCTGGTTTTGGTTCTGGGAATCGCTGAAATGGGGCGTGCATTCAATATTCAAGTCTCGCTTAGCGAAGCAGCCCGCGAGTCAGCTCGTTATGCGGCCATTCACAATGCGGAGTCGAGCTATTCAAACTCCAGCGCACAAGCTGCTGGAGTAGCAGCGGCCCCATCGGTCGGCCTCTCGGCCTCCAATGTCGGTATCTCCTTCACTACGGGGGCTACTTGCACCCCAACCGGCAACGTTGTGGCGACCGTGACTTATTCAACTCCCTGGATGACAGGTTTCCCCGCTCTCATACCGGGAATGCCTGCCACCCTCTCAATTCAAGGCAAGGGTGTAATGCGATGCGGCGGTTGAAAGCGGAGAATCCCGAACGCGGAGTTATTGCCCCAATCGCGGCCCTGTCCATGGTGGCGCTCTTGGGACTAAGCGCCTTTGCAGTTGACGTCGCCACCATGTATTCGGAACACGCCCAGCTTCAAAACGGAGCCGATTCGGCAGCTTTGGCAATTGCCCAAGGCTGCCTTGCGACACCCCCGAGTGCAGCATGTTCCTCCCCCGTCACGGAAGCATCGGCACTGGCCAACGTGAACGCTCTGGACTCCCACACAAACATCGTCAGTGCGACGGTCTCATCCGGCCTTGTCAACGTGACTACGCAAGCACAGGACACGTCCGGCAACAACCACTTTTCCCTCGTCTTCGCGCGTGCACTCGGCATTCAAACAGCGGATATCCAAGCCACTGCCCAAGCAATGTATGGCGGCTACTCCGCCGGCAATGTGGTACCGCTGGCCTTTTCGAAATGTGAGTCTGATCCCGGTTTTACGAAGGACCTGCAGTTCTTTCCGTCCCACGGGGACGCGTTGTCTTCCGATCCCGCCTATGAATGCAAGACAACCTCATCCTCTGGGCTCGAGATACCTGGAGGCTTTGGCTGGCTTGACCACCCCTCCGGGACTTGCAGTGTCTACGTAAATATTGCTGACCCTTGGGTTGGCACCGACGCCGGCGCTGACTACGACGCTGATTGCGCGGCAACAATGAACAAGTGGGGGGCGACACTTAGTGACCCCTCCAAAACGGTGGAAATCCTTGTTCCTATTTTCGATGATGCTCGCGGAACGGGGAGTAACGCCGAGTTCCATATAGAGGCTTTCGCGCAAATTTCTCTCCGCGGGTGGAATCTTGCGGGCGGCAGTACTCTCCCCGAAGACTTCATGACCGCAGAAGCCAAGAAACTGTCCAAGGATCTCAAGCTCAAGAACAGTGACAACGGCATCTTCGGTCGCTTCATCAAAAAGGTTTCCCTTGCTGAGGCCATGAAGCTTGGCGGCCCAACTACATATGGCGCAACCGGCGCCCAGCTCACTAATTAGAGCGATCTTTAGCAGGTGAGGCTGGACTAGCCAGCTTCACGGATAGATAACCAAAGGAGATAACAAGTGAAAACTCGCCTTCTGGGAGGCATCGTAGCGCTTGTGCTCGCAGTAGTTGGCACATTGCTCTTAGTCTCATACGTTCAAGGTTCTGAAGCCAGGGCCCAAGCAGACCTGCAACCTATTGATGTTCTGGTGGTTGAAAAGCAGATTCCGCAAGGCTCGAGCCTGGATCAGATTAAGTCTGCAGTAAAGCTCACTTCCCTTCCCTCCGCTTCAGTGCCCAACGGCGCCCTGAAGAGCCTCGATGGTCTCGACGGGAAAGTAACATCCGCCGACCTGGTCCCGGGAGAACCTCTTCTCGGAGTCCGCCTCGTTGACCCAACAAGTCTGGCAGCCCCAGGATCTGTCCCCGTGCCTGCCGGAATGCAGGAGATCTCAGTTCAGCTAGACGCACAGCGGGTAGTCGGTGGACGAATCGCGGCCGGTGACACCGTCGGCGTCGTCGCCCTGTTCGCCGGTGATAACGCGGATGGCGGAACTGCGCAGCAGATCTTCCACAAAGTACTCGTCACCAGCATCCAGCGCGCCGCTGCCCAAGGTTCTGCCGGCAATCAGGGAGCCTCCACCGAGCAGGCAAACACTCAGCTTCCCACAGGCCAGCTGCTGGTCACGTTCGCAAGAAACGATACCGACGCTCAGAGGATCGCCTTCGCCGCAGAGTTTGGAAAGCTCTGGCTCACGAAGGAACCAGCTTCGGCTACTGAAAGCTCTCCGACCGTTATCAAGAAAGTGGAGCTGATCAAATGAGCAGGTTTGTGTTGATCACACCGGACAACAACTTCGCTCAGCGCACCAAACAGGCCACGAGCGGCCTCCACGGCGCCTTGCAAACACTTCAGGCCGACTACCTCCCGCCGAGCCCGGACGACATCCTCCGCACGATCAACGGGGACCCGGCTGAAGTGATTCTCCTCGGCCCCGGGCTTCCGACGGATGATGCTATTCGTCTTGCAAGTCTGTTCGACCTCCAGTTTCCAGAGATCAGCGTTGTCCTGGTGGCTAGAGAAGGACCCGACGTTGCCCTGCCCGCCATGCGCGCCGGAATTCGTGACCTGCTCAGTCCAGAGGCCCCAGTTGATGACATTCGGGTAATGCTGGAACGGGCCAGCCTGGCATCCGCCGGACGCCGCCGCGGACTTGGGGCGTCAGTAGCAGAGGCACCTAAAGGCTCACGCATCATCGCAGTGATGTCCCCCAAAGGCGGAGTCGGCAAGACTACGGTCACTACCAATCTGGCTGTCGGCCTCGGCAAAATAGCACCGAGCGGCGTCGTGGTCGTTGACCTCGACCTGCAATTCGGTGACGTCGCATCCGGCCTCATGCTGGAACCGGAACGCACCCTGGCTGACGCAGTCACAGGAGCCGCAGTCCAGGACAGCATGGTCTTAAAGTCCTACCTGACGCTGCACCCCTCCGGCGTATACGCCCTCTGCGCACCGCTAAACCCGGCCCAGGCGGACCAGATCAGCGGGGAGCAGGTAGGACACCTCATCTCGCAACTCGCCAGCGAATTCCAGTACGTCGTGGTCGACACCGCACCCGGGCTGGGTGAACATGTGCTGGCGACCTTGGATCGGGCCACTGACGCGGTCTGGGTGTGTGGAATGGATATCCCCAGCATCAGGGGTTTGCGGACGGGTTTTCGGATCCTGGATGAACTCAGCCTTGTACCGGAAAATCGCCATGTTGTGCTCAATTTCGCAGACCGTAGGAGCGGTCTGACCGTCCAGGACGTTGAAGCCACCATCGGGTGCCCGGTCGATGTAGTCCTCCCCCGCTCCCGGGCCGTTCCATTCTCAACGAATAAGGGCGTGCCACTCCTGCAAGATGGTAGCCGTGATGGCGCAGCCCGTGGTTTGAGCCAGCTAGTGGAGCGGCTCAAACCTGATTGGAAAGAAAAACAGCACAAGAAGCTGCACAGAAGGGCGGTAGTGCAATGAGCCTGACACGTAGGTTGGAAGCAGCGCGGGGAAACGATGAGGCCACGAACGGCGGCCTCACAACGACTCCAGCAGCCCCATGGCACCCCAACGCGGCGCCGGCCGGCGATTCGACTGTCTCCGCGGGCTATGCCAGCGAGCCCAATGAGGCACTCAGCGCTGTGAAGGACCGTGCCGGCGTTGCTCTCTATGAGCGAATGGGCAGCCGCATCACAGACTCTTCTATCGACGAAGCCGATCTCCAGCAATACGTCAAGGATGAGCTGAAGAAGATCATCGAAGAGGAGGACATCCCGCTGACCCTCAGCGAGCGGAACCGGCTGGTCCAGGAAATCATCGACGATGTCCTTGGCCTTGGCCCGCTTGAGAAGTTTCTCAAGGACGGGGACATTACCGAGATCATGGTCAACGGCCCAGACAAGATATATGTCGAACGCCAGGGAAAGTTGGGGATCACCGGATCCCGATTCAATGACGAGGACCACCTTCGCAGAGTCATTGAACGGATTGTTACGAAGGTTGGCCGTCGAATCGACGAGTCCTCGCCTCTGGTGGATGCCCGACTGAGCGACGGATCCCGCGTCAACGCCATCATCCCACCATTGGCTGTCAGTGGTTCTTCCTTAACGATCCGCAAATTCGGCCAGGTTCCACTGACCGTAAACAACCTCATCTCTTTGGGTTCCATGTCTCCCGAAATCGCCGAACTCCTTCAGGCGTGTGTCCGAGCTCGTCTCAACATCATCGTTGCCGGCGGCACAGGAACAGGCAAAACAACAATGCTAAATGTGCTGTCCTCGTTCATTCCGCCGGACGAACGGATCGTGACCATCGAGGACGCAGTTGAACTGCAACTGCAACAGGAACACGTGGTCCGCCTCGAAAGCCGTCCGCAGAATATCGAAGGCAAGGGCGAGATAACGATCAGAGACCTCGTCCGCAACTCCCTGCGTATGCGCCCCGACCGTATTGTGATCGGCGAGGTTCGTGGAGGCGAATCGCTGGACATGCTACAAGCCATGAACACAGGCCACGATGGCTCGATTTCCACCGTCCATGCCAACTCACCTCGTGATGCGATCTCCAGGCTTGAGACTCTGGTCCTGATGGCGGGCATGGATCTTCCTCTCCGTGCGATCCGCGAGCAAATTGCTTCAGCCGTGAATCTGATCGTTCACATTTCCAGGCTTCGCGATGGCTCCCGGCGGATCACTCATGTAACCGAGGTGCAAGGAATGGAAGGCGATATCGTTACTCTTCAAGACGCCTTCGTGTTCGATTACAGTGCGGGAGTCGACGCTAACGGGAAGTTCCTTGGGAAGCCGGTGCCAACCGGCGTTCGTCCCCGATTCGTAGATCACTTCGCTGAACTCGGCATTCCACTGTCTCCTGCTATTTTCGGTTCTTCCCCCGTAGGCGGCGGATTCCGGTGACCATTACCAACCCAATCTTTCTGGCACTTGGAGTTTCACTCTGTTTGTCGGCGGCGGCAGTGCTCTTCCTCGTTACGTTCAAGAGTGCCCGGGGCGAAATTGCCATTACCCGAAGGAGGCCGGGAGTGGTCAATGGCCCGACGCTGCTTACCCGAGTCACGGACTCGGCTACCTCCTTCGTGGAAAAGAACGTCAGCAAGAACGCGCGGTTCGGCAGTCGTGCATCTCTGGAGCAAGCGGGCCTGAAGATGCGACAGGCAGACTTCCTGTTGCTCGTCACCTGCGGCGCTGTCACGGCTGGCTTCGTTGGCTTCATTCTTGGAGGCGCTCTCCCGGCGCTGCTCCTCGTCATCGCCACACCATTCCTGGCCATGCTGGTCTTGAATGTGCTTTCGTCCCGACGCCGCAGCAAGTTTGAGGCGCAGTTGGGCGACACCCTTCAGATGCTCTCCGGCGGCCTACGCGCTGGGCATAGCCTTCTCCGTTCTGTTGACGCGGTAGCCAAGGAGGCCGACGCTCCTACCTCCGAAGAGTTCGCGAGACTGGTTAATGAAAACAGGCTCGGACGGGATCTCCGGGACTCGATGCTTGACGCAGCACATCGGCTGCGCAGCGAGGACTTTGAATGGGTGGGGCAGGCCATAGAGATTCACCGTGAAGTTGGAGGTGATCTGGCGGAAGTACTTGACCAGGTCGGGGAAACCATTCGGGAACGAAGCCAGATCAAGGGCCAAGTCCAGGCCCTCAGCGCTGAAGGAAGGCTTTCCGCTTACATACTCGTCGCTTTGCCGATCGGCATGTTTCTTTACATGTCGGTCGTCAACAGCTCTTACATCGCAACTCTTTACACCAACCCAATCGGCTGGGTCCTTCTGGGAGTAGCAGTAGTGCTCCTGGCCGTTGGGTCGTTCTGGCTGAGTCGTGTCGTAAAGATCAAGTTCTAGGAGGAAATAATGACAACAATGGCTTGGCTGATAATAGGCCTGATTGTGTTCCCTGTTTCCTTCCTGGCTTGGTCGTTCCTCTCTGTCGATAGAAGGGGTTTCGCAGCAGTCCGCAGCAACCTCGGCAGAGGCATCCGCCTCATAGACAGCCGGGTGCCCGGGACAGTGGCTGCCGGACTTCCTGGTTCCAAGCCGGCAATCCCGCTTGGAATAAGAGTCACGCCGAAGGGCTACGTTGCATGGCTGGACAAACTCCTTGCTCGCGCTGGACGACCGGCACAGCTGCCCCTTCCAAGGCTGCTGATTGCCAAGCCCGCTCTGGCTCTCCTCGTCTCTGTGCTGGGAATCCTTTTCATTAGCAAGAACGTGACACCTTCTGCCTCCCTGCTCGTCGTACTGGCGGCAGCCCTCGCCTACTTTGTTCCTGACATTCTGGTGCACGGCAGGGGAGCTGAACGCCAGAAGGCGATCGAGCTGGAACTACCCAACACCTTGGATCAGATGCTCATTTCGGTGGAAGCCGGATTGGGGTTCGAAAGCGCCATGGCCCGTGCGGCGCAGAATGGAAAAGGTCCCCTTGCATTTGAGCTCATGCGGACCCTTCAAGACATGCAAGTTGGCCGAAGCCGGGCGGAAGCCTATGAGGCACTAGGTACCAGGACAGACGTACCTGACCTTAGAGCCTTTATCCGTTCCGTCGTACAGGCTGATATTTACGGTATCGCTATCGCAAAGGTCCTGAAGACGCAGGCGAAACAAATGCGGATCAAGCGGCGGCAGCGGGCAGAAGAAAAAGCCATGAAACTGCCTGTCAAGGTACTTTTCCCTTTGATGTTCGCCATCCTGCCGGTCCTGTTCATTGTGATCATCGGCCCGGCAGCCATCAACGTCATGAAAACTTTCTCCGCCTGGTGACTTAATTCGGCGAAAGCCACCCAGTGCGCTATCCGGCGCCCCCAAATACCGGACCCCCTCGGCACCCAGAACCGAGGGGGTCCCTTTGTGTGTGCCCCAAAGTTCAGGAAGCCCACCATCAGCGCAGGACAAACCCGGCAAAAGCGCAGTGAAAGTGCACTTGGTAAAGGCTTTGCGCAGGATGTTGCAAGATCCGGTCAACGCTGCATCAAGCGTTGCTAACTTCGTCTTAGTGCTGGTGCAGGGCCAGCCATCCGACTCGCTCAGGAGTACAAAATGCTTTCTCTCATCGCCACCCTTCAGACCCTCGGCTTCAGCCTCAAGGACCGCCTCAGCAACGAAAAGGGCGCCACCGCCGTCGAATACGGCATCATGGTCGGCCTCATCGCCGTCGTCATCATTGTTGCCGTCAGCACCCTGGGCGGCACGTTGGACGGCTTCTTCAAGTCGATCAATACTCAGCTGGCACCGAAGGCCCCTGTAGTAGGCGGCTAGATCCACCAAAAGTCCGGTTCCGGACCCGATATCGGAACCGCACCGTCTCGGGCAGCATCCCATCCCGGAAGACAAGCCATCTATGAGGAGGTGCAGCAGGTGTCACAAGATTCGGAACGCGGTGCAGCCGCCGTCGAATTCGCGATCCTGCTGCCCCTCCTCTTGATGCTGGTGATGGGAACAATCGAATTCGGCCGAGCCTACAACGCCCAGCTCACTCTCACCAACGCAGCCCGCGACGGCGTCCGCGTAATGGCCATCAACAACAATCCGACAGCCGCCGCGTCCGCAGCCCAGAGCGGTGCCGCATCAGTCAGCTCCACCATCCCCACCTCCGCCATCACCGTCAGCCCCACCGTTTGCAGTACGGGTACCCAAGTGACAGTCACCATCAAGTACACGCTCTCCACCATCACCGGGATTGCCGGTCCGTTCCCAATGACAGGCAAGGGAGTCATGCTGTGCGGCGGCTGACGGCAGTCCGGCCAGCAGACAAGCCAACAAGTGAGCGCGGTGCCATTTCAGTCATCGTTGCCATCATGCTGGTTGTCCTCCTCGGATCTGCGGCGGTTGCTGTCGACGTCGGGGTCATGTATTCGGAGCATTCACAGCTTCAAAGCGGAGCAGACGCTGCCGCCATAGGCATGGCTCAAAAGTGTGCGCGCAAGGCCACCGATACGTTGTGCTCCACGACGTCCACGCTGGCTGCGACCCTTGCCGACCAGAACGCCCTGGACGGCATGAGTAACGTCAGGTCCATCGCCTTGGATACAACAACCCGCAAGGTCACGGTAAACACCACTGCAAAGGGAAACGGCGCCCCCGCTGACTCGGTCTCGCTCTATTTCGCCGATGTCCTGGGGATTCCCACGGCGAAGGTCGGCGCGAGCGCTTCGGCCGCCTGGGGCAGCCCCAAGGCGGGTCGCACGGCCTTCCCCTTGGCTTTCTCCATTTGCCAAGTAAAGGACAATATCGACGGCGGGCTGCAGCTTCTCCAGGACCACGGCCAGAACGCCAACGCCGACTGCAACTACGGGCCGTCCGGTGCGGCCGTTGATGGAGGCTTCGGCTGGCTGGTCCAGGACGCCGGAAAGTGCGGGGGCACCATCGATCTCGCGGTAAGCGAAGGCGGGAGCGACCCCGGCAACAACGCTCCCGGCAACTGCTCAGACACGCTTAACGGCTGGGCCAAGGACATTAACGCCGGTCGAGACGTCATCGTTCTTCTCCCCGTCTTCGACAAGGTGACAGGCACTGGCAACGGGGCGATATACGGCCTGACCGCTTTCGCGGCATTCAAAGTGACAGGCTGGAAGTTCAGCGGCGGTGACGGCAAGGGTCTTGACGACAGCAGCCTCCCCTACACCTTTCATAATCTGACCTCGACCACGACTGGCGTGACAAAAACGACTGAATGTAAAGGTTCGTGCCGCGGCATCATCGGGAAGTTCGTCACGTACGTGTCGCTTGCCGACGGCTTCACGCTCGGCCCGGTGAACGCCTTCGGCGCCACCATCGTCCGCCTCACCCTCTAGCACTACCCCCATCAGGAGTAAAAGTGAAGTCTCGCATGCTCGCCGGCACGGCCGCTGTCGCCTTGGCGCTTGTGGGAGCTGTCCTCATTATTTTCTATGCCCAGGGGGCGGATCAACGGGCTGTGGCCAGCATGCAGCCGAAGGACGTGCTCGTGGTGACAAAGAGCGTTCCCGCCGGCACCGCCGTCAATGATGTGGCCGCATCGCTTGCCATCAAAAAGGTCCCCGCTTCGGCGGTTTCAACCAGTGCACTCAGCAGCCTCGACAGCAAGGCAGGCACTGTGACCGCAGTTGACCTCGTCCCGGGCGAACAACTCCTGGCCGAACGGCTTGTGGCCCCAAAGGACGCGAAGGACGATGGCACAGTCAAGGTGCCCGCCGGGTTCCAGGAAGTTTCCTTCCAGCTGGAACCTCAACGCGTTGTTGGTGGCCGGATTGCGGTGGGCGACCATGTTGGTATTGCCCTCAGCTTTAAGGAGGGCACCGACAAAGCCAAACCGGATGCACCAACGACCCAGCTGACCCTCCGCAAAGTCCTGGTCACTGCCATTCAACGGGCACCGCAGGCGAACGCAAGCGCGAAACCGACGGATGGCACCACCCCCCAAGACACCGCCGTCCCGGAAGGTGCACTCATCATCACTGTCGCTGTGAGCGACGTCGATGCCAACAAGATCGTCTTCACTTCCGAGTTCGGCACCCTCTGGCTCACCAAGGAACCCCTCGACGCCCAGGACAACGGCGGCTTCATCGCCAGGAAGGACACGGTGTACAAATGAGCCGCTTCGTCCTCCTCTCCCCCAACGGCGACTTCGACCAGAAGCTGCGCGCCGCCGTCGCCCACGGCCTCCGGGGGAGCGTCCAGACCATCGCCTCGGACATCCTCCCGGCCGGACCCCAGGAACTCTTCGCCCTCCTCAACCAGGAGCAGCCGGAGGTGCTGATCATTGGCCCGGACGTCCCCTACGAGGAAGCACTCCGGTTCGCCAAAGTCTTCGACGTCCAGCTCCCCGGCCTCAGCCTGGTCCTGGTCAGCGACGTCGACCCCGATGGCTTGCTGCACGCCATGCGCGCCGGCGTCCGCGACATCCTCAGCCCACAGGCGGACGCAGCGGAAATTCGGGTGCTGCTCGAGCGCGCCTGCCAGTCCTTCGCCACCCGCCACCGCAGCCCGGAATCAGCCCAGGTGGAGAAAGGCGGCAAGGGCCTGGTCATCGGCGTCTTCTCCCCCAAGGGCGGCGTGGGCAAGACCACCCTGGCCACCAACATCGCCATCGGCCTGGCCCAGATCGCGCCCATGGGCGTGGTCATCGTGGACCTTGACCTCCAGTTCGGGGACGTCGCCTCCGGCCTCTACCTCAACCCGGAACACACGGTCACGGACGCCGTCACCCCCGCGGCCGCCCAAGACTCCCTGGTCCTCAAGGCCTTCCTCACCGTGCACCCGGCCGGCATCTACGCCCTGTGCGCCCCGCCCAACCCGGTGGACGCGGACCACATCACCCCGGACCAGATCACCCGCCTGCTGGAACAGCTCGCCCAGGAATTCCAGTACGTGGTGCTGGACACCGCCCCCGGCATGCCGGAAATTGGTCTCGCCGCCATGGAGCAGTGCACGGACGTGGTCTGGGTCAGCGCCATGGACATCCCCAGCCTCCGCGGCCTCCGCTCCGGCCTGGAAGTCCTCCGCCAGTTGGAGATCATGCCCGAATCCCGGCACGTGGTCCTGAACATGGCCGACGCCAAAGCAGGCTTGAACGTGCAGGACGTTGAATCCACCATCGGCGCGCCCGTGGACGTCAGCGTCCCCCGCTCCCGCGCCGTGGCACTGTCCACCAACCGGGGCATCCCCGTCCTCCAGGAATCCAGGAAAGACCCGGCCGTCAAAAGCCTCCGCCAGCTCGTGGAGCGCTTCAACCCGGCTTGGCGCGCGCAGGCACAGCGGAAGCTTCACCGAAGGGTGGTTATCTGATGAAACTCTCCGAACGCATCACCGCGGTCCAGGACCGCAACCAGGCATCCGCCGCGGGGACCAGTACGGCGGTGCTTGAGCCGCCGCGTTCGACGCCTTTGCCGTCCCCCGCAAAAGGTGCGGAACCGCACGTTCCGGCGCCGGCCGCCGTCGTGCATTCAACGTACGACGACGCCGCGCAGCAGGTGCCTGCCTCACCGAGGGTGGACGTCTTCGCAGCCATGAAGGACAGGGCGGCCACCGCCCTGTTCGAACGCATGGGAACGCGCTTCAACGACGCCGCCGTCACCGAGCAGGAGCTGCGGAGCACCGCCAAGAAGGAACTCACCCGAATCATCGACGCCGAACAGGTGCCGCTGACGCCCGAGGAGCGCACCCGCCTGGTCCGCGACGTTGCCGACGACGTGCTGGGCTACGGCCCCCTCCAGCGCCTGCTGGACGACCCCGCCGTCACCGAAATCATGGTCAACCGGATGGACCAGATCTATGTGGAACGCAAGGGCAAGCTGACCCTCACCGAGTCACGCTTCAGCTCCGAGGAACACCTGCGCAAGGTCATCGAACGGATCGTGTCCAAGGTGGGCCGGCGCATCGATGAATCCTCCCCCTTGGTGGACGCCCGCCTGGAGGACGGCTCGCGCGTAAATGCCGTCATCCCGCCGCTGGCCGTGGGCGGCTCATCGCTGACCATCCGAAAGTTCAGCAAGACACCGTTGACGGTCCGCAACCTCATTGACTTCGGGACGCTGACGCCGGAGATGGCTGAGCTGTTAAACGCCTGCGTCAAAGCCAAACTGAACATCATCGTCTCGGGCGGTACAGGCACCGGCAAGACCACCCTCCTCAACGTCCTGTCCTCCTTCCTCCCGCGCGACGAACGCATCGTCACCATCGAGGATGCCGTGGAACTGCAGATCCAGCAGGACCACGTGGTCCGGCTGGAAAGCCGGCCGCCTAACACCGAAGGCAAGGGCGAGGTGACCATCCGCGAACTCCTCCGCAACTCCCTCCGCATGCGGCCGGACCGAATTGTGGTGGGCGAGGTCCGTGGCGGTGAATCCCTGGACATGCTGCAGGCCATGAACACCGGCCACGACGGCTCCCTCTCCACCGTGCACTCCAACTCGCCCCGCGATGCCGTCGCCCGCCTCGAAACCCTGGTGCTGATGGCCGGCATGGACCTGCCGCTGCGCGCCATCCGCGAACAGATCGCCTCCGCCGTAAACCTCATCGTCCAGATTTCCCGGCTCCGCGACGGCTCCCGCCGCATCACCCACGTCACCGAGGTCCAGGGCATGGAAGGCGACATCGTCACTCTTCAGGATGCCTTTGTGTTTGACTACTCGGCCGGCGTGGACGCCCATGGGCGCTTCCTCGGCAAGCCCGTTGCCACCGGTATCCGGCCGCGCTTCATCGATCGCTTCGAGGACCTGGGCATCCACGTGTCCCCCGCAGTGTTCGCCGGGCCGCTGTCCCCGGGCGCAAAGTAGGGACGCGGCCATGATCATCGCCATCGGAAGCGCCATTCTCCTGGCAGCCATCTGCCTGCTCGGTGTGGCCGTGCTCCTGCCGAGTGCCCCCGCGGTGCCGCTGGACCGCCGTCGTCCGTTTGAACCCGAGCCACCATCCTCTCTCTCCCGCCTGGCACTCTCCGGCGTCAGGTCGTTCGAACGGATGCTCGGGGGCCGGAACGTGAAGCTGTTCTCCCGCCCGGAGCTGGAGAACGCTGGCCTGCGCCTCAGCCAGGCCGAGTTCTTCCTGCTGGTGGGCATCGGTGCCTGCGTCGGGATGCTGGTCGGCACTGTGACCGTGAGTCCCGTGGTGGGACTGCTGCTCGCCCTGCTGGCTCCTTTTCTGGGCAAACTCGTCCTCGGATTCCTGGCAGGCAAGCGCCGTACCGCCTTCGACAGCCAGCTTGGCGATACCCTGCAGCTGCTTTCCGGCGGCCTGCGCGCCGGCCACAGCATCTTGCGGGCCATCGAGGCCGCCGCCACCGAGTCCCAGAAACCGACGTCGGAGGAAATGCGGCGCGTGATTACCGAAACAAGCCTCGGCCGGGACCTGCTGGCCGCCCTCAACGACACCGCCGACCGGATGAAGAACGAGGACTTCGTCTGGATCTCGCAGGCCATCCAGATCAACCGGGAGGTGGGTGGCAACCTGGCGGAGGTCCTGGACCAGGTGAACGAAACCATCCGCGAGCGCGCGGAGATCAAGGGGCATATCAAGGCCTTGGCCGCGGAAGGCAAGTTCTCCGCCTACATCCTGATCGCCATGCCGTTCGGCATCGTGGCCATGCTGCTGGCCGTGAGCCCCAGCTACATGAACTCCATGTTCACCCACCCCCTCGGCTGGGTGATGATCGGCGCTTCCTTTGTCCTGATGACCATTGGCGCGCTGTGGATGCGCAAGATCATCGACCTGAAGTTTTGAGGACCCCGTGAACCTGATCGTCCTCCTCTCCGTGCTCCTGGTCTGCCTCCCCATAGGGGCTCTGGCTTGGTCCGTCCTGACCGTGGACAAGCAGGGCCGCCTCGCTGCCACCGACCTTCTGTCCCGCGGCGCGCCTGCCATTGCCGCTGCTCCTGCCGGAGCGTCGGGTCGGCTCGAAGCACTGGGCCGGCGCCTCACCCCCCCGGCCTATGTCGCCTTCCTGGACCGGCTCCTGGCCCTCGCCGGGCGGCCCGCCTCCATGCCGCTGGGAAAAGTGCTGGGATCCAAGCTCGCCCTGGGCCTGGCCGGCGTCGCCATGGGCGGCTACCTGGCAGGTGTGGGAAGCAGCCCGCTGATGAAACTCGCCGGACTCTTCGTCCTTTTCCTCGGCTACTTCATCCCGGACCTCCTCCTCTACAGCAAGGGCGTGGAACGCCAGAAGGCGATGCAGCTGGAGTTGGCCAACACACTGGACCAAATGCTGATTTCAGTCGAAGCCGGGCTCGGCTTCGAAGGCGCCATGGCTCGCGCCGGCGATAACGGCAAGGGTCCCCTTGCCGAGGAACTGGTCCGCACCCTGCAGGACATGCAGGTGGGACGCAGCCGCCGCGAGTCCTACATCGCCCTGGCCGAGAGAACCAACATCCCCGAACTGCGCAGCTTCGTGCAGGCCGTGGTCCAGGCTGATACGTACGGGATCGCCATCAGCCGGGTCCTGCGCATCCAGGCGAAAGTCATGCGCGTCAAACGGCGCCAACGGGCCGAGGAAAAGGCCCTGAAGCTGCCCGTCATGATTCTTTTCCCGCTCTTGTTCTTTATCTTTCCGGTCCTCTTCATTGCCATTCTGGGGCCGGCCGTGATCAACACGGTGATTACCTTCAGCGGGCAGTAAGGATACTCAGGGCGGCGGCAAGGTTGCCTCAAGGTTTCCCCAGAATGAGAAGAAATAGGACACCAAAGGAATTCCAGGAAGTAGCCTTGAACAATGCACAGTCCCGATCCCGGCACCAGCGGAAAGAGCCCCGCCGTGGACTCCCCGCTGTCCGGGGTCGCTTCGCCTGCCGCTCCCGTTCCGGCCGCCAGCGCGGTCCCCTCACTGGAAGCGGCCGCTCTCTTGCCGTTAATTGATGCAGCAGTGCTGGACGAACTCGAAGATGAACTGGCCGGACCCGGGCTGGCGCAGCGCTTCGCCCGTGACTACACGGCCATGTGGGATCTGCGCCTGGCCCGGCTGGAAACAGCAATTTACAGTCAGGACGAGGACTTGGCCCTGGACGCGGTCATCAGCCTCAAGATCAGCTCCGCGATGGTTGGCGGACTGCGCCTGGCCAAGCTTGCGGAACTCCTGGAAGGCTTGATCCGGCAGGGTGACTTTCTCCAGGGACGGGCAATGATGGCCGGAGTAGCCCGGGACGGGGCACGCACTGTGTCCGAGCTTCAGGAAACCTACATCCTGGAAAAGGGATAGCAGTTACTTATCGTCCGGCCGCCTCGGTGCCAGCCGGTATCCCACCCCGCGGACTGTTTGCAGCCAGCGCGGGGCAACCTGGTCCTCTTTGAGCTTGCGCCGCAGGTTTCCCACGTGCACCTCAACGGCGCGCTCGTCCGCCTCGCTGATGTACGTGTCCCGGTCATAGAAATCACCCCGCACCGCCCGAACCAGGTCGGCCCTAGTGCACACGGCGCCGCCGCCCTTAAGCAGCACGTGGAGCAGGTCGAACTCACTGCGCGTCAGCCCCAGGGGCTCACCTTTGATTTCCACGGTGCGCGTCCGGTGGTTCAGCAGGAGCCCGTTGTGCTGCAGGACTCCGGGCTCGGCCTGACCGCCGGCAGGTGCCGCGGCCTGTTCCGCCAAGGAGGGAGACAGGGGATTCCCGGTCACCTCGTGCCGCGGCCTGCGCATCATGGCTGACACCCGGGCCCGGAGTTCCCTTGGCCTGAAGGGTTTTGCGATGTAGTCGTCCGCACCCGCGTTGAGGGCGGACAGCAGGTCGGGTTCCTCTGTGCGGCCTGTCAGCATCACCACGTAAGCGTTGCTGAAATTCCGGATCCTCCGTAAAACCTCAAACCCGTCAATGTCAGGCAGGCCGATATCGAGCGTCACAACATTGGCCTGCTTGCTGCGGACCACCTCAACCCCGGCCCGCCCGTCAACAGCTGTATGCACTTCGAAGCCCGCCTGCGTCAACACTCCTTCAAGGAGGTTGCGCACATCGGCGTCATCTTCGATTACTACAGCTACACCAAGATCGTCCATTGCTATCCCTGCGCCAGGCGGAGATGGCCCCCCATTGGCCCAGCGCCAATGCCATTCCCGCTCCAACCCTTTATACGCTACTAGTAAGCCCGGCTGATGACACCCGAATCGGCCCTGAAAATTGAAAAGTCAATTATTATGACAAGACGTGTGCAATATCCAAAGGAAGGGGTGCACGCCAAGGTAACTGGGGGAATTTGAACACCTTGGCGGCATCTGCTTCCCGACGTAAAGGGGTACGAGTCAGAAACATGGCTGAGCCGTTGTTTCACCGTGGACCCGGCCGCATCTTCCGCAGGCTGGGGACCCGCGCCCAGGTGGTGTTGTGCCAGCTGCCCCTGACCCTCATGGTGGCTGCGATTGCCGTGGGCAGCCCCTTCGCCTGGCCCTCGCTCATGCACAGCCCGCTGTACGTGGCCGGGATTGCCCTGCACGCAATCCTGTTCCTTGGCTGCTTCCTGGTTCCCTGGGAACGCCTGGCGCACCGCCCGTACCTGCTGATCCCCGTACTGGACTTCGCCGCGATCGGGTTCCTGCGCAACGGCGCGGCACCGCTCCTGCCCGGCCTAGCGGTGCTGGTGGTTTTCCCGGTCATCTGGCTCTCCGCCTCCGGCATGCTCGCGCGCAGCAGCCTGGTGCTCAGTTTCCTGGGCCCGTTCCTCATCATGGTCCCGCCGGTGGTGGCCCACTTCCCGGCCGTCACGGCCTCGGATATCACCAGTACCGTCCTCTTCCCTGTCATGATGCTCGCAGTCTCCCTGGCCATCCGTTTCGCCAGCGTAAGCCTCCGGCAGCAGCAGGCCGAGCTCGCCGACAAAGACCGTGAACTCCGGGAACTGCTGGCCGCAAGCCGGGAACGGGAGAAGCTGCTCGAAACCGTCCTGGACGCCACCGACGTCGGTATTGCCGCCGTCGACCGTTCCGGCCACTTCCTGGTGTCCAACAGCCGCCAGCGCACCTTCCGCCGCACCACGGGCGCCGACGAAGCCGTTCCCGGCCAAGGGCAGCAGCTCATCTTCGGCCAGGACCGCCGCACCCTGCTCCCCCGGGACCGGCGGCCCATCAACCGGGCCATGGCAGGGGAATCCTTCGCGGATTATCTCGTGTGGGCCGGCGAGGGGCCTGAGCAACGTGCCGTCTCCACCGCCGCCCGTCCGTTGGTCAGCGAGGACGGCCGGCTCACCGGGGCAGTGGTGGTTTACAGCGACGTCACCGGCTGGGTGGAATCCCTGGCCGCGAACCATGAGCTGGTTTCCAATGTTTCGCACGAATTCAAGAATCCGCTGAACTCGATCATCGGCAACGTGGACCTGGTGCTGGACGACGCCGACAGCCTGTCTCCGCAGGTGGCCCAGCGACTGCTCGTGGTGCAGCGCAACGCGGAACGGCTGCTGGACCTGGTGGCCGACCTGACAGCATCCACCACCCTGAACGTCCACCCAAAACGGACCGACCTTGCCAGCCTCGTGGAGACCAGCCTGAGTTCGGCCCAGGCCTCGGCGCTGCGGTCCCACGTGGAGATCGCCGCCGACGTCCCCTCGCCCCTGTGGGCCTACGCGGACCCGCTCCGGCTCGGGCAGGTGCTGGACAACCTCGTCTCCAACGCCATCAAGTACTCTCCCGACGGCGGCAAGGTGAGCATCAGCGCGAACGCGGACAGGCAGTGGGTCCGGCTCAGCGTCACGGACACCGGGATGGGCATGTCCGGCGACGACGCGGCGAAGGCCTTCAACCGGTTCTTCCGTGCCGAGTCCGCGCTGACGGCCGCCATCCCGGGCGCTGGGCTGGGGCTCTCCATCACCCGGATGATCGTGGAGCGGCACGGCGGGACCATCACGTGCCAGAGCGATGAAGGCCAGGGCAGCACGTTTACGGTGACGCTGCCGGCAGAGGGCCCGCCCCCGGCGTTCTAGTGGGCCCACGGCCGCAGGGTTCCCTGGCCGAACTTGTGAGGCTAGGGGGCGGATGGGGACTTGCGCAGTGCCCGGGTCAGTTCGGCCCGGGCCAGCAGCTCGCCGTCGGACGGGTAGGCCACTTCCTCCAGAACCAGCGGGTGCGGGGCGGCCAGGACCGACTTGGCGTCCCGCTTCTGCAGCAGCAGGCGATCATGCAGCCAGCCGGGCTCCACGGCACCCTCCCCCACGTACAACGCCGAGCCGATCAGGGCCCGCACCATGTTGTGGCAGAAGGCATCCGCCTGGACGGCGGCCACAATGACGCCGTCCTCCCCGCGCGTGAACTCAAAGCGCTGCAGTTCCCGAATGGTGGTGGCGCCTTCGCGCGGTTTGCAGAAGGACAGGAAGTTCTGCAGGCCCAGCAGCTGTGAGGCACCCTCATTCAGCAGATCCACATCCAGCGGACTCTTGTGCCACAGCGTGAAGTACCGCCCCAGCGGATCCCACAGGGCGGGCCCGTCAGCGATCCGGTAGCTGTAGCGCCGCCAGAGGGCGGAGAACCGCGCGTCGAAGCCGGGGGGCGCCAGCGAAACGGCGTGCACCTCCACGGCCCCGGTCAGGTCGCCCAGGCCCCGGCTCAGTGCCCCGCGGAGCCGGCGCAGCATGGCGACGGCGGGATCCAGCTCGTGCCCGCGCGGCAGTCCCAGCCACTCGCCTTCACTGAGGTCCAGGTGGACCACCTGGCCGCGGGCGTGGACGCCCGCGTCGGTCCGTCCGGCCACAGTGACCCGGACCGGGCGGCGGACCAGGAGCTCGAGCGCTTCCTCCAGGACGCCCTGGACGGTGCGCCGTCCCGGCTGCAGTGCCCACCCGCTGAACGGCCCGCCGTCGTACGAAAGATCAAGCCGGATACGCAAAAACCCGCCGCCCCCTGGAACGGGGGCCGCGGGTTTTTGGTGGTTCACAGACCTAAGTCTATGCGAAGGGAATCAGCGAATTACTTCGCGTCCTTCTCCTCGGCAACAGGAGCTTCGGGAGCTTCCTCAGCGGCCGGAGCCGCTTCGGTTGCAGCTTCCTCAGCAGCAGGTGCCTCGGCAGCTTCGGTCTCAACAACCTCAGCCTCAGGAGCTTCTTCAGCGACGGGAGCCGCAGCAGCAGCTTCCTTCTTGTCGGCGTCACGCTTGGCAGCGGAAGTAGCCTCGGCTACGACGGCCTGCTTGGCGGAAACCGGCTCGAGGACCAGTTCGATGACAGCCATGGGAGCGTTGTCGCCCTTGCGGTTGCCGATCTTGGTGATGCGGGTGTAGCCGCCGTCGCGGTTCTCCACAGCCTGCGCGATGTCGGTGAACAGCTCGTGGACGATGCCCTTGTTGCTGATCAGGCCGAGAACGCGGCGGCGGGAAGCGAGGTCGCCGCGCTTGGCGAAAGTCACCAGGCGCTCTGCGTACGGCTTCAGGCGCTTGGCCTTGGTCACCGTGGTGGTGATCCGCTTGTGCTCGAACAGGGATGCTGCCAGGTTCGCGAGCATGAGGCGCTCGTGAGCCGGGCCGCCTCCGAGGCGCGGACCCTTAGTGGGGGTAGGCATAATTGTTTCTCCTCATGTGGAAGCCGTGGGCGGCACACCGTGGTGCAGCCCGCCGGCCAAGGTCTGGTTTAGAGTTCGTCGTCGCCGAAGGCGGCGTCGTCCTCTTCGATTGCTGCGGCGCGTGCTGCGAGGTCAAAACCGGGAGGCGAGTCCTTGAGGGACAGGCCCAGTTCAACCAGCTTTGCCTTGACCTCGTCAATGGACTTGGCACCGAAGTTGCGGATGTCCATCAGGTCAGCCTCGGAGCGGGCAACGAGTTCACCCACGGTGTGGATGCCCTCACGCTTGAGGCAGTTGTAGGAACGGACGGTGAGGTCCAGATCCTCGATCGGCAGTGCCATGTCGGCTGCCAGGGCAGCGTCGGTGGGCGACGGGCCGATCTCGATACCTTCAGCTGCGGTGTTCAGCTCACGTGCCAGACCGAAGAGCTCCACCAGGGTGGTGCCTGCGGAAGCAACGGCATCGCGCGGGGCGATGGCCTGCTTGGTCTCGACGTCGACAATCAGCTTGTCGAAGTCGGTGCGCTGCTCAACACGGGTTGCTTCCACGCGGAAAGTAACCTTCAGCACCGGCGAGTAGATGGAGTCGACCGGGATACGGCCGATCTCTGCGTCGCCGGACTTGTTCTGAGCTGCCGAAACGTAGCCGCGGCCGCGCTCGATGGTCAGTTCGAGTTCGAACTTGCCCTTCGAGTTCAGCGTGGCGATGTGCAGATCCGGATTGTGGAATTCGACGCCGGCCGGCGGAGCGATGTCCGCGGCGGTGACGACTCCGGGGCCCTGCTTGCGCAGGTAAGCCACGACAGGCTCGTCGTGCTCGGAGGAAACCGACAGGCTCTTGATGTTCAGGATGATCTCAGTGACATCTTCCTTGACACCCGGAACCGTGGTGAACTCGTGCAGCACGCCATCGATCCGGATGCTGGTTACAGCAGCACCGGGGATGGAGGAGAGCAGGGTACGGCGGAGGGAGTTTCCGAGGGTGTAGCCGAAACCCGGTTCCAGCGGTTCGATGATGAAACGCGAACGGTTTTCGGAGACTACCTCTTCGGAGAGGGTGGGGCGCTGTGCAATGAGCACTTAGGTTTCCTTTCGGCGAGCATCCGCTATATGACGCAACACAGGTGGTGGAAATTCGGTCTGAAGACTTAACGCGCTGGGCTTGCCCGGACCATCGCTGGTCCGGGCAAGCTCCTGCTGCGGAAAAGAATTAGACGCGGCGGCGCTTCGGCGGGCGGCAGCCGTTGTGCGCTGCGGGGGTGACGTCCTGGATGGAGCCAACCTCGAGGCCTGCGGCCTGCAGCGAACGGATTGCGGTCTCGCGTCCGGAACCCGGTCCCTTGACGAAAACGTCTACCTTGCGCATGCCGTGCTCCTGCGCACGCTTGGCAGCGGCTTCTGCAGCCATCTGGGCAGCGAACGGGGTGGACTTGCGCGAGCCCTTGAAGCCAACCTCACCGGAGGAAGCCCAGGAGATAACAGCGCCGTTCGGATCCGTAATGGAAACGATGGTGTTGTTAAACGTGCTCTTGATGTGCGCCTGGCCAAGCGCGATATTCTTCTTGTCCTTCTTACGCGGCTTGCGAACCGCGCCACGAGTCTTCGGGGGCATTATTTCTCCTACAGAAAGTTATTGGGGAGCCGGTTAATCCCGAGGGATTTAACGGGCCTTCTTCTTGCCTGCAACGGTGCGCTTCGGGCCCTTGCGGGTACGCGCGTTCGTCTTCGTACGCTGTCCGCGTACTGGCAGGCCCTTGCGATGGCGGATACCTTCGTAGCTTCCGATTTCAACCTTGCGGCGGATATCGGCTGCTACTTCGCGGCGAAGGTCACCCTCAACCTTGTAGTTGCCTTCGATGTAGTCACGCAGCTCAACCAGCTGGGCGTCAGTCAGGTCCTTGACGCGAACGTCAGCGCTGATGCCCGTGGCAGCCAGGGTTTCGTGTGCACGGGTCTTGCCCACGCCGTAGATGTAAGTAAGCGCAATTTCCAGCCGCTTTTCGCGGGGAATGTCTACGCCAGCGAGACGAGCCATAGTGGCAGTACTCCTTGATAAACCGGAGGTCGTAGGCAGTACACCCGCACGTTCCGTGCGGCCCCAGCCTCCGACCGGGGGTTAGCTGTCCGGACTCTTTCGAGCTCAATGTTCCAGATCAGCTTGTGCTGCCTTTATTTACTTGCGTGGGTTAGCAACCCAGGATTTCCCTCGAAAGAAGGAAATTAGCCCTGGCGCTGCTTGTGGCGCGGGTTCTCGCAGATCACCATGACCCGGCCATTACGGCGGATCACTTTGCACTTTTCGCAGATCTGCTTGACGCTCGGCTTGACCTTCATGGCATTCCTTTGCGTGTGGCAGTTGGTCCACTGAAGCGGCATTCAGTTCGCACTGAGGCCGCCCAGCGATTTACTTGTAGCGGTAGACGATACGACCACGGGTGAGGTCGTACGGGCTCAGCTCCACCACTACGCGGTCCTCAGGGAGAATCCTGATGTAGTGCTGACGCATCTTTCCAGAGATGTGTGCCAGTACGATGTGCTTGTTGGTGAGCTCAACGCGAAACATCGCGTTAGGCAGCGCCTCAGTCACAACGCCTTCGATCTCAATGACCCCGTCCTTCTTGGCCATACCCTCCGCTAACTGTTGTTGCCGCAGTCCCGCCGGATTGCACCGGGCATGACCACGAACGTTTTTGTTGGATCGGTTGTCATCCCAGGCCCAAAAGGGCGTGGCAGTCCAGACAACCAACAAACAACACTACCCTGTTGGCCGGTAAAAGTTAAATCGGTCATAGTAGCCTACGGGGTGCGGTACGCACCATATGCACCGGCTGGAGTGCGGACGGCTTCCGCGCTGGCCACACCGTCCAGGACCGCCAAACGGACGACGTCGGCTGCCGCACTCTGCAGGGTAATAAGGCTGGCCTGCCGGGCAGCTTCGTCCGAGCGATCCAGGGGCATGGCACCAGTCGCCAAACAAAAAACAGTGTCGCCGTCGGCCAGAGTGTGCGATGGATTCAGCGCCCGGGCAATCCCGGCATGCGAGGCAGAAGCAGTCCGCTTGCATTCAGCAGCATCGAGAACGGCGTTGGTGGCCACAACGACAAGGGTTGTGTTGAAGGGAGGTACGTCCAAGTGGGCAGATCCCGGAGCCCGGAAGCTCGCGTCTAAACGAGGCACGAGCGAGCGAGCGGAGGGTTTCGGGATCTGCCCACTGGCAGCATCCGGCAAACCCAGAGCATTCACGACTGCAATGGCACCAACAACAACGCCGCTCTCCAGACTGACCGAGGCCGTCCCTACCCCGCCTTTGTATGTGCGGCCGATGACTGCTCCGGTGCCGGCACCTACGTTGCCGCGTCCGACGTCGTGCCCTTCCTTTTGTGCTGCTGCGGCGGCCGTTGCCGCATAGCCCATGTCCGGCGTCGGACGCGCGGAAAAGTCGCCGCCGCGGCCCAGGTCGAAGATGGCGGCAGCGGGCACGATGGGGACCACGCCCCCGGGAACGGCGAAACCGCGGCCGTGTTCCTCGCACCAGCGCTGGGCGCCTGCCGCGGACGCGAGCCCATAGGCGCTGCCGCCGGTGAGCACCACGGCGTCCACGGTGCTTACCAGGGTGGTGGGGTCAAGCGCGTCTGTTTCGTGGGTGGCCGGTCCCCCGCCCTGGACATCCACGGAGCCCACGGTGCCCGGAGGCGGAAGGACCACCGTCACCCCGGTCAGCCAGCCCGCGCTGACCTTGTGAATGTGGCCCACACGGATGCCCGGGATGTCGGTAATGGTTCCCATGCCCCTATTCTCCCCTCAAAGGGCGCGCCCCTGCCGCAGCGGCAAACTTTGTGCGAGACTGCATGCAACACAGCGTTAACGGGCGACGAAGCCTTGGATAACAGCCCCCTGACAAGGGCATATGCGGGTTTCAGCCCCCTGACGGTCTGGTGTAGTAGTCCCTAGATCAAGCCAGGGCCGGCCACGAGCAGGCTCCCAACCCGGGAGAGATACGCATGACCCGTCAACTCGCCCCGCACCCCTCCGCCAAACCCAACAGGCCTCCGGGGCGGTCCGCAAAAGTTCCAAAGCGTCGTTGGACAGCAAGGACCCGCCGGGACTTCTTCGTTTTCCTTGCCATGGCGCTGCCCAACCTGGTGCTGATCGCCGTCTTTACCTACCGCCCGTTGTTCAGCAACATGTATTACTCCACGCTGGACTGGACCCTTGGTTCCCCCACCGCCACCGTGGTTGGCCTCACCAACTACGTCACGTTCTTTGGCAGCAACGATGCGCCCAAAGTCCTGGGAACCACGGCGGTGTTCACGGTGGTGACGGTGGGCGGCTCCATGGTGCTGGGACTGCTGGTGGCGCTGGCCCTGAACGCGAAGGTCCGTGGGACCACGTTCGCCCGTTCCGCAGTCTTTGCCCCCTATGTGCTCTCCGGCGTCGGCGTGGGCCTGGTATGGCTGTTCATTTTCGACCCCGGCTACGGCGTCCTTGCCTGGCTGCTCCGCGGCCTCGGGCAGCAGAGCCCGCAGTGGATCAACGATCCCCAGCTGTCGCTGGTCATGGTGATCCTGGTCTACGTCTGGAAGAACCTGGGCTACTGCGCCGTGGTGTACCTCGCCGGGCTCCAGTCCCTTCCGCAGGACGTCATGGAAGCGGCCTCGCTTGACGGCGCCAACGGGTTCAAACGCTTCGTAAGCATCTCGCTGCCACTGCTGTCCCCCACCACGTTCTTCCTCCTGATCACCACCATGCTCAGTTCGCTGCAGGCGTTCGACCTGATCCGGATCATGACGCCGCTGGGCACCGGCACCAGCACCCTGATCTACGAGGCGTACCTCCAGGCCTTCGGCGCCTACAACCGGGCCGGCTACTCAGCCGCCATCTCCGTGGTCCTGTTTGCCATCCTCCTGGTGATCACCGTCCTGCAGCTGCGGTTCGTGGAACGAAAGGTGCACTACTCATGACGTCGCTTTCACCGGTCAGCCCAGACCCCACGGCTTCCCCTGTTGCAGCACCGGACCCAGGCCGTCACCATGACCGCCCTTTGTCGCGCCGCAACCTCATCCAGACGGTGGTGGGCGGCTACCTGCCCCTGCTCGTGGCCACGCTGGTGGTGTTCCTCCCCCTGCTGTGGATGGTCCTCAGCTCCTTCAAGCAGTCCGGGGAAATCGTCACCACGGACCTGAAGATCCTTCCGGAAAGCCTGAACCTGGAGAACTACCGGACCGCCATGACCACCGTCCCGTTCGGGCAGTTCTTCCTGAACAGCACCATCGTCACGCTGGCAGGGGCCACCATCAAGGTGCTGCTCGCAATCCTGACCGCGTATGCCCTGGTCTTTGTCCGCTTCCCGTTCCGGAACTTCATCTTCCTGCTGATCCTGGTGGCCCTCATGGTGCCCCCACAGGTATCGATCCTGCCCAACTTCATCCTGATCGCCGGCATCGGCGGAAAGAACACGCTGTGGGGCATCATCCTCCCCGGCCTTGGCACCGCGTTCGGCACGTTCCTGCTGCGCCAGCACTTCCGAACGCTCCCCGCCTCAATCCTGGAATCGGCCGAGATGGACGGCGCCGGCCACTGGCGCCGGCTGTGGCAGATCGTAGTCCCCGTCTCGGTTCCGTCCATCGCCACGGTGGCCCTGGTGACGATCGTGACTGAGTGGAATGACTACATCTGGCCGCTCATCATCACGGACCGGCCGGAAACCATGACCCTGCCGGTGGGGCTCACCCTGCTGCAGAACAATGAGAGCAACGCTGCAGGCTGGGGCGTCCTCATGGCAGGTGCGGTCCTGGTGATCGTCCCGATCCTCATCATCTTCGCGGCCCTGCAGCGCTACATCGTGGCGGGCCTTACCCAAGGCAGCGTGACCGGCTAAGCCGCCGGCCGCCGTCGTACTTCAACCCTTCCAAAGGCAACAACCGAAAGGAACTGTCATGACACTTCACCTGGACCGGAGGCATTTCCTGGGCCTGGCAGGGGCAACCGCCTCCGCCGCTGCCCTGGCCGCATGCGGCGGACCATCAACAACCGGCGGCGGTCAGGCTACCTCCCAGGCGGCCGAGATCGACTTCAACGGCGTGAAGCCGGCGGCCAAGATCGACTTCTGGTCCAGCCACCCCGGCCAGTCCCAGGACGTGGAGAAGAGCCTCATCGACAAATTCCACGCCAAGAATCCGGACATAACAGTCAACCTGGTCACCGCCGGAGCGAACTACGAAGAGATCGCCCAGAAGTTCCAGACGGCGCAGGCAGCGAAGTCGGGCCTGCCGGGCGTGGTGGTCCTGTCCGATGTCTGGTGGTTCCGCTACTACACCAATGGCAGCATCATTCCCGTGGACGGCCTGACCAAGCAGCTGGACATGAAGATGGACGACTTCCAGCAGTCGCTGGTCAATGACTACAAGTACGACGGCAAGCAGTGGGCTCTGCCGTACGGCCGGTCCACGCCGCTGTTCTACTACAACAAGGACCACTTCGCAGCGGCCGGACTTCCCGACCGGGCACCCAAGACCTGGGACGAATTCCGTGAGTGGGCCCCCAAGCTGAAGGCAAGCTCCGGCGCCCAGTACGCCTATATCTACCCCGCCCTCGCCGGGTACGCGGGCTGGACACTGCAGAACATGCTGTGGGGCTGGGGCGGTGGCTGGTCCAAGGAATGGGACATCACGTGCGACTCCACCGATTCCGTGGCGGCGCTGCAGTGGGCCCAGGATTCGATCTACAAGGACAAGTGGGCCGGTGTTTCATCCAAGGAAGCGGCCGACGACTTCTCCGCCGGCCTGACCTCCGCCACCATCGCCTCCACCGGCTCGCTGCTGGGGATCCTGAAGTCCGCCAAGTTCAACGTGGGCGTCGGTTTCCTGCCGGGCGGGCCCAAGGCGGAGTCCAACGTGTGCCCCACGGGCGGCGCGGGCCTGGGCATCCCCAGCGGAATCTCCAAGGAGGAACAACTCGCCGCCGGGATGTTCCTGAACTTCGTGACCCAGCCGGAAAGCAGCGCCGAGTTCTCTGCCGCCACCGGCTACATGCCCACGCGCAAGTCGGCGGACATGGCAGCGGTGCTGGCCAAGACGCCACAGATCAAAATCGCCATGGACCAGCTCGCAGTGACCAAGGTCCAGGACAACGCCCGCGTGTTCCTGCCGGGCGCCGACCAGGAAATGGCAAAGGCCGCCGCGAAGATCCTCACCCAGCAGGGCGACGTCAAGTCCACCATGACGGACCTGAAGAGCACGCTGCAGTCAATCTACGAACGGGACGTGAAGCCGAAGCTGAAGTCCTAGCACCTGGCGACGCGCACATTCGCTGGCGCCACGCAAAATCCCTGCCGACACCCGCATTCGGGGGTCGGCAGGGATTTTCTGCGTCGCAGCTGAAGTTGCGCGTCGATTACGGAATCGGCACGGGGGTGACGCCGAGGGGCACCAGGTGCTCCGCGCCGCCGTCGGGCGCTGACAGCACCCAGATGCCTTTTTCGTGTACGGCCACGGAGTGCTCCCACTGGCAGGACCGCTTGCCGTCGGTGGTGACCACGGTCCAGTCGTCTTCCAGGACTGCAGTGTCAATGCTGCCCCGGACCAGCATGGGCTCAATGGCCAGGCACAGGCCAGGCTTGATCCTGGGGCCGCGGTGGTTGATGCGGTAGTTCAGGACGTCAGGTGCCATGTGCATCTCGGAGCCGATGCCGTGGCCCACGTAGTCCTCAAGGATGCCCAGCGGCTTGCCCGGGACGGAAGAGACGTAGTCGTCGATGGCGGCACCGATGTCCCCCACGTGCGTGCCGGTGGCCAGCGCCGCGATCCCCCGCCACAGGGCGGCCTGGGTGACGTCGGAGAGCCGCTGGTCTTCGGGGTCCGCGGTTCCCACGATCACGGTGCGTGCCGAGTCCGAGTGCCAGCCGTTGACGATTGCCCCGCCGTCGATGGAGATGATGTCGCCGTCCTGCAGGACGCGGCTGCCGGGGATGCCATGCACTACTTCCTCATTAACGGACGTGCAGATGGTGGCCGGGAAGCCGTGGTAGCCAAGGAAGTTGGACTTGGCGCCCGCCTCGTTGAGGACGGCGGCGAAAACGTCATCCAGGTGCTTGGTGGTGACCCCCGGCACCGCGGCGGCAACGGCGGCATCCAGTGCACGGCTGAGGACCAGGCCGGCCTCGTGCATGGTGCGCATCTGGGCGTTGTTCTTGAATTCGATGCGGGGCTGGCCGAAGGCCATGGTGTGTCCTTTCAAATGGCTGAGGCTCCTCCCGGATGCCGGGAGGAGCCTCGATAAACCGGTGGCCTTGGTTAGGCTGCCTGTGCGGCCTTGATAGCCTGCATCACGCGGTTGGTTACTTCGTCGATGGGACCGATCCCGTCAACCTGGGTGAGGATGCCGCGCTCGGCGTACTTCGCCACCACGGCTTCGGTCTGCTCGTGGTACAGGTCCAGGCGGTGGCGGATGACGGCTTCATTGTCGTCGCTCCGGCCCGTGTCCTTGGCCCGGCCCAGAAGGCGGTGCACCAGCTCCTCATCGTCGGCGGTCAGCTGCAGGACCACGTCGAGCTTCTCGTCGCCGTCGGCGAGGATCTCGTCAAGGTAGTCCACCTGCGCGGTGGTGCGCGGGTAGCCGTCCAGCAGGAAGCCGTTCTCGACGTCGGACTCGCCCAGCCGGTCGCGGACCATCTTGTTGGTCACGCTGTCCGGAACGAAGTCTCCGTTGTCCATGTACTTCTTGGCCTCGAGGCCGAGCGGGGTCTCACCCTTCACGTTGGCACGGAAGATGTCGCCGGTAGAGATGGCGACCACGCCGAGGCGTTCTGAGATCCGCTCCGCCTGCGTTCCTTTTCCGGAACCGGGAGGTCCAATAATCAGCATTCTCGTCATCGCAAAAGCCCTTCGTAGTGACGTTGTTGTAGCTGCGCATCAATTTGCTTTACGGTCTCCAACCCAACGCCCACCATGATCAGGATCGAGGTGCCACCGAACGGGAAGTTCTGGTTTGCGTTGATCAGTACCAGCGCCACCAGCGGGATCAGCGCCACGAAGCCCAGGTAGAGGGCGCCGGGCAGGGTGATCCGTGAGAGCACGTACTGCAGGTAATCAGCGGTCGGCCGGCCGGCGCGGATACCTGGAATGAAGCCGCCGTACTTCTTCATGTTGTCTGAGACTTCTTCAGGGTTGAAGGTAATCGCGACGTAGAAGTAGGTGAAGAACACGATCAGGAGGAAGTAAACCGCCATGTAGATCGGGTGGTCACCGCGGGTCAGGTTGTTGTTGATCCATTCAACCCACGGCTGCAAGGGCTCGCCGTTCCGGGGCTGGTTGAACTGTGCGATCAGCCCGGGAATGTAGAGCATGGAGGAAGCGAAGATCACCGGAATGACGCCGGCCATGTTCACCTTGATGGGAATGTAGGTGCTGGTGCCGCCCACGGTGCGCCGGCCGATCATCCGCTTGGCGTACTGGACCGGAACGCGCCGCTGCGACTGTTCCACGAAGACCACCAGCGCGACGGTGAGCAGGCCCACGGCCAGGACAAGGAAGAAGGTTCCGGGGCCCTGCGAGGTCCAGATGGCACCCAGCGAGGTGGGGAACTGGGCCGCAATGGAGGTGAAGATGAGCAGCGACATGCCGTTGCCCACGCCCTTCTCCGTGACGAGCTCGCCCATCCACATGATCAGGCCGGTGCCGGCCGTCAGCGTGATGATGATCAGGATGGTGGTGATAATGCTGGAATCCGGGATGATCGGCAACTGGCAGCCGGGAAGCAGCTGCCCGGAGCGGGCCAGGGACACCAGGGTGGTGGCGTTGAGCAGGCCCAGCGCGATGGTGAGGTATCGGGTGTACTGGGTCAGCTTGGACTGGCCCGACGCGCCCTCTTCGTAGAGCTCCTGGAACCGGGGAATGACCACCCGGAGCAGTTGAACGATGATGCTGGCTGTGATGTAGGGCATGATGCCCAGGGCGAAGATGGACACCTGGAGCAGCGCACCGCCGCTGAAGAGGTTGACGAGCTGGTACAGCCCGCCAGCGGTCTGACCGTTCTGCAAGCATTGCTGGACATTCTGGTAGTTCACACCGGGCGAGGGAATGAAAGCACCCAAGCGGAATATGGTGATGATTCCCAGCGTGAACAACAACTTGCGTCGCAGATCAGGCGTGCGAAAGGCCCGGCCAAATGCGCTAAGCAAGCGTCCTCCTGTGGTGTCAATAAGAGTGAGTGACGGAACTTGATAAATCCCGACAACCGAGTCTAACGGTTCGATGTGCCGTGCGAACAATCCGCCCCCGCGCGCATGCGCCGGAAGGCAGGAAAAATTCGCCCGGCGGATGTGAAAAACTCCCGGCATCCGGGGCCGAAGCCCACGGATACCGGGAGTTCAACAGCTGGCGCCGTCCCTTAGAGGGCGGTGGTGCTTCCGCCTGCTGCAGCAATCTTTTCGGCGGCACTGGCCGAGAATGCGTGGGCGGTGACGTCAACCTTGACGGTGATGTCGCCGGTGCCCAGCACCTTGACGGGCTGGTTCTTGCGAACGGCACCCTTTTCGACCAGGTTCTCCACGGTGACTGCGCCACCTTCCGGGAACAGCTCGCTGAGCTTGTCCAGGTTTACAACCTGGAACTCAACCCGGAACGGGTTCTTGAAGCCACGCAGCTTCGGCAGGCGCATGTGCAGCGGCAGCTGGCCGCCGGCAAAGCCAGCCTTCACCTGGTAGCGGGCAGCCGTACCCTTGGTACCACGGCCAGCGGTCTTACCCTTGGATGCCTCACCACGACCAACACGGGTCTTGGCGGTCTTGGCACCCGGGGCGGGACGCAGGTGGTGAACCTTCAGGGCGTTCTGCTTCTCAGCAGCCTGTGCCTTATCAGCAGTGTTCTCTGCCATTTACTTCGCCTCCTCTACCTTTACCAGGTGCGGAACCGTGTTGAGCATTCCAACGGTCACGGCATCGGCGGTGCGGACAACGGTGTGTCCGATCCGCTTCAGGCCGAGGGACCGAAGGGTGTCGCGCTGGTTCTGCTTGCCGCCAATGGCGGACTTGATCTGAGTGATCTCCAACTGAGCGTCGGAGGGGATCAGGTTCTTAGCCATGACTAGACACCTGCCTTCGGGGCGAGGAGGGCCTTCACCAGTGCCGGCGGAGCGATCTCGTCGAGGGGCAGGCCGCGGCGTGCTGCCACTGCTGCCGGCTCTTCGAGGCGCTTCAGGGCATCAACGGTCGCGTGAACGATGTTGATGGCGTTGGAGGAACCGAGCGACTTGGAGAGGATGTCGTGGATACCCACGCACTCCAGTACCGCACGGACCGGGCCACCGGCGATAACACCGGTACCGGCGGAAGCCGGACGCAGCATAACAACGCCTGCGGCGGCCTCACCCTGAACGCGGTGCGGGATGGTGCTGCCAACGCGGGGAACGCGGAAGAAGGACTTCTTGGCCTCTTCAACGCCCTTTGCGATAGCAGCGGGAACTTCCTTGGCCTTGCCGTAGCCCACGCCGACCATGCCGTTACCGTCACCAACGACGACCAGTGCGGTGAAGCTGAAGCGACGACCACCCTTGACGACCTTGGAAACGCGGTTGATGGTGACAACGCGCTCTACGAACTGGTTCTTCTCGGCTTCACGGCCACCGTCGCGGCCGCCACGGCCACCGCGGTCGCCACGGCCCTGGCCGCGGTCGCCACGCTCGCCGCGACGGGCGCCACCACGGCGGTCCTCGGCAGCGGGGGCAGTGGTCTCAGCAGCTGCGGCTTCGGGCGCCTTCTGATCTGCAGACACAGTGTCCTTTTCCTTGTTTGCTTCGGTCACAGTGACAGCCCACCTTCGCGTGCACCGTCAGCGACGGCGGCAATCCGGCCGTGGTACTTGTTACCACCACGGTCGAACACGACAGCCTCGACGCCGGCAGCCTTGGCACGTTCGGCAACGAGCTCGCCAACGCGCTTGGCCTTGGCAGTCTTGTCACCGTCGAATGCACGAAGGTCAGCTTCCAGAGTGGACGCGCTTGCTACGGTCTGGCCAATGGTGTCATCGACAACCTGGACAAATACGTGGCGTGCGGAGCGGTTGACCACCAGGCGGGGGCGGGCAGCCGTACCGGAAATGCGCTTGCGGATACGAAGCTGGCGGCGGCTGCGGGCAGCGGCCTTGCTTTTGTTCGTACGCTTCTTGTTAATGGAGATGGCCATGGTTACTTACCAGCCTTTCCGACCTTGCGGCGGATGACTTCGCCGGCGTAACGGATGCCCTTGCCCTTGTACGGGTCGGGCTTCCGCAGCTTGCGAATGTTGGCAGCAACTTCGCCGACCTGCTGCTTATTGATACCTGAGACAGAGAGCTTGGTCGGTCCCTCTACTGCAAAGGTGATGCCGGCCGGAGCTGAAACGCTGACCGGGTGGCTGTAGCCGAGAGCGAACTCAAGGTCAGATCCCTTGGCCTGAACGCGGTAACCGGTACCGACGATTTCAAGCTTCTTCTCGTAGCCTGCGGTAACGCCCTGGATCATGTTGGCGATCAGGGTGCGGGTCAGGCCGTGGAGCGAACGGGAGGCGCGCTCGTCGTTCGGGCGGCTGACGGTCAGGGTGTTCTCGTCCAGGGCAACCTCGATCGGGCTGGCCACAGTGTGGGCCAGCTCTCCCTTGGAACCCTTGACGCTGACGACAGAGCCGTCAACCTTGACCTCAACGCCGGCAGGAACGGTGATGGGGAGACGTCCAATACGTGACATTATTCTCTTCCTTTCCCGTTACCAGACGTACGCGAGGACTTCGCCGCCCACGCCCTTCTTGCCGGCCTGCTTGTCAGTCAGGAGGCCGGAAGAGGTGGACAGGATTGCGATACCCAGGCCACCGAGCACGTGAGGCAGGTTGGTGGACTTCGCGTAAACGCGGAGACCCGGCTTGGAGATGCGGCGTACACCGGCGATGGAACGCTCGCGGTTCGGTCCGAACTTGAGATCGAGGGTCAGCTTCTTGCCAACCTCAGCGTCCTCTTCCTTCCAGCCGGCGATGAAACCTTCGGCCTTGAGGATGTCGGCAACACGTGCCTTGAGCTTGCTGTAAGGCATAGACACGGAATCGTGGTATGCCGAGTTTGCGTTACGCAGTCGCGTAAGCATATCTGCGACAGGATCTGTCATTGTCATGTGGGCTCATGCCCTTCCTCATAACGGTTTCCGCCGTTCCGTCCTTGACGGAGCGGAGCGGCCGGACCTTTTACGTAGTTAATTAAGCTTCGGTTTTGAACGGGAAACCAAGCGCCTTGAGCAGCGCGCGGCCTTCGTCATCGGTCTTGGCAGTGGTCACAACCGTGATGTCCATACCGCGGACGCGGTCGATCTTGTCCTGGTCGATTTCGTGGAACATAACCTGTTCGGTCAGACCGAAGGTGTAGTTGCCGTTGCCATCGAACTGCTTGCCGCTGAGTCCGCGGAAGTCGCGGATACGGGGCAGTGCCAGGGAGACCAGGCGGTCCACGAATTCCCACATACGGTCGCCACGCAGGGTTGCGTGTGCACCGATGGGCATGCCTTCGCGCAGCTTGAACTGTGCGATCGACTTGCGGGCCTTGGTAACCTGCGGCTTCTGGCCGGTGATCTGGGTGAGGTCGCGGACAGCGCCGTCAATCAGCTTGGAGTCCTTGGCGGCATCTCCAACACCCATGTTCACAACAACCTTCACCAGGCGGGGTACCTGGTTCACGTTCTGGTACTTGAATTCATCCTGGAGCGCTGCCTTGATGGATTCGGCGTACTTGGTCTTCAGACGAGGAACGATCTTCGTTGCCGGAGTCTCGAGAGTCTCAGTCATTAGATGTCCTTCCCGGAGCTCTTGGACACGCGGATACGGACGGTCTTCTGGACGCCGTTCTTCTCCACGGTGTCGAGGCGGAAGCCCACACGGGTCGGCTTCTTGGTCGACGGGTCAACCAGGGCCACGTTGGAAATGTGGATCGGGGCCTCTACGACCTCGATGCCGCCGGTCTTGGTGCCGCGCTGCGACTGTCCAACCCGGGTGTGCTTGGTGACGCGGTTGATACCCTCAACCAGCACGCGGTTGGTGTCGGTGAACACGCGCAGGACCTTGCCCTGCTTGCCGCGGTCGCCGCCGCGCTCAGCCTTGGCGCCAGTGATGACCTGAACCAGGTCACCCTTCTTGATCTTTGCAGCCATGGACTAGAGCACCTCCGGAGCCAGAGAAACGATCTTCATGAACTTCTTGTCACGCAGTTCACGACCAACCGGTCCGAAGATACGGGTGCCGCGGGGGTCACCGTCGTTCTTCAGGATCACAGCTGCGTTCTCGTCAAACTTGATGTAGGAACCATCCGCACGGCGGCGTTCCTTCTTGGTACGGACGATGACGGCCTTGACCACATCGCCCTTCTTTACGTTGCCGCCCGGGATTGCATCCTTGACGGTGGCGACAATGACGTCACCGATGCCTGCGTAGCGACGGCCGGATCCACCGAGAACGCGAATGGTAAGGATTTCCTTAGCACCCGTGTTGTCGGCGACCTTGAGTCGCGACTCCTGCTGAATCACTATTTACTCCTTGCGTCGCGCCGGTTCTCAGACCGAAAATCTTCCTACGGAATGAGCCTTGCGGAACGGTTGATCGGGGTGTCTCTTGACCTGCCTGGATTTTGCCAGACCAGGCCTAAACGCCCGTGCCCGAAGCAGTTGCTCCCATCCGGTCCCGGGACGGATCCCGGGCGCACAGGGGCACTATGCTGTGGCACGCTTGTTTACGAGGTTGATGATGGCGCGCGGAGGGCGCCATACAAACTCAATATCCTAGCACGTTTCCCGCCAGTCCCCATATCACCACCGTCCGCTGCCCCGCAAGACGGACGACGGCGTCACGCAGGGCAGCCTTTCGGCCCACCAGAGGTGCCGCTCCCCCGCCAGCCCAGGCGCCGCCGTCGTCCGCTGCTTTGAAAGCCTGCTCCCCGTGACGCAGCCGGCAACCGGGGTTCATCCCTTAAACGAGGAAGCCCCCGCTCCCGGAAGGGAGCAGGGGCTTCCAGCTAAGCAGCAGGTGCTACTTGGCCTTCTCGAGGATTTCCACGAGCCGCCAGTTCTTGGTGGCGGACAGCGGACGGGTCTCGGCGATGACTACGAGGTCGCCGATGCCGGCGGTGTTCTCTTCGTCGTGTGCCTTGACCTTGGAGGTACGGCGGATGACCTTGCCGTACAGGGCGTGCTTCACGCGGTCTTCAACCTCGACAACGATGGTTTTTTCCATCTTGTCGGAGACCACGTAGCCGCGACGCGTCTTGCGGTAACCGCGCTGCCCAGCCTTGGCGGCGGTAGCAGTTTCCGTCACGTTCTCGTCCTTTTCACTCACTTGGCATCCTCCTCGGTCTCAACCGTTTCAGCCTTGTCGGCCTTCTTGGTTGCAGCCTTCTTGGACTTCTTTTCTTCCTTGGCTTCCACAACCGGTGCGGCAACCTCGGCACGAATGCCCAGCTCGCGTTCGCGGAGAACGGTGTAGATGCGGGCAATGTCCTTCTTTACTGCACGCAGGCGACCGTGGTTCTCCAGCTGTCCGGTGGCGGACTGGAAACGCAGGTTGAACAGCTCTTCCTTGGCCTTGCGGAGTTCTTCAACGAGACGCTCGTTGTCGAAACCGTCCAGCTGTGCGGGAGCCAGATCCTTGGATCCTACTGCCATTTCTACTCACCACCTTCGCGACGCACAATGCGTGCCTTCAACGGCAGCTTGTGGATTGCCAGGCGCAGGGCCTCGCGAGCTACCTCTTCATTGACACCGGAGAGTTCGAAAAGAACCCGGCCCGGCTTGACGTTGGCGACCCACCATTCCGGTGAACCCTTACCGGAACCCATGCGGGTTTCGGCCGGCTTCTTGGTCAGGGGACGGTCCGGGTAAATGTTGATCCAGACCTTGCCGCCACGCTTGATGTGGCGGGTCATCGCGATACGGGCAGATTCGATCTGACGGTTGGTGACGTATGCCGGGCTTAGAGCCTGGATACCCCACTCACCGAACGAGACCTCGGTGCCGCCCGTGGCAGCGCCGGAACGACCCGGGTGGTGCTGCTTACGGTGCTTGACTCGACGTGGGATAAGCATTTAAGCCTGTCCTCCTTCTACAGCAGCAGGTGCTGCTTCAACTGCCGGTGCCTCGGCAGCAGGAGCTGCGTCGGCTGCGGGGCGGTCGTTGCGACGACGGCGGTCACCGCGGTCACCGCGGTCACCGCGGTCAGCGCCACCCGGGCGGCCCGGACGGTCGCCGGAGCGGCCGCGGGACGGTGCCGCGGCGGCCTGTGCGGCCAGTTCCTTGGCGGTGACGTCACCCTTGTAGATCCAGACCTTCACGCCAATGCGGCCGAAGGTGGTCTTGGCTTCGTAGAAGCCGTAGTCGATGTTCGCGCGGAGGGTGTGCAGGGGCACACGGCCTTCGCGGTAGAACTCCGAGCGGGACATTTCAGCGCCACCCAGGCGGCCCGAGCAGGCGATACGGATGCCCTTGGCACCTGCACGCTGTGCGGACTGCATGGCCTTCTTCATCGCGCGGCGGAAAGCCACGCGGGAAGTCAGCTGCTCTGCAACGCCCTGGGCCACAAGCTGGGCTTCCATCTCGGGGTTCTTGACCTCGAGGATGTTCAGCTGGACCTGCTTGCCGGTGAGCTTTTCGAGCTCGCCGCGGATGCGGTCTGCTTCTGCTCCACGGCGGCCGATGACAATGCCGGGACGGGCCGTGTGGATGTCCACGCGGACACGGTCACGGGTGCGCTCGATCTCGACCTTGGCGATACCGGCGCGCTCCATGCCCGTGGACATGAGCTGGCGGATGCGGATGTCTTCGCGAACGAAGTCCTTGTACCGCTGGCCGGCCTTGGTGCTGTCAGCGAACCAGTGCGATACGTGATCGGTGGTGATGCCGAGTCGGAACCCGTGCGGGTTTACTTTCTGTCCCACTTAGCGAGCCTCCTCTTTCTCCGGGGTAGCGACTACCACGGTGATGTGGCTGGTGCGCTTCTTGATCTGAAATGCACGACCCTGGGCACGCGGCTGGAACCGCTTCATGGTCGGGCCTTCATCAACAAACGCTTCGCTGATGATGAGGTCGCCTTCGTCAAACGCCACGCCGTCGCGGTCCGCGAGGACCCGGGCGTTGGAGATTGCCGACTGAACTACCTTGAATACCGGCTCCGAAGCTGCCTGCGGGGCAAACTTCAGAATTGCCAGAGCCTCATTCGCTTGCAATCCACGAACAAGGTTGACGACGCGCCGGGCCTTCATAGGCGTTACGCGGATGTGGCGCGCAATTGCCTTGGCTTCCATTGCTTTCCTTCTCTCGTCTTTGACGTAAACGCAGGCGCCTAGCGGCGCTTGCCCTTACGGTCGTCCTTGACATGGCCGCGGAATGTCCGCGTGGGAGCGAATTCGCCGAGCTTGTGCCCGACCATCGACTCAGTAACAAACACCGGGATGTGCTTGCGTCCGTCGTGTACGGCGATCGTGTGCCCGAGCATGTCGGGGATGATCATCGAACGGCGGGACCAGGTCTTGATGACGTTCTTGGTGCCCTTTTCGTTTTCCCTGGCTACCTTCACAAAGAGGTGCTGGTCAACGAAAGGACCTTTTTTCAGGCTGCGTGGCATGTGTCCAGGCTCCTATCGCTTGTTCTTGCCAGTACGACGGCGACGCACAATAAGCTTGTCGCTCTCTTTGTTGGGGCGGCGGGTGCGGCCTTCACGCTTACCGTTCGGGTTGACGGGGTTACGTCCACCGGACGTCTTACCCTCGCCACCACCGTGCGGGTGGTCAACCGGGTTCATGGCGACACCACGGACGGTCGGGCGAACGCCCTTCCACCGCATACGGCCGGCCTTGCCCCAGTTGATGTTCGACTGCTCGGCGTTGCCCACCTCGCCGACGGTTGCGCGGCAGCGCACGTCAACGTTGCGGATTTCACCGGAAGGCAGACGCAGCTGGGCGAAGCGGCCTTCCTTGGCAACAAGCTGGATGGATGCGCCGGCGGAGCGGCCCATCTTGGCGCCGCCGCCCGGACGCAGCTCCACTGCGTGGATGACGGTACCCACCGGGATGTTGAGCAGGGGCAGGTTGTTACCGGGCTTGATGTCAGCACCGGCACCTGCCTCAACAACGTCACCCTGGGAGAGCTTGTTGGGTGCGATGATGTAACGCTTGGTGCCATCAACGTAGTGCAGGAGGGCGATGCGAGCCGTGCGGTTCGGATCGTACTCGATTTCGGCAACGCGGGCGTTGACGCCGTCCTTGTCGTGGCGACGGAAGTCGATCAGGCGGTACTGGCGCTTGTGTCCCCCACCCTTGTGACGGGTGGTGATCTTACCGGTGTTGTTACGGCCGCCCTTTTTGGGCAGCGGACGTACCAACGACTTTTCCGGCGTCGACCGCGTAATTTCGATGAAGTCCGCTACGCTCGAGCCACGACGGCCCGGGGTAGTCGGCTTGTACTTACGGATTCCCATAATTTATTTCCTCGTTAAAGTGGTCTCCGCTACGCGAGCGGACCGCCGAAGATGTCGATGGTGCCTTCTTTGAGGGTGACAATCGCACGCTTGGTGTTCTTGCGGGTACCCCATCCGAATTTGGTGCGCTTGCGCTTACCGGCACGGTTGATGGTGTTGATCGATTCGACCTTGACGGAGAAGATCTTCTCCACGGCCAGCTTGATCTCGGTCTTGTTCGAACGGGGGTCCACCAGGAAGGTGTACTTGCCCTCGTCGATCAGGCCGTAGCTCTTTTCCGACACGACGGGTGCAAGCACGACGTCGCGGGGATCCTTGATGGTGGCTGCACTCACTTGGCATCCTCCTCGTTCTTAGCTGCCTTAGCGGCAACGAATGCATCGTAGGCAGCCTTGGTGAAGACAACGTCATCAGAAACGAGAACGTCGTAGGTGTTCAGCTGGTCTACGTACAGAACGTGAACGCCGGTGAGGTTGCGCACGGAGAGTGCAGCAACGTCGTTATCGCGCTCGATGACGACCAGCAGGTTCTTGCGGTCGGAAACACCGCGGAGCGTTGCCAGTGCGGCCTTGGCGGAGGGCTTGGTGCCTTCAACCAGTTCTGCGACAACGTGGATGCGACCGTTGCGGGCCCGGTCAGACAGTGCGCCGCGGAGTGCAGCAGCAATCATCTTCTTGGGGGTCCGCTGGCTGTAGTCACGCGGGGTGGGACCGTGGACAACGCCACCACCGGTCATGTGAGGAGCACGGATTGAACCCTGACGGGCGCGGCCGGTGCCCTTCTGCTTGAACGGCTTGCGGCCTGCACCGGAAACTTCAGCGCGGGTCTTGGTCTTGTGGGTTCCCTGGCGGGCAGCAGCGAGCTGGGCAACGACGACCTGGTGCAGCAGCGGCACGTTGGTCTGAACGTCGAAGATCTCTGCAGGCAGGTCGACCTGGACAGTGTTAGCCATTGAACTAGGCTCCCTTCACGGCGGTACGTACGAAGACGACCTGGCCGCGGGCACCGGGAACGGCGCCCTTGATCAGGAGCAGCGACTTCTCGACGTCAACCCCGTGAACCGTGAGGTTCAGCGTGGTGTGACGAACGGCGCCCATGCGGCCGGCCATTTTCATGCCCTTGAAGACGCGGCTCGGGGTGGATGCGCCACCGATTGAACCGGGCTTACGGTGGTTCTTGTGTGCACCGTGGGAAGCGCCAACGCCGTGGAAGCCGTGACGCTTCATAACACCGGCGAAGCCCTTACCCTTGGTGGTGCCGATGACGTCGATCTTCTGGCCGGCTTCGAAGAGCTCTACGGAGAGCTCCTGGCCCAGCTCGTACTCGGCAGCATCTGCGGTACGGAGTTCGACGACGTGGCGGCGAGGCGTGACGCCTGCCTTTTCAAAGTGACCAGCCAGCGGCTTGGTGACCTTGCGGGGATCGATCTGGCCGTAGCCGATCTGAACGGCGACGTAGCCATCGGTCTCAGCGTTGCGCAGCTGGGTGATGACGTTCGAGTCTGCCTGGACCACAGTGACGGGGATGAGCTTGTTGTTCTCGTCCCAGACCTGGGTCATGCCGAGCTTCGTGCCCAGCAGGCCCTTTACGTTACGGGTTGCGGTCATAGTTTCTCAGCACCTCCCTACAGCTTGATTTCGATGTTCACGTCAGCCGGCAGGTCGAGACGCATGAGCGAGTCAACAGCCTTCGGCGTGGGATCGATGATGTCGATAAGACGCTTGTGCGTGCGCATTTCAAAGTGCTCGCGGCTGTCCTTGTACTTGTGCGGAGAGCGGATCACGCAGTACACGTTCTTCTCCGTAGGCAGCGGCACGGGGCCGACTACCGTTGCGCCTGCGCGCGTGACCGTCTCAACGATCTTCCGTGCTGAAACGTCAATGACCTCGTGGTCGTATGACTTCAGCCGGATGCGGATTTTTTGTCCCGCCATGTCGCCTGACTCTCTTTCAGTCTGTGCTTCCCCCGTTTAGGGCTGCCCTGTTCACTTACTCGTTGTATGGCTGCCGAAGCATTTGAGGTCGTAACCACCATCCGCCGCACAAACTGAATCCGGATGAATCCGGGTTCCTCACCTTGCCGGCGTAACCGACCCCCGCGGTCGGGCGTGTCGCGCTGGGCGCGCATATAAATCCGCAGTTCCTTGGGGGTGGGTTATGTTTGGTCTTCAGCTTGGACCCTGCACCCGGCATTATCCGGATCGGGACGCGAAGAAGCGCTTGAACAACTCATCTAGTATGCCGGAAAACTGGGGTAGATGCGAATCGGCCCCGTTCCGGTCCCCCAGGGGCATTGCAGCAGACAGGAACGCACAGGATGATAGGGGCATGACCATGGAAGGCACTGAATCGGTGACGGAACTGGCCGGACGCGTGCCGCCGTCGTTCACCCTTGGCGTCGCAGCGGCGGCGTTCCAGATCGAAGGCGCACTCAAAGCCGGGGGCCGCGGCCCATCGGGGTGGGATGCCTTCGCCGAGAAGCCTGGAGCCATCCAGGACGGCCACTCCCCCGCCGTGGCATGCGACCACTACAACCGGCTGCCGGAAGATGTGGCGCTGCTCAAGGAACTCGGCGTCGACTCGTACCGGTTCTCACTCTCCTGGCCGCGCATCCAGCCGGACGGCCGGGGCGACTTCAATGCCGAGGGCCTGGACTTCTACGACCGCCTGATCGACCAGCTCCTTGACGCCGGCATCTCCCCCATGGCCACCCTCTACCACTGGGACACCCCGTTGCCCCTGGAACACCGCGGCGGCTGGCTGAACCGGGAGACCGCCGAACGGTTTGGCGAGTATGCCAGCGCCGCCGGGGAGCGGTTCGGGGACCGCGTGGCGCAGTGGGTCACCCTCAACGAACCCGTCTCGGTCACCCTGAACGGATACGCCCTGGGGGTGCACGCACCCGGCCGCCGGCTGATGTTTGACGCCCTTCCCGCCATCCACCACCAACTCCTGGCACATGGGCTCGGCGTGCAGGCGTTGCGCGCGGCCGGAGTTGTGGGCGGCATCGGACTGACCAACCTCCACTCGCCCGTCCGGCCTGCCACCCGGAAGATCGGCGACCGGCTGGTGGCTAATCTCTACGACCTGCTGGCGAACAGGATCTACGCGGACCCCGTCCTGTTGGGACGGTACCCCTCACTGCCGCTGTACGCGAAGCCCTGGCTGCGGTCCATCGGAAAAATCTCCGACGCCGACCTCCGGACCATCCACCAGCCGCTGGATTTCTACGGGCTCAACTATTACTTCCCTGTCAAGGTTGCCCTGGGGCCGGGCATTACCCCGATGCCTGCGGACATGCACAAGGAAGTCGCCAAGCTGCCCTTCCACGAGGTGGGCTACCCGGAGTACGACAGCACCGGATTCGGCTGGCCAGTGGCACCCGACCACCTGGGCATCCTGCTCCAGGAGATGCGGGACCGGTACGGACAGGCCCTCCCACCGGTATACATCACCGAAGGGGGCGCCAGCTTCCCTGAACCCGACCGTATTGCCGGCACACTGGAGGACGCCGACCGGGTGGAGTACCTGGCCGCACATCTGGAGGCAGCCCTTGACGCCACCGCTCCGGGCGGCAAAGCGGAGGGTGTGGACCTCCGGGGCTACTACGTGTGGACCCTGATGGACAACTTTGAGTGGGCCGCAGGCTACTCGCAGCGTTTTGGCCTGGTTCACGTGGACTTCGAGACACTGGAGCGGACACCCAAGAGGTCTTTTTATTGGTTGCAGGCGCTTTCCCGGGCGCGGGGCAACGGGCGGGACTAGCGCACCGGGACGCGGCGGCTCAGCCGTGACCCAGCACCGTAAGGAAGATCAGGACGCAGTTCAGGCCCACGATCAGTGTGGCACTGGTCCATCCGGCGATCCGCAGCGGCGTGGAGTCGGTGTGGATGCCCATCACCTTGCGGCTGCCGGTGAGCCGGATCAAAGGAATCAGCGCGAACGGAATGCCAAAACTCAGGAGGACCTGGCTCAGGACCAAAGCCAGCGTGGGTTCGATGCCGGCGCCCAGGACCACCAGCGCGGGAATCAGGGTGACAGTCCGGCGGACCAGGAGTGGGATCCGCACCTTCAACAGGCCGCCCATGATGGTGGCTCCCGCATAGCATCCCACCGACGTGGACGCCAGGCCCGAGGCCAGGAGGCCCACAGCGAACACGACGCCGATAACCGGCCCGAGCGCGGACGTCACCGCAGCGTGGGCACCGGCAATGGTGTCGGTCCCCTCCACGCCGCGAAGGCTGGAAGCCGCCAGCAGCAGCATGGCGATATTGACGACGCCGGCAAGCAACAAGGCGCCGGCGACATCCACGCGCGTGGCCCGGATCAGCCGCGTCCTGACTGCCGGATCTTCCGAGAAGCCGTGGCGGTCGCGGGCAAGGGCGGAATGCAGGTAGATGGCGTGCGGCATGACGGTGGCCCCGAGCATGCTGGCTGCGAGCAGGACCGTGTCGGTCCCCTCGAACCGGGGCACCAGTCCGGCCAGGGCGCCGCCGGCGTCCGGCGGAGCAACGAACAGGCCCGAGACGAACCCGACGGCGATCACGCCGAGCAAAATGAGGATTGCGAGCTCGAAGGACTTTTGGCTGCGGTGCGACTGCAGGGTCAGCAGCAGCATGGAAGCCAGGCCGATAATGACTCCGCCCGTCAGCAGGGGCAGGCCGAACAGCAGGTTGAGAGCCACGGCCCCACCGATGACTTCGGCCATGTCCGTGGCCCCGGCAACGATCTCCGCCTGCACCCAGTAGGCACGGCGGCGCCGGTTGCCCAGGCGCTCGCCGAGTATTTCCGGCAGACTCATGCCGGTGGCGAGCCCCAGTTTGGCTGACTGGTACTGGATGAGTACTGCCATGCCATTGGCAGCCACAAGAACCCACACCAGGAGGTACCCGAAACTGGCACCGGCGGTGAGGTTCGCGGCAACATTGCCCGGGTCCACGTAGGCGATGGCCGCTACGAATGCCGGCCCGAGCAGCAGCAGGCGGGACCAGACCCTGGTGTTGGCGGATTTCGCCGTCATCGTTGAAGCAGCCATCACGTGTCCTCGTCGTTGCGGGCGTCAATACGACGAGGATACCGCGAATTTAGGTATACCGAAAAGTAGGAGTAAGGCAGGCCTTCTAGAAGGCCCGGCGGCTGCCCGCTACTGGTTCTTCTTGGCCCTGTTGATTCGCTTGGCCCGGTCAATCTCGTGCCGGAAGTTCCTTCTCACCCAGATCACCCCGCCTACCACGACAACCGCGATGATCAGGAAAATAAGCCATCCCATAATGAACTCCTTTCAGTGCTGCAACAGTATCAGTGGTGCATTAACGAAAAAGGACAGCCCCGCTGCGAATGCAGCGGGGCTGTCCTTCAGTTCAGCAAGTATTACTTGATGATCTTGGTAACGCGTCCCGAACCAACGGTGCGGCCGCCTTCGCGGATTGCGAAGCCGAGGCCCTCTTCCATAGCGATCGGCTGGATGAGCGCAACGGTCATCTCAGTGTTGTCGCCAGGCATAACCATTTCCGTGCCCTCGGGCAGGGTGATAACGCCGGTTACGTCCGTGGTACGGAAGTAGAACTGCGGGCGGTAGTTGGAGTAGAACGGGTTGTGACGTCCGCCTTCGTCCTTGGAGAGGATGTAGACGTTGGCCTCGAAGTCGGTGTGCGGGGTGATGGAACCCGGCTTGACGACAACCTGGCCACGCTCGACATCGTCACGCTTCAGACCGCGGAGCAGGAGGCCACAGTTCTCGCCGGCCCATGCTTCGTCGAGCTGCTTGTGGAACATCTCGATACCGGTAACCGTGGTCTTCTGGACCGGGCGGATGCCGACGATCTCGACCTCGGAGTTGATGGCGAGGGTTCCACGCTCGGCGCGGCCCGTAACAACGGTGCCACGGCCGGTGATGGTGAAGACGTCTTCGATCGGCATCAGGAACGGCTTGTCACGGTCACGTACGGGGTCCGGAACCGAGTTGTCCACGGCCTCCATGAGTTCCTCAACGGACTTGACCCACTCGGGGTCGCCTTCCAGGGCCTTCAGGCCGGAAACGCGAACAACCGGTGCTTCGTCGCCATCGAAGCCCTGCGAGCTCAGGAGCTCACGAACTTCCATTTCGACGAGGTCGAGGAGTTCCTCGTCGTCAACCATGTCAGCCTTGTTCAGCGCGACCAGCAGGTAGGGAACACCAACCTGGCGGGCAAGCAGAACGTGCTCGCGGGTCTGTGCCATCGGGCCGTCAGTAGCAGCAACCACGAGGATTGCGCCGTCCATCTGGGCAGCACCGGTGATCATGTTCTTGATGTAGTCAGCGTGGCCGGGGGCGTCAACGTGTGCGTAGTGACGCTTCTCGGTCTGGTACTCAACGTGGGAGATGTTGATGGTGATGCCGCGCTGACGCTCTTCGGGTGCAGAGTCGATCGACGCGAAGTCACGCTTCTCGTTGAGAGTCGGGTACTTGTCGTACAGCACCTTGGAAATGGCGGCCGTCAGCGTCGTCTTACCGTGGTCAACGTGACCAATGGTGCCGATGTTGACGTGCGGCTTAGTCCGCTCGAACTTTGCCTTTGCCACAGGTTCCTCCTAGAACGTTTTCAAATGACATACCCTTCAGCCGCGCTTGTCGCGGCAGAAACTCAGGTAAGTCTACTTGGGGGGCTTTGGATTGGTGAAATCGCAGATTCAGGAACTAATACTAATCCCCTGAGCCTGTTCGTGCAGGGGCCGGAAACCGGTTCGCCGGATAAATCCGGCCGGCCCGGCCACCTGCACCGGCTTCGCTGTCCGCTGGGGGTCAGCTCAACCGAGGTGTTCGCTTAGAAAGTCCGGGAGGACTACTCGCCGCGGGACTTCTGGATGATCTCGTCGGCAACAGCCTTCGGGACCTCGGCGTAGCTGTTGAACGTCATGGAGTACACAGCACGGCCCTGGGTCTTCGAACGCAGGTCACCGATGTAGCCGAACATGCCGGACAGCGGAACGTGCGCGCGGATCACCTTGACGCCCTGTGCATCCTCCATGGACTGCATCTGGCCACGGCGGGAGTTCAGGTCGCCGATCACTTCACCCATGTATTCCTCAGGGGTGCGGACCTCGACGTCCATCAGCGGTTCAAGCAGGACAGGGTTCGCCTTGCGGGCGGCTTCCTTGAAAGCCATCCGGCCGGCGATCTTGAACGCCATTTCCGAGGAGTCAACATCGTGGTACGCGCCGTCAATCAGCGTGGCCTTGATGCCGACAACCGGGTAACCGGCCAGGACACCGTCGTTCAGTGCATCCTGGATACCGGCGTCAACCGACGGGATGTACTCGCGGGGAACGCGGCCACCAGTGACCTTGTTCTCGAACTCGTACAGCTCGCCTTCAGCGGTGTCCAGCGGCTCGATCGCAATCTGGATCTTTGCGAACTGGCCCGAACCACCGGTCTGCTTCTTGTGCGTGTAGTCGTGACGCTCTACAGCCCGCTTGATGGTTTCGCGGTAAGCAACCTGCGGCTTGCCCACGTTGGCTTCGACCTTGAACTCGCGGCGCATGCGGTCCACCAGGATGTCCAGGTGGAGTTCGCCCATGCCGGCGATGATGGTCTGGCCGGTGTCTTCGTTGAGGGACACCTGGAAGGTGGGGTCCTCAGCGGAGAGCTTCTGGATGGCCGTGGAGAGCTTCTCCTGGTCACCCTTGGTGTTCGGCTCGATGGCAACCGAGATCACGGGCTCCGGGAAGCTCATGGACTCGAGGACGATCTGGTTGGCGGAGTCACACAGGGTGTCACCCGTGGTGGTGTCCTTCAGACCGATGGCTGCATAGATGTGGCCGGCGGTAGCGCCTTCAACAGGCATTTCCTTGTTGGCGTGCATCTGGAACAGCTTGCCGATGCGCTCCTTCTTGCCCTTGGTGGAGTTGACCACCTGTGCGCCTGCTTCAACGTGACCGGAGTACACGCGGATGAAGGTGAGCTGGCCGAAGAAGGGGTGCGCAGCAATCTTGAAGGCCAGTGCGGAGAACGGCTCTTCAGAAGAAGGCTTGCGGGTCAGTTCCTTCTCTTCGTCGCGGGGGTCGTGGCCGACCATCGGGGGGACGTCGAGGGGGTTCGGCAGGTAGTCCACAACTGCATCGAGCATGGGCTGGACGCCACGGTTCTTGAAGGCGGAACCGCAGAAGATCGGGTACAGCTCGGAGTTGATCGTCATCTTGCGGATGCCGGCCTTGAGCTCGTCGACCGAGATCTCTTCGCCCTCAAGGTACTTGTCCATGAGTTCTTCAGAGGACTCGGCGACGGTCTCAACGAGGTTCGCGCGGTACTCTTCAGCCTTCTCCTGGAGGTCGGCCGGGATCTCGCGGATCTCGTACTTCGCACCCATGGTGACGTCACCCTTGGCATCGCCGGGCCACACCAGTGCGCGCATGTAGAGCAGGTCCACGACGCCGATGAAGTCGTTCTCGGCACCGATGGGCAGCTGCATGACCAGCGGCTTGGCACCGAGGCGGCTGATGATGGTGTCTACGGTGAAGTAGAAGTCGGCACCGAGCTTGTCCATCTTGTTGACGAAGCAGATGCGCGGAACGTTGTACTTGTCAGCCTGGCGCCAAACGGTCTCAGACTGCGGCTCAACGCCTTCCTTGCCGTCGAAGACGGCGACGGCACCGTCGAGGACGCGCAGGGAGCGCTCAACCTCAACCGTGAAGTCAACGTGGCCGGGGGTGTCGATGATGTTGATCTGGTTGTTTTCCCAGAAGCAGGTCACGGCGGCAGACGTGATGGTGATGCCGCGTTCCTTTTCCTGTTCCATCCAGTCAGTCGTCGAAGCGCCGTCGTGCGTTTCGCCGATCTTGTGGTTCACACCCGTGTAGAACAGGATGCGCTCGGTTGTGGTGGTCTTGCCGGCATCAATATGGGCCATGATGCCGATGTTGCGGACCTTACTAAGGTCGGTAAGCACGTCCTGTGCCACGGGGTCTCCTTTTGGGATGGACTACGCGTTCGCCGCCGACTCGGTTGAGCCGGCGGCGCCCGGGGAGTATTACCAGCGGTAGTGTGCGAAGGCCTTGTTGGACTCGGCCATCTTGTGGGTGTCTTCGCGACGCTTCACAGCGGCACCGAGACCATTGGAGGCATCCAGGATTTCGTTCTGGAGGCGTTCGGTCATCGTCTTCTCACGGCGGGCCTTGGAGTAGCCAACCAGCCAGCGCAGGGCGAGTGCGGTGGAGCGGCCCGGCTTGACCTCAACCGGAACCTGGTAGGTGGCGCCACCGACACGGCGGGAGCGAACCTCAAGCGAAGGCTTGACGTTGTCCATGGCCTTCTTCAGGGCTGCAACGGGGTCGCCGCCGGACTTGGCGCGTGCACCTTCGAGTGCACCGTACACGATGCGCTCTGCCGTGGACTTCTTGCCGTCAACGAGTACCTTGTTGATGAGCTGGGTTACCAGCGGGGAACCGTAGACCGGATCCGAAACGAGCGGCCGCTTGGGGGCCGGACCCTTGCGAGGCATATTACTTCTTCTCCATCTTTGCGCCGTAGCGGCTGCGGGCCTGCTTACGGTTCTTTACACCCTGGGTATCAAGGGCGCCACGGACGATCTTGTAGCGGACACCCGGAAGGTCCTTCACACGACCACCGCGAACGAGCACAATCGAGTGCTCCTGCAGGTTGTGACCAACACCGGGGATGTAGGCAGTAACTTCCACGCCGCCGTTGAGGCGCACACGTGCCACCTTACGCAGAGCCGAGTTCGGCTTCTTCGGAGTGGTGGTGTAAACGCGGGTGCAGACACCGCGGCGCATGGGGCTGCCGTTCAGGGCGGGAGCCTTGGTCTTTTTGACCTTCGGCGTGCGGCCCTTGCGGACCAGCTGGTTAATCGTAGGCACTCTCGTGTTCTCCGTTGGTTTGATCTCTACCGGCGCATCGCGGCGTCAACCGTCACTGCACCGATTTGGCGTTGTTCCTGCAGCCTCGACGTCTTGAATCGAACGTGGGCGTGCAAAAGCGTGGCATTCGTTGCGCACCTAGCCCGCAACCCGGAAACAAGCTCACACCCAACATCATGAGAACAAAACCAAAATGATGCTGCGGCGGCCTTCATCCACTGCCACACAAACAATTACTAAAAGTCTAGCACGGCTTGATCCTGCGGCTTAATTGGGTGTATGCGAAAGGCCCCGCCTCGCCTTCGCCAAAACTTCAGGCGGAGGGGAAACGGGGCCTTGCCAAGGACAGGGCGGCAGGTCCCTACGTGGCGCCGAACGCGACACATAGGGGCCCGCCCTGTCCGTTACCGGAAGTCGTTACCCAGGTCGTAGTCATCCAGCGGGATGGCGTGGAACTCGGGAGCTCCGTCACCGCCCAGGGTGTCGTACGAGAAGTCACTGAACGCGCTGGGGCCGGTGAACAGGTTGGCCTTTGCTTCCTCAGTGGGCTCGACGGTGACCTCGGTGTAGCGCGGGAGGCCCGTGCCGGCCGGGATCAGCTTACCGATGATGACGTTTTCCTTCAGGCCCAGCAGCGGATCGCTCTTGCCTTCCATGGCCGCCTGCGTCAGGACGCGGGTGGTCTCCTGGAAGGAAGCTGCGGACAGCCAGGACTCGGTGGCCAGCGACGCCTTGGTAATGCCCATGAGTTCAGGACGTCCGGAAGCCGGAGTCTTACCCTCGGACACAACACGGCGGTTGGCGTCCTCGAAGCGGCTGCGCTCGGCGAGCTCGCCGGGCAGCAGGTCCGATTCGCCGGACTCGATGACCGTGACGCGGCGCAGCATCTGGCGGACGATAACCTCGACGTGCTTGTCGTGGATACCGATGCCCTGGCTGCGGTACACGCCCTGGACCTCGTCCACCAGGAACTTCTGTGCCGCACGCGGACCCATGATGCGCAGGACCTGCTTGGGGTCCACGGGGCCGTTGATCAGCTTCTGGCCAACGGAGACGTGGTCGCCGTCTTCGATCAGCAGGCGTGAACGGCGCAGGACCGGGTAAGCGATCTCTTCCGTTCCGTCATCAGGAGTGATGACCAGGCGCATCTGGCGCTCGGACTCTTCGATGGTGATGCGGCCGGCTGCTTCAGCAATCGGGGCGACACCCTTCGGAGTACGGGCTTCGAAGAGCTCCTGGATACGGGGCAGACCCTGGGTGATGTCGTCGCCACCACTGGCGGAGACTGCACCACCGGTGTGGAACGTACGCATGGTCAGCTGGGTACCGGGCTCACCGATGGACTGTGCGGCGATGATGCCCACGGCCTCGCCGATGTCCACGGTCTTGCCGGTGGCCAGCGAACGGCCGTAGCACAGGGCGCAGGTGCCGACGCTGGACTCACAGGTGAGTACGGAGCGGACCTTGACCTCGGTAATGCCTGCCTTGAAGAGCTCGGCGATCACCACGTCGCCGCAGTCGGTGCCGGCGGCTGCGAGGACGTTGCCCTCGGAGTCCACGACGTCGACCGCAAGCGTCCGTGCGTAGGCGCTGTTCTCGACGTTCTCGTCCAGGACCAGCTCACCGTTGGAATCGGCGACGGCGATGGGCGTGACCAGGCCACGCTCGGTGCCGCAGTCCTCTTCGCGGACGATGACGTCCTGCGAGACGTCCACCAGGCGACGGGTCAGGTAACCCGAGTTGGCGGTACGCAGCGCGGTGTCAGCCAGACCCTTACGGGCGCCGTGCGTGGCGATGAAGTATTCCAGCACCGACAGGCCCTCGCGGTAGGAGGACTTGATGGGACGCGGGATGATTTCACCCTTCGGGTTGGCCACCAGGCCACGGATACCCGCGATCTGGCGGACCTGCATCCAGTTACCACGAGCACCGGAGGACACCATGCGGTTGATGGTGTTCATCGGCGACAGGCTGTCACGCATTGCCTGGGCGATTTCGTTGGTTGCCTTGTTCCAGATCTCGATGAGTTCCTGGCGACGCTCGTCGTCGTCGATCAGGCCCTTGTCGTACTGGCCCTGGATCTTGGCGGCCCGCTCCTCGTAACCTGCGAGGATCTGCGGCTTTGCAGCCGGAACCTCGATGTCGGAGATGGCGACGGTGACGCCTGACCGGGTGGCCCAGTAGAAACCGGCATCCTTCAGGTTGTCCAGCGTCGCCGCGGTGACAACCTTCGGGTAGCGCTCGGCGAGGTCGTTGACGATGCGGGACAGTTCGCCCTTGTCGGCAACAGCCTCAACCCACGGGTAGTCCTCGGGCAGGGTCTCGTTGAAGAGGACCTGGCCCAGGGAGGTCTCGACGAGAGCGGGCTGACCCGGCTCCCAGCCTTCCGGAGCTTCCCAGCCGGCGTAGGGCACGAAGCCTTCGAGACGGATCTTGACCTGCGAGTTCAGGTGCAGCTCGCGGGCATCGAACGCCATGATGGCTTCCGCAACCGAGCCGAAGATGCGGCCTTCGCCGGCTGACCCCTTGCGCTTGGTGGTCAAGTGGTAGAGGCCGATGATCATATCCTGCGAAGGCAGGGTAACCGGGCGTCCGTCGGAGGGCTTCAGGATGTTGTTCGAGGACAGCATCAGGATGCGGGCTTCAGCCTGCGCCTCGGGGCTCAGCGGCAGGTGCACTGCCATCTGGTCACCGTCGAAGTCGGCGTTGAAGGCGCCACAAACCAGCGGGTGCAGCTGGATTGCCTTGCCTTCAACGAGCTGCGGCTCGAAGGCCTGGATGCCCAGGCGGTGCAGGGTAGGTGCACGGTTGAGCAGCACCGGGTGTTCGGTGATGATCTCTTCCAGCACGTCCCAGACCTGCGGACGGTAACGCTCGACCATGCGCTTTGCCGACTTGATGTTCTGGGCGTGGTTGAGGTCAACCAGGCGCTTCATCACGAACGGCTTGAAGAGCTCCAGGGCCATCTGCTTGGGCAGGCCGCACTGGTGCAGCTTCAGCTGCGGGCCGACGACGATGACCGAACGGCCGGAGTAGTCGACGCGCTTGCCGAGGAGGTTCTGGCGGAAGCGGCCCTGCTTGCCCTTGAGCATGTCGCTCAGGGACTTCAGGGGGCGGTTGCCGGGTCCTGTGACGGGACGGCCGCGGCGGCCGTTGTCGAAGAGGCTGTCAACAGCTTCCTGAAGCATGCGCTTCTCGTTGTTGACGATGATCTCCGGAGCACCCAGGTCAAGCAGGCGCTTGAGGCGGTTGTTGCGGTTGATCACGCGGCGGTACAGGTCGTTGAGGTCGGAGGTCGCGAAGCGGCCACCGTCCAGCTGGACCATGGGGCGCAGTTCCGGCGGGATCACCGGAACGGCGTCGAGGACCATGCCAAGCGGGCTGTTGTTGGTGGTCAGGAACGCGTTGACCACCTTCAGGCGCTTGAGGGCACGGGTCTTGCGCTGGCCCTTGCCGTTGGCGATGATGTCGCGCAGCAGGTCCGACTCGGCCTGCATGTCGAAGGTTTCAAGGCGCTTCTTAATGGCTTCGGCACCCATGGAACCTTCGAAGTACATGCCGTAGCGGTCGCGCAGCTCGCGGTACAGTCCTTCGTCACCTTCGAGGTCTGCGACCTTGAGGTTCTTGAAGCGGTCCCAGACCTGTTCGAGGCGTTCGATGTCCGCGTCGGCGCGCTTGCGCACGTTGGCCATCTGGCGGTCGGCGGAGTCGCGTGCCTTCTTCTTGTCGGCAGCCTTTGCGCCTTCGCCCTCAAGGCGGGCAATCTCGCCTTCGAGGTCGCGGGCGATCGCCGCGATGTCGGAGTCGCGGTTGTCGATCAGCTGCTTCTTCTCGATGTCGTGCTCAACCTGCAGGTTGGGCAGTTCCTCGTGGCGGGCGGCTTCGTCAACGCTGGTGATCATGTAGGCGGCGAAGTAGATGACCTTTTCGAGGTCCTTCGGTGCCAGGTCAAGGAGGTAGCCCAGGCGGGAGGGAACGCCCTTGAAGTACCAGATGTGCGTGACGGGTGCGGCCAGTTCGATGTGGCCCATGCGCTCGCGGCGGACCTTTGCGCGGGTGACCTCAACGCCACAACGCTCACAGATGATGCCCTTGAAGCGCACGCGCTTGTACTTACCGCAGTAGCATTCCCAGTCCCGGGACGGGCCGAAGATCTTCTCGCAGAAGAGGCCGTCCTTCTCAGGCTTGAGCGTGCGGTAGTTGATGGTTTCCGGCTTCTTAACCTCGCCGTAAGACCAGCCGCGGATGTCTTCCGCGGTGGCGAGGCCGATCTGCATGAGGCCGAAGGAGGATTCGCTGGACATATGGTCCCTGTTCTCTCTTGTTCTCTAAATTCTGAAGTCTTGGGTGCGGAATGAGGGAGGTGGCGTACGACGGCGGGTGGGCACCCGCCGTCGTACGTGCACCTGCTAGACCTCTTCTACAGAGCTGGGCTCTGCGCGAGACAGATCGATGCCCAGTTCTTCCGCAGCCGTGAAGACTGCGTCATCAGAGTCACGCATTTCAATTGTGGTTCCGTCCGTGGAAAGAACTTCCACGTTCAGGCACAGCGACTGCATTTCCTTGATCAAGACCTTGAAGGATTCGGGAACGCCCGGCTCGGGGATGTTCTCGCCCTTGACGATCGCTTCGTAGACCTTCACACGACCGTGGATGTCGTCAGACTTGATCGTGAGGAGTTCCTGGAGCGTGTAGGCGGCGCCGTAAGCTTCGAGCGCCCACACTTCCATTTCACCGAAACGCTGGCCACCGAACTGTGCCTTACCACCCAGCGGCTGCTGCGTGATCATGGAGTACGGGCCGGTGGAGCGTGCGTGGATCTTGTCGTCCACCAGGTGGTGGAGCTTCAGGATGTACATGTAGCCGACCGAGATCGGATCCGGGAACGGTTCGCCGGAGCGGCCGTCAAACAGGCGGGTCTTGCCCGAGGAGTTGATCAGGCGGTCACCATCGCGGGTCACGTTGGTGGAGTCCAGCAGGCCCGTGATTTCCTCTTCGCGGGCACCGTCGAACACCGGCGTGGCAACAGTGGTGGGACCACTCTCGCGCGGCAGGTTCGGCAGCTGCTTGACCCACTCGGGCTCGCCCTCGATCTTCCAGCCGGTCTTGGCAACCCAGCCGAGGTGCGTTTCGAGCACCTGGCCCACGTTCATACGGCCGGGAACACCCAGCGGGTTCAGGACGATGTCAACGGGCGTGCCGTCGGCAAGGAAGGGCATGTCCTCAATGGGGAGGATCTTGGAGATAACACCCTTGTTGCCGTGGCGGCCGGCGAGCTTGTCGCCGTCGGTGATCTTGCGCTTGGCGGCCACGTAGACGCGGACCAGCTGGTTGACGCCCGGGGGCAGCTCGTCGTCGTTGTCGCGGTCGAAGACGCGCACGCCGATGACGGTGCCGGACTCGCCGTGGGGCACCTTCAGGGAGGTGTCGCGGACTTCGCGGGACTTCTCACCGAAGATGGCGCGCAGCAGGCGCTCTTCCGGGGTCAGTTCGGTTTCACCCTTCGGGGTGACCTTTCCGACCAGGATGTCCCCTGCTTCAACCTCGGCACCGATGTGGATGATGCCGCGCTCGTCCAGGCCTGCCAGGACTTCCTCGGACACGTTGGGGATGTCACGGGTGATTTCCTCGGCACCAAGCTTGGTGTCGCGGGCATCGATCTCGTGCTCCTCGATGTGGATGGAGGAAAGAACGTCCTCGGCAACAATGCGCTGCGAGAGGATGATGGCGTCCTCGAAGTTGTGACCTTCCCAGGACATGAATGCCACAAGCAGGTTCTTGCCCAGTGCGAGTTCACCCTGGTCCGTTGCCGGGCCGTCGGCGATGATGCCGCCAACTTCCAGGCGCTGGCCTTCGTTCACCAGGACGCGGTGGTTGTAGCAGTTGCCCTGGTTGGAGCGGGCGAACTTGTTGATGCGGTAGTTGGTCTCAGTGCCGTCGTCGTTGAGCATGATGACGAGCTCGGCGGAAACCTCGGTGACCACACCGGCCTTCTTCGCGATGACAACGTCACCGGCGTCGACGGCGGCGGCGCGCTCCATGCCGGTGCCCACGAACGGAGCCTCGGAACGGACCAGCGGCACAGCCTGGCGCTGCATGTTGGCACCCATGAGTGCGCGGTTGGCGTCGTCGTGCTCCAGGAACGGGATCAGGGCGGTAGCCACGGACACCATCTGGCGCGGGGAGACGTCCATGAACTCAACGTCCCCGGCCGGAACCAGGACGGGCTCGCCGCCACCACCACGGGCACGGACCAGGACGGTGTCCTCGGCGAACCTGTTGTTCTCGTCCAGCGGCGCGTTAGCCTGGGCGATCAGCACCTCAGCCTCGTCGTCGGCCGTCAGGTACTGGACGTCGTCGGAAACGACGCCGTCCTTGACCAGGCGATACGGGGTCTCGATGAAGCCGAACGGGTTGATGCGCCCGTAGGATGCCAGCGAACCGATCAGGCCGATGTTCGGGCCTTCAGGGGTTTCGATGGGGCACATACGTCCGTAGTGGGACGGGTGCACGTCACGGACTTCCATGCCGGCGCGGTCACGGGACAAACCACCGGGGCCAAGGGCCGACAGGCGGCGCTTGTGGGTCAGGCCCGAGAGCGGGTTGTTCTGGTCCATGAACTGCGACAGCTGGGACGTTCCGAAGAACTCCTTGATCGCTGCAACCACGGGGCGGATGTTGATCAGGGTCTGCGGCGTAATGGCCTCGACGTCCTGGGTGGTCATACGCTCGCGGACAACGCGCTCCATACGGGACAGGCCGGTTCGGACCTGGTTCTCGATGAGCTCGCCGACGGCGCGGATGCGGCGGTTGCCGAAGTGGTCGATGTCGTCGATCTCGACGCGGAGGTCCACTTCCTGGCCATCGCGGGTGCCCTTGATGGTCTTCTCGCCGGCGTGCAGCGCGACGAGGAACTTGATCATGGCCACGATGTCTTCAACGTGCAGGACGGAAGCTTCCTTGTCGCCAAGGGAGCGGTCGATGCCAAGCTTGCGGTTGATCTTGTAGCGGCCAACCTTGGCCAGATCGTAGCGCTTGGAGTTGAAGTACAGGTTGTCCAGCAGCGACTGGGCAGCCTCGACGGTGGGCGGCTCGCCCGGACGCAGCTTGCGGTAGATATCCAGCAGGGCGTCTTCGCGGGTTTCGGTGGCGTCCTTCTCCAGGGTTGCCCGCATGGAGTCGTACTGGCCGAACTCTTCGAGGATCTGGCCTTCGGTCCAGCCAAGGGCCTTCAGCAGGACGGTGACGGACTGCTTGCGCTTGCGGTCGAGGCGGACACCGACCTGGTCGCGCTTATCAATCTCGAGCTCGAACCAGGCACCGCGGGAGGGGATGATCTTCGCAGTGAAGATGTCCTTATCGCTGGTCTTGTCAGCGGCACGCTCAAAGTAGGCGCCCGGCGAACGGACCAGCTGGGAGACGACGACACGCTCGGTGCCGTTGACGACGAAGGTGCCCTTCTCGGTCATCAGCGGGAAGTCACCCATGAACACGGTCTGCTGCTTGATTTCGCCCGTGTTGTTGTTCATGAACTCGGCCTTGACGTACAGCGGAGCCGAGTACGTTGCATCCCGGTCCTTGCACTCGGCCATCGTGTACTTGGGATCAGCGAACTCCGGATCGGAGAAGCTCAGGGACATGGTGCCCTGGAAGTCCTCGATCGGGGAGATTTCTTCGAAGATGTCCGACAGGCCGGACGTGGTGGCGACGCTGAGATCGTTTTCTTCGACAGCCTTTGCCACGCGTGCCTGCCAGCGCTCATTGCCGACCAGCCAGTCAAAGCTGTCCGTCTGCAGGGCAAGCAGATTCGGAACGTCAAGAGGTTCGTGAATCTTTGCGAATGAGAGCCGGCGAGTGGCACCATCAGTGCTGTCGGCAGTGTTAGCGGTTTCGTTATTAGAGGTGCTCGAGGCGACCAAGAGGGATCCTTCCACAGACCTTCAGGCGTTTTCAGATCTCCCCCGCTGTGCACCCTGCGGAGTGACTCCGCAGCGCTACCATCCGGTTCCGCTATATGACCCGGGACCTGGACTGACTATACTGTGACCGTTGTTACGGCACGTTGAATGCCAGCTGCCAGGCAAAGCCCACCGCTATATGAAGGCTGAAGGTAAACAGGGAAGACGCAAATATCTACGATACGGCAAAACAACCCACCTGTCTACCCCACATCCGGCCGGATTGCAAGCACCTGATGTGACGCCCGCCCGCAGCCGCCGCCGGGATGCTAGAGCCGGAGGGTCACGCCCTCCGCCGTGCAGGCTGGGGAATTCGCGAAGACGGCGTCCCGGACCGCGTCCTGGGACTCCTGTGCCGGTTTGCCGCCCGATTCAGCCGCCGATGAGTGGTCGATGGCCAGCAGGCCCAGCGAAGCAAAGAGGCCCTGAAGATCACCGGAGACACCGTCTTTGGCGTCCTGGGCCTTCAGGTACACGTCCTCATAGCCCTTGGGGTCGGTGGGCGCAACAGCGGCATAGTCCGCCACCAGCTTGTTGAAGAGTTCGCAGGCTTCCCGGGTCCCGGTTGCCCCGGCGCCCTGGCTTCCCGTGCTTTCGCTGGCAGCGGGGCTGCTGCGGGCCCCGTCCCGGGTCTGCCCCGGAGATGCCGTGGGCTTGACGGATTCGGCCGGGGCCGGTGTGGACACCGAGCAGCCGGCCAGCGCACTGCCGGCGAGTGCGGCCATGGCGGCGATTGCCACCGCCGTAAGTGTCTTCTTCACGATCCCGCTCCGTCCCGGCTCCGGACCCTGTGTCCCCCTGCAAAGCGCGTCCCCCTGCAAAGCCTCGCCGTCCACCCTACGCAAGCAGCCGCCGTCGTGCACAACGCGGCGGTGGTGACCTCTCCCCTGCCGCTGATGTGCCAGTTCGCGCCGCCGAGCCGGTAGGGAAAGCAGGATGCGCCGCCAGGAATGCACATAGCGGTTCCAGCGTTTGAATAGTTGGGTGACCAGGCTCACGATAGCCTTGGTGGTTTACATCGGAACCGGATTGAAAGTGATTACCATGGGCAACTCTCCTGACAGCAATGACGTTGTCATCCTTGGGGCAGCGCGGACTCCGCAGGGCCGGATCAACGGTCAGCTGTCCAGTCTCACAGCAGTGGATCTTGGCGCCCACGCCATCAAGGCCGCGCTGGAATCAAGCGGTGTCGACGCCGGCGACGTCGAGGCCGTGATCATGGGCCAGGTGCTCCAGGCAGGCGCCGGGCAGAATCCCGCGCGGCAGAGCGCAATCGGCGCCGGCATCGGGTGGAACGTCCCGTCGGTGACGGTAAACAAGGTGTGCCTTTCCGGCCTCACTTCCGTGATTGACGCAGCCCGGATGATCCGCGGCGGCGAGGCCGCGGTGGTGGTGGCCGGCGGACAGGAATCGATGAGCCGGGCGCCGCACCTGCTCCCCGGCTCCCGTCAGGGGTGGACGTACGGGTCCATCCAGGCACTGGACGCCGCCGCCCATGACGGACTGACCGACGCCTTCGACGGGCAGTCCATGGGCCTGTCCACCGAGACCAGGAACCTCACTTTGGGCATCGACCGCGCCTCACAGGACAACGTTGCAGCCCAGTCCCACCAGCGCGCCGCGCTGGCGGCAAAGAACGGAACGTTCGACGGCGAGATCGCACCCATCAGCGTCAAGCAGCGCAAAGGCGAGCCCCTGGTGGTGGATACCGACGAAGGCGTCCGCCCCAATACCTCGGTGGAGTCACTGGCCGGCCTGCGGGCAGCGTTCGTAACCGACGGCACCATTACGGCCGGCAACTCCTCCCCCCTGTCCGACGGCGCCGCCGCCCTGGTGCTCTCGTCCCGCGGCTATGCGGAGGAGCACGGGCTGGAGTACCTGGCGGTGGTGGGAAAGCCGGGGCAGGTGGCGGGCCCTGACAACTCCCTGCATTCCCAGCCCTCAAACGCCATCATGAACGCCCTCGGCAAGGCCGGCTGGAACGCCGCCGACCTTGACTTCATTGAGATCAACGAGGCCTTCGGTTCCGTGGCCGTGCAGTCCCTCAAGGACCTGGACTACCCCCTGGAGAAGTGCAACATCCACGGCGGTGCCATCGCCCTGGGGCATCCGATCGGGGCCTCGGGAGCGCGGCTGGCTGCCCACGCCGCGCATGAGCTGAAACGGCGCGGAACGGGCAAGGCTGCCGTATCCCTCTGCGGCGGCGGCGGGCAGGGCGAAGCACTCCTGCTGTACCGCGACTGATGGGGGGCGCATCCGGCAACGGTACGGACGGCGTCGGACATGAACGGTTCCTGGCCGACGCCGCGGCCCGGGGCTTGCAGGTTGATGTGGTGGAACGCCCCGCTGCGAAGAGCCTCGAAGAAGCTGCAGGCATCCTGGGCATCAGTCCGGCGGACATCGTCAAGTCCCTGGTGGTCAAGCACAAGGATGGCACCTTCCTGTTCGCGCTGATCCCGGGCGACCGGCAGATCTCGTGGCCCAAACTCCGTTCCCTGCTGGGCGTCAACAAGCTGTCCCTCCCGCCCGCCGGGACCGCACTGGAGGCGACCGGTTATGAGCGGGGCACCATCACGCCGTTGGGAAGCACCACCGCCTGGCCGGTCTATGCCGACGCCACCATCACCGGACGCCGGATCTCCATGGGAGCCGGCGCCCACGGCTACAGCGCGTTCATCGACGCCGATGCCCTGACCTCAGCCCTGGGCGCCGTCGTAGCGGACATCAGCGACCCCGTCCAAGGCAGTAGCACCTTCTAAAACAGGAAACACCATCCAGAGCAGGAAACGCCGATCTAAAAGCAGGAACCCCGTTTAAAGCAGGAAACCCCGCCCACCGAAGTGGACGGGGTTTCCGAAGGAAAAGGCGTTGTTACTTGAGGGTAACGGTAGCGCCTGCAGCCTCGAGCTGCTCCTTGGCCTTCTCGGCAGCTTCCTTGGTGGCGCCTTCGAGAACAGCCTTCGGTGCGCTGTCAACCAGGTCCTTGGCTTCCTTGAGGCCGAGGGAGGTGATTGCGCGAACTTCCTTGATGACTGCGATCTTCTTGTCACCGGCAGCTTCGAGGACGACGTCGAAGTCAGTCTTCTCTTCAACCTCTTCAGCAGCAGCGCCGGCGGGGCCAGCAACTGCAACAGCAGCGGCGGTAACTTCGAAGGTCTCTTCGAAGAGCTTAACGAACTCGGAGAGCTCGATGATGGTCAGTTCCTTGAAAGCTTCAATGAGCTCTTCGTTGCTGAGCTTCGCCATGGTAGGCGTCCTTCCTGTTGTGGTGTCCGAACGGCGCGCGGCCGGGCTGGCACCGGAGTCTGGTGGGGGTAAGAGAATTAGTTCTCTTCGGCAGCCGGAGCTTCAGCGGCAGCTTCAGCTTCAGCGGCAGGGGCTTCTTCAGCGGCGGGCGCTTCGGCAGCTGCCGGTGCACCGTTCTCTTCTTCAAGCTTGAGGCGCAGTGCGTCGATGATGCGTGCAGCTGCGGCGGCGGGTGCCTTGAGGACACCTGCAACCTTGGCGAGCTGCAGCTCGCGGGACTCGAGGGCAGCCAGTGCGGCAACCTCGGTGGCGTCCAGCGCCTTGCCCTCAAAGTAACCGGTCTTGATGACCAGCTGCTTGTTGGCCTTGGCAAAATCCGTCAGGCTCTTGGCAGCGGCAACTGCGTCACCCTTGATGAACGCGATTGCAGTGGGGCCGGCAAGCTGGCCGTCGAATGCTTCGACTCCGGCTTCCTTGGCTGCAATGGCGGTCAGGGTGTTCTTGACGACCGCGAACTTGGTGTCCTGGCCGAGAGAAACACGCAGCTGCTTGAGCTGTGCAACGGTGAGCCCGCGGTATTCGGTCAGGACAGCGGCGTTCGATTCCTTGAAATCGTTAGTGATCTCAGCTACTGCTGAAACCTTGGTAGGCGTTGCCATAACCCTCCTTCCGGGGATAGTGCCGGTATTCGACGGTCCCCGCTCAAGAGAGCTAAAACTAAAAACGCCCCGCGCAGATGCACGGGGCTTGGCTCAACACGGCTGTACCGTGGAGCTTTGCTTCGTTCACCTGCGCCGGCCGCCCTGCGTTGAGGGTCCTTCGTCCGGAAAGCCACTGTGGTCCCCAGCGCACAACTACAGAGTTGAGCCATGTTCAGGGGAGTGGATTTCCAACAACCGACGGTCTTTGGTACTCCCAGCTTACGCGAGGCTTTGCCCGTCCGCCAAATCGGACGGTTAACTGGTGCTGGTATGCAGCGTGGTGAGTTCTTTCTGCCAGATCCCGGTCACGCCGGCGATCTGGAATCCGAGCTGCCTGTTGACCGTCAGGAGGTACCGGTTTTCCGGTGCATTCCAGGTGTAGATAATGCGCGCATCCGGGAACTGCTCGCTGAGCCGCTCCATGTTGGCCACCTTGATCAGCAGGCCGAGTTTGTTGCCGCGGTGTTCCTGCAGCACCAGGGTATCGTCCTGGAACACGACGTCGGCCCGGTGCGCCAGCACGGTGATCGTGGTCAGTCCCACCAGGGATCCCGTGGCGATGTGCTCGACGGCGGTGACCACCGTTCTCCGTCCCTGCGCGATGGCGACGTCTTCCGCTTCACGCAGGATGCCGGCGTCGAACACCATGTCCTGCTCAATGGGCGCGTCCAGGGACGGATCGATGTCGGCCCCTGCCTGGTTTTCCAGGACGGCCACGGCCTCCAGCCATTGTTCCGGGCAGCGGTCGGTCCAGTGGTGCAGCCGGTACCTGCCGTTGTTCGCTTCCTCGGCTTCGGCCTGGAGGTCAGCCACCAGCTTGGTATCCAGGGGCAGGAGGCAGGAGCTGAACTGCTCGATGTGCTGCAGCGTGTAACCGGTCTTCTGCGCGAACTCCACTTCGCGGCTCTCAAGGGGCACGAACCCCTGGCCGGTGCCGGGGACCAGCTGGGCCCGTTCGAACTCATGCAGTGAAGCGCCGGGGTGGTTGGTGTCCACCAGGATCATGGTGCGGCCTTCTCCCCTGGCCAGCTGTTCGGCCGCCTCCAGCAGCCGCCGTCCCACGCCCTGCCGCTGGAACTCGGGCAGGATGTCCAGGGTGAGCTCGGCGAGGTCCAGGTGGTCGGTCAGGGGCAGTGCAATATCAACCGTTCCCACGATGGCGCCTTCCACCTTGGCCACGAGGATCAGCTGGCGCTCGTACGGGTCCGCGAACTCAAGCAGCTTCTCCAGAGGACCATAGGCCAGATCGTCGCTGCCCCACGTCTGCATCCGCACCTTGCGGCCCACTTCGACGGCGGCGAGGAAGTCCGCTGCGTCGGGGGTGTCCAATGAGTCGGGGATCCATAGCTGCTCGATCTTTACGTCTATTGCCATTCGGGCATCATCCCAGCCGTTTCTGCCACTCACCTTCATAACCTGCAGGCTTGAATCCAAGGGCGGTATTTATGGCCAGCATATGTTGGTTTTCGTTGGCATTCCATGTCAGGACCGATCGGGCCGCCGGCCATCGGCCTTGCGCCTGCCGCAGGTTTGCTACTTTGATGAGCGTGCCGAGGCGCCGGCCGCGGTGTTCTGACCTCACCAAGGTGTCCTGCTGCAGGATCGAGTGCGGGATCCCAGGGCGCCAGTTCAGTACCGTATAGGCCACCAGTTCCCGGGTGTCCTCCCACATGGCAGCGGCTGCAACGGCCTGGACGCCGCTGCGCCCGAGTGTTTCCTCGTTCTGCCGGACTCTGGCAGCGTCCCAGACCTCGCCTTCCCAGTTCATCCCGGCAGTAGGGGCATCAACGCTCATCCGCGCATTGAGCGCGGCGTAACTGTCCAGCAGTTCCTCCGGGCAGGCATCGGCCCACATCACTACGGTGTAATTGCGTGCCTTTGCTGAGGCGGCCGCTTCCAATTCCGCCAACAGGTCCGGCGGGACGGGCAGGACAAGCCGGCTTGAGGTCTCCACCTGCTCCAGCTCGTAGCCGCCGGCCACGGCGAAAGCGGTGGAGGGGTCTCCTGCCGGCAGGGCCCCGGCCCCCGATTTCGCCCGCACAAGTGGTCCGCCGGCACACTCCACCAGCTTGGCGGGAAGTTCGAAGTAGCCATCCAAAAAAGCACGGCTGTCTTCCCGCGCCACACCCTCGGCGTAGGCAAGGAGTTGGCGCCCCAGCCCGCGCCGGCGGAAAGCAGGTGCCACCAGGACGTTGATCCCGGCGGTGGTGGTGTTCTCCCGCAGGGGCAGAGTCACCGAACACATGCCTACCGGAACCGGGCCGAGCCTGGCCAGGAAGAGGTGTCGGGCCTCGTACTCGGTGCCGCGCCAGTGTTCAACTTCCTCAGCAAAGGTGTAGCCGTGGTCAAGGTCGCCCCATGTATCCAACTCCTGCGTCGTCCGCATCGCCTGGCAGTCGTTGAAGTCCTGGAAGCCTGCTCCCTCGCGGGGCGATGGAGGAACGGCGACGGCGGCAATCACCAAAGCCCCGGGCGGCGGGATTGGCGCGGGTTCAGTCGGCTCAAACCGGTCCATGCAGCCAGCTTAGGCAAAGTAAATGGGGCAAGAAAGAAGACCGCCCCGGCGCCTAGGCGCCGGGGCGGTCTTCGGTTGCTCCGGAATCGATCCGGAGCAGGAACCTCAGTCCCTCAACAATGACTACACGTCGGTGAGCACCTTGGTGACGTTGGGGTCAACGGAGATGCCCGGGCCGAACGTGGTGGCAACAGTGGCCTTCTGGATGTAGCGGCCCTTGGAAGCGGACGGCTTCAGGCGAAGCACCTCTTCCAGTGCTGCTGCGTAGTTCTCAGCCAGCTTGACGGCGTCGAAGGACACCTTGCCGATGATGAAGTGCAGGTTGGAGTGCTTGTCGACGCGGAAGTCGATCTTGCCACCCTTGATGTCGTTGACAGCCTTGGCGACGTCTGCCGTCACGGTGCCGGTCTTCGGGTTCGGCATCAGGTTACGCGGACCCAGGACCTTACCGAGGCGGCCAACCTTGCCCATGAGGTCAGGGGTGGCGACGGCGGCGTCGAAGTCGGTCCAGCCGCCCTGGATCCTTTCGATCAGGTCGTCGGAACCAACGAAGTCGGCGCCGGCTGCGATTGCTGCCTCAGCCTTGTCGCCCGTGGCGAAGACCAGGACGCGGGCGGTCTTACCGGTGCCGTGAGGCAGGTTGACGGTGCCGCGGATCATCTGGTCAGCCTTGCGGGGGTCAACGCCGAGGCGGAAGGCGACCTCAACGGTGGCGTCGAACTTGGACGGGTTGGTGTCCTTGGCCAGCGTTACTGCCTCGAACGGTGCGTAGTGCTTCTCCGCGTCGATCTTGGCGGCTGCTGCCTCATATGCTTTGCTGCGCTTTGCCATGCTGCTTATTTCTCCTTGTGCAGTTGTGGTCTGCGGACCGCGCTGGGCCCTGCCACAGTCGGTGATCCGGTTCGTTATCCGGCCCGGATGACCAACATTTCAATGTGTTTGGTGCCGGAGTTCCCGGCGGTGCCGCCCGTCGTCGTCAACTACCCTGACGCTGGACAGCGAAGGGAGTTAGCCTTCGACGGTGATGCCCATGGAACGGGCGGTGCCGGCGATGATCTTGGCTGCGCCTTCGAGGCTGGTGGCGTTGAGGTCTTCCATCTTGGTGGAGGCGATCTCGTTGACCTGGGCCTGGGTCAGCTTGGCAACCTTGACGGTGTGCGGGGTAGCTGAACCCTTGGCAACGCCTGCAGCCTTCTTGATGAGCTCTGCAGCCGGCGGGGTCTTGGTGATGAACGTGAAGGAACGGTCCTCGTAGACCGTGATTTCCACGGGGATGACGTTTCCGCGCTGGGCTTCCGTCGCAGCGTTGTACGCCTTGCAGAATTCCATGATGTTGACACCGTGCTGGCCAAGCGCAGGACCGATCGGCGGGGCCGGGTTGGCGGCACCTGCCTGGATCTGCAGCTTGATGAGGCCGGTGACCTTCTTCTTGGGAGCCAATGTAGGGTCCTTCTCTCAATAACGTCCTGGGGCACAGGAGCGTGCCTCAGGTTTTTGGCCGCCATGGCGAGGCGGCCGGCCGTTCCGGTGCTGCTAAGCGGGCAGCGCCGGGACGAATTCTTTGGCTTGTCAGATCTTGGTGACCTGGTTGAACGCCAGGGTGACAGGCGTTTCGCGCTCGAAGATGGAAACCAGCACCACGAGGGTCTGGGATTCGACCTTGATCTCGGAGATGGTGGCAGGAAGGGTTTCGAACGGGCCTTCCTTGACGATGACAGACTCGCCAACTTCGAAGTCAACGTCCACCGGGGCCTGGTGCTGCTTGTTGACCGGCTTGCCCTTCTCGGCCTGCTCTTCTTCGAAGACCGGAGCGAGCATGGAGAAGACCTCGTCCAGGCGCAGCGGGACCGGGTTGTGGGCGTTGCCCACGAAGCCGGTGACACCGGGGGTGTGGCGGACGGCGCCCCAGGAGGCGTCGGTCAGGTCCATGCGGACAAGCACGTAGCCGGGAATGCGCACGCGGTTGATGACCTTGCGCTGGGCGTTCTTGATCTCCACGACTTCTTCCATGGGCACCTGGATTTCGAAGATGTAATCTTCCATGTCCAGGGTCTGGATGCGGGTTTCAAGGTTGGCCTTCACGCGGTTTTCGTACCCGGCGTAGGAGTGGATGACGTACCAGTCACCTTCCTGGCGGCGCAGCTTGGCCTTGAACTCCTCTGCCGGGTCAACGGCTGCAGTTGCTGCCGCGGCTGCAAGGGCGTCGGCGGGCTCATCGTCCCCGTCAGCGTCTGAAGCGTTGCCTTCGGCAGCTTCTGCAATATCGGAGGTGGCGTCGTCGAATTCGGGCGTGGAGGACTCAACCTCGGACTCTTCACCGGCTTCTGCCGTGACGTCCGGGGATTCTTCCAGCCCAGTCTCGGTTACCTCGAGCTCCTGCTCAGACACTTGGTCTCCTGCTTCCTCATTGCCTAACATGCCTATTTAAATGGCTCAATCCCGCACACCGGCGCTTCCCTCCGGTTTCCCGGGCGAAACACGCGGCCTGCGGATTGTGCAGCCTTAGCTGTCCTTGGGGCCGGTGCCGCCGAAGATCCAGCTGACAGCGGTTCCGAAACCAATGTCCAGCAGGCTGACGATGACCATCATGATGGCCACGAACACCAGCACCACGAGCGTGTAATTGATCAATTCCTTGCGGGTGGGGGCTACAACCTTCTTAAGTTCGCCGATGATCTGGCGGACAAAGAGTGCAATGCGGGCGAAGAAGTTTGCCTTGGCTTCCTTCTTAGCTGGGCGGCCCTTGGAGCTGCTGGCAGCTGTTTCGGTCACCTGGTCCTCGCTCATCTTTGCAATGGTGGATTACCCGGCCCTGATCAGAACCATGGTTGCTGCGCCTGCCCCGGGCTTTCGCCCGGAGCAGCTTGCGCAGGGCAGACAGGACTCGAACCTGCAACCTGCGGTTTTGGAGACCGCTGCGCTACCAATTGCGCCACTACCCTATGGAGTGAATGCCACTCTTTGACGACCCAACACCAGTTTGAACTGGGGCGCACGTCATCATCCGTGTTTCAACACCGGTGAACCAGTCTACGCAAGAACCTCGCCTACGTAAAACCAGCCCGCCCCGGCCCACCCGAAGACCGGCCTGAAACGTACTGCGCGGGGCAGTCATAAATCAAAACCGGCACCCCGGAGGGTCCGGTGAACAGCATAGAGTAGAACTCGTCGAATCCCACATTCCAGCCTGCCGGCTGCAAGCGAAGAACGGACCTGCCATGTCTGCCGCCCGCGTTTCCCAACGCATTTCCGCAATTGCCGAATCCGCAACCCTGGCCGTCGATGCCAAGGCCAAGGCGCTGAAGGCAGCTGGCCGGCCGGTTATTGGCTTCGGCGCGGGCGAACCCGACTTCCCCACCCCTGACTACATTGTCCAGGCGGCAATCGAGGCTGCGGGCCAGCCCAAGTACCACCGCTACTCCCCCGCCGGCGGCCTGCCCGAGCTGAAGAAGGCCATCGCAGAGAAGACCCTGCGCGATTCCGGCTACGCGGTGGACCCCTCGCAGGTGCTGGTCACCAACGGCGGCAAGCAGGCCGTGTACAACACCTTCGCCACCCTGGTGGATCCGGGCGACGAGGTCATTGTGCCCACTCCGTTCTGGACCACGTACCCGGAGGCCATCCGGCTCGCCGGCGGCGTCCCCGTGGAGGTTTTCGCCGGGCCCGAACAGGACTACCTGGTGACCGTTGAACAGCTCGAAGCAGCCGTGACGGACCGCACCAAGATCCTGCTGTTCGTCTCGCCGTCGAACCCCACGGGTGCTGTCTACTCCCCTGAGCAGGTGGCGGAGATCGGCAAGTGGGCCGCGGCCAAGGGCCTGTGGGTGGTCACGGATGAGATCTATGAGCACCTGACCTACGACGGCGTGCCGTTCACGTCGATCGCCACCGCGGCCCCCGAGCTGGGCGACAAGGTGGTCATCCTCAACGGCGTTGCCAAGACGTACGCCATGACCGGCTGGCGCGTGGGCTGGATGATCGGGCCTGCCGACGTCATCAAGGCGGCCACCAACCTGCAGTCGCACGCCACCTCCAACGTCTCGAATATCATGCAGATCGCTGCCCTCGCCGCGGTGTCCGGCCCGCTGACCGCCGTGGACGAGATGAAGGTGGCATTCGACCGCCGGCGCAAGGCCATCGTCGCCGGCCTGAACGCGATCGAAGGGGTGGAATGCCCCACGCCGAAGGGCGCCTTCTACGTCTACGCGGACGTCCGCGCGCTGCTGGGCAAGGAATTCCCGACGGCGTCCGGCACCGCCACGCCGCAGACCTCCGCCGAGCTGGCCGCCTTGATCCTCGACGAGGTCGAGGTGGCGGTGGTTCCCGGCGAGGCATTCGGTCCGTCCGGCTTCGTGCGCCTCTCCTACGCGCTTGGCGATGACGACCTCGCCACGGGCGTCCAGCGCCTGCAGGACTTCCTGGGCAAGGCCCAGTAGGACGCCCCAAACCACCGATGCTCCATCACTTTTGGTCCCTAACGGCAGTGTTTAGGGACCAAAAGTGATGGAGCATCTCTGTTTTAGAGGAGGCGGCGCTCCGCGGCCCACTTGGTCAGTTCGTGCCGGCTGGAGAGCTGGAGCTTGCGCAGCACCGCTGACACGTGGGTTTCCACCGTCTTGATGCTGATGAAGAGCTCCTTGGCCACTTCCTTGTAGCTGTAGCCCCGGGCAATGAGGCGCATGACCTCGAGTTCCCGGGCGGAGAGCTTGTCCAGCTCGTCATCGGCAATATCGGCGGGAGCGGTGCCGAAGGCGTCCAGGACGAACCCGGCAAGGCGTGGCGAGAAGACCGCGTCACCGCCTGCCACCCGGAACACGGCGTCGGTAATCTCGGGGCCGGAGATGGTTTTGGTGACGTAGCCCCGGGCACCGGCGCGGATGACGGCCACCACGTCCTCCGCCGCGTCGGAGACGCTCAGGGCGAGGAATCGGGTAGTGGACAGGAGCGCGGCGGAGCCGGCGATCACTTCCCGGCCACCCCCACCCAGCCCGCCGGGCAGGTGCACATCCAGGAGGACGACGTCGGGTCGCTGCTGGGCGATCACGGCGATGGCCTGTTCAACAGTGGCGGCCTCGCCCACCACGTGGATGCCGGCGTCGAGGTCCGCTTTCAGCCCGGACCGGAAGATCGCGTGGTCGTCCACAATGACCACCCGCACGGAATTGGCCGGCCGGGCGCCTCCGGCACCTGCCGCCTTGGTTGTGTTCATGATTTTCCTTCCGCATGTTCTGCTGCAGTCGGCAGCCTCAGCCGGATCTCGGTACCGTCCCCCGTGCTGAGGATTACCGCCGAGCCGCCGTGCCGTTTCATCCTGCCGATTATTGATTCCCTGACGCCGAGCCGGTCCGCCGGCACATCCCCCAGCTGGAAACCGGGCCCTCTGTCCTTGATGAAAATCTCGGCCTTCCCGTCGGATGCTTCAAGGTAGACCGAGACGGTTCCGCCGCCGTGCCGTGAGGCGTTGAGCATGGCCTCCCGGCTTGCCTGGACCAGGGCTTCGTGCGCCTCTGTCATGGCGGCATCACCAACGGTGACTACTTCCACGGCGTTGCCGAGCAGGTCTTCCACCTCGGCGGCGACGGCCTTGATCCGGTCTGAAAGCTGTCCGCTTTCGCGGCCGGGGTCTTGGAACAGCCAGCCGCGCAGCTCGCGTTCCTGGGCACGGGCAAGGCGGACGACGTCGTGCTCGTTGCCGGCGCGCCGCTGGATCAGGGCGAGCGTCTGCAGCACGGAGTCGTGGAGGTGGGCAGCGATCTCCGCCCGTTCCGTCTCGCGGATCCTACCGGCGCGTTCGGCTTCCAGGTCCCGCCAGAACTTCAGCGCCCACGGCAGCAGGACCAGCACCACGCCGCCCAGGACGGCCACGGAAGCCAGCAACGCCAGCCACGTCTGTTCCCACGAGCCCGAGCCGGACACCATCACCAGGACCCCGGCCACCACCAGGGCCAAGCCTGCAGCAAGCCGGCCCCACCCGCCGGCCTGGTCCGCCTTGGTCTTGTCCACCAGCCCTGCGCGCCGGGTCTCGTCCAGCTGCATCCAGGCGATCGAGGCACCGCCCAGCACCGCCGCAGCAGGAATCAGCGTCCCGAGGGACACGTCCACTCCCAGCAGCTGGGCGATCATGATGCCGGCCACCAGCAGGAGACCGCTACCGAGCAGGATTTCCTTCCCGTACCGCATCCCGTGCACCCGGAACCAGGGCGGACCGGCCGGCGCGCCTGCGGCAACGGATCCACCGGCACCTGCGGATGTTCCGCCGTCGGACGGCGTTCCCTGGGCCGGCTGGCCCTGCATCGGCGGGCCCAGGGTTGGCTGGCTTACCGCTGGAGCAATGGGCGACGCCGGCCGGCGGGCGTTGCGGCGCGCCGCCTCGTCCGCGGTGGGCACCATGATCCAAAGCCATGCGTAAAAGACCAGGCCCGCCCCTCCTGCGAACGAGGCAAGGACCATGCCCAGCCGGACGTTCTTTACCGGCCAGCCCATGTGCGCGGCCAGGCCGGAGCACACTCCGGCAATGACACGGTCGCTGCTCCGTGCCAGGGGCGGGCGCACCGGGAGGGTTGTCATGGATCAATCCAAACACGGATCAGGGTTGCCCGGACCGCGTCCGGCCGCTAACCGGGGACAGCTCAGGGACGGTTCAGGGTTTCCCCCAGTAGAGCGGCAACGGGCATGGACGGGAGGATCGAGGTATGAACTCGCAGACCCCTTCCCCCGACGACGAACACCCAGCCGGGCCCGTTCCCGGTCCGGACAGCGAGCGGCCCACCGAGCCGCTGCCGTCCCCTTCCTCAACGCCACCCGAGCCTGCGGCGGGCCCGAGCGCAGGTCCGGCAGCTGACCCGGCTGATCCGGGCGCAGGTCCGGCCGATCCGCCCCAGGGCTACGCATTCCAGGGCAGCTCCACCACCCCGGTTCCTTCCACCGACTTCTTCGGCTGGGTCCGCAGCCAGCGCATTTACCGGGGCAACGACCGGTGGATCGGCGGCGTCTGCAGCGGCATCGCCCACCGTCTCGGCGTGGACCCCATCATCATCCGCGGCGTCTTTATCGTCCTGACCCTCCTGGCCGGCATTGGCGTGCTGCTCTACGGCCTGGCATGGGCCTTCCTTCCGGAACCCGACGGCAGGATCCATGTCCAGGAAGCCGGCGCGGGCCGCTGGTCCAGCGGCATGACGGGTTCCCTCATCGCCACGGTCCTTGGACTCACCGGCCTGGGCGGAGGCTTCTGGGGCTGGAGCCATAACGGGCTAAGCGGCTTGCTCTGGACCGTCTTCTGGGTGGGCGGCGCGGTCTACCTGATCTACTACCTCTCCCAGCGCAACAAGGCCCAACCAACGGTGGCCGCCCACGGGGCGGCCACCCCCGGTGCTGTATACCCGATGGGGCGCTCCCGTACGGAACAGACCGCACCGTTCACGGCAGGCACGGCTTCCGGCTCATCCGCCGGATTCCCTGCAGCGCCCCCGTACGGCAATGGACCCACCAGCGGAACCGGTACCGGCACCTATGGCCACGGCGGTTACGGCATTCCCGGCGGTGGTGCCCCCGGCACCCCCGGCGGCCCGGGTCAGGGCGGGCCAGGAAGCGGGGTGCCCGGTGGAAGCAGCTACCCCGCACCGTGGGTTCCCCCGCAGCCGCCAAAGCCCCGGCCATCCGGTCCCGGCGCTCCCGCCGTCGCCATCGCAACAGGGTCAGCACTGCTGGTGGGCGGCGGACTCAAGGCGCTGGATGCTGCGAACATCATAAACCTGGGCGGCTCGGCCAACGCGATTGTGTGGGCCAGCGCGGCCGCGGTCCTGGGCCTGGGCATCCTGGTGGCGGGCTTCCGCGGCCGGACCTCCGGCGTCCTGAGCCTCTTTGCGGTGATCGCGCTGGTCACCGGCGGCATCTACAACACCCTGGACGACGGCCGGATGCGTTTCCAGCAGGTGGACTGGAACCCGGCCAGCATCGAGGAGGCGCGCGGCGGCATCGACATCACCGCCGGCCGGGGAACTGTGGACCTCACGGACCTGACACCAACCGCCACCCTGGCTTCCGACGTCGTGGTTCCCCTGGACATCACCGCCAGCAACGTGACCGTGGTTATCCCGCAGAACGTGCCCGTCGATATCAAGGCGGACATGACCATGGGAAACCTGAACGAGTCAAGCGGCCAGCGCGGCGGCACCACCACCCGTGAAAGCAGCTACAACACGGACAAGCCCGGCAACCACCTGGTGGTGCGGATCGATGGCACCTTCAGCAACGTCACTATCCAGGAAGGCAACTGAGATGGACAGCAGCAATATTCCGACGACGGCGGGCCAGGACACAGCCGGACCGGCACCTGCCAGGGTGGGAACGGTGGTGTGGGGACTGATCGTCCTGGCGCTGGCCGCGCTGATCATCGTGGCGCAGCTGGGCATCGTGACCCTCAACGGCACGTACGTCCTGATCGGCCTCATGATCGGCGCGGGTGTGGCCCTGGTGGCAGGCGGCCTGCTCTCCGCCCGTAAACGTGACAACGAATCAACTACAGGGAAGTCTTGAACCATGGATAAGTTCTTCAGCATTGTCAGGGGCTTCGGCCTGAAGCGCGGCCCGGAGCGCTGGGTAGGCGGGGTGCTGGGCGGTATCGCTGCCAAGCTCAACGTCGACGTGGCCTTTGTCCGCATCGCCTTCCTGCTGTTCTGCCTGCTCCCCGGGCCTGCCGTGATCTTCTACCTCCTGGCCTGGGTAATCCTCCCGGACCAGCGCAACGAGATCCCGCTCCAGACGTTCCTGGACCGCCGGTCGCTCAACCGGCCCTGACTACCACGGCACCGCATCCCGGCTTGTACGGGACCACGGCCCCTGCTTTCGCGCCTGATCCACGAAAGCAGGGGCCTGTCCATGCCCGGGACCTTCCCTGCGCGGGCGCACCCCATGTAACCGGTTTGTGTCGTACCCCACACACCCCACTACACTTCTAGGTGAGCTCAGCGTGGCGCTCTGCCTGTAAACCTTCTCTCCAGGATTTGAGCCGAACATGAAAATTGGAATCCTCACCAGCGGTGGCGACTGCCCCGGATTGAACGCCGTGATCCGTGGCGCTGTGCTGAAGGGCATCGCCATCCACGGCCAGGAATTCGTCGGATTCCGCGACGGCTGGCGCGGCGTGGTGGAGGGCGACATCATCGACATCCCCCGCACCATGGTCCGCGGCATCGCCAAGCAGGGCGGTACCATCCTGGGCACGTCCCGCACCAACCCGTTCGAAAACGGTGGCGGTCCCGAAACCATCAAGGCCCACATGGACCGTCTGGGCATCGACGCGATCATCGCCATTGGCGGTGAGGGAACGCTTGCTGCGGCAAAGCGCCTGACGGACGCCGGACTCAAGATCGTGGGTGTCCCCAAGACGGTGGACAATGACCTCGACGCCACCGACTACACCTTCGGCTTCGACACCGCCGTGCAGATCGCCACGGAAGCCATCGACCGCCTCCGCACCACCGGCGAATCCCACCACCGGTGCATGATCGCCGAAGTGATGGGACGGCACGTGGGCTGGATCGCCCTGCACGCAGGCATGGCCGCGGGCGCGCACGCCATCCTCATCCCGGAGCAAAAGGTCAGCATCGAACAGATCACCGAATGGGTCAAGGAAGCCCACCACCGCGGCCGTGCGCCCCTGGTGGTGGTCGCCGAAGGCTTCGTGCCCGAGCACATGGAAAGCCCCCACTCCGAGCGCGGCCTGGACACCTTCGGGCGTCCCCGCCTGGGCGGCATCGCCGACCAGCTGGCCCCCGAACTGGAGGCCCGGACCGGCATCGAAACCCGCGCCACCATCCTGGGCCACATCCAGCGCGGCGGCGTCCCCTCGGCCTTCGACCGGGTGCTGGCCACCCGGCTGGGCATGGCCGCGATCGATTCCGTGGTGGAAGGCTACTGGGGCACCATGGTGGCACTCAAAGGCACGGACATCCGCCACGTCGCCTTCGAGGAGGCCCTGGGCCAGCTGAAGACCGTCCCGCAAAACCGCTACGACGAAGCCGCGGTCCTGTTCGGCTAAGTCAGTGGCCCGCCCTAGGCTGGGACCATGACACTCGATCCCGGCTCAGCGGCCATCATCCAGCTGGCGTGGGCGCGCCGGCTGGGACTTGACGACGACGCATTCGGAGACGCCCTGGCTTCCGGGGCGCGGATTGTCCGCGCGGACGAATCAGCCAGGAGCGTCGAGTTCGTCCGCCTGTTCGGAAGTTCCGCACTGGTGGGCCCGCAGAGCGTCATCGATGCCGCCACGGATATCCCTGACGAGGAGATGGCCCAGCACGTCACGCTCCTGAAACTGACCCGCGACCAGGGCGGCCACGGGCTGGGTGCGGCGGCCCTGTTCTTCGCCGACGACCTGCCGCTCCAGCAGCCCTCCGGGGAACTGACGGTCTCACACGGGAACCCGGAGGCGATTGAGCTGGAGGGCCGCTGCCCGCCGGACGATGTCAACGAAGTGGCCCTCTCCGACCTCGAGAACCGCTACACGATTGTGCACGAGCAGGACGGAAGGCGCGTGCCCCTTGCATGCGGGGCCTACGGGGAATGGGAGGGCCTGCTGGCCAACATGGGTGTCCTGGTGGATCCCGAGTGGCGCCGGCGCGGCCTGGGTTCCCTGGCCGGCTCCATCGCGGGGCACGAAGCGCTGGCGGCCGGGCTGACGCTGCAGTGGCGCGCGGACGTCAGCAACACCGGCTGCCTGGCGCTCGCCCGGAAACTGGGCCTCTCAGCCGGCGGAATCCAGACCAGCGTCCACCTTCGCTGACGCACCCGCGCCATCCGCTGCGCCCCAGTCCTGGACCGGCTGGGGCTTGGCAAAGAACAGGACCACGGCCGCTCCCGCCAACACCACTGCGGCGGGCAGGAGGATCGACTGGGCCATCGCCGTCGAAAACCCTGCATGCAGGAACTCGGGAAGGGTACCGCCCATGCCCATGCCCCCACCCGCTGATGCCGCCGGGCCGGACGGGAGTTCGGCGGCCAGCCGCGACTGGATGAGAACAGCGATGGCTGCACTGCCCAGCACGGCCCCGAACTGGCGGGTGGTGTTGTAGACGCCGGAGCCCGCGCCGGCCTGGCGCGGCGGGAGGTTCCGGGTGGCGGTGGTGCTCAGCGGGGCCCAGATGCCGGCGTTGGCGAAGCCCAGGACGGCGCTGGGAAGCAGGAACAACAGGATGGGCGTATCCGGCTGCATCAGCAGGCCGTTCCAGACCAAGGCGACGGCCATCAGCGTCAGGCCGGCAGCGGCCAGGTACTTCGGGTTGACCCGGTCCACGATCTTGCCAACCACGGGTGCCATGCCGCCCGAGATCAGCGCCATGGGGACCATCAGGAGTGCCGACTGGGTGGGCGTCAGGCCGCGGACCAGCTGGTAGTAGAAGATCAGGGGCAGGCCGAATGAAGTCACGGTGAACCCCACCATGGTGATTCCCAGGTTGGCCAGAGAGAAGTTCCGGTCGCGGAACAGTCCCAGGGGCAGCAGCGGTTCGCCCTTATTGAACCGCTGCCACGCCACGAAAGCCGCGAGGACAACGAGCCCGGCGATGATCAGGCCCCACACACTGATGGGCCCGGTGATGGTGCCCCAGTTGTAGGTTTCGCCTTCCTGGATGCCGAAGACCAGCAGGAAGAGCCCGACAGCGCTCAACAGTACGCCGGGGATATCGAACCGGTGCGGGTGGGTGGTCAGTGCCGGGACGTTCCGCACGGCCAGGATGAAGCCAACGACGCCGATGGGCACGTTAATGAAGAAGATCCACTCCCAGCCGAGACCGTCCACCAGGACCCCGCCCAGGATCGGGCCCACGAGGGTTGCCATTCCGGCGGTGGCGCCCCAGATGGCCATCGCAGCCCCGCGGCGGTCGGGCGGGAAGATGCGGGTGATGACCGCCATGGTCTGTGGCGTCATGACCGCCGCACCGAGGCCCTGCAGCACGCGTGCTGCGATGAGGGTCTCCACGTTCTGGGCAAAGCCGCACCACAGGGAGGAAAGGGTAAACACCACCAGGCCCAGCAGGTACAGCTTCTTTGGCCCGAACCTGTCTCCAAGCCGGCCTGTGATGAGCAGCGGCACGGCATAGGCCAGCAGGTAGGCGCTGGTCACCCAGATCACCGAGTTGATATCGGCGTTCAGTCCCTCCATGATCCGGGGATTCGCCACGGACACAATGGTGCTGTCGATCAGGATCATGAAGAACCCGATCACCAGGGACCACAGCGCCGGCCAGGGCTTCTCTACGTTTTCCATCCGGTCATCCTTCTGAAGTTTTCACTGAAGAGCCGGGCGGAACCCGGGTGAGGCTAGCGGAGGAGGTCCAGGATTTCCGCGCGGGCGAACATCTGCGCCGCAGCGCGCGCGGTCGGCGCACCGGCGTCCGGATCCGCTCCGGAATCCAGCAGGACGCGGGCCACGTCCGTGTAGCCCTTGAATGCCGCTCCGGCGAGCGGGGTCTGGCCCCGGTGATTGGCGGTGTTGGCGTCGGCACCGTGCTGCAGGAGCAGCTGAACGGTGCCGGCGTGCCCGTGATAGGCGGCCAGCATGAGCAGGGAATCACCCGCCGCGTTGGTCAGGGTGGCGGGAACCCCGGCGTCAAGGTAGGCACCCAGCAGCGCGTCGCTTCCTTCACGCGCCGCCTGGAAGAGCGTCTGCGCCAAAGCCAGCGTGTCGTCGTCGTACCCTTCCGCTGCCTCCATCCCCTCGCCCGCAGGCGTGGTCCCGGCGCGCTCAGTCATCAGCGTGGCCCCTTCAGGAATCCGGTCTGGCGCCCCACTACCTGGCCGGCATCAGGGGCGACGATGAGTTCCTGGGCGGCAGGGTACGGCTCGTCGCCGTCCAGGACCGTCAGTATCTCATCGGGCGCCACGGAACGCTTTATGACTGCCAGGGCCACGGGCCCCATCTCGTAGTGCTGGGCCACCGAGGTCATCGTGCCCACCTTGCGCTCCCCCGCCATGACCGGACTTCCGGCCGCCGGCAGCGTGTGCTGGGAACCGTCCAGCTGCAGGAAGACAAGCCGGCGCGGCGGGTGCCCCAGGTTGTGGACGCGGGCGACGGTTTCCTGGCCTTTGTAGCAGCCCTTGGCCAGGTGCACGGCGGTGCGCAGCAGGTCGAGTTCGTGCGGGATGGTCTTGTCATCCGTCTCGGCACCGATCCGGGGGCGCCAGGCGGCGATGCGCAGGGCTTCGGCGGCCAGCACACCGGCCAGCGCGCGCCCGGAGACAGCTTCCTCCAGTTCGGCGGCGGGGATGAGGTACTCGAACCAGGGACGGGCAAGCCCCGGGTGGTTCTCCTCGGAGACGGTGGCGTAGGAGTATCCGCCGGCGGTTACGTGCGGCCACGGGTCCTGCCAGGCAAGGCGGCCGGACCATTCGGGTACAGCCTGGGTGCTGCCCACGACCGCCCAGTCAGCGGAGACGTCGGCGATCTCCACCCGCAGCATGAACTTCATCCGGTTGAGGTACTCAGCCAGCGGCGCTGCCTCGGCGGCCTCGACGATCAGCCAGGTGGTCGCGCCGTCGTCAATCACCCGGGCGTCGAAGTCGATGCGGCCCTGGACGCTCAGGAGCAGGAGCTCGCTGGACTCCCCCGGCTGCAGGGCCGCCACCTGCTGCGAGGACAGGGTATTGAGCCAGCCCAGCCGGTCCGGCCCGGTGACGGTAACCACACCGCGGTGGGAAAGATCGACGACGGCGGTTCCGGCGGCGAGTGCGCGCTGCTCGCGCAGCGGCTCGCCGTAGTGGGCGGCGACTCCGGTGTCAGGGCCGGTGGCCTCGACGGCGCCGGGGCGCGACAACAAAGGGCTGGGCGTACTCATATGAAGTAGAAGTCCTCGCAGGCTATCGGTATTCCGGGTTTTCGAAATCGAAATGGGTTCCGGCGTCCCATTCGTTGGGCAGATTGCCGTAGGCCGGGTAGCCACCCGCATCCTTCAGGATCTTTGCGAGGTGCAGGAGGTTCCAGGTCATGAAGGTGGTGTTTCGGTTGGTGAAGTCGGTCTCCGGGCCGCCGGAGCCCTCATCCAGGTAGCTCGGGCCGGGGCCGACCGGCCCGATCCAGCCGGCGTCGGCCTGCGGCGGGATGCTGAAACCGATGTGCTGCAGGCTGTAAAGGATGTTCATGGAACAGTGCTTGATGCCGTCCTCGTTGCCGGTGATCAGGCAGCCGCCCACCTTGGGATAGAACGCCCACTGGCCGTTGCTGTTCAGTTCGCCGGAATGGGCGTAGAGGCGCTCGATGAGTTTCCTGGTCTGCGACGAGTTGTCACCAAGCCAGATGGGGCCCGCCACCACCACGATGTCGGCCTTCCGGACGGCAGGATAGAGGTCCGGCCATTCGTCGGTGGCCCAACCGTGCTGGGTCATGTCGGGGTAGACACCGCTGGCGATGTCGTGGTCCACGGTACGGATCACTTTGGTGCTGACGCCCTGTTTTTCCATGATGCCGCGGCTGATGGCGATCAGCCCATCGGTGTTGGATGTCTGGGGCGATTTCTTGAGGGTGCCGTTGAAGAAGACGGCTTTGAGTCCGCGGTAGCCGCCGGGCTTGCCTGCTTGTTCCGTGCCGTCTTCCATGGATGGGGCCTTTCCCGGTCAGGAGACTCTGTGCAGGAACGCGGAGGCGTGGGCTTCCAGGCCGTTGCCGCCCTCTCCTCCTGTTGCGACGTCCCAGCGCCACAAAAGGTTGCCGTCCACGAGGCCAAAGATCCGGGTGGCTGCGCTGTAGTCCTTGGAGTGGCTGCCGCGCATCACCATGTCGGTGGACAACTGGATCTGCGGGCCCTTGATCTGGCCGTAGTACAGCTCCGTGATGCCGCCGGGGTGGGCGATGGACACCGATATGTCGAAGCCGCCGTCCTTGTTGCGCAGCGCCTCCACCTCGTCGGCGCTCTTCAGCACCGGCACAATGTCTGCCGGCACCAGGCCGGGACCGCCGTCGGCATCAAGCTGCTTGCGCTCCAGCGCCCAGAAGCCCGTCTCAACGGTGAGCGGCCGCAGGCGCGTGCCGTCGTCGTCGGTCAACCAGCTTTCGGCCCGGTACTGGAGGTACGGGAGGCCGTTGTGGGTGAAGGAGACGTGCTGCAGGAAGTGTTCTGAATCCTCGTCGCCGCTGCCCAGCCGGCCGCGGCCCTCCCACTCACCAATGAGCCAGGAAAGGGGGACGAGTTCGGGGGTCAGATCTGTAGGAATCTCAATGGGCACTGCTATTACCTCGAGATACGGCTGGCTCCGGAAAAGGGGTGGCTACTTCTGGCCCTTGAAGAGGCGGTAGACCACGAAACCGGCAAACCAGGCCATGGACAGGCTCGCGATGCCGAGCAGGACAAGGAAGAAGATTTCAAAAGCAAGTACGGACATGGTGCCATCCTAACCCGTTAGTAGATGAGTAGTTTGTCTATGAAGTATGCGAGGGATCCCACAGCCGAAACCGGCGCGAGGCCCATGCTCAGCGCGGCAGGAACATTGAGCGGGGCGCCGCGGACCGTGGCCAGCCTGCGGAAGCTTGCCAGGACCGCGCCCACCACCACCCCGAAGACGGCGGCCGGCAGGACGGCAATGTCCGACAGGACCAGCCCTGCAAGCGGCCCGGCCAGGCCGGCGAGGACAACCCCGAGCGGCGCCACGATGCTGTCCGGCCAGCGGATAAGGCCGGCGAGCAAGGCTACTGCCGCACTGATCGCCGCCACCAGCAGCATCTCCCGGACGCCGTTGAACCGGGCGCCCGCAATCCAGCCGGCGCCGAGGCAGGACAGCAGGACGCCGGCGCAGGACCCCAGGGTGGATTCCAGCCGCTGGGCCTGTCCGGTGCCGCGGACCAGCTGCACCACGAAGACGGCCATCATTCCCAAGGCAACGAGGGCCGGCGTCCAGTCGAGGTATCCCGGGGCCGGCGCTAATCCGGCCGCGACTGCAGCGCCTGCACCTGGCAGGGCGATGACGGCGGCGAGGGTCTTCTTGGCCGGGATACGCAGGAAGTGCGGCCATCCGATGCCCACCGCCGCGGCAATAAGGACGCCGACGGCGACGAGTGACTCGGGAGAGGCATACACTCCGGCGATGATGGCAGTGAGACCGGCGATCCCGATGACGCCGATGGTCCAGGAACCAAGCGAACGCACGGGTGCCTGCAGTTCCGCCGTCATACGGGGCCCGGCCTGTGCTTCGTCGGTGCACTCACTGCGCTGTTTTCCCATCCTGGCGTCGGCTGGGAGGCTGGTCCGCCCCCTCATGGCAGGGCTGGTCCGCCCTGGTTCAATCCTGCCTTATATGAACCGGATATGTCGCAAAACGTCCACGTCCGCGGTCCGAATCTGTGGTCTGGAGGGAGCCGCCGGGTATACTCAAGGTTCAGCTGCGCTCCCTGCTGAGGTGGCTGGCCGGCGGCGTGCTGACGGCCCGGAACCTCGTGCAGGAGCCAGTACCGGCCGGTGAGAATCCGGTTCAGTCGCTCAATGATGCGCGGACGGCCCTTGGAGGAACAATGTCGCACATCCTGTTACTGACCAACAGCACCGGTTCTTCGGTGGACATCCTGCCTGCCCTCGAACTGCTGAATCACCGGGTGCATATCCTCCCCGCTGAACCCACGGCACTCCTCGAAACGGACCCCTGCGACATCGTCCTGCTGGATGCCCGCAAGGACCTGGTGGGTGCCCGATCACTCACGCAGCTGCTTAAAGCCACCGGACTCAGCGCACCTCTTGTCCTGATCCTGACCGAAGGCGGCATGGCCGCAGTCTCCTCGGCCTGGGCTGTTGACGACATCGTCCTCGATTCCGCCGGCCCCGCCGAAGTGGAGGCCCGCATCCGGCTGTCCGTCGCCCGGGCGGTACCCGAAAAGGAAGACGCCCCCAGCGAGATCCGTGCCGCCGGCGTCATCATCGACGAGGCAAGCTACACCGCACGGGTTAACGGCGCGCCGCTGAACCTGACCTTCAAGGAGTTCGAGCTCCTGAAGTACCTGGCGCAGCACCCCGGCCGCGTGTTCACCCGGCAGCAGCTGCTCACCGAGGTTTGGGGCTACGACTATTACGGCGGCACCCGCACCGTGGACGTCCACGTCCGGCGCCTGCGGGCCAAACTCGGCGCGGACCACGAGAACCTGATCAGCACGGTCAGGAACGTCGGCTACCGCCTCACCCTGGTCCGGCAGCAGGAAGACGAACTTACCGAGGCCTGAGCCCCGGCGCGCCATCGGCGTATAGCCTTGGCTCATGACTCCAGCGCATCCGCAGAAGTGGCCCGTCCATGTCGTCCGGGACGGGGTTGACCAGCAGCTCCTGAAAGACTGCCGCGACCTCCTGGCCGCGGCCGAGGAATCGGACGGAAATCCTTCCATTTCCGAGCAGACCCTGGTCACCATGCGCGCCGGGAACTCCGCGGAGCACACACTGCTGACGCTGGCCCTTTATGCGCCCGACGAGGATTCCGATCCGGCGACCGGACAGGATCTGGCGGGCTTCGCCGTCGTGGTTGAGGACCCGGACGGGAGCGGCGTCCTGGAAATCGCCGTCCACCCCTCCTACCGGAACCAGGGAGTGGCGGACCGGCTGGTGGGCGCGCTCAAGGAAGTCCGGGGCTTCGACGGACTGAACGCCTGGTCCCACGGCAACCACGAGGCAGCTGCCGACCTTGCGGCGCGCTACGGGTACGCGCCGGTGCGCGAGCTGTGGAAGATGAGGATGACGACGGCGGGCACGGACCTGCCCGACGCCGGCGTCCCGGACGGGATAACTATCCGCACCTTTGTGCCGGGCAAGGACGAGGACGCCTGGCTGGCCGCCAACAGGGCGGCTTTCGCCCACCATCCGGAACAGGGGAACCTCACCCGGGCCGACCTTGAGGCACGCATGGCGGAGGACTGGTTCGATCCGGCCGGGTTCTTCCTGGCCGAGGACCGGGACGGCCGCCTGCTGGGCTACCACTGGACCAAGGTCCACCCCCGGCACGGCTCGCACCCGGCGATCGGCGAGGTGTATGTGGTGGGCGTGGCGCCGGAAGCCCAGGGCATGGGCCTGGGCAAGGCAATGACCATCGCGGGCATCAGGCACCTCCGCGACTCCGGGTTGAACGGGGTCATGCTCTATGTGGACGCCGACAATGCCGCAGCCGTGGCCCTGTACCGGCGGCTCGGCTTTACGCGCTGGGATATGGACGTCATGTATGGCCCGGCGGCAGGGTGAACAGAGCGGCCACAACGCTGCCCCGCGCCGTGTAAACAAGGGCCGTGGCGCAGGTGAATGCTTGTAAGGTTGAAAGGGAACCGCGCGGGGCGGAAGCGCCGGCACCAAAGCGCCAGCTAAAGGAGAAGCCATGAACCCGGAACCCTCCGGAACAGCTACGTCCCAGGATGTTGCGGTGCCCGTCCGGGCACGCTTCGGTTCCTCCGAGGTGCCGGCGTCCAGGGCCACCCAGGACCGCATCGACATCCCGGAATTCGCTCCAAACCTGCAGCCGGAGGGCGACATCCGGCCGGACCGGTTCCTGGACCGCGAACTCAGCTGGCTCGCCTTTAACTCGCGGGTACTGGAACTGGCCGAGGACCCCACCCTGCACCTGCTGGAGCGCGTCAGCTTCCTCTCCATTTTCGCCTCCAACCTGGACGAGTTCTTCATGGTGCGCGTGGCCGGCCTCAAGCGCCGCATCGCCACCGGGCTCGCAGTCCCCTCCCCCGCCGGCCTGAGCCCCGTCGAGGTGCTGGAGCGGATCAGCGAGGAAGCCCACCGGCTCCAGGAACGCCACGCCGAGGTCTACGCCGATCAGATCCGCCCGGCCCTGGCCTACGAGCACATCCACCTCATGCACTGGGACGAACTGGACGACGCCGCCAAACAGCAGCTCAGCGTCATGTTCGCGGAAAAAGTCTTCCCCATCCTCACCCCCCTGGCGGTCGACCCTGCCCACCCGTTCCCCTACATCTCGGGCCTGTCACTGAACCTTGCCGTGGTGGTCCGGAACCCGGTCAGCGACAAGGAACTCTTCGCACGCGTCAAGGTTCCGGACCAGCTGCCCCGCCTGATCTCCATCGACGGTCCCCGCGCCGGAGCGGTACCCGGCCGCGTGGCCCGGTTCATCGCGCTTGAAGAAGTCATCGCCGTCCACCTGGACAAGCTCTTCGCGGGCATGGAGGTCCTGGAGCACCACACTTTCCGCGTCACGCGCAACGAGGACGTGGAGGTGGAAGAGGACGACGCCGAGAACCTCCTGCAGGCCCTGGAGAAGGAACTCCTGCGCCGCCGCTTCGGCCCGCCGGTCAGGCTGGAAGTCACCCACGACATCAACCCCAACATCAGGGCGCTGCTGATCCGCGAGCTGGGCGTGGAGGAGTCCGAGGTGTACTCGGTGCCGGCGCCGCTGGACCTCCGGGGCCTGTCAGTGATCGCCGCGATCGACCGGGCGGACCTGCACTACCCCAAGCACGTCCCGCACACCTCGCGGTACCTGAACGAGTCCGAGACCTCCAAGGCGGCGAACGTGTTTGCCGCCATGCGCCGCCGCGACATCCTGCTGCACCACCCGTACGATTCGTTCTCCACCTCTGTGCAGGCGTTCCTGGAACAGGCAGCGGCGGACCCGAAGGTGCAGGCCATCAAGCAGACCCTGTACCGGACCTCCGGCGACTCCCCGATTGTCGACGCCCTGATCGACGCCGCCGAGTCCGGCAAGCAGGTCCTGGCCCTGGTGGAGATCAAGGCGCGGTTCGATGAGCAGGCCAACATCTCCTGGGCCCGCAAACTGGAGCAGGCCGGCGTGCACGTGGTGTACGGAATCGTTGGCCTGAAGACGCACTGCAAGCTCTCGCTAGTGGTCCGCCAGGAAGTGGACGGGCTTCGCCGCTACTGCCACATCGGCACCGGCAACTACCACCCGCGTACGGCCCGTTACTACGAGGACCTGGGCCTGCTGACGGCGAATGAACAGGTGGGTGAAGACCTGTCCAAGCTGTTCAACCAGCTCTCCGGCTACGCGCCCAAGTCCACCTTCAAGCGGCTTCTGGTGGCGCCCCGTTCCGTCCGGTCGGGGCTGATCGACCGGATCGAGACCGAGATCCGCAACGCCCGCGCAGGCGTACCCGGCCAGGTGCAGATCAAGGTGAACTCGATGGTGGACGAGGCCATCATCGATTCGCTGTACCGCGCCTCGCAGGCAGGGGTCAAGGTTGATGTGGTGGTCCGCGGCATCTGCTCGCTGCGCCCCGGCGTTCCCGGCCTGAGCGACAACATCACCGTCCGCTCGATCCTGGGCCGGTTCCTGGAGCACTCGCGGGTGTTCGCCTTTGCCAACGGCGGGGATCCCGTGGTGTACATCGGCTCGGCCGACATGATGCACCGCAACCTGGACCGCAGGGTGGAGGCACTGGTCCAGTTGACCAGTGCGGACGACATCACCTACGTCCTAGACCTCCTGCAGCGCTACATGGCCCCCGGAACATCCAGCTGGCACCTGGACAACGAGGGCCGCTGGACGCGGCACCACCTGTCCGAGGACGGCAAGCCGCTTGAAGACGTCCAGTCCTGGCTCTTGGCCTCCCGGCCGCGTCAACGCAGCCTGAGCCGGCGATAGGCAGCCGCGTTGTCGAGCGATGCACTCGTAGCCGACCAGACTGACCACCCGGGGGAACCCGTAGCCGTAATTGCGGCCGGTGCCATCCCCTGGCGGGCCGGCAAGGACCGCCTCGAGGTCCTGCTGATCCACCGGCCCCGCTATGACGACTGGTCCTGGCCCAAAGGAAAGATCGACGCCGGCGAGACGGTCCCCGAATGCGCCGTCCGTGAGGTGTGGGAGGAGATCGGCCTCCGGGCGCCGCTGGGCATCCCCCTGCCTCCCATCCACTACCACGTGGCCTCCGGCCTCAAGAAGGTCCACTACTGGGCCGTCAAGGTCAACGGCGACACCCTGGTTCCGGACGGCAAGGAGGTGGACAGCGTCATGTGGTGCGCGCCCGAAAAGGCGGCCCGCCTGTTGTCCAACCCCTCCGACGTCGTGCCACTTGAATACCTGCGGGACGCGCACGAACTGGGGACGCTGGACACGTGGCCGCTGCTGGTGCTCCGCCATGCCAAAGCCAAGCCCCGCTCGTCCTGGACCAAGGCGGAGGGTGAGCGTCCGCTGGCGGCGACCGGAACCCGGCAGGCGCAGGCCGTGGGCCGGCTGCTGCAGGCATGGAAGCCGCTGCGGGTGGTCACCAGCCCGTGGCTGCGCTGCGTTGCCACCGTTGCCCCCTACGCACGGGCCACGGGCGCCAAGGTGAAACTGGCGGAAGGCCTGACCGAGCACAAGCACCAGCGCAGCCCCAAGAAGACCGCGGCCGTCATCGAATCCCTCTTCGATAAGCAGCGGCCTGTGGTTGTCTGCACGCACCGCCCCGCGCTGCCGACCGTGCTCAGGAAGCTGGCGGAGCACATGCCATCACACCTCGCGAAGCTGCTGCCCGCGAAGGAACCGTATCTGTCCCCCGGCGAAGTGGTGGTGTGCCACGTGGCCCAAGGCGGGAAGAAACGGGTGGTCGCGGTGGAGCAGTTCAAGCCGTTCGACGACTAGGCCCGGCCCTCCGCGAGTCAACAGGCATTCAAAGTAGACTTGGGGCGTGAGCATCCCAACGCCTTATGAAGACCTCCTGCGCGATGTCCTGGCCTCCGGCACGCACAAATCGGACCGCACGGGCACCGGAACCACCAGCGTTTTCGGGCGCCAGATGCGCTTCGACCTTTCAAAGAGCTTCCCGCTGATCACCACCAAGCGGGTCCACTTCAAGTCCGTGGCGGTGGAACTCCTGTGGTTCCTGCGCGGCGAAACCAACATCAAGTGGATGCAGGACCAGGGTGTCACCATCTGGAACGAATGGGCGGACGAGGACGGCGATCTGGGCCCGGTATACGGCGTGCAGTGGCGGAGCTGGCCAACGCCCGAGGGCGGCCACATCGACCAGATCGCCGAAGTGGTGGAGAACCTCAAGTCCAACCCGGACTCGCGCCGGCACCTCGTCTCCGCCTGGAATGTTTCCGAGCTCAACGACATGGCGCTGCCGCCGTGCCACGCGTTCTTCCAGTTCTACGTGGCAGAGGGGAAGCTCTCGTGCCAGCTCTACCAGCGCTCCGCGGACATGTTCCTGGGCGTCCCGTTCAACATCGCCTCCTACGCGCTGCTGACCTGCATGATTGCCCAGCAGGTGGGGCTTGAGCCGGGTGAGTTCGTCTGGACCGGCGGGGATGTGCACATTTACGAGAACCATATGGACCAGGTCCTCAAGCAGCTGGAGCGTGAGCCCTACGAGTACCCGCAGCTGAGGATCAACCGCAAGCCGGAGTCCATTTTCGACTACACGCTGGAAGACTTCGAAGTGGTTGGCTACAAGCACCACCCCACCATCAAGGCACCGATCGCCGTATGAGCACCGAAAACTTCACCGATCCCCAGTCCTTCACGGAGGAACTGGCTGCCTCCGTCACCGGCGTGGGCCTGGTGTGGGCGCAGACGTCCGACGGCGTCATTGGCAAGGACGGGGACATGCCCTGGCACCTGCCCGAGGACCTGAAGCACTTCACCCGCCTCACCACCGGGCACCCGGTCATCATGGGACGCAAGACCTGGTTGTCCTTCCCGGACAAGTACCGCCCCTTGCCCGGGCGCACGAACATCGTGATTACCCGGCAGAAAAGCTGGGCCGGCACGCCTGAGGCGGAGGGCGCCGTCGTGGTTCCCTCCCTGGACGACGCGCTCCTTGAGTCGCAGTTTGTCGACGGCGGCGAAACGGTCTGGATCCTGGGCGGTGGTGAGGTCTTCCGCCAGTCCACGGATCTCGCCAATGTCGCGGTGGTCACCACCATCGATCTGAAGGCCGACGGCGACACCTTCGCTCCCGAGCTTGGCCCCAGTTGGGAGGCGTCCGCCTCCGTCCCGCCGGACGGCTGGCTGACCGCCGCCAACGGCACGCGCTACCGATTCACCAAATGGTCACGGATCGAGGGCTAGGAACATGCTGAAGAAACCCGAAACCCTGTTTGTCCTGGGCTACATGCTGCTGCCCCTGCTGGCGCTCCTGTCCGCGATCGTGGGGTTGACCATGATCCTGGGCGGGAACAAGATCGCCGGCGCGATTGTGCTGGTGGTGGTGACGCAGGTCTTCGCGTTCGGCGCTTTCTTTGCGCTGCGCGCCCGGAAGGCTGCCGTGCTGGAGGAATCAGACCGGGGTTAGCCGGCTTTGGTCGCATGGGGAGGGCACCCCATCGCGGGAGCTGTGGCCTTGCCTTAGGCTGGGCCTGCAGCACTCTGGGCGGCTGCTGAATATTGGGGGGAATACTGATGGCAGGAACTTTGTGGGGCGCCGACGTCGAGCAACTGCGTACCCTCGCGCAGCAGTTCAGCAGGACCGCGGACCTGCTGCAGCAGCAGTCAACGCAGCTGAGCAGCCAGATTAACAACAATCCGGCCTGGAAGGGCCAGGATGCCTCGCGCTTCCGGTCCGACTGGAACAGCAACCACCGGGCCCTCCTGCAGCAGACGGTCTCGCGTCTCCAGCAGGAATCAAAGCTGCTGCTGAAGAACGCCGACGAGCAAGAGAAGGCCAGTACCGCGGGTGCGGGCGGGTCCGGCGGAAGGCCTGGCCTATCAGTTGCTGTTCCGTCATCTGCGTTTGTTCCCTGGGGCCCGGAGTGGATATCGAACGGTGATTCGCCATTCCGCAGCGGATGGGATGCCTACAACGGCGTCCTGGGTCTGAAGACCGTTCCACTTGGCCTACGCGACATTACGCAGTTCGCAAATGTCTACGGGGACGAGGTAGCTGACGCTCCCGGCAAGATCTGGAAGAAAGCGCTCTGGGATGCGGCGGAGCGACAAGATCCGCTGCGGGGTTTCTTTTCAGGGTCACCGGATCTTCTAAGCGGAAAGTTTGGCGATTTTGCTCAAATGACCCGCGGGATGGACGGGGCCGAAATTGGGAAGTTCGCTAAGTTCGGGCTCAATTCCGCAGGCCATGCGCTGGGTGTCGTGGGCGTTGGACTGGACGGGCTCGATACAGTGAATGCCATTCAAGAAGGCGAAACCGGCGATGCATTACGGTCCGGGACAAAGGCAGTATTGGGGGCCTTGTCCTTCGCACCTCCGCCGATTGGCGTCTCCTGCATGGTAATCAGTGGGGCCTGGGCAGCAGTAGAGCTGATCCCGGGTGCCAGGGATGCCATCGACGACACCTTCGACGGTCTCGGCAACTTCTTCGAGGACAGCGCCAAGAACGCCACCGATGACGTGAAAAACTTCTTCGGCTGGTGAGTGGCCGCAACGAGAGGAAAGCAACAATGACGGAAGTAAAGGATGCCGAAGACTATTCCCTGGGATTCGGCATTGCAGACATGGCCTACCTTCTGCAACTCCAGAAGACACCAGGGTCGCTGACCAGCGCAGAACGGCTCAGACTCCTCGATGAATCCAGAGACGCTGGACTCGTCCGGGCTGGACTATCATCCCTGATTGCACGCGGGCTCGCTAAAGTGGCGTCGGATGCGGTGGTTACCTTCGATTCCCGTGTGGATGTTGTCGCCTACACCTTGGCCCATGCCGTGCAATGGACTCAGCTGGATCTCCTTAAGTCCAGCGAGCTGGGTGACACCGTACTGCATTTCGAATCCGATAAAACAAGGCTGCTGTTTCAACCGCGGACTATGCTGACGTGGTTCGCTGTGCCACAGGATTCAGGTGTTACGGCGGAAAACGCTGAAACGTACTTGATAAGCGAGCATCTCCGGGAACACCCGAATGGTGGGGTACGTATCCGAACTGAAGGACCTGCAGGAAGCGCCGAACTTGTCGTCAAACGGGATAACGAACACTGGGTGTGGGCCACAGTTGCAGAAGGCGTCGTAGGCGATCAAACAGCGGCGGAGGATGAAACGGCCTTGCTTCACGTCCTTAAGGAAGTGCGCGCCACGGCTCGACGGGATGGCGATGGAGAGTAAGACGACTGGAAAAGTAAGAAGCGACCGCACGTATTTCTTTGCTCAAGACGCGGACCGCCAAATCTTCGCCTACACCGAAGCTGAATGGGGCGTGGGCGGTGCCCAGCCGTTCGGCAATTACACAGCACGCAGCATCGCCAGCATGTCATTGCTGGTTGCGTTCCTGACGATCCCAGCGCTATTGGCCCCGGTCCTCCTCATCATGGGAGTCGTCGGCATGCACCTTGGGGCGATCCTGTTCTCCCTGATCTTTACCGTGCTCTGCACCGGCGGGTGGCTTCTCACCATGCGATCTCTTCGGGGAGAACTGCGGGCGCGCAGGCTTCGCCGGGAACGGGGGTTACCCCCTCCCTCTGTTGTTGTCACGGACGACCAGGCGCGCGCCTGGTACACGGCCCACCCCGGTTCCATACCGGTCACACGGGACAACTTCCCGGAGAGCACCCATCCTTTTCCGGGTGAAGCGCCATAAAGCCCGCGCCCCACTGCCGGCGCCCGGCGCTGCCATCACCGTGTCCGTCTGAATATCGGAGTTGGCCTTGATTCACAAGGATGACCGGGAGCGGCAGAACGATGACGTGTACGCCGAGCACAAGGCGGCGCTCGCCCGGGGTGAAAAGCGGGTGCTGCGTAAGACTGACACCGGAGCGTTGCACAGCTACCCCGCCGACGAGATTGGGTTCTCCCCTGGCAGGGGCCAAGCGCAGGTCCGGACATGGTGGGGGATGGGAATTGTGTCCGCCTTTTTGGGGCTTGTATTTCTCGGCTCTTCGGTGCTGTTCCTTGGCTCGTTCAGGCATGGCGAGCACCCCGAGTGGGGTGCATTGTTTCCTATCATGCTGGGTGGTTTCGGAGCCTGGTACACCTTCGGCATGTCAAGGGACGAGTATCGCGCCAAAAAGCTCCGCAAAGAACGGCATGCACCCGAACCAGGAGCAGGACATGTCTCCCAGTGACCGCAAGGACGCGCACGAGGGTTCGCGCTGCAAAAATGACGAGCGGATCCTCCATCTCACGGCGACCGGGGAACTCCATGGCTATCGACGGGAAGAACCCGGTAGAGTCACGGCGAGCTCGCAGGCACAGGTACGGTCTGCCGCCGGCTTCCTGGTATTGGCGGTTGTTTTCGCTGCCGTCGCGGTTTTCTTCATCCTGCTCGTGACCGGCCTGACCAGCAGGGGTGAAGACCCGATGTGGAGTTCCCTGTTCCTCACCCTGGCCGGAGCGTCTGGCGCCCTCTACGCCCTTCGGAGGGCGAGGGTGGCTTCGACGGCCAGACGCCTACGCGCGGAACGGGGAATCCCCGAGCCCAGCGCCCGTCAGCCTGACTGCGACCAGGACCAGCATGGCCAGGCGTAGCCGTAGGGTGCCGCAGGAACCGGGCTACGTACCCTACCAGCCGCCAAACGAACGTGTTCTGCATCGCGTGGCTGCGAACGGCGAGGTGGTCGCATACACGGATGACGAGTACGGCGTCCGAAAAGACGACGGTTTGGGAATTATCAAACCTGCCAATTCCTCGGCCGGGATCCTGTTCCTGGCCGTTCTCCTCTCAGCATGTGTGGGAGGCCTTGTCTATGGCGTGGTCCAAATAGCAGTCACGGACCAGTGGGAAATCATCGGCAGCATATGGTGGGTGTTTCCCGCAACCTTGTTTCCCTTCTCTGCAGCCTGGGCCGGCTTCTTCAAGGAGCGCAAAGCCGAAAAGCTGCGCAGGACCAGGAACCTCCCGCGGCCCGTCGAATAGCACCAAGGTGGGTACCGCCGTCGTACCCGTCCAGCCTTTCCGGCGTGACGTAACCGACTGCGCCCTGCCGGTTCCGAAGTCTAAACTGGACCAATGACTACAGCAGCTACCCCTTCCGTCGGCCTGGTCGGATGGCGCGGCATGGTCGGTTCCGTCCTCATGCAGCGCATGCAGGACGAGGGCGACTTCGCCAACATCAACCCGGTGTTCTTCTCCACCTCCAACGCGGGAGGTGCCGCGCCTTCCTTCGCTGAAGGCGCCGGCAAGCTTGAGAACGCGTTCGACGTCGACACGCTGGCCAAGCTGCCGATTATCGTCACCGCGCAGGGCGGCGATTACACCAAGCAGGTCCACGGCGAGCTGCGCAGCCGCGGCTGGGATGGTCTGTGGATCGATGCCGCCTCCACCCTGCGCATGAACGAGGACTCGATCATCGTGCTGGACCCCATCAACCGCGACGTCATCGACAAGGGCCTGGTCAACGGCACCAAGGACTTTATCGGCGGAAACTGCACCGTCTCCTGCATGCTCATGGGCCTCGGCGGCCTGTTCAAGAACGGGCTGGTGGAGTGGGGCACCTCCATGACCTACCAGGCAGCCTCCGGCGGCGGCGCCCGGCACATGCGTGAACTGCTCAGCCAGTTCGGCACGCTCAACGCCGAGGTCAGCACGGAACTGGACGACCCGGCGTCGGCCATCCTGGACATCGACCGGAAGGTCCTGGCCCACCAGCGCACCGCGATTGATGCCACCCAGTTCGGCGTTCCCCTGGCCGGCTCCCTGATCCCCTGGATCGACGCCGACCTGGGCAACGGACAGTCCAAGGAAGAGTGGAAGGCCGGGGTGGAGACCAACAAGATCCTGGGCACGTCGGAGGAAAACCGGGTGATCATGGACGGCCTCTGCGTCCGCATCGGCGCCATGCGCTCGCACTCCCAGGCCCTCACCCTCAAGCTCCGCGAGGACCTGTCCGTCGCCGAAATCGAGAAGCTGCTCGACGAGGACAACCAGTGGGCCAAGGTGGTTCCGAACACCAGGGAAGCGTCCATGGCCGAGCTGACCCCCGTGGCCGCCTCCGGCACGCTGGACATCCCCGTGGGCCGCATCCGCAAGATGGAAATGGGCCCGCAGTACATCAGCGCCTTCACCGTTGGCGATCAGCTCCTCTGGGGCGCCGCCGAGCCGTTGCGCCGCATGCTCAACATCGCCACCGGCAACCTGTAGTCCTGCCGCCGCATTACGAGCGGCCCTTACCCGCATAAGCGGTGCTGCCCCGCACCGTTTGAGCGGGTGAGGGCCGCTTTTGCATTCCGGGCTGCCGCGCGAGGAACGCCACCAGCCGCTGCCGCAATTCCCCCGGCCGGTCCAGATGCTTCCACTCGGTCCGAAAGACCGCCCAGCCCAGCTCCTGCAACGCGTTCTCCCGGCGTCGCTCGGCCAGGAGCGCGTCTTCGGCGGGACGGTAGTCGGTGTATTTGGCCCGGCCGTCGAACTCGATGAGGACGCGGCGTGCGGGGTCAGCGAAGTCTGCGCGGAAAAGGCCCTCAGGGGTGGGAATGTCAACCTGCGGAATGAAGCGGTGCAGGCCGAACGCATGGAGCAGCAGCCTGGTTCGTGTTTCACCCGCTGACTCAGACCGGCCGTCCAGCACTGCCAGGAGATCTGCCGCCCTCCTGCTGCCGCGTTTCGTGGGACTGTCTTCGAGCAACTGCTGCATGGCGGCCACCGAGCTGCCCTTCCTTACCGCGTGGTCTCCGATAACCGCAGCTTGTTCCAGGGGCAGGATCCGGGCGCAGTCCAGTACGGTCCGTTCAAGACTGGTGGTCAGGATCTCCCGGCCGTCCGGGGTCCACAGGGAGACCCGCTCGGCGTCATCGAGAGGCAGCCGGTGGGTCCGGACGTCCTGACCCGCGCTTGCCGGGGAGTTGGCGTAGCCGGTGGTGACATGCACCAGGGGCCCCGTTTTCCAGACGCGAAGGTCGTGCAGCCTGGCAGCACTCCCATGGCTGTACCGCAACAGGCCCCCGGTGGACTCGTAATGAGCCATGATCGAGAGGCGGTCCCGGTCCCACGGCTTCAGGGTGCTCCATTCAGCGTCCCGGACGTATGCGCCGCGACGGAGCCGGAGCAGCACGCCGCCACGGACCCCGGCCGTCAACAGGCGCTCGTCCAGGCCTGCCGCGGCCAGCTGTTGAGTCGAAGCCACGGACATTTCCGGCCACCGGCGGTCCACCAGGGAGCGCACACTGTTCGGTTTCACTGTTCCAGAATCCTGGTTGGCCCCGTTGTTCGTCAGCAGGAACATCTCGCATGTGGACAACGCCCTCGTACGACCGGCCATGGCCCGCTCAACCGGCGCGGCCCCACACCGGTTATGCGGGTAAGGGCCGGTTATGCGCCGTGGGGCAGGCCGGGTCAGGTTGCCAGGAATGTCATGTAGCGCCGGGCGGCCTTGGCGAGGGCGGCCTGCGCTGCCGGACCCAGCGGCGCGGCTTCGTCGAAAAGTTCGGGTACGACGGCGGCACGCGGCCCCGTGCCCTGCAGCGCCCAGGTGCCGATCACCCTCCCTGCGGCGACCATCGTCTTCTTGAAGACGCCGTTTCCGCCCGGGACGATCAGGTCCGAATGCTCCGGCGACAGGACGGGCGCCCGGTCCGTGTAGCCGAGGACGAACTCATCGAATCCGGGCAGCAGGTGAAGTGAACGGCCACCGGGGACCCCGGAGTCCAGGAGGGACGCCACATCCGGTGAGAGCCAGTAGCCGGTGCCATCGAACTCGAGCTCCACCAGCTGGTCCTGGACGTGCCGGAGCGCGGCGCGTACCTCGGTCAGCGGAAGCTGCGTCCACCAGGCAAAGTCCCGGAGGGTGGCCGGTCCGTGGCTCCGGAAGTAACGGAGCAGGAACTCAGCGACTGCCTCCTCGCGCTCGATGATGCGGGACGTGGGGATCCACTCATCGAAAGCCGCGACCAGCTGCTGGTTCCCGGAAAGCGGTCCCAGCACCAGCCAGCCGTGCCGGCACAGTGATCCGAGAAGATGGATGCCGCGCTGGCCCTGCGTTGGCTGGCCGCCGGCGTCGAAAACCCTGAACAGCCCCGAACGGCTGATGGGACCGTCGGCCAGGATGCGGTCCAGCGCCAGGTCCCGCGCTTTCTCCACGTCCGCCCAGGTGATCTCCAGCTGCCGGTGCCGGCCGGCGATGCTCCGGTGGAGCCGCCCGGCGGTGAGGTCCAGCATCCAGCGCAGGTCCTCGGGAGCCACGAAATGGAGGGTTCCCCGCATCGGCCAGGACCGGACCACAGTCCCGGAATCGATGGCAGCGCGCACATCGGCGATCCCCGCGCCGGGCACTCGAACCCCGACTGCCCACAGTGCTGCCGGCAGGTCCTGCGCCTGCATTGCCGTCATCCATCGGACCAGGTCAGGCACTGAGGTGGCACCGTCCCCGGAGAGCTGCTGCGACGCGAGCCGGAGCCTTCCGATCATCCTGCGGTGGCGCAGGGAGCCAAATGCAGCCATGCGCCCCATCCTAGGCCGCGTGACACCGCGCGTGGATGCTTACAGCTCGAGACCGATCAACAGCGGCTCCGGGTGCAGCTGGATGCCAAAGCGGCGTTCGACGCCGGAACGCACCTCGCGTGCCACGGCCACCATGTCCGCAGCGCTGGCGGAGCCGCGGTTGGTGATGGCCAGGGTGTGTTTGGTGGACAGTGACGCCCGGCCGCCCGCCACACCTTCCGGCTCGAGTCCGAAGCCTTTGCCGAAGCCTGCCTGGTCGATGAGCCACGCTGCGGAGAGTTTCACCAGCCCGTCCTGGCCCGCCGGGTAGCGGGGCGCCGTTTCCGGCAGCGTGTCCGCCACGCCCGCCGGGACGATGGGATTGGTGAAGAAGGACCCGGTGGAGTAGGTATCGCGGTCGGCTGCGTCCCACACCATGCCCTTGGAGGCCCGCAGCCGAAGCACTTCCCGTCGGACATCATTGGCATAAGCGCGCTTGCCCACCTCCACGCCGAGGGAACGGGCCAGCTCCGCATACCGGATGGGAGCGCTCATCCGCCCCAGCGGCAACTGGAATTCCACGGTGAGGACCACGTACCGGGGTGAGCCGTTGACGGTGGTCTGTTTGAGGATGGAGTCCCGGTAACCGAACTTCAGCTCGGAGTTGGTGAAGGTCCGCACGGCGTTGCGTTCGCGGTCCCACGTACGCACCGTAGCGATGGTCTGGGAGACCTCCGAACCGTAGGCACCGACGTTCTGGACCGGGGTGGCACCCGTTGAGCCGGGAATCCCCGACAATGCTTCGATTCCGGACCACGCGTGGCGGACGGCGTGTTCCACGAGTTTGTCCCAGTTGTGGCCGGCCTGCACCACCACCGCCACCCCGCCGCATGAGTCCTCGGCGTTGACCGTGAACCCCTCGGAGGCGATCCTGATGACGGTTCCGGGGAACCCGTCGTCGGACACCAGGAGATTGGAGCCGCCGCTGATGATGAGGACCTGTTCCCCCGCGGCGTCTGCCGAGCGGACAGCGTCGATGATGTCGGCCTCGGTACGCGCCTCGACATAGGCGCCGGCGGGGCCGCCGACGGCGGAGGTGGTCATGGAGGAAAGCAGCGTGGGAGTCACCCGTCAACAATACTAGGGAAACCTAGTCGGCCTTCCGTGCCACCGGGGACAGCACGAAGCTCACGGCCAGCATCACCATCACGGCAAGGAGCGAGTGCAGGATGCCCACGTGTTCGGCCAGCAGGCCCAGCAGCGGCGGCCCGCACAGGAATGCACCGTAGCCGATGGTGGACACCACGGATACCCGTGCCGCGGCCTTGGCAGGATCGTCGGCCGCGGCGGACATGCCCACCGGGAAGCCCAGGGACGCGCCCAGGCCCCAGACGGCCAGGCCCACGTAGGCGAGCCACGGCGCCGGGGCGAAGACGAAGATGCCCAGCCCAACGACGGCCATCCCAGCGCACCAGCGCATGACGGGAACCCGCCCGAAACGGTCCAGCAGCAGCGTCCCGGCGAACCTGCCGATGGTCATGAACGTCACGAAAAGCCCATACCCGGCTGCCCCGGCGGCATCGCTCTGCCCGTGGCCGTCCGCCAGGGCAAGGGCCACCCAGTCCCCCGCCGCGCCCTCTGCCAGGGCCAGGCCCAGCACCAGGACGCCCAGCAGCAGCGTTCGGCGGTCCCGCCACGCCTGGGCGATCTTGCGCTTGTTGTCCAGCGGTGCCTCCGCCGTGCTTCCGGCATGGATCACGGGAACCGGACCTGTTGTGGGGTCTTCGAAGTTGTCCGGGGAGTAGGTGCGGTCCCCCGCCACCGAGGTAACGTCGGCGCGGAACCAGGACGCCGCCGTCGCGACCGATACGGCGACCACCGTTCCGGCCGCCGCAAGGTGCCAGAACACCGGGAGGGACGCTGCCGCCGCAGCGGCACCCAGGCCTGCCCCTGCCACCGTGCCCAGGCTGAACGCCCCGTGAAGCCGGGGCATGATGTGCCGGCCCACCGCGCGCTCCACGGCCGCGCCTTCCACATTGGACGCAGTGTTCCAGCTCCCGGTCCCCAGGCCGATGATGGCCAGGCCGATCGCGGTTGCCACCGGGCTTGCCAGCACGGTTGTGCCAAAACCGGCGGCCAGCAGGCCGGCGCCCACCATGATGCTGCCGGTGCGGATGGTCTGTTTGGACCCCAGCCGCAGCACGATGAGCCCTGAGGCCGAGACGGACGCGAACGAGCCCAGCGTCATGCACAGCAGGATGACGCCGATGTTGCCCGGGCTGAGGTCCAGCGCATCCCGGATGGCGGGCAGCCGGGACACCCAGGAGGCGAAGGCCAGTCCGCTGGCCCCGTAGGCCACCACGACGGCGTTCCGCCAATGGGTGACCTGGGCGGCGGCAGCCCCGGTTTTAGGGGCGGAGGTCAAAGGTTGCAGCCCGTGATCACCAAGCGGGCCTCAGGACAGCTTGACGAGGGCCTGTGCCTTCATCAGGACCTTTTGACCGGCGGAGACAACGGTGAGGTCAACGCGGGCGGTGCCGGCGTCGGCGTCGAGCTTTCCGATGGTGCCGCTGACCTCAATGGTGGCGCCGGGTTCGGCGGTGCCGGTGGTGTCGGTGACCAGGACGGGCTTGGTGAAGCGGGTCTGGAAATCAACGACGGCGGCGGGGTCCCCTGCCCAGTCGGTCACCAGCTGGACGGCTGACCCCATGGTGAACATGCCGTGCGCGATGACGCCGGGCAGTTCCACGCTGGTGGCGAAGGCCTCGTTCCAGTGGATGGGGTTGAAGTCACCGGATGCACCTGCGTACTTGACCAGGTCCGTGCGGGTGACCTCGATGGTGCGGCTGCCGATTTCCTGGCCGGCGCTGAGTTCGTTGAAGCTGGGGCTCATGGTTACTGTCCCTCTCCGCGGACCAGGATGGATGATGTGGTGGTGGTGACGGGTTCGCGGGAATCACCGGAACCGAGGGCGAAGATTTCCGAGCGGGTGGTGATCATGGCGCCGCCGCCCATGGCCCGGACGCCGTCGACGTGCAGTTCCGCGACGAGGCGGTCCCCGGCAATGATGGGCCGGTGGTGGGTGAAGCGCTGGTCCGCGTGGACCACGCGGGAGAAGTCGATTCCGGCTTCCGGGTCCTCGATGAGCTGGGCGTCGGCCCGCTGGGCGATGATGATGGCGAAGGTGGGCGGCGCTACCAGGTCGCGGTGGCCCAATGCCGTGGCCGCTTCGAGGTCGAAGTGCGCAGGGTGGGTGGCTTTCACGGCGCGCGCGAACTCGCGGATTTTCTCTCGGCCGACGTCGTACACCTCTGCGGCAGGGTAGCTTCGGCCCTGCAGATCCGGATTGATAGTCATGGATTCCAGCCTATCGCCCGCATGTTGGCGGGCAGAAAAGGCCCGCCGCAACCGTGACGGGGCCGCTACCGGCGGAGGTTCTTCCGGATGGCCTGGCCGCGGACCACCATGCCGGCGATATGCAGGACCAGGCCCAGCCCGATCAGCGGCAGGGAAGCCATGGCCAACCCTTGATTGCCGCCGGTGTTGCCGATGATGTTGAGGATGATGCCGATGGCGATCAGTCCCATCGCGCCGAAAACCAGGACTTTGTAGCGGGTCGGCGCGGTGGCCCAGAATTCGTTCAGCACCGTCCAAGTCTACCGGGGCGGCCGGAACGGGACATGGGAGTCAGAACAGCGCTTCCTGCACGGCCGGCACCTGGGAGGCGTACCCGCCCAGGACGATGGTCCGGGCGGCCAGTTGCGAGAGATTCACCACGAACGCGGCATCAGAACCATCCAGCCGGGCCAGTGCGTTTGCCCCGCTCAGTGCGGTGATGTCGAAGCCGTGCCGGCCATGGTCCAGAGCGTGCGGGTAGGCATGGCGCTGGGCGCTGCCGTAAAGGGCCCCAGCCTGCCCGGGCCGGGCCCACTGCTCCTCCACAATTTCGAAGCCGTCAACTGCGGTGCGCGCCAGGAGGGCGCGTACCTCGCCGGCCGCGCGGGCATTGGTGCCATGCAGGTCCCTGGCCCGAAGCGGCTGCAGCAGCGCCTCCGCCTTGGCCGCGGAGCGCACCTGCTGCGTCAGCCCGACGTCGGCCGTCACCAGGTCCTCGAGGATCCGCACCACACGGCCATCCTGCGCCCGGGCAACATAAGCCGCCGAGGCCGCTCCCTGCTCCGCGAGCCGGTTCCACTTCCGCGGGCCGGAGGCCGTTCCCACCTTGGTGGCGCCGCCGGCGAACGTGGCCACGTACAGCCAGTGTTCCTGCATCAGGTAGTCGCGCAGACCCGGCGTGACCCGGCCGCCGCGGTGGAAGTCATGCATCAGCCGGGACTCGTCCAGCACAAAGCACCGCTCGCACTGCTTTCCGCGCGCAGCCGGGGAACCCGAGGCGCAGAGGATGTGGCTGCGCGAGCGTGCCGACTGGACCTGGACGTGCCCCAGGCAAAACCTGCCTGGCTCCACCACCTCGAAGCCGAGGCGACCGCCGGGGCCCAGGCTGAGCTGCCGGAAGTCCCCCTCCGGTGACTGGAGGCGCAAAACCGGCCCGCCGCCGTCGTCCACTGCCTTGGAAGCCGCCGCTGTTGTGGAACCCGCTGTTGTGGAACCCGGCGGCCCATCCCAAAAGACCCCGTGGACCAGATAGCGGGTATCGGTCACGGGGTCTCCTGAAGTGGTGGGTGGGTGCTACAGCGCGGGCTGCACCCCAAAGGCTACGGCGAGCTTCATGATCTTCTCGGCGCGGCCCAGGCGGGGCAGGTCGGAGCCGTCACGGATGACGCGGCCGTTGGCTTCGAAGTCGTTCATGAAGTCGGTGGCCCAGGCGACGTCCGACGGGGTGGGGCTGATGACCTCGTTGATGACCGGGGTCTGGTCGATGGCCAGGCACAGCTTGCCGGTCATGCCCATCATCACGGTGATGCCGGTCTGCTCGCGAAGGATGGGGTGGTTGGTGCCGACCGTGGGGCCGTCGATGGGGCCGGGCAGGTTGCCCACGCGGCTGGCGACCACGAGCTTGGCGCGCGGGTAGGCCATGGCCTCCGGGGTGGCGGCCATGCCGGTGTCGCGGCGGAAGTCACCGGAGCCGAAGGCCAGGCGGAACGCGCCCTGGGCCTTGGCGATGTGGTTGGCTTCCTCGATGCCGAGGGCCGATTCCACCAGCGGGATGACCGGGGTCTTGCCGTCCATGCGGTGGAAGCTCTCAGTGACCTGGTCAGCGGATTCGGTCTTGGCGAGCATGACGCCCAGCAGGCCCGGGGTGCCGCGCAGGCCCGCGAGGTCATCGGCCCAGAACGGGCTGGTGGCGTCGTTGATCCGGACCCAGGCCTTGCCGCCGGCAGTCAGCCAGTCGATCACGTTGCCGCGGGCCTGGTCCTTCTGGGAGGGGTCCACCGCATCTTCAATATCCAGGATGACCGAGTCAGCGCGGGAGACAGCCGACTGGTCGAAAAGCTCCGGCTTCATGGCATTGACCAGCAGCCAGGAGCGGGCGATCTCTGCGGGGATATTGCGTTCCGGCCTAACGGTTTCGGCGGCGATGGTAGACGTCATGCTTTCTACAGTATCCGCCCGGCGACCGGCACGGCGAAGAAAACGGCCCGCTTGTGAGGATCAATACGAACTAAACGGCATGTGACTGGTTCCCCGGTGAGTTCCCCGGTGAAAGCAGGCAGCAGCAAGCGCCGTTTTGGCACTTGCTGCTGCCCGCTTGGGCGGGTTACGGGATGTTGCTCCCGCGTGCCGTGACCCAGAGTTTGTACCAGTCGGCGCGGGTGAGGACCTGCGCCACCCGGGCGGCGTCGGCGCATGCCCGGATACGGTCCGGGTTGACCGTCCCGATCACCGGTGCGATCCCGGCCGGGTGCTTCATGAGCCAGCCCAGCAGGACGGCCTCGCCCGAGGTGCCATATTCCGCCGCAAGCTCCGCGACGAGCACGGCAGTTGCCGCTTCGGCTGAGGAGGGACTGTCCGGTTCGGCACCGGTGTACACGCCCTTGGCCAGGGAACCGTACGCCTGCAGCGTGATGCTGTTGCGGGTGCAGTACTCCAAAGTCCCGTGCGGGAAGCTGTAGTCCAGGTGCTCCGGGTGGTTGACCAGGACCTGGCTTTCCAGCCACGCCCGCTTAAGCAGGCTCATCTCCAGCTGGTTGGCCACCACCGGAGTTTCCAGCCGGTCCTGCAGCACCTCGATCTGCGCCGCGGACATGTTGGACACACCCAGTTGCCGGACCTTGCCTTCGGCCATGAGCTGCCCGACGGCGGATGCCACCTCCGCCGGATCCGCGAGGGGATCCGGGCGGTGCAGCAGGAGGATGTCCACATAGTCCGTCCGGAGCCGCTCCAGGCTGCCGTTGACCCGCTCCAGAATGGCGTCCCGGCTCAGGTCGTAGTGGGTCTGCAGGCCGCGTTCGTTCAGCCGGATGCCGCACTTGGTTTGCAGGCGGATCCGCTCCCGCAGGCCGGGAGTGGCGGCCAGCACCTCACCAAACACGGCCTCCGACTTGCCGCTCCGGTAGATGTCCGCATGGTCGAACAGGGTGATCCCTGCGTCCAGGGCGGCCTGGACGGCAGCAGCGGCCTGGTCCACATGGTGGCTGCCATGTGGCTCATCAGACCAGCTGCCGCCCAGTCCCATGCATCCGTAAATGACTTCCTGCATCAGGCCCGCCCGCTTCCGCGGGACACGCACATCAGCGCAGCCACGCGGTGGTGTTGGCCGGCAGTTTGCCGTCCACGAGCGGTGCGCTGGTGACCAGCACCTCGCCGGCGGGAAGGTCGACGGCGGTGTCCCCGAAGTTGGTCACGGACTGCCAGCCGTTGGGCCGCTTGAAGTGCAGGACGTCCGGGTTGTCATTCCCGGCCCACTCGAGGTCCTCGTCCGTCAGCAGCTCCCGGCGGAGCTTCAGGGCCTTGCGGTAGAGCTCCAGGGTGGAACCGTCGGTGCCGTCCTGGGCCTCGACGGCGTACTTGCTGAACCAGTCCGGCTGCGGCAGGTGCGAGCCGCCGTCGCCGAACCCGAAGGAGGTGCCTTCCACCTTCCAGGGCAGCGGCACCCGGCAGCCGTCGCGGCCGATCTCCACGCCCTTGTTGCGGAAGAAGGACGGATCCTGCCGCTCCGATTCGGGAATCTCTGCCACTTCCTGAAGGCCCAGTTCCTCGCCCTGGTACAGGTACGCGGATCCGGGAACGGCCAGCATCAAGAGGGTAGCGGCCCGCGCGCGGCGCTCGCCCAGTTCAACGTCCAGCTGGTCCTTGGGGCCGCCGGCGAGCAGCCAGTCCTTGCCGTCCTGGCCCTTGGCGCCGGCCTTTTCCTTGGCAATCTGGGGCAGGCCGTAGCGGGTGGCGTGCCGCACGACGTCGTGGTTGGAAAACACCCACGTGGAGGAGGCGCCGGTGGCAGCGGCCTCGGCGAGGTTGCGGGTAATGATCTCCTTGTACTCGGCGGCATCGAAGTCGGCCTGCAGCAGGTCGAAATTGAACGCCTGGCCGAGGCCCTGCGGGCTGGCGTAGCGGGCACGACGGGTGGCGTGGACCCAGGCTTCGGCGACGGCGGTGCGCGGCGGGTTGTATTCGTTGAAGACTTCACGCCATTCGGCGTAGACCTCGTGGACTTCGTCGCGGTCCCAGAACGGGTGCGTGCCGTCGTCGAAGCCGTCCACGCCGGTGTTGGCGGCGCTCAGTTCCAGCTTGGAGAGCAACGGCTCGGTGAGGTCCTTGGTGAGGGCGTGCGCCACGTCCACGCGGAAGCCGTCCACGCCGCGGTCGGACCAGAAGCGCAGGGTCTTGAGGAAGTCATCCCGGATTTCCCGGTTGGACCAGTTAAGGTCCGGCTGCTCCTTCGCGAAGATGTGCATGTACCACTGGCCGGGGGTGCCGTCCGGTTCGGTGATGCGCTCCCAGGCGGGTCCGCCAAACACCGAGTCCCAGTCCGACGGCGGGAACTCACCGTTTGGGCCCTTGCCGTCCCGGAAGATGTAGCGGTCCCGGGCGGGCGAGCCCTTCGGCGAGGCCAGCGCTTCCTGGAACCACTTGTGCCGGTTGGAGGAGTGGTTGGGGACGATGTCGGCAATCAGTTTGATGCCGGCGTCGTGCAGGGCCTTGGCCATTTCGTCGAAGTCGGCCAGCGTGCCGAGCTTGGGATCGACGTCGCGGTAGTCGTCCACGTCGTAACCGCCGTCGGCGAGCGCGGAGGGGTAGAACGGGCTCAGCCAGACGGCGTCGATCGCCAGCGACTTCAGGTACGGAACCTTGGCAGTGATGCCTTTCAGGTCGCCGATGCCGTCGCCGTTGGAGTCCGCGAAGCTGCGGGGATAAATCTGGTACACGGAGGCCTGGCGCCACCAGTTGGGATCGGCCAGGCGGGCGGAGTCGGACAGGGTTGCCAGAGTGGCGGTGGTGGACAAGGAACGGTCCTTTTCTTCTGTACGGGTATATTTATATTGAATCTAAATTTACTTCCCCGAGTATTATCTGGTGCTTCGTACAGGAAGGTCAACAGGATGCCTGAACTGGTTCCGGCGACTCCCCAATTGCTGCGGCGGGTCAGTGCCGGCGCTGTCCTGGAGTTCATGCGTGCCTCGGCGGCTGTGACAGTCACGGACGTCATGGCTGCAACCGGTCTGACCCGCGCCACCACCATCGCCGTCTGCGAGGACCTGGTCCGGCGGGGCTGGATCCTGGAGCGGGAAAACCAGCGCGAGTTCGGCGGGTACCGGAAGGGCCGCCCTGCCCGCCGGTTCGAGCTCAACGAGCGGGCCGGCGTGGTGCTGGGCATGGACATCGGCTACGCCAAGGTCACCGTGGTGGTTTCCGACCTCCGGGGCAAGACCTTGGGACGGTCCAGCCGCCCCTTCCAGGCCGGGGAGGTCGGCTCCCGGGAGCGCATCGCTTTTATCGACGACGTGGCTGGGGCGGCACTGCGCTCGGCGGGAACCGAACCCGGACAGGTGCTGGCCGTCTGCGCCGGAGTTGCCGCACCCGTGGACCGGCACGGGGACGTGGTGGCCACGCAGAAGTTCTGGGGCCTGTTCGACCTGGGACTGCGGCCGGCGCTCAAGGAAACCCGGGGATGGACGGTGCTGCTCGAAAACGACGCCAACCTTGCGGCCCTGGGTGACCGCTGGCAGGGGGCAGCGGCCGGCGTTGACGACGTCGTGGTGATCCTCGCCAGCGAACGGCTGGGTTCGGGCATCGTGGAGGGCGGCCGGCTGGTGCACGGGGCCCGCGGCAGCGCCGGGGAGCTTGCGTACCTGGACCTGGTGGATGGCGTGGGCGACACCTACGGCATCGCCCACCTGGCCCGTACCTGGGCCGCCGAAGCACTGGCCACCCCAACGCCAACCACCCTCCGCTCCCTCCCGCCCGGGCGGGTGGAGGCCGAGCAGGTCTTCGCCGCCGCGGCCCAGGGGGACGCTGTGGCACTCGGCATCCTGGACCGGCTGGCAGACAGGATGGCACGCGTGGTGGGGACCGTGGCCACCATGCTTAACCCCGAACTGGTGGTGATCGGCGGCGGCGTGGCTGATTCCGCGGGCGTACTCCTCACGCCCATCAGCGAGCGCCTGAGGGAATTCACTGCCACCCCCGCGCGCGTGGCTGTCTCCCCGCTGGGCGACTCCATCGTGACCGTAGGGGCCATCCGCTGCGCCCTGGACTACGTGGAGAGGAACTCCCTGGACCTGGAGTTGGCTGCGTCCGTCACTCCCGCATAACCCCCGTCACTCCGGCATGACCATGGTGCGCAGGTCCAGCTGCCGCAGTACCCGGTCCGCCACCTCGGGATCCATGTCGGGCTCATTGCGGGCCGCCACCACTTCCTGCCGGGCCGCGTCGAGGGCAATGGTCTGGACGGCGATGGCAAGCTCGCGTCCCCGCTGGCGCTTTTCCGCCAATGGTTCGTTCTGCAGGCTGCCGTCCGTGAGTTCTGCGTGGAGGCGCCGCATCCGGTCCTTGACCAGCGCCACTTTTTCCGGCGGCAGGTCCGCCATCAGGTCGTGCTGCTTGAGCGCTGCAACGGCGGCGCCCTGCGCCCGCGTGGCGAGCAGCCGGACGGCGTCGCGTTCTTCCGATCCGTCCTCGGAAGCCTTCAGGACACGCATCAGCCACGGCAGCGTCAGGCCGGGCAGGACCAGCGTGGCAAGCAGCACCGCGCAGGCAATCACCAGCAGGTAATCCCTGCCGGGGAACGGCGTGCCGTCTGCAAGGGTGAGCGGCAGGGCCAGGGCCAATGCCAGGGTGGCCAGCCCGCGCATGCCGCACCACGTCAGGATGAGGACTTCCTTCAGGGATGTGGGCTGCAGGAGATTCCTGCGGTTCCGGGCACCCAGGGCAAGGACGCCCAGCCACAGGAACCGGACCGCGAAGACCAGGACGCAGACCACAACGGCCACCCCGATCATGCCGACGATTTCCGTCCCTTCGTCCCTGACGACGTGGCGGATTTCCAGCCCCACCAGGCCGAACGCCAGCCCGGTGACCAGCAGCTCCACAACATCCCAGAAAGCAGTCCTCGTGACGCGTTCGGCCGCGTCCTGCGGGCGGGCGTGGCGCTGCATCTCAAGGGCGGTGACCACCACGGCAATGACGCCGGATGCATGCACCTCCTCGGCGAGGATGTAGGCGGCGAAAGGCACCACCAGCGTCACCGCGCTCCGGGCCACCATGGACGTGACCAGCCGGGTGACCAGGGCGATCAGCCAGCCCATTGCGATGCCCACCAGGACGGCAAGTGCCGCGCCCATCAGGAACTGCAGGACGACGTCGGGCTCCACCTTGGTGCCACCCACGGCGGCGGCCACGGCTGCCTGGAAGATGACGATGGCGGCGGCGTCATTGAACAGCCCCTCGCTCTGGAGGACCGTGATCAGGCGGCGGGGCATGTGGACACGGCCCGCTACGGATTCCACGGCCACAGGATCCGGCGGCGCCACCATGGCACCGAGGGCGATGGCCGCGGGCACCCCGATCCCGGGAATCATCAGCCATGCTGCCCCGGCCACGGCGGCCGTGCTGATGACCACCAGTGCCACGGCCATCATGATCAGCGTCCGCCACCGGACCCGGAACACGGCCCACGAGCTCCGCTGGGCGGTGGCAAACAGCAGCGGCGGCAGGAAGATGGGCAGGATCAGCTCGGGTTCAATCTCCAGGTCGGGGAAGCCCGGGATGAACGCCAAGGCCACCGCCAGGAGGAGCATCAGGACCGGGTACGGCAGCCGCAGCCTGTCCCCCAGTCCCACGGCCACCACTGTGGCCAGCAGCAGTCCGACGATAAGGGCGAGCTGATCCATACGCCTCTTCCCCACCCGCCGCTACGGGCGCGGTTCCAGTGCCGCCGCCACCGGGAGGCTGCCGTCGCGGAACTCGATGGTCCGGCCCGCAGTTTGGGGCAGGTCCAGCACCGCCGCTGCCACGATGGCCGTGTTGGCACGCGATGTGTCCCGTTCCCCTTCCGGCGAGGGATCGACGTCGATCAGCCCGCTTCCGGGCTTGTCCGTCAAAGCGCCGGGGCCGAGGATGGTCCATGCCAGGTCCGTGCCGCGCAGGTACTCGTCCGCGGCAGCCTTGGCCTCGGCGTACGCGAAGAAGCTGTTGCTTTCCGGTACCCCGTGGTCCTTGCCGGCGCCGAAGTAGGACACCATGACGTACCGGTCCACTCCTGCCTGGGCTGCGGCATCCATGGAGCGGATGGCGGCGTCCCGGTCCACGGCGTAGGTGCGCTCGGGGTTGCCGCCGCCCGCGCCGGCGGACCAGACCACGGCGTCCTGCCCGGCGAGGGCCTCGGCGATGGCCGCCGTCGTGGAATTCTCCACGTCCAGGACCGACGGCGTGGCCCCGGTGGCAGCGACGTCTTCGGCGTGTTCCGGATTGCGGATGAAGGAGGTGACGGAGTGGCCCTCGCTGGTGAGGAGTTCGGACAGGAGGAGGGCCACTTTCCCGTGGCCGCCAATGATGGCGATGCGTGTCATGCACCCATTCTGCCTTCTAGGCCAGACATCCGTACTGCAGGTACACCACGCCGTTGCCGAACCGGCGCTCCTCCAGCAGCTCGAGCCGCGCGTGCAGCCCGTCCGGCAGGAAGCGCAGTCCGCCGCCGACGGCCACCGGTGTGATGAACAGCTGGCACTCGTCCACCAGGCCGGCTTTGAGGGCGTGCGCCGCGAGGGTGGGGCCACCGATGCTGATGTTCCTGTCCGTGGCGGTCTTCAGCTCCCGCACCGCCTCCGGGAGGAAGTCCCGTTCCAGCCGGGTCCGGGGCGTGGCGGCGGTGTCCAGCGACGTCGAGTACACCACCTTGTCCGCGCCCTGCCAGATACGGGCATAGTCCTGGATCACCGGGTGGTCTTCGGACGTGCCCATGGTTTCCCAGACGGACATCACCTCATACATCCGGCGCCCCAGAAGGTAGGTGCCCACGTCCCGCTCCAGGTCGTTGATGAAGGCGTGGACTTCCTCGTCCGGTGCTGACCAGTCGAAGTGGCCGTCCGCGTCTGCCGTGTAGCCGTCGAGGGACATGATTGCGGAGTAGATCAGCTGCGCCATGGGCCCATTCTGCCGCTGGGGGTCAGGCCCGCATAGGCTCCCGGGATACCAGGAATTGTTGGCCCAGGGTCCAGAGGTTCGAAACCGTCCAGTAGACCAGGACGCCGATGGGAAAAAAGATGCCGCCCGCACCGAAGACCAGGGGCAGGACATACAGGAGGATCTTCTGCTGGCGCAGCAAGGGACTGTCGGTTTCCTGGCCTTTCATGGTCCGGAAGGCCGCAAGTTTCTGGGTGAGGAACTGGCAGCCGGTCATCAGCAGGATCATGACGACGGCGAGCACGGCCACGGCGGTCGGGTCGCCTCCGCCGTGCAGCAGGGAGGCGGACAGCGGTGCCCCGAAAATGCTGGACGAGTCGAACTGGACCACCTGGTCGTGGCCCATCGCTCCGATGCCTTCGTTCTGCCGCGCGGCGTTGGAGATTCCGGACAGAACCTGGAAAAGGGCCAGGAAGAACGGCGCCTGGATCAGCAGTGGCAGGCACGCCGAGAACGGGTTGGTGCCGTGCTTTTTGTACAGGGCCATCTGTTCCTGGGCCAGGGCCTGCCGCGAGGCCGGGTCCGTCCTGCCCTTGTACCTTTCCTGGAGCTCCTTCAGGTCCGGTTGCAGGAGCCGCATTCTTCGCTGGGTCCGGACCTGGGCCAGGAACACCGGGATCAAGGCTGCACGGATGACCAGCACCAGCCCGATGATGGACAACGTCCAGGTCCAGCCGCCGGCTGCCGGCATGCCTGCTGCGGCCAGGCCGTCGTGGAACGCCACCATGATGGCAGACACCAGCCACCGGAACGGCTCCATCACCGCTGTCAAAAAGTCCACCGAATCCCCCAACGCCAATTGCTGCCAAGCTACTGCGGATGCGGGGAACAGGAAAGCCCCCGGCTCCATGCGGTCTGGCGGGCCGGCGCTCCTCTTTCATTCAAGTGCCGCCGTGACGGCCGGGTGCTGCGTCGGCCTGCTTCTGAAGGACGGCAGGAGCCGAATGCGAACGGCTCACCCCCGCCGAAGGAGGACGTCGAGAATCTCACCAACCGCAACCTCATCCAGGCCCTCCCGTCGGATCGGCTGGTTGGGATGCAGCTCATAGAAGTTGCGGCTCCCAACCCGACGGCGGGTCAGGTAGCCGCCCTCGACCAGATCCGAAACGAGACGGTGCGCCGCCCGCTCCTGGACCCCCACGCTTTCGGCGATCTCACGGATCCGGATTCCGGGGTGGCGTGCGACGCAGTAGAGCGCATGCAGGTGGTTAGTCAGGAAGCCCCATTCAGCCATGGTCCCATCATAGCTGTCCCTAATGACATGTCCCCATTGACCTGTCTGGTGTAACGGCCTACCGTTGCCGGTATCGGCGCAGAATCTCCTACCGCCGACAGACTCGCGGACCTGGCCGAATCAGAGAGACCCCGCCCGCCGCTGTAACGCCGACGACCCCGTTAGGGCGAGGGTTTACAGCTCAAGGAAGGACTTCTCATGGCTCAACCAGCTTCATACCCGCTCGTTCTCGACGGCGGGCGATCCCCGCACCTGAGCCGCTGGCTGTGGCTCGTCAAATGGCTGCTGATCATCCCTCACATCATTGTTTTGTTCTTCCTGTGGATCGCTTTCCTGGTGCTGTCGGTGGTGGCGTTTTTCGCGATCCTGTTCACCGGACGCTATCCACGGTCGATTTTTGACTTCAACGTAGGCGTGCTGCGCTGGACGTGGCGGGTCAGCTTCTACTCCTACAGCGCACTGGGCACCGACGACTATCCGCCGTTCACGCTGGCCGACGACCCGGGCTATCCGGCACGGCTGTCGGTTGATTACCCGGAGTCGCTTTCACGCGGACTGGTGCTGGTGAAATGGTGGCTGCTCGCGCTCCCGCATTACCTGATCATCGGTGTGTTCACCGGGGCCGCCTTCGGCGGCTATAACCAGGTACGTGATGGCAACGCCTGGGCCTACGGCAGTGGACTGATCGGCCTGTTGGTCTGCATCGCCGGTCTCGTCCTGCTGTTCGCCGGCCGCTACCCCCGTGGAGTGTTCGACCTCCTCATGGGCATGAACCGCTGGGTGTTCCGCGTGACCGCCTCCGCAGCGCTGATGACCGACCAATACCCGCCGCTCCGGCTGGATATGGGCGGCAGCGAACCACCACCCACCGCAGACTCCCCCATCCTGATCGGGCCGAATCCGCTGCCGACGACCTAAAAGGAGTACGTCATGACGGCCAACACCAATATCAACCCGCCGGTCGGAGGACCCGCCCGGCAGCGCCGGATGCACCCGATGAGGCGGATCTCGCTGGCCGCCGGCATACTCTACGTGCTCACGTTTGTCTCCATCCCCACCCTCGCGCTCTACAAAGCGGTGAAGGATGACGCCGGCGCCTTCGTCATGGGCGCCGGCAGTGCCGCCGGGGTGCAGTGGGGAGCCCTGTCCGAGGTCATCGTCGGCCTGGCCGGCATCAGCACTGCCGTAGTGCTGTACCCGGTGGCCAAGCGGGTCAGCCAAACCGCAGCCCTGGGGTTCGTGGCCGCCCGACTTGTGGAAACCTGCCTCATCTTCGTCGGCGTCGTCAGCCTGCTAACGATCCTCACCCTGCGGAACGACGTTGCCGGCACCGCCGGCACGGACTCCGCCTCACTGGTCACAATCAGTCATAGCCTTATGGCAACGTACAACTGGACATTCCTGCTCTCCCAAAGCCTGATGCCGGTGGCCTGCGACCTGCTCCTGGGCTACGTGCTCTACCGTTCCGCCCTGGTGCCCCGGATCCTGCCGATCATCGCATTCATCGGCGCCCCGCTGCTCCTGGCGTCCGACGTCGCGATCTACTTCGGCGCCTACGGCGCGGTGTCCCCGATCGCCGTTCTTGCCGCATTGCCCGTCGCCGTGTTCGAACTGTCCCTGGGCATCTATCTGATCGTCAAGGGCTTCAAGCCAACGCCACTGTCCACTGGCCACGCATCGATCGGCAACGACTTCTCAGCTGGACCAACTCATCTTTGAAGGAGCACGACATGGCCACCAACGCCCACACCACTCCGGGTTCCCCGGCTGAGCGAGGCCTGCCGGCGACAGCCTGGATCATCGGGACGCTGTTCCTTGCGGGTTTCCTGACATATGGAGTCGGCAACGCCATGGCTACGACGATTGCAGGGTCTGCCGACCAAGGCTCCCGAGGCTTCCTCGTCCTGGGCGCATTGCTCATGCTCATCAATTCAGCAGTCGTCATCTGCATCGGCGTCTTAATGCGCCCGATCCTGCAACCGCACAACAAGGCTGTGGCTCTCGGGTATCTGGCCGCCAGGGTCTTCGAGGGCCTTGGCCTGGCCGTAGGCGTTGGCTGCCTGCTGCTGCTGAGTGGCGCCGCCGCGGTTAACGGCAATTTCATCGCCTACAACATCGCCATGGCCGGACTCGGAATTGGCAGCCTGTTCTTCTGCGCGCTGCTCTTCCGCTCCGGCCTGACTCCACGATTCCTCGCGGTGTGGGGCTTTATCGGGTACGCGATCTTTGCTTCAGGATCGCTGCTGGAACTGTCCGGCTTCAAAGGTGCCGGCCTCGTCGGGGCTGTTCCCGGCGGCCTTTTCGAGTTGACCTTCGGCATCTGGTTAATCATCCGCGGCTTCCGTCCCGCCGTCAGAATCACCGGTGAACGTGGGTTGCAGGAGCGCACCTCGTGAACGCCTGCCAAAGCCGCAGGTGGCCCATGACGCAGTATCTGCCTTAAAACAGAAGCAGGTCAGAGGCAACATGCCTCTGACCTGCAGTATCTGTAGCGGTGGGGAGGCTCGATCTCCCGACCTCACGATTATGAGTCGTGCGCTCTAACCAACTGAGCTACACCGCCACGAATGAGAAAAACCTGCGTCAAGCCGGTCAAACCGCCTTGACGCAGGCTCTCATTCAGAGCCCCCCACCGGAATCGATCCGGTGACCTCGTTCTTACCAAGAACGCGCTCTACCACTGAGCTAGGGGGGCAACGAGTAAATACTCTACCGGAAGATTTACGCACCAACAAATCGGTGTCCGGGGCGCCGCTGGGTCTACGCGCCATGCATTCGTCGGGCGGGAAAAGGCCCGATATTCCGCGGATTTCCGGGCCCGGAGGGGGCCCGGAAGGCATGCTGCCCGACGGCGGCAAGCACCTTCCAGGGGCCCCGCACCACCTCCTCGGGAACCGAATGTGTCCATCCCCACACCCCTCCGGAGTTTTTGGACAGATACCACGTCCTCGACGCCCCGGAACTCCCGTCAGCTGCCCAAAAACTCCGGGGATTAAATGCCGATGGGCCGGCTCGAAAGCCGGCCCATCGCCGTCGTCAATTGCTCAACGTACGGAAGGTTTTACCACTTGCCCTTGCGGTTGACGTCACGGTGACCGCTGTCGCCGCCCTGACGGGGCTTGCGGGCGCCGTCACCGTGGCCGCTGAAGGACCGCTCGGAACGCTCGCTGTACGTGCGGCCGCCGCGGTCCGCGGAGCTGCGCTCGCCGTCGTTCTTCCGGAATTCCTTCTTGAAGCCGCCGTTGCCCTTGAAGTTGCCGCCACGGTCTCCACCGGAGTAACCGCCGCGGTCGCCGCCTCGGTTGCCCTGGTAACCGCCACGCTCGCCGCCGCCGGACGGCTTGCGGCCGTTGTCCAGCTCGAGGTGGATCAGTTCGCCGCCGATCCGGGTGCGGGACAGGGCGCGCAGCTGTTCGGGGCTCAGGTCCGCGGGCAGCTCCACCAGGGAGTGGTCCGAGCGGATGTCGATGCCGCCGATCTGGGCCGAGGAGATGCCGCCCTCGTTGGCAATGGCGCCAACGATGGATCCGGGCATCACGCGCTGGCGGCGTCCCACCGCGATCCGGTAGGTGGCGTTGCCCTCGGTCAGGGTGCGGGTCGGGCCACGGGAACCGAAGCCGTCCTTGGAGCGCTCACGCTTCTGGAATTCCGGAGCAGCAGGCAGTTCCTTGACCAGCAGCGGCTGCCCGCCCTGGGCCATCACGGCAAGGGCGGCAGCGATCTCGGCGGCCGGGACGTTGTGCTCTTCCTCGTAGGAGGCGATGAGGTCGCGGAATGCGGACACATCCTCGGAAGCCAGGGTCTCCGTGATCTTCTCGGCGAACTTGCCAAGGCGCAGCGTATTCACGGTCTCGGCCGTCGGCAGGTGCATCTGCTCCACCGGCTGGCGCGTAGCCTTCTCGATGGAACGCAGCAGGTACTTCTCCCGCGGCGTCATGAACAGGATGGCGTCACCGGAACGGCCTGCACGGCCGGTACGGCCGATGCGGTGGACGTAGGACTCCGTGTCGTGCGGGATGTCGTAGTTGACCACGTGGCTGATGCGTTCCACGTCAAGGCCACGGGCCGCGACGTCGGTGGCCACCAGGATGTCGATGCGACCTTCCTTCAGCGCGTCGACAGTCCGCTCACGCTGCTGCTGCGGAATGTCGCCGTTGATCGCGGCGGCCTGGAAACCACGGGACTTCAGCTTGTCAGCCAGGTCCTCGGTGGCCATCTTGGTGCGCACGAAGGCGATGACGCCGTCGAACTCTTCAACCTCGAGGATGCGGGTCAGCGCATCGAGCTTGTGCGGGCCCATGACCTGCAGGTACCGCTGGCGGGTGTTGGCGCCGGTGGTGGTCTTGGACTTGACGGAGATCTCGGCCGGGTTGTTCAGGTACTGCTTGGACATCCGGCGGATCTGGCTCGGCATGGTGGCGGAGAACAGCGCAACCTGGCGGTCCGAGGGGGTCTGCTGGAAGATCTGCTCCACGTCTTCGGCGAAGCCCATGCGCAGCATCTCGTCGGCCTCGTCCAGCACCAGGTACTGGAGTTCGGACAGGTCCAGGGATCCCTTGGAGATGTGGTCGATCACGCGGCCGGGGGTGCCAACAACAACCTGGGCGCCGCGGCGCAGGCCGGCCAGCTGGGGACCGTAGGCGGAGCCACCGTAAACGGGCAGCACGGTGAAGTCGTCGATGTGCTTGGCGTAGGAGGTGAAGGCTTCGGCAACCTGGAGCGCGAGCTCGCGGGTGGGCGCCAGCACCAGGGCCTGGGTCTTGCGGGACGGGCCGTTGAGGTCGTGGAGCTCGGCCAGGCGGGACAGTGCCGGTACTGCGAATGCTGCAGTCTTACCGGTGCCGGTCTGGGCGAGGCCCACGACATCGCGGCCTTCAAGCAGCAGCGGGATGGTTGCTGCCTGGATGGGGGAAGGCTTTTCGTACCCGACATCCTGGAGGGCGGCCAGCACGCGGCCGTCGATGCCGAGGTCGGCGAAGCGCACGCCGTCTTCTTCGGCTTCCTCAGCCTTGGGGGCGGGGGCTTCTTCGGATTCCTCAGCCTTGGCGGCGGGGGCTTCTGCCGGAGCTTCAGCGGTTACGCCGGCGTCCTCTGCTGCGGGGGCAGCGGGCTCGGTGAATTCGATGCCGGCGGTTGCTTCGGTGGGGGTTTCGTTCTGGTTTTCGGGCATAGGGAGATATTCCTCATCCATAGGGGGCCAGGCGGCACTACCCGAGGTGAGCGGAGCCGCAGTACGCGTGCCGATGATGCCGGGCAAACGTTGACCGGCCGGTCACAGAAGTCCGGCGCTTTCGCAATCCCGTGGCAGGACTTCGCGCTGCATCTCTTGGCTGCTATCCCAGCAGTCTGTACAGCGTTTTCTTTAGCCGGCTCTCCCTATGAAAATGCCCGCATCGCTTGCGCGGGCCCCAACACTTGCCAGTCCTGCCTCAAGAATTGGGCAGGAATAAGGGATTTCCGGAGTGGGGGATATTTCAAGTGTAAGGCACGGACGCCGGTGACCGCCAATTGAACGCCCGACGGCGGCGGTGAGCTTGCGCACAGAGCCCACCGGCAGGGCACCAAAGCGTGCGGTGCTACTGCCCCAGCCGCCGCAGCAGCACCTTGAACTTGGTGTGGTATTCGTCCTGCAGCCTGATCTCGCCGTCGGCCTCTGCACCGAGGAGGGCCTCGATCACCTCCGCGTCCGGCTCGCTGAACCATCTGCCGATGGTGATGCCGTGGCTCGGCACAAAGGTCCGCTGGATGGAGTCTCCCGCCTTGATGCTGCCGGTGCGGATGACACGCAGGTAAGCCCCCACCCGGCCCTCCTCCGTGAAGCGCTTCACCCACTGCGGTTCCTTCATCCGGCGCTGGAATGTTGCGCAGGGAACGCGCGGGGACGTGACTTCGAGTTCGACGTCGGCCCCCACCTTCCAGCGCTCCCCGATGACTGCGTGCGTGGCCTCAACGCCGGACACCCGCAGGTTCTCCCCAAAGATGCCCGGCGGCAGCTCGCGCCCCAAAGCCCCTGCCCAGAAGTCGGCGTCGGCCTGGGAGTACGCGTAGACGGCCTGGTCCTCCCCGCCGTGGTGCACCCTGTTGGCCTGGATGTCTCCGCGCAGGCCCAGCTTATGGATCTTCACGGGACCGTCCGCCGGGCGCTTGTCGATTGCGGTGACGCCGATATTGCCTTGGTCCCCGAGGAGCTGATAGACGCGGCAGACGGCGAGGACAGAACCTGATTCCATGGCATCAGTCTAGGGTTCTCCGGCACGGCGTCCGCGCCCGCCGGTGATGGGCAGTTCTCCCCTGCGGCCGGGGCGGGTTCCTACTCGCAGGCGGAACCGGCAGCGGCTACGCTGATTTTAAGACTTGCATTTGGGGGTGCAGCGCTGCGCCCAAATCGCGTTAAAAACTGAGGGGACGCCGTGGATTCGAACCAGCAAGACCCAAAAGAGGATCCGGAGAAGGCTCCGGCAGACGGCGGCGGAAGCACCGCCAAGCCGCCGCCCTGGCAGGTCCCCAAGCCGGACCTGCGCCCCGAACTCCTCAATGAGCCCGTCACCCCTGTAGACCCGTTCGCGCGCGAGCGGGAAAAGCAGCTCAACGAGGCGGCCGCCCGGAAGAAGCGTTCGCAGCGGCGGACGGTGGTGGTGGGCCTCGGCGTCACCGCACTCCTGGCCGGAACAATTACGGCGGTGGTGGCAAGCAACGGGGACGACCCCGAGTACGCCCAGGTCTGCTTCAACGACGAAACCGGCGAGCGCGTGTCGGACACCAGCTGCGACAGCTCCGCGGGCAGGGGCGGCGGCATCTATGCGTGGTATTTCTTCTCCCGCGGCGCCTATGTCCCGCCGCTGGGGCAGAACCGGTCCACCGCGCCCAACTACACGCGGACCATTCCCAGCGGGGCCAAGGCCTCCACGGGCTACAGCAGCAAGGGCGGCACGGTCAGCCGCGGCGGTTTCGGCTCAAGCGCCAAGAGCGGCTCCGGTGGCGGCGGCAAGGTTTCGGGGGGCTGACGGATGAAGAGAATGCCGTCTGAGCCCCGTCCGGGCTGGAAGCAGAAGATCGAGGAGCAGGGCCTGGTCTTCTCCACCACCACGATGGATGACGGGCGCCAAATCGAGTACTGGAACGAATCCGCGTACTACGAGTTCACCATGGACGAGGTGGAGACCCTTGAAGCGGTGGCCGAGGACATGCACCGGATGTGCCTGGAGGCCGCCAAGTTCCTGGCCACCGGGGCCATGGGCAGCATCGGCATCGGCCCCCAGGCCCTGGAACTGGCGGCCGAATCACTGCAAGCCGGTGACGTTGATGTGTACGGCCGGTTCGACTTCATTTACGACGGGCAGGGCGGCCCGGCCAAGATGCTTGAATACAACGCTGACACGCCCACCGGGCTGATCGAGGCCGCCGTCGCCCAGTGGTTCTGGCTGCAGGACGTCTTTCCGGAGAAGGACCAGTGGAACGGCATCCACGAAGCCCTGATCCGGCAGTGGAAGAAGTTCCAGTACCGCACCGGCATGAGCACCCTGCACGTGGCGCATTCAGAGGTGGAGGAATCCGGCGAGGACTGGATGACCGCCGCCTACATGCGGGACGTCGCCAGCCAGGCCGGGTGGACCACGATCGGCATCAACATGTCCGATATCGGCTGGGACCCCAACCTGAACCGGTTCGTGGACCTGGACAACTTCATGATCAGCACCATCTTCAAGCTCTACCCCTGGGAGCTGATGATGAAGGAGGAATTTGGCCCCCGCCTCCTGGAGCGGGCGCACAACCCGCGCTGGGTGGAGCCGGCCTGGAAGATGCTGCTCTCCAACAAGGCCCTGCTCGCCGCCTTGTGGCACCTCTACCCCAACCACCCCAATCTGCTGCCTGCCTACCTCACTGACCCCGGGCCGCTGAAGGAATGGGTGGCCAAGCCCCTGCACGGCCGCGAAGGCGACAACATCCGGATCCACGCGGACGGGATCAGCCTGGAGCAGCCCGGCGGCTACGGCCGGGAGGGGTGGTGCTACCAGCAGTACCACCCGCTGCCGGACTTCGACGGCAACCACCCGGTCCTGGGCCTCTGGGTGGTGGACGGCGAATCCGTGGGCTGCGGCATCCGGGAATCGGACGGGCCGGTCACGGACTACTTCTGCCGCTTCGTCCCCAACACCATCGACGCGCCCGCGCCGCTTTCGGCAGTGGCCAACTCCACCCAGACAGGAATCGTTCTATGAGCACGGAGATGACGACGGCGGGAGGCCCCGGAGGCGGGACCGGCACCCCGGTGCCCGCCAAAGGTCTGCGGGCCGGAATCCTGGACCTGGGCGATTCGGTGATGCTGGGGCTGGCCTCCACCGCGCCGGTGTACTCGCTGGCCGCCACCCTGGGCCTCATCGTTGCGGTCAACGGCAACTACACTCCCCTGATCCTGCTGTTGGGCTTCGTTCCGGTCCTGTTCATCGCCTACGCCTTCCGCGAGCTCAACAGCGCCATCCCGGACTGCGGCACCACCTTCACCTGGTCCCGCCAGGCGTTCGGCCCCTGGGCAGGCTGGCTGGGCGGCTGGGGCGTGGCACTTGCCGGAATCGTGGTCCTGGCCAACCTCGCCCAGGTGGCCGGGCAGTATCTCTGGCTGCTGGTGGGCGACGGGTCGCTCGCGGAGAACAAGCTGTTGGTCACCGGCACGGGGCTGTTGTTCATCATCCTGATGACGCTGGTGAACTACCGCGGGATCCGGCTGGGCGAGCACGTCCAGCGCGTGCTGACCTATGTCCAGTACATTGCGCTGGGCATCTTCGCGCTCGCCATCGTGGTGCGGATCGTGGGCGGGGCCCCGGAGGGCCAGGCCTTCGATCTTGGCTGGTTCAACCCGGCCGGAGCCTTCGCTGATCCGGGTGCGGTGGTGCACGGCGCCCTCCTGGCCCTGTTCATCTACTGGGGCTGGGATACCTGCCTGGCGGTGAATGAGGAGACCGAGGACCCGTCAAAGACCCCCGGCCGCGGCGCCGTGATCTCCGCCTTCGTGCTGGTGGCGATCTACGTTTCCGTGGCGCTCCTGGTGATGATGTACGCCACCGTGGGCTCGGAAGGGATCGGCCTTGGCAACGAGGCCAACCAGGACGACGTGTTCCTGGCCATGAAGGACGTGGTGCTGGGCCCGTGGGGCTGGCTGATCGTCGTCGCGGTTCTGGCGTCTGTGCTGTCCTCCACGCAGACCACCATTCTGCCGACCGCCCGCGGGACCCTGTCCATGGGGGTTCACGGCGCCCTGCCGGCCAGGTTCGCACAGGTGCATCCGCGCAACCAGACCCCGGGTTTCTCCACCCAGGTCATGGGCGGCGCGTCGGCGGCCTATTACGTGGCCATGAGTTTCCTGAGCGAGAACCTGCTGGCGGACTCCATCAGCGCCATCAGCCTGTTCATCGCGTTCTACTACGCCCTGACCGGTTTCGCGTGTTTCTGGTACTTCCGCGGAACACTCCGGCTGTCAGCCCGGAACCTCTGGTTCCGCGGCATCCTGCCCCTGGCCGGGGCGCTGCTCCTGACCGCCGCGTTCTTCATCTCGGCGGTGCAGATGTGGGACCCGGCGTACGGTGATACGCAGATCTTCGGCGTCGGTGGGGCCTTTGTGAGCGGGGTGGTGCTGCTGGCGCTGGGCGTGGTGCTCGCCGTCGTCTGCCGTTTCCTGCCCGCCACCCGCGGCTACTTCCAGGTGAAGCCATGACGGCCGGCCCGTCCGACGTCCTGGACCTCGATTCCCTGCTGTCGGCAGAGGAACTCGACCTCCGGCAGAAGGTCCGCGACTTCACCCACCAGCGCATCAAACCGGAGATTGGCCGCTGGTACGAGGACGCGGTCTTTCCCCTGGAACTGGCCCCGGAGCTGGGTGAGCTCGGGGTCCTCGGGATGCACCTGGAAGGCTACGGCTGCCCGGGCCGGTCCGCGGTCGAGTACGGCCTTGCTGCGATGGAACTGGAGGCCGGCGACTCAGGCATCCGCACCTTCGTGTCCGTCCAGGGCTCGCTGGCCATGACCGCCATCCATGCCTGGGGCTCCGAGGAGCAGAAGCAGGAATGGCTGCCGCGGATGGCCGCCGGCGAGGTCATCGGATGCTTTGCCCTGACCGAGCCGACCGCCGGATCAGATCCGGCCTCCATGGCCACCTTCGCGCAGCGGGACGGCAGCGGAGATGACGCCGGCTGGGTGCTCAACGGAGCCAAGCGCTGGATCGGACTGGCCTCGGTGGCGGGCGTGATGGTGGTGTGGGCCATGACGGACGACGGCGTGCACGGCTTCCTGGTGCCCGCGGGCACCCCCGGCGTGACCGCCACGCCCATCCGGCAGAAACTGTCCATGCGCGCCTCCATCCAGTGCGACGTGGTGTTCGACGACGTCCGGCTGGGCCCCGAGGCCCTGCTTCCGGGAGCGCGCGGGCTGCGCGGCCCGTTCACCTGCCTGAACGAGGCGCGGTACGGCATCGTCTGGGGCGCCATGGGCGCCGCCCGCGATTCCTACGAGGCCGCGCTGGCATACTCCCAGGACCGGCTGCAGTTCGGCAGGCCGCTGGCCGGCTACCAGCTCACGCAGGAAAAGCTGGTGAACATGCTGGTGGAGATCCAGAAAGGCACCCTGCTGGCGCTGCACCTGGGCCGGCTGAAGGACGCCGGGACCATCCGGCCGGAACAGATCTCGCTGGGCAAACTGAACAACGTCCGCGAGGCCCTTGCCGTGGCGCGGGAGGCGCGGTCCATCCTGGGCGGCAATGGCATCACCACGGATTACTCACCGCTGCGGCACGCCGCCAACCTGGAGTCGGTCCGGACCTACGAGGGCACTGACGAGGTGCACACCCTGATCCTCGGCCGGCACATCACTGGCCTGGACGCCTTCCACTGAGGCCGTCCCCAACCAGCTCGCAGTAGGTGCGTTTTCACGGCCCATAACGACATCTACTGCGAGTCAGTTGGATGGGCGGCGCGAAACGGTTGGGGGGCAGTCAGGCTGAGAAGCCGCCGTCGGCCTTGATCAGCTGGCCGGACACCCAGCGGCCCGCCGGCGAGAGCAGGAAGGCCACGGTCCCGGCGACGTCGGCGGGGGTGCCCAGCCTGCCCGTGGGCTGCTGGGCGGTGAGCTCTTTGCGGATGCTGTCGTCCATCCAGCCGGTATCCACCGGGCCGGGGTTCAGCACGTTCGCCGAGATGCCCTGCGGACCCAGTTCGCGCGCGGCGGCAATCACGATCCGGTCCAGGGCCCCTTTCGAGGCGCCGTACGGAAGGTTGAACGCTGTGTGGTCACTGGTCAGCGCAACGATCGCGCCGCCGTCGTCCGTTGCCTGCCGTGCGAAGGCGGCGATCAGCTGCCAGCTGGCGCGTGTGTTCACGGCGAAGTGCCGGTCAAAGGACTCAACCGTGGTGTCCAGCACGCCCGAATCCACCGATTCCGCATGGCTGAGCACCAGCCCCTGCAGCGGTCCGGCCAGCTGACGCGCCTCCACCACCAGCCGGTCCGGAACGCCGGCGTCCTGGAGATCTGCTGACAGGACGTGGACCTTGGCGCCGATGGCTTCCAGCTCGGCGGTAAGGCGGCCCACGTCCTCGGGTTCGCTCCCCCACGGCATGCGGGCATCGTAGCCGGCCCAGTAGGACAGGACCAGGTCCCAGCCGTCAGCGGCCAGCTGCCGGGCGATGCCGGCCCCGATGCTGGCAAGCCGCCCCACGCCGGTAACCAGGGCAACGGGGCGGGCAGGGACGGGTGCGACGGATTCCATCGGACCAGCCTAGCTGTGGCCTGGTGCGCCCGTTACCGGCGGAATCGGGTTCAGGCCACCGCCGGCTCCGCTTCAGGCATAGCTTGGTGCCGCCGGATGGTGGCACTGATGACGGCAGCGATGGTGCACATGGCCGCTGCTCCCAGCCAGGCATAGGTGTAGTGTCCGGTGGCATCGCGCAGGGCCCCGGCGGCGATGGCTGCTGCGGCGGCACCGAGCTGGTGGGCTGCGAAGACCCACCCGAAGACCACGCTGCCGTCAGCACCGAACGTTTCGCGGCAGATGGCGGCGGTGGGCGGAACGGTGGCCACCCAGTCCAGGCCGTAGATCACCACGAACACGATCATGCTGGGCTGCACCTCGGCATTCAGCAGCAGCGGGAGCACCAGCAGGCCGATGCCGCGGAATTGATAGTAGACGGCCAGCAGGACGCGGGGGTTGAAGCGGTCTGTAAGCCAGCCTGAGGCGATGGTTCCTGCGATGTCGAAAATTCCGACGACGGCGAGCAGCCCCGCCGCGGTGGTTTCCGGCATGCCGTGGTCGTGCGCGGAAGGGATGAAGTGGGTGCCGATCAGTCCGTTGGTGGTGGCGCCGCAGATGGCGAAACCGGCTGCGAGCGCCCAGAACGTCCGGACCCTGCTGGCGCGGCGGAGTGCCTGGAGGGCCCGGACGGCGGCGTTGGCTCGGGGCCCGTTTCCGGGAACCGCGGCGTTGGCACCCACCTGCCCTTGATCTTCAACCTCAACCGGCACCGCGCCGTACGGCAGCACCCCGACGTCGGCCGGTGAGTTTTTGAGGAACTTCAACACCAGCGGGACCACGGCCAGCGCGCCGGCCGCGATCAGCAGGGAAGCCTGCCGCCAGCCGGGGTCCTGCGCCAGGAGGGCGATGAACGGCAGGAAGACCAGCTGGCCGGCCGCGCTTCCGGCGGTCAGGATGCCAATCACCAGGCCCCGGCTTTTGGCGAACCAGGTGTTGGCGATGGTGGCGGCGAAGACCAGTGCCATGGAACCGGTGCCGAGCCCGATCAGCAGGCCCCAGGTCAGCAGGATCTGCCAGGACTGGTTCACGAGCACCGTCAGTGCGCTGCCCATGCCGATCAACACCAGGGCCGTTGCCGTGACGGCGCGGATGCCGAAGCGTTCCATGAGGGCCGCGGCAAACGGGGCCGTGAGGCCGAACAGGACCAGGTTGATGCTGACGGCCCCCGAAAGGACCGTGGTGGACCAGCCGAACTCCTGCTGCAGCGGGACCATGAGGACGCCTGGCGCTGCCCGGAATCCCGCCGCCCCCACCAGGGCCAGGAATGCCACGCCGGCGACAATCCAGGCCGGATGCAGGCGCCGGCGTGGTTCCGGCGGCTGCAGGGCCGCCTCCGACGGAACTTCGGCCGCTTCCCCCGGCACGGTGCTCACGTGGCTGCTCCCTTCCCGGCCGCGGTGGACAACCGGATGGGTTGCTCGGACCTGGACCGGCTGTGCCAGCTGGTGTTCGCTGCCGTCAGCCGTTCACCGCACTCAGTGCAGGTGTCCGCCGAACTGGTGGGTTTCCCGCAGCTGGTGTGGATGACAGAAAGATGGGCCTGGTCCGAGGGCGCGCGCAAGTGCTTTTCAGACCAGATGGTGACCGCGTTCAGGACCGGGAGCGCGTCCTCACCCATGGGAGTGAGCACGTACTCCTGGCGGGTGCGGCCGCCGTCGTCGTATGCCTTCTTCGCCAGCAGCCCGGATTCCACCAGGCCTGCCAGGCGCTTGGTAAGCACGGAATCCGCCACCTCCAGCCGGGCCTTCATGGCGTCGAAGCGGCCGTTCCCGAAGAAGACCTCGCGCAGGACCAGAATGCTCCAGGGGTCGCCCAGGATGTCCAGGCCGCGGGCGATGCTGCACGTGCGCTGGGACCAGTCAGATCGAAGAGGCATACCGGGAACCCTAGCTGACTTTCTTCAAGAAAGCTAGGGTTCCTGGGTGCCTACGGGATCGCGGAGAACGCCTGGTCCAGGTCTGCGATCAGGTCCTCCACGTCCTCGATGCCGCACGAGAGCCGGAGCAGGTTCACCGGGACGGCGAGTTCGGTGCCCTTCACGGACGCATGGGTCATCTCGGAGGGGTAGTTCATGAGCGACTCGATCCCGCCCAGCGACTCCGCGAGGATGAACACGGACGTGGACTCGGCCACTTTCCGGGCCGCCGCCTCGCCGCCTTTGAACTGCACCGAGACCATGCCGCCGAACTTCCGCATCTGCCTTTTGGCGAGCTCGTGGCCCGGGTGGGTTGGCAGGCCCGGATACAGGACAGCCTCCACTTCCGGGCGTTCCAGCAGCCACTCCGCTACCGCCTGGCCATTCTCGCTGTGCCGGTCCATGCGGACGCCCAGGGTCTTCAGCCCGCGGGTGGTGAGGAAGGCATCCATCGGGCCGGACACGGCCCCCACGGCGAACTGGACGAACCCGATCTTCTCCGCCAGCTCCGCGTCGTTAACCACGACGGCGCCGCCCACCACGTCGGAATGCCCGCCGATGTACTTGGTGGTGGAGTGCACCACGACGTCGGCACCCAGGGCGAGCGGGGTCTGTAGGTAGGGGGACGCAAAGGTGTTGTCAACCACCAGGAGGGCGCCGGCGTCGTGCGCTATATCCGCGAGCGCTGCGATGTCGGTGATCTTCATCAGCGGATTGGAGGGCGTTTCCACCCACAGGAAGCGGGTCTTGTGTGCAGCCACCGCGTCGCGGACCATGTCCAGGTTGGCCATGTCCACCGGGGTGTTGCCGATCCCCCAGTCTCCCAGCACCCGGCTGATCAGCCGGTAGGTGCCGCCGTAGGCGTCGTTGCCCAGTACGATGTGGTCGCCGGGGCGGGTCAGCGCGCGGATGAGGGCGTCCTCAGCGGCAAGCCCGGAGCTGAAGCTGTAGGCGTGGGTGCCCAGTTCCAGCGCCGCGAGTTGTTCCTGCAGGGCGTCCCTGGTGGGGTTGCCGCCGCGGCCGTACTCGTAGCCGCTGCGCAGGCCGCCGATGCCGTCCTGGGCGTAGGTGGAACTGAAGTGCAGCGGCGGCACCACGGCTCCGGTGCGCGGCTCGAAGTCCTGGCCGGCGTGGACGGCACGGGTGTTGAAACCTTGGTTTTCAGAGGCAGGCATGAGTGCTCCTTTGCGGGTAACGCAGATCAGTTGCTGAGGTAGGCCAGCAGGTCGTGCCGGGTGAGGATGCCGACGGGTGCACCCACGAACGTGACCATCAGGGTGTCCGTGTCCGAGAGCAGTTCCCTGGCGGCGGAGATGGTTTCCAGCGATCCGATGACGGGCAGCTTGGGGCCCATGTGCTCGGAGATCTTGTCCGTCAGCTTGGCTTCGCCGCGGAACAGCTTGGCGGTGAGGGTGCGCTCGTCCACGGCGCCGAGGACCTCGCCCATGACCACGGGCGGTTCCTGGGACAGGACCGGGATGTGGCTGACGCCGAACTCGTTCATGATGTTGATGACGTCGCGGACGGACTCGTTGGGGTGGATGTGCACGAGGTCCGGCAGTTCGCCGTTCTTGGACTTGATGACCTCCCCCACGGAGGTTTCCTCGCCGCCGGAGAGGAAGCCGTAGGAGCGCATCCACTGGTCGTTGAAGATCTTGGCCAGGTAGCCGCGGCCGGAGTCAGGGAGGATCACGACGACGACGGCGCTTTCCGGCAGGTCCCGTGCCGCCTGCAGTGCGGCTACTACGGCCATCCCCGAGGAGCCGCCCACCAGCAGTCCCTCTTCCCGCGCCAGCCGGCGGGTCATGGCAAAGGAATCGGCGTCGCTGACGGCGATCACTTCGTCCGGGACCGTCTTGTCGTAGTTCGCCGGCCACATGTCCTCGCCGACGCCCTCCACAAAGTAGGGGCGCCCGGTGCCGCCTGAGTAGACCGAGCCCGCGGGGTCCGCCCCGATGATCCGGACCACCCCGCCGTCGGACTCCGGCCGGTCCGCGGAGACCTCCTTGAGGTACCGCCCGGTGCCGGTGATGGTGCCGCCCGTGCCCGCGCCGATGACGCAATGGGTGACCTTGCCGTCGGTATCGCGCCAGATCTCCGGGCCGGTGGTCTTGTAATGGCTGCCCGGCGCGGCCGGGTTGGAGAACTGGTCCGGCTTGTAGGCGCCCGGCGTCTCCCGGGTGATCCGGTCCGAGACACCGTAGTAGCTTTGCGGGCTGTCCGGCGGGACCGATGTGGGCGTGACCACCACTTCCGCGCCGTAAGCCTGCAGCACGGCACGCTTGTCCTCGCCCACCTTGTCCGGGACCACGAAGACGCACTTGTAGCCCTTCTGCTGCGCCACCAGGGCCAGGCCCACCCCGGTGTTGCCGGACGTCGGCTCCACAATGGTGCCGCCGGGCTTCAGCTTGCCTTCGCGTTCGGCGTCCTCAATCATCTGCGCCGCAATGCGGTCCTTGATGGATCCGCCCGGGTTCAGGTACTCAAGTTTGACCAGGACAGTGGCTTTGATGCCTTCGGTCACGTGGTTGAGTTTGATGAGCGGGGTATTGCCGATGAGGTCCAGGATGGACTGGGCGTACTTCATAGGTACAAAGCTACCGCTTCCTGCGCGCCCTTCCCTGCCGGGAATGCGACGATAGGCCGGTGAAGCAGTTCGCATGGCTGAGGGCCGCCCGGAGCTACCTGCTGCCCGGCGCCACGCTGGCAGCAGGAGTGGCCACCCTGGCGTGGGGTGTGCTCCCCTTTCCGGCATTCGGGGAACTGGCTTCCCGCACCATTCCCATCCTGGCGTTCGTGCTGGCAATGTCCCTTGTCACCGAACTGGCGGACGAGGCAGGGCTGTTCCGGGTGGTGACGGACAAGCTGGCTGCGCTGGGCCGGGGCCGGGTTTTCCTGCTGTGGCTGCTGGTGGTGGCGGTGGCCACGGTGTCCACGGTGTTCCTGTCCCTGGACACAACGGCGGTGCTGGTGACGCCCGTGGTCGTCCTCCTGGCCGTCCACGCCCGGATTCCGCCGCTGCCGTTCGCGCTGACCAGCATCTGGCTGGCCAATACCGCCTCGCTGCTGCTGCCCGTCTCCAACCTGACCAACCTCCTGGCGCAGGACCGGCTGGGCCTGAGCCCGTGGCGCTTCGCGGGGCTGCTGTGGGCTCCTGCCCTGGTTGGCCTGCTGGTCCCGCTTGCGCTTTTGTGGCTGGCGTTCCGGCGGGACCTGCACGGGACCTACGGGCCGCAGCCCGCGCACCCTGTCCGCGAGCCCGCCCTGCTGAAGGCCGCAGCCGCCACGCTCCTGGTCCTGTTGCCCGCGCTGGTGTCCGGTGTGCCGGTCCAGTACCCGGCGCTGGCAGCGGCAGCCGTCCTCCTGGTGGTCTTCCTGCGCCGGCGGCCCTCCGCCCTGCGGTGGTCCATGGTCCCCTGGCGGCCCTTGATGCTGACGGTGGGCCTGTTCATGCTCATGGAAGCCCTGCACGCGCATGGCCTGACCTCCCTGCTGGCGGGCGTGGCCGGGTCAGGCGAGAGCCTCCCGGCGCTCCTGCAGCTGGCCGGACTGGGGGCCGGTGCGGCCAACGCCGCCAACAACCTGCCCGCCTACCTGGCGCTGGAACCGGTGGCCGGATCGCCGGCCAGGCTTGCGGCCCTGCTCATCGGGGTCAACCTCGGTCCGCTGGTGACTCCCTGGGCTTCGCTGGCCACACTGCTGTGGCATGAGCGGCTCCGTGTGCTGAACGTCCCCATCAGGTGGGGCGGCTTCGCCGTGGCTGGGCTGGTGGCCGTGGCGTTGACCGTTCCGCTGGCTGTCCTGGCGCTGTGGCTGGTTTCCGGGATGCCCTGAGCCGCCACCTGCAGCCAAGGGCCCTCAGGCGCCTTCGCGTTTTTCGCCTTCGGCCGGAAGATTCTCCCAGAGACCCAGCACGTTGCCCTCGGGATCCTTGAAGTAGGCCGTGTAGCCCATGCCGGGAATCTCGTTCCTGGGCACCACCACAGACCCGCCAAGCTCCTCCACGCTCTTGAGCGTGGAGTTGATGTCCGGAACGTCAACGGTGATGACCGGGTGGGTGATCTGCCCCTCCCTGGCCATCATGCCGCCGTTGATGCCGCCCGGTGCTGTCGGCTGGCCGTCGTCGTCCATGTCCGTGGTGATGACCATGCTGTAATCCATTCCGGGTACAGGCTCTATCCGCCAGCCCAGCGCCTCCTGGTAGAACTTCCTGGCCCGCGCCTGATCGTCCGCGGGGATCTCAAAATGCACTACTCCGCCCATGGTGGCCCTCCTTTTTCTGTGCGGTGATCGTAATCCCGCGGCCCGGGGCGTAGAAGGGCCTATGGTCCCGCCGCTGTCAGTGGTCCGTGGGACGATGGAAGGCATGACGATCGCAGAGGCACCTCCCCGGCTTGCAGCCGCGGCGGACGTGTCCCTGCGGTGGTATCCGGAGGGACCCTACAGCCTTTCCCGTACCCTTGGGCCGCTCCTGCGCGGCAACAGCGATCCTTCCTTCTGCATCCAGGGAGACGTCATCTGGAATGCGTTTACGACGCCGGCCGGTCCGGCAACGATGCGCCTCACCCCGGCGGGCGGCGAAGCAGGCGGCCCCTTGGTGGACATCCAGGCGTGGGGCCCGGGCGCCGCAGCCGCCGTGAAGGCAGCACCCCGGCTGTTGGGGGCCGACGACGACTGGCGGGAATTCGACGACCCGTCCTTCCATGCCACGCTGCCCCGCATGGTCCGGGAAGCACGGCGGCGCAGCATAGCCCTCCGGCTTCCGTCGAGCGGCCGCATGGTGGACCAGCTGGTGCCGATCGTCCTGGAGCAGAAAGTGACGGTGATTGAGGCCCGGCGCGCCTACCGGTACCTGGTGCACCGCTACGGGACGCCGGCTCCGCCTGCCGGAATGTCCACTCCGGCAGGCCTGGTGGTGGCACCGACGGCCGCGCAGTGGCTGCAGGTTCCCAGTTGGGAGTGGCACAAGGCCGGGGTGGGGCCCCAGCGGTCGGCAACCGTCATGCGCGCGCTGCGCTCCGCCGTCGCACTCGAACGCCTCGCTGCGCTGCCGGCCGCCCAGGCGGCGGAGAAGATGCAGGTCATTCCGGGCATCGGGGTGTGGACCGCCGCCGAGGTGGTGCAGCGCACCCACGGCTGCCCCGACTCGATTTCGGTGGGCGACTACCACCTCGCGGCCTACGTGGGGGCGGCGCTCACCGGACGCAGGACCGACGACGCCGGCATGCTCAGGCTGCTGGAACCCTGGCGGGGGCACCGGCAGCGCGTGGTCCGGATGATCCAGAGCACCGGCTTCCGCAAGCCCACCTTCGGCCCCCGGATGACCATTCAGGACCACCGGGCGCACTGACTTGTGTCTGGTCCGCGCACGGTCCATGGAACCCAAACGCTTGACCTGCACAGCAATGGGTACGGCCACCTGTAAAGGCCGCCGGCGGGGCGGACGGTTGCACCATGACGGAAGGGATCCCATGAGCACCAACCCAGACAGCACCAACCCAGCCCCTGAGGAGCGGGCGAACTTGGACCCAGGCCTTCAGGACCCCACTGCCGGAAACTACATGGCGGATGAGAAAGTACGGCTCCAGCTGGCCATCTTCGACGTCACCCGGGAAGCCGATGGCAGGAGCCTTGGCGAGATCCGGGAGATGCTGACCGCTGCCTTTGCCCGGCACGGAGTGGAGACACCACCGGCCACCTGGGTGGAATCGGTGGCTTCCTCGGCGTTCTACGGCGAACCCTACATTGTGGACCTTGAGGCAGCGGTGACGGCAGACGCGATTGTCCCCGCCCCGAATGAGGACGTCCGGGAGCGTCTCGCCTCACATCGGCAGCTCCAGCAAAAGGAGCTCCCGCCCGGAATATTCCCGGCCCCGTCCGAGTGGGAGCTTTCCCCTGGCGAGGTCACAACAACGGCTCAGGGGCCGGCGCGCCGCGGTGCTTTCCGTGCCTTGGCGGCACCGGCGGGCACCTCCCGGCAGCTCCTGGCGGCAGCAGGGCTGGCAGCAGCAGTGCTCGCTGCCCTTGTGGTGATGCGGGTATCCCGCCGGCCTTCCCGGCTTCACACGGAGATCTAGCGGGAAGTCCTCCCCATCCCCTGCGGAGCTCCTTTCGCTTAGGCTGGAAGCCGGACTGGTTTGGGGGGACAATTGGCAGGCATTTATGGGGCGGACGTCGCCCAACTTCGCGAGTTGGGAAAGGCGCTGACCGCCTCCTCCGCGCGCTTGACGTCCACTAGGACCACTCTTTTAAGGGAGGTGCGCGACGCCGGCGGCCGGTGGAAAGGCTCCGACGCCGAGAGGTTCCGGAGTGATTGGGAGTCGACGCACAGTGCCTTGCTGGCCAAGGTCATCCAGGCGTTGGCGGACGCGGGCAGGGCAGCGGCCCTCCACGCAGATGCACAGGAGCGGGCCAGCAGCGCCAGTTGCCACGGAAGTGCCGCGGCGGGCCCGGCAGGATCTCCGGGCAATGCCGCAAGTGGACCGGCGGCACGCAACCTGCCGGACCGGACGGACCATTCCGTTCCGCGCCACCCAGAACGTGGCCGGCCGGATCTGACGCCCAAAGAACTCCACCGGCTCCGCAACATGGTCAGTGCTGCTGCGTCCGGCGGCAACTTCCTCGCGGGCAATGATGCTGATGTAAACCGACTGCGTGAAGCGCTGGCTGCCCTCAAGCCCGCGCAGCTGGACCAGCTGCTGGCATCGCTCAACGACGACGAACTCCGCCAACTCGGCGCCGGTGCCGCCGGCGACGGCAAGGGATGGTTCAACTCGGAGGGAACCACCCCGTTCGAACGGCAGCAACTGCTGGACCAGCTGTTGTCCAAGGCCTCAACGGAGCAGGTGCACAGACTGAAAGACCTCATCCCGTGGGCCCAGCCCGACGGAACCGCAATGGGCGACCCCGCCAGGCCTGAAGGTGCGGACCCAAGCACCACAAAATCGTGGATGGAGCCCCGCTTCCCGGTCATCGGCGAGCGCCCCAGTGCGGATGACATCAGGCAAGGCCAGTACGGGGACTGCGTGGTCCTCGCCGCGGCTGGGGCCATGATCAATGCCGATACCGGCTGGGCGCGGGAGCACGTGACGGACAACGGCAACGGGACCGTTTCCGTCCTGCTGTTTGACAAGAACGGACATGAGCAGTGGGTAACGGTCACCTCAGATCTGCCGGCGAACAGCAAGGGCGCACAGATGGGCGCCAAAGCGGGTTTCGGCGGAAATTGGCCTGCGTATGTGGAGAAAGCCTTGGCCCAGGTCTACACCGAGGACGACAGCAACGACGGCACGAAGGAGGGGACGCCCCCGGACCAGGCATGGCAGCCAGGCAACTACAGGGCCATCGAGGGCAACTGGGGTCCGGACGTGTTCCAGTACCTGGCGGGACCGGACATAACCCGCACTACTGCCGCGGACGACTTGTGGGAGGCTGCCAGGCAGGGACGCCCCGCTTTGGTGACCACCCTGGTGGATCTGCCCGAGAGTCCCCCGAATGGTTACCACACCAGTCACGCCTACTTCGTTACGGGTTTGGATCCGGAGGGTAATCTTCTCCTGCAGAACCCTTGGGGTTCGCACTACCCGGTCCTGACCGTCACGCCGCAGGAATTCGAAGACAAATACCAGGATGCATCGGTGGCGCGCTGATGGGGCCGGTGCACCGGTTTCACCGTCTGGCCGTTGTCGCACTCCTGGCACTGGGCACAGGCGCCTGCGCGCCCGGTCCATCCACCGATCCGCCGCTCGTTCCCACAAAGGAGCCCACTATGACTGCCAGCTGCACTGGATCAGGCGCTTACCGGGTGGTCCCCTCCATACCCGGGTCCTGGCCGCTGCTTCCCGACTCCGGCCAGGGCGTTGAGTTCACACCGACGGTGGGGCTTGCTGGCACCAGAGCCTCTGCCACCCCTGCAACTGCCAACCTGTCGCTGGCTGCCGACGCCCCGGACCCCACTCCGGTCTATTTCAATGATCTTGAGCTGGGCTCCGAAGCGGCAATGAACGGCTACACCATCAGGATCACCTCAATCTGCGACGGCGAAGTCCTGTTCGACCTGGTGGCGCAGCCCGGATAGTCAGAGTCCCAGCCGGGCCACCGCTTCCTCCCGCATCTGGACCTTGCGGATCTTCCCCGAGACCGTCATGGGGAAGCTTTCGCGGACCTCCACGTAGCGGGGGATCTTGTAGTGGGCCAGCCGCCCCCGGCAAAACTCGGCTAGTGAGTCGGCGTCCAAGGTCCCGGCACCCGGCTTGAGGATGATGCAGGCCATCAGCTCCTCTCCGTACCTGGGATCCGGAACGCCGATCACCTGCACGTCCTGGATGTCGGGATGGGTGTAGAGGAACTCCTCGATCTCGCGCGGGTAGATGTTCTCCCCGCCCCGGACCACCATGTCCTTGATCCGGCCTTCCACCACCACGTATCCGTCGTCGTCCATCCGGGCCAGGTCGCCGGTGTGCATCCACCCGTCGGCATCGATTGCTTCGGCGGTCTTGTCCGGCTGGTTCCAGTACCCAGCCATCACGGCATAGCCACGGGTGCAGAGCTCACCGATCTGCCCGCGCTCCAGTTCCTCCCCGGTGACCGGGTCCACGATCCGGCTCTCCAGCTGCGGCATGGTCGTGCCCACGGTCCCGGTGCGCTGCTGGAGCGTGTCCCCCTTGCGCGTCATGGTGGACACGGGCGAGGTTTCGGTCATGCCGTAGCAGATGGCCACGTCCACCATGTTCATCTCCGAAATCACCCGGTTCATCACCTCGATCGGGCACAGCGACCCTGCCATCACCCCCGTGCGGAGCGTTGACAGGTCGTAGGAGCCGAAGTCGGGCAGCGCGAGCTCGGCGATGAACATGGTGGGGACGCCGTACAGGGAGGTCCCGGCGAAGTCCTGCACAGCCTCCAGCGCGGCGGCCGGCGAGAAGCCGCGGCCCGGGATAATGGTGGCGGCACCATGGCTGAGCGCGTTGAGGTTGCCGATCACCATCCCGAAGCAGTGGTAGAAGGGCACGGGGATGACCACCCGGTCCCGTTCGGTGTAGCCCAGCAGCTCCCCGATCGCGTAGCCGTTGTTCAGGATGTTGTGGTGCGTGAGCGTGGCTCCCTTGGGGAATCCCGTGGTGCCGGAGGTGTACTGCAGGTTGATGGGATCGTGCGGGTGAAGCTCGGCCATCCGGGCCTTCAGGACGGAATGCCCGACGCCGTCCGCCCGGGTGAGCAGTTCGGCGTAGGTAAGTTCCGCATGGCTTTGCGGGCTGCCGGCTTCCAAGCCGTCCAGGCCGTGGTCCGGGAGGAAGACGAGCTCCTGAAGGTCCGGGCAGGTAAGCAGTGCCTGGCGTGCCATGGCCACGTAGTCGCTGTTGTTGTCCGAGGGCGCCGCAAGCAGCGTGCGCATGCCGTTTTGCTTGACCACGAATTCGAGTTCGTGGCTGCGGTACGCGGGGTTGACGTTGACCAGGATGGCGCCCGCTTTGGCGGTGGCGTACTGCAGCAGCGTCCACTCGGCGCAGTTGGGGCTCCAGATGCCCACCCGCTCCCCCTTGCTGATGCCCAAGGCGAGGAGCGCACGCGCCAGCCGGTCGACGTCGTCGTTCATTTTGGTATAGCTCCAGCGGCGCGCATCAGCCCCGGGCACCGGAGCGGCCTCGATCAGGGCGTCATGGAGCGGAAACTGCGCGGCCACGCGCTCGAAGTTCGCACCAATGGTTTCCTCCAGGAGCGGGACGTCAGTGTCCCCGGCTGTATAAGCACGCATGATGGCACGCTACCAACAGGATCACGGGAGGAGAAGGAAGACGGGGCGGGGAAACGGCCGCAACACAACGGGGCGGCCCTGCGGCGCCCGGTATTGTGAAATCCATGAGTGCACCCATTGATCTGAAAGCAACGTTCATCCCCAACGAAGGCGAGTTCTTCCGCGTCAAGCTGGCCCTGGAAATCGCGATCGATGAGGTGGTGAACGAGCAAGGCTGCATCCGCTATGAGCTGACCGAAGCCACGGAGGAGAAGCTGGTCCTGACCGAACAGTGGGCATCCGAGGAGGACCTGGACAAGCACTCCAAGGGCACCGCCGTGCAGGACCTGAACGAATCCCTGAGCGCACTGCTGGCCGAACCGGTCAAGCTGGAACGCGTCTGACGCAGCCTTAACGCAAAAAATGCGGGACCTCCCACCGGAGGTCCCGCATTTTTCATTTGATGAGTCTTAGAAGTCGGGGATCTGCGTGCCGTCCTGCGGACCGCTCTGGGCGGCGGGTTTGCCGGCCGCCGCGGCTGCTTCCTCCCGCTGGCGGGCCACATGGGCATGGACCTCTTCCATGTCCAGCGCCTTCACGGCGTCCACCACCTGTTCCAGCTGCTGTGCGTTCAGCGCTCCGGGCTGTGAGAACACCAGCACCTTTTCGCGGAAGGCCATCAGCGTGGGGATGGAGGTGATGCCTGCCTCCGCTGCCAGCTGCTGCTCAGCTTCGGTGTCCACCTTGGTGAAGACGACGTCGGGGTGCTTCTCCGAGACGGCCGAGTACGTGGGGCCGAACTGCTTGCAGGGGCCGCACCATTCTGCCCAGAAATCGACCAGGACAATGTCGTTGCCTTCGATCGTGGATGCGAACTGTTCACCTGTGATGTCAACGGTAGCCATGTGTCCACGCTACGCGCCTCCGGCGGCGGCTGTCGCGCCTGTTCGCTCCCCGCGTCATCGGGAATAGGCGGACATACGCCGGCGGAAGGCGGGTTCAGTGGCTGGCATCCCACAGGTGCGGGGCCTCTGTGCGGCTGCCGGGGAGGGCACTGGAGGCGCGCCACTCGTGGATCCATTCGGGGAGCACCAGGTCTGCCGGCGGGGCGCTGAATTCCGCGACGATGTCCTCCTGGCTGACCGGGCCGGCCTTGGTGACCAGCCGGGTGGCGATGTAGGCACGCGCGTATATCTCGCCGTCGGCCACCATGCGCTGCTCGAAGAAGATCGCCTTGGTGTCCAGCCCGATGATGCGGGTCTCGATGGTGTATTCCTGCCACAACTGCAGCGACTTCCGGAAGGAGATGGTCTCCGCCGACACCACAGGGGTCCAGCCGCGGCGGCGCATCCGCTTCCAGACACCGCTGCGGACCATCAGGTCGAACCGGCCCAGGTCCATCAGGGACAGGTACATGCCGTTGTTGACGTGCATCGCAATGTCAATGTCCGTGGGCAGGACGCGCAGCGGCAGGGATGACGGCTCCCACACGGCCAGCGGCGGACGGCGGGCGGAGCGGAAGAGCATGAGGAGGGTTCTCAGGAGCAGGTGCATGCCCTAATGTTACCCGCCAGTAACATCTTGCAGCTGCGGGAGAGCCGGACGCGTTAAGGGCCGGCCCCAAGGCAAGTAGTCGACCCGCCCTGCTTGAGTAGCCGGGCTGCCGCGGCCGGGTACCGGCCCCGAAAACTCGGGTAATTCCTACTGGTGCCCCGGCCCGGGCGGGATTCCTAGACTCGGGATTCCTAGGACCAAACATGCACTGGCAGGTCCCCCGGGTAGCTTCCGGGGATGCCCGCCTTCACGCGGAGCTCCGCATTTTCTGGGTATGCGGATTCCTCCAACCTGTGCCGCCTGCGGCGCCGGCAGTTGCCGGCGCCGGAGGCGCAACCACATCTCGATCCGTCCGGTGACCTGGCGTGCCTTCCACAGCACCGCCTGGCCGGACCGTCCCCCGGATGGGCTACCCATGAAGCAGAAAGAACCAACCTCCCCCGACGGCACGAGCAGAAGCTTCGCCACCGACGAACCCCGGACGGATCTCAACACCGGCCGCCCGGTCATCAGCAACAAGTTATGGGCCGGCATGGCCACGGCGGCCGTTGTGGCCGCGGTAGGCGTGGGCGCCATGGCAGCACCGCCCGCTTTCCTCAGCGGAGGCACGACGGCGGCGGCCCAGGTTGCAGAGGCCGCCGCACCGCCGTCGCAAAGCACCGCGGCCGAGTCAGCAGCCGCCGGTTCCGGCGTGCAGGGCGGCGCGGATGCCGTGCCTGCGCCCGGGGCGGCGGCCGAGGCAGCGCCGGCGCCGCCCGAACCCGCTCCGGCCCCGGCCGACCCGGCGCCGGCCCCAGCACCAACGCCGGCCCTTGAACCGGCCCCGGCAGGTGACCCCAACCTCTACACCGTGGTGCCGGGTGACACCGTGGGTGCGATTGCCGCGGGGCACGGCGTGGACATGATTGCCATGCTCGCGGCCAACGGACTCAATGCCTACAGCATCATCTACCCGGGCCAGACGCTCCTGCTGACCGGCCCGGCCATCGCCGTAGCGGCGCCTGCTCCGGCTGCCGCACCAGCCCCTGCCCCCGCTGCGGCACCGGCTCCCGCCGCCGCACCGGCACCTGCGCCGGCTCCCGCGGCCGTGCCTGCGGCACCTGCAATCCGGACCATTTATGTCGCAGGCTCCGGCGGCCAGTCCATGGTGGACGCCTGCATCGGCCCCATCCACTTCACCCCCAACGACGGCTATTCGCTGTTCATCACCGAACACGATTTCTGCGGCGGGTGGGCCAGGTTCTCCGGAATAGGCGTGGGTGAGACGGTGAGCATCCCGGGCTACGGAACCTACACGGTGACGGGCCGCGGGACGGTCCCCAATCCCGGCACCACCAACGACGTGGTTGCGGTCTTCGGCGGCTTCCCCCGGGCGATCCTGCAGACCTGCATTCCGGGCACCAGCACCATGCTCCTGATCGCACTGAACTGAATTCTCCAAAGCTTGTCCGCGGGTCCGAACCTTGAAGGGTTGGATCCGCGGACAAGGCCATGACGCGCCAGTGGACCTACATCGCGTGGCGCCCGGAGATGTGTTCCACCAGTTCGCCGACGCGCTGCTCGGAGTAGTTGCGCGCAATGTCGCCCTGGCTGATGATGCCCACCAGCTTGTGGTCTGAGATCACCGGGAGCCTGCGGACCTGGTGCTTCTCCATCATGTCGATGGCTGCATCAACGTTGGCGTCGGCATCAACGCAGTACGGCTTGCCGGAGGCGAGGGCGCGGGCCATCATCTGACCCGGGTCACGGCCGGCGGCAACACACTTGAGCACAATGTCGCGGTCGGTGATCATCCCCTTCAACTTGCCGTCATCCCCGCAGATCGGAAGAGCTCCGCAGTCCAGGTCCATCATCATCCGGGCTGCATCCACAAGGGACTCGTTTTCACGGATACATCGCGCATCAGTGGTCATGAATTCACGTACAGCACTCATTGGGAATTCTCCTTCATCGATGGAAATATCGACGCCGGGCATCGGGGGCGAGTGCGCCGATGCTGCCAGACTACGCCCGCACCAACAGGGTGTCGACGGCGGTTTGGCCCCGTTTGCAGGCGACCTCTGAACCTGCCTGGAGACACGAAAAAGCCTCCGGAACCTTGATGGTTCCGGAGGCTTTTCCTTGGGTGGCAGATGAGGGATTCGAACCCCCGTAGGCGTTGCCAGCTGATTTACAGTCAGCCCCCTTTGGCCGCTCGGGTAATCTGCCGAACTTCAAAAGAAGTACCCGCTGATGCAGTGTTCGGAGCGTCCGTTTCCGGTCCGTTCCGCTTCAGTAACCGCGGGCAAGACAACTTTACAGAACTTCCGCCGAAGAATCGAATCGGGCCCTGCGCTGCCCCGGAAGCCCCGAAACCGGGCAGTAAAACCGCGTGTTCATGCCTCCCCCATGATGCGCCCGGCCAGCTTGGCCTCGAAGCTCAGCGCCTGCTCCTGGGTGATCTGGTTCAACTGCACAGCCCGCTGGAGGTCCGCGCGCACGCCGTCCATCCGGGAAGAGGCATCCGCCACGGGACTGAAGATGATGGAGGCAGCCACCGCTGCGGCCGCCACCGACGTCGCCGCCGTGGCCACCGCCCCCGCTGCTGCGGTTGTGGTCCGGGTGACGTAACGGGCGGCTTTGCGGTGCATGGTGTTCCCTTCGAACTGCAGTACAACTGCTCCAACTCTGGCCAGATCCCCTTCATTCCACCGGTACGTCCGCTGAGAGGGAACTGTGAATCCAGCGCCCCCACCAGCCGGGGCATCCGTACTAGGCTGGATGCCAGTGATCCCGGCCCTGTCCCACAGGGTTCCCATCAACAAAGGAGAGTCATGGCAGGCGAGTCAACGTTCGACGTCGTAAGCAAAGTGGACAAGCAGGAAGTGGCCAACGCGCTCAACCAGGCCCAGAAGGAACTCGCCCAGCGCTACGACTTCAAGGGCGTCGGCGCCGAGGTGGACTTCAGTGGAGAAAAGATCCTCATGAAGGCCAACTCCGAGGAACGCGTCCTGGCCGTCCTGGACGTACTGCAGTCCAAGCTGATCCGCCGCGGGATTTCGTTGAAATCGCTGGATACCGGCGAGCCCTACCCGTCCGGCAAGGAGTTCCGCCTGGAAGCGTCCATCAAGGAGGGCATTGCCCAGGACCTGGCCAAGAAGATCAACAAGCTGATCCGCGACGAGGCCCCCAAGTCGGTCAAGTCCCAGATCCAGGGTGACGAACTGCGCGTTACGTCCAAGTCCCGCGATGACCTGCAGGCCACCATGGCGCTGCTGAAGGACTTCGACGAGGCCGACCTGCAGTTTGTGAATTTCCGCAGCTAGTCCCCCGCCGTCGTTTTCGACGCGCAAAGAGTTTCACGCCACGCATCCAGGCCGGCGCACCGGACATATCACGTGCGCCAACCTTTTTGTGCGGCGCGGGCGAATTTGCGCGTCGGGCACGGGAACCTTCCACGACGGAACCCAGGACGCGGCCCCGTGCTACGGCTGCCGGCCCGCCATCCGCTCCAGCCGGGCGATCCGGTCGCGCATGGGCGGGTGGGTGGCGAAGAGCTTGTTCATCGCACCGCCGCGGAACGGGTTGGCGATCATCAGGTGCGAGGCGTTGACCAGCCGCTGGTCCTGCGGTAACGGCGCAATACTGACGCCGCGCTCGATCTTGGCCAGGGCTGAGGCGAGTGCCAGCGGATCGCCGGTGAGCTGCGAACCGTCCTCGTCGGCGTCGTACTCCCTGGTGCGGGAGATGGCCATTTGGATCAGCGACGCCGCGAACGGCGCTAGCAGGGCCATTGCGATCATGGCCAGCGGGTTGGCGTTGCGCCGGTCACCGCCGCCGAAGAACAGCAGCGATCTGCCCCACCGAGGTGATGACACCGGCGACGGCGGCGGCCACGGATGAGGTGAGGATGTCGCGGTTATAGACGTGCATGAGTTCGTGCCCCAGGACGCCGCGGAGCTCGCGCGCGTCCAGCAGCTGCAGGATGCCTTCGGTGCAGCAAACCGCGGCATTCCGGGGGTTGCGGCCGGTGGCGAACGCATTGGGGTTCATGGTGGGCGACACATAGATGCGCGGCATCGGCTGGTTGGCACGGATCGAAAGCTCGCGGACGATCTGGTAGAGCTGCGGCGCCTGGGCCTCGGACACCGGGACGGCCTGCATGGACCGGATGGCGATCTTGTCGCTGTTCCAGTAGCCGTAGAACGTGGTCCCGACGCCAATGAGGGCCATGATCCAGATGGGCGCCGAGCTGCGCGTCCCCACCCCGATGAGCCCGCCAAGGCCCAGCAGCACCGCCCACAGCACCCCGAACAGTGCCGCAGTCTTCAGGCCGTTGTGATGTTTGTGCACGCTTCCTCCTCGCTAAAGAAACGGCTTGCTAGGGAACCGGGTTCCGCGCATCGTACTTCCGGAAGCCCGGCTGCAGTTTCGCCGCCAGCCATACCCCCGCGATGCACAGCGCACCGCCAAACAGCAGGACCCAGCCCTCATTCAGAATCCTAGTCGCGCCGCCCGCCAGCAGGTCGCCGATTCGGGGGCCGCCGGCCACCACCACGATGAACACGCCCTGCAGGCGCCCGCGGAGGTGGTCAGGCGCGGCTGCCTGCAGGATGGTGTTGCGGAAGACGCTGCTGACGGAGTCGGCGATGCCGGCCAGGGCGCAGCAGAAAGCCGCGGGCAGGAGCCACAGGGTCACCGCCCCGTCCGGCGCGGGGCCGGCCAGCAGCACCACCAGCCCGAACGCCCCGATGGATGCGCCCCAGCCCATCACGGAAACGACGACGGCGGTCCCCTGGCGGTGCACGCTTCCCAGCGGCCCGGAGAACAGGCCGGCCAGGAAAGCCCCGACGGCGGTGCAGGCCAGCAGGATGCCGACCGTTGCCTCGCCGCCGCCGATCATGAGGGCTGCGACGGCGGGCAGCAGCGCCCGCGGCTGGGCAAGGATCATGGCCACGAGGTCGATGATGAAGGTCATGCGGAGGTTGGGCCGCGTGCCAAGGAACCTGAACCCCTCGATGACGGAGCGGATCCCCGCCTTGCTATGGCCCCCGGTGGGTGCCATGGGTGGAAGCCGGTAGACAGCCCACAGGACGAAGGCAAAGCTCACGAAGTCGATGGTGTAGGTCCAGCCAAAGCCAAGCCAGGCAACCAGGAGCCCGGCCAGCAGCGGCCCGGCGGTCATGGCAAGGCCGAATGACAGCATGCTCAGGGCGTTGGCGGCCGGCAGGAGTTCTTTGCGGATGAGCATGGGAATGATGGCGCTGCGGGCCGGCTGGTTGATGGCCTGGGCCCCGCTTTGCAGCGCCACCAGCAGGTACAGCACCCAAACGTTCCCCAGCTGAACCCAGGCCTGCAGTGCGATCAGGCCGGTGGTCAGCCACAGCACGGTGGTGGCCAGCAGGGCAATGCGCCTGCGGTCGTGGGCGTCGGCGATGGAGCCTCCCATCAGGCCGCCCACCACCAGGGGGACCAGCGCGAAGATGCCCAACAGTCCCACGTAGAAGCTGTCCTGGGTCAGGCGGTACACCTCGAGGCTCACGGCCACCAGGGTGAGCTGGCTGCCGACGGCGGACACTGCCGATCCGAGCCACAGCCGGCGGAATGCGGGGCTTTCCTTGAGTGGCGTGACATCGGCAAGTATTTTCCCCACCCCGTAACACTAGCGGCCGACACGATGAGGTAAGCCGCGCCTTATTGTGAGTTCATCAAAATAAGTGTTTCAATGGTGCCATGACGGAGCACTTTGAGGGCCAGGAAGCGTGGGCTGCAGCCCTGCGCGCCCACGGCCGCAGGGTGACCAAGCAGCGGCTGGCCGTGCTGGCCGCCGTCGAACGCCACCCGCATTCCGCTGCCGAAAGTATCCTTGCCGCCGCCCGTGCGGAGCTGCCGGAACTGACGGCCCAGTCCGTTTACGTTGTCCTCGGCGACCTGACGGACCTGCACATGCTGCGCCGCTTCGAGCCGCCGCACTCCCCCGCCCTGTATGAAACGCGCGTGGGCGACAACCACCACCACGCCATCTGCATCAGCTGCGGCCGCGTGGAGGACGTTGACTGCGCCGTCGGCCACGCCCCCTGCCTCACACCCCACTGGAACCCGGACGCCAAGCCCATGACCATCCAGATCGCGGACGTCATGTACCAGGGCATCTGCCAGGACTGCCAGCAGGCCCAGCAACTTCCTTCCCATAGTCCCTTGCAAGAAAAAGAGAAATAGGAGAACAATGACTGCCGTTTCCACAACCCAGTCAGGTGCGCCGGTTACATCCGACGCACACTCGAAGTCAGTTGGTGCCGATGGTGCCATCATCCTGACCGACCACTACCTCATTGAAAAGCTCGCCCAGTTCAACCGCGAGCGGGTTCCGGAGCGCGTAGTGCACGCCAAGGGCGGCGGTGCATTCGGCACGTTCAAGACCACCGAGGACATCTCCAAGTACACCAAGGCCGCGTTCCTGCAGCCCGGCGTCGAGACCGAAATGCTGATCCGCTTCTCCTCGGTGGCGGGCGAGAACGGCTCCCCGGACACCTGGCGCGACCCCCGCGGTTTCGCCGTGAAGTTCTACACCACCGAGGGCAACTACGACCTCGTGGGCAACAACACCCCGGTGTTCTTCATCCGCGACGGCATCAAGTTCCCGGACTTCATCCACTCACAGAAGCGCCTGCCGGGAACCCACCTGCGCGACGCCGACATGCAGTGGGACTTCTGGACCCTGTCCCCCGAGTCCGCGCACCAGGTCACCTGGCTGATGGGCGACCGCGGCCTGCCCGCCTCCTGGCGTGAAATGCAGGGCTACGGCTCGCACACCTACCAGTGGATCAACGCCGAGGGCGAGCGCTTCTGGGTCAAGTACCACTTCAAGTCCAACCAGGGCGTGAACTCCATGAGCTCCGAGCAGGCCGAGCAGCTCGCCGGCTCCGACGCGGACTTCTACATCCGCGACCTGTCCGAGAACATCGCGGCCGGCAACTTCCCGTCCTGGGACCTGCACGTCCAGGTCATGCCTTACGAGGACGCCAAAACCTACCGCTTCAACCCGTTCGACCTGACCAAGGTCTGGCCGCACGCTGACTACCCGCTGATCAAGGTGGGCACCATGGAGCTGAACCGGAACCCGGAGAACTACTTCGGGCAGATCGAGCAGGCCACCTTCGCGCCGTCGAACTTCGTTCCGGGCATTGCCGCCTCGCCGGACAAGATGCTGCAGGCCCGCATCTTCTCCTACGCCGACGCACACCGCTACCGCGTTGGCACCAACCACGCCCAGATCCCGGTGAACCAGCCCAAGAACCAGGTCAACAACTACAGCCAGGACGGCCAGGGACGCTACCTGTTCAACGCCCCCTCGGTTCCGGTCTACGCACCGAACTCGGTGGGCGGTCCGGCTGCAGTTGAGCCGCAGAACCCGGCCGGCGGCTGGGAGAACGACGGCGGGCTGACCCTTGCCGCGCACTCCCTCCACGCCGAGGACAGCGACTTCATCCAGGCCGGCACGCTGTACCGCGAGGTCTACGACGAAGCGGCGAAGGCCCGCTTCCTGGAGACCATCACCGGTGCCGTGGGCGGCGTGAAGAGCCCCGGCATCAAGGAACGTGCCATCCAGTACTGGACCAACGTTGACGCCGAACTGGGCGCCAAGCTGCGCGCCAACCTTGGCGTGGCGGCGCTTTCCGACGCAGAGGCAGCCAACAAGATCGGCTAATGCCTTCTTCCGCCTCCGCCCGGAGACACCCATAAAGAAACACCCCGCCCGTGCCTGCCACGGGCGGGGTGTTCTGCGTTATGCACATACACTTCGTTTCCCCTGTTCCACAACCCGCCGCCGCCCTAGGCTCCGGTCATGGACACATTTTCAGGCATTCCCCCGGAAGCCTTCAGGTTCTACGCGGAGCTGGAAGACAACAACAACCGCGAGTGGTGGCTCGGGCACAAGGACACCTACGATGCAGCGGTCAAGGAACCACTGACGCAACTCCTGGCCGAACTTGAACCGGAGTTCGGCCCGGCCAGGCTCTTCCGCCCCTATCGCGACATCCGTTTCGCGCAGGACAAGTCCCCCTACAAAACCGCGCAGGGCGCCTTCGCCACCCGTCAGGAAGGCGTGGGCTACTACCTGCAGGTCAGCGCGGACGGGCTGCTGGTGGGAGGCGGGTACCGCTCCCATACGCCGGCTCAGCTGGCCAGGTTCCGGTCGGCCGTCGACGCCTCGGCGAGCGGTGCCGCGCTACAGGAGATCGTGGATTCCATTGCCGCGGCGGGCTTCAGCTTTGACGGTGAAAAGCTCAAGACCGTTCCCCGCGGTTTCAACACGGACCACCCGCGCGGTGATCTCCTCAAGCACAAGACGCTGTCCGCCGGTATGGAACTGGGCACGCCGGACTGGGTGGCCTCGGCGGCAGCCCGGGACGCGGTTGCGGCAGCTGCGTCCGCTGGTTGAGTGGGTGGGCCGTTACGCGGCGCCCTGACATTACACTCCTGCACTGGCGGCTGCTTCGCGCATCTGTCCCGGAAACGGGTCTGCCCGCCCGGCACAGGCCGGACGGGCAGTTCAACAGCTGGAGCGGCGGGCCGTCAGGTCCGGCTCAGCTCGTCCTCGTCATCATGCTGGGTGGCTGCACTTGAACCGGCGGCAAGGGTGCCATTGACGGAGGCGCTGGCTTCAGCGAAGCGCTCATTGAGCCGCGAATGCCGCTGCCCGTAGGCAAAGTAGATCGCCAGGCCGATGACCAGCCAGAAGGCAAAGAAGATCCAGGTCTCCACGGCAAGGTTGGTCATCAGGTACAGGCAGAGCACTGCGGAGACGACCGGCAGCACCTTGCCGAACGGGACGCGGAAGGCGGGCTTCAGGTCCGGGCGCTTCCTGCGGAGCACCAGGATGCCCAGGCTGACCACCACGAACGCGGAAAGCGTGCCGATGTTGATCATTTCCTCGAGCAGGTCCACGTTGGTGAGGCCTGCCACCAGGGCAACCGCGGCGCCGCAGATGACCTGGAGGCGCACCGGCGTCGAACGTTTCTCGCTGGTCTTGGACAGCGACCGGGGCAGCAGGCCGTCGCGGCTCATGGCCAGGACCACGCGGGACAGGCCCATGAGGAGCACCATGATCACGGTGGTGAGTCCCACCAGGGAACCGAAGGCGATGACCTTGGCGGCGGACGTGTCACCCACTGCTTCGAAGGCGGTGGTGAGGGTAGGGCTCTTGGCTTCGGCCAGCTGGGTGTAGGACACCATGCCGGTCAGGGCCAGGGAAACGAGGATGTAGAGCAGCGTCACCAGGGCCAGGCCGCCAAAGATGCCGCGGGGCAGGGTCTTCTGCGGGTTCTTGACTTCCTCGGCGGAGGTGGCCACCACGTCGAAACCGATGAACGCGAAGAACACCAGGGCCGCACCGGCGAAGATGCCCATGGTGCCGTACTGGGCGGGGGCAGCACCGGTCAGGAAGCCGAAGAACGACTGCTTCAGGACATCCGCAGCGCCGGTGCCGGCCGTGGGCTCGGAGGCGGGAACGAAGGGGGTGTAGTTCTCGAACTTCACGTAGGTGAAGCCCACCACGATCACGAACAGGACCACGGCGATCTTGATCAGGGTGAAGATGTTGCCCACGCGGGCGGACAGCTTGGTGCCCAGCACCAGCAGCACGGTGAAGATGGCCACGATCAGGAAGGCGCCCCAGTAAAGGTCAACGCCGCCCAGCGAGATGGCCGGCGGAATGTCAAGGCCGGTGAGGGCAAACACCTTGCTGAGGTAGATGCCCCAGTACTTGGCGATCACGGCGGCGGCCGTGAACAGTTCCAGGATCAGGTTCCAGCCGATGATCCAGGCAAGGAGTTCGCCCATCGTCGCGTAGGTGAAAACATAGGCCGAGCCGGCCACGGGAATGGCGGTGGCGAACTCGGCGTAGCACATGATGGCCAGCGCGCAGGTGACTGCGGCGATCGCGAAGGAGGCGGTAACGGCGGGGCCCGCGAAGTTGGCAGCGGCCTTGGCGCCCACCGAGAAGATACCGGCGCCGACAGCAACGGCGACGCCCATGATCATGAGGTCCCAGGTGCTGAGGGAACGCTTAAGCTTGCGTCCGGGCTCATCGGCGTCGGCAATCGACTGCTCGATGGATTTTGTCCGCAGAAGATTCATAAGGGGTCACAATCCTGGTTTGCGAGGGAAACAGACCTATCAACGATAGTGTCCATCCACTGGACGGCCCCAATCGTCCCGAATAGTGAGACGGCCCGTACGCCGAATATTCTTCCGTTAACGCACCCGGGGCCCTCCGCATGGAGAGCCCCGGGTGGTTGTGGACCGAACTTCTCAGCCTGGCCAGTCCATCAGCGCAGACCGGATCAGGAAGCGCTTGCCTTCCGGCGCTTCCACCGAAAAGCCGCTCCCCCGGCCCGGCACAACGTCAACGGTCAGGTGGGTGTGGCTCCAGTAGTTGAACTGCTCCCGGGACATCCAGAACTCCAGCGGCAGCGGCTGCAGCCCGTCGGAGAGGTCGAACAGCCCCAGCAGGACGTCCGACTCCCCGGTAATGAATTCCCCTGCCGGGTAGCACATGGGAGAGGACCCGTCGCAGCAGCCGCCGGACTGGTGGAACATGAGCGGGCCATGCCGGTCCCACAGCATCCGCAGCAGGTCCACGGCGGCCGGCGCGAGCGCCACCCGGGAAAAGTCTTCCCCGGGGAGCGTCACGGCGGCATCGAGCCTGGTGGAAGCCATGGCCTAGAAGAAGCCCAGCTTGTTTTCGTCGTAGCTGACCAGCAGGTTCTTGGTCTGCTGGTAGTGGTCCAGCATCATGGCGTGGTTTTCACGGCCGATGCCGGATGACTTGTACCCGCCGAAGGCCGCACCCGCCGGGTAGGCGTGGTAGTTGTTGACCCAGACCCGGCCGGCCTGGATCTCCCTGCCTGCCCGGTAAGCCACGTTGCCGTTGCGCGACCAGACACCCGCGCCCAGCCCATAGAGGGTGTCGTTGGCGATACCCATGGCGTCGTTGTAGTCACTGAACTTCGTCACCGCCACCACAGGGCCGAAGATCTCCTCCTGGAAGATCCGCATCCGGTTGTGGCCCTCGAACACGGTGGGCTGGACGTAGAAGCCGCCGGCCAGGTCGCCCGGAAGTTCGGCGCGGGCACCGCCCGTGAGGATCTTGGCGCCCTCCTGCTTTCCGATGTCGATGTAGGACAGGATCTTCTCCAGCTGGTCGTTCGAGGCCTGCGCACCTACCTGGGTTTCGGTGTCCAGCGGGTTGCCCTGGATCATCTTTTCCACCCGGGCCACGGCGTCCGCCATGAAGGACTCGTAGATGTCCTCCTGGACGAGCGCCCGCGAGGGGCAGGTGCAGACTTCACCCTGGTTGAAGGCGAACAGCGCGAAGCCCTCCTGGGCCTTGTCGTAGAACGCGTCGTTCTCCTGGGCAACATCGTTGAAGAAGATGTTGGGGCTCTTGCCGCCCAGTTCCAGGGTGACGGGAATGAGGTTCTGGCTCGCGTACTGGCTGATCAGCCGGCCGGTGGTGGTCTCGCCGGTGAAGGCGATCTTCCGGATCCGGGAACTGGACGCCAGCGGCTTGCCAGCCTCCACGCCGAATCCGTTGACCACGTTCAGGACACCGGCAGGGAGCAGGTCCCCAATGAGTTCCATCAGGACCAGGATGGAGCTTGGCGTCTGTTCCGCCGGTTTGAGCACCACGGTGTTTCCGGCGGCGAGGGCGGGGGCGAGCTTCCAGACGGCCATCAGGATGGGGAAGTTCCAGGGGATGATCTGGCCCACCACGCCGAGCGGCTCATGGAAGTGGTACGCGGTGGTGTTGTCGTCCAGCTGGGAGAGGCTGCCCTCCTGGGCCCGGACGGCCGAGGCGAAGTAGCGGAAGTGGTCCGAGGCCAGCGGCAGGTCCGCGTTGAGGGTTTCGCGGACCGGCTTGCCGTTGTCCCAGGTTTCGGCAACGGCAAGCATCTCAAGGTTTTCGTCAATGCGGTCGGCAATCTTGTTCAGGATGGCCGCGCGCTCCGCCACGGAGGTCTTGCCCCAGGACGGTGCCGCCTTGTGCGCCGCGTCCAGGGCCAGTTCGATGTCCTCCGCCGTGCCGCGGGCCACCTCACAGAACGCCTTGCCCGTCACCGGGGTGATGTTCTCGAAGTACTGCCCCTTCACGGGGGCCACCCATTCGCCGCCGATCCAGTTTTCATACCGGTCCTTGAAGGTGACCTTCGACCCGTCGGTTCCCGGCTGTGCATAAACGGTCATGTGCTTAGCTCCTTTGCTGTGCAGTAGGCGGGCCACAAGGGCGCTCACCGTTGGAGACAGCGTAGGCGCGGGGAGGTTGCAGCAAGGTTGCGCCCCACCTGCCCCCCCTAACCTCGCAAGCTCGGCCAGGGAACCTGCAGGCGTGGACCCACCCTCACAACCCGAAAAACAATTCAGGCGCCCAGTTCTGCTTCCAGTCGTTCCAGGTCGGCCACGACGGCGGCCCGCTTGGGTGAGCGCGGCGGCAGGAGGCGGAGCGCGGCACGGCGGATTCCGACGTCGTCACTTGCCTCGGGAAGTGCGGCGTACTTAAGCAGGGACTCGGCACTTCCGTCCGTGAGGACCGCTTCCCGGAGCAGGGACGAGACCCTGTTCCTCAGCTCGACGATGCCCGGCGCTTCGGAACGCGGAAGCACCGCGCCCCGGTAAATCTCCAGGGCAATCCGGTGCGCACCGCGCTGCAGGCAACTGAGCACCTGGCCCGTATCCGGCACCAGATCCACCGGCAGCCGGTAGGGGCGCGAACCGGGAACAGCATCGGGGCTGAGCTGCTCGACGACTTTGCGCAGGCGGACCATCTCGGCCCGCAGCGTCATGGTGGACCCTTCGCCCGGATACAGCAGCGAACTGAGTTCCTCCGCAGTGAGCCCGTCCGGATGCATGCTGAGCAGGGCAAGGATCTCGCTGTGCCGGGCGGAGAGGGAAACAGTCCTGCCACCCAGGCTGAGCAGTGCCTGGTCCCGGCCCAGCAGCTGCAGGCTGTTCCGGTAGAGGCTGCCTTCCTTGGCACCCTGGTCCTGCCTGCCGGCGGCAGCCGGGGACCGTCGTCGTGCGGGCTTCCTGGCGAGTTCCGCCGCATGCTGCAGGCGCTCCACCCGCAGCTGCGCCTGGGCGGCAGCCACAGTTGCCTCCACCAGCGACAGCGTGTGCGGCGCCACCGCGGTGGCCGTACCCGTAATGTCCACGACGCCGAGAACGGCGCCGGAGTCGGGATCGTGGAAGGGGACGGCGGTGCAGCTCCAGGGGTGCACCGCGCGCTGGTAGTGCTCGGCGCCGGCGATCTGGATTCCCCTGCCCAGTGCAAGGGCGGTGCCCGGCGCGCTGGTGCCGACACTGGCCTCGGACCAGTCGGCGCCGGGAACGAACATCATGCCTTCGGCCCGGCGCTGGAGGGCGGGGTCCCCGTCGACCCACAGGAGCCTGCCCACCTCGTCCCCCACCGCCACCAGCAGCCCGCTGTCGTGGCTGGGCTGGACCAGGAGTTTGTCGATGACCGGCATGATCGCTGCCAGGGGGTGCTGCCGCCGGTAGTCCTCCAGCTCGTCCCAGTCGAAGGCCAGCGGTGCGGCCGCGTTGTCCGGATTGGCTTTGAAGCGTGCGGACCGTTGCCAGGACTCCTTGATGAGTTTGCGCAGGCCGGGCAGCTCGGCGGTGCCCCCGGAGGTGCCGCCCAAATGCTCATGCCCGGCCAGCGCCGCGCGCTGGAGCGGTTCAGGCTGGAGCAGGTTCGTCATCGAACTCCCGGGAATTGCACGCGTCTGGAGCGGCCAGTCTAGCCGGACCAGTTGCTCCAGCGCATCCACTTCGGCGTCGGCAGCCACAGTGGCTTGAGTTTTCGGACAGATACGGGGACTTTGGCGGCCCTCAACTCGCGGTATGTGTCCAAAAACTCCTCAGCCGCGGGAGATGCGGATCATGTCCTCGCGCGGCACCACTTTGATCCGTTCACGCACCACGTGGTCCAGGCCCTCAGGTCCGGTCCACGCGGCACCCAGGCCTGCCTCGTGGGCGTCAAGCTTGTTCCACCCTTCCCAGGTGGTGTATTCGATGCCGCGTTCCTCGAGCAGGTTGATGATGGCCTGGGGATCCGGGTTTTGAGCCGCCGGGAGGTTCGGCCGGTCCTCCAGCAGGAAGCCGATGGTTTCCAGGGCATCGCCCTTGGTGTGCCCGATCAGTCCCACCGGTCCGCGCTTAATCCAGCCCGTGGTGTAGATGCCCGGCACCGGGTTGCCCTCGGCGTCCAGGACACGGCCGCCTTCGTTGGGGATGACGCCGCGCTTGGCGTCATACTCCAGTTCATCCAGCGCCGAGCCGTGGTAGCCGATGGCGCGGTAAACGGCCTGGACGGGGTACTCGACGTACTCCCCCGTGCCCTTGGCGTTGCCGGTCCCGTCCAGCTGCATGCGCTCGAACTTGATGCCGCCCACCTTGCCCGTGCCGTCGTCGAGCACCTCAACGGGGCTGTGCAGGAAGTGCAGGTGCAGCCTGCGGGAAGAGGGGTTCTCTGACTCCGCATGCTCCTCCACCAGCCAGTTGGTGAGGGTGTTCACCATCGTCTTGACCTGGTTGTTGCTGCGGATGGCCTCGTCCGAGGCCTCGTCGAATTCAAAGTCCTCCGGGTACAGGACGATGTCGACGTCATCCATGTGGCTGAGCTCGCGCAGCTCCAGTGGCGTGAACTTCACCTGGGCCGGGCCGCGGCGGCCAAAAACGTGCACGTCCGTCACGGGCGAGGACTTCAGTCCCTGGTAGACGTTGTCCGGAATCTCGGTGCTCAGCAGCTCCTCCGGGTGCTTGACCAGCATGCGCGCCACGTCCAGGGCCACGTTCCCGTTGCCGATGACGGCGATTTCCTTGGCTTCGAGCGGCCACTCCCGGGGGACATCGGGGTGGCCGTCGTACCAGGACACGAAGTCGGCGCCGCCGAACGAGCCGTGCAGGTTGATCCCCGGAATGTCCAGGTCCGCGTCCTTGATGGCGCCGGTGGAAAAGATGACAGCGTCGTAGAAGGCCCGGAAATCGTGCAGCGTGAGGTCCCGGCCGTAGGTCACGTTGCCCAGGAACCGGATGTCCCCGCGGTCCAGGACCTTGTGCAGCGCGTTGACGATGCCCTTGATGCGGGGGTGGTCCGGGGCCACCCCGTAGCGGATCAGTCCGTAGGGCGCCGGATAAGCCTCAAAGAGGTCGATGCTGACCTGGAAGTCGCCGTCCTTGACCCCGCTGGACTTGGTGAGGATGTCCGCAGCATAGACTCCCGCCGGTCCTGCGCCGACGATGGCGACGCGGAGGGGACGGTTGGCGGCGGTTTCGCTGTGATTGGACACCGGGAGCCCTTCTGAACTGGTCCTGCTCATGTTTCATGAGGGTGCGCAGCATGGTGCCGCGCACAGTCCCCCATTCTAGTTGGCGGCCAGGGCCACCAGCTTGCCTTCGCGGTACAGGAGCGCCCGGAGCTCGGCCTCGGACGAGTCCAGGCGCTTCGGATCGATGGTTTCGCCGCCGTGGTAGTGGTCCAGGACGCGGGGATCCACGTAGCTCTTGCGGGCAATGGAGGGAGTGTTTCCCAGCGTCTCAGCGGCATCGTGCATGGCCCTGCTGATGGCCCGCTTCCGTTTGGCCGCCGTGCGCTGGGGACCGGTGCGCGCCAGGCTTGCCGCCGCCGCCACCGTTCCGCGGAGGGTGCGGAAGTCCTTGGCGGTGAAGTCCGACCCGGTGCGCTCCTTCACATAGGCGTTGATGTCTGCGCTCGTCACCGGCCGCCAGGTCCTGCCCTCCTTGTAGGCCAGGAGCCGGGCGTTGGGCCCGCGGCGCTTGAGCAGGCGGAGGAGGACGGCGAGATCGGGGTCGCGGATTTCCGATTCCCAGTCCTTGCCGCTCTTGGCCGGGAAGCGCAGCAGGATGCGGTCCTTGCGCACCTGGACGTGGGCGCAGAGCAGGGTGGCCAGGCCCCGGCTGCCATTCTCGTTGGTGTACCGTTCGGAGCCCACGCGCAAGGATCCGCTGTCCAGCATCCGGAACGCCCCCGCCAGGACCCGCTCGCGGGTGAAGCCCTCGCTGCGCAGGTCCATCGTGACCCGGCGGCGGGCTGCGGGCAGCGATTCGGCCAACTGGAGGGACCGGTCGAACTTCAACCGGTCCTTACGCTCGCGCCACTCCGGGTGGTAAATGTACTGGCGTCGGCCCACAGCGTCCACGCCGGTCGCCTGGATATGGCCGTTCTCGAACGGTGCAATCCAGACATCGGTCCATGCCGGCGGGATGCCGATGCTTTCCAGCCGGTCCCGGACGGGACCGGGCGGCAGCGTGGAGCCGTCCAGGTCCCGGTAACTGAAGCCCTTGCCGGCAGCCACCCTGCGGTAGCCGCGGCCCGAGGCGTTGCTGCGCCGGAGCCTCATCGGGCGGACTCCTTGATACGGCCACGTGTCATGAAAGCAAGCCTACTGATTATTTTCCGGATTTCCGCCCGCCTGCTGGAATACCCGCCCGGGGGATGCTGTTATTGACATCGTGCCCATGCCAGAAGGAACTCCCGCCGCCCCCGCAGCCACCTCTTCCGCGGGGTCACACTCCGCAGCCCCGGCGGCCCCGGGTCCCAAACCACTCGCCACGGATACGACGGCGGGAATGCTGTTCGGCATCGGCGCGTACGTCTTGTGGGGGCTGCTCCCGCTGTACTTCTTCATCCTGATGCCCGCCGGCGCCGTCGAAATCGTGGCCAACCGCGTGGTGTGGTCACTCCTGTTTTGCGCCCTCCTGATCACGGTGACCAGGGCCTGGGGCATGCTGGCGGCGGCCCTGAAGGACCGAAGGGTCTTTGGTTCCCTGGCGCTGGCGGCCTTCCTGATCGCCATCAACTGGCTCACCTACACCTACGGCGTGACCACAGGCCAGGCTGTGGAAACGTCCCTGGGCTATTTCATCAACCCGCTCGTCTCGGTTCTGCTGGGCGTGCTCGTCCTGAAGGAGAGGCTGCGGCCGCTTCAGTGGGCCGCCGTTGGCGTGGGCTTCGTGGCCGTGGGCGTCCTTACCTACTCCTACGGGAAGCTGCCCTGGATCGCCCTGACACTGGCGTTCAGCTTCGGGCTGTACGGCTTCGTGAAGAACCGGGTGGGATCGAGAGTGGACGCCATCACCAGCCTCAGTGTGGAGACCATGGTGCTGGCCCCGCTGGCGGCCGTGGCGATGGTGGTCCTGGCAGCAAGCGGCAGTTCCACGCTGACCTCCCAGGGTGCAGGCCACTTCTGGCTGCTGCTGGCCTCGGGCGTGATCACCGCCGTCCCGCTGCTCTTCTTCGGCGCCTCCGCGCGCCGGCTGCCCATGACCACCATCGGGCTGCTGCAGTACTTCGCTCCCATGCTGCAATTCCTGGTGGCGCTGCTGGTATTCCGGGAGGCCATGACCATGGCGCGCTGGATCGGGTTCGGAGTGGTGTGGCTGGCCCTGCTTCTGCTGACCCTGGACATGCTGCGGACAGCGCGCCGGAACTCGGTGGCCCGCAGGGCTGCGCTCCGCCAGGCCGCCTGACGCACCGACCAACAAAGAAGGCGGGCTCCCAACTGGGAGCCCGCCTTCTTTGCGTTGCCGGAGGGAGTCGTTCCGGTTAGGCGTGGGCCTTGATGGCGGCGGCGAGGACCTCGAGGCCGTCGTTCAGCAGCTCGTCGGTGATGACCAGCGGGGGCAGCAGGCGGATGACGTTGCCGTAGGTGCCGCAGGTGAGGATGATGACGCCTTCCTTCAGGCAGACGGCGGCAACGGCCTTGGTCAGTTCCGGGTTCGGTTCCTTGGAGCCGGCCTGGACAAGTTCGACGGCGAGCATGGCACCGCGGCCGCGGACGTCGCCGATCACGGCGGTACCGGCACCGGCGAGTTCGGCCTGCAGGTCACGCAGCCGGCCCAGCGCGAGTTCCTCGATGTGGCGGGCACGGCCGTTCAGGTCGTGCTCCTCCATGGATCCGATGGAGGCCAGCGCGGCGGCGCAGGCCACCGGGTTGCCGCCGTAGGTTCCGCCCAGGCCGCCCGGGTGCACGGCGTCCAGCAGATCGGCGCGGCCGGTGATGGCGGACAGCGGCATGCCGCCGGCGATGCCCTTGGCCATGGTGATGATGTCCGGCACAACACCTTCGTGGTTGACGGCGAACCATTCGCCGGTGCGGCAGAAGCCGGACTGGACCTCGTCCGCGATGAAGACGATGCCCTTCTCCTTGGCCCAGGCGGCCAGCTCGGGCAGGAAGCCTTCGGCCGGGACGATGAAGCCGCCCTCGCCCTGGATGGGCTCGATGATGATCGCGGCGACCTGGTCGCCGCCGATCTGCTTTTCGATCATGGTGATGGCACGCTTGGCGGCCTCGGCACCCGTGATGGAGGGGTTTTCCTCCCGGTACGGGTAGCTCATGGGCATCCGGTAGACCTCGGGCGCGAACGGGCCGAAGTTGGTCTTGTACGGCATGGCCTTGGCGGTCAGCGCCATGGTCAGGTTGGTGCGGCCGTGGTAGGCGTGATCAAAGGCGACGACGGCGTCCCGGCCGGTTGCCAGGCGGGCCACCTTGACGGCGTTCTCCACGGCTTCCGCGCCGGAGTTGAACAGGACGCTGCGCTTTTCGTGGTCGCCCGGGGTCAGGCGGTTCAGCTGCTCGGCGACCGCCACGTAGCCTTCGTAGGGGGTGACCATGAAGCAGGTGTGGGTGAAGTGCTCCACGGCTTCCTTGACGGCCCCGACGACGGCGGGATCGGACGCTCCCACGCTGGTCACGGCGATGCCCGAGCCCAGGTCGATGAAGGAGTTGCCGTCGACGTCATGGATGATGCCGCCATCGGCGTCTGCAACGTAGACCGGGACGCTGGAGGCGACGCCGGCAGCCACCACGGACTTGCGGCGTTCGGTCAGTGCCACGGACTTGGGGCCGGGGAAGTCGGCGTGGATGTTGCGCTTCTGCTCCAGGCGGAAGGTGATGTCTGATGCGGTGGTGGTCATGGTTCTTTCTTTCTACGATTCCAGGGTTTCGGCAGGCTCAACCAGCGGGGAAATGTCAGGCATCCAGCGCACTCATCACGTGCTTGATGCGCGTGTAGTCCTCCACGCCGTACATGGAGAGGTCCTTGCCGTAGCCGGACTGCTTGAATCCGCCGTGCGGCATTTCAGCGGTGAGCAGGATGTGGGTGTTGATCCAGACGGCGCCGAAGTCCAGGTCACGGCTCAGCCGCATGGCGGTGCCGTGGTTGGTGGTCCAGACGCTCGAAGCCAGGGCGTAGTCCACGTCGTTGGCCAGGGCCACGGCTTCTTCTTCGGTGCTGAACTTCTGCACCGTGATGACGGGGCCGAACGTTTCCTTCTGCACCACGTCGTCGGTCTGCTTCGCGCCGGTGATGATGGTGGGTTCGAAGAAGAAGCCCTTTTCCCCTGCGCGGTGGCCGCCGGTTTCGATCCGGCAGTTGGCCGGCAGGTTCTCCACCACGGAAGTGACGGCGTTGAAGTGGTTCACGTTGTTCAGCGGGCCGAAGTAGTTGTCTTCGTCGTTCTGCGAGCCGGTGTGCAGGGTCCTGGTGTGCTCCACCATGGCGGCCACGACGTCGTCGTGCACGGAGTCCTCCACCAGCACGCGGGTGATAGCGGTGCAGTCCTGGCCGGCGTTGAAGAAGGCGAACTCGGCGATGGCCGCGGCGCTCTTCTTGATGTCGGCGTCCTTGAACACGATTGCCGGGGCCTTGCCGCCCAGCTCCAGGTGGGCGCGCTTGAGGCCCTTGGCGGCACCGGAGGCAACAGCGATGCCGGCGCGGACCGAGCCGGTGATGGACACCAGGCCGGGGACCTTGTGCTCCACCATCATGGCGCCGGTCTCGCCGGTGCCGAGCACCACGTTCAGCACGCCGGCCGGGAAGATGTCGCCGGCAAGGCGGGCCAGGACCAGCGTGGATTCGGGGGTGGTGTCCGACGGCTTCAGGACCACTGTGTTGCCGGCGGCAAGCGCGGGACCGATCTTCCAGATAGCCATCAGGAACGGGTAGTTCCAGGGGGCCACCTGGGCCACCACCCCGATGGGTTCGCGGCGGACGTAGGAGGTGTGCCCCTCGAAGTACTCGCCGGCGGACTTGCCTTCCAGGATGCGGGCGGCCCCGGCGAAGAAGCGGAGCTGGTCGGCGCCGGCCGCCACTTCCTCCGAGGCGATCAGCGAGCGGACCTGGCCAGTGTTGCGGTGCTGGGCTTCGACGAGTTCGTCGCTGTTGGCCTCGATGGCGTCGGCGAGCTTGAGCAGCATCAGCTGCCGCTGGCCCGGGGTGACATGCTTCCAGGTCCTGAAGGCGTCCTTGGCTGCCGCCATGGCGGCATCGACGTCCGCCTGCACCGAGACGGGGGCCTGCGCCACCACTTCGCCGTTGGTGGGGTTGACCACGTCGAGCAGGGTGGTGCCGGCGGGGGTGACGAACTTCCCGTTGATGAAGTTCTGCAAGGTTTGGACCACGGTGTGCAACCTCTTTCGTAAGGGCCATCGGCGGCCGGGCGGAAACCAGGACGGATGGATGGAACTGCCTTGAGCCTATGCCAGCACCCAAGCGGGGTGAATAGCCACCTGCACACCCTTCTCAAAGAGGTTTAGTGCGGTTGCCCAGCTCACGTTTATCCTTGCTTCATGGCCATTTCCCTTGCTGCCCTGGTGGGCGTGTCCTCCCTGAAGCTGTCCAAGGCGGGCGTGGCCGAGACTACCTGGAACCAGGACATCAACTGGGTCGCCGTCACGGAACTGGAGGATCCGCAGCGGTTCCTCAACGGCGGGGAGCTGGTCCTCACCACCGGCCTGCGGCTGCGTTCCGCCCCTGAGCAGCGCCGTTTTGTCCGCCAGGCGCAGCGGGCCGGGGCCGTGGGCATCGGATTCGGCGTGGGCCTGTCCCATGAGGCGGTGCCGCCGGCACTCCTGGCGGAGGCCAACCGCTGGGGCCTGCCGGTGGTGGAAGTGCCGTACGAGACCCCGTTCATCGCCATCACCAAGCTGGTGGCCGATGCCCAGTCGGCGGACCACTACGCCAAGCTGGAACGGCTGATCGCCGGGCACCAGGTGCTGGCCCGGGCGCTGCTGACCGGCGGCGGGCTGGCCGAGCTGCTGAAGAACCTGGGCGGCATGCTGCGCACGGACATTGCCCTCACCCAGTTCACGGCGCAGCTGTACAACAGCAGCAAGGCCAGCCCCTCGGCGGACGCCTGGTCCAGTTACCCCGTGCCCACAGGGCGGCGCGATGCCTGCACGCTGTGGGTGCGCCAGCCGTTCGAGGACACGGGCATCATCGGTTATGCGCAGAACCTGATCAGCGTGGAGCTGAACAACATGGTCAAGCAGCGGCAGGCCCAGCGCGCCCTGTGCGGCCAGGTGCTGGAGGACGTGATCCACGGTGCGCTGGAGACCAGCGAGGCGCAGCGCCGCCTGGCCGGGGTGGGCGTGAACAGCACCCGCAAGAACGTGGTGCTGCTGGCCGTCTCGGCAGCCCACGGCAAGGCACTGGGAAGCACCTCCGTGCCGCAGGAACTGGAGAAGGCCGTTGCCGCCGTCGTGGGCAAGGACCTGGTGCTGGTGCTCAATGACGACGGCGGGACCGCGCCTGCACTGGCACGGAAGTTGAGCGACCACCTCGCCGAAGCCGGGATCCACGCCACGATCGGCATCGGAGGCGCGTACACCAAGCCGAACGGCCTCCGCTGGAGCTACTTCGAGGCGCGGGACGCCGCCGGCCACGGCCTGCCCGTCAACGAACCGGAGCGGCTCAGCCTGACCTCGCTGCTGCTGGCCAGCGAGGATGTGCCGCTGGCGGATATGGCGCATGAGTCACTGAACCCGCTGAGGTCCTTCGATGCCGCGCACGGCTCCGAGCTGATGGCCACGCTGGAGAGCTACCTGAACAACAACGGCTCGGTGGCCGCGGTGGCGGAAGAACTCACTCTGCACCGCAACACCGTGCGGTACCGGCTGGCCCAGATCACCGAACTGACCGGGTACGACCCCGCCGTGACCGCCGACCGGGTGCAGCTGTGGCTCGCCCTGGCCGTTGCCCGCCTGTCGGCGCGGCAGGGCAAGTAGGCGGAACTTCCGGCCGCCGGGCTCAGATGACGCCGTGGCCCAGCAGGTCGCGCGATTTCTTCCATGCCTTCCGGAAGTCGGCCTGGGCCGCCAGCATGCGTTCCTCCTGCTGGTTGAGCAGCTGCGCATAGATGCCCGCGGTGGCCATGTCGGTGCCATCACCGGCAACGGCGGCCAGCAGGTCGCGGGCCACCGCGGCGTCCTGGAACAGGCCCAGGATCTTTTGCTGCCGGCGTGCCGCCTTGGCCACCTTGCCGGCGCGCTTGCCGTGCACCAGCGCCGCTGATTCAGCCACATGGCGCAGCCGCTTGGCGTCCTTGCGCACCCGGTGGAGGGCAAGCTCCTGCTCCCTGCCGCGCCGCGCGCGCTTGGCAGCCTTGCGCGAGCGCCGCAGCCGTTTGGCGGCTTTGTCCACGGCCTTCGCCGCCGCCCGCCGCCCGGACCTCACCGCCTGGGCGCGCACCGGCGGGTTGTCGCGGAAATCCTCGAGTTTGTCCAGGAGCCGGAAGTAGCGGTCAGTTAGCAGGGCTTCCTGCAGGAGCCGGTAGGCGGCGTCGTAATCGCTGCCCGTGCGCTGTTCCAGCTGCGTTGTTGCCCCCGCAACGCCTTCCCCGGGCGGCAGTGCGGCCAGCTGTCCGCGGAGCTGCACCCGCAGGACTTCGGCGTCACGCGGCTGGCCCAGCAGCTGTCCCAGCCACTTCAGCTCGGCCCGCAGCTTGCGCACCGGTGATGCCCGGTAAAGCCTGCCGTAAGCACCCAGGATCGAACGGATCCGGCGGGCTGCTGAGCGCATGGCGTGTACTGCCTCGGGTTCCTCTCCCCGGACAGCGGCGTCTTTGGCGAGGATCTGCTCGATCTGCCCGCTGACATAGACGGTGACGACGGCGGCAGCCGGGGCGCGTTTGCCGGCCAGGAGCGCGGGGGCGCTTTGAGCGGCGGCAGGGCCGCCGGCTTCACCGCCGGCCGGGGCGCGCTTCCGGGCCGCCTTGCCAGCTCTTTTGTCATCGCCCAGTGCGCGCGCCAGTTTGGAGGCGTGCCCGGCTGGCCGGGCACCGGCAGTGGCGAGCAGTTCCTCCACCGGCCCAAAGAGGCTGGGGGCGCCGTGCACCAGTTCCAGCTCCCACTCACGCCACTGCTGACTGGGTTTATCCCCGTCCTCCAGCCTTTCGGCGGTGACCTGGTCGTCGGCGAGGTCGGCGAGGTGCACGCCGTCGTCCCCGTACAAGGGGTATGTGGTGCGCCGGGTTTCCAGGCGGACCACCGGCACCGGGACGGCACCCCTGAGGTAGGCGTGAAGGTGGTTGAGCAGGGTGTCCGGGACGGCGTCGGGGCGGCCGAGGGGTGCATGCAGCTCCGTCCGCTGCTGCGGGCCTTCACCCGAAACGGCAGCCTGTGGCGGCAGCTTCAGGTGCCAGCCGGCGTCCTTCCCGCCCGTGCGGCGGCGGAGTGTGATGCGGCGCGCGGCGAGGGCATGGTCGGGGGTGTCGAAATACACCGCCTCCAGGAGGTCGGTATGGGGCTTGCCCGTACGGGCCACCCCGGCAGCATGCTCGAGGGCGGGCACGACGGCGCCGGCGTCGACGTCGTACTTCTTCTCAATTTCAAGTCCCCGGGAAGCTTCCACAGCCGTCCTTCCGCACCACCTGGTCTGCACCAGGCCCTCCGACAGTCCCTTTGGCAGTCTATTGCAGGGGCTGCCGGCGCGGAGAGGTTGGCCACAGAACGGCAAACATCAAACGTCTAACCTTTACAGTGGAGAGTATGCCCGCCACTCCCCCCGCTTCCGCGCCCGTTGCCGCCCCGGCAACCACCGCAGCCACCGCAGCCCCCACCGCCCGGGCAACCGGGACGGCTCCTGCCAAGCCGCGCTCCGCCGTCGTGTTCGGTGTCATTGCGCTGGTGCTGATCGGACTGAACCTGCGGGCGGGCATCACCGGAGCGTCCGCCCTGCTGCACGACCTGCAGGCCGTGCTGGGCTACGGGACCCTGGTGGCGGCCATCATCCCGTCCATCCCCACGCTGTGTTTCGCCGTGGCGGGCGCCGCCACCTCCTGGCTCAGCGGCAAGGTGGGCGTGGAGAAAGCGATCCTGCTGTCACTGGCCCTCCTGGCCGGCGGGCTGCTGCTCCGCGGCATCCCTTCCACCGGCATGCTCGTGGCCGGCAGCGTGGTCGGCATGTCCGGGCTGGCGATCTGCAATGTGGCCATGCCATCCTTCATCCGCGAGCACTTCGCATCCCGCACCTCGCTCATGACCGCCGTCTACACGGTCACCATGACCACCGGGGCCACCGTCACTGCGGTCGCGGTGGTGCCGCTGGCCCAGGCACTCGGGTCCCCGTCCGCCGCCGTCGGTGCCGTGGGGATCACCGCAGTGCTGGCCTTCCTGGGCTTCCTTCCCGTGGCACTGCACGCCCACCGACACACAGTCCGGAGCACGGCCGGCCACGTGTCCCCTTGGCCGCTGCTGCGGACGCGCAAGGGCCAGCTCCTCACCGCCATCTTCACGCTGCAGGCACTGCTCGCCTATGCCCTCCTGAGCTGGTTCCCGTACATGCTCACCACCATGGGCCTGAGCGCCTCGGACAGCGGGCTGATGTTCGGGCTCATGCAGCTGGTCTCCGTCCCCGCGGGCATGGTGCTGATTGCCGTCGGTTCCCGTCCGCGGATGCTGCGCCCGGCGTTCTACCTGGTGAGCATCACCATGGCCGTGGGGATCCTGGCGCTGCTGTTCCTGCCCGTGGGCCTGGCGGTCATTCCCGCCGTCCTGCTGGGTTTTGGCCTGGGCATCTTCCCCCTGGTAATGGTCATGATCAGCCGCAGCGGCACCAGCACCGCCGAAACCACTGCACTGTCCACGCTGGCCCAGTCCTCGGGTTACCTGCTGGCAACGGCGGGTCCGTTTGGCATGGGCCTGCTGCACAGCGCCACCGGCGGCTGGACCGTGCCGCTGGTGCTGCTGCTGGCACTGGCCCTGGTCCAGATCGTGGTGTCCCACCTGATCACCGGCCGCGCCATGCCCGGAACCGCCGCAACGGGAAGGAACTAACACCCATGTCCCTGAGCCCTTCAGTCCGCACGCCGCTCGCCGCCGAAGTCACGGCCAAGCTGCGGAACATGGTCCACTCCGGCGAATGGGCCCTGAACCAGCGCATCCCGCCCGAGCCCGAACTCATGGCCCGCCTGGGCGTTTCCCGCGGGACCCTGCGCGAAGCGGTCAAGGCCCTTGCGCACGGCGGCATGCTGGAGGTGCGGCGCGGGGACGGCACCTACGTCCGCGCCACGAGCGAGATGTCCGGCGCCGCCCGCCGGATGTACCAGGACCACACGGAGCAGCACATCCTGGAGGTCCGGCTGGCCCTGGACACGCAGGCTGCCCGGCTGGCGGCCAGGAATGCAACGGACGACGACGCCGCCTCCCTGCGTGGGCTCCTCACCGCCCGGGACCAGGCCTGGAGGAACGGGGACTTCGAGGCCTGGGCGGACGCCGACTGGCGTTTCCACTTGGGCATCGCAAATGCCTCCGGCAATCCGCTGCTGCATGAGCTCTACGCCAGCTTTGGGACGGTGTTCCACCAGGATCTCCTCAAGCAGCAGCGCCGGCCGGGCTTCAACGGACTCCCCCGGGACGGCCATGAAACCCTGCTCGAAGCCATTGAGCGCCGTGACGAGGATGCCGCCGTGGCCACCGTGAACCGGAATTTGAACTCCTGCCCGGAGTGGCTGGCGGAGTAGCCCCCCTCCCCGTGGAGTTTTTGGACAGATATCACGGCTTGAGCGCCGCGGAGGTCGCGGTATCTGTCCAAAAACTCCATGGGTGGGCGGGCCCGCCGGTTACCCCTGGCGAAATCAATCAGTAGGCTTACTATCTGACCGATGTATCAGTGCCTGCCGGCGCCCGACAGGCACCGGCAATGATTGAGGAGTTCCCATGGCCAAACCAGCACGCTCTACCGAAGAACAGCGGGCCGGCTGGCCGCCGCAGGAGTCCCGGGATGACGGCGATGGCGTGGCCGGACCCGGCAAGACCGTGTTGCCGCGATCCAGCACGCCAGCGGCAGCACCGGCGCCCAAAGGGGCGGGGGCCGTTTGGGCTGACGGGCTGGGCAGGGTGGGCAGCAGGGCCGCCCAGGTCCTGCTGATCCTGACAGTCGCCGCCGTGTCCGTCTTTGCCCTGATGCAGATCAAGCTGCTGGTCATTCCGATGCTGATAGCACTGATCCTGGCGGCGGCCATTGGTCCGTTCGTGAACATGCTCCGCCGGCGGGGGATACGCGGCGGACTGGCCACCGCCATCGCATTCGTGGCGCTGCTGGTGATTCTGGCCGGCGTCTCCACCGTGATCTACTTTTCAGTCCGGAACCAGTGGGCCGAGCTGGCAGCCCAGGCTTCATCCGGCCTTGATGAGCTGGAGAAATTCCTCCTGACCGGGCCCATCCCCATTGAGCAGGGGCAGCTTGACCAGGCGCGGGAAGCCGTGGTGCAGTTCGCCACCAGCAGCCAGGTGCGCTCCGGCGCCGTAACGGGACTGTCCATGGTGACGGAATTCATCGCGGGGGCCAGCCTCATGGTGGTCATCCTGTTCTTCTTCCTCAAGGACGGCGCCAAGATCTGGAACTTCTTCCTCCGCCCCTTCTCCGGCCAGCGCGAAGCGAAACTGCGCCGGGTGGGCAGCCGCACCCTTGAGGTCCTGGGCGGCTATGTCCGGGGTACCGCGATCGTGGCCCTGGTGGATACTGTGGCCATCGGCGCGGCGCTGCTGATCATGCAGGTGCCGCTGGCCATCCCGCTCGCCATCGTCGTCTTCATCACCGCATTCATCCCGCTGGTCGGTGCAACGCTCGCCGGGATCCTCGCGGCCCTGGTGGCCCTGGTGGCCAACGGCCCGGTGGTGGCGCTGATCGTGGTGGCCGTCGTCGTCGCGGTCAACCAGCTGGAGGGTGACCTCCTGCAGCCGATCGTCATGGGCAAGTCGCTGCAGCTCCACGCCCTGGTGATCCTGATGGCGCTGACCGCCGGCACCATCCTGGCCGGAATCGTGGGCGCCGTGCTGTCCGTGCCGCTGGCTGCGGTGGCATGGGCCATCATCCAGGTTTGGACCGCAGAGGACCCGAACCTGAAGGACATGAACCCGGACCTGCCCCCACCCAACACCCAGCCCGTCTAGCCAAGTTTGCGCAGGGCGAAAGCCCGCGAGACGCGACGGCGGCCCGGCACTTTGGTGCCGGGCCGCCGTCGTACGGCTTTTGTGGGCTACTCGCCGCGCGGGGTTACTTTTCGCGCAGGCCCGCAAAGACGTTCTTGGGGCGCTGCATCTCGCCGTGCTTGGCGCCGAGGATGATCACCAGGGCTGCGAAGCCGGGGACGGCCCACTGCAGGAGCTTGAGCTGCTGCTGGGCCGCCTTCAGTTCGTCCGAGGCCGCGCCGTGCGGCTCCGTTGCGCCTTCGGCGCCTTCACCGGCGAGCTTTTCCACTTTCTTGCCCACGATGCCCGAGTACAGTGTCACCGCAGCGCCCACCACGGTCACGGCAGTCTTGATGACGGTGTCGCGGGCCACGCCCTCCTGCTTGGCGATGCGGCCCTTGTTCTCCCAGGCAATGGCGAGATCGGCCACCAGGTGGGAGGCAAAGGCCGCAGTCTGGAACGGAGCCCACTTCATCCAGCCTGCACTGGAAAGCCGGGTGCGCTCCGCGGGGTCCTTGGCCTGGGCCGCTGCGCCGTTGAGCCCGATGGCGCCCATCAGGGAACCGCCAAACCATGCTGCTGCCGTCAGGTCGTGAACTGAACGGGCAATGAGATTTCCTGCCATGATGTGCATTCCTAACGTTGTGAACTGGTTTCCAGATTGCCGCTGTGCTGCGGACTTCACTTGCCGTGTCCCATCGAGGTATGGTCCGCCCATGGTAAGCACACTTACTAATATTACGAAAGCCCGTCCCGGACCGGGGCAACCGCGTAATATCGTCGCCATGGGAAATACAGGAACATTGTTCGGCTGGGCCTTCGGGGACCCCGCCCGTGAAAGTGACGGCGGCTACGTGGACGGCCTGCAGCGCGAGGCGCTCAGGAATGCGCGGGAAACCGCGAAAGCCAAGGGCGTGGAGGCTGTAACGGGCTCCGAAGTGTTCACCGTCCTCAGCGCGGACGATTCCCTGGTGGAGCTGGATAACGCCCCCGGCCAGCTGGTGGTCCGCTGCACCGTTCACGTCGAGGGGCCGGGCGCAGAGAAGCTGCGGGCCGAAGGGCCCATGAACGGCTGAACCATGTCCGACGGCGATTCCACCCTCAGCCAGGCAGCGGACGCTGTCGAGGAAGCGTCCAACCACAAGGCCCTGGACGTCCTGGCCCGCACTGGATTTGCCGTCATGGCACTGCTCCACGTCATCATTGGGGCCATCGCAATTGCCATCGCCTTCGGTCATCCGGGCGACGCCGAACCCACCGGAGCCATCGCCCAACTGGCGGACAACCCGTGGGGAACGGTTGTCATGTGGGCCTCTGTCGCGGCGTGTTTGGGCCTTGCTTTGTGGCAGGCCAGCGAAGCGACGCTGCGCGCCCGCAGCCTCCCCCACAAGGAACGGCTGGCCAAACTGGTCTCCTCAGGGTTCCTGGCCATCGCCTACGGCAGTGTAGGTGCCACCTTTGCGGGCTTTGCCTTGGGGCAGCGCAGCGACTCAGGGGACAACACCCGCGACTTCAGTGCCAGCCTGATGGCCCATCCGCTGGGACCCTGGGTCCTGGTTGCCCTCGGCCTGACCATCCTGGGCATCGGCATCTACTTCATGGTCAAAGGGTTCCGGCGCGGCTTCAAGGAGGAGCTGTTCCATTTCGATGGCACCCGGCGCGGCAGGCTGATCGACACCCTGGGCGTCACCGGCCACGTGGCCAAAGGGATAGCACTGGACCTCACCGGCCTGTTGTTCGTGATCGCCGCCGCCAAGCACCGGCCCGAGGAGTCGACCGGGCTGGACGGCAGCCTCAAGGCACTGCAGGACCACCCCTTCGGGCCCACCCTGCTGGTGGCGATCGGCGCAGGCTTCATCGCTTACGGGATCTTCGCGCTGATCCGGGCCCGGTTCGGGCGCATGTAGTCCTCCCGTTTGTGGGTAGGAAGGAAGTATGACCCAGCAGTTGCGCGTAGATTCCGCCGTCACAGGGAGTGCCGGGCAGGCCTTTGCTGCCCTCTTCCGGCTCCTGAAACTTGCCCGTCCCGACCGGCCGATCCATCCCCAGGGCCTGGGACTGGCCGGAGAGCTCAGCAGGACCGGCAACCCGGCCGAACCCAGTGGGATCGACTGGCTCGATTCCCCCGGCACTGACCAGCTTGTGGCCCGCTTTTCCCGTTCCGTGGGGCTGCCGCAGGCGCTGCCGGACATCCTGGGCCTGGCCCTCCGGGTTACGACATCCGCTGCTGCGGCCCCTGGATCCAACCCGGCAGATGTCCTGTTTGCCTCCACCGGCTGGAGACTGCCCGGCCGGTTCCTGCTGATGCCGCGGCTGGATGTCGCAGGAGCCACCATGACAACACTCATGCCCTACCGCGGCCGGCGCGGCCCGGTGCTGTTGGGGCTGCGGACGCGGAGCTTGCTCCCGGGTTCGCTGGCCTCCGGGGAGTGGGTGCTGGCTCTGTACTGGGCCAGCCCGGGCGGACCGTGGCGGGAGTGCGGTGAACTGCGGCTTCAGGCCGGCGCCAATCCCGCGGATATCCCGCTGCGTTTCGATCCGCTCGAGAACCAGCCGCCCGGCGCCCAAACCTACGGGTGGACCCGGCGCCTGCGGAAGCCGTCCTACCAAGCCGCACGCCGTCCGGCACCTCCCGCCGTCGGACGCCCAACGAAAGCCGCACGTCCATCGAAAGCCGCCGCCAGGCGCCAGGAAAGCACCACCGAAACCGGAAGGAACTCCATGTCCACCGTCTCGCAGCTGTTCAAGTCCCCCGCGGCCGACGTCTGGCGGGTCGTTGCCGACGGCTGGCTGTACTCCGGCTGGGTGGTGGGCGCGTCCCGGATCAGGGACGTGGATGCCGAATGGCCCCAAACGGGAGCCCAACTCCACCACTCCGTGGGCGCCTGGCCGTTCGTGATTGACGACAGCACCCGCGTGACCGCCGTCGAGCCCGGGCGCTCACTGGAACTCGTTGCCCGCGGCTGGCCGATGGGCGAGGCCAAGGTGGAGGTAAAGCTGGAGGACCGCGGCAACCAGTGCCTGGTGACCATTGCCGAGGACGCCATCCGCGGGCCCGGCAAGCTCATGCCGAAATTCCTGCGGGATCCGCTGATTTCGGCCCGGAACCGGGAGACGCTGCGGCGCCTGGAGCTGATGGCCATCGGGGGCGCGGGGAAATAGCGCAGACGGGTTAACGCACGTTAAAGCAGGAACCGCGGCACCAATGGTCCCGCGGTTCCTTCCCTATCCGTGGCTTCAGACCTGGGCGGTGACCCCGTCGCGGGAGATGGTGACCATGTCCTCGCGCGGCACCACCTTGATGCGCTCACGCTTGACCTCGATGCCGTGCGAACCGCCCGCCTCGGTGGCGGCAGCGCCGAGCGCGAGCTCGTGGGAGTCCAGGGCCAGCCAGCCTTCCCAGCTGGTGAACTTCACGCCGCGGGCGTCGAGGAGCTCGACGACGGCGCTCTCCTCCGGTGCCGAAGCGACGGGAAGGTTCTCGCGGTCTTCGAGCAGGTAGGTGACGGTCTCCAGGGCGTCGCCCTTGGTGTGGCCGATCAGTCCGACCGGTCCGCGCTTGATCCAGCCGGTGGCGTAGATGCCCGGCACATGGGTGCCGGAGGCGTCAAGGACGCGGCCGCCGTCGTTCGTCACGACGCCCCTCTTGTGGTCGAACTCCACGTCCGGCAGGGCGGAGCCGAAGTAGCCGATGGCGCGGTACACGGCCTGGACCGGGTAATCCACGTACTCGCCGGTGCCGATGGCGTTGCCGGTGCCGTCCAGCTCGGTGCGCTCGAACTTGATGCCGGCCACCTTGCCCGGGGTCCCGGCGTCGTCATAGATCTCCACCGGGCTGTGCAGGAAGTGCAGGTGCAGGCGGCGGGAGGCCTTGAGCTCGGAGAGGTCCTCGGGCTGCTCGGCGATCCAGTTGGTGAGCGTGCCCACCATGGTCTTGGTCTGGTTGTTGGTCTGGATCTGGCGGTCCGATTCCTCGTCGAACTCGAAGTCCTCCGGGTACAGGATGATGTCAACGTCCTTGGAGTGGGACAGTTCGCGCAGCTCCAGCGGGGTGAACTTGACCTGTGCGGGGCCGCGGCGGCCGAAGACGTGCACGTCGGTGACGGGCGAGGCCTTCAGTCCGGCGTAGACGTTGTCCGGGATCTCGGTGCCGAGGAGATCGTCGGCGTGCTTGGACAGGACGCGGGCCACGTCGAGGGCCACGTTGCCGTTGCCGATGACGGCGATTTCCTTGGCCTCCAGCGGCCATTCGCGCGGGACGTCCGGGTGCCCGTCGTACCAGGACACGAAGTCGGCGCCGCCGAACGAGCCCTCCAGCTCGATGCCGGGGATGTTCAGGTCCGCGTCCTTGATGGCGCCGGTGGCGAAGATGACGGCGTCGTAGTGGGTGCGGAGGTCCTCGATGGTCAGGTCCGTGCCGTAGTCCACGTTGCCGAAGAAGCGGATGTCGCCGCGGTCCAGCACCTTGTGCAGGGCGTTCACGATGCCCTTGATGCGGGGGTGGTCCGGGGCCACGCCGTAGCGGATCAGGCCGTAGGGTGCCGGGTAGCGGTCAAAGAGGTCGATGCTGACGGTCAGCTCGCCGCTCTTGACGGCTTCGCTCTTGGTGAGGATGTCGGCGGCGTAGACGCCGGCCGGGCCGGAGCCCACGACGGCGACGCGCAGCGGACGAGCAGCAGATCCTACGGTGGTGCTGGATGACACGGCTGTGTTCCTTTATCTTCGTTCCGGTGTGCGGACTAGGGGGTGAGGACGGTCTTGCGGGGGCTGTTCGGGCTGGTGGTGCTGTAGTCAGCGGTTTTGAAGTGCGACGGCGCGAAGGGGCTTACGCGCACCACGTCACCGATGACAATCACGGCAGGATTTGCGACGCCGGCCGCCTGGGCCTGGTCGGCGATGGAACCGAGCGTGCCAATCGTGACGCGCTGGTCCGGCAAATAGCCGTTTTCCACGATACCAACAGGGGTGTCCTGCGGCAGGCCGGCTTCGCCCAGCGCGGACGCGGATTCGCGCAGCTGGCCGACGCCCATGAGCAGGACGATCGTGTGGTCCGGGCGGGCGGGAACTTCGGAAAGTTCCTCGTGGCCGGTGACCACGCTGAAGCCCTTGGCCAGGCCGCGGTGGGTGACGGGAATGCCGGCCGCTGCGGGGACGGAGATGGCCGACGTGACGCCGGAAACGACCTCGACCTCAACCCCGTGCTGCCGGCAGTATTCGGCTTCCTCGCCGCCGCGGCCCAGCACGTACGGGTCGCCGCCCTTGAGCCGGACCACGCGGTGGCCGTGCAGGGCTTCCCGGACGAGGATGCGGTTGATCTCCGCCTGCGGGACGGGGTGGTGGCCGGGGGTCTTGCCCACTTCGATGATGCGGACGTCCGGGGCGAGTTCGTTGAGGAGTTCGCGGGGGCCAAGCCGGTCGGCGACGACGACGTCGGCCTGGCCCAGGAGCCGCCGGCCGCGGACCGTGATGAGGCCGGTGTCGCCGGGGCCGCCGCCAACCAGGGCAACTGAGCCCTGGTGCGCGCGGCGCCGGCGCAATGGAAGGTCGCCGGTTTCGAGGGCGGTGGCCACTGCGTCCCGGACGGCCATGGCGCGGCGCGGGTCTCCCCCGGCGTTCACGGCGATCTTGACGTCGTCCACCTCTGCGACGGCGGGGGTCCAGGCGGCAGAAGCCTCATGGTTGGAGGCGTTGACGCACCAAACCCGCTGCGCCTCGGCGTCGGCCGATACCTGGGCGTCCACCTCCTGGTCGCCGGTGGCGGTCTGGACGAACCAGACGCCGTCGACATCGGTTGAAAGGTAGGTGCGCGCCTCCCAGGTGAGGAGGCCGGCGTCGGCCATCTCCTGGAGCGCGGGTGAGGCAACCGGGGCCACGACGGTGACCACGGCACCGGCGTCGAGCAGTCCCTTGGCGCGGCGGGCAGCCACGGGGCCGCCGCCCACCACCAGCACCGGGCGGCCGAGCAGCCGCAGCGCCGTGGGGTAAATGTCCTGAATTGCCATGAATCAACGGTAGGTCCGCGTCACATTCGCCAACAAAGGCCGAGCAACACCAGTTCACGCAAGGTAACGCTGCGTCACAAAGTGCTGCGGGCGGTCAGCTCCACAGGCCGGCGGTCTGTGCCTTGGCCAGCAAAGCGTTGGCGGTCCACCGCATCGACTCGATGGCTTCCTCCCGGCCCAGACCGCCCACGTCCGTGAGCCAGACCAGGGCTTCGATGCCGATGGCGCTGCGGATGGCCAGCACCAGTTTGTGGATCTGCTGATCGGTCAGCTCTCCCCGCAGCGGCACCAGCGCTTCTGTGAGCCAGCCAATGGCGCGTCCCTGGCGCAGGGGCAGGCTCCGGTCAGGACCGTCCAGGGACTCGAGCGACAAGCGCAGCATGGTCCGCTGCTGCGCCTCGGTCTCCAGGATCATGCGGGTGAACTCCACCACCACGGCGTCGAGCCGCCCGGCCGCGTCCTGGGGCGGAGTGTCCGGCAGCATTGAGGTGCGTGCGGTCTCGGGATGCGCCGCAGCGAGCAGCTCCCGCTGGCCTGGGAAATAGCGGTAGGCAGTACTCCGGGCCACCCCTGCTGCCTGCGCGGCGTCGTCCACTGTAGGCGTCTTGCCGGCGGCAACGAGGGTCCTGGCTGCCGCTACGAGGGCGTCCATGGTTCGGCGCTTCTGGCTGGTTCGCCCACTGTCCGCATAGGGTCTTGACACGCCTTTCATGATACACCAGTCTTGTTATGGGACATGCGTCCCACAAAGTTTCCCAAGGCATCGAGGCGAGCAGCATGGAAACGAAAAATGCGGCATCATCCCTGGTCCGGCAGCCCGGCGAAGGACCAAGGCGCTGGTTCTACGGCGGCGGCGTCCACACGTGGAAGGCCAGGCAGGAGGAGACGGGCGGCGCGTTCCTGCTGTTCGAGGATGAGATGGCCCTGAACAAGGTCACCCCGCTCCACACCCACCCTGATTCTGACGAAACCCTCTACGTCTTGGCGGGCGAGATCCTGGTGAACCTGGACGGCACAGAGCACCGGATCGCCGCCGGCGGCCTGGCCATGGCGCGGCGGGGCCTCCCCCATGCCTTCAAAGTATTGCAGGAGGGCACCCGGATACTGTGCCTGCAGACGCCCGGCAGCGCCCAGTCCTTCTACGACGGCGCCAGCGAACCACTGTCCGATACAGATGCCGATGCCCCGAACGGTTCAGGCGTGGTGGACTTCAGCCGGATTCGGGCGTCCGGCCAGGCCCACGGCGGGATAGAAATCATTGGGCCGCCGCCCTTCGTGTAGCCGCAGCGGCTAGCTGTTTCCGGGAATCCGACCTTCGGCTAGGAACCGGCCCCTGCGGATGATGAGGCGTTCCAGGTACCGGGCCAGGAAGAGGCGTTCGACGGCGCGGCCCAGCACACCCAGCGGGGCGATGAACTCCACCCGGTCAACCATGGTGCTCCCCGTAGGTGTTTGCTCAAACTCGTGGATGTGCCTGAAGACCTTGAAAGGGCCCTTCACCTGTTCGTCGGTGAAGCTGCGGGGGAAGTCCAGGCGGGTGATCCGGCTGGTCATGGTGAGCGGGATCCCGAAGTGCCTGGCCCGCCAGGTGACGTCCTGGCCTTCCCCGATGAGACCGCTGGTTACGCCGCCCACGGCCCTCTCTCCTGCCGTCCGCTGCGATTCCACGTGCACGTCGATGCTGCGGGCCAGGTCGAAGAGCCGCTCCACCGGCAGCGGGGATTCGGTGCGGCATACGAAGCTGGCTGTCATGGCGCCAGTCTGCCACGGGTTCTCCCCGCAGCAGGCGCGGTCGAGGGGCACTTTGGTCCCGTAATTGCCTCCCGCGTGGATACTTGGCGGCGTGTCCGTGTCAAAGTGCCCCGGCTTGGCCAGGGCAAACGCCGGGAAAGCAGAGAGCCCGACGGCGGGAGGTCGCCGTCGAGCTCTGAAGGTGCCTTGGGTGCGGGGCGGGTCAGCGGGTGCTGCCGGCCAGGAGGCCGCGGCGGCGGAGGAGGCGCTTCTCAATCGGGCCGAACACCAGCAGTTCGATCAGGATGCCGACGGCGAGGATGAGCAGGATCGCGGCCATGACGATGGCCATGTCGGACAAGGTCCGGCCCTGGTCCAGCAGCGAGCCCAGGCCGAAGCCGATAGTGCCGCCCACCGCGATGATTTCCGCAGCCATCAGCGACCGCCAGGAGAAGGCCCAGCCCTGCTTCAACCCGCCCAGGTAACCCGGCAGCGCGGCGGGAAGGACAATCTGCAGCGCCATCTGGAGCCGGGAGGCGCCCAGGACGGTGCCGACGCGGCGGTACTGCGGCGGGATCTGGTCCACGCCGGAGATCAGGCCGTTGATGATGGACGGGATGGCGCCCATGAACACCACGAAGTACACGGTGGCGTCGGTCAGGCCGAACCAGATGATGGCCGCCGGCACCCAGGCAACGGAGGGCAGGACCTGCAGGCCCGAGATCAGGGGGCCGAAGGCGCGCCTCAGCGGTGCAACCTGGGCCAGCAGCAGGCCGACAGGAGTTGCGATGGCCACCGAAATCAGGAAGCCCACCACCCCGCGCTGCAATGAAGTCCACACAGACTCCTGCAGCTTGCCGTCGCTCCAGAGCAGGCCCATCTGAGCAACCACGTCCAGCGGACCCGGCACCAGGTCGCGGCGCTTGACTCCGAGCGAGACGTAGAACTGCCAGGCCAGCACCAGGACCACCAGGGCGGCCACCGGCAGGAGGATCCGGCTCCAGTCGATGCGGTGCTTGCGGTCAGCGTCGGACTGCAGCGAGTCCAGGCCGGATTCAAGCTCCCGCAGGTCCTCGTGCCCGGTGGAGGTGCGGGTAAGTGCGGCGTAGACGTGTTGGGACCCGGCCGGTTCGGACGGCGCTTCTGCGAGGGGTGCGGACTTACTTGGCATGGCGGCGAATCTCCTCCCGCAGCCGGGCGGTGATGACCCCGGTCAGCTGGCCGGCAAGCCCGGCGTCGGTTCGGTGTTCCTCGGTGACGGCCCATTCCTGGACCACGCGGCCGGGCCGGGAGGACAACAGCAGCACGCGCTGGCCCAGCCGCACAGCCTCGCGGACGTTGTGGGTCACGAAGACGATGGTGCGCCCGGTTTCCTTCCAGATGCGCTCCAGCTCGTCGTGCAGCAGGTCGCGGGTGATGGCGTCCAGCGCGGCAAACGGCTCGTCCATGAGCAGCAACTGCCGGTCCTGGGCCAGCGAACGGGCAAGGGAGACGCGCTGCCGCATGCCGCCGGAGAGCTCGTGCGGACGCTTGTCCCCCGCCGTGCCCAGGTGGACCAGGTCCAGGAGCTCCTGCGCTTTGGTCCGCCGCTCGGCCTTGCCCACGCCGCGCAGCTTCAGGGCCAGCTCGATGTTCTCCCGTGCCGTCAGCCACGGGAAGAGGGCGGCGTCCTGGAACATGAAGGCGGCACCGTCGCTGGGCACTTCCAGGGCGCCCGACGTCGGCGCCTCCAGTCCCGCGATGATGTTCAGGAGGGTGGATTTGCCGCAGCCGGAGGCACCGAGGAGGGCAACGAACTCGCCCTGCTTGATGTTGGCGTTGACGTCGTCCAGTACCGGGGCGCCGTCGCCGAAGCGCTTGCCCAGGTGTTCCAGTACGACTGGCATGGTGCCGTCCTTTAGGTAGAGGGTGGGTCAGTCCTGGCCGAGGCCGGCCGCTGAAATCTTGTCGGTTCCGCCGGTGACCTGGTTCAGTGCACGGAGGTCGAAGAGGCCGTTGATGTCGGCCTTTTTGGTGGTGCCGGCCTCCACGCCGTCCTGCAGCAGCTTGGGGTAGCTGCCGGCGAGCGGGTCAAGGGTGAAGGTGATGTTCGCGAGTGACCTGGCGAGGACGTCACCGGGCAGTGCCGCCCCGGCGGATTCCTGGAGGGCGGCATTGAGGAGGCTGGCTTTCTCGTCGGGCAGTGCCGCATTCAGCCATGCCACCGACTCCGCGTTGCCCTTCAGCAGTGCCTTGACGGTTGCCGGGTGCTCCGCGGCGAACTTCTGGTTCACGATCAGGATGGTGGTGGGGAACTCGCCGGGCTTGCCGGTGCCGGAACCGTCCCACAGGTCCTTTTCGTCCACCAGCACCTTGGCTCCGGCCTGGAGCACCAGGCGGGACGCCCATGGTTCAGGCAACCACGCGCCGTCGAGCTTTCCGTCCTGGAACAGCTTCAGGGTCTGCGCGTTTTCCGTGGGGTTGATGGCAACGTCGCCGCTGCCGTCCACGTTGGTCTTGTACCCCTGCCTGGTGAGCCAGGCGCGCAACGCGACATCCTGTGTGCCGCCCAGCTGCGGGGTTGCCAGGGTCTTGCCCTTGAGGTCCGCGGCCGAGTTGATCCCCGGCTTAACCACCAGCTGGGCGCCGCCGGCCGCGGCACCTGCGATCACGCGCACGGACTGGCCCTGGCTCTTCGCGAAGGAGTTGATGGCCGGGTTGGGGCCGATGTAGGCGGCGTCGATGGCGCCGGCGTTCAGGGCCTCGATGGCAGCGGGGCCGGCGTTGAAAGTCTGGGTGCTGAGCCTGGTGCTGCCCAGCGCGTCGGCCAGGATCCCCTTCTTGACGCCCACCAGGGCGGGGGCGTGGGTGACGTTGCCGAAGTAGCCCAGCTTCAGTTCCGCGGCCGGGCTGGGCTCAGCAGCCTGGGCCTCCGTGTTGCGGGAGATATTTGAGGCCACTATGGCCCCGACGGCGATCAGCAGGACCAGCCCGATGGCCAGGGCAGCCTCGACGGCGCGTTTGCGCGCGGGGACTGCGCGTTCGCCTGCCACGATGCGGGTCATCCCGGGCTTGGAACTAGTCATTGTTTCACCATAAGGAGTGGCCCAGACCCGTTCAATGAAGCGGAAACGGGGGGTCACGCACGTTCATCTAGCGTCACATTTGGCCGCCTTGCTGCCCGGTTTCGCAGATTCAGTTGCCTTTGACGTTGACCAACTGCCGCAGCTTGTGCCGCACGGTCACCAGGTCCGCGGCGTCCTGCATCACCTGGTCGATCGGCTTGTACGCGGCCGGGATTTCGTCAATGAAGGCCTCCGACGCCCGGAACTCGATCCCCCGCATGGCCCGCTTCAGTTCCTCCAGCGTGAAGGTCTTCCGGGCGGCGTTGCGGGAGTATTCGCGCCCCGCCCCGTGCGGGGAGGAGTTCAGCGACGCCGGGTTGCCCCGCCCTTCCACAACGTACGACGCCGTCCCCATGGACCCGGGGATCAGTCCGGGATCGCCGTTGCCGGCTTTGATGGCCCCCTTGCGGGACACCCATACCGGCTTGCCGTAGTGCGTCTCCTGCTCGGTGAAGTTGTGGTGGCAGTTGATCCGCTCGCGTTCCCGGACCGGACCGCCCACCCAGCGGCTGAACTGGGCGGCCACGCGGTCCATCATTTCCTCCCGGTTCAGCAGGGCGAAGTGCTGGGCCCAGCGCAGCTCGGCGATGTACCGATCGAACTGCGGCGTGCCCTCGTCCAGGTACGCCAGGTCCGGGTCCGGCAGGTAGATCTGGTTTTTGCGGGTAACGTTCTGGGCCACACCGATGTGGTGCTGGGCGATCCTGTTGCCGATGCCCCGCGAGCCCGAATGCAGGAAGAGCCAGACGCCGTCGTCCTCATCTGCTGAGATCTCGATGAAATGGTTGCCCGACCCCAGGGACCCCAGCTGCAGCTCCCACTTGGCAACATACTGGGCCGGGTTGAAACCGGCCCTGGCTGCCAGAGCCTTCAGCTCGGCGACCCGCGGCTCGGCCGTGGGAAGGACCTTCCTGTTGTTGTGCCCTGCGGACAAGGGGATGACCCGCTCGATGTCCTCGCGGAGCCTCTTCCGGTCCTTCGGCAGGTCCTTCACGGAGTACTGGGTGCGGACCGCGATCATGCCGCAGCCGATGTCCACGCCAACTGCCGCGGGGATGATGGCGCGCAGCGTGGGGATGACCGAACCCACAGTGGCCCCCTTGCCCAGGTGTGCGTCGGGCATCAGCGCCAGGTGCGGGTAGATGAACGGCAGGCTGGCCGTCTTGACTGCCTGCTCGCGGGTCTTCTCATCCAGGATCGAGGCCCAGTTGAGGAGTTTTGGGCTGATGGTCTCCATGCTTCGCCTCCTACCCGGAATACGAAACGACAAAACCGCGGCTTGTTCGCAAAACCAGTCCTTGATAGTCAGGTTTTGCGAACAAGCCGCGGTTTCGTGGGCGCTAGATGCTGTAGCGCTCGTCCTCGTGGTCGCCCGGGTGGTCCTTGACCAGGCCGGCGGCAAGGGTGTTGCCGTCCAGCGGGTCGATGACCAGGAACGCACCGGTCCGGCGGTGGTGCAGGTAGTTCTCCAGCGGCAGCGGCGCGGCGAGCCGGAGTTGCGCGTGCCCGATGTCGTTCAGTTCAAGGTTGGATGCCGGCTCCAGCTTGAAGGAGGCCAGGTCCAGTTTGCCGGTGACATTGCGGACCATGGCCTGGACGGTGCGGGTGCCGTGCTTGACCAGCACTTTCTGGCCTTCGCGCAGCGGCTTGGGCGAGAGCCAGCAGAGGGCCGCGTACAGGTCGGCGGAGGCTTCGCGGACGGTGCCGGCGGCGGCGATGGTGTCACCGCGGGCGACGTCGAACTCGTCTGCCAGGCGGATGGCCACCGACTGCGGGGCGGCGGCTTCCCCCAGCGAGGCGCCGGCGAAGTCGATGCCCGCCACGGTGGTGGTGCGCGGGGACTGGCCCGGGGTCAGCACGGACACCTGGTCCCCCACCTTCACGGAACCTTCGGTGATCTGGCCGGCGTACGCGCGGTAGTCACGGAACGCCTCCACGTCCAGCCCGGCGGCGACGGCATCGGGAGCCAGGGCGCCCTGCGGCCGGATGACCAGCTGCACCGGGAAGCGGAAGCTCTCCAGGTGGCTTTCGAGCTCGTCGGCGGCGGGCAGGGTCTCGAGGACCTCGAGCAGGGCAGGTCCGATGTACCAGGGGGTGCGCTCGGAGCGCTCCACCACGTTGTCGCCGTCGAGGGCAGACACGGGGATGACGGTCAGATCAGTGATGCCGCCCGCATTTAATTCGTCACGGCCCAGGCCCAGCTCGCGGCCCACCTGCTGCACGTCGGCTTCGATGTCGCGGAACACGGATTCGCTGAAGCCCACCAGGTCGATCTTGTTCACGGCAACGATCACGTGGGCCACACGCAGCAGCTGCAGTACGGACAGGTGCCGGCGGGTCTGCTCCAGCACACCCTTGCGGGCGTCAATGAGCACGACGACGGCGTCCGCGGTGGACGCGCCGGTCACCGTGTTCTTGGTGTACTGGACGTGCCCGGGGCAGTCGGCCAGGATGAAGCTGCGGCGGTCGGTGGCGAAGTAGCGGTAGGCCACGTCGATGGTGATGCCCTGTTCGCGCTCGGCACGCAGGCCGTCGGTCAGGAGGGCCAGGTCGATGCCGCCTTTTTCCCCGCCGAAGCCGCGGTCAGCCGAGGTGCGGGCGACGGCGTCGAGCTGGTCGGCCAGGATGGCCTTGGAATCGTGAAGGAGGCGGCCCACCAAAGTGGACTTGCCGTCGTCGACCGATCCTGCCGTGGCGAACCGGAAGAGCGTGGTGGGCAGGGCCTCGTTGATTGAGCCTGTCGGAATTTCAGAAATCGTGGTCATTAGAAGTACCCGTCCTTCTTGCGGTCTTCCATGGCGGCCTCGGAGATGCGGTCATCCGCACGGGTGGCGCCACGTTCGGTCAGGGTGGAGGCGGCGACTTCAACCACGACGTCGGACACGCTGAACGCGTTCGACTCAACGGCACCTGTGCAGGACATGTCCCCCACGGTCCGGTAGCGGACGGTCTTGGTGATGACTGCCTCGCCCTCGCGCGGCTGGGACACTTCGCCCACTGCACGCCACATGCCGTCGCGGGCGAAGACCTCACGCTCATGGGCGTAGTAGAGGCCGGGCAGCTCGATGTTCTCGCGTTCGATGTAGCGCCAGATGTCCAGCTCGGTCCAGTTGCTGATGGGGAACGCGCGGACGTGCTGGCCCACGGTGTGGCGGCCGTTGTACAGGTTCCACAGCTCGGGACGCTGGTTGCGCGGGTCCCACTGGCCGAATTCGTCGCGCAGGCTCAGGATGCGCTCCTTGGCCCGGGCCTTGTCCTCGTCGCGGCGGCCGCCGCCGAAGACGGCGTCGAACTTGTTCTGCTGGATGGCATCCAGCAGCGGAACCGTCTGCAGCGGGTTGCGGGTGCCGTCGGCGCGCTCGGCGAGCTCGCCGCGGTCGATGAATTCCTGCACGGAGCCCACCACCAGCTTCAGGCCCAGCCGCTCCACCGTGCGGTCGCGGAAATCGAGGACCTCGGGGAAGTTGTGCCCGGTGTCCACGTGCAGCACGGGGAACGGCACCTTGCCGGGCCAGAACGCCTTGGTGGCCAGGTGCAGCATCACCACGGAGTCCTTGCCGCCCGAGAACAGCAGCGCGGGCTTCTCGAACTCGGCGACCACCTCGCGGATGATGTGGATGGCCTCGGACTCGAGCGTGTCCAGGCTGGAGAGGCGCGTGGAAACGGCGGCGTCAGTCACCTGGGGAGTCTCCTCGGATAGGTAAGTGCTCATACGTGAAGTCCGCATTCTGTCTTGTCGGATCCTGCCCAGCGGCCGGCGCGGGGATCCTCGCCGGGCGCCACCTTGCGGGTGCAGGGCTGGCAGCCAATGGAGGGGTAGCCCTGGGAAAGCAGCGGGTTGACGGGCAGGAGGTTGTCGTCCGAGTACTGGACCAGCTGGTCGAACGTCCAGGCGGCCATCGGGTTGACCTTGACCAGGCCGTTCTTCTCATCCCACGTCACCAGCGGCGTGTTAGTCCGGGTGGGGGCCTCGTCGCGGCGGACGCCGGTGAACCAGAGCTCGTAGCCGGCCAGGGTGCGCTGCAGCGGGGCCACCTTGCGCAGGGCGCAGCACTGGGCGGCGTCGCGGGCAAAGAGGTCCTTGCCCAGCAGCCGGTCCTGCTGCTCCACGGTGGTTTCCGGGAGCACGTCCACCACGTTGACGCGGAGGTTTGCGGCCACCTCGTCACGCGTGGCGTAGGTTTCCGGGAAGTGGTAGCCGGTCTCCAGGAACAGGACGTCGACGCCGGGTATCTGGTCCGCGACCAGGGCGGGCAGGACGGCGTCGGCCATGGAGCAGGCGACGGCGACGGCGGGCAGTTCGAAATTGCGCTCCACCCACGCGATCACATCGCGGGCCGGGGCGTCCCAGCCGAGCTCGGCAGCACCGGCTTCGGCGAGGGCCTTGAGCTCCTCGACAGGGCGCTTGGCAGGTGCAGGTGCCACGTGTTTTGGCATTACTGGAGTGCCTCCTCGTCTGCTGCGTGGGCCCATTCGGCGAAGGTCTGGCCCTCGGCCCGCTGGGCAACGAAGGTGCGGACTACGCGCTCCACGTAGTCGGGCAGGTCATCGACGTACACCTTCAGGCCGCGGACGGTGCGCCCCAGGCCTGCTTCCTCGCGGTCGCTGGAAGCCAGCCCGCCGCCCAGGTGGACCTGGAAACCCGGGGAGGGGTCGCCGTCGGGCGTTGGCAGCATCATGCCCTTGAGGCCGATGTCCGCCGTCTGGATGCGCGCGCAGGAGTTGGGGCAGCCGTTGATGTGCAGCGACAGTGCCTGCGGCAGCTGGCCCGAGTCGGCGAGGTCGGCCAAACGGCGTTCCAGCTCTGCCACGGCGGTGGCGGCGGTGTACTTGGTCTCCACGATGGCCAGCTTGCAGTACTCGATGCCGGTGCAGGCGATGGTGCCGCGGCGGAACACGGACGGGCGGGCGGACAGGCCCAGGGCGTCCAGTTCGGCCACGAGCGGCTCCACCTGGTCCTTCTCCACGTCCAGGACCACCAGTTTCTGGTGCGGTGTGGTGCGCAGGCGCCGGGAACCGCGGGCCTCGAGCGTGTCTGCGAGCTTGACCAGCTGGGCACCGGAAAGGCGCCCGGCCAGCGGGGTGGCGCCGATGAAGAACTTGCCGTCCTTCTGCTCGTGGACGCCGATGTGGTCGCCGGGGGTGGTGGGCTTGGGCGCGGCCGGACCGTCGGCCAGCTTGTAGCCCAGGTATTCGTCCTCGAGGATCTGGCGGAACTTCTCCGGACCCCAGTCGGCGAGCAGGAACTTCAGGCGGGCCTTGGTGCGCATGCGGCGGTAGCCGTAGTCGCGGAAGATGCTGGTGACGCCGAGCCACACGTCGGCGGCCTGCTCAGGCGTGACGAAGGCGCCCAGGCGCTTGGCCAGCATCGGGTTGGTGGCGAGCGCGCCGCCCACCCACAGGTCGTAGCCTGTGCCGAGTTCAGGGTGGATCATGCCCACCAAACCGAAATCGTTGATCTCGTGCACCACGTCCTGGCTGGGGTGGCCGGTGATGGCGGTCTTGTACTTGCGCGGCAGGTTGGACAGCAGCGGGTTGCCGATGAACCGCTCCCCCAGCTCTTCAATGAGCGGGGTGGGGTCGATGATCTCGTCCTTGGCGATGCCGGCCACGGGCGAGCCCAGGATGACGCGGGGAACGTCGCCGCAGGCTTCGGTGGTGGACAGGCCAACAGCTTCCAGCCGGTTCCAGATCTCGGGGATGTCCTCCACGCGGATCCAGTGCAGCTGGATGTTCTGGCGGTCGGTGAGGTCGGCCGAGTCACGCGCGAAGTCCACGGAAACCTGGCCGATGACCCGCAGCTGCTCGGTGGTGAGCGCGCCGCCGTCGATCCTCACCCGGAGCATGAAGTACTTGTCCTCGAGCTCGTGCGGCTCAAGTGTTGCGGTCTTGCCGCCGTCGATCCCGGGCTTGCGCTGGGTGTAGAGGCCCCACCAGCGGAACCGGCCGTGCAGGTCCTGGCCGGGGATGGCGTCGAAGCCCTCCTTGGCGTAGATGGACTCGATACGCTCCCGGACGTTAAGGCCGTCGTCTTCCTGCTTCCAGGTTTCGTTGGCGTTCAGCGGCGTCTTGCCGTCCACCTTCCACTGGCCGTGCGGCTTCGCAGCGGGGCGGGACGGGCGTGCGGGGCGCTTGGGGGCAGCGGAGTCCGCAGACGCTCCGGCAAGAGCTGTATCAGTCATGCATCGACTGTAGGTCGCCGCCGATTTGCGTCACAAAGGACCGGAAACGCTAAGTCACCTAGGGAAATATTTCGTCACGAAACGCCGGACGGCCTTGAAGAAGCCACCTCCCTGTGCATCCGCCGCGGGTTCCGAGGGGACTTCTTCCGGGGCTTTCGCAAGGGCCTCCGCGGCTGTTTCGGGCCGCCCCTGCGTGGCGGCTTCACGGGCTTTGCCGACGGCGGCGTCATACCTGTCCAGCGCAATCCCAGCAAGCACCGGGGACGGCAGCAGGGGTTCGGTCACGACGTCGGCCCCCGCCTTGGCCAGCTGGTCATGGAAGAAGCCCGGGGCCAGGAGATAGGAGGCAATCACGACGCGGCCGCCCACGTCCACTGCGCCCGCGGACTCCCCCGCCCCGGCACCCCCGGCCAGTTCCTCCCGAAGCATGGCAACGGCGTCGGGCACGGACGGCTTCGCCGAGGCACCATAGGCGGCCACGATGCGGTTGGACCGCAGCTCACGCAGCTGGCCCAGCAGTTCCTCGACGCTGACGGCGGCGTTGGGGTTGGACGAGCCGGCCGCGGCAAGGACGATCACGTCGTTGTCCGTGGTGCCGGCCTCGCGCAGCCGCTGGTCCAGCAGTTTGGCCAGGCGCGGGTCGGGGCCGAGCGGCGCGGCGGCCGCACTGCCCGGCCGGCTCTTCACGGCCCGCGCGATGTCCACCTTCACGTGGTAGCCAACGCTGAGCAGCAACGGAACCACGACGGCGGGCTCGCCCTCGGGCAGTCCGGCCACCACATCCACCAGGTCCGGCTGCTGGACGTCCACGTAGGCCTCCCGGACATCAAGTCCCGGCCGCAGCCCAGCGATGGCGGCACGCAGGGCGTTGACCTCCGCGGCCCCCTGTGTGTTGGACGTCCCATGGGCACAGGCGATCATGATGGGGCTGTTCATAGGGGCTAGCGTAACGTTGGAGCCGCCCTGTCCGCCCTCTTTGAAATACCGGGATGCCCCATGACATTCGCCTTTGACAACTCCCCGGTATGGCTGGATCTGCTGGGCGTGTTCTTCTTTGCCGTCTCGGGCTCCCTGCTGGCGGCACGCAAGCAAATCGACATTGTCGGGTCGCTGCTGCTGGCTTCCCTGGTGGGGCTGGGCGGCGGCGTCATCCGCGACATCATCCTGGGCATTGTTCCGGCGGCCTTCACCAACCCGGCATACCTGGCCCCGCCGCTGCTGGCAACCGTGCTGGTGTTCTTCCTGTTCTCCAGCGTCCAGCGGTACACGTCGTTGCTGGTCCTGTTCGACGCCGCCGGCCTGGCCCTGTTCTGCATGACCGGCACGCTCAAGGCACTCGCCACCGGGCTCAACCCGGTGGCGTCCGTGCTGCTGGGGGTGACGACGGCGGTGGGCGGCGGACTGCTGCGGGACATCACCGCCAATGAGGTTCCCGAGCTGTTCAACCCGAAGGATATCTATGCGCTGCCCGCGTTCTTGGGTTCTTCGCTGACGGCGGTGCTGTGGGTGTTCGGCGTGTTCAACGTGCTGACGGCAGCGGGTATCGCGGCAGTGGTTTTCACCTTCCGGGTCCTGGCCTGGCGGCGGTCCTGGCAGGCGCCGCTTGCCGTCCGCGGGTGGCACCGCAGGGCCGCGGATACAGGCCTGTGAGGGTTGTCCCGGATGTCATTTTGGGTGGCTCCGGATTGGCTAGGATATGAACATGACTGACATGTTCCTCGAGAAGTTCCGCGCGCTTGTTCCGAAGTATCTCGAGGATGAATGGCAGGAAGCGGACGGCCTGACTCCCGAGGAACTGGACAAGGCCCTCGCGGAGCACCAGTTCCAGATCCCCCTGGTCCTGCGGGAGTTCTACCTCGCCCTGGGCGGCTGCGAGGACCTGATGGAGGCGTACCACTACTTCTGGGATCCGGAAGAGCTCGAGGTCGATGACGAGGGCTTCCTCATGTTCCTCGAGGATGAAGAGGAACAGTTCACCTGGGGCTTCCGCGTGGGCGACCTCACCGTCCCGGACCCCATTGTCTACCGCCGCAACAACGCCCGCGGCCAGTGGAAGTCGGAGGAAGGCACCTTCTCCGAGTTCGTCTTCGACATGTTCGAGTGGGCGTTCGAGGACGAAGAGGAAGAGTAAGGCCTCTCCCGCTTTTGGGGGCGCACCCCTTCGTGGGGCACTTTGACACGGACACCCCGTCACTCCAGCCAGTTATACCGTTGCAGCAGCGGCAAAGTGCCCCACGACCGCGGGACTCATGTAGCGCTGAAGGCCCCCTGACGGCTCTGCTCCAGCACCGCCAGCACTTGGGCCACCATCCGCTCCGGATGATGGACTACGTCGTCATAGCCGAACCGCAGGCACAGACGTCCTCCTATGACTGTGGCGTTGTTGCGCGTGCGGTCCTTTTTGACCTGCTTCGCTTCCAAATGGGTGGCCCCGTCGGTTTCCACCACAAGGCAGTCCTCAATCAGGAAATCCACCTCGCCCACGCCCGGGAGCTCTACATGCCTGCGAACATGGAGGCCGGCGTTCCGGAAGTGGTAGTTGGCCAGCACCTCCAGGATTGAATCCGCCCGGGGAATCACGTGATTCAGCACGGCCCTGGCGCGGGCGTTGCGGTTCCCGGCAAGTTTGCTGCGCAGGAATTCCAGGGTGACATCACCCCGCTGCGCCGCACACTGAACCATGACCAGGGCTTCCAGCACAGGCAGGCAATGCTGGGCATGGATGAGGACGTCCGCCAAACCCGCCACCGGCAGCCATGGGTGGACAGGATGGAGGATCCGGCCGTGGGTTACGGTTCCCGGCACTGCCTTCCTGTGCCCAGGGCTCAGATGGACCACGCCGGCCTTTTCCACGGTCCACAGCTGGTAGGCAGGCGCGGCGGACAGGCAGGTCAATAACGCATTGTGCTGCAGAGCAAAACCGAGCACGCCGGCTTCATTCGGCAGGCCATAGACACCCCGCCGGACCCGGACGATGCATCCTGCTGCTACAGCCTTGTCCAGGCGCGTCCTCGCGAATCCGGCCCTGCGGAGTGTTTCAGTGCGTGCCACGCCTCCGCGGCGGCGGAGAAAAGCCTCAATATCCATGCCTTCACGGTGACGCGGGCCCGTCCGCAGGCAGTAGTGCCAGCCACCGTTATGTGGACAATGCGGTCGCTGGGCACTTCGACACGGACTCGCCGAGACATGTGCCCTGCCAGCAGCGGAAAGGCCGCAAAGTGCCCCGCCACGGCAAGACAGTGCCCGCTGAAGAATCTTTGACAGCGGCAGTAACAAAGGACTTGCACATTGTGACAAAGCTGTCATAAGCTATTCACGGATCCGCTAAACGCCTCCGGCGGGTCTGATGCGAACGGAGAGATAGCCCCGGTTCACAGCAGCTTCGGTTGCTGCGGACCGGGGCTGTCCCGTTAAGCAGGCAAAGAAGAAGCCCGGCACCTCACGGCTGGATCAACCAGAGGAACCGGACTCCCCACAAACTCTGGATCAGCTGGCGCGGTCCACCACAGCCAGCGCGAAGTTGGACAGCGACTCCTTGACCACACCCTCAGGCAGCGGAGCCAGGGCAGCAATCGCCTCGTCGGCCCACCGGCGTGCCACCACCCAGGACTCGGCCGTAACAGGGTGCTCACGCAGCCCGGCAACGGCAGCGGCAAGGGCTTCGTCGGAGGACAGGTCGCCGTCAATCAGTGTCAAAAGGTCGACGGCGGACCGGTCACCATCAGCGGCAGCCCTGCGCAGCAGCAACACGGGCAGGGTGGGAACGCCTTCGCGCAGGTCGGTTCCCGGGGACTTGCCGGACTTGACCTTCACACCGGTGACATCGATGACGTCGTCGGCCAGCTGGAAAGCCACGCCGACCTTCTCGCCGTATTCCACCAGGATGTCCTCGAAGGCTTCATCGGCGCCGGAGAAGATGGCGCCGAACTGTCCGGAGGCCGCCACCAGCGACCCGGTCTTGTCCGCGATCACGGAGAGGTAGTGCTCCACCGGGTCCTCGTCCGGGCGGGGTCCCACAGTTTCATGCAACTGGCCCAGGCACAGCCGCTCAAAGGTGCGGGCCTGGATTCCCAGGGCACGCCCTCCGAGCTCGGATACCAGGATTGAGGCCCGGGCAAAGATCAGGTCGCCAGTCAACACTGCAACCGAGTTGCCCCATACTTCGTGGGCGGTGGGGGCGCCGCGGCGGAAGGGGGCCGAGTCCATAACGTCGTCGTGGTACAGCGTGGCGAGGTGCGTCAGTTCAACCACGACGGCGGCCTGCACCACTGCGGGCAGGGACGCGTCGCCGAGGTGGGCGCAGAGCAGGGTCAGCAGCGGCCGGATGCGCTTGCCGCCGGCTTCCACCAGGTGCCGCGACGTTGCGTCAGCCAGGGGATCCGAGTTGGCGATGGCTTCGCGGAGCTTCTTCTCCACCTTGGCCAGGTTGTTGGTGATGGCCGGGCCCAGTTCAGCATCCCCCGCGATGGCCGCGAAGCCTGCCGGCAGCTGGAGGCCCGTGGCGATAGCGGTGGTGTTGAGGCTGGGTTCGGAGTCCGGCAGGCCGTGCCCGGCGTGCGTCCAGCTGTGGTCTGCGGATTTGGTCACGGGTTAACCCTAACTTTTTGTTGCGGATACCGCTGGTTCGGAGCTGACGGGGCATTGGATGTATTGGTTGTGGCCGGGACCAGCGATTCCAGGACGCGGATTACCCGGTCCTCGAATCCCTTGGCGGCGGGGTCCGTGAGGTTGGCAAGGAGCCGGACCACGAACCGCATCAGCACGGGGATGGGCATGCCCGTGCGCAGCGCGAGTTTCATGACGGCCGGCTTCCCGATGAGCGCGGCAAAAGCCCGCCCCAGCGTGAAGTGCGAGCCCCACTGGTCCCGCACATAGTCCGCGTACGTTGAAAGGTGCGCATCGGCGTCGTACGTCCCGCCCGAAGCAGCCGCGCGCGAGGAGGCGTCGATGATGAACTCGGCGGCGAAGCGCGCGGACTCCATGGCGTAGGAGATGCCCTCGCCGTTGAAGGGGGAGACCATGCCGCCGGCGTCGCCCAGCAGGAGCAGGCCCGGCGAGTAATGCGGAGTGCGGTTGAAGCCCATGGGCAGGGCCGCACCGCGGATCTCCCCCACCTGGTTTTCGGGCGTGAAGCCCCACTCTGCGGGCATGCCGGCGGTCCATTCGCGGAGCACCTGCTTGTAGTCGAGCTTGCCGAATTCCTGGGAGGAGTTCAGGATGCCCAGGCCCACGTTGGAGGTGCCGTCGCCCACGCCGAACACCCAGCCGTAGCCGGGGAGCAGTTTTCCGTCGCGCCCGGGAAGCTCCAGCCAGCCTTCCATCCAGTCGTCATCCGTGCGCGGCGAGGTGAAGTACGTGCGGACGGCCACCCCGAGGGGGCGGTCGTCACGCTTCTGGATTCCCAGGGACACTGCGGTGCGCGTGGAGTTTCCATCGGCAGCGAGGACGACGTCGGCACTGAACTCGCGCGTCTGTCCCGTCTTGCGTCCGGACTCGTCGAGGAGCGCTGCGCGGACCCCGGTGACGCGGCCGGCGTCGTTCCGGAGGGCATCGGTGACGCTGTGCCGCTCGAGGATGGTGGCACCGGCGGCCTGCGCGTGCCGGGCCAATTCCTCGTCGAAGCCCAGCCGGGTGCGGATCAGGCCGTATTGCGGGAAGTCGGACACCTCGGGCCAGGGCAGTTCGATGGTGCGGCCGCCGGCAATCAGGCGGAGGCCCTTGTTCCGGCGCCAGCCGTCGTTCTCCAGGTGCGGCAGGCCGAGCTTCTGGATCTCGCGGACGGCGCGGGGCGTCAGCCCGTCACCGCAGACCTTCTCGCGCGGGAAGCTGGTTTTTTCCAACACCGTGACCTCGAGGCCGGCCTTGGCGAGGTAGTACGCGGCGGTGGATCCTGCCGGACCCGCACCGACAATCAGTACGTTCACAGGTCAGCGGACGATGTTGCGGCGCAGCTTGGCCACCGGGCCCTTGTGCGCGGCGATGGCGGCAGCAGCACCGTTGGACGGGGAGGCGGGCTTGAACGCACGGTGGACCGCCACGATGCCGCCGGTGAGGTTGCGGTAGGTGACGTTCTCCCAGCCGCTTTCCTGCAGCCAGGCGGCCAGGTGGTCCTGGTCCGGCCACGCGCGGATGGACTCGGCCAGATAGACGTAGGCGTCCGGGTTGGAGGCGACCTTGACGGCGATGGCCGGCAGCGCCCGCATGAGGTATTCGGTGTACATGGTGCGCCACAGCGGAACCACGGGCTGCGAGAATTCAGCGATGACCAGGCGTCCGCCCGGCTTGGTGACGCGGAGCATCTCCTGCAACGCCTTCTTGGGCTCGTTCACGTTCCGCAGACCGAAGGAGATGGTGGTGGCGTCGAAGGTGTCGTCCGCGAACGGCAGGTTGGTGGCGTCACCGGCGATGAAGTCGATGTCGGGGCGGCGGCGCTTGCCCACCTTGAGCATGCCGAGGGAGAAGTCGCAGGCCACTACATCTATGCCGGCGTCGGCATATGGCTCGCTGGAGGTACCCGTTCCGGCCGCGAGGTCCAGGACCCGCTGGCCCCTGGAGACTTCCATCGCGTCCACCACGATTTTCCGCCAGCGGCGGGTCTGCCCCATGGAGAGGACATCGTTGACGACGTCGTATTTCGGTGCGACGTCGTCAAACATCGTGGCTACTTCGTCCGGACGCTTATCCAAGGATGCTCGGTTCACCATGACATTGTCTCAAATGTTCCCGAAGGTGCTGACCATGGCGGGTTCGCCGCCTTTGGCCTGCTCAAAGCGCCGGGAAGGCCCCGGTCTACGCGGGAGTAGTGTTGTCTCATCATGACGAGCACGTTCCGCACCTTGACAGTCCCCCTGGATGGCAAAGCGTTCCCCGGGGGGCTGCCGTCGTTTCTGGTCCGGGACGACATCCTGTGCTGGACCCGCCGGGAAGCCGGCTTGGCCGGGTTCGGCGAGATCGCGCGCTTCACCGCCACGGGGCCGGACCGGTTCCTGGAGGCGGACATCTGGTGGCGGCACCTGGTCCTGGAGGCCGACGTCACCGACTCCGTGGAGCTGCCGGGCACCGGGCCCGTGGCCTTTGGCTCCTTCGCCTTTTCGAAAACCTCCGCCCATGAGTCCCGCCTGATCGTGCCCGAGATCGTGGTGGGCGTGCGGGACAACCAGGTGTGGCTCACGCAGTTAACGTTCGACGACGGCCTGCTCACCGAGGAGACGGCCCTCGCCGCGCTGGACCGCTGGCTGAGCCCTGGTTCCGCCGGCGCCTCCGCTGCGGGAAGCACGACGGCGGCAGCGGACTCCGCCGGGAACGCTCCCCCGGGCGACGTGCCCGGCGCAGGGGGCGGCGCCGTCGTACGTCCACTCCCCCTGGCTGCCGGCGCCACACTGCACACCGGCTCCCTCAGCGAGGAAGCCTGGATGGACGCCGTGGCGGCAGGCGTGGCCGAGATCCGTACCGGCGCCCTGGAGAAGCTGGTCCTGGCGCGGGACGTGGTGGCGACTATTCCCTCCGGCGTACATGCCGCAGATGTGCTGCGCGAACTCGCGGCGAGGTACCGCGAGTGCTGGACGTACGGGGTGGACGGGCTGGTGGGGGCCACGCCCGAAATGCTGATCCAGGTGGAAGGGCGCACGGCCCAGGCGCGGGTGCTGGCCGGCACCCTGGACCGCCGGGACGCGCACGGCGAGGACGGGGCTCCCATGGAGTACGCAACCCGTGTGCTTGCCGGCTCTGAAAAGCAGCGGCATGAGCATGAGATTGCCATCCAGTCGCTGACCAGGCAGCTTGCACCGTTCTCCGAGGCGATGAATGCGCACGATGAGCCCTTCATCCTGGAACTGCCCAACGTGTGGCACCTGGCCTCGGACGTCAAGGCCGAACTCACCGAGGTGGAAGGCCACGTGCCCACCTGCCTGGCCCTGATCAACGCGCTGCACCCAACCGCGGCCGTCTGCGGAACCCCGACCCTGGTGGCTGGAGAGCTGATCCGCAAGCTGGAGCGTCTGGACCGCGGCCCTTACGCCGGCCCCGTGGGGTGGCTGGATGCGGCGGGCAACGGCGAGTGGGGTATCGCCCTGCGCGGGGCCGTGATCGAGTCGCCGGAAACGGTCCGGTTGTATGCCGGTTGCGGCATCGTCGATGGCTCCCAGCCCGAGGCGGAACTGGCCGAGACCTGGGCCAAGTTCCGGCCGATGCTGGAGTCCCTGGGCATCAGCAGCTGACGCCGCGGGACCGAAAGTCCGGGATGACAGACAACGGCGGGCTTGGAAGGCTTGAATCTTGTTGTGGTTTAGTTATCCAATAATCAATATTAGTTTTCTGTGATGCACATCTCTGTATCGGAGCTACACTATGAACCGGTTTAGTCCCGCATACCCCTGCAACAAAAGGTAAGAAATATGCAGCTCAAGTCCCTGGCCGCGGCCAAAATGTCAGCCAAGGCAGCAGCACTCCTGGCCGCCGGTGCCCTCACCCTCACGGCCTGCGGCGGAAGCTCCACCCCCGCCGCCTCCGAAGGCGGCATCAAGCTGATCAACGCTGGCAAGCTCACCGTTTGCTCGGACATCCCCTACGAGCCGTTCGAATTCCAGAAGGACGGCAAGACCGTCGGTTTCGACATCGACATCGCCAACGAGGTAGCCAAGGATCTCGGTGCGGAACTGAACACCGTGGACAGCTCCTTTGAAGCCATCGAGACCGGAACTGCGCTGACCCAGTGCGATGTGTCCATCTCCTCGATCTCCATCACGGACACCCGCAAGTCGGTCATGGACTTCTCCACCCCGTACCTGGACGACGACCTGACCCTGGTGGCCAGCTCCAGCTCGGGAATCAAGAGCCTGGATGACGCCAAGGGCAAGAAGGTCGGCGTCCAGCAGGCCACCACCGGCGCCCAGTACGCCAAGGACAAGGACATCGAGGCGCAGCAGTTCGAGGACACCGGCCTCCTGGTCCAGGCCCTCCAGGCCGGTACCATCGACGCCGCCCTGGGAAACCAGTCGGTTCTGGGCTACGCAACCAAGGATGATGCCAAGTTCAAGAGCGTTGAGGACTTCGCTACGGGCGAGAAGCTCGGCATCGCCGTCAAGAAGGGCAACACGGCCATGCTGGACAAGGTCAACGGAACCCTCAAGCGCCTGACCGATGACGGCTCGCTGGAGAAGTTCAAGACCACCTGGTTCGGCCAGACCACCAAGTAGGTCTGCGCACTATTGACGCCGTTGGGGCCCCGGACAGGCTGTAGCCAGTCCGTCCGGGGCCTCAGCCACGCACAACGAAATGTGAGCTATTTATGGCAATGACCGCACGCCAACGGGCCAGGGTAAGCCTCTACGTCCAGGGCGGGATCTTCGTAGTGGCCCTCGCTGCCATCATCCTGGCCGTGGACTGGAAGACCATCGGCACCAGCGTCTTCAACTTCGGCAAGATCGGTCCGATGTTCCCGGACATCTTCCTGTCCGGCCTCAAGAACACCCTCATCTACACCTTCCTGGGCTTTGTTGTCGGTCTTTCCGGCGGCTTGCTGCTGGCACTCATGAAGTTGTCCAGCTTCCCGCTCTACCGCTGGATCGCCACCGGCTACATCGAGTTCTTCCGCGGCATCCCCGCACTGCTGGTCTTCATCGCTTTCGGCTACGGCGTTCCGTTGGCGTTTGGCGTGCAGTGGAACGTGACCATCGTGGTCATGATCTCCCTGGGCATGGTGGCCTCGGCCTACATCGCCGAGACCCTGCGCGCAGGCCTCCAGGCGGTACCCAAGGGCCAGCTCGAGGCGGCCCGGTCCCTGGGCATGCCGCACTGGCGTGCCATGGTCACCATCGTGATCCCCCAGGCCTTCAAGATCGTGCTTCCTCCGCTGACCAACGAGGTCATCCTGCTGACGAAGGACTCCTCGCTGATCTACGTCCTGGGCCTGACGGCATCGCAGTACGAACTCACCAAGTTCGGCCGCGACGGTATTTCCAGCCTCGGTGCCGGCCTGACGCCGCTTCTGGTCGCCGGCGCGTTCTACCTGGTGATCACCATCCCGCTGAGCCTCCTGGCCCGGAAGTTCGAAAGCCGCTCCGCGCGGACCAAGCGATAGGCAGGGAAAGCAATGAACGACGTCGTCAACAATCCCCGCGGGGGAACGGCAACCGTCCACGCGGCGGGCGTGTCCATCACCGGCCTGCGGAAGTCCTATGGCTCGAACGAGGTCCTCAAAGGCATCAGCCTGGACGTTGCTCCCGGTGAAGTGGTGTGCCTGATCGGGCCATCGGGGTCCGGCAAGTCCACACTCCTCCGCTGCGTCAACCTGCTGGAGCAGCCCAACCAGGGCAGTATCCAGGTGGGCGGCTTCGAAGCAACGGACCCCGACGTGGACATCGACAGGATGCGCCGCAAGGTGGGCATGGTGTTCCAGCAGTTCAACCTGTTTCCGCACCTGAACGCCATGCGCAACTGCACCGTGGCGCAGACCAAGGTGCTCAAGCGTTCGCAGGCCGAGGCGGACAAGGTGGCCCGGCACAACCTTGAGCGCGTGGGCCTTGGCCACCTGGCCGACCGCTTCCCGGATCAGCTTTCCGGCGGCCAGCAGCAGCGCGTGGCGATCGCCAGGGCGCTGAGCATGGACCCGGAATTGATGCTCTTTGACGAGCCCACGTCCGCACTGGACCCGGAGACCGTGGGCGATGTCCTCTCGGTCATGCGCAACCTGGCCCAGGAGGGAATGACCATGCTGGTGGTGACCCACGAGATGGCCTTCGCCCGCGAGGTGGCCGACCGCGTGGTGTTCATGGACGGCGGCGTGGTGGTGGAGGAGGGTGTGGCCGAACAGGTCATTGGTGCCCCCACCCAGCCCCGCACCAAGGAGTTCCTCCGCCGCGTCCTGGATCCCACGCACATCGAGATCGAGGAATAGCCCTCCGCTTTTCGATGCCCAAGTTCCCTGGCGCTGCCGTTATTTCGGCAGCGCCAGGGAACTTTTGCGTCCTGGGGTCATGTGGCCGCTACTGCCCGGAGAGCACGCCCTCGACTGCGGCGGCCACGGCTTCCTTGATCCGGCCGTGAAGTTGCCTGAGCAATCGGCGGTCAGTGCGGACCTCCACGATGCTGCGCCCCTGCACGGGCCGGGCCAGCGCTTCGGCGAGTCCCGCCGTCGTACTTACCAGTGAATGTCCGACGCCGTATGCTGCGGCGAGTGCCGCGATGTCCACCGAGTGCGGGGTGGCAAAGAGGCGTTCGACGGCGTCCCCGTAGCGGCCGCCCTCCTCCACTCCCCCGTGCTCCAGCAGCCCGAAGATGGCGCCGCCGGAATCGTTCAGGACCACGATCCGCAGGTCCGGCTGCTCCTCCCCTGCGCCGAGGAGGAGGCCGCCGGCGTCGTGCAGGAAGGTGACGTCGCCCATCAGGACGGTGGTCTCCTGGCCTCCGCCCAGGGCGATGCCCGTGGCGGTGGAGATGGTGCCGTCGATGCCGGCGAGGCCGCGGTTGGCGTAGACGGTGGCGGCAGGATCAGCCGCGGGCAGCCCGGCGAGGTCAACGTCACGGATGCCGTTGGAGGACCCCAGCAGCAGCTGGCCGCGCGTGTGCTTCCACACCAGTGCGGCGACGGATGGACCGGTGGCGGCGGCATCCGCGGCCACGACCTGGTCCAGGGCATGCTGGGCAGCCGAGGCGGCAAGGAGCCAGGTGTCCAGCCAGGCGGCGGTCCCGCGGCCGGCGAAATCGGCGAGGTCCGCGAGGTTTTCCAGCGGCAGCTCGGTGCGGCGCCCGGGCTGGTACCAGGCGACGGGAACCGGCTGGTACAGGGCGGATTCAACATCGGCGCGAGCCAAAAGGGCTGCCACCGGACGGGACAGGGTGGGCCGGCCGAACAGCACCACGCGCTCGATGGGCTGCGCCGAACCGGGCCCGAAGTGTTCCAGGAGCAGCCGGTACGGGCCCACCGCGTTCGGGCCGAACCGGGAATTGGAGGACGGCTCGGCCAGCAGCGGCAGGTTGTGGGCGCGGGCGAAGGCCTCGGCGACCGGCCCGGCGTCGTGCCCTGCCAGCACCACCGTCCGCCGCACCGGCAGGGTCCCGGGCGCCGGCGGCAGGTTCATGACCAGCGGTTCGGCGCCCACCCGGTAGCGTTGCCGTTCCACCAGCGCCGGCAGTTGGTCCGACGGGGCCGGAACCAAGGGGTCGCGGAACGCGAGGTTGAGCTGGACCGGGCCCGGCGGCAGGTCCGGGAACGCGCCGGTGGCCGCGGAGAGCCCGGTTTGGACGGCCCGCGCAGGACTGGTCCCCGCAGGAACATCAGCGGCGAACCGGACCTGCTCGCCGAACAGATCCGGCTGCACCGTGGTCTGGTTGGCGCCGGTCCCCCGCAGCTCGTCGGGCCGGTCGGCGGAGAGGACAATCAGCGGCACGGCGGCGTGGTTCGCTTCCATCACCGCAGGCATCAGGTTTCCGACGGCGGTCCCGGACGTGGTGAGGACGGCGGCGGGCGTGCCGGTGGCCAGCGCCAGGCCCAGCGCCGTAAACCCGGCAGACCGCTCATCGATCCGGACCAGGAGGTCCACCCGGCCAGCGGCCGAGGCCTCGGCAAGGGCATACGCCATGGGTGCCGACCGGGAACCCGGCGAAACCACCACGTGCCGCACGCCGCCGTCGAGCAGGACGTCGACGGCGATCCGCGCCGCGGCAAGCGCGCTCAACTCAGGTGCTTCCAACTCAGGGGCGTTCGGTCCAGATTCGTTCGGCAAAGTCACCCAATCAGTCTCCCACCCCGAACCCCGCCCTTATTCCCGCGTTGCTCCATCACTTATGGTCCCTAAACCGGGGTTTTGGGGACCATAAGTGATGGAGCAACGAAGGGGTTAGCCGCGGAACACCTGGACCACCGCGGGACGGGGCGCGCGTGCCTGGCCGGGGGCCGGCGTCGCACCTGCCGGGACGTAGTCCGGGAAGTAGGAGTTGGGCGCCTCGAAGGTGCCGTCCTCGCCCGGGTGCTGGACGGCGACGAACACCGTACGCTCGTCGTCGTGGATGACGGGGCCGCAGGTCTCGGCGTCGCGGGGAACGGAGAGGAACTGCTCCACCTTGCCGCGTTCGGCGCCGTCCAGGGTGACCTTGAAGAGGCCATCGTTGTAGCCGATGCCGGAGGGGGCGCCGTCGGTGGAGATCCAGAGGTTGCCGACGGAGTCGAAGGCCACGTTGTCCGGGCAGGAGATGGGCGAAACCTTGTCCACGGGGTAGCCGGAGAAGTAGGTGACGTCGCCCTGGGCCGGATCGCCGCAGACCATCAGGAGGGTCCAGTTGAACTTTGTGGAGGACTGGCCGCCGGTTTCGGTGATTTCCACGATGTGCCCGTCACGGTTCTGGGTGCGCGGGTTGACTTCCGTAGCGCCTTCCGTGGTGCCGGTGCCCCGGTCCGAGTTGTTGGTACAGACCACGTAGACCTTGCCGGTGTGCAGGCTGGGCTGGACGTCCTCGCAGCGGTCCATCTTGGTGGGGCCCACCTTGTCGGCGGCAAGGCGGGTGTACACCAGGACCTCCTCGACGGACATGCCGGGGACGGCGGACTTGCCGCCGACCACCAGGGGCAGCCATTCGCCGGTGCCGTCGAACGCGCCGTCGGAAGGAAGCGCCCCGGTGCCCGTGATTTCCGCAGCCGGCGAGTTGCCGGTGAACCTGGCGACGTAGAGGTCGCCCTCGGAGAGCAGGTTCATGTTGTTCTTGCGGTCGGCAGCCGATGTACCTGGACGGTAGGTCCCGGCAGAAACGAACTTGTAGAGGTAGTCGAACTTCTCGTCGTCGCCCATGTAGGCCACCACGTGGCCGGACTCGGCCACGATCACGTTGGCGCCCTCATGCTTGAAGCGGCCCATGGCGGAGCGCTTCTTGGGGGTGGAGGTGGGGTCGAACGGGTCGACTTCGACGATCCAGCCGAAGCGGTTGACCTCGTTCTCGTAGCCGGGGTTGCGGGTGTCGAAGCGGGGGTCGTCGAGTTCCCATTGCCGGGCAGTGGGCTTGGCGGTGAGGCCGTAGCGCTTGTCGCTGGCCGAGGTCCCCCCGGCCACGAAGTAGCCGTTGAAGTTCTCCTCACCGGAGAGGATGGTGCCCCAGGGGGTGGTGCCGCCGGAGCAGTTGCCCAACGTGCCCTTGATGGCGCGGCCGGAGGGGTGGGCCGCGGTCTTGACCAGAGCCGAGCCGGCAACGGGGCCCGTCAGTTCGTAGGTGGTGTCGGAGAGGTAGCGGCGGTTCAGCGGCGCGCCCTTGACGTAGCTCCACGGCTTCGTGGTGTTCTTGCGCTCCAGCTCCACAACGGCCAGGCCATGCGCGGCCCGGCCGATTGCGCGGGTTTCCCTGGCGTCGTAGCCGGCCGGAACCATGATGTTCTCGTTGGTGTACTCGTGGTTGGTGAACAGCACCGCGCGGCGGCCCTTGCTGCCTGGGATGTCCACGATGTCCGTGTAGTCGTTGTTGTAGCCGAACTGGCGGGCCTGGGCTGCTGCGGTCTGGTTGTCCAGGTCGAAGTCGGGTGAGTCAGCGAACAGCGGGTCACCCCAGCGGATGATGGGCTGCCAGGTAAAGCCTTCCGGAACCGTGAAGGCGTCAACGGCCTTGTCCACGGGCTTGATGGCGGTGAACTTCAGCTTGGATTCGCCAAAGCCTTCCTTGGCGGCCTTGGACAAGCCGGCAGCGGAGGCGGGTTCGGCGGAGGTCACGGCTGAGCCGAGGACGACGGCGAGGGCACCGGCGGCTCCCATGCCCAGGGCGGCGCGGCGGGACAGCGTCGCGGAGGCGATGTCGCGGAAGTAGCTGTTGGAGCTCGTGTTGCAGACATCGCCGGCGCAGGCATTGTCACACTTGAGCGCGCAGGTAACGGGGCTCCGCTTGCCCTTGGTGTGGCCAAGCATGGGCAGGAGCGGAAATTTGCGGGCAGTTTCAGACATGGGAACCTTCCAAGGAATCTCACTGGGGTGCCCGACCACCATTCCAGCCGGTTCCTACGGGAAGCCATCAACTGGATGAAGTTATGGTGAACCGCCCATGACCTGCAGGAACGTTCCCACCACGGCAGTTACGTGGCCCCACGCCGGCCGGGTTCCCTGGCCGAGCTTGCGAGGTTAGGGTGCCGGTGGGGAGCAACCGATGAGGCGAGGAGGGCGTGGACGCGGCGGAGCCGGGCCAGCCACCAGTCCCGGCGTTCCGCGGGAGCCGCAAACTGCTCAAGCAGCCCGGCGTCGGCCGCAACGTCGCGGAGGCGGATGGCGCCGTCGTCGGCCACCAACGGATCCAAGGTGACGTCCGATTCGAACAGGGACACCGTTCCCAGGCCGCAGGCATACGGGAGCTCCGGCAGTGCCGCCGCAAGCGCCAGGCCGGCGCGGATGCCCACGGACGTGTCCAGGGCAGAGCTGACGACGGCGGGAAGTCCGGCCTGCGCCACGATGTCCAGGGCGCGCCGCACTCCCCCAAGCGGTGCCACCTTGACCACAATCAGGTCCGCCGCGCCCGCACGGGCCACCCGGAGGGGGTCGGTTTCCTTGCGCACGCTTTCGTCCGCGGCGATCAGCACCGGCGTACCGGCATCCTGCAGCCGGGACCGGACCTCGGCCAGGCCCTCGATGGAGGGAACCGGCTGCTCGGCGTACTCCAGCCCGACGGCGGACAGCCGCGTCAGTGCCTTCACCGCGGTGGGCACGTCCCACCCGCCGTTGGCATCCACCCGGATGGCCGCGTCCGGCAATGCGGCGCGGACGGCCCCAAGCCGGGCAGCGTCCTCGTCCAGGGACTGCCCCTGCTCGGCAACCTTGACCTTGACCGCGTCCACCCGCCCGAACCGGGCCAGCACGTCCGGCACGCGGTCCGCTGAAACGGCGGGCACGGTAGCGTTCACCGGGATGGACGGACGCAAAGGCGGGGGAAAGCCCTGCCAGCCCGCTTCGATGGCGGCGGTCAGCCACCGGGAGGCCTCGGCGTCGCCGTACTCCGGGAACGGGCAGAACTCGCCCCAGCCCGCGGGGCCGCGCAGCAGCAGGGACTCGCGTTCCATGATGCCGCGGAACTTCACCCGCATGGGCAGGCTGACCACGTAGGCGCCTGACAGCAACTCATCCAGTGGGGGGATCCGGGAATCGCGGGCAGGCATGGATTCACTGTACCGGCGGCACCGCATGCGGCAGCCAGGAAACAAGAGCTATGTGGACAACCTAGATCCACTTGTTGTGCTTGAACGCAAAGTACAGGACCAGTCCCATGGCAGCCATCACGCCCAGCGCGTAGGGGTAGCCGTAGGTCCAGCCAAGCTCGGGAATGCTGGTGAAATTCATGCCGTAGATGGACGCCACCAGCGTGGGTGCAAAGAGGATGGCGGCCCAGGAGGAGATCCGCTTGACCTGCTCGTTTTGTTCGAAACTGGACTCGGTCATCCGCTGCATCTCGTCGTTTTGCCGTTGCGCCACCAGTGCGGCGTTGACTGCGAGGGCATTCTGCAGGAGGGCCCGGAAGGACGCCACCCGCTCATTGAGCCGGAGGACGTGGTCCAGGACGTCGCGGTAGTGGTTCCGGAGCTCGGCTGCCTGCTCGCGGTCCGGAGTCCCGGACATGAGGGCGTGCAGGATCCCGGCCAGCGGACTGGTTGCGCGCTGGAAGGTGATGACCTGGCGGGAAAGCTCATAGATCCGGCGGGAGACGTCCGGGTCTGCGCCGAAGAGGTCGTCCTCGATCTCGTCGATGTCGTTCTCCAGGCCCGCAGCCACGGGTTCGTACTCGTCCACCACCTGGTCCAGGATCCCGTAGAGCACGGCGTCGGGGCCGAGGGCCAGGAATTCCGGCATGGACTCCATGCGGCGGCGGACCTTGGCCAAGTCCGGCGATTCAGCGTGCCGGACCGTCACCACGTACTCATCGCCGGCAAAGACATGGATCTCGCCGAAGTCCACCTTTTCCTCGTCGTCGCGGTACCTGGCGGGCCGCAGCACCAGGAACAGGCACCCGCTGTAGTGTTCCAGTTTGGCCCGCTGGTGGCCCGCTAGCGCGTCCTCGACGGCAAGGGGGTTGAGGTCGAATTCCTCGCCCACGGATTGCAGCTCCCCGGCATCGGGCCGGTAGAGCCCGATCCATGCCATGCCCTCCCGCTGGCGGAGCAGGAAGTAGGTCTCGTCAAGGTCCCCGGGGTCCTCCGTGCGGAGCCCGTTCACATAGACGGCATTGTCGATAATCGTCACGGCTGCGCCTCCCGCTCACGCTCCCACTCGTTCAGCAAGGCCGGCAGCCGGGAGTTGAGGAACCGGTAGAACCGCGCCATCTCCGCTACGCGGGTCCGGGCCGGTGATCCCTCCGGGAGGGTTTCGGCGGTGGCATCCGTCAGGGCCGCGAGCTTTTCGTAGGCGGGGTTGTTCCGCATGGACACCACGTACCATTCGTCCTCATGCAGCGCGTACAGGTCGCGGCGGCTGCCGGGCTGCGAAACCCGGTGGACGAAGCCCACGGTCTGCAGGTACCGCACGGCTCCGGACACCGCTGCGGCGCTGGCGCCCAGCCGCTCCGCGAGCTCGGCGGCCGTGAGGCTTGCGTGCTCGGACGACACGAGGGCCAGCAGCGTCCGGGCCGGCATCTTCGGGAAACCCGCCGCGGCGAATGCCGCTGCGGTCCTTTCAGCAGCAGTGGCGGTTTCCCCGGCGGCCCCCGAGTCAACAGAGGCCCCGCCGGTCGCCTGGGCATAGCGGCCGGCGCGCACCCCGGCGTCCGTACTCATGCGGAACCCACCTCCCGCCGGCGCATCATCACCACAGCCAGCACGGCCGCGAGGGCGGCGATGCCCAGCATCCACCAGGCACCGCTCCAATCCGTGGCGTCCCCGTGCGGAACCGGTGTGTGGCTGAACGGGGACAGGTCGCGCACGCGTTGGTCCAGGCCCAGCATGCCGCCGAAGATTCCCAGCATCACACCCAGGGCCAGCAACCCCCAGCTGGCGCCAATGGTCGCGGCGGGCCACACGACGAACACCAGCGCGGGAACGGAGAGGTAGATCAGCGCTGCCGGCAGTTGGGCCAGCGCGGTTTCCCACAGCGCATCTGCCGGCATGGACATATCGCCGGACCCGTTGAGCGTGGCCCACGCACCCACACCTGTCAGGCCGACCACCAGCACCACGGCCGATGCACCCAACAGCAGGTAACCGGCCAGCCACCGGACCCGCCCCACCGGAGCGGCCAGCAGGAGTTCGGCGGTTCCGGCCGCCTCCTCCTGCCGCGCCCTGATCACCGCCTGCAGCGCACAGGCCGCCGCCAGGACCCCGGCCATCGAGAAGATCACTGAGACCATGAGCTGGGTCAGCGAGGTTCCCTGCGACTGGAGCATGGCCCGCATGACTGCCGTGATACCCGTCCCGGGCGTATCGAGTGCGGCCACCGCTTTGCCCAGCGACCCCGCGAGCAACCCCAAGGCGAGCCCGCTCAGCGCCCAGCCGATGATCGATCCGCTTTGCAGCCGCAAGGCCAGGGCCACCGGGCCCGCAAGCCCTGCCCGGGCGGCGGCTCGTCCCGGCCGTGCACCCCAGACGCTGGCACCGCTGTCACGCGTGCGCAGGATGAGCCAGGCGGCGGCGAGACAGACGACGCCGAGCCCCACCGGCAGCAGCAGCGGCCAGCCGCGGTTCCCCGAGTAGGCGAACGTCTGCTGGCCCCAGCCGATGGGTGAGAACCAACTGGCCGCCCCCTCGGTCATGGTGGTTCCGTCGGGGCCGGGCGTTCCGGTGGCATCCCCGATGCCGCGCAGGACGTAGGCAAGGACAACCAGCGCGGCAGAGACGCCGTTCGCGCCGCGCGACGTCCCCATGAACTGGGCCACCAACAGCCCCACGCCAAGGAAAGCGAGGCCGACGGCGCCCGTTGCGGCTCCGGCGGTCAGGGAACCTTGTGGGTCCAGGCCCTGGGCCGCAAAGCCGGCGAATACGGCGAGCGCCACGAGGATGTTCGCGGTGACCCCGTGCAGCAGGGTGGCGATAGTGGGCAGCAGGCGTCCGGCAGGTGTGGCGGCCACCAGTTCCGCCCCGCCGGATTCCTCGTCGGCGCGGGTGTGGCGTACGGCCAGGAAGGTGCTCATCAGGCCGGCCAGGAGGGCAAGGAACGCGTAGATGAGGAAGAACGTGAAGGCCCCCTGGTCGGCGCCGCGGGGCAGTCCGCGCAGCATCAGGATGGCGGGGGTGGCGATGGCCACCTGCAGGATCTCGGTGCGGGCCGCCACATTGCCGTAGGTCTGGGTGACGGCGGCCGCCGCGAACAGTGCGAACGCCCCGATGGCCACCACCCAGCTCACCAACTGCCAACGGTCCCGCCGCAGGCGCTGCCCCCAGAGGACCAGAAGGACGGCCATGTCAGCTCCGCCCCCGTACACCGGGCAGGTGCCGCCGGGGACCATGGCCGTCTTTGTCGGGTTCGGGGGCGTCCTGGCTCAAGGTGGCCGCCGCATCCCCGTAATGCCGCAGGAACAGCTCCTCCAGCGACGGCGGGACAATCGTCAGGCCCTGCACGCCCAGTGCGCCCAGGGCGGGAAGCAGCTCCGCGATCCGGTCCGAGTCCGCGCCGAACCGGACCCGCCCGGCGTCGAGCGTCAGGTCATGCACGGCACCCAGCCCGGCGAGCGACTGCGTGTCCAGGCCGTCCGAGGCGAAAGAAACCTCGGACCTGGTGAGGTGCCGCAGCGAGTCCAGCGTGCCGCCGTCGACAATCCTGCCGGCGCGGATGATGCTCACGCGGTGGCACAGCGCCTCCACCTCGGAGAGGATGTGGCTGGAGAGCAGCACGGTTGCACCGCGTTCGACGGCGGCGAGCAGCTCCCGGCGGAAGACCTCCTCCATGAGCGGGTCAAGGCCGCTGGTGGGCTCGTCCAGCAGGTAGAGCTCGGCTTCGGTGGCCAGGGCCGCGATCAGGGCGACCTTCTGCCGGTTGCCCTTGGAGTAGGCGCGGCCCTTCTTCGCTGGATCGAAATCAAACACCTGGCACAGCCGGTCCCTGCGCTGCCGGTAGGCGGACCCGTCCGCGGTGCCCCCGCGCAGCCGGGAGAGCAGGTCGATGGTTTCGCCGCCGGAGAGGTTGGGCCAGAGCCGGACGTCGCCGGGAACATACGCCAGTCGCCGGTGCAGCTCCACGGCCTGGGTCCAGGGATCGAAGCCAAGGACGGTGGCGGAGCCGGAGGTTGCCCTGGCCAGGCCCAGCAGGACGCGCAGGGTGGTGGACTTGCCGGCGCCGTTGGGGCCAAGGAAGCCGTGGATTTCACCGTGCCGGACTTCGAGGTCGAGCCCGTCCAGGGCCCTGACCCGGCCGAAGTGCTTATGCAGATCCACAGTCTGGACAACGGTGTTCATGTTCCAAGTCTTCGAAGTTTTCACAAAGTTGTGAAGGTACTAAAGTCCCCACTATGAGCCCCGGCAAACCCCCGTCCAGCGACCACGCCACCCGCTCATCCACGGCACCGTTGTACGCGGCGGGGTTCGTCACCGCTTTCGGCGCCCACAGCATCGCGGCCGGGCTGGGCTCGCAGAGCGGCAACATCGGCCTGACCCTGCTGAACCTCGGCATCCTGCTGGCCCTCTACGACGTCGCCGAGGTGTTCCTGAAACCCGTCTTTGGTGCGCTCAGCGACCGTATTGGTGCCAAACCGGTGGTCGTCGGCGGACTCGTCGCTTTCGCCGCCCTGTCCCTGATCGGTTTGGGCGCCGCTGACCCGTTGATCCTTGCCCTGGCCCGGCTGGGACAGGGGGCCGCCGCGTCAGCCTTCTCGCCGGCGTCGTCCGCCATGGTGGCAAGGATGGCCAGCGGCGGGAAAGCCGGCACCTACTTTGGCCGCTACGGGTCCTGGAAGAGCCTGGGTTACATTATCGGCCCGCCGCTGGGGGCCGGCCTGATCCTGGCCGGTGGCTTCCCGCTGCTGTTCGGAACGCTGTCGGCGCTTGCGGTGGTCACCGCCGTGTGGGTGCTGGTGTCCGTGCCGCACCTGGCGCCGCTGCCGCGGAAGCGGTACACGGTGCTGGACCTGGCGCGGCAGGTGGGCGAGCGCCGGTTCCTGGTCCCCACGCTGGTGCTGGCCGCCTCCACGGGAGCGCTGGGCGCCGCCGTCGGCTTCCTTCCGGCGCTGGCCACGCGGCACGGCCTGGACGCTTTCGCCGGCACGGCAGCGGTGAGCGTGGTGGCGCTGGGTTCGGTGCTGACCCAGCCATGGATCGGGCGGCGGCGGGACCGGCACGCCGTCACGGACAACAGGGGTACGACGGCGGGCCTGCTGCTGATTGCCATGGGCGTCGGCCTGGTAGCGGCGGCCCCGGGCGTGGTCACCATCTTTATTGCCGGGGCATTCATTGGGGTGGGGATCGGCGCGGTAACCCCTCTCGGTTTCGCCCACCTTGCGGACACCACCCCGCCGGAGCGGATGGGCCGGACCATGGGCTCGGCGGAACTGGGGCGTGAACTGGGAGACGCCGGCGGACCCCTGCTGGTGGGCGGCATTGCCACCGCCACGGCGCTGCCGTTCGGGCTGGGCGTACTGGCGCTGCTGGTGGCCGCGGCGAGCATCCCCCGGCTGGACCCGGTCCAACCCACCCCCAACCCCTAAGGGGCCTTCCAGCTTTCTGTGCCACCCTTAACTGCGATGACTTCTTACCGGCAACTACCCACCAGGACCGCGGCCCGGCCTGCCCCCGGCTCGGCGTTCCTGTTCGTGCTGTCCACTATGGCGTGCCTTGCCGGCCTGGCTGCCACCTACTACTTCTTCGTCCAGACCACCACCGGACAGTTCATCGACGAGTCCGCGCTGGTGGAAGCGGTGCAGATCCACGGCCCCGCGGGCAAGGCCGCCACCCGGTTCCTGGATTGGCTGCCCACCATCTCGCTGGTGATGGCCGCCGTCGTGGTCCTGTTTGTCACGGTGATCCGGCGGCACTGGGCCGAGGCAGGAATAGCGGTGGCAGCGTGCGTCGGCGCGAACGTCGCCACGCAGGTACTCAAGGACCTGCTGCCGGCGCGGCCGGACAAGGGTGTGTTGACGCTGGAGCTGAATTCACTGCCGTCCGGGCACACGACGCTCGCGGCATCCGCGGCGGCAGCGGTGTTCCTGATGTCGTCCCCGCGCTGGCGCCCCATGGCGGGCTTCATTGGCGGCACGTTTGCCATCGCCTCCGGCGTGTCCACGCTGATCAACCAATGGCACCGGCCTGCCGATGTGGTGGCCGCGTTCCTGCTGGTGGGGGCGTTCATGATTCCGGCGGGCTGGCTGATCCTCCGCCGTGGTTCATGGAACGAGTGGGACGGGTTCGGCGAGCACGTCGGGTCGGCCCGGATCTGGCTCAACCTGCCGGTGCTGATCGGGCTGGCTTCGGCTGTGGTGGCGGTGTATTCGCTGATCCGGATTGCGCCCAGCCCGTGGCAGGAGGCCAGCACCACCAACTACTTCTGGGCGGGCATCTCGCTGATTGTGATCGCAGGCTACTTGGCCACGGTGGCCACCACCTCCCTGTTCGCGTTCGCGGCGCGACGGCGGAACGCGCCCCGCCGCTGACGGGTTAACGGTCCGGTCCCCGCGGTTCAGTGCCCGGCGTTGAGGCGGGCCAGCAGCAGGGCCTCGGCCACGATGGCGTTCCCGAAATCGCCAAGGTGGATGGACTCGTTGGCTCCGTGCGCCCGCGAATCGGGGTCCTCGGCACCCGTGATCAGGATTTCCGATTCCGGGTACAGCTTGTTCAGGATGTTGACGGCGGGAATGGATCCGCCCACTCCCATTGACACCGCCGGCACACGCCACACCTCACCCATGACGTGGAGCATCGAACGGGAGGCAGGCGAGGACGCGTCCCCTGCAAACCCCTCCGTCCGCCCGCCCGGGGTGAATACCACCTCGGCGCCGAACGGCACATGGTCTTCCACATGCCGCCGGACCGCCTCCATGGCAGCCGCCGTATCAGAGGACGGCGCCAGGCTGAGGCTGAACCGCGCCCGGGCCGCCGGCTGCAGTGTGTCGGAGGACAGCGCCACGGACGGCGCGTCGATCCCGATGATGGCCAGGGCCGGCTTGGTCCATAACCGCGACGTGATGCTGCCGCTGCCGGCCAGCGGCACTCCCGGACGGACCCGCGAATCCGCCCTGAACTCGGCTTCGGTCAAGGACGGGCCCGGCTCCTCCGAAGCCGGCAGGCCCTCCACCGCCACGCTCCCGTCGTCGTGATGGAAGGACGCGAGAAGCCGGGACAGCGCCGCAACGGCATCCACCAGCGGCCCGCCATATGTCCCGGAATGCAGGGCGTGCTCCAGCACCCGGACCTCGATGGTGCCCAGGACCAGCCCGCGCAGGCTGGTGGTCAGCGCCGGCACGCCCACCTTCCAGTTCCCGGAGTCGGCCACCACCAGCACGTCGGCCCGCAGCAGGTCGGCGTGCTGCTGCAGCAGCAGGGGCAGCGACGGCGAGCCTGCCTCCTCCTCTCCGTCAATGAACACCGTCACGCCGACGCCAAGATCGTCACCCAGGACCCGTAGGGCGTTGCGGACGGCGGCCACGTGCAGCAGCACCCCCGCCTTGTTGTCCGCCACTCCCCTGCCCCACAGCCGCCCGCCGCGCTCCAGCGCCTCGAACGGCGGGCTCTCCCACAGCTCCAGCTGGCCGGCGGGCTGGACGTCGTAGTGCGCGTACAGCAGAATGGTGGGTTTGCCGGGAAGGGCCGGACGGCGTCCCACCACGGCCGGCGCGCCGGGCTTTCCATCAGGGCGTGGTCCCTGCAGGATGTCGACGTCGGTAAGGCCGGCTTCGCGGACCAGGCCCGCCACCTGCTGGGCGGCCTGGTCCAGCTGGGAGGGGTCGAACGAGTCCCACGCCATCGCGGGGATGCGGACCAGCGCCGAAAGTTCCCCGATGACGGCGGGAAAGTCACCGCGGACAGCGTGCCGGAGACCGGCCAGGACCTCCTGGCCCAGACGCGCCATGCCCTACCCCACCCCGTGGCGCTGCAGCCACATTTCCAGCAGTGCGAACTGCCACAGGACGTTGCTCTTCACCGGGGTCCGCTGGCTGTTGGGATCCGCCAGCAGCCCGTCGATGTACTCGGGGCGGAAGAGGCCGCGCTGCTTGGCCTCGGGCGCGTGGAGGGCATCGGCGACCATGGTGATGAATGGTTCTTCCAGGTGCCGCAGCGCCGGGACCGGGAAGTACCCCTTGGGGCGGTCGATCACGGCCGATGGGAGCAGTTGCCGGCCCAGGTCCTTCAGGATTCCCTTGCCGCCCTGGCTTGCCTTCAGTTCCGGCGGGCAGGCCCCGGCAAGCTCCACCAGTTCGTGGTCCAGGAACGGCACCCGGGCCTCCAGCCCCCAGGCCATGCTCATGTTGTCCAGCCGCTTCACCGGATCGTCCACCATGAGCAGGTGCGTGTCCAGCCGGAGGACCGCGTCCAGGGCGGTGTCGGCTCCGGGTGCCTGCAGGTGGTCGGCGAGCACTTTGCGGCTGACGTCGGAGCCTGGCAGCCATTCCGGCTCCAGGATGCCGAGGAGCTCTTCGTGGCTGTGGTCAACGAAGGAGGCCGTGAAGGCGGCCAGGGCCTGGTCCCGGGCGACGCCGGCCAGCGGCTGGTGGTATTCGTACCCGCCAAACACCTCATCGGCGCCCTGTCCGCACTGCACTACTTTCAGGTGCCGGGACACGGTGTCGGAGAGCAAGTGGAAGGCGGTGACGTCGTGGCTGGCCATGGGCTCGGACATCGCGTCCAGGGCACCGGCAATCGAGGGCGCAAAATCGGCCGTGGGCACGTGCAGCCGCTCGTGCCGGGTACCGAATTCGCGCGCCACCAGATCGGAGTACTCGAACTCGTTTCCGGCGTCGCCGCCCGCGCCGTCGTCGAACCCGATGCTGAACGTGGACAACCCATGCTGGCCTTCCTCGGCGAGCAGGGCAACCAGGAGGCTCGAATCCAGTCCGCCGGACAAAAGGACACCCACCGGCACATCGGCAACCATCCGCCGTCGTACTGCTGTCCTCAACGCATCCCGCACGGCGTCACGCCAGTCGACGGCTGACCAGCCGGCATGCTCCGGTTTCCGGATGTAGTCCGGACGCCAGTACTCGCGGTCCTGCCACGTGCCGTCGGCACGGACGGTGCGGATGGTGGCGGCCGGCAGCTTCCGGACACCCCGCAGGATGGTGCGCGGCGCCGGGACGATCGAGTGCCAGCTCAGGTAGTGGTGCAGCGCCACCTCGTCAATGCCCGTGTCGATCCCGCCGGAAGCCGCCAGCGCGGGCAGCGTGGAGGCGAAGCGCAGCTTCCCCGGAAGCGCGGCCACGTAGAGCGGCTTGATACCCAGCCGGTCGCGGACCAGGAGGACCTCCGCCCGCTGCGGATCGTAAATGGCGATCGCGAACATGCCCACAAGGTGGTGGACAAAGTCGTCACTCCATTTCCGGTAGGCCTTGAGGATCACCTCCGTGTCGCTGGTTGAGCGGAAGCGGAACTCCGGCTCCAGCTCCCGGCGCAGCTCCTGGTAGTTGTAGATGCAGCCGTTGAAGGTGACGGTCAGGCCGCCGTCGTCCTCCATGGGCTGCGCCCCTGCCTCGGAAAGGTCGATGATGCTGAGCCGCCGGTGCCCCAGAGCCACCCAGCCGCCGTTCCAGCTTCCCCTTCCGTCCGGTCCCCTGGAGGCCATGGCCCCCATGATTTTCAGAACTGCTTCCCCCGACGCCGCCCTGCCATTGAATGCGATTTCGCCGGCTATGCCACACATGGTTGTTCCTTGCTCTTTACTGCCACTTTTCGGGTACTACTGCTGCCGTTTATGGTGTTCTTCGCGCACCACGCGGATGGTCTTCAGGGACGGGTCGGCGGGATCGGGCAGGACCATTCCTGCTTCCACGCCGCTCCGCAGATAGTCGATGGCTGCCTGGTTGATCCGTTCGCCGGGCAGCAGGAGCGGGACTCCGGGCGGGTACGGGGTGGCCATTTCCGCCGCGATCCGGCCCGGCGATTCCTCCACGGGAATGACTTCCACAGGCCCAAAGAAGGCGTCGCGGGGCAGCATCACGGTTTCCAGGAAAAGGTCCTCCTCCTTGGGGATGACGACGGCGGGTGGTCGCGGCAGGGACGGCGCGGCGTCTGCCAGTTGGCGCAGTCCGGCCAGCAGCCGGTCGGCAGTTTCGTCGTCGTCGGAAACGGAAATCACCGCCTCCGTCCGTCGGTGGTCGTTGGTGCCCAGGTCAATCCGGCAGTTCTCCCGCATCCAGTCCGTCGCCTGGTAGCCGCTGATGCCCAGCTGCGACACGTCGATCAGGATGTGCAGGATGTCCAGGTCGTGGGAGGCCTCGGCATGGACCAGCTCGTCCTCCAGGACGTGCAGCCCCGGGATGTCCCCGATCTCCCTGCGCACCCGGCGGGCCAGGTCCAGCGCTCGGTCGATCATGGCCTTGCCTTCCTGCACCATCTGCCGCCGCCAGCCGTCCATGGCCCCGTAGATCAGGGTGTTGGCGCTGGTGGTGGAGAGGACGTCGGCGCACTGGTTGAGCCGGACCGGGTCCACCAGGTTTCCTTGCAGGTGGAAGATGGAGCCCTGTTCAAACCCCAGGCCCATCTTGTGGACGCTGACCACGCAGATGTCCGCGCCGGCGGACATGGCCCAGGTGGGGGTGTCGGGGTGGAAGGGCAACTGTGCGCCCCACGCTTCGTCCACGATCAGCGGTTTGCCCCGTTTGTGGCAGATCTCAGCGATGGCTTCGATGTCCGCGCAGGTGCCGTAGGGGGTGGGGCTCACGATCAGGGCTGCGGAGGCATCCGGGTAGCGCTGCCACATTTCCTCCACGGTCTCCGGTGCCGGCGGGTGGCTCATCTTCAGCTCTTCGTCCCAGCGGGGCTTGATCCACCGCGGCTGCAGCCCGGACAGGACCAGGCCGGACACCACGGACTTGTGCGCGTCCCGGCTGATCAGGAGCTCCCCTTCGCCGCGGGTCACGGCCAGGATGGCGGCCTTGATGGACAGGGAGCTGCCGCAGGTGGAGAAGAAGGCCTGATCGGCACCCACGGCGGCCGCCAGAAGTTCTTCAGCTTTGGACAGGTAGCCGTTGGAGGACTTGCGGTCGTCCAAGCCCGAGGAGGCAACGACGTCGGCCTTGAAGCTTTGCTCCCCCAGCACCTCCAGCACCCGGGGGTCCACGCCCCGGCCCTGGCGGTGGGCCGGCGGGGTGAAGCCGTACCGTTCCAACTTCTGGTGTTCTGCCAGGGCGTCAACCACCGGTGCCTGGTTCTGGTCCAATTCATTCTGGCCCAAGGGGGACCTCCTGCTGTCGGTTTACAGGGTCTGGTTGTCCAGCTGCGGCGTGCCGCCCCGGGGGTGCATCGGAGCCTGCCCGCGCACCCGGCTGGTGTCACCCTGCCTGCGGCGGGTAGGCCCAGCCTGCCCCCGGACGGAGGTGGCGGGCAGGGCGGTGGTGTCGATGGCCTGGGCGATCATGCCCGGAAGACCGCCGGTCCGGACGAACCCCTCCCGCTGCGCAATGGCCCCGGTGCCCCGGGTCATCACCTGGAACAGCAGCAACTCCACTGTGGCCAGTTCGCCCTGCTCTTCCAGCACTGGACGGACGTGGTCCAGCAGGGCTGCCAGCACGTCGGACGCGGACCGCGGTTCCCCGGCAACGGGATCGAGGAGATCAGTCTCCAGCCCGAAGCGGCTGGCCTGCCAGGAGGCGAGCCGCAACTGGGCGGCGGGCACGGGCGCCGGGGACACGCCGTCGCGCCACTGCCGGACGGCCGTTTCTGCCAGTGCCCGGACCAGTGCGGCCACCAGGACAGCGTCGTCCGCGAAGAGACAGACGTCAGCCACCCGGACCTCCACGGTGGGATGGCGGTCGCTGAGCCGGGCATCGAAGTAGAGGCTTGCCTTGTCCAGGGGGACAGCGGAGCCGAGGATCTGCCGGACATGCGCGTGGTAGGCGGCGGCCGACCCGAAGATCCCACTCGGCCCGGTGGTGGGCCACCGGTTCCACGCCTGGGAGCGGTAGCCCGCATAGCCCGAATCTGTTCCATTCCAAAAGGGCGAGTTTGAGGCGAGGGCCTGCAGGACCGGCAGCCAGATCCGGATGCGGTCCAGGATGGCGACGCCTTCCTCGTCCGACTCGATCTCCACATGCACGTGGCAGCCGCAGGTGAGCTGCTCCACTGCAGTCAGCCCGTACCGTTCCATCAGCTGCCCACAGCGTTCGCCGGGCGCCACGGTGGAGTCGACAGGCAGCGGAGACGTTGCAAGCGCAACAGCCCTGGCTCCGGCCAGGCGCGCCAGGGCGTCCGCGTTCCGGCGCCCCGCCGTGATGTCCTGGGCGATTTCCGAGAGGGTCAGCCGGGGGAACGTGCAGGTTTCAATCTGCTCCTGCTTCATCTCGCTGCTGAGGTTGGGATATTCCGCGACGCGCTGCAGCGTGCCGCCCAGCGCAACGGGGTAACCACAGGCGCCGTCGACAATCAGGAACTCTTCTTCAACACCCACTCTGCGCGTCATCGCACACTTCCGATGCAATGCAACTGGGCAACGACCCGCCCAACTGCGGATACCAAGCAATTCCGGGTAAGGTCAGCCACAACGCTCCCAAGGTCAATGAACCGTAGGGCGGCTGCTTCACCGTACGCCCACATAGTAAGCATGCTTAGTTATGCGCGGCAAGGTAGAGGTGTGGCGCGTATCGCCTGCGACGAGCCCCTTAGGGGGTGTTTCCGCAGGTCAAAAGGCTTCGGGGTGAACGGAAATCGCCGGCGTCGAACCGGGCAAAAAGGAGGCGGCCGAGTCGGCAATGGACGACGGCGCTGCCGGACGCAGCCGGGACAGGTACTTTGCCCGGGCTGCTTCGACGAACCCCTGGAAGAGCCCGTAATCCTCGGAAAGTTCCTCCGGGTGCCACTGGATGCCCAGGGCAAAGGTGGCTGCGGGGTACTCGATCGCCTCCACCACCTGTTCTTCGGTCCAGGCGGAGGCAACCAGGCCTTCCCCCAGCTTGTTGACCGCCTGGTGGTGGGCCACGGGAACCATCTGGACATCGGAACCGATGAGCTGCGCGAGCTGGGATCCAGGTCCCACCTCGACCGGGATCCGGTTGTACTGGAAGCCGCCCAACTGGTGCCCGCCGTGGCCAACCACCTCGGGCAGGTGCTGGTGCAGCGTGCCGCCGAGGGTGACGTTCAGCAGCTGCTCGCCGCGGCAGATGCACAGCAGCGGAATGTCCTGGCGGATGGCTTCGCGGATCAGGGCCTGTTCCCAGGCGTCGCGTTCGGGCCGTGGCCGGTCGGTACTGGGGTGGGGTTCCTGGCCGTAGAGAGCCGGGTCAATGTCCCAGCCGCCAGGGATCAGCAGGCCGTCCAACCTGCTCACCAAGACCTCGATCACGCCTGCCGCCACGGGCTGCGGCGGCAGGAGGACGGGGATGCCGCCTGCAGCGATGACGGGCGCAAGGTACGTCTCCGGCAGGAACGCCGCGCTGACGTCACCACAACCGGCAGTACCTGCCTGCTCGAGGTAGGTGCTAAGGCCGATGACGGGCTTTACGACGGCGTCCGTGGTTTCCATATGCTGCTGCATTCCTTCCGGGAAAATCTCTCCCTCAAGCGTATAAGAGCAGGAGCACCGGTATGTTTCGGGCAGATCAAAATCACATGTCAGTTGCCGTCGCGGACCCCACTCTGATTCGCCCCTGATGATCCCCTTCGATACTGACATCCCGCCCCGGAGACGACCCTACATTTTCGACTCGGATATCCGCCCGCGACGCGCATAGTCCTCTTCGCGGCCCAAATTCCGGGAGCGGGAACGAAGCTGCGAGGCGCAGGAGAATATGCGCGTCGCCAGCGGCCCGCGAGAAGTGCGGGTCCATTCCTACAGGTTGGTCCGGGCCTCCGCCGCTTCGCCATAGCGGGCGCCCTGGACGGTAATTTTGCTGGTCAGGCCGTTCAGCGCCGCCAGTTCCGCGTCAGTGAGGGCCAGGTCCGCGGCGGCGAGGTTCTCCTCAAGGCGGTCCAGTTTCCGGGTGCCGGGGATGGGCACAATCCAGGGTTGTTGGGCCAGCAGCCAGGCCAGGGCCACTTGGCCCGGCGTGGCACCCTTTCCACGGGCGATGCTGCGCACCGCCTCAACCAGGGCTTGGTTGTGGGCCATGGCGTCCGGCTCGAACCGGGGGATGTTGGCACGCGCGTCGTTGCCGCCGTCGAACGTGCTGGACGGGGCCAGCGTCCCGGTGAGGAAGCCCCTTCCCAGCGGGCTGTAGGGGACGAAGCCGATGCCCAACTCCTCGCACGTACCCAGGACCTCTTCCTCCGGGCGGCGCCACCACAGGGAGTATTCGCTTTGGACGGCGGTAACGGGCTGGACGGCGTGGGCGCGCCGGATGGTGCCCGCCGAGGCCTCGGACATGCCGAAGTGCTTCACCTTGCCGGCTTCGATGAGTTCCTTCACCGTGCCGGCCACGTCTTCGATGGGAACCTGCGGATCCACCCGGTGCTGGTAGTACAGGTCGATGGCCTCGACCCCGAGCCTCTGCAGGGAGCCCTCCGCGGCGGCACGGATGCGGCCGGGATCGCTGGTGACGTTGCCACGCGGCTTCCGGGCCACCGGATCGATGTCGAAGCCGAACTTCGTGGCGATCACCACCTGCCCGCGGTACGGGGCCAGGGCCTCCCCCACCAGCTCCTCGTTGGCGTAGGGCCCGTAGATTTCAGCGGTATCGAAGAACGTGACGCCGCGGTCCACCGCCGCCCGGAGCAGCGTCACCATGTCCTTCCGCTCGGGCGTGCTGCCATAGCCGCCGGTCATGTTCATGCAGCCAAGTCCAATGGCAGATACGCCAAGGCCGCGGCCCAGGGTGCGCTTGTGCATGTGTGCTCCTGTTCGCTGTGGGAGTTCCGTCATCCCCTGCCGTAGCACGGAAGGACGCCCGGCAGTGGCGTTTTGAGCGAATCTTGAGGAATTGGTGCCCTCCAGCTTGAGCCACGCCGTGGATAGTTGCAGGTGCCTGGGCGGCGTCTTGAAGTAGGCGCCGCCCGGTACACCTCCACCGCTCTCCCGTTTACGGCCTCAGTATCAGGGATCGAGCCGCTTGCGCAGGAGGCAGAACTCGTTGCCTTCGGGGTCCTGCAGCACGTGCCACTGCTCTTCGCCGGTCTGCCCCAAGTCGGCCGGCCGCGCGCCGAGGGCCAGCAGGCGTTCCAGCTCCGCGTCCTGGTCACGGTCCACCGGGTTGACGTCGATATGCAGCGGGAGCCTCCCCACCTTCGGGTTGCCGCTGGGACTCAGGAAGATCGTGGGCTGCAGGCCGCCGAACCCGGCATCGGGCGGGCCGATCTCAATGGCACCGTCCTCCCGGTCGATCTCCACATAACCAAGTACGTCGCTCCAGAACCTGGCAAGCAGTTCGGGGTCGGCGCATTTCAGGACCAGTTCGCTGATACGGCATGACATGGTGCCAGTGTACGGATGCGTTGCGCCTGCCTGCCGGGAGACACGGGCGGGAAATTACGACGGCGGCACGCGCCTTCCGGGGCACGCACTCCTTTCGGCGGCGACCTCTTTTCGCTCCGGAGCATGTCCTTCGACGCGGACAGTCATCCTCGACGCGGGCCCTTCACTTGCGACCCTCACCCTGCTTCCCGACGCGGACACTCATTTCCGACACGCAGATTCCCCCTCGCGGCGCGAATACCGGCAGCGGAAAGGAAACTGCGGCTCGGAGGAGGGTATGCGCGTCGCCAGCGGTCCTCCGCGGATCACCCACCCCTCAGTGGGCGGCTCGCAGCGGGCCACCAAGCAGATTAAGGAACGAAGATGCCAGCTCGGTGGGAGGCGGCGCCGCTGCGTTGGGGGTTTTGCAGCGGCGCCTTCTTCCACCGAACTGGCGGCCAGGCGCAGTAGATCTTCTTGTTTCCAGTGCCGATTTCCAGGTTCACCTTTGCGAACGCCGTGGAGACTGCAATCCGCTCAAGAACGTTGCCACGATTTTGACCGTGGCCGGAAATGCCGAACTGAGGACAACACTGCACGGCCAACCTCAGGAAGCGAGGGCGTAAAGCGTCAACAAAGGCTCAAGTTACTGGAAAGTACACCTGCGGCTAACCGCGCTTGTAGTCGAAATGCGCGCACAACTGCTCCGCGCGGCGCATCGCCGCAACAACAGCACCGCCAGCACGCGGTGACATCAGGCGGGAAGGTTCAGCTGCTCCACAATGATCCGCGCCGTGGCAGGGTCGCCGAGGATGCGGAAATGCCCCGCCACCGGCAGCTCAATGTTGGTGGCCCCGGGCAGGACGCTCCGCTCGGGAATATGCGGATCGAACGGCCCGTAGATGGACGTGATCCGGCTGTTGATGGCCAGCTCGCGTGACATCTGCAGGGTCAGGGCGTTCCGCGGCGAGAAAATCCGCAGGCTGGGCAGCAGCATGTACCGGGCGTAGCGCGAGCCGGAAAACGGTGCACACACGGCGATCATCCGGTCGATCCGGTGCTCAGGGTCCAGGGAGAGCATGGCGTACTTCCCGATCAGGCCGCCCTTGCTGTGCGCCACCAGGATGGCATCGCGCAGCCCCGCCTCCTCAAGGTGCTGGGCCACCAGCCTGGCGGCGTCCGGAACCTTCATTTTGTTGCGCTGGAGCACCGTGACCACGTGCACGGGATGTCCGGCGTCGTGGATCGCCTGGATAAGGGGCATCATGAACTGCCAGTTTTCATACACGCCCGGGATGATCAACACAGGCGGGCGGGTCCCGTTGCGGAAGGACCCTGGCTGCACGCGCGACAGGAATCCGCGGACCTGCCAGGCCGCGGCGTAGATATAGTCCTGCGCCCACCACACGGCTTTCTGCAGCGGACTGATGCGGGCTTCGACGCCGGGATCACTCATGTGTCGAGGATAACGTGCCCCTGCGACTCTTCTTGTCAGGACGGCTCGTTCCAGTAGGCCTGGGGCCAGGCGTGGCGCACTTACCCTCGACTAGCGCCGGCCGCAGGCGTCGTCGACGAGGCGCCCGGCCAGGTTCAGCGCCCGCTTGCCATACAGGGCGCCATCGAGGACCGCGCCTGTGGCGTATGCGCCGTTGAGGACGATGAGCAGCTCCTGGGCCAGCTCATCCGGGTCCTGCGCACCGGCGTCGGATGCCAAAGACGTGAACCAGTCCCGCACCTGCTGTTTGTGCGCCACGGCCACCAGATGTGCCGGGTGGTTGCCCTCCGGAAACTCGGTACTGGTGTTCAGCATCGGGCACCCGCGGTAGGTGGCGCCGGCAGTGTCTCCGGCGAGTACCCCGAAGACGGCCATGAGCTTGTCGCGTGGATCGGCGCATTCCCCGGCCGCCTGCCGCATCCGCTCGAACCAAGCGTCCGCGCGTCCTTGCACGTAGGCCGTGGCGAGTGCGTCCTTGGTGGGGAACTGACGGTAAATGGTGGCGTTTCCCACCCCGCATTCCTTGACCACGGTGTCCATTCCCACCGCACGGATCCCCCGCTGGTAGAACAGCCGCGTCGCCACCTCAAGCACATTGCGCCGGTTCTCCTCGCCGCTCTTGCGTGCCACGAAAAACCCCACTCCTTCCAAAATCCGGTTCCAAAGTCCTGCCCATAAGTTTGACAGACGGATCGATCCGTCACAAACTAATGAGAACGATCCGTCACATTGGATTGACCACGCTTCAGATCAACCTAAGGAACTCAACTATGAAGACCGCTGTCCTCGGAACCGGCACTGTCGGACGCACCATCGCCACCCGGCTGGCAGAGCTCGGCCACACCGTGACCATGGGCACCCGCAGCACCGAAGCCACGCTCGCCCGCACGGAGGCGGATGCCATGGGTACCGCGCCCTTCGCTACTTGGGCTGCAGCCAACCCCGGTATCACCCTGGCCGGCTTCGCCGACGCCGCGGTCGGGGCAGAGCTCATCGTCAACGCCACCAATGGCGGCGCCTCCCTGGACGTCCTGGCCCAGGCGGGCGAGGAAAACCTGGACGGCAAGGTCATCCTGGACATCGCCAACCCGCTCGACTTCCGCCACGGCATGCCCCCCACCCTGTTTGTCAAGGACACCGATTCCCTCGGTGAGCAGATCCAGCGCAGTTTCCCCAGCGCCCGCGTGGTGAAGTCCCTCAACACCCTCAACGCCGACCTCATGGCACACCCGGAAACCCTCCCGGAGGCAAGCACGGTCTTCATCTCCGGAAACGATGCTGACGCCAAGCACACCGTCACCCAGCTGTTAAAGGATTTCGGCCACCAGGACGTCATCGATCTCGGCGACATTTCCACGGCCCGCGGCACGGAAATGCTCCTCCCCGTCTGGCTCCGCCTCTGGGGCGCACTCGGCACACCCGCGTTCAACTTCAAGATCGTCCGCTGACCAGTAATCCCCCCGCGAAAAGGATGGCCTCCATGAATGGAACCGTGGCGCTGGTGACAGGCGCGGGAAGCGGCCTGGGACAGGCCGTGGCAACCGGCCTCGCACGCGAAGGCGCGCTGGTCGTCGTGGTGGGGCGCTCCCCCGCGTGCGCGAACGAGGCGGCGGGCGCCATTCGCCGCGCCGTCCCGTCCGCCCTTCTGGAGCCGCTGGTGTGTGACCTCTCGGCCCAGTCCTCGATCCACGCGCGGCGACTGACTTCCTGTCGCGCCACAGCAGGCTTGATGTGCTGGTGAACTCAGCGGGCGTGTTCCGCAAGGAGCGCCAGGTAACCCCCGACGGGCTGGAACTGACATTCGCAACCAATGTGATGGCGTACTTCCTGCTGACCAACCTGATGCTTGACGCGCTTAAGAACGCAGCACCGGCCGGCACGCCGCGGATCGTGAATATCGCATCCAAGTACGGCAACACCAAACTCAACTTCGATGACCTCCAGACCGCCAAGGGCCGGTACAGCTACCTTCGCTCCACGCCACCCACCATGCTTGCCCGTGTTCTCCTCACCCAGGAGTTCGCCGAACGCCTGCGTGGCTCGGGCGTGGTGGCCAACGCCGTCCACCCCGGGCTGGTCAGGAACACGTCCCTGCTGAAGAACGTCGGGGGCCCGTTCCGCCTGCTCACGAACACGTTCGGTGCACCGGCGGAAAAAGCGGCAGACACCGCTCTCTGGCTCGCCACGGCGCCGGAGACAGCCGGAGTCTCAGGGAAGCTCTGGGCGAAGCGCAAGGAGTTGCCCACGCCCGGCATGGGGTCGGACCCGGAAGCGCGCAGGCGTTTGTGGGATGCCTGCGCACGCTTGGCCCGCCTGCCGTGACTACCCTGCACCGTACGGCGCTATTCCCCAGATGCTCCATCACTTTTGGTCCCTAAACCACGGTTTTAGGGACCAAAAGTGAGGGAGCAAGCGGGCTGGGGTCAGTAGTTGCGGCGGTGCTTCAGCCGGGGAAGGACGACGGCGAACACGGCCGCCGCCGCGAACCCCAGGACGCCCGTGGCTGAGATCCCCGGCCCTAGGGAGGCCAGTGCCGTCACCCCGGAGAGGAGGACCGGGCCGCCGGTGGAGCCGGCATCCGCCATGAACCGCCAGAGGCCCAGGAACTGCCCCCGCCCGCGGTCAGGTGAGAAGTCGGCGCCCAGGGTCATCACCAGCCCGGAGCTGATGCCGTTGCCGAACCCGATCAGCAGCGCCGCCAGCAGCAGACCCACGAAGGAGCCCGTAAGCGGGATCAGGAGCAGCGCTGTTCCCATGAGCAGCGTGGACGGAATCGCCACCCACTGCCTCCCCTTGCGGTCCATCAGTCTTCCGGCCGGATAGAACACCAGCATGTCGATGGCACCGGAGAGACCGTAAATAAGGGACGCGGAGGTGGCGTCCATGCCCAGGTGGTCGGCCCAGAGCGGGATCACCACCTGCCGGGAGGACCGCAGCGCGCTGAGCAGCAGGATGCCCATGCCCAGCGAAAGGAACACGCCGGCATGCGAGACCGCCACGCTGCGGAGCGTGGGCTGGGAGCCGGCGTCCCCGCCCAAGGGGGCATCCGGCGTCGCAAGATCCGGGATGGTGAGGGACAGCAGCGCCGCGGCCGCCATGGCCACCACGCCCACCCAGTAGGCACCGGAGATGCCGAAGAACTGCATCGCCGCTGCCCCGGCGAACGGGCCGATGAACACGCCGATGCGGTTCACGCCGCCCAGCGTGGACAGCGCCCGGGCACGGAACGCCACGGGCACGGCCTCGGTGAGGTACTTCTGCCGGGCCAGGCCAAACACCGCCCCGGACATCCCGACGACGACCATCGCCGCCGCGAGCAGCCACAGTCCGTTCGGGGCAAGCGCGGAGGTGGCGGCAGCGGCGAGGGCAAGGCCGGCCGCGACGGCGGCGCCCACAATGGACCAGCGTTCGCCGAAGCGTAGGGTCACCAGGGACGCCGGCAGGTTGAAGAACCAGGACCCCAGCCCGATGAGGGTGACGATCAGGGCGGCCACCGCCACCGAGGCGCCCAGTTCCCGGGCGGACAGTGCCACTACCGGAAGGATGGCGCCCTGCCCGATTCCAAAGAGCAGGGTGGGGCCGAATGCGGCCACCGCAATGCTGCGCAGGCTGAAGGTCTGAAGTTGGTCCGGGGAAGTCATCAGATTTATCCTATGGCTGTCCCCTTCCGCCCAAGGATGCAGTGTGACGCACCGGACAGGGCCGGCGCGGCGTCCGCGGAACGGGGCTCAGCGGGGCCGGGTGTCAGCGGGGCCGGGGCTGGAAGCCAACGAGGGCGCGGAACAAGTTGACTACCTCGACGATGGCGCCGATGACCGAGCCAACGATGCCGACCACCAGGAACACCCGCACCAGCACCGGCCAGCCGGACCAGCCGTCGCCAAAGTCGAAGGGAAAGACCTCCCAGAGACGCAGCATGGCGGCCAGCCCGAAGCCGATGACCAGCAGGTTTCCCAGTGCCATGAGGGCCCTGGCGCGGATGACCACGCATACCAGGTTCACGATAATGCCGGCGATCAGGGACGCATTAATGAGGTCCAGCACGCGGGCCATGTCCGCAGTCAGGAACGGCAGCACCTGCCACCCGGGCCAGATGTTGATCCCGTACAGCAGCAGGGCGTTGACGATGGCAGAGCCAACGTTGCCGCCGCGGCTGGTGGTAGTCCTGTCCGCCATCCCAACAGAATCCGCCGGAACCACCACGCCAAAAAAGTGCCGAAGGTCCCCCTGCGCCTCATGGGCGAGGGGAAATCAGTACCCTTCCAGGATTTCCCTGGCTTTGCCGTTCCCCGCTGCGGTGACCAGTTCTTCCGCCAGGATGTGCAACTTGACGTTGGCATGCTGGCTTCTGGCGGCCAGGACCTGGAAGGCTGCCGGGGCGTCCAGACCTTGGAGGGCCATGACGATGCCCTTGGCCTGCTCGATGACCGCCTTGTGCCCGAATGCACCCTCGATGGCCTCGGATGCGGCATGCTGGGACTCGATGCGCAGGCTCTGGGTCACATCCACCATGAATCCGCGTGCATGCTCCACCTTTCCGGACGGGCCTGCGAGGGCCTGGAGCGCCGAAAAGACCCGCCGCTCCCTGCCGCGGCCGTCAATGATCCGGTGCAGCAGGGCACCCTGGCCGCCGGCTTCAAGGAGGTCCGCCCACACTGCGCGCACCGGTTCACGGTCCGCCGGGTGTTTGTGGGCCATCAGCACCTCAAAGGTGGGTACCACTTCACCCGGCCGCAGCCCATGGAGGCCAAACATGCCCTCGGACCAGTCCATGTTCCCGGAGGCAACGTGCAGCTTAAAGGTCCCTGACGGACAGACCGTGGTAATCGGCAATGGGAAGAGGTACGCATCCAACTTCGACCACATATATTCCTCCCAAAAATCAGGTACCCCCGGACGGGTTCTGGCACAAGAGTAGCTGAATGCAGCGGCCGATATTCGCCATGTTCACTGCCGGCAGCAGGCAGTATTCGGGGGGTCACAAAAGCCTGGTGGAGGAGTAGCGTTCGCCTTATGGGGCGCTGAATCGCGTCCCAATCCAAGGGAAGGTCGATTCATGGGTGAGGCATGGATCCGTACGCTGGGCAACGGCCTGGTCCGGGCGGATCGGGTCACCGAGATTTCATCCACCCGAGGGTCCCTTTATGAGGACCAGGGGTATTCATTGAAGGTCATCGTGGACGGCAAGGGCCACGTGCTGATTGACGACGGCGGCCTGCAGGGCTCCCTGCACGAACGGCTGGAATACGCCAAGCACATGGAGGACGCGCTGCTGCTGGCCATTGACGAGGCACGCGAGAGCGATACGTCGATGGTGGTCTCCTACGAGCCGGAACGCGAGCGCTGGTCCGCAGCTCCCGTCTCAGTATTAACGGGACGGCTCCCCGAAGTCGTCTGACGGCCGAATGCAGCCGGCTGCCCGGGCACGCAGTGGGTGCCCGGGCATGGGACTCAGCTGTGGGTGGGTTCCTCGACCAGGGCGGTGGCGATGCTGGCTGCGTCTTCCAGCGCAGCCAGGAAGCGTTCGGCATCCAGTGCCGCGGCGCAGCCGGTGCCGGCGGCGGTGATGGCCTGCCGGTAACGGTGGTCCACGGCGTCGCCGCAGGCAAAGACGCCGGGCAGGTTGGTGCAGGTGGTGGGGGCATCCACCTTGATGTAGCCTTCCTCGTCCAGCTCCACCTGGCCGGCCACGAGTTCGGTGCGGGGCAGGTGCCCGATGGCCACGAAGATGCCGGTGGCGTCCTGATGCCGGGTCTCACCGGTACGGGTATCCGTGAGGGTGACGCCGGTGACCTTGCCGTCGCCGTGGATGGCAGTAACGGCGGAGTTCCAGGCGAAACGGATCTTGGGGTTGTCCTTGGCGCGCTGGGCCATGATGCGGGAGGCGCGCAGTTCACCCTTGCGCACCACCACGGTCACGGATTTTCCGAACCGGGTCAGGAAGGTTGCTTCCTCCATGGCCGAGTCGCCGCCGCCCACCACGATGATGTCCTGGTCGCGGAAGAAGAACCCGTCGCAGGTGGCGCACCAGGAAACACCGTGGCCGCTGAACTTCTTCTCCTCCGGCAGGCCGAGTTCCTTGTAGGCGGAGCCGGTGGCCAGGATGACGGCCGTAGCCTCGTGGGTCTCCCCGGCGCCGGTGACCACGCGCTTGACGGAACCCTTCAGCTCAACGGACGTGGCGTCGTCGTACTCAATGCGCGCGCCGAACTTTTCCGCCTGCTGCTGCAGCCCGTCCATCAGCTCGGGGCCCTGGATCCCGCCGGGGAAGCCTGGAAAGTTTTCCACCTCGGTGGTGTTCATCAACGCGCCGCCGGCGGTGACGGAGCCGGCCAGGACCAGCGGGTTCAGGCCGGCGCGGGCGGCGTAGATGGCGGCGGTGTAGCCGGCGGGGCCGGAGCCGATGATGATCAGCTGTTCTTTGCTCATGGATTGTCCTTCGATGGCGGTACTACTGGGCGTCCGCGTGCTGCGCGGGCAGGAGTTCGGTGATCAGTTGTTCAACGCGTGCCTTGATCTCATCACGGATTGGACGGACGGAGTCAACGCCCTTGCCGGCCGGATCCTCCAGCACCCAGTCCTCGTAACGCTTGCCGGGGAAATACGGGCACTCGTCACCGCAGCCCATGGTGATCACCACGTCCGATTCTTTCACTGCCCCGGTGGTGAGCACCTTGGGGACCTCGGCCGACATGTCGATACCCACCTCTGCCATGGCCTCGACGGCGGCCGGATTCACCTTCTGCGCAGGCTGCGACCCGGCGGAGCGCACCTCGACCGCTCCCCGGGCCAGGGAGGTTAGGAACGCCGCCGCCATCTGGGACCGGCCGGCGTTGTGGACACAGACAAAGAGGACGGAAGGCTTTCCGGCGGGGTCGGTGGTCATGCTGCTCCTCAACTGATATTGGGCTTCCCTCGGTGTAACAAACATCACAATGTTGCGCTCATCACATTGATTGCCTAATCTGGTTGAGGCTTAAGCAAACAGGCTATGCAAGAAGCTGCAGCGTCGCAGCCAATGCCGGGGAAGGCTTTACAAATTGAACTCTAAGCTGAACATCGTGGTCCGGGTGGATCTGGACCACAGCAAGGCCAAGGTGATTGCAAAGGGGCATATCACCATCCACAGCGTCAACGCACTCTATGTAGTGGCAAAGCGTGCCAACTCCCTCAAGGGAGGCCTGGACCTGGAGCTCGACATCTCCGGCGCCTGGGTGGATGAAGAGGCGCTGGAGATGCTCCGCGCCGCCTCCGAAACCAGGCACCTGCCCGCCAGGATCGATCCGGCACAGGCACCGTGCGCCATCAGCGTGCTGGCCCACCGCCGACATCCGCGCCAAACGGCAGGGCGCCTGGCCGCATAAAACTTCCGGCCCCTCGCCGCGCCCGCTTTTCGGGCCAGAGCCGGCCGACCCCCGCTTCTCATTCCGCTCCAACGGGCCCGAAGTGCAGCTGCATCTGAACAGACGGATGGCTGCACTTCGGGGACCGGCGGGGCTTTTTCGGCTTACAGCTATCTCGGATTACAGCATCTGGACGCCGGCGCCCTGGATGTCCTGAAGCTCCTCAACCGCGAGGCCAGCCGCCCTGCCCAAGGCTTCCTGCCCTGCACCCCGCTTTGAAGCGGTCCGGACTGCGGTCTCTAACCGCTCCTGCGCCGCATCCAGCTCCCACTGGAGGCTCTTGTTCCGGGCCCACCTCCGCACGTGGAAACCAGCAGGCAAGTACCCCCGCGCGCGGTGCGGAAAAGTAGAGTACCGGCTACTCGTGCCTACATCATGCTGGCCCCTTACATTTCTATGAAACCCGCGGCGCCACATGCCGAGGGGCGTGACGAGACGGGAGTGCAGGGTGGCGGTTGGCCCGGCAGACAACAGGGAGCCCGAGAGGCAGGGGTTCCTGCTGGATTTGGTCACAGGGGCCGACGGCGAGGGGGCGTCCCTGCAGAAGCTTTCCGATGCTGCCGCCCGCTGGATCAGCGCCACGGCCGGAAGGGTGCTCGAATGTGCCGCCGTGCTGCACAGGCAGCGGTTAGCTCCTGCCACCGCCGGAAGCACCCCGGCCGCGGCCAGCCTGGCACTATCCGAGGACCAGCACGGGGACGGCCCCACAGCACTGGGTTCGGCACTGATTGCTCCAGCAGTGATCAACCAGACCGGCCCTCGATGGCAGGCGTACCGAAGGCGGCTGCTGGACAGTGGCTTCGGCGCAGCATTGGTCGTCCCGCTGGAACTGCAGCCAGGTTCGGCCGGTGCCCTCGTCTTCCTGGGCCCGGCCAATTACGGATTCAACGCCAGGGTGATCAATGAAGGGGCGTGGTTCGGTGAGGTGGCATCGCACAGCCTGAAACTGGCCCTTGAAGTGCATGGCGTCATCCGCGCAGGGGACAACCTGAAGCAGGTGCTGGAGAGCAGGACCAGCATCGACGTTGCCTGCGGGGTGCTCATGGCGCAGAACCGCTGTTCCTACGCGGAGGCGTTCAGCAAGCTCGCCGGCAGCTCACGGCACCGCAACCTCAAGGTCCGCAGCGTTGCGGAGAACATCCTGAAGTCGATGCCCAGCGGCACGCCTGGAACGCGGTTCGAGCCGCCGGCAATCGCGTAGAACTGCCGCGAGAAATCCTAGTGCCGCGCCCGCGACCGGATAAGGCCGCCTGCCACCAGTCCTGCACACGCGAGTGAAGCCAGCATGCCGCCAAGAGCCATGAAGTAGTCGGTGATGGTCATTGTCCTGCGCTCCTTCCGTACTGCCTGATGGGCCCAAGCTACGGGGCCAAACTCATCGTTCCCCGAAGGATCGCCAGCAGGTTTGGTCAAGATCCGGTAAAGGAAAACTGCGGTGATCCACATACTTTTCCCCGCGATCTTCTCTTTGTCGGGGCGTTCCGTATTATTCATGCATGTGGACAAAACAAAGCCAAAGCTTCTGCCCCACCTGCGGCAGGACCACCAAGCACGTCACCCATTTCCAAAAGGACGACGCCGGCGCCTTGGTTGCGAACGTCCGCTGCGTTGAGTGCCCCGAGGTTGCGGGGGCTGTCGCCTAGGTAGGGCTACCGCTGGTATGCATGCTCCCGGACCTGCTTTGCGGCGCGGTTCGAGCGGTCCGACCGGGCGGGGGCGCCGGGACCAGGAACCAAACCTTCGGGGCGCGTAACCGCCAGGATCACCCCGATGCCGGCCAGCGATGAGACCATGGCCGAGCCGCCGTAGGAAATAAACGGCAGTGGCACGCCGATCACCGGCAGCAGTCCGCTGACCATGGCGATGTTGATTACCGCCTGCCCCAGGATCCAGGAGATCACGCTGCAAGCCACAATCCGTGAAAAAGTGTCCGTGGTGCGGGCGATGGTCTTGAACACGGCGATGGCCAGAATGGCGAACAGCGCCAGTACCAGGAGCGTGCCGGCCAGGCCGAGTTCCTCGCCGAGTATGGAGAAGATGAAGTCATTGTGGGCTTCCGGGATCCAGTTCCACTTTTGACGGCTCTGTCCCAGGCCCACGCCGAACCAGCCACCGGAGGCCAGGGCGTAGGCGCCATGCTGCGCCTGGTACCCCACTCCCTGGGCGTCCTCCTCCGATCCCATGCCCAGCCAGGACGAAATCCGGCCCATGCGGTTGCCGCTGGTGGCCGCGAGCACCAGGGCTGCCAGCACGCAGATCATTCCCGCCACGGAAAATACCTTCATCCGCACGCCGCCGTAGAACATGGTGGCCGCGAGGATCATCATGATGATCATGGTGGTGCCCAGGTCATGTCCCAGCCCAACGATCAGCATGATGAGTCCGCCGGCGGGCAGCAACGGGATGACCGCGTGCTTCCACTGCCCCAGCAGGGCCTGTTTGCGGTCCAGGATGCCGGCGGCCCAGACAATCAGCGAGAGCTTGGCGAACTCGGACGGCTGCGCGGTGAAACCACCCACGCTCAGCCAGTTCCGGTTCCCGTTCACGGACATGCCCAGCGGCGTGAACACCAGCACCAGGGCAACCAGGGAACCGATCAGCAGCGGCCAGCCCAGCCACCGTATCCGCCGCACGGACATCCGCGCCAGCAGCAGCATGATCACCACGCCTGCCACAGTCCACATGGCCTGCTTCAGGGGAAGATCGTACGGATTGTTTCCTTGCGCCACGGATTCCACGGACGACGCCGACGCCACCTCCACGAGTCCGATCGCCGAGAGCGTGAGGACCACCGCCAGGATCAGCGGCCGGAGGCGTCCCGGGGACTCGTCCTCCAGCCACACCGCCAGTTTCCCCAGCCCGCGGCGGGCAGGACGGCCCGTCACGCGCTGCTTTTGTCCTGTATTCATCTGTCCGTTCCTCAGCCTGCACACCCGGGCTTCCCCCACGGCCGGGCCCATTGCCGGGGCGGTACCGCCGAGAAAACAGAGTACGCCCCCGTCGGCGCCTGGACGGTGGCGGCGCGGCTGCCGGGCCGCCATTCTTGGGGAATTGCCAGCTTGGGCCTGTAGGGTTGCCGGAACCTGTCCCCTCCCGAAGGTTATTTTGTCGTGTTCGGTTCCAGAAAATCCCCCGGCCCGGAACAGGAAGGCTTCAACCCCGCTGCCTACCCTGGCCAAGGCGAGCTGTACTCCGCAAGTTCGCGCCGCCGTCGGCTTCCGCGCTGGCTCAAGGCCGTTACCGCCGTGGTGTCCGTGCTGCTGCTGGGCGCCCTGGCGTTCGGCGGCTACTGGGCGTGGCGCCTGCAGGCCAACATCAGCATCTCTGAGCTGACAGCAGGCGGGCAACGCACCGAAGGCGCCGTGAATGACAGCACAGACCGGCTGCAGATCCTGGTCCTGGGTTCGGACACCAGGGGTGGAAACAACAGCCAGTACGGAAGCGCTAGTGATTCCTCGGGTTACGGCCAGTCCGATGTGATGATGCTGCTGGACATTTCGGCGGACAACAAACACGTGAACGTGGTCAGCTTCCCCCGCGACCTGCTGGTAGACGTGCCTTCGTGCACGGACTCCAAGACCGGCGAGAAGTATCCCGCGCAGCAGGATGCCATGATAAACAGCGCCATGAAACAGGCGGGTCTCGGCTGCGCGGTGGACACCGTGAACAAGCTGACCGGCCTGGAAGTGGATCACTTTATGATGGCCGACTTCAACGCGGTGAAGGAGCTGTCCAACGCCGTGGGCGGTGTGGATGTGTGTGTCAGCGACGCCGTGCGCGATCCGGACAGCGGCCTGAACCTGCCTGCCGGCACCTCCCAGGTGCAGGGCGAACAGGCGCTGGCGTTCCTGCGCACCCGGCACGCCTTCGCCAACGGCGGGGACCTGGGCCGCATCCAGGCCCAGCAGGGCTTCCTGGCTTCCCTCAGCCGGAAGCTCAAGTCCGAGGGCACCCTGGGCAACCCGCAGAAGACCCTGACCATCGCCGATACCATCACCAGGAACCTGACCGTTGACTCGGACCTTTCCTCCATCCCATCGCTGCTGACCATCGCCAACCGGCTGAAGAACATCGATCCCGCGAACATCAACTTCATCACCACGCCCACGGTGCCGGCGCCGGAGGATCCCAACCGGCTCGCCCTGGATGAACCGGCAGCCTCGAACTTGTTTGCGGTGCTCCGCAACAGCGCCGACCTGAGCCAGCCAGCCCCCGCTAGCCCCACGGAGACGCCCGCGGTTCCCGCGGCGCCCGCCTACGACAGGTCGCTGCAGCCGGTTTCGGTGGCCAACGGCACTGGCGTAACGGGCCGGAGCAACGACATCGCCGGACTGCTCTCGGACGCCGGTTTCACCAACCTGACCAAGCTCCAGGCCCAGGCGCAGGACAGGACCATGGTGTACTACTCGGCCGGGTTCGAGGACGTCGCCGCGGACGTGGCCGCGCTGTTCGGACTGCCGGCCGGCAGCGTGCAGCAGGTGGCGAACATCCAGGGCGTGCAACTGTACGCCGGTACGGACTTTGCTGCCGGCACCAAGCCCGCCGCACCGCCGGCCTCCGCCGATTCCTCCGGCGGTGTGGTGGCCCAGACGGGCAGCGACCAGACCTGCCAGTCCACCAACACCACCGCGTACTAGGCAGATCCTCGGGCTGACTCCAGCAACTCCATGATCCGCGAAATGTAACTGTCAAGGCTGAGCTTCTCTTCCCACAGCCCGCGTATTTCCGCCTGCCGGTGACGCGTGGCGTCCGCCAGTTCCCGGAGCTGGGGAAGGAGTGGCTGGTGGGGGTCGCAGCGGGCAATGCCGGGCTCCATCATGTACTCCTTCATGCCTTCATTGGGGGTGACGGCCACTGCTATGCCGCTCTCAACCGCGCCCACCAGGACCATGTGCCCTGCTGCTCTGGTCCCCCGCGCCAGTGGTAGGAAGACCACAGATGCGGTACTGAGCAGCTCGCCGAACTCCTTCTGATCCACATATCCGGGATGGGTGACCACGTTTCCACCCCGGCGGATTTCGCGCGCAGTCCCGCCAGTGGCAATGGTCAGCCGAACGGGCGTGGTGCTTGCCAGCACTTCCTCCTCCAGCGCCCTGATGGCCTCGGGGTCGCGGTCCGATGAGCCGCCGATAAATATGTGGAAATCTTCGGACCTTTTGTTGGGCGGGTACCCCAGGGAATTTCCGTAGAGAACGCACCAGGCGCGACCGCCATCGGCGTTCCAAGGCAGGGTCTCGGACTGGGACATGGTGATGACGGGCGCGTCGCCAATGAGCCGGCGCAGGATTTTCCAGCTCCGGCTGGAGGGCTCAGCGTAGACTCCGGTGACCACAAAGTCTTTCCTGCCCGTGAGCCGCAACGCGGCTCCAATCCACGGGTTTGTGGCAAAGTAGGGGCCGCTGACGGACGGGCTGAGCGTTTTCAGGGCCAGCACGAGTGCATCGAAACCTATTCCCAGGATTCTTGACCCCCAGCGTTTGCCGGTGATGGCCGCGCCCTCGTACTGGCAGATGGCCTTGATCATGGGATGGCTAATCCACGAGGCGTCAGCCTTCGCTGAGGCCGGGCCAAGGGCCAGGAACGTGTAGGGAGCCAACGGTAAGGCCTTTCGTGCGGTGCGGCGGACGTGCCGTCCCAGGACCTCCAAACCTAATCACCACCCATCACAGGCACAAGGACATCAAACATCTCCTGTGGATGACCGCATGGCCTCCACATTTCCCCATACCTCTCAGTGGGGGCACCCCCGGGCCCACGCCGTAACCGCTGGGACAATCCATCTTTGCGTGAATACAGCGCCGTCTGTACTTTGAAGACATGCAGACCCTCACCCACGCTCCGGTACTGGCCCGCTTCGGCTATGCGGTATCGGACCCCACCCGCGCCCGTGTACTCCTGGCACTTGCGGAGGCTCCGTCCTATCCCTCGGACCTGGCGGACAGCTTGGGGGTGTCCCGGCAAAGCATGTCCAATCACCTGACCTGCCTGCGCGGCTGCGGGCTGGTGGTCGCGGTCCCGGACGGGCGGCGGACCCGCTATGACCTGGCGGATAGCCGGATTGGCCATGCCATCAAGGACCTGATCAACGTCGTGCTCGCGGTGGATCCCGCCTGCTGCGCCCCCGACGGGGAGTGCCTGGCATGACCGCCGCAGTCACTGCGCCCAGCATGGAACGCCGGCGGGTCTTGAGCCGGCGGATCAGGCTGCTCGCGGCAACCACCATCACCTACAACATCCTCGAGGCCATCGCGGCGCTGTGGGCGGGCGGCACGGCTGATTCCTCCGCACTGATCGGCTTCGGCCTTGACTCCGTGATCGAGGTAACCTCCGCACTGGCGCTGTCCTGGCAGTTCTCCGCCAAGGACCCTGAGCGGCGGGAGCATCTGGCCCTGCGGGTCATAGCCGTCTCGTTCTTCGCCCTGGCCGCGTTCGTGGCCGTGGAGGCCATCCGTTCCCTGGCCGGGGCGGGAGAAGCCCGGCACTCAGTGCCCGGCATCGTCATCGCTGCATTGAGCCTTGCCATCATGCCGGTCCTCTCCTGGGCCCAGCGCCGGGCGGGGCGGGAGCTCGGATCACGGACGGCGGTGGCTGATTCCAAGCAGACGCTGCTGTGCACCTATCTTTCAGCCGTGCTGCTGGCGGGCCTGGTCCTGAACAGCACTATGGGCTGGTGGTGGGCGGACGCCGGCGCGGCTCTGGTGATCGCCGGCATTGCCATCCGTGAGGGCATTAACGCCTGGCGCGGAGACGGCTGCTGCGCTGTTCCCAACCCCGCAGCAGGCCGAGCCGAAAACACCGAATGCTGCCCGGACTGCAGCACCACCAAACCGCAGTCCGTGGGCATGCCCGGCCTCCGCAAGGACTGACGTTGCGGCTTCTTGCGTCAGGTGATCAGCTGGCCCGCAGGCTCACGTTCAGGCGCGGACTGCCCGGAAACAGGGCGCACGGGGGTGGCATCCCGCACCGTGAAGGGCACAGGGGTCGGAGCCACGACGGCGGGTTCCAGCCTCTTGTTCGCCCAGCGGCGGAGCGGACGCTCAACCAAGCGGAAGGACGCGCAGGCCAGCAGCACGGTGAGGGCGGCGGTCAGGGCGATGCGGAGCGGCAGCGCCGGGATCAGGGGCATCAGCAGCAGGTAGACCGGAAGGTGCCAGAGGTACATGCCGTAGGACAGGTCGCGGCCGGGGCGGGCCAGCCAGGGGTGGCTGAGGATGCGTGACAGGAAGCCGGCCGGCTGGAGGACCAGGGAGCCGATGAGCACGGCAGCCAGCAGCGCGAGTGCCGTGGGGCCGGCCGTCCAGAATGTGTTGAACCAGGCCCCGGGGGTGTCCGGCTCCTTCAGCAGGAACAGTGCGGCCACCAGGGCGAGGCCGGACAGCGGGGCACCCCAGCGGGCGGCGGATGCGAGCGCAAGGTGCAGCCGCGAACCGTGCCGCACGGCGGTGAACAGCAGTGCCAGCGCGCAGCCGACCAGCAGCTCGTCCGCCCGGGTGTCCGGGCCGTTGTAGATGCGGTCCAGCGGTTCGCCCGCGTTGACCAGCAGGAACCGGTTCAGCACAAAAGCGGCAGCCAGGGCCACGGTGGCGATAGCTGCGCTGCGGACCTTCCAGAACCGGAGCATCACCAGCAGGAGCAGCGGCCACACCAGGTAAAACTGTTCTTCGACGGCGAGGGTCCAGGTGGGGCCCAGGGTCTCACCGGCAATGGAGTCGCCGAACATGCCAAAGTGCGCCAGGTTCATCACGTAGGCGGCGGCGGGAAGGACGAACCCCGCCTGCCCGCCCCAGCCTGAGGCCGGGAACAGGAAACCGACGGCGACGATCACCGCACAGAGTGCCAGGAGCGCCGGCCAGAGCCGGGCCAGGCGCTTGGCGTAGAAGATGCCCAGGTGGAGGCGGCCGGTGGCAATCCGCTCCTTCATGATCAGCAGCGTGATCACGAAGCCGCTCAGCGTGAAGAACACGTCCACCCCGATGGACCCGCCCGGCATGGAGTCGGTGGCGGTGTGGAAGAAGAACACGCCCGCCACCGCGATGGTCCGGAGCCCGTCCAGGGCATGCTTGCGCCCGGCAATGAGCCCTGTTTCGGACGCCGCCGGACGTTCCTGTGCTGGCAAAATTTCGCTGCTTGACCTCAGAACCACCAAACAAGCATATATAACGTTTCCATAACTGCGCTTGGTGGTTGCTGGGAGGTAGCTGGCATCGCGGCCGGTTTTCCCGCCCTTGTGGCTGGCTGCCGCCGCTTCTACATTGAACTCATGGCGGACCAAGAGATGGCTGACGATTTTGAACAGCTTGTGGACCTGATCGCGGGTACGGAGGACATCAAATCCGTGCTGGACGGCCTCACCGGGTTTGCGGCAGCCACCATGACCAGGGCCACCGGAGTCCCCATCGAATGCGCTGTAACGCTGCACCGCCGCAAGCGTACAGCCACGATTGGCGGCAGCAGCGGCAGGGCCGTAGTGCTTGACCGGATTGAACAAACGCTGGGAGACGGGCCCTGCGTGGAAGCACTGGAGGGCGGCGTTCCCGTCCTCCTCGGGGATGTTTCGTCCGACCGGCGATGGCCGGAGTACCGCAGCGCCCTTGCGGCGGCAGACGTCGCCGGCGCGCTGGGCATCCCCATGAAGCTGGATGACGACGCCGGCGCAGTCCTGGATTTTTTTGCTCCGGTCAGCGGACTATTCACTGAGCAGGCGGTGTCCGAGGGCATCAGGTGCGCCGAGGTGGCCGGGAAGGCGCTGCGGCTTGCCGTCCGGATAGTGTCAGCGGACCAGCGCGCCGAGCACCTGAAGGCGGCCATGGACACCCGCACGGTCATTGACCTTGCCTGCGGGATCATCATGGCACAGAACAAGTGCAGCAAGGAGGCGGCTTTCGACCTTCTCCGCCACGCTTCGAATACCCGGAACCAGAAACTCAATGATCTCGCCCAAACCCTGGTGGACAGGTTTTCAGGACCTGGATCCGGAGCGGCTTACTTCGACGACTGACCTGTCCACTCCGGCCCGGGAGCCAGCCACGCTGCTGGCTCCCGGAGGGCAGGACAGGGAGGTGGCCCACCCCCGAAATTTGGAAATTCCATGGGCCACATCCCCGCCGGCTATCAAGGCGAAGGCGCGCCCGAGGGGTGGGGGTTTGTGGCGGAGTTGGGGGTCATCATCGTTTCCTCGGACGGCAGCTCGAGGCCGTCTGCCTGACCCGAGAAACAGCTTAGCAAGCACGCATTATGGGCAAAAGCCCCCTTGTTCCCCCTGCTTTTGGAGGCACAGAACACGTAATCCCGGGCTCGTCAGGCTAACCGTGGCCGAACCACTGGGCGAGCGCCCCGGCAAGCCCGTCCGCTGACCCGTCCCCCACCCAGGCCACGTACCCGTCGGGGCGGACCAGGACTGCCGAGGGCGCTGGCACCGCACCCAGCACGGGAAGCTGCCACCCGCCGTCGTACGTGGCCGGAACGTGCCAAACGCTGCCGGTGGAAAGGCCTGCTCCCAGCTCCTGCCCGCCGAATTCCAGCAACAGGGGCCGGGCCTGGTGCAGCAGCTCGAACACCCGGGCAGGACCTTGGGCGGTGCCGATGTCCAGGTCCGGCATCCGGCGCCCCAGGAGCGGGTGGCCGGGACCCGGGTGGTAGGCCACGTCGAGCCCGGTGACCAGCGCGGCGATGGGAACACCCGCCCCATCCACGAGAAGCACCTCGCCGAGCAAATCGCGCAGGGCCTCCTGCCGGGGGTCGGCTTTCTGGAAGAGCGACTGGGCCATGGTGTACTTCAGCGCCCGCTCCCCCGCCGGGTGGCGTTCCGCGTGGTAGGTGTCCAGCAGCTCTTCGCCGGAGATGCCCTGTACCACCTGCCCCAGCTTCCAGCCGAGGTTCACGGCGTCCTGCACGCCCAGGCCGATCCCCAGTCCGCCCGTAGGAGAGTGCACGTGCGCCGCGTCGCCGGCCAGCAGCACCCGCCCTTTCCGGTAGGACTCCGCCTGCCGCGTGGCATCGGTGAACCGTGACAGCCAGGTGGGGCTGTGCACGCCAAAGTCGGTGCCGAACACGTCAGTCAGCGCCTGCCGCAGATCCGCCATAGTGGGCTCCGTTGCCGGACCAAGCACGGCCTCGGTCACCACCACCCGGACCATACCGTCCCCCATCGGGTACAGCCCGTGGATGCCGCGGGCGTCCACCTTCCCCTGCTGTTCAGGCTCCCCCGCCACCTTCACCTCGGCAATCAGGCTGCTCCGGGTCGCATCCGGGCCCGCCATCCTGATGCCTGCCGAACGCCGCACCATGCTGCGCCCGCCGTCGGCGCCCACAACGAACCTGGCCCGCACCAGACCGCCGGCGGCAAGCTGGACCTCAGCGCCGTCGTCGTCCGCCTCTACCCCGGTGACCTCTGCGCCCCGCCGGACTTCCACCCCCAGCTCTTCCACCCATTGCAGCAACAGCCGCTCGATGTGGTTCTGGAACAGCGCCAGCGTGTACGGATGGCGCGTGGGCAGGCCGCCGAGGCCCAGCGGGGTGTTGCCGAACGTGGCGGTGTCCATCGTTTTGCCCTCCGCGAGGAACCTGTCCACGATGCCGCGCTGGTCCAGCAGTTCAAGGGTGCGGGAATGGATCCCGCCCCCGCGCGAGCCCGCCAGCTCCTGGGATTCCCGCCGTTCAAGGACAACCGCGTCCACCCCCGCCAGCCGCAGCTCGCCCGCCAGCATCAATCCCGTGGGCCCGCTCCCCACAATCACCACGTCGTGCATGCCGTGCCCCTCTTCACCTCGACAGTCGACCGTCAGTATGCGGCACCCCTGGGGCCTTGCGGCAAGGCCCCGGGGGCGGGGTACCTTGGTAATGGAAGGGGAAATACATCCCCCCGCTGCTGTCGATTTTCGCTTCCGGTGCGCGTCGTATGGGTAGAGCTGCAATGAGGGGCTCTTATACGAAAGATGCGAAGGGAACACGAAATGTCCAAGTACCTGATCCTGATCTTCCAGGACGAAGCGGCCACGAAACAGTCCGAAGGCGAAGCAATAAGCGCCCCCTATCAGGAGTTCATGCAACGCCGCGGTGCGTCCCTGCTCAACGGGGCCGCACTCCAGTCAGCCTCGACTGCCACGTCCATCCGGCGCGATGGGTCGGGCGGACATTCGGTGACAGATGGTCCGTTCGCCGAGTCGAAGGAGGTCCTGGGCGGTTACTTCCTGATCGAGGCGGCCGACCTGGACGAGGCCCTGGAGATCGCAAAGGAAGTCCCCGCTGGCATTGGCGTGGAGGTCCGCCCGGTGCGGATGGTCAGCTGATGCCGCAGGCTGCCAGCTCGGAGGTCGCTGCCGCGGTTGCCGACGCGCACCGGCGGGAGTGGGCTTTCGTACTGGCGGCCACCGTGCGTGTTGCAGGCGACATTGACGCCGCAGAAGAGGCGGTCCAGGACGCCTACGCCAGCGCATTGGCCACATGGGGTGAGCGGGGCATTCCGGACAAACCCGGCGCCTGGCTCACCGTGGCCGCACGGCACCGCGCCCTGGACATGCACCGCCACGCCGCGACGGAACAGCGGGCGCTCCCCAAGCTTCACGGCCCGGAGGAGTATCTGCCCGACGGCCCGGGCCTGGACGATGAAGGGATCGCTGACGACCGCCTCCGGCTGATCTTTACCTGTTGCCATCCTGCCCTGGCATTCGAAGCCCAGGTTGCCCTGACGCTGCGGCTCCTGTGCGGACTGTCCACGGCCGATGTGGCGCGCGCGTTCCTCGTCCCGGAGGCCACCATGGCGGCACGCATTACCCGCGCGAAAAAGAAGATTGCCGCCGCGCACATCCCCTACCGGGTGCCGCCGGCGTCCGAGCTGCACGATCGTATCGACGGCGTCCTGTCGGTCGTGTACCTCGTCTACACCACCGGACACACCGCTCCGTCGGGAGCTCAGCTGATGCGCACGGACCTTGCCGAACGCGGCCTGGAATTGGCGCGTACGCTGCGGGCCCTGCTCCCTGCCGACCCAGACGTCGCCGGGCTCCTGGCCCTCATCCTTCTCACCGACGCCCGCAGGGATGCCCGGCTCAATGAGTTCCATGAACAAGTCCTGCTGGAGGACCAGGACCGCTCCAGGTGGGACCGGCGTGCCATCGCGGAAGGTGTGGCGCTGCTGCGGGAGGCCTTGGTTTCCCGGCCGCCCGGCCGGTTCGCCCTCATGGCCGCAATTGCCGCCGTACACGATGAAAGCGGAATCTGGTCCGACACAGACTGGCGGGAGATCCTGGGCCTGTATGACCTGCTCATGGAGCGGTGGCCTTCACCCGTGGTCCAGCTCAACAGGGCCATCGCCCTCGGCTTCGCCCTGGGGTATGCGGAGGGCCTGGCAGAGCTGGATGCGCTGGGGGCGGAGCCGCAGCTGGCACGGTACCCGTACCTTGCCGCGGCGCGGGGCGATTTCCTGGCCCGGCTTGGCCGGGAGGAGGAGGCCCGGGTGGCGTTCCAGGAAGCGCTGATCCTCGCCGACAACGAAGCGGAACGGCGTTCCCTCCGGGCCCGCATGGGTGCACTGGCTGGCGGGTCAGGGCAAGCAGGGGAACGGGGGCAAAGGGAAAGCCCCTCCTAGGAGGGGCCTTCAACGTAGTGGTCATTTGTCTTTTGGTTACGGTCAGTGGTGATGCACTCCCCCTTCCCGGACGCCCCCGGCGTCCATCCGGACTATGACCCAACCCACTCTAATAATCCGCGGCCAGTGCGTAAAGACCCTCCCGCGAAAAAATTGAAGAAGCACGACGGCGGTGCGGGCCGCCGTCGTGCCGTGGTCAGGACTCCGTGGCTAGGACGGCGCCCAGATGGCTACCCAGTCAACCAGGACATGTCCCTGTGTTTCGGGCAACGGGCATGTGGGCGAGCAGGACTCGGTCTGCAGGATGTAGTGCATCGGCTTGGTTGGTGTGAACCGCCGGGAAACGCCCAACGATTTGCCATCAAGGAAGAACTCGATGCCGTCGGCACGCCACTCAGTGGTGGCTGTGTGCCAGTCGCCGAAGGGCACATTGGGACGAAGGACCTCATTATCGTGGACGCCGTTTTCGACGCCATGCACGGCGGCGTAAATGACCTTTGACAGGTCCCCCTCTGGAAAATCGATCTCCCCGTCCTGGGGCCACTGCTTGCTGTCAGGCCACAGCAACCATGCCAGCTTGAATCCGGGCAACACGTCGGCCTTGAAGCGCACCGAGTAGCGCCCATACACCAGGCTGTTGTAGGGCCGTTGAGCGGCTCCATCAACTTTGGGTGACGGAGCTGCACCCATTGCTACGCCGTTTTCGGAGTGCAGAAACATGTCCAAAACCCCATCGTGGACAGTCAAGACCTTCGATGGGTAATACCCGGACGTTCTCTCGCCCTTGTTTTGCTGTTGGGCAGCTGTGTCCGGCGTGCCGTCGCGGTAGTTCTCACTCCATCGCGAGCCGTAGACGGGACCGGGAAATGCGCCAGGGCCTACATCTCCCTCGGCGAAGTCCTCCACGAAGACCTGCCTCCAGCCGGGCAGATCGCCCACAGGCATGGCTTCGGAGACGGCTGAAGGGTCTGAGGGCCGGGAAGGCTCGAAGGCGGGAGTGTGCTCTGCCGCCGGCGATGGCTCGTAAGTTGGCGGCTGTGCGGATTCGGAGGCTGGAGGCTCCTCTTGGCCAGGCTGGGCAGAGCCGGAGACCGTGCTCTCCGGGTCAGCACCCTGGAACGGCGCTGACCTTGGAGCACCACTGATGTCGCCACACGCAACAGCGGACAAGACCGTCAATATCAAGACGAAGACGGCGCAAGTCCACGCGCGGCGCTGAATTCTTTCCAAGGCTTCCACCCCTTCCCCAAGACATTGCGCGGGAGCCTGATCCCCTATTCGGTTCACCCTACGGGCACACCCCCTAGGGGGTCACCAGTAGTGGGTACTCAATTTTTTTGGTCCTTAGGGGGTGCGGCTACCCGCTCTGGGTGTTTTGAGGCCCGTTCCTGCATCACCAGGACCGCCCCTCAAAATGTAGCTGGCAGGATTGCATCGCGGTCAGGCCGCCGCTCTCCGGGAAGGCTCAGGGGAACTGTCAGACCCGGGACCTGCCACGAAGGAAATGAAAGATAAGAACCACCACTGCGACAACCCAAAAATGGTGATGCAGGTCCGGTCCGTCCGGTGCATCAAATGCCGCGAGGAGCGAGGGGTGAGGTTTCCACGACTGGAGGAGTTTTTGGGCAGATACGGGGACTTCCGGGCTTCTGAAGTCGGGATATCTGCCCAAAAACTCCAATAGAGGGTGGGGCGGAAGGAGGGGTCAAATATCGGCCAGGAGATTATTCGGGTTTTCGATGGCGTCCGCGACGAAGCGGAGGAAGCCGGCCGCAGTTCCGCCGTCGCAGACCCGGTGGTCGAAGGTGAGGGTGAGTTCGGTGACCTTGCGGACGGCCAGTTCGCCGTTGACCACCCACGGTTTGTCGATGATCCGGCCGACGCCGAGGATGGCCACCTCCGGGTGGTTGATGATGGCCGCGGAGCCGTCCACGCCGAACACGCCGTAGTTGTTCAGGGTGAACGTGCCGCTGCCCAGTTCGGTAGGGGTCGCCTTGCCCTGGCGTGCGACGTCGGTCAGCCGGCGGATCTCCGCGTCCAGTTCCCGGGCGGTCAGCTTCTCCGCGGCGCGCACCGAGGGCACCACCAGGCCGCGCTCGGTCTGGGCGGCGATGCCGAGGTTGATGCCGTCGAAAGCGATGATCTCCTGCGACCCGTCCGCCGCCGTTTCGATCCGGGTGTTCAGCTCCGGGTACTTCTTCAGCCCCGCGGTGACGAAGCGGGCAATGAACGCGAGCAGCCCCGGAACCTCCGCCCCACCGGCTTTGAGTCCTCCGCGAAGCTCCATGAGCGCGGTTGCGTCCACGTCCACCCACACGGTTGCTTCCGGAATCTCGGACCGGCTGCGGGCCATGTTGGCGGCCACGGCCTTGCGTACTCCACGGACCGGGGTGCGCGCGGCGATGGCGAGGCCGGTGCGGGCGTCGGTTCCCTCTGGCTGGGCTCCGCGAGGTGCCGTGGTTTTCGGTGCTTCTACGGGCGTGGCTTCCGGCGCAGCCGCCGGAGCCGCTGTCCGCAGTGCGGCCTCAACGTCGCGGCGCATGATCAGGCCGCTGTCACCCGAGCCGGAGATGTCGCCGAGATCGACGCCGTGCTCCCGGGCCATGCGCCGGACCAGCGGCGAGATCACGGCCCCGAGTTTGCCGGGGACGCGGGTGCGCAGGAGGGCGAGGTCATCTTGACTGGGCTTGGTTTCCTGCGGTTCCAGTACTGAGACAGATGTCTTAGGCGCACGGGTACGGCGGGCAACGCCATGACCGCCAGGAGTGCCATACCCGATCAGCACATTTCCGGACCCGGCCTTCTCCTCTTCCCGGTAGGTCTCGGCTGCGGTGTCAGCGTCCGTCGACGCGGATGATGCCGCCCCGGGAGTGGCATCGGGCCTTCCTGAGCCGGACGGCATGCTGCTTGCAGCATGGCCGTCCGGCGAAGGGGCGGGGGCGGCATCATCCGCGTTGTTCACGACAGAGAGAGGCGTCACCGAGATCAGCGGCTTCCCCACGTCCAGGGTCTCGCCCGGCTGGCCGTGCAGTTCCGTGACAATCCCGGCATAGGGGGAAGGGACCTCGACGGCGGACTTGGCGGTTTCCACCTCGGCGATCGGCTGGTCAACAGCAATCTCGTCGCCCACGGCCACATGCCAGGCCACCAGTTCGGCTTCGGTGAGGCCCTCGCCCAGATCAGGCAACAAAAAAACGCGTGGTTCGCTCATGGTCAGTTCTCCCACTGAAGGTCGTCAACGGCGTCGAGGATGCGGTCCACGCCGGGCAGGTAGTACTTCTCGAGTTTGGGCGCCGGGTACGGGACGTCGAACCCTGTCACCCGGCGGATGGGGGCGGCCAGGTAGTGGAAACAGCGCTCCTGGACCCGGGCCACGATCTCGGAGGACACGGACGCGAAGCCGTGCGCCTCGGCGATCACCACGGCCCGGCCGGTCTTGCGGACGGACTCGCACACGGTGTCATCGTCGAACGGGACGATGGTGCGCACGTCGATGACTTCCAGCGAGCGCCCTTCCAACGCGGCCGCTTCGGCGGCGGCGAGCGCCGTGGGCACGGACGGTCCGTAGGCAATCAGCGTGGCGTCGGTGCCGGGACGGGCGACGGCGGCACGGCCTTCGGTGGTGCGTCCCGCCGTCGTACCTTCCGTGTGCAGGCGCCGCAGCTCGCCCAAGTCCACCTGATCCTTGGTCCAGTACATCTTCTTGGGTTCCATGAAGACGACGGGATCGTCCGAGTCGATGGCCTCGCGGAGCATCCGGTAGCCGTCCGCCACGGTGGCCGGGGTGTAGACCTTCAGGCCGGCGGTGTGGGCGTAGTAGGACTCGGAGGAATCGCAGTGGTGCTCCACTCCCCCGATGCCGCCGCCGTACGGGATGCGGATGACCATGGGCAGCTTCACGGCGCCCTTGGTGCGGTTGTGCATCTTGGCCACGTGGCTGACGATCTGTTCGAAGGCCGGGTAGGCGAATGCGTCGAACTGCATCTCGATGACGGGGCGCATCCCGTTGATGGCCATGCCCACGGCCATGCCCACGATCCCGGACTCCGCCAGCGGGGTGTCGAAGCAGCGCTGCTCGCCGAACGTGGCGGTGAGGCCGTCCGTGATGCGGAAGACGCCGCCCAGCATGCCCACGTCCTCGCCGAACACCAGGACCGAGGAATCGGCGTGCATGGCGTCGGCCAGGGCGGTATTCAGTGCCTTGGCCATGGTAACGGGCTGCGGGCCGGCGGCCTCGGCAGACGCCGCGGCCGAGGCTGCTGCCCGGGCGGTGGCGGCGCTGACGTTGCCGTTGGCCTCGGACGAGGTGGTGATGGTGGGGCTCACTTGGCGGCCTCCTGTGCTGCTGCGTCGCGGGCAATCTCGTCGGCGAGCATGGCGGACTGTTCCTTCAACTGCGGTGTGGGCGTGGCGAAGACGTGGCGGAAGAGTTCCTGGGGGTCCACGGGGACGTCCTCGCTGAGGCCTTCGCGGAGCTGGGCCGCAACGGCCTCCGCCTTACCCTTGATCCGTACCTCGCCGCCGTCGTCCAGGAGCCCCCGGTCCGTCAGGTACGTGCGCATCCGGTTGACAGGATCTTTGGCCCGCCACTCCGCAACTTCGCTGTTTTCCCGGTAGCGGGTGTCGTCGTCGGCGTTGGTGTGCGCCTGCATGCGGTACGTGTTGGCTTCCACCAGGAGGGGGCCGGAGCCTTCGCGGGCGAGCGTCACGGCACGGTCCAGGACGGCGAGGAGGGCCACCACGTCGTTGCCGTCCACGCGTTCGCCGGCCATGCCGTAGCCCACGGCCTTGTGCGCGAGTGACGGCGCCACGGACTGGTGTGCCAGCGGCACCGAGATGGCGTACTTGTTGTTCTGGACGAAGAAGATCACCGGCAGGTGGAAGACGGCAGCGAAGTTCAGGGCTTCGTGGAAGTCCCCTTCGCTGGTGGCGCCGTCACCGCACATGGCCAGTACCACGGTGTCCTCGCCGCGGAGCTTGGCGGCGTGCGCCACGCCCACGGCGTGCAGCAGCTGGGTGGTCAGCGGGGTGCACTGGATGCCCACCTTGTTCTTGAGGGGGTCGTAGCCGCCGTGCCAGTCTCCGCGGAAGATGGTCATCACCTGCACGGGGTCCACGCCGCGGGTCATCACGGCCACGGCGTCCCGGTAGGTGGGGAACATCCAGTCACCGTCGGCGAGGCACAGGGCGGCGGCCACCTGGCACGCTTCCTGGCCGTGGCTGGAGGGGTAGACGGCCATGCGGCCCTGCCGGACCAGGGCGGAATTCTGGTCATTGACGCGGCGGCCGACGACGAGTTGTTCGTACGCGGCCAGCAGTTCGTTATCGCCGGGCACGGGGTATTCGTGGCCGGGCTGGGTGCCCTGCTCGCTTTCGGGGATGAGCCGGCCGTCCGGGTCCACCATCTGGATCTGGTGCCGGGCGGGGAGCATGTAGTCCTCCACCGTGATGCCGAACTTCTTCACAGCTTCCGTGAGCGCATTTTCTGCTGCTTCGGTGCTGGTGGTGTCCGGCGCGGTGTGGTCTGCGGAGATCGTCATTGGTCCGTCCTTCGGTAGCCACTATTCGCTCCCAGTATGGTCCTGCGGCAGGTTTCGTATCCACCGGCAGGGCGAATTGTGGAGAAGCTGTAGCCAGGGGCGTGCTTTGGAAGACGAATTGCAAGTGTGACGTGGGTTACCGGCAGAGGTTGTGGACAAAATGCCGGGCGCGGAAGTCCGAACTGATATCAAAGTTGCGATTTTTCGAAGAAAGCGCGGACAGCGATCCTGCGTCGCCGGATAATGGAATGTGGGGCCGAAGGGAGCAGAGGCATGAGCAGTTACGACATTGGTATTGAAACCCGCCAGGCTGCCCCAGTGGACCGGCCTGTTGACGGGGGCAGCGCCGGGCCTTCAATGCTGGCAGCGGCGGAGTTGTTCAAGGCGGTAGCGCATCCGGTCCGGGCCACAATCCTGGAGTTGCTGTCCCGCGGCGAGCTGTCCATCCCGCAGTTGTGCGACGGCACCGGCGTGAAGCCCACGCACTTGTCCCGGCACCTGGCACAGATGCGCTCCCAGCAGTTGATTGAGTGCGTGCGTTCCGGCGGCCGGTTGGTCTACCGGCTAACTTACCCGGAGGCCGCGGAACTGCTTGGTGCTGCCCGGTCCGTCCTTCAGGCACGGATAACCGCCGCCCTCAACTCCCTTGGACCCATGCCGGAGGAAGAGCCCTTCACGGCAGCCTGGGGCGAACGGATCTCGGCTCCGGAGGCGGCACTGGTATCGCGCTCGGCAATCGCGGACGCGTGCCAGGCGATAGCTGAACGGACCGGTTGTACTGTTGAGGCAGCCGCCGGGCGCCTCATCATGACGGCGCGTACCTGCCACATGACCTTGCTGGAGGCCGCCCTGGATGAACTGCGCACCGCAGAGGGCCGCAGCGACGGCTGACTCCGGAACACGGCCGGCGCCTAACTTGTTCGTGACGTGGGAGCCTGCCCCTAACCCCCGTGTTCTCCCGCGTCACGGTTCCCCCAGTCTGAAGAAATTCATTGACCTCTCCCCGTTGGAGGGGCCACACTCTGATGACGGGAATTGACGAAAATGTCTTTTTGTCGGTCCCGTGCTTTTCCGCTCGTCTCAGGGAAAAGACTTCGCACCAAGTTGCAGGGAGTTCCCAATTGGGGGTTCATGGTGCGGGGATGGACGCGGAGGGGACAGCGTGGTCCCCTCCGCCTCTCCATAGGTTTTCGCATCAGCCGTGCATGCAGAAGTTGAAAAGCTGGACACGCGGGTCCTGGGACATCCGGGCCCGGCGGCATTTCCCGAACAACAGCGACAAGGGTGGGGCGTTAACAATGGAAATAGCCAAGTTGTGGGACCAACTGGAACCTGAAACACGGCAATGGTTGATTGACAATCCCGGGTGCAAAATTCTCCCGCGCACGGTGGCGGCTGCGATCATGAAGAACACCGGGGCCGAGCTGGAACAGGACCGGCATGGCGAAACCGTGCTCTCCGACGGCGACTGCGATTTCATCCGCGGCGCAGCGGATTGGTTCGAGTCCTCCCACGGCGAAGCCTCGTCCCAGCGCTTCTGACAGGCTCGGCGGTAGCCGTCCTTCGATATCACTTATTAGCCCCAGGCCTCTCCCATTGCCTGCTTCGTATCTGGCAGCCGGCTCCAGTCACGTAAACGTGCTCACATCCGCCTAGGATGGGAGACGATTTGTAAGCGTGATCTGGATTACCGGCGGGAGTGGGCAAGATGGCGGGCAAGGATGCCGGCAGCGATCCGGCGGAACTGGACGAGATCGACCGGCGCATCATCCGTGAGCTCACCCGGGACGGCCGGATGTCCGTAACCCAGGTGGCGGAGAACGTGCACATTTCCCGGGCCCATGCCTACAGCCGGATTGCGCGGCTGACCGGGGACGGTGTTCTGACCCGGTTCACGGCGCTGGTGGATCCCATCAAGGCGGGCCTGAAATCCTCGGCGTACGTGACGCTGAAGCTGAAGCAGGACTCCTGGCGGGAACTGCGCGACCAGCTCGGTGCTATCCCGGAGGTGCACCACATCGCCCTGGTGGGCGGGGACTTCGATGTGATCCTGCTGGTCCGCGCCGTGGACAACATCGACCTGCGCCGTGTCATCTTCGACCAGCTGCAGACCATGCCGGGAGTGCTGGACACCCAGACGTTCCTGGTTTTCGAAGACGTGGATACGCGGTAAACGGACGGACGCAGAGTGCGCCATATTACTGTTCCAGCGGGCTACGGCTCTGCAGGTACAGGCGGCGGTGCTCGGAAGGACAGGGTGATATGAAAGCCTGCTCGCCGGGATCAGCCACACGAGGGACCGCCGCCGGGGGTCACCGCGGCGACGCGAGAAGGTCCCTCAGCACCTCACGGTTGCCGTAGTCGACGGTGTCATAGCGGCCCGTCCGGCGCTCGCCCACGATGGGTGCGATCCGCATCGCCCGGGACTTGGGCAGCCCGGACCGGAACTCCTCGTGGACCAGCGCGTCCTTAGCTTTCGCGATCGCGCTGGCTGGTGCGTTAATCCTTTCCAGCTGCTCCAGCAACGACTCACGCCGAGCCCAGAGGGCCTGGTTGCGCGCCGCCCGCGGGGCGATGAGCTTCCGCGCTGTGCTCAGCCTCCGGAAGGCAGTCTTCTTCTTCACTCCAGCGACGTTGGCCCCGTGCTGCCGGTAGCGGGTCAACTGATCCGGGAGAAGCAGGACGTGCGCTGTTGCCGCGGCGATAATGGCGAGCCATTCGTCGTGGAGCCAGTTTTCGGGAAAGGGACGGGCGGCGTCGAGCAGATCACGCCGGACCATGATCGTCGCCCCTGTGAACAGCGGGCGTTTGATCAGGGCGTCGAACGCCCTTCCGTCTGAGACTGCGGCCTTTTCTGCGGCTGTGAGGGCAATCGCGCTAAACAGGTCGAAGCCCATTGGCTGGTCGCTCGAATCGATCGCCGTCGCGTTCGCCCCGACCAGCCGGAGTGTGTCGTCAGCGGTGAACGGCTGGCGCATCCGCTCCAGTTTGTGGGGTTCCCATACGTCGTCTTGGTCGCTGAGGGCGATGTACTGGCCGCTGCACGCAGACATCGCCTGCTCGAAGTTACGGGTCACGCCCAACCGCGGTCCCGCTGGAAGCAGGGTGAGCGCGTCGCCGTAGCTCTCAATGATGCGGAGGGTGCCGTCTGTGGAACCATCGTCCCGAATCACTACCTGAGATGGCCGGACAGTCTGAGCGAGGATGCTGTCTATTTGCCGCGATAGGAAAGGGGCGCCGTTGTAGGTGCACATCGCCACTGAGATCCCGGAACCCATGGCCGGAGCCTAGCACCGGACAATATCCACCACGCCGTTGAGCATGACAACATTTCTTTATTTTGACGTTCTGGGGACGCGGTAACTCGCCAGGTCTGGGCGCTCCAGGACATCGTCGGAGGAGTCAGCCGGCACCATCCGCAGGCACCACTTATTGGGGCGACGCGCCCCTGATGTGGCGGGCCAGGGAGTAATCGCGCACTTCAGGTGGCGTTGAGCCCTGCGCGTAGTGGCGTACCAATCCAAGTACTGGAAATTTCAACCGTCTGGAAATTCGGGTACGGGTACGTGTTGTTGCGGCCTGCTCCAGCAGAAACTATTGGGTCATCGATCCACCGGAAGGCACCTCGATGGAGCCACCTATGGGGGAACGGGTTCTCAATCACACTTACAAGGAGTCTTGCCATGCGCCCTATGACCAAGAAGAACAAGATCGCCGCTGTTGCAATGTCCGCCGCGCTGGTGGCCGTCGGTGGCGGTACCGCATACGCCTACTGGAGCACCACGGGTGCTGGTAACGGATCAGCCGTGGCTTCGTCCGGGAACAATACCGTTGTCCTGCACAGCACCTTCGCTGACGGCATCGCCCCCGGCGAAATAAGGGCTGTAACCTACACGGCCGATAACTCGAACACGTCCAGCACCGTCGTTGGTTCCCTGGCTGCGAGCGTTGCCACAAGTGATCCGACGAACTGTCTCGCTAGCTGGTTCACGGTAGACGCGTCCAATACACCGACGACCGTTTTGGCAAAGACGACCGGAACGACCGTTGGCACCGGAACTCTCACGTTCACTGACACGGCGGCCAACCAGGACGCCTGCAAGACCGCCACCATCACGGTGAACGTCACCAGCAAGTAAGAACCCGAGCGGGCCGGGGGCGGTGAGAATCCGCCCCCGGCTTGCCGTCAACTGCACCAAACAAAGAGGGGGCACGGGGTGCACAACCAGGACGGACATCCGCGGCGCAAGCGGAGAGTCATCAAGTCAGCGCTGATCGCACTTCTGCTTTTACTGATCAGCGCCGGTGCGCTCATCGCGGCGGCGAACAATCCCAAGCCGGGCATCACCGTGCAGATCTCCCCTGCCAGCCAGTCCGTCCAACAGGGCCAGTCAGCCACGTATACCGTGACGCTTACATCCACTGGAGGCTTCAGCGGTGCGGTCAACTTGACCACCGCAGGACTGCAGGCCGGAGCAGCCGGTGCCTATACGCCGTCGTCCGTCTCCCTCAAGTCCGGAAGCAGCGCAACCGCAACCTTGAATATCACCACCGCGGCCACCACGCCGGCGGGGACCAGCTCACTCACCATCACGGGTACCAGCGGCAAGGTCTCGGGCAGCACCACGGCCAGCCTCACCGTCAATTACAAGATGTCCACGTCCTTCTCCGTGAGCGCCACCCCGGACTCGGTGACCATCCCGCCCGGAGCCACTGCCGTCTACACCCTGCAGTTGACCCGCAACAATCTCAGCGGTCCCGTCAACTTCAACGTCCTGGGCGGCCTGCCGGCCGGGGCCACGGCATCGTTCTCGCCAAACCCCGCAACGGGCAACTCCACCACCCTGCAGGTGACCACAACGTCGGCGTCACCCAACGGAACGTCCAGCCTTTGCCTGGTGGGCACGGGCAAGGATTCCAGCGGGAAGGCACAATACGCCTACGCGAACGTCCAGCTGGTCCTGGATTCCAGCATCAAGCAGTTCGCCCTCTCCGGCAACGTTCCCGGCACACTTTCCCCCGGAACGTCCGCCGGCCTGGACCTGCAAATCAGCAATCCCACCGGCAAGTCCCTCGCCCTCACAAACCTGTCCGTAGCTATCGCGGGGGTTAACAGGAGCGTGGACGCCGTGGCCAAAAACCTCGCCTGCACGCCGGCGGACTTCACGGTCACCCAATACAGCGGCCCGTACCCGCTGGCCGTACCCACCGGGACCAGCGCGCTGTCCGGGCTCAACGTCGCACCAAACGCGTGGCCGCGGGTGGCCATGCTGGACACCTCCGCGAACCAGGACGGCTGCAAAGGCGCAAGCCTCAAGCTCACATACTCAGGATCAGGACAGGGGAACTGAGATGACTGCCATTACAAGGACGGTCCGCCATGGACGGGGAGTCAGGGCAGCGGCACTCGCCGGCCTCCTGGTCACCGCCGGCGCCGGAACCGCCTACGCCTACTGGACCGGGGCAGGAGGCAGCGGCACTGGGTCCGCGGCCGCCGGCACCATGCAGGCAGTCACCGTTGATGCGCTCGTAGCCGGCGACAACCCCAGGACGGCCCTCATCCCTGGCGGCAGCGCCGACGTCGCACTCCGCCTGAGCAATCCCAACCCCTACTCGGTGCAGGTGTACAGCGTTACCGCTAACGGCCCGGCGACGGCCGATACAGCGCACCCCGGCTGCACCACCACCGGCGTCAGCTTTACCGGGACGGCCGCGCCGCTGTCCCCCGCAACCTCCGTTGCCGCGAACTCATCAGCACTAGTCACCCTTCCCGGAGCGGCCGCCATGGATACCACCTCCCTCGCAGCCTGCCAGGGCGCAACCTTCAGCCTCCCGGTGACGGCGGAGGTCCGGAAATGAGCCTCGCCATACGCACCCTGCTGATCCGCGGCACTTCCCGCCGGCTCCCCTGGATTGTCACCGCACTCCTGCTCCTGCTCGGCACAACCACCGCGGCCTACGGCTTCTGGGCCTCCACCACCAGCAGCAACAACGCGGCCGCCGCTGCGGATGCGCTGTCGCCGGGCTCCAAGCCGTCCGTCACCGCCAACGGTGCCTCGCTCAGCGTCAGCTGGGCAGCCGGCACCACCGCCAACGGCCGTGCAGCCACCGGGTACACCGTCACCAGGTACGCAGCAGCCACGGGTGGCACCGGAACGACGGCCACGGGCGGTTGCGCCGGGACCGTGACCACGCTGACCTGCACCGAGCAGAGCGTCCCCGGCGGTATCTGGTACTACACCGTCACGCCCACCATCGCCCTGTGGACCGGCGCGGAAAGCCCACGCAGCAGCGGCGTCAGCAGCGACTCCACCGCCCCGGTGGCCACAGTATCCAGTCTCTCGCCAACCCCGAACGCGGCCGGCTGGAACAACACCAGCCCCGTCACCGTGACCATCACGGCCGACGACGGTGCCGGCGGCTCAGGCGTGGCCGCCATCAGCTACGCGGTCGACGGCGGCGCAAAGCAGATCGTGAGCGGCGCCGTCGCGAACGTTCCCGTCACGGGCGACTGGACCCACACCGTCTCCTACTTCGCCACTGATAACGCGGGCAACTCCGGGGCTGCTCAGAACCAGAGTGTGTGGATCGACACCCAGGCGCCGTACGCGCCTTCGCTTGCGGCTCCGGTCTTTGTGAATCCCACCAACGTTGCCGCCGTACCCGTCACCGGAACGGCGGAAGCAGGGGCCAAAGTCACCCTTACTGCCACTGACGCGGGCGCTGCCCATTCGGTAACGTTTACTGTCACCGCTTCCGGCACGGGAACCTGGTCTGCCAGCCCCGACCTGACGAGCCTCAATCAAGGCACCGTGACTTACACGGCCACCGCAACTGATCCCGCAGGCAACACGGGCGCTGCGAAGACGGCTACCAGCACAAAAGACACAGTGGCGCCGGCCGCGGCAACGGGCTTGAGCGTGCCGGGGTACGTGAACATCGGCAATGTTGCTGCAGTTCCTGTTTCCGGAAGCGCAGAAGCCGGGGCCTCATTGACTGTTACTGCAACGAGCCCCGGATCGGCCTTACCCGTGACAGGCACGGCAACGGCTAATGACGGCAGCTGGTCGCTGAACCTCAATCTCGACTCGCTCAAAGATGAGACGGTGACCTACACCGTGACGGTCAAAGACGCCGCGGGGAACACCAGCGCGGCCGCCACTACCTCAGACATCAAGGACACTGTGGCACCGGTCCTCAGCATTACCGCACCGATGTACGCCAGTACTAGCAGCAAGGTCAGCGGCACCACGGAGACGGGAACCGTCGTCAACGTCACGGTCAGGGATTCTGTGTTCAAGACGGTGACCAGCCAGGTCACCCCCACCGGCACAACCTGGTCGACGACGATAGACATCTCCACTCTGAAAGACGGCACCCTGACCTATACAGCCGCCACTACCGACGCGGCAGGTAACAGTGGAACGGCGAGCGCTGCCGGTACGACCACCAAGGACACAGTGGCGCCTGTAGTAACAGGCATCACTATGGCGGACGGTGGTCCTAAGCAGTATCAAGCGGACAAGGGCGACACAATAACCATTCAATTCTCCAAATCACTGGATCCGGCCAAGTTCTGCTCCAGCACCAGCACCGCCACCACGTTCAATGGGACCGCCACGCTGTCGGACAACGGGTCCGATGACTCGCTCAGCTTTGCAACGACCGACTGCACAGGGCTAAGCATCGGCACAATTTCTCTGGGTAGCAATTATGTCGGAGCAACGGCCACGTTTGGGCCCACCAACGGGTCCGGCGGCTCTTCAACCCTGATCTGGAACTCCGCAGCCAAGACATTAACGATCAAACTCGGAAATTCCGCCACGGGGAGCACTCTGCAAGGTGTCACCTATGGAAAACCCTCCTACTCCCCGGCGACGACGCTCACTGACCTGGCAGGCAACCCCTTCGTCAAACCCATCATCACCTTTACCGCAACCGCCACATCGGGCTTCTAACACCATCCCAGGAGCAACCGGCTCCCCTTCGCCCAGGTCGGAGGGGAGCCGTTCGGCTGTTTAGGTGGACTTGCGTGAGTAGACCCGGCAGACAGCGAGGCTGAACCAGAGCTGAAGGTTGTGGAACCTACCCGGAGCAGGTGGACCCGCCGCACGAGGTGAAGCGTTCGGAAGCGCCTTACGCACCCCGAAGGTCGTGGAACGCAGCGCCGCACTGCTGGACGCAACGTCCATTGCTAAGTCTACTTACTATCCGCGAGGTTGTAAGCCCCGCAGCATCAGGGCCCCGCTCCTCAAAGAGGCTACGTCTGCTCAGGTATCCAGAAAGGAGCAGCCACCCCCGCGCCCGTGAGGTTGTCGCAACGAACCAACTGGGTGCCGATGCGCTCCAGGGGACAGTTGGCGTACGCGGTGATCGCGTCCTTGTCGGAGGCCGTGGCGGCCGGGGCTGGAGCTGCCGAGAGGAATAGTGCCGCAAAAACGGCAGCAAGGACGGGAATAATGCGCTTAGACACGGGTGTCTCCATGGATTCGGCAAAGGGAAATTGAAGGGCGGCCTGCCCAAGTCCAGTACGGGCGCTACTGGGTTCCCAGCCGATTCCCAAAATGCGAATGCTGCGAGATCGGGACTCTCCGGCAGTAGCAAACGTACACGGGCCACCAGTGCGCCATAAGGGTAGATCGCACCCATCTGGCGCCATCCGCCTACCCCTTCTGGCCCCCTGGATATGCCGGCCGCCCAGGTATTCCCCCTAGTCGGGGCCGGGGCCATGGGGTGTGCTTCAGCAAGGGACCGGATGGTGCTCGGGACGTTGATTACGGGCAACGCCCTACGTACTGTGGCTCCATAATCCTTGCGTGGAGGCAGCAATGGGCGGCAATTCCAAAAGTAGAAACGACTATGAATTTCTAACTGTCTGGCGTGTCGCCGGAACCCCGCGCGAGGTTGTGGACATTCTGGGTGATGCCGGAACGCTGGCCCGCTGGTGGCCCTCTGTGTACTTGCGTGTTGAGCGGCTGGATCCGGGCAACTCGGATGGCACCGGCCAAACCTTCTTCCTCCACACCAAGGGCTGGCTGCCGTACACACTCAAGTGGCAGCTCACCGTCACTGAGCCCGTCACAGAACACGGGTTGGCTCTCTCCGCGCATGGAGACCTGAACGGCACCGGACGCTGGACCTTTAAAGAGGACGGACCAGAAACGGTTGTCATCTACGATTGGCGGGTCAGCGCGTCCAAACCACTCCTGCGTCGGCTGAGTTGGCTCCTCAAACCCGCCTTTTCAGCGAACCACCGCTGGGCAATGGCCCGGGGGCAGGAAGCCCTCGCCCTGGAATTACGGCGACGGCGGCCGGGCGGGGATCATTCCAGCATCCCCCAGCCTGCGCCTCCCACTTTTGCAGGCCGGCACCGCCCAGGACGTAAAGACCCTTCCTGACAAGAACAGAGCCCGACTCTGTCCCGCGAACGCGGCCCCTCATCGATCAGGTCGTTGAGGGGCCGCTTCGTGAGGGGCCGGCGTTAGTCGACCACGATCACCTTGCCCACCATGCCCATGTAGTCATGGAGTGCGCAGATGTACCTGAACGTTCCCGCCGTCTTGAACGTGACGTCGAACGTGGAATGCGGGCCTGCATCGGCGGGGATTATCCCGGAGTTGAGGTCGCCACCGCGGTAATCCTTGGGATCACCGCTCGGGGCGAAAATGTCCGCCGGTTCGTCGCCAAAGGTGACTGTGTGCGGTGCGCCCATTCCTGGATTGATGAAATGGACCGTATCGCCCACGTGGACTCTCACCGTCGGCTGGACGAAGCGCATGACCATGGCGATGCCATCGTCGTCGCCGGCGAAGACTTTGCGGCTGCTCGCATGCTTGGCCAGAGCGTCGTCAAGTTTCATTCCATCCTTAAGAATGGCTTCCTCCTGGACCGCTGACGAGCGGTCGTAGTCCCGCTGCGTATGCGGGTACGCGGACCCTCGCTGCTGGACGTGGACGGTGCCCTTCATGGCCATGCCGTGAACCAGGCAGTAGTAGGTGAAGTGACCTTCGTGCGGAAACTTCAACTTGTAGCTCTTCACCGTGGGGAATCCCGGAACGTGTACGTTCGCCAGAAGGCCGGAGTTGTAGTACGACTGCCCGTCGTACCAGCTGCCGCCCCGCTTATTCAGCTGGTCAGGGGCCCCCGGGTTGAAGGGCTCCAGCGACTGGCCCGAGGCCAGGAACGTCACCGTGTGGATCTCGGCGGAGTTCGCCTCCCAGGTGATGCTGTCCTCTTCGTTGACCGTGATGTCAGTGGGGAGGAAGGCCATCCCCTGGATTTCCTGGTCCCATGACTCGGAACCAACTTGGACCGTCCAGGAACGGGGGCCCCAGGAGGACGCCCCTGCCGGTCCGGCCCATGCCACGGACAGGGCAAGGGCAATAGCGGCCGCAAAAATGATCGGAATTTTGTGGAATCCCCTCGGGATTCCCGGACTGTGTTGCATCGGAATGCTCTCTTTTTGAACGATGCTCAGCCTGTGAAGGCCGACGCTCAGCGTGGCCGGTCCGCCTCCCGTTGGGAGGGCTGCAAACTGGTCACCCTTTGGGAGCAAGGATCCCCGGCTGTCCATGCTGCGGCAGCGGACCCTTCAAAACTTCAGGGCCCACCGGCCGCACAGGCACCGCAAAACGGTGCGTCGCATGACTCAATTCTGATTCCAGGCGCCTTCGCAGTCGTGCACTGGTGGAAGCGCACGGAAGAGGGGACGCAGTTATCACAATCCTCGCCACCCGCATCATTGTCCAGACCATCCCGGAAGGCGGTTTGGGAGGCGGAGCAATGCCGGGTTAGCCGGCGCTGGAGGTGGGAACCGGCGCCAGGGTCTCCCCCGTCCCGGAATCAGCAGTGGGTGCCGGCGTGGCATAGTCAACGGACGACGTCGGCTCCCCGCCTTCCACATATGGGCCGGCCGGGGCGGTTGCTCCTTGAGTCGGGGCCGGGTTGGGAACACCGGCGGGGGCGGTTGCCGGGGCCGTGCCCGTGGGCTCGGCTTGGGCCAGGGACGAGGTGGGGCTCGGGGCGGGGTCAGCGGATGCCGGGGATGTGGGCGCGGTGGACGCCGACCCGGAGCTGCCCTTGATGATGGCCGTGATCTGCTCCTTGTATCCGTTGAGAGTGGCCTGGATTTCGGAGAGCGGCACGTTCTGGATGTTCCGGCCGTATTCGGCGATCTGTGCCCACAGGGCCTCAAGCTGTTGCCTGCTCGCTGCGTCCAGCGGCCCGTCGAGGGTGAGGACCAGCTGGCTCGCCAACGCGTAGGCGAGGCAGTCCAGGCAGTTGTAGTTGGCCGCCGCGGAGAGGTTCTGCGGGACGATCACGTCGGTCTGGCCCACCACCAGGACCACCTGGAAGCCCACGGCCACGGCGGCGCAGCCGGTACAGCTGGCAAACGCGTAAGCCTCGTTGGTCGTGGTCACGGGCTCTCCGTCCTCGGCCCACACTAGCGCGAACGCCACACTGTACTGGACCGAGCCGTCCGTGGTGTTGACGGCGAGCGCCTGGTTTCCGTCACCGGCAGGGGCAGCGGGCCGGTCGAACGGGAACACCCAGGACGGCGCCGCAGCACCGGACGCAGCAGATGACCCGCCGCCGGTTGAAGACGCGCCGGAACCGGACTTCTCCACCGGCACCAGCACCATGCTCAACTGCGGGTTGTCCCGCGTGGGCTTCGTGGCACCGGCCGGCCACAGGGCGACGGTTCGGCCGGTGGCGCCCTGCCGCAACACCCCGGCCTTGCGCTGGGGAAGGACCGCGCGGGTGGCGTCACCCAGCGTCCCGCGTTCGTACGCCTGCACCGGACGGTACGTCCCGCCGTCGGGCCACCATGCCCAGGCCAGCCCCGCGAGCAGGGCCGCCACGGCGCCCATGGCGACGGTCCGCTGGACAAGCTTGCCCTGGGTCTTCCGCCACAGGCCTGTGACCAGCTGCCGCAGGAGCCGGACCACGATGTACAGGAGGCCCAGCATGGGCACCGCCACCACAACGATCGCCAGCGCCCGCACGGCCACGCCCACGAAATCCCCGGCGGACAGGCTCGCGGCCAGCATCTCCTGCTGCTTGCCGGCGCTTGCCCAGCCGGTGGCCAGCAGCCGCGGCAGGGACAGCACCATCATCACCATGCTGAACAGCAGCACGGGTACGGTGACGAGGACCCACACGGTCACCACCGCCCGCGCCCAGGGCTTCAGCACCTTGCTTTCGGGGTTGCCCCAGCGCCAGGGAAGGAGCCCCAGGAGGGTGGGCTTGATCCGCTGGAAGAGGTCGGGCACGCCGGTGGCATCGGCCAGGATGTGGTAGCCGTCGTACTTCACCAGCGGGATGAGTTGGCGGACCATCTGCAGGATCTGGGTGACCACCACCAGCAGGAGCGCGTCAAAGCCGGTGACCCACCACAGCCCCATGATGGCCACCGCCACGATGGCGTTGAAGTACAGCCCGCCCAGGTCCGTGCGGATCCTGCCGCCGCGGCCCAGCCGGTAGGAGTCGGTGACGTCGGTGAAGAACGCCGGCCACAGCAGGTACAGCCCGGCGCCCATGGCCCCGGGTGTTGCCCCGCCCTTGCGGGTGGCGGCGGCGTGGCCGAATTCGTGGAAGCCGGCGGACAGGATGGTGACGGCGAGGATCAGCAGCAGGAGCGCAGGCTGCTCGAAGGCCTCGTGCGTCGCGGAGCCGAGGCCCTTGACCATGAGCAGCCACCAGCATGCCGCCAGGAACGCGGCCGTCACGGCCACCACGATCAGCGGGTTGAAGAGCACGGCGAACGGTGCCGTGATCCTGCGGGTGCGTTCGGGATCGGACACGACGTATCGGAAGCGCAGGCCCAACAAGGGGTTGGCCTTCTTCACTTCCGGCTGGGTGCCGTCAGCGAGGCGGAGCAGGCCCATGGGCAGCAGCTGCGAGTCCATCAGGGTGCGGATGTTGTCCGCGCTGACCAGCCGCCCGGATCCGGCACTGGCGTGCCGGGCGACGCCCTCCAGGTCCTGCGTCCCGTCGGCGGCTTCCAGCACCAGGTACAGGAGGCGGGTCAGCTGCAGGGTCTGGCCGTCGGCGCGGCGCACCAGGGCGGGCGGCTCACGGTAGCCGGACCCCTCGGCCGTGCCGAGCAGCTGCACACCGTCGGCCCGGGCGGGAAGGTGGGCTCCCGCCGTCGTAATGGTGTGTGTAGGCGGGTCCTGGGCAAGGGTGGCGCGTGACGACGGCGGGCCCGCCTCGGGAGGCGGGCCGCCGTGGGTTTGGGTCATCTTTTCTTACTGCTGCAGGTCGGACTGCTGGTCGGCGGTGGCGTTGGCCTCGCCGTCGATGTGCTGCGAGATGGTGGCGCTCTGGTCCGAGATGGCGTACGCCTGGCTGTCGATGGAGCCGATGTTGGCGGCGACCGCTGCGTCGATGGGTGCCGCCACGTTGGCGTTGGCGGCCACGGCGCCGTTGATCGGGGCGGCGATGGCGGCGTCGGCGTCCAGGTTCACGTCGACGTTCAGCAGGTTGCCGTTCAGCACGCCGGCCGCGTCCGTCAGCCCGCCGGTGCTCGTGGGATCCGTCACCGCACCTGCCGTGCCGTCCGCAGTTCCGGTGTCGGTGCCCGCGTCAGCCGTGTCATCAGCCTGGCCGATCACGCTGTCCTGGGTGGAGTCGGCGTTCGCGTCCGCCGTGATGCCCTGGTCAATGGTGGCGTCCTGGCTGGACAGTGCCTGCGCGTCGGAGCCGAAGGAGAGGATGTTGGCCGAAGCCGCGGCGTCGATGGGTGCGGCCACGTTGGCGTTGGCGGCGACGGCCAGGTCGATGGGTGCTGCGGCGTTGATGCCCAGGTCCAGGTCTGCGTTCAGGTCCAGAACGGACGCCACTTCCTTGTCCGGCAGGGCGGTGGCCTGCTCCGACATCAGTTCTTCATCAGTGAGGGGACGCATTTCGTTGTCCATGTTTGAGACCTCCGGTGCGGCGCGGGTGCTCTGCCCCCAGCGGGCAGCCCGCGCCCAACAATACTAAGCATGATTAGCAGTTTTGCGTACCAAAAATTACACGGCCGCGGCCCATCCGGGGCTATTCCGGCTACGAATGGCCTGTGTGTAAGCGGCGTCCGGTCGCGGGCACAGCAAATGACACTGTAAGTCCATACCCAGCTGAAGGGCTCATCCATGAGTGGTTCAAACTACCGCCGTTTCCTGTCGGAATGCATCGTCTCCGTCCCCGGAAAGCAGCCGGGCCTGGGCGAAGACGACCTGTACGGGTTGTACCTGAGCTGGTGCGTGCTCAACGCTGAGGAACCGGGTTCCGCCACGGCGTTGTCGGCAGCCGCCGCCCAGGAAGGACACACGCAGCAGGACATTGGCTGGCGAAGAGAATGGCGCGAGCTGTCCATGACCGGGCCTGCCGCCGTCGACTATATCCTTGCCAGCCAGCCAAGCCTGATCTAGCCGTGCGGTGCGCGGCCGCTCAGCGGGCCGGCTGCGCAAAGGTACGACGGCGGGTGGTCACCCTGGGCGGGTTGCCTGGCCCCGGGTTGGGTAAGGTCTGAGCATGATCCAGGCTGCGTCCGTGTCCGCACTCACGTCCTATCACTGGCTGGGGATTCCGATCGCCGCCGCCGGCGCCGTCCTGCTCGCCCTGGGAACACTGTTCCAGCACCGGGCCGTGGAGGACCAGCCGGCTGCTGCCGGCCGCGCGGCGGGCAGCATGGGTGGTGGACGCCTTCAGGCCCTGATGGGGAGGCCCGTGTGGCTGGCCGGGACGGCGATGCTCGGCGCTGCCATCCTCCTCCAGCTCACCAGCCTCCGGTTCTCGCCCCTGATCGTGGTGCAGCCCATCGGCGCAATCGCCCTGGTGGTCACCACGCTGGCCACCGCGCGGATGACCCGCCGGTCCCCCGGGCGGCGGGCGCTCACAGCGGTGGCGTTGTGCGTTGGCGGCGTGGGTGTGTTTGTTGCGGTAGCGGCGCTGTCCGCGGAAGACGTGGAGATCAGCGACCGGCACCTGGTCACCATTCTGATCGTGCTTGCCGCGGTTCTCGTGGTGCTGGCGGTGGCCTTCGCGTTGGGGCGGCACCGTTGGGGCGCCGTGGTCTTCACCGCCGGAGCCGGGATCCTGTTCGGGTTCGTGGCAGCCCTGGCCAAGACCGTCATCGCCCGTTTGTTCCAGGGCGACTTCGAGTGGCTGTCGCTGACGTGCCTGGCGGGGCTGCTCATTGCCGCCCTGGCCGGCAGCTTCCTGGTCCAGAACGCCCACACCCGGGGAACCCCCGAGCTGGTGGTCGCCGGTTTGACCGTCATCGACCCGCTGGTGGCCGTCGCAATCGGGATCACCATCCTGGGCGAAGCCGACGCTGCACCCCCGCTGGCGATCGTCATGTTCCTGCTGTCCGGAGCCACCGCTGTGGCAGGTGTCCTCCTGCTCGCCACGGTCAGGAAACCCGTCACTTTGGGGTAGCACGTACTACTGTGACTGACCGAACTTCTTAAGGCCCAGCGAGCGGGACCTAATACCCTCGATATGCCGCGTCATGGCGGCCGTGGCTGCGTCCGGGTCGCCGGCTTTGATGGCATCGATGATGGCGTGGTGTTCCTGCACCGTGTGGTCGCCGCTCATGTCGTTGTGCACCATGAGCCGGAAGCGCTGGATGTGGCCCTCGATAGAACCGTAGGCACGCAAGAGGAACTCGTTGTCCGTGGCCTCCACGATCCGCCGGTGAAAGTTCTCATCGGCCTTCCAGTAAGCGCGGTAGCCGGCAAAGGTATCCCCGCCCCGTCGGGACGCCTCAAGGTCGTGGTGGAACCCCTCCAGGTCCACCACCAACTCATCCGTCGAGTTGGTCGCGGCAATACTGCTGCAGGCAGGTTCAAGAATCTGCCGTGATGCCAGAAGTGCGGCGATGTCCCGGGCAGTGGGTTCCGGCGCAACCTTGTAGCCGCGCAACGCTTCCCGCCGGACCATGCCGGTCGTTTCCAGGCGGGCCAGCGCCTCCCGCACGGGTGTTGAGGAAACCTTGAAGCGCTTAGCCAATCCATCGATGCTCAACGGCGCCCCAGTGGAGATCTTGTCATCCAACAACAGGGACAGGATGGCCTCGAACACCTGGTCCACCAGCATCGGCCGGCCGGGGATCAGGACTTCTTCTTCGGGCGAAGCGGCGTTCATTTCGGAATCCTATGTGAATTTTCGGGTCAATCGGATTGGCCAACAGCAGGACGTTCATCAGCGCGCCGTCACAAACCGGACAAAGCAAAAAGGTGTTTGCGGAAAATCGTGCATGATGTACGGTACATGATACAGGACAGCAAAGTGATCTGTAACACAGTTACTGCTGCCCACCAAGGTTGGAAGCTCTCCTACCACCCCTCCTCCCCCAACTCCGAAGGCGTGTAGATGATTCAGTTTCGATCGATGTTGGTGACCATCGCCGCAGTATCCATGGCGAGCGTGCTTCTCTCCGGCTGCTCCAATCCGGAGACGACCAGCTCGGCCCAGTCCGACGCCCCCAAATCCTCCAGCTCCGCGGAAGCCGTCAAAGTCGACGAAGCCGCCGCGGCAGCCCTCCCCAAGGACGCACGGGACAAGGGAACCCTCACCGTGACCATGAGCCAGAGCTCACCGCCCCTGCACTTCATGGCACCGGACGGAACAACCACCCACGGCGTGGACCCCGAAATTGCCATGGCCCTCGGGCAGACACTGGGCCTGAAGACGGAGGTCAAGAGCGGCCCCTTCGACGGCATCATCCCCGGCATTGCCGCGGGGAAGTTCGACATGGCCATCTCCCAGATGTCCCCCTCCACCGAACGCATGAAAGTGCTTGATTTTGTGGATTACTACCAGTCAGGCAGCGGCATCGGTGTGGCTCCGGGCAACCCGCAGCACGTCACGGTGGACACCCTCTGCGGCAAGCGGGTCGGCGTGCTGAAGGGTTCCTTCCAGGACCTCAAGCGTCTTCCAGCCCTGTCCCAGGCGTGCACGGCCGCCGGCAACCCGGCCATCGAAGCCATGACTTACCCCGATATGCAGGCCCCCAACCTCGCACTTACTGCCGGCCGCATTGACGCCGTCTACATTGACGGACCCACGCTGGGCTACGCCATCAAGCAGGGCGGCCAGATCGAACTGCTCGGCGAAAAAGACGTCTCCCCCGTCAGCATCGGCTTCAAGAAGGGCGCCGGACTGGAGAAGGCCATCCAGCTCGGCATGGAGTCGCTGGCCAAGAGCGGCAAGTACAAGGAGATCCTCGACAAGTGGGGCGTAGGCAGCGGTGCAATCTCTGACTTCGCCTTCAACAAAGCGCAGTAGCCACATGGCCAACACAGCCACGGAACCCGACGCCAAGGCACCAGCCGGTGACGGGCTGGACCGGCAGCTTCTCCTGGGACGTCCCCACCAGCGCCACGGAGGGTTGTGGCTCACGGCGGCAATCGTCCTGTTTGCCATCTTCCTGGTGGCCTACTCCCTCGTCACCAATCCCCGCTTCGAGTGGAACGTCGTCTTCGGCTGGTTCACCTCAGAGCGGCTGTTCACGGGCCTCCTTCGCACGCTGGGACTTACGGCCATCTCCATGGCCGTGGGAATCGTCGTCGGCGTCCTGTTGGCGCTGGCCAGGCTCGCTCCCAACGTCATCGTCGGCGGGACCGCCGCGTTCCTGGTGTGGCTCTTCCGCGGGGTGCCGGTCTTCGTCCAGCTCCTCTTCTGGGGTTTCATCGCAGCCATCTACCCGCGGATTGCGGTAGGAGTGCCGTTCGGGCCCGAGTTCTTCTCCGTGGATGCCAACGTGCTCATCACCCCCTTCATGGCGGCAATCCTGGGCTTGGGACTGAACGAAGGTGCCTACATGTCCGAGATCGTCCGCGCAGGACTCCTGAGCGTCAACCGCGGGCAGACGGAAGCGGCCACGGCACTGGGCATGCGTCGGTTCGCCATACTTTCGCGGATTGTGCTGCCGCAGGCGATGAGGATCATCATCCCGCCCACGGGCAACCAGACCATTTCCATGCTGAAGACCACCTCCCTGGTAAGCGTCCTCGCCTTCCCGGAGCTGCTGTACTCCGCGCAGCTGGTCTACAGCGCAAACTTCAAGACCATTCCGCTGCTCATCGCCGCAAGCATGTGGTACCTGCTGGTCACGAGCATCCTGAGCCTGGGGCAGTACTTCATTGAACGGCATTTCAACCGGGGCGGCATTACCTCAGGGCGAAGCATCCGCGGCCCCCGAAAGCCCAAAGCGGTGAACTCCCGCGCCACACCAGAGGAGGTCCGGCCATGACTGACGTGATGATCGAAGCACAGGGAGTTACCAAGAGCTTCGGTGACCTTGAAGTGCTGAAAGGCATCGATCTGACAGTCCCTAAGGGCAGTGTCACCTGCATTATCGGGCCGTCGGGCTCCGGTAAGTCGACATTCCTCCGCTGCATCAACCAGCTGGAAACGCTCGACGGCGGGTACATCCTTGTGGAGGGACAGCCGGTTGGGGTGAAGATCAAGAAGGGCCGGCTGCACGCGCAGAACAACGCTGAGGCGGCGAGGATGCGCGAGAACATCGGCATGGTCTTCCAGAGCTTCAATCTTTTTCCCCACATGACGGTGTTGGAGAACGTCTGCGAGGCACCGGTCAGGGTGAAGAAGGAGAGCCGGAAGGCCGTCCAGGCCCGGGCACGGATCCTCCTGGAACGCGTGGGACTGGCAGAAAAAGTCCATGCCTACCCGGCGTCCCTTTCCGGTGGCCAGCAGCAGCGCGTGGCCATCGCCAGGGCGCTGGCCATGGAGCCCCGGCTGATGCTTTTTGACGAGCCCACTTCCGCCTTGGACCCGGAGCTTGTAGGCGAGGTGCTGGACGTGATGCGCAAGCTCGCGGACGCCGGGATGACCATGATCGTGGTCACCCACGAGATTGGCTTCGCCCGGGAAGTTGGCGACCACCTGATCTTTATGGATGGTGGCGGCATCGTGGAACAGGGCGACCCGCGGACCGTCCTGCGGGAACCGCGGCATGAACGCACTAAGCAATTCCTGGCGAAAGTAATTTAGACCTTCACATTGGAGCAGGACTCTTGAGAAACAAATGGATTGTCAGCGTCGAGGACTACCGCAAAGCCTCGCGCAAGCAGCTGCCTAAGATGATTTCGGATTATTTGGAGGGCGGTGCGCTGGACGAGACCACCATGCGCGCCAACGAGGACCGTTTCGATGCCCTGATGCTTCGGCAACGCTCGATGGTGGATCTGCGGGGCATGAACACGTCCACCACGGTGCTGGGCCATTCCCTGGCGATGCCGCTGATGGTGGCACCAATGGGGATGCTCACCATTTTCCACCCGGGTTCGGATCCTGCCGTTGCCAGGGCTGCGGTCAGGGCAGGATCGATCTTCATCCACAGTGCCTGGGCGGGGTGTTCCCTGGAAGAGGTGGCCAAGGTGGCTCCCAACAATCTGTGGGCGCAAATCGCCTTCTGGAAGGATCCGGCGGAAACCGCCAGCTACATCAACCGGGCGCGGGCTGTGGGGGTTGAGACGCTGGTAGTGGCAGGCGATGTGGGGTCCTCCAGCAAGCGCGAACGGGACCTGCACCACGGGCTGTCCATGCCGCCGCGGCCACCGGTGGCAGATTACTTCAACGCCGCAACGCGCCCGGCCTGGCTCTGGCGCTGGCTCACGGGCCGGAGGATGACGTACGGCAACTACCAGATCAACGGCCGCCCGCTGCGTATGGACGAGATGAACAACTGGATGGCGTCCAACAAGAACCCGGGTGCCACGTGGGATGACTTCGCCCGGCTCCGCTCCGAGTGGAAGGGGAACCTGGTGATCAAGGGCATCATGGACGCTGAGGACGCAGCCCGGGCAGTGAATGAGGGAGCGGACGGCATTTTCGTTTCCAATCACGGCGGCCGGCAGTTCGACTCCCAGCCGGCGACCATCGACGTGCTGCCGTCAATTGTTGACGCTGTGGGCGGACGGGCGGAGATCTATCTCGACGGCGGCATCCGCCGGGGGCACGACATCGTCAAGGCAGTCGCTTTGGGGGCCAAGGCGACGCTGGCCGGACGTCCGTTCGCCTACGCCCTCGCGACTGGCGGTGAGCTGGCCGTGGACCGGGTGTTCTCAATCCTCCAGGAGGAATTCAAGGGCGCAATGGGATTTGTCGGGAAGCCCTCCGTCACAGAACTGGACAGCTCTATTTTCGCGAAGACGAGCCCGGCTGCCTTACCGGAGAGCCTGCTCGTCTAAAAACGGCACTCCAAACTGCCCGTCTCGCCGGAGAGGCGGGCAGTTCGGCCCCCGGGGGTGCCCTAGTTAAGGAGGTAGGAGTCGTCAGGGTCCGGCCGCGCCGCCGGGTTCTTCCCCAACGGCAGGGCGGTGGCCAGGGCTTTGAGCCCTATGGCGGGCAGCAACACCGCGGCTGCAGTTACCGACAATGCAGAAGCCCACCAGCTCCAGGGTTCGCGCTTCGGCAGGCGGCGACGGCGGCGCCCACCGTCCATGAGTTCCATCATGCTGAAAGGCTAGGAGGCCGCAGTGCGGAACGCCCCCGCACCGGCTACCTGTCTTTGCGCGGGGCACTACTGGGAGCGGAAGGCAGGAGTACGACGGCGGCAGGCACCGAAACGTCACCCCGCACTAGAGAGAAGAGGCGGGAGGGGCTACCGGTACCAGTCGACGATCGCGGCGGCGCGAGGGGAAAACAATGCCACTTATGCCAGCTATGCGAACATCGCCAAGACCCCGGACACGATCATTGCCGGGACTGTCACGGTGGACGCGAACAACCTAGTCACCAGCGCCGCCGTGCAGTGGCCGGACGGAAAGCCCGGAACGCTAACCATCACCAGTCGGGACGCTAACAACGCAGTCCTCGCCTACAACGTCACCTACGGCTCGCCGGTCATCAAGACCTTCACGCAGCCGACCATCACCGGGAACGCTGCCGGCGCGGCGACCAACGTACCCCAGATTCTGGTGAGCTAATCCATGGGAAGCATTCTCGACGCACCCGTAACGCCAGCATCCATCGGTGCCGCCCCAGCAACCCCCCGAGGGCTGGAGGACATTGAGGCTACCCGCGCCCGACGTCTCCGCCCCTTCCACCGCGCACTCGCGGGCCGCAACGGCGGCAAATGTTACGTATGGGCCATTGGTCACTCATTCATTGAAGGCGCGGGTGTGAGCAGCTACACGGCCCGGTTCACGCACCAGCTCAACCTTGCTCTCGCCGCACAGTTTCCTGCCAACGGCGTCACAACCCCGGGCCTTGGATACATCGCCTGGGCTACCCCATCAATGGGTAACATGAGCATCCTGCCAATCACTATGCCAAACGTGCCACAGCCCAGCACCAGCGGCATCGGGCGGCACGCCTTTGAACTATCTACCGTGGACCACAAGGTCACGCTCACGAACGTCCAAACAAACCGGTTGTTCCTGGTCCTCACTAAAAAGTCGGGAGGCGGCATCGGCTACTACAAAGTAGACGGTGGAGCGGCGGTCGCCTTTGACAGTTTCAACGCTTCCACAGTGGGCGGTCAGCTGGTCAACATCACCCTCACCTCGGGGGTACACAGCGTCGAGGTCGGCTGGTCATCCGGCGGCATCGTCACATTCAACGGGTTCATGGTGTTCAACGGGGACGCAAGTGTCGGCGTCACTGTTGTCCCCCACGGCGCCAGCTCCACGCAAACCAACTTCTGGCTGGACGCCACCACCCAGAACCATTGGGACAACCTCAAAACGTTCACCCCATCACTGATGATAATCACCGACATGCGGAACGACTGGTCAGGCGGGGTGCCCTCCGCAACGGTAAAAGCGAACCTTACCGCCATGATCGGCAAAATCAACGGGCAATATGCGGCGGATAAGCTGCCGACCATCGTGCTCTGTGCCGAGATCCTTGATGCCTTGGGCACGGCACCTATTGAGCCCTGGTCTAACTATGTCGCCAAAGCCAAACAGCTTGAGAATGAGCAGAGCAACGTGCTGGTGTTTGATATGGCGCCCCCGCTTCGGTGAGACCGTGGCAGAAGCCGGCATCCTCATCAGTGACGGCGTCCACCCCAACGACGCCGGCGTCCTGCACTGGGTTGCAGCGTTCACCCGGTTCATCGCACCGCGCTAGTAGGAGCCGTGAACCCTGTTCCCAACGGCGCATTCGTCAGAGCAGAACAGGTCCGCGGCATCATCGCGTAAGGGCTGGTTGCATTCAGCGCACCGGCCCTTACGCAGCTTCCTGGCAGTGTTCCAACGGCTGATTAGTCCCCCAATAGTCATGCACCGATTGTAGAGCTCAATGCGATGGGGTGAAGTGCAGTGTCTTTAGGGCATGTGAGACTTTTGGCGGGGACAGATGGTTTGCACCGCTGTCCTCGTCATAAAGTCTGCCTGCTGAACGCTGGCGCCAGCCGCCTTTTCCTGAGCCATAAAGCTGGCGTATGCCGTGGCGGGGTCGGCGTCAAAAGTTTGGCAAACCGTATAACCAATGATCGCCGCGTCATCTGCCGGGACCGCACCAGGGTACTTCGCGTTCACAGCTTCAACAAAGGATGGGATGGCACCGTTATAGGCCGCTGAAAGTCCAGTTGGCGTGGATGGGGTGGAGGCGTTGGACTGCCCGAAGAATACCTCCGGGAAGCACACAAGCGTTGCAACCCCAAGGCTAGCCGCGACGGCAAGAACGCCTTTGCCAACCGTCATTCCCCCTTAGCCATTCGCCAAGTATAAAGGCGGCACTGCTGTATCGTTGACCGGGACCGTGCGGGGGACGATTAAACAAGGACACGCCGCTTGAAACTCACCAATCAAAATGATGTCGGCGCAGTCAACAAATCCGCGCCCGGAATAATCCTCATCGTCACTTCAGTTGTCGCTGTGGTCGCTGGATTCTTCGACATCCGCTATTCGTTCGGCGCCTTCGCTGCCCTCGCAGTCCTGGCGCTTGTCCAATCCATTGGGCTGGGACGCTTCCTTCCGAAAGCGCCGGTCGGCTGGCTCTATGCTCTGGTCATTTTCGTGACTTGCTGGGCGCCAGCCCTCGGAACCGTAGGAACCATCTCCAGGTTTGTGCTGGCGGGCGTCTGCCTCGTTGCGTTGATCCACAGCTTCAGCCTGCCAGCGCCACGCATGAATAAGGCGGCGAAGGCAGGGGTGGTAATTCTCCTGGTGTCCCTGATCTTGAGCACCTTAGGCGCCGCCTCCTCGGCCTATGGACTGTCACGCCTACTCAACTGGACAATGTTCATTCCGCTGCTGTGGCTTGGTTTCCGCAGACCAGACATCAGGGGTGCCGGGTTTGGACTGGTTGTGACCAGCATCTTCCAGATGATCGGGGTGGGCTTGCAAATGGCAGGCTTGATGAAGGGAACTTGGGGCGGCCTACTGACGTCAGGGCTGACGTACAACCCTGAAACAAGTTCCTGGTTGACGCGATACACCGGCTTCACCATGAACCCCAACAACCTCGCCCTAGTTCTCGCGTGCGGGGTGATCGTCCTCGCGGCCTGCCTTCTGGCGGACCTGCCTCGGAGAACGAAGGTCGGCTTCCTCATGCTAATGGGACTCTTCGCTGTCGGCATCGTCCTGACCGGCTCCCGTGGCGGCCTCGTTGCAGTCGCCATCGGTGTAGTCGTTCTTTTTTTCTTCGCCGGAAAACGCGGTGTAGCACTCGGGATCACAGTCCTTGGACTCGCTATCGTTGCTTACGTCATTACCGGTTCACGGGAACTCGACCGTCTTCTACAGTCCTTCATTGAGATTGTGTCTGGCGTGGACGCAAGCGCCACCCAGCGGAGTAATGTTTGGCTGACTCGCCTCCAATCGACGCAGAACGGAAACATGTTCATCGGAACCGGGTTTGGCGGCTACGCGCCTGAACTCTTCGCCGGTCAGCACGGACTTGATGTCGACCCAGCGAGTGCTCGCCGAGCCACCGTAGACAACAGTTGGCTGAAGATCCTGCTTGAATCAGGCGTCCTCGGCATGTTCGCAATGGCCCTAACGATGCTCGCCCCGATGTGCAGCGCACTCTGGAAGTCCACGGGCGACCGGCGCCTGTGGGGCATCGCAGCCGGTGCCGTGATCGCTGCACTCATCTGGCGGTCAATCTCAGTGGACATGCTGGACCAGAACCCGTGGAACGCCTTCGTGTTCATCGCTCTGGGCCTCGCAGCAGCGTCCACGGCTCCACGGCCTGATGATGAACCGGAAGCGGCGCAGAAGCAGGGGAGCGCCCTCCTCCTACGGCGAGGGGTCAAATAAGACACGGTGTCCGGCCGCAGTTATGCGCAACTCGAAGCCCTCGACGCCGCACTCTACGCCGAGGCCTTCGGAGTTGGCGGCCGCTACTACGGCGACAGCTTCACGGACCCGGCTAAGATCTAGCGGCCTAGGTGAGCGTGTCCAGGTGAAAGTCATCCGCGCACGCTTGTGAGCAGAACCGGGTAGTTGCGTCGTCTCGCAGCGCTGTGAAGCAGGCGGCGCACGGCCCTCGCCAAAAGCTTCACGGTGGAACGCACGCGGCGGACAGCCTCTAGAAGATTCCCCAGGCGCCCCAGTATAGGGGCTAGCAATTGGAGGGTCTTAAGCCGCGAGTTTGAGGGCCTCCGCGAGGACTGGCCCCAACGAGGATGAATACTTTGCGGTCAGGTGGGTGCCATCCGCATAAACTGGCGTTGTTCCCATAAACGAGGGACAGTAACCATAGTCAGTGCAGAACCAGGTCCTTGTGGTCAGGACTTCGAAAGACTTGTTGCCAAGTTCTTGGACTTGATCGCTAGCCACCGTGTGAACGTCCGCGTAGAGCTTCGATACCGTCGTTTTGCAGTCACTTGGCCTGCTGATCCGGGTAGCACAATCGCTCAATGATTGCCCTCCTGGGGGAGGGTCCAGTACAACCGTTCGCTTTGCAGCACTGTTAAGGGCCCGGAATGTGTCTCCGTAACCTTGCGCCCACTCGTCGAGGAATGCAGATCCTTGGGCTCCACTGGCAAGTGTGGGGCTTACGGTGCTAGTCAGGAACAACAGGTCCGGATGAAGCTCGTTGGCCTTCGTCCACGTCCAATCCCTAAATGCATCACATTCAGGGTGCGGTGACTTGTCCAGTTTCAACACGGATACCTTCGCGGCAGGACACTGCTGCATTGTGTAGACCAAGACCTTATATCCTCGGGGTTCAAGCGCGGCCCTGATAGCTGGCACATAGCTTATGGCAACAGAATCCCCAAGGACCATCGCCGTCTTCGCCGCTTTAGGGTCTCCGTAAACACATCGCTCGGCGTTCGCTTGCGGGTTGGCAAGCGCCTTCTGCTCTAGTCCGAGACAACCGTCGTTGGACCACTCCGGCGCTAAGGAAGCACGTCCGAGCCCATCCATGGATGGGCTCAGTTCTGGCCATTCAGTGGCTCTGGCCGACTCTTCAACCTTCGCTGCAAGCGCGGCCTGCGCCGTCAGGCTCGTCGCGGTTGATGAGGGCGACGGCATTACATGCGGGACCGAAATTTGGGCGTCGGATGACCGCCCCTTGTCAAGGCTAAGGGCCACCCCCGTCGTGATACTCGCCGCTAGCGCGAGGACGCCCAGCGCCGCGATCGACCGAATTTGCGAGGATTTGTCGGAGGACTTTGGCCGCTCAAGTGCCCGCTTGTTCCGGGGATCTAACCACGACGACTTGCGTATGGGATCTTCGACGACGTGATATGAGGCAACGGACAGCACTGCCATTAATGCGAGTGTTGAAGCGAAATACAGCATGTCCTTGTCGCGGAAAAAGACTTGGCCGAGGACGATGACTGGAAAATGCCAGAGGTATAGCGAGTACGAGATGTTGCCGATGTACCGAGCGAGCGGATTCGTTATCGGCGCCAGAAATCTCTGCTCGCCCCCAGTCCCGGCAGCTATCACAAACGCGGTGGACAGCACCGGTAGAGCCGCCCAGGGTGCGGGGAACAAGGAGTCGGATGAAACTACGAACAGGCTTGCGACAATTCCAGCAAGGCCCGCCCAGGCCAGAACTGGGCGCACGTACGCCGGCAGTCGGCGCAATTGAGTTGAACCAACAGCAAGAAGGGCGCCAATGCCAAGTTCCCAAGTGCGAGAGAGCGTTGAGAAGTACGCCCACGTCGGGGACGTAGCCGTCTCGTATACAGCCCACGAGAAAGATGCAGCGACGATGATGAACATGGCCACAGCCACGGCTCGGTGGGCAAGCTTTATGTCACCGGCTGCCTTTCGGCCCACTACAACGAAGATGAGGAGCATCAACCAGGGCCATACGAAGTAGAACTGTTCCTCAACGGCCAGGGACCAGAAGTGCTGCAGGGGCGACACTGCGCCGGTGCCTTGGAAATAGTCTGTTCCGACACTTGCGAAGCGCCAGTTAGCCGTGAAGCAAAACGCCCAGGCGGCATCAATGAAGACGCCGATGGAACGGCCGGTGTTAAAGACGAAGTAAGCCCCTGCCGCTGTGGCAGCCAACACAAGCGCCGAAGCGGGCAGGATCCGCTTGGCGCGGCGCCGGTAGAAACCCACGAAAGAAATGTGCCCGGTGCGGTCGTGCTCCTTGAGCAGGAGTCCCGTGATGAGGAATCCGCTGATGACGAAGAAAACGTCCACGCCGACGAACCCGCCTGAAGGGTATGCGAAAAGGTGGTCTGCGATAACCACCAGAACGGCAAGGGCGCGAAGGCCCTGAATATCGGCTCTGAAAACCGACTTCCTCTCGGCCCCGCTGGCGCCCAGATTCCGGACAGGCTTGATCGCCAGTTTTTCTGCCATTTGATTCCCCCATAAGAGACCTGTAAGGGCCCTATTCTAGCGGTTAGATAAGACCGGTTTAGTGCCCCTGGAGCTACCTTGGCCTCGCCAAACGAGCCAGCCCTGTTGCGACTGGCTGTCAAGATCTCGATTCTGGCCAGGCAGAAGTCCTCGGGCAACTAACTTGTCTTGCTGAGCAGTCCCGGTGAAGAACCCAGTCAGCGCGGCTACCGGTACCCGTCCACGATCGCGGCTGCGATCTCCTTGTACGCCCGCCGCGTCTCGGGCTTGAGTACGTCAAGGGTCACGAGGTCGCCGTCGGCCACGCCGCGGTCGTGCGGGACTGCGATGAGTTCGCGGCAGATCCCCGACAGGTGCTCCTCGATCGCGTCCTTGTCCACACGGGAGGACACCTCATCCTTGTCCGTGATCACAACGATCGCGTTGCGGGCCAGGTCTTCGTAGCCGTGGCTGGCCAGCCAGTGCAGGGTGCTGCGGGCCCGCTTGGCGCCGGAGACCGCGTAGCCGGCGGCGATCACCAGGTTGTCCGCCGACTGCAGGATCCCGCTCATGGCGTTGTGCGTCACGCCGGTGCCGCAGTCGGTCAGCGCCACGGAGTAGTAGCTGGAGATGAGCTTGCGGATCCGCAGGTATTCCTCAGCCGTCAGCGAGTCCGAGACCTCCGGGTCCTGTTCCCCCGCGATCAGGTGCAGGCGGCCGGCGTGGTGCATGTACCGGGCCAGCGCGGTCAGCGAATTGATGGACTCGATGTTTTCGAGCAGGTCCGTGATGGTCCGCGGGCTGGCCTGCTGGTAGATGCCCTCGCCCAGCGCGCGCTCTACCAGGTCGCCGGAGTCCGGGTTGGCGTCGATGGCGCAGGGCGCGTCGCCACGGTATTCGGCCAGCGTCAGGCCCACGCCCACCGTGGTGGAGGTCTTGCCGATCCCGCCCTTGAGGCTGAGGACGGCGGTGTTGTAGCTGCCCTGGAGCTGGCGCGAAATCCGGCGGGCCAGCTCATCCTCCTGGCGCTGCTTGGGACCCGGCCCCAGGTTCCACGCGCCGCCGGTCAGGTTGTACAGGGCGCCGCGGAAACCACCGACCGGCCGCGGCCTCTGTTCCTTGACGAACAGGCCCGGCGAGCTGATGAAGTCCGGCATGGGGCTCTCGGCGATCTCGTCGGCCACGGTGGGCCGGCTCCGGCGGAAAGCGGGGGTTTCGGCGGGAGCGTCCGACGCCGGCGCGGCAGCTTCAGGAGCCACCGCACCCCGCGCGGAACGCGTCGCGGCGGCGGGCACCGAGGCGATAGGTTCGGGGGCCGGATCGGCAGCCGGCAGCCGGGCCGGCTGCGCAGGTGCGGGTGCAGGCTGCACAGGAGCCGCCGGGGCAGGTGAAGGTGCCCTGGACGGCTTAGTGGCGTCGGCCGCCGCTGCCGCCTCCGCCCAGGAGGAGCGGCGCGTCACGGGCTTGCCGGCGTCGTTTGAACTAGAAGGGGAAGGGGTTACGGCTGGCATGGTTCCTGTCCAGGCATCCTGCACTGAGCCGTCGGCACGACGAAGGTCGCGGCGTCGGCGCAGCTGCGGCTGCCCTGCATCCTCTGCTTGGGCGCCTGCATTCTGATCCGCCGGATCTGGCATGTCTGTCCCCCCGGACGTTTCGGCAAACGGGTCTGCGGCACTGGTTCAATCAGTAAGTCTAGGGGGTCAGGCGGGAGCTCCTGCCCAGCATCCGGTGATCCGTGATGCAGGTCAGTGATGGATGAGCGCGGCCGAAACCACGGCAGCGGTAAGTACCAGAAGGATGGCAAGGATGGTGTAGCCCACCCACTTGGGGCGGCCTTTGTGGGGGTTGATATCGACGTACGGCATGGTCAGCGTTGGTTACCTCGGGGTGCGGGCCGGGCGGGGATCAGGAGTGCGCGACGCTTCAGCCGCAGCATCTGGTAAAGAACACTGAAAGGTACCAGCAGCGTGCCCAATAGAGCGCACAGTGCCAGGGCATATTCCGAAACAGCCACAACAGCCTCCATTGGTCAGTAGTGTTCCTAATTTCCACAACCCAATCATGAGACAAGCTAATTGACAAGTTTCGTCAAACCTCAAGGTTTACGCAAGAGGCCAGTTTCTTCCCGTACCCGCCAAGGTTCAAAGCTCTTGTGAAAGCGCATTCCGCCTGCTTGAATCGATTGATCTTCGGGACATCCGACACTTGATGGAGGCTGCGGGGGGAATCCAGCACGGGAAGGTGGGTGTTAACGCGTACCACCGGCCGTCGTCGTTGTATTCCTCGTCCAGACCCGTGGGGCGTCTTCTCCCATTTGCGCGGGCTGGTGACCATCTGCCAGGCCGCGCGCCAGGCGCCCTCGGCGTGGTGCACCAAGTAGACCGGATTCAGCAAGGCGAAGATCGCGATCCGCCACCGGTGCCGGCGCCGTTGTCGCGCTGGAGGGAGAACGCCAGCGTTGCCGCGTTGATGGTGTTCTGCTGGGCGGTAGCGCCGGCGTCGAACGCTATGGGCAGGGTGGTGCCCAGCCGTGCGGGACGCGCGCGAAGCCGGGCTTGAAGGAGTGGCCGCGAAGCTTTTCGGAACGTACGGTGACGACTTAGGGTTATTAGGTACCCGAGGAAGGGCAAAGAAACCGCTCACGGCAAAACGCCGAGCCCCAAATGTCTCCATCGCAAACCTTGGGTAAATGAAGCAAATGGTACCTGTGCGAAAAATGTGACGAGCACAACCAACGCAAATCCGATCAGACTTAGCGTATTACTTTAATAAGTCGAGTCGTTAGCGTCTCCGGCTTAATATTCAGAAGGATTGCCCTACACCTTCATCATCCAGCGCGGAATTACTTCTTTGAAAGACCGCATCAATGACTAGGAATTTGGCGTTCGAGGCCCAAAGTAGCGTGGCAGCGTCGACGAATCCTCGTCACCAAAGATGATCTGATCGAAGTCGTTTGGGTTGCGATCTTTGCGACTCCTCCCGCCGGAGGCCTCCCGCAGGGCGGGAGTCACGGCCGGCGTATCCGCACTTGTCGTGGAGTAGTACGAATACGTGTAGGCATGGGGTTCTTTTGCAGGCAAGCGGTTCATTACCACACCCAGGAGATCCGCTTCAACCATCTCCAGCGAGGACAAGGACTTTTGCAGGTCCGTGCTCTTCACAAGCTGACTTCCAACAACAAGCACGACGCCGCCCACTCGCTGTGCCAGAACAGCAGCATCTGTTACCGGGAGAAGTGGCGGCGCATCGATAACGACGGCGTCATATCGCTCCTCTAACGCTTGTATCAGACCTAACATTGCGGCAGATCCCAATAGTTCGCTCGGATTGGGCGGAATTTGCCCGGATGCAAGAACGTGGAGGTCGTCTGTTCCCCAGAGTTGCAGAAGATCCTCAAGATTGCCTTGGCCAACCAAGTAAGTCGTTAATCCGACGCTTCGATCCAGCCCAAGATATTCACCCACCATGGGCCGCCGCAGGTCGGCGTCCACCAAGGCAACCCTTTGGCCGGCCTGAGCAAGTGAAATTGCCATGTTCACGGCCGTTGTACTTTTTCCTTCGCCGGGCAGCGACGACGTAATCAACACAGACTTGGAACTATGGCCTACCTGAGCAAACTGAAGGTTGGTTCGAATCTGCCGGAAGGACTCCGCCCTAGGACTCTGAGGCTGCACCTGAGTAAGAAGCGGCTTCTTGCCAGCATCCGCTTCATATGCAATACCACCGAGCACACTTGCGTTCGTGATCCTCCGTAAATCGACTTCGCCCAAGACTCTGGTGTCGACTGCAGAACGCACCAGCGCAGAACCAACGCCGACCGCAGCCCCGATAAGAAGACCCGCCAGTAGATAGAGACTCGTATTTGGTGACGCTGGCGCTGAGGGAGCCGACGCAGGCGTTACGACTGACAACCTCACTGGGGAGGTTCCGTCCTTCGACGGGCTTTCCAGTCGGTTCACTGCCGAAATAAGACTGTTGGCAACCGCCTCAGCAATAGCTGCGGACCTCACCGGCGATGAGTCCGTCGCTGAAATATTCAGCAATACGGTTGACCCCTCGACATTGGCACTAATTTTGCTTGCCAAAGCCGAGGGGGACATATCCAAGCCTAGGGAGTCAATTACTGGTTGGAGAACCATCGGGGTCTTCGAGGTCTCGACATAGGAAGCGACTCGGGCTTGGCTGAAGGTGTTACCTTGTTGAAGCTCAGCCACGCTGCCAGAGTTCTGGGTAGCCACGAAGAGCTGAGTTCGAGCAGTATACGTAGGAGTTGTTACCATCGCGGCAACCCCGGCCAACAGCAGACCCACCAAGGTTGACGCCGCAATGAGCAGCCAGTTGCGGCGCAGAAGCTTAAAGTAGTCGGTAATCTCCAAAGTTTGAACCTCTCCGATTCATGCGGGGCAAAGTCAACAACGCTTCGGAGGCAGCCTTCGCGTTCAGCGCAACCATAGTCCCCCGGGACAAGGATATCTGCCCCAGGGAGGGCGTGCCGCCATCGGGATCGTTAAGCAGGCGGGACCCGAGAACGGAAGCGAGCGCGCAGAGGGCTAAACGCGTCCGCGTAGGAAGGAATCCCGTAAGTGACGTCAACTTCACAACCCGATTTTGGCGCTGAACTGCACTGAAGGAATAATCACTGTCGAAGTCACGTCTTAGGTATGCTCTCTGTGCTTATAGTCATTTGCACCTGCAGAGGCGAGCCTTGGCCGAACGTGCCAACCTCAAGTTGGACGTCGCTGGGGCTAGCCCGAGCATAAGGCGGCCGAGACCGTTAGTTCACCTAGAGGCACGTGCCACTAGTAACCACCTAAAAGGGAGTAGTGCTGCGCGATCGACTGATTCAAATCTCAAGCTTTCTGGTCGCCAATGCTGAAGTTCGCCAGTCCCCTACTTACCATGCCCCCAATTACATCAAGGTCCGGCAACAGGGTGCAGCCTGCAGCTGCACTCGGACAGTCAGTAAGGGGCACTCGTGGGATGCAGTAGTGCGGTTTATCAAAACAATCGCCGCCCAAAGCACAACGTCGGGCAGCATGGCGCTGAGCGCACTATACGTGTCTCTCGCCGTCACCTGGTCAGCTTGGTCACGCCGTCAGCCGCCTCAGTCTTTTCTGCAAACGAGCGGCTGCAGCGAATCTACCTACAGTTAGTCGCGGCTACCCCACACAAGATGCGGAAGTGGGTGGGCCAATCGCAAGCAAGTCCGCGAAAATATGGACGCGCGCCCAAGCCGTTAGACTACAGCGCCCTACTCACCCTCCTTGCTGAGTCAGGTTTCACCATGGCGGCACCTACAACGCCTACCATGACTCTTGCCACTCGGTCGGATTTCCGTCAGAAAATGCGGGAATTTATAGGGTACTCATTTTTCTCTTGTACCCATTGCCAACATCAGGAGATTTCACCTGGTCGCTCAAAGTCACGTGATCAGCGCCGCTGCATGTACGGCCAGGGATCCCCGAACGTCTTTCTCGGCACCGGTCTAGAACGGCGGAACTTTCACATCAGCCCAAAAATTAGAACTTGTCAGGTTTATCATTTATGTAAGGAAGGTCAAAATAATGGGCGGTTTATTAGTCCACGAGTGGATTGCGCGCTCGGGCGGATCCGAAAATGTACTTCAGGCAATGTCTAATACATTCCCGACCTCGGATATTTATTGTCTGTGGAACGACGCGCATCAAAGATTCGCTAATCGCGTTGTAAAAGAATCTTTGCTAGCTAAGACGCCACTGAGGAAGAATAAAGCCGCGGCTCTTCCCTTCATGCCCATGGTCTGGGGCACTGTCGCGCTCGATTCGTACGAGTGGACCCTAGTTAGTTCTCATCTTTTCGCACACCATGTGGGGACGAGAAGAAGTCGTGCAAATTCGAAAATTTTTGCGTATATTCATACCCCGGCCAGGTACATCTGGGTGCCCGAGTTAGATAAACGGGGGCAATCGAGAGTCAGCCGTCGCATCTCACCAGTCTTCCAGAGCTTGGATCGAAAGCGGGCATCTGAAGGTACAACCTTCGCAGCGAACAGCAATTTCATCAAGCAGCGAATTCGCGGCACTTGGGAGCAAGATGCCACGGTAATTTATCCCCCTGTTGCGATCGCCAACTTGCAGTCCCAAGAGTCATGGGCGGATCTAGTCACCTTGGGCGAGTCAGAGGTGCTCTCAAGCCTTCCGCCGGAATATATTCTCGGAGCATCGCGATTCGTTGCATACAAGCAGTTAGAGAACGTTGTCGCTGCCGGGGAGGCCGCGAATCTCCCTGTGGTTTTGGCTGGTGCGGGACCAGAAGAAGCGTATCTTCGCAATGTTGCGCAGGATGCATCCGTTCCCGTATTTTTCGTAAAGTCACCCTCCGACACTCTTCTCTTTGCACTCATCCAGAAGGCGCAAGTCTTCGTTTTTCCTCCGGTCGAAGACTTTGGTATTTTGCCAGTCGAAGCGATGGCTCTGGGGACGCCGGTCGTGGTTAACGCAGTGGGAGGTGCCGTTGAGAGTGTCTCTGCACTAAACGGTGGCTCTGCAGTGTCAACTTTCAGTGGCAGCGAGATCGCAGAAGCCCTCAGTTCAACTATCGGTAAAGACATGACCGAAGCAACTTCAAAAGCTGCGATGTTCTCCGAAGAATCATTCAGCGCAAACCTTCGCGAATGGATGAGTGCATGATCCGGATCTGCCCCTCAGAAGTAAGGCTGGCTGCGCCCCCTCTCCAATATTTCAAGACCAGATTGGGAAATTTGTGACTACTCAGCCGATAAAGGCCCCGCTTTCTGAAAGTAGACAGGACTTAGTGCTGGGAATCTCCATTGTCAACTATTTTTGCCATATCAGTGTCGCTAGTTTATTGAAGTCCCTTCAAGTTTTTGCGGGTGACATACGGATTTTCATCACAATCGTTGATAATAGCCAAGACGACTCCGATAGTGAATTTGAGCGCCTGGTCTTACTCGCAAATGAAGCATCAACCGGCACCCTTGATGTTGAGGTTCTTGCCGCCGAAAGCAACCTTGGGTATGCCGCCGGCAACAACTTAGCGATGAACCGGTTGTTCGAACGAGGAGCAAACTTACTTTGGGTCCTCAACCCGGACATCACAGTCAACGGCACTGCACTTGAACTCATACAGGAGGTGGCCCGAAGCAAATCATCGCTCTGGTCAACGGTTACTGTCGAAGACACTCGAGAATCCCATGGTCTCGGCAAGCTCAACACGCTCACGGGGCGCGCAAAACGAAGTTTCAATAGAACCACGTTCGTAAATAACTTCAGCCTCTGCTACCCGGGAGGACACTCAATACTGTCACTCGCCGGGACATGGAGCTTACTCAAGGGCTTTGATGAGGACTATTTCTTGTTCATGGAAGAAGCTGACCTGACAATGAGGTCAATAACCTTGGGCATCGACGTGGGCACGCTAAAAAGTGTCACAGTGCACCACGACCAAGGCCTCACGACGGGCAGCACGAACAACATGAGAACTAAATCCACAACAGCCTTCCTGGAATCCACGAAGAGCAGAATTGTATTTTTCAGAAAATTTTATCCCGCACGGGTGCCGCTGCTTATGGCAAGCCGAATCGCGTATATGTCGATGGTGCTCGCCAGGGGGAACCTTCGTGGCGCTAAGGCGGTGTGGATTGGTATACTTCATGGACTATCGAAGCCCATAACAAGAAAAGTTTAACATTTTGACGATTGGGCTCTTCGTATTTGGGGATACGCTTGTTGATACTTTGCACTTTATGGTCAATGTTCTGCCGTCTTGAATGTTCATGCCGCTGTTCCGGCGACACGGCACAACACGATCCGCGTTTTGTATTTGCGTGAGTCGCTGAGTTCCCGGGCTGTCCTTTTGATTTGTTTGATCGCAGTGTTGTTGGTTCTTTCACTTTAGCGGCTCTTCTCAGATGGGCGTTGTCAGAAAATCCTTCTACGGCCACCCCTGGGGATAGTTGAAGGTTTGATTGACACTTTGCCTGTGAGGATTTGGTCCTTGCCGGTGGAAGGAAGGTCACGATAACCAAAGCATTTCCCTAAGATTTCCGCCGCGACGTCGAGTCGGAGCCCTGCACTGCTGGATGAAGATCGCCGAAGAACAAGACGGCGAGAAGTCCGGCGCCATGTCCGATGACGCGCGAAGCTACGGGAGACAACAAACGGATCCGGCTCTTGGAACAGGAAGCCGAAGTCATGCGCCGTGCCTTCCTCGCCTGTATATCCCGGGACATCAACCCAAAAGAATGATGTCCCCGCTGGTCCGCGGGCTGGCTGACAGGGACGCCCGATCAGGGTTCTCGTGGCAGAGTCCTGCCCGGTACTGAAATTCTCCAGACAGGTCTACTACCACTGGGCCGCCGACCTGTCCCGGCCCACGACTGGGAAAAAGCAAACCTGATCAACGCCGCCGTCGACCACAACCGTGACTATCGCACCGCCGGCGCCGCTCAGGCTCAAGGCCAGGGCCCCCTTCACTATGACATCATCGAACGGGACTTCGGCGCCACGGCACCGAACCGGAAATGGCGGACGGACATCATCGAGCACCACACCAAGGAGGGCAAGCTGTCCCCGTGCCCGATCAGGGACCTGCATTCGAACCGGATCGGCGGGTACTCGATGGACGGGCGGATAAAGACATCCCTGGCCGTCGCCGCAATGGACCCCGCCGTGGCCCCTCTGGAAACCAGCGGGCACGGTGGTCCATAGCAATTGTGCGTCCCAGTTCAGATCCAGAAAGTTCGTCCTGGTCGTGAACACTACGGCCTGAGCGGATCGATGGGCCGGGCAGCGGCGTACGGTGACAACGCAGCGATGAAATCTGCTCTTCTCCTTGCTGCAAAAGAACGTCCTGAACCGCAAACGATCGGAAACCCGCACCGAACTCAGGCTCGCCATAACAAACCTGAATCGAGCGCAGCTACCACCAAAACGCCGCCAACGCGCCCTCGGACGGCTGACGCCCATCGAGGTTGAGACAATAAAAAACGTGGTCTCAGCCGAGTAAGAGTTTATCGACCCCAGCGGTCGACCAAGCTTCAGCAGTCCCCTGGATAAGAACTGGAAGCCGCGGCAAACCGCAAACCTTCAATTCTTGAGACCCAGCAGCCCCCGCCGCCGGTCCCCTAACTCGATCTGATCCCAGGTACGGATTCTACAAAGTCCAGCACCCGATCAGGTGAGCCAACGAGCAGCCGTCGTATGGCACTTCCTTCGCAATCCGCCGCCAGTCTCGCGAGCGAGTTACGGTCCTTGTCCAGGTCGACTAGCGCCTTTGCAAGGCTTGCTGGTTCGGGGGCAACGAGAACGCCCCCTCCGTAACCCAGTATCTCTGAGGTGCCGCCGCGGTCGTAGCCGACGACTGGAGTCCCAGAAAGGACTGATTCTGCAGTCACCATACCGAACGCTTCATTTCGAGAGCAAACAATCGATACGTCGGCCCGTTCAAAGGCACGTTTCGGATTTGACGTCGGAGGATGGATAGTCACCAGCTCGTGGAGACCTAAGCGCAAGATAGCTCTGTGTAGTCTCTCCACCTCTCGCTTGGAACCATGACCATAAATGTCAAGATGAATTGTTACGCCCATATCCCGAACCTTCGCTAGAGCGCGAACGGCGTCAGTTTGGCCTTTCTCAAAACTTAACGTGCCGAGCATGACCGCTCGCAGTGGACTCGCTACCAGGGGATGAGGCCGACAAGGCGAACGCACGAAGTGTTCGTTCGAAAGCTCCGGGTAGATCATGCGACTCAAATGCGAAAACTGTCGTGAAATATAATCCGAGTTCGTAATGACTTTTGTGGCCCATCGAAATAAAAGCCACCGGACCAAACGGCGAGGTAAAGCACATCGCAAGGTGGGATTTGTCATAAGGCTCTCACGGACGATTAGTAAGCTCCGGATTCCCGCCGCTTTGGCAGCCAATAACGGCGCGGGAATTACCGCAGTATTGACCACAACCAAATCGAAATGCTCATTTTTCAACAAGCGCCGAAAAGTGAAAAGGCCAGCAAGGGCTTGAACAAGCCTAATGAACGCAACAGGTCCGAGAAATCTTCGTCCCATCCATGGACGAACGGGAGTAATCACCACCCTGAAACTGCTCTTGTACTGTCCCAGAAGGCCCACCAAGGGTCCGTTCCTCGGAACTGAAACAACGCCCGTATGTCCCCTTGCGGTCGCAGTTTGCACCAAAGTAACCAAGCAAAGTTCCGCGCCCGCCAATTCTGCGCTGTGCGACGCAAACAGAAGGCGCACCTATGAAGTCCTGTTTCCGGAACGCAATGTCACAGGTCCCGTCACGCCCCTTAGGCCATGGAACAGTCCCAGGACTATGGGGACGGCCAGTCTTGGAGAGTTGAACCCGTGGCGGACTGCATCCCGAAATATCCCCGGTCCTCGAGCAAACCCGAAGATACCAAAATGCTTCCGTAGGAATAAGAGCTCGTTCCGATAGTTGTAGTAGACGGCTTGGGCGGAATGTAATGGAAGCGAGCCGCCCCGTTCGTGCACTAGCGGATATTCCGAAACGAAAACGATGCGGTTGCCGGCCTTGCGCATACGGAAAGCAAAATCGTATTCTTCTTTATAATGAAAAAATTGCTCGTCCATATAATTTATGCGTGCTGCCTCCGACAAGTCTACAAGGATAGCGGCGCCGGTTACGATATCAACTTCTACTAATTCGTTGGTTTCAGTAGACCATTCATAGGAAATGGGTTTATCGCCCCTGAGAGTTGCCGCTGATACATAGGGAACCATAACTCCGGCCCCATCGGGAGAAACCTGTGCGGTTCCGACCACCGAAGCTTCCTTGGAAGCATTAATCATAGATCTAATCAGTTCGAGCGTGGGCTTTGTATCGGGATTCAATAAAAGCGCCGAAGAATAGCCATTCTCCTTGGCCCAACGCATGCCAGAATTCATTCCTCCCGCATAACCAAGGTTAGTACTATTTTTGAGTAGGTGAACAGCCGGGAAAGTGAGCTTGATAGATTCTGCCTCCTCACTATCGGAGGATGCGTTATCTACGATCAAAATATCCCATTCGCGGGAATCAATATGCCCTAAGCACTGGATGACATCTCCTGCGCTGTTCCAATTAAGGATTATGATGCATGTCGAGACTTGACTGTCCAATTCATTCCTATCGGCGAAGTATTTCTGGCGGTTGGGATCAGGTACAAGTCGACAGCGATATTGCATCAAATCACGGGTTGGACGCCTTGCGTCAGTGCGATCCTACATCGTCACTTGACCCCTGGTGTGACGCTACCCCGCTACACTTATAGCAGTTGATCAATCCTGCACAGAAGTAGGTTGCGGGACCACTGAGGCCGTTGCTGGGTGACCACGGCAGTCGGGCCAGGAGGTGGCGTTTGATCGCCTGGGGCAATCGGCCTGTCCGAGTCCATTACTGCCTCGCTCCTTTGAACTGCTGAAGAATGATCACAGGAACTGGTTGTGCGGCGTCGTAGATAGGGAGTTATGGATGAGGTTTCCTGGCCTAGCCCGCTTGGCGGGTTTTGTTGTTTTGCCAATGGCCAGCATGGCGAGTCCTTTGCTCGCGCTGCCTGCCGTCACTTCCCAGTTTGGAGCTACCGCATGGGTGGCAATCGCTGTTGGCCAATCGGTGGGCGGGGCTTCTGCAATTATTGTCGAGCTTGCTTGGAGCTTGACAGGCCCTCAACGGGCTGCGCGAATGCGTGGCGGAGCGCGCCGTAGGCTTCTGGCCTTATCAATTTCATCCAAGCTATTACTATTTCTTCCTATGGCCACGGTCTCCGCCCTTGTTAGCGCGGGATTATCACCGCAACACGCATTTACCTCAGCGCTAGTCGCGATCGGGACCACTGCAGTGGGACTTAGCTCGGTCTGGTATTACATCGGCATCCTGTCTGTTACCCGGATATTCTTAACAGATGCCATGCCGCGCCTGGTGGGCGTTGTAACGGCATCGCTCCTAGTTTTACTCGGAGCGCCACTCTGGGTTTATCCTACGCTTGGTATTATCGTCCCGAGCTGTATTTCTCCTTTTTCGACTCTTCTTGCCGAGGGGGTTAGACTTCGGGATTTGCGGGGTCTTACGTGGAGTCGAATCTTCTTGGTGCTCAGATTTCAAAGTTTGGGGATGGCTGGGCGTGCCTTAAGCGGTCTTTACATTGCACTGCCTGTCGCTCTTGTGACTTGGGTCGCCCCCGGTTCCGTTGCAATCTTCGCTGCTGCCGAGAGGCTGCAGAGAATTTGTCTTCAATTGCTCGATGCGGTACCTAATGTGATGCAGAACTGGCTAGGACGTGCTGTTGAGCCGAATGAGAGAAACTCGAGAATACGGCGTGCAATTGCCTGGAATGCCTTGCTCGGTGTAGTTGCGGCGACCGCATTCACCCTCTCTGCTCCCTTTATCTCTAAATACGTCTTCGCTGGCGCGGCCAACATACCAATCCAACTCGCGGCTCTGTCAGGGGCTCTTATTTTTGTTGTTTCGATTTCCAAAGCTACGGGCAACTTAGCACTTGTTGCGCTGCAAAGAGTGAAAGTGATTACGATCAGCGCTCTGTCTGGAGCACTTGTTGGAATCCCCTTGATCCTCCTCGGTTCGGCGACTTACGGGGCGATGGGTGGACTAATAGCGGAGATAGTAGCCGAAGTGGTTGTACTGACAATCCAATACACATTCGTGGCGTCTGCCATCAAAACGAATAGTTTGGAAGCGGATCTGGCGTCAGCAACCGAGCTGAATGCGCGCGCTTGATTGCGGTGTTCCGTTGTTTGAGTGTCGGGCGGACGCGGATGGCCTGGGGTATTAGTCACCCTTACGGCGCCGATGTGGATGCCATCGACATCGACAAGCGAATCTGCCCGTGTGCACGAGAGACAGCCCGGAGAGGAGGCACCTTTGGGGCCTCTTTAAGGTTCGTGGCGAATTGGATCCTGGAATGGGCGTCATGCCGCCGTCCGGACGGCACCTCTCAAGAATAAACGACTTGAAGTTGGCGGCGATACGGCACCCGCGAGCAGTTCGCTGATTTTTTTCCGGTTTTGTTGGCCTCCCCCTTGCCTGTCCGGCGCCGGTAATGATCAGCACCGCGATCTATTTTTGCCATCTGCAGACGGGTGCGGTAGGGCCTGTTCGTTTCCGACCTCACGGCCGCTTTGACCAGCCACGCAGCGTGCAGCTTCCGAGTCGCATCGTCGGCCGCGAATAAGGTGCTGAGCCTGTTCCGGGGCGCCCCGACAGTCTGTCGCCGGCGCGCAGGGGTAGCCGCCGGTTAGCGGCTCATCGACTTTAGCGTGGCGTCCTTCAAACGAACGGGCTCGTAGCCTTGCGAACAAAGTGTTGTCGAGACATCTATTGCTGCCGAGTACGAGCCTTGTTGCAGATTACGCAGACGTGCGATGCTGCGTCGATTGCCCGGACCGCGGCTTGCTGTCATCCCGGCTTGGGGCCGCCCGTCCACCTCCGGACGTCCGGTGCAGTTGCGCTCCGGCGGAAGTCCATGTCCGGAAGCGGCAGCTGGAATCCTCGGAACCGGAGTGTCCGAGGCGGTCCTTCGTGCGGGTCGCTGACGAGATTCCGCTGCGTTCACGCCTGACCAGAAGGCTGGTGTTGCATCGTCACCGGGCAGTCCTGGACGCCCCCCCGTGCGGCGGGCGCCCAGAGATCAAGCTCCATAGGTAGAATCTGGGACCAAGACGAATGCACACTTCTTTACCGGAGGTACTGAGAAAGAATGTCGGAATGGCTCGAAGTCGGCACAGACAACTATGTACTGGTCGCTGAAGGAGCCCTGCTAAACACGGGCCTTATCGTCGGCTCCGAGCGCGCCATGCTCATCGACACCGGCTGCGGCCCTCGGCAGGGACGCGAAGTCCTTGATGCGGTGAGGGAGAAAACTGACCTGCCCCTCGTGGTGGTGAATACCCATGCCCACTACGACCACTTCTTCGGCAACGCCGTCTTCGCCGAAGCCGGCGTCACGGAATTCTGGGCACACCAAAACTGTGCCACCGAGATCGACCAGCGAGGCGACGTGCAGCGCCGTCACGTCGGGACCCTCGAACCCGAGATGTCCGCCGGTGAGGGGGAGAACGTCGAGCTCGTGGTTCCCAACGCCATCGTCAAGGACCAGCCCGTCTTGGTGGACCTCGGCGGCCTGACAGCAACCCTCTTCTACCTGGGTCGCGCCCACACCGACGGTGACCTCCTGGTGGGAACGCCCACCACGCTCTACGTGGGCGACCTGGTGGAGCAGGGCGCCCACCCCTCCTTCGAGGACTCCTTCCCGGAGGAATGGGCGGACGCGCTCCGGCACATCTCCGCGCTGCGCCACCGCTACGAATTCCTGATCCCGGGGCACGGAGAGCCGTGCAGTGACCAGTTCGTGAAGACCATGGCAAACACCATGACCACCGCCGTCCGCCAGGCCCGTCAGTCCATCCGCGACACCCCCAGCGACGCCACCAAAGCCATCCCGGTCCTGCCCTACGGACCTGAACAGTCCCGCTGGTTCATCAGGCGGCTACAGGAGACGCGGGGGACTCTATACAGTTAGTCGTAGATTGGCCTCGACGTTTTCCGCCATTTTCACGTCCCTAACGTTAAGGGTTGGCTCTTCACGTTCATGAGGCAATGGATCCCCTGAATGAGCGTCGTGCCACCGTCCAGAAAGCAGTTCTCAAGTCGATAACCGATGTGTAGTTGGCGGCGTTGCGCTTTCCGCTGGCGGTGCGTTTGATCGAGTGCCGCCAAGAACGGCACTTGAAGACCTTGTGACACGCGCCGCGGTGCTGGAAACAAACAGGGTCCATCAGGCGGTGGGCCCGGTGGTGGGCCAAGATCGAGGTCCTCGTTGTCTACCTGGCCCGCTACGGCCGGGGTAGAGGCAAAACGATACGGCAATCAAACGTGCGGTGCGAGGGGCCATCGGAACCGGGCAACCACACGTCGCGTATCCTTTTGAGAAGTACAACCCGGCCGGTAGCCTAAACGTTCATCTCAGCGGACCATTCCCGGGAACGCGGAAGAGCCATTCAATTAGGGAGGAAACTTCCAGATGAAGATACTCTTTGCGTCGCACAGCTCCGGACTCGCCGGGGCAGAGCAGAGCTTGTTGCACCTCGTGCAGGAAGCCGCTCGCCGGGGTCACACTGGCGTAGTAGTACTTCCCGAGCGTGGGCCGCTTAGAGGGCAAGTCGAAGAGCTGCCGGGTTCCTTCGAAGTTGTCATCCTAAGAAATCGGCTCTGGATGGGAAGACGATTTTCACGCCTAGTTGGAACCGTTCGCGCTCTACAGGCCACACTTGACATTCCGGGATACGTGGCTCACATCCGAGCCGGCAACTATGACGCTGTGGTAGTAAATAGCAGCGTTTCGCCTGTGCCGTTGGTTGCCGCTCGCATTGCAGGGATCCCGGCTCTTCAGATGGTCCGGGAGAGTTTGATTAGCAACCCGATGCTAAGGTCGGCGCTCCCGAAAGCCCTGATCAAACGCCTTATTTTTTCTTGGTCTTCGTTCGTAATTTGCATATCTAAGTATGTCGCTGCGCAATACGATTATCCGAGTCGAGTTATATACCCCCAAGTCAGTGAACGGTTCCTAGATTTTCAGAGCCCCGCAAGCACCACTCCGATAATGCCCCAGCGCGCGGTCATATGCGGCACTATCAGCCCCGAGAAGGGTCAACTTGACGCAATACGAGCGATCAAAGTGGCCAGAGATCAGGGTGCCGAGATCTCCTTAGATATATACGGGCAGGGAAAAGCCGCCGATATATACGAGGTAGAGTTGCTTATCCGGGAACTCCAACTGAGTAATTGGATAAAATTCAAGGGTCCCGCGTCAGACATGATTAGCGTTTATTTATCCGCTGATCTAGCTCTCGTTTGTTCGCGCAACGAGGGATTCGGAAAAACGACGGCTGAGGCGATACTCCTTAGCCGCCCAGTCATTGCATATGGGTTGGGTGGCACTTTAGAAATTCTCGAGTACGGTGGCGGAATTTCTACTTCGTCTTCCCCTGAAGAAATGGGCCTTGCACTCTATGAAGTAGCGACCCAGCCCCAGCTGTTTGAAAAACTTAGGAAAGAAGCGCGTGACAGCAAACTTCGCTTCAAACTACTTTCAAGTGCCCGCCTTGTTATCGATTGTGTTGAGGACATGGCCGGAGGATGAGGTTCCGTACTTGCCGTCTCGGAGGGTGGGATTTTCCAGGCAGCGATGACGTTTTGTCGCGCCAGCGTTACAGCTGAGGGAGGCCGAGTCCGACTATACGGCCAACAGACAGTATGATCCTCAAAGCACGATAACAAAGGTGGGGGAAGTTGGGGCGCAAACCGATCAAGGGCTCGTGGCGCCGCAAATATGCGAAGCGACTGGGTTTCTTGGATGCAGGAATCATATTATGGGCCGTCGCCGGGGCCTACGGAGTGCGCTTTGGTCTTTCGGATGGCGGCGTTGCTGGCACCAGCGAAATAGACTACGCCGCGCTCTCGGTGGTGCTCGTCATAGCCTGGTGGCTCATGCTCGGCCTTTGGGGTTCGCGTGAACCCCGAGTACTCGGGTCCGGTTCCGAGGAGTACCGGGGAGTGCTGTCCAGCTCATTGTGGCTATTCGGTCTTGTCGCCATAGTTTCTTACGCGCTGCGTATAGATACCGCACGTGGCTTCGTTGGATTGGCCTTTCCGTCGGGCCTCTTCGGATTGATGGCCGGACGATGGCTTGTCCGACAGCACCTCAGCATTGAGCGAAGATATGGCAAGAGTAGTTCCAAAGTTTTGATAATCGGGGGACCTTACTCGGCAGCTCATCTGGCTGCATCACTGCGGAGCGCTCCAAGTGCTGGCTACACCCCCGTTGCCGCCCACCTCCCTGGCGCCACACCATCGCTAACCACTCTCGCAGGGCTCGGCGTCCCTGTCGCTGGCGTGAGCACGGACTTCGATTCAATCCTGGACACAATTTTGGTATCGGACGTCGATACGGTTGCCATTTCGGCGGGAGTGAATTTGCACCCGCAAGACCTCAGACGGCTTGGCTGGGAACTGGCAGCCAGAGACATAGGCATGATCCTCGCTCCCGCGCTAACAGACATAGCGGGTCCCCGCATACATACCCAGCCTGTCGCCGGATTGCCGCTTATACACGTTTCTACCCCGAAGCTAACTGGAAGCAAGAAGGCTGCGAAGCGCACGTTCGACATCCTGGTTGCAGGTTTGCTCGTGATCTGCCTGTCACCGTTGTTTCTGGTGCTTGCTCTTCTGGTTCGTCTAACAAATCCTGGACCTGTCTTTTACCGGCAGGACCGCATCGGGATCCGCGGCACAAGATTTTCCATGCTGAAGTTTCGCTCGATGAAAGTAAACGCGGACGCAGAGCTTCAGTCCCTATTGCGCGCCCAAGGATCGAGTGACACTCCCCTCTTCAAGGTTGAGAACGATCCACGCATCACGCCCATTGGCCGCATACTTCGGAAATACTCTTTAGACGAGCTTCCTCAACTACTCAATGTGTTAGGAGGCAGCATGAGCCTTGTCGGACCGAGGCCCCAACGCGAGGGAGAGGTTGCACTATACGACGATGCAGCCCACAGACGGTTATATGTCAGCCCAGGAATGAGCGGCCTTTGGCAAGTCAGCGGGCGTTCCAATCTGACTTGGGAAGAGAGCATCCGACTAGATCTGTACTACGTAGAGAACTGGTCACTTATGGGAGACCTCATCATCCTTTTTAAGACGTTCAAGGCAGTATTCAAAAGCACTGGAGCAGTCTGACCAGTAGCGGTCACACCTCTAGCAAAAGGTCCGCCACCTTGGCAATTGGGGAAGGCAGTATATGCGCATTTCAGTAATCGGTTGTGGCTATCTTGGAGCCGTCCACGCAGCCTGCATGGCAAAACTAGGACATGAGGTAACTGGCGTCGACGTCGATGAAAGGAAAATCTCGGAGCTATCTTCCGCGCGTGCCCCTTTCTTTGAGCCCGGCCTTGAAGAGCTACTCCGCGAGGTGCAAGCCACTGGGCGGTTGTCCTTCACGACGGATATCGCTGCCGTGAAGGGAAGCAGCGTGCACTTTATCTGTGTGGGCACTCCCCAAAAAGATGGAGAGAATGGTGCTGACTTGACATATGTCGACGCGGCAGCAGGCGAGCTCATTCCTTATCTGAACGATGGCGACGTTGTAGTTGGAAAATCTACGGTGCCAGTAGGAACCGCAGCGCGTCTTGCCAAGATCGTTAGGGAGGTCCAGCCCGAGGCCCATCTTTTGTGGAACCCGGAGTTTCTTCGTGAAGGACACGCGGTAGCAGACACACTCCAACCCGATCGATTCGTATACGGAGTCGAGAACGGATCAGAAGACCATCATGCCGTTCAAGTCTTAGACAAGGTGTATGCCGTAGCCTTGGAAGCGGGTTCACCCAGGTTGGTTACGGATTTACCCACGGCCGAGCTGGTAAAGACTGCGGCGAATTCTTTCTTGGCCACCAAGATCTCGTTTATCAATGCCATGGCCGAACTCTGCGAGGCCGCAGGAGCCGACGTCACTCTCTTGGCCGATGCCATCGGGATGGATGACAGGATCGGCCGCAAATTCCTCAATGCTGGGATCGGTTTCGGGGGCGGATGCCTTCCCAAAGACATACGAGCTTTTATGGCTCGCGCCGGTGAACTAGGCGCGGACCAAGCCTTGACTTTTCTACGTGAGGTGGACGCGATCAACATGCGACGCCGCACTCGCGTCGTTGAGCTAACTCGCGAACTTTGCGGTGGTTCGCTTCTGGGACAGCGGATCACCGTTTTGGGAGCTGCGTTCAAACCCGAAAGTGACGATGTGCGCGACTCGCCAGCCCTTAGTATTGCCGCCCAACTGCAACTCCAGGGAGCCGTGGTGACGGTGAGTGATCCAGAAGCACTCAAAAACGCGGCCCGTCGATTCCCCGAACTCCACTACGAAAAATCTACAGAGGTTGCGTTGCGCCGCGCCGATGCCGTTCTGTTGCTGACTGAATGGACGGAATACCGGGACCTCGACCCGTACGAGGCTGCAACACTTGTTTCGGCGACTCGAATTCTGGACGGCCGTAACGCCTTGAACTCCAACAAATGGCGCGCTGCCGGCTGGACCTTTCGCGGCCTCGGACGACCCTGATCATGAACGACGAAAGAATTCACGGAACACTCCCGTCGATGCACCGGCGCGGCACCCATCCACGAGAGAGTCGGCCTAAACGCCGCCTCCTGCTGAAAATCTGCCTGGCTGTCGCGGTCCTCGGCTTAGTTTTGTGTGGTTGCGTAGCGTGGTTGAGTCTCAAAGCGACCTCCATCAAGACAAACTTGGAAGACGCGTCGCAGCTTGTGCCGCAGCTTAAGCAAGAAATCGTTTCTTCAGATGCGGATTCTGCTTCCGACACAGTCGCGACGGTGCGGGAGCACACCTCCAAGGCAAGAGCGGAAGCCCAGGATCCTCTATGGACTCTTGCATCCGGCCTTCCCTGGATCGGCACCAACCTAAGCGCTATTTCCGAGGTGGCAAGGTCGGCAGACGATGTTGCTACGCTAGGCCTGACGCCGCTGGTTCGTGTCTACGAGTCCCTCAACTGGGATGCCCTTATACCCAGCGGGGCGGGAGCGAACCTTGAGCCGCTTCGGTCAGCAGCGCCGAGCGTGGCCTCCTCGGCTTACGCCGTTCGTGCGTCGTCGCAGAGACTGGAAGAAATCGATACTGGCCAGCTCCTCCCCCAGGTTTCCAAACCACTGGAGGACGCCACGGCAGAATTGAAGCTTGCAAGCGGGGCGCTGGATTCTGCCTCCGATGCAGCGACCATAGCCCCAGCAATGCTGGGCGCTGATGGACCAAAGAATTTCCTTCTCATAGTTCAAAACAATGCAGAAGCAAGGGCCTCAGGTGGAATACCTGGGGCGCTGGCCGTTCTCACCCTCGACCACGGAAAGCTCACGCTCAGCGCCCAGGGAAGCGCGGGAGACGTCGGCATCATGTCACCCGTGTTGTCCGTGGATCCGCAGCAGCAGCAGATCTACTCGACCCGGCTGGGGAAATATATGCAGGACGTGAATCTCACGCCTGACTTCCCCACTGCTGCGAGTACCGCCCAGGCGATGTGGGAAAGGAAAACTGGACAACGCGTGGACGGGGTCATTTCAGTTGACCCGCTTGTCCTCAGCTATATCCTTCAGTCCACAGGGCCGGTTTCAGTCAACGGCCCTGAACTGGCGGCGGTCAAGGAATCAGGCCTGCCAACGGAACTGACGGGCAATAATGTTGTACCGACACTGCTCTCAGACGTGTATGCAAGAATTGCGCAACCGAAGCTTCAGGACGCATATTTTGCTGGTGTGGCCAAGGAGGTCTTCTCTGCCCTTTCCAGCGGCAAGGGCGAAGCCAAAGGCCTCATCAGCGGGATTACCCGAGGTGCGGAAGAAGGACGCGTCCTCGTGTGGTCCGCCAACGCGTCCGAGCAGGCAGTAATCTCAAAGTACGCCCTAAGTGGCGCTATTTCTGGACCCAGCGTGTTGCCCGCCCAATTTGGTGTCTATTTCAACGACGGCACCGGTGCCAAGATGGACTACTACGTCAAGCACACCGTCCAGCTCGTCAAGCAGTGCCCGGCGGACGACTACGGGCAAACGACCGTGCGCGTCACCAGCACCAACACTGCGCCGGCGGACGCGGCCACTTCACTGCCCGCGTATGTCACGGGTGCAGGCATTTTCGGTGTGGCGCCGGGTACAGTGCAAACAAACATCGTTGCCTACGGTCCTGTGCAGGCAAACGTGGAATCAACAACCGTCGATGGCCAGAAGACTCCTTTTGCGCCGTACCTGCATGCGAACAGGCCCGTAGGGGTTGTTGCCCAGCAACTCGCTCCTGGCGAAAGCAAAACGGTGGAGTTCACCTTCGGAAAAATTGTTCAGCACACGGAACCTAACGTGGTTGTCACGCCCACAGTCCAGCCTGTTAAGGACGTAATCCTGCCAACGGCAAATACAACCTGCGATCACGGCCGGTGACGGTCGCGTTAACACTATGTAAACCGATTGGATTGAGGTTGGTTACACCCTAGTCCGGATGGTACATTTTGTCTGGGGTATCTATCCGTAGTTCTGCACATGGTCTCGTGCGGAGGGACTTCTTCCCAATCGGGTAATCAAAACTTAAACGTCTCCGGGGGGACAAAAATGAAGAAAACACTCGCCGCACTCGCACTTGCCGGCTCCATCGCACTCATCGGTTCCGCGCCCGCCATGGCCGCAACCTACCCTGCACTTCCGCCGCAGGCCGCCGTTTCCGACGGCACCGTTGGTCCGGGTGAAACCTTCGTCTTCCGCGGCCAGGGCTTCCTTGCCGGAGAACGGCTGATCATCCGCGTCACGCCCGGCCAGGCACCCGCCTCCAACGGAGCCAACATTGCCGGTAGCCGTGCAGTGGCAGGCCGCATCGCCGTTGTCGCCGAAGCTCAGACCCTTTCTGCAGTTGCTGACGCTCAGGGTGCCGTCGCGCTGCCGATCGCTATCAACGAAGCCGGAACCTACTCCATCACGGCCACCGGTGAGACTTCAGGCGTTACCGTTGGTCCCGTCACGGTTACGGTTGCGGCGTCCTTGGCCAACACCGGCGGCTCCGTTGCCGGTACGACCGGTGGCGCACCGCTTGCCAACACGGGCGGCCTGGCCAACACCGGTGCTGACTCCGGTCTGGTTCTCTGGACGTTGGTTGGCGCAGGCGCACTGGCTGCCGGCGCAACCTCGGTAGTGGTGGTTCGCCGCCGCGCGAAGGATGAGGCTGCTGCCTAACAGCAACGCTTCCTAGCACCAACGAAGGTGGGTGCATCTCCGGAGACGGAGATGCACCCACCTTTTGCTTTGTGTGGTAACTATTAGGGCTATGGGGAGACATTGGCGCAGAGCACCACGCGAGTACGACTTTTCCATCCCCCTCCCCCGGCCGCAGGTACTCCGCTACGTCCTTCTCGTGCTACTCGCTGCATGTTCCCTTGGAACAGCTGCGCTCGCCCTGCTCCGAGTCTCCTGAGGCGTCTTTGATAATCCTCCGGAGCCCTCGCCTTTGGCGGACGGTTCTGCTCGCGATGTTCATTCCCCTGGCGCTCATTGCCTTTTGGCCGTCGCCGGTAGACCAACCTGTTTCGGGACAGCTCTCCGTGGTTCTGCAATTTCTCCACCGCCATGGGATCCCGTGGTGGTTTAACTACCAATTTGTTGAAGCCGCTGCCAACGTGCTCCTTTTCATACCGGTCGGTTTTGTGGGGTCACTGGCGTTTCCCGCCAAACGCTGGTGGCAAATAGGGGCTTTCGGACTGCTGATTTCCGGCTGTATCGAACTAGGCCAGCTCCTGTTTCTTCACGAGCGCTTTGCAAGCCCGTCAGATATCGTGACAAACACGTCAGGGGCAGTCATAGGCGCCCTCCTGGCGGCCCTGGCCGCCCAGACGCAGAAGAGGCCCGCTGCCTTCCGGCAACGGGCCTCCAAGAAGCAGTAGGGCGTCAAGACTATCCGACGAAACCCTTCATCCAGGTCTTCAGGTCCTCGCCGAACTCCACGCGCTCAGACGCGAGGGTGATGACGGCCTTGAGGTAGCTCAGCTTGTCGCCGGTGTCGTAGCGGCGGCCCTTGAACACCACGCCGTACACGCCGGTGCCTTCGCCCTCGCCGGCGGCCAGGGTCTGCAGGGCGTCGGTCAACTGGATTTCCCCACCCCGGCCAGGCTCCGTGTTCTCCAGGACGCCGAACACGGAGTGGTGCAGCACGTAGCGACCGATGACAGCCAGGTTGGACGGTGCCTCGCCGGCGGCCGGCTTCTCCACCAGGCTGTTCACGCGGACGTAGTCTTCGCCTTCCACAGCAGTGATGTCTGCGCAGCCATAGGCGCTGATCTGGGACGGATCAACTTCGATCAGGGCGATTACCGAACCACCGGTCTTCTGCTGCACCTCCATCATGGTGCTCAGCAGGTCCTCGGCCTCGTCGATGAGGTCATCACCCAGGAGCACGGCGAACGGCTCGTCACCCACGTGCTGCTGTGCGCAGAGCACAGCGTGGCCCAGGCCCTTGGCTTCGCCCTGGCGGACGTAGTGGATGGGGCCCAGGTTGGAGGCGTACTCCACCATGCCCAGCTTGTCCTTGTCGCCCTTGGCCTCGAGCGCGGCCTCCAGACCGGGTTCACGGTCGAAGTGGTCCTCGAGGGCGCGCTTGTTGCGGCCCGTGATCATCAGCAGGTCCGTGAGGCCTGCGTCAATCGCTTCCTCCACCACATACTGGATCGCCGGGCGGTCCACCACCGGCAACATTTCCTTCGGCATTGCCTTAGTGGCGGGCAGGAAGCGTGTCCCCAATCCGGCAGCAGGAATGACGGCTTTGGTAATAGCTTTCCCCTTAGTCATAGCTGAACCTTACAAATCAGCGGCAGACAAAGGCAATTTGCCGCCTGTGAACTTCGGCTCACGCTTCTCCTGGAAAGCCCGGAAACCCTCCGCATAATCGTCGGTTTTGCAGAGCCGCGCCTGCTCCTCGTTCTCCTCCTGCATGGCCTGCCACAGGCCCAGCCGCTGGTCACGGATGTGCGCCACCAGCTCCTTCGAGGCAACGAACGCGCCCGTAGCGCCGGCAGCAACACGCTCCACGATCGCCCGTGTGGACTCCAAAAGGGAATCAGCCGGCATGGCACGGCTGAACATCCCCTGCGCCACCGCCTCGGCGCCCGAAATCAGGTCCGCCGTGTAGATCAGGTCCAGCGTCCGGTGCATACCCAGCCGCTCGGTGAAGTACCAGTGCCCGCCCGAGTCCAGCGTGGCCCCCAGCTTGGCGAACGGCGAGCCGAACTTGGCGTTCTCCGCCACGTACACCACGTCCGTGGCCAGCAGCAGCCCCAGCCCCACGCCCAAGCATGCGCCCTGCGCCGCCGCGAACGTCGGCGCCGGGAAGGACGCCATCTTCTTCAGCAGCGGCTCCACCAGCCCGCCCAGGTACGCGGCGGCGTCGTCACTCTCCGGGGTGACCCCCGCGATGTCCCGGCCCGCGCAGAAGGCCCGGCCCTCTCCCCTCAGCAGCAGCGCCCGCACCTCACCGCGCGAGGCGGCGGCAGCAGCGTCGTCGTACGCCTGTGTTAAATCCCGCAGCGCCTGCTCATCCAGCGAGTTCAGCTTCTGCGGCGCGTCCAGCACTACCTCGGCGATGCCGTTGCTGATGGAAAGGGAAATCATGGGGCTCCTTTGGTGAAAAATGACTTAGACGTCGAAGTCGACCGTGACTTCCTTGCTGGTGGGGTGGCTCTGGCAGGTGAGGACGTAGCCCCTGTCCAGCTCATCCTGCTCCAGCGCGTAGTTCTCGTCCATGGTCACGCTGCCGGTGACCACCTTGGCCCGGCAGGTGCCGCACACTCCCCCGGCGCACGCGAACGGCACGTCCGGGCGCACCCGCAGCGCCGCGTTGAGGATGGACTCGCGGGCGTGGGTGGGGCTGGCCACCTCGCCCTGCAGGCCGTCCAGCTTGAACGTGATCTTGTACGTCTCCTTGGACTCGTCCACCACCACGGGACGGCCGGCGTTGCCCTCCGGGCGGTCGGGCTTGCCGGACGTGAACAGCTCGAACCGGACGTTCTCCGGCTTCACCCCGCGCTCGGCCAGCGTGTCCCGGCACAGCTGCACCAGCTCGAACGGCCCGCACAGGAACCACTCGTCCACATCGTCCGCGTGCAGGGCGGTGCCCAGCAGCTGCCGCAGCTTCTCGGAATCGATCCGGCCGGACAGCAGCGGCGCGATCCGCTGCTCGCGGGAGAGCACGTGGTGGATGGCCAGCCGCTGCGGGTACTTGTCCTTCAGGTCCGCCAGCTCCTCCAGGAACATCACGTCCATGGCGGCCTTGTTGGCGTAGATCAGGTCGAACCGGGTCTCCGGGTTGGCGGCCAGCAGCGTCCGGGCGATGGCGATCACCGGGGTGATGCCGGAGCCCGCCGCGATGGCCACGAAGCTCCCTGCCTCCCCGGCCAGCTCCTCCGGGTGGTTCATCGAGTTCATGACGTTCTGGTCCACCGCCACGCCGTCCCGGCCGTGCTTGGACACGAACGCGCCCATGGGGCTCATCACGTCCAGGGTGTCCCCCGCCTTCAGCTCGGCGTTGGCCCACGTGGAGAACAGGCCGCCCAGGTCCTTCTTGATGGCCACGCGGATCTCGCTGGTGCCGTCCGGGAAGCTGCGCGGCTCAGCGCAGATGGAGTAGCTGCGGCGGATTTCCTTGGGCTCGCCGTCCTCATCCGGCAGCGTGGTGCGCAGGGCCACGTACTGGCCGGGCAGGTAGTCGAACTTGCCGGCGAGCTCCGCCGGCACATGGAAGCTGACCTCGATGGCGTCCTCGGTGAGCCGGCGCACCTCCTGCACCTCAAGGGTGTGGAAGGACGGACGACGGCGGCCGGTCACCTCAGCCTCTTCGGCGGCGGTCTGGCGGACAACAGGCATGGGGGTTCCTTACAGGACTTTGAAGTAGTCGAACGGTTCCTTGCAGTCCTGGCACACATACAGCGCCTTGCAGGACGTGGAACCGAAGCGGGTGAGTTCCTTGGTGTTGAGGCTGGAGCACTGCGGGCACTTCACGGCCAGGCTCAGCCGGATGGGGCCTGAGTGGCCGCCGGCCTTACTGTTTCCGCTGGGCGGGGCGATGCCGTACTGCTGCAGCTTCTGCTTGCCGGCCTCCGTCATCCAGTCCGTGGTCCACGCCGGGGCCAGGACCAGGTCCACCTGGACGTCGTCGTAGCCTTCCTTCTTGAAGGCCGTGTACAGGTCGTCGCGGATGGCGTCCATGGCCGGGCAGCCCGAGTACGTGGGCGTGATGGTGACCGAGACTTTGTTGTCCGGGCCGACGTCGACCTTCCGCAGAATCCCCAGGTCAGCGATGGTGAGCACGGGGATCTCCGGATCGCAGACCGTGGCCGCGATGTCCCACGCCTTGTGCTGCGGAGTCCGGGTCCGGGTCTCGAAGTCTGAAATGTACATGGCCGTCACCAGCTGGCGCCGGGATGCTCGCGCGCCAGCACCTGCATCTCCGCGAGGATGTAGCCCAGGTGTTCCGAGTGCTTGCCGTACCGGCCGCCGCCCGGCGCTGCCGGCACGTCCGGGACCTCCAGCTCAGCCTCGGTCAGGATTTCACCGGTCAGCCGGTCAAAGTCTTCCTTCAGGCTGGAAGGCGCGACGGCGGCGCCCGCCTCAGCGAGGCGCTGCGTCAGGTCATCGTCCTGGAACAGTTCGTTGACGTACGGCCACATGGTCCGCAGGCCGTGGATCATCCGGGTGCGGGACTCCTCCGTGCCGCCGGCCAGGCGCAGGACCCACTGGGCACTGTGGTCCCGGTGGTAATCCACTTCCTTCACGGCCTTGGCGGCGATGGCGGCCAGGGTTTCATCAGTGGATTCGGTGAGACGGCGGTAGAGCTGGTACTGGTAGTAGCTCACCACGAACTGGCGGGCGATGGTGGCCGCGAAGTCGCCGTTGGGCTGCTCGAACAGCTGCACGCTGCGGAACTCGTGTTCGCGGCGGAAGTAGGCCAGGTCATCCTCGGACTTGTCCCAGGCGGCGCCGGCGTAGGTGAGGAAGCTGCGGGCGTGGCCCAGCTGGTCCAGGGCGATGTTGCCCAAGGCGATGTCCTCCTCCAGCTCCGGTGCGCGGGAGATCCAGTGGCCCAGGCGCTGGGCGAGGATGAGGGCGTCGTCGCCCAGGCGGAGTGCGTACTCGGCGATATCCTCGGAGGGTTTCACCAGGCCTGTGCGGACCTCGAGGGCGATGTCCTCCGGGCGGAGGGCGTTGCCGGGGGTGATTCTTGTGGCGCTGGCGTTGGCTTCGCTCACAGGTGCTTCACCCCTTCGCTCTTGGTGTAGTACGTGGCGTGCCGGTAGTCCTTGCCCTGCGGGGACTCGAAGAAGGAGCCCTTGGAGTCGGGGTCGCTGGCGGCGATGGCCTCAGCCGGGACCACCCAGATGGAGACGCCCTCGTTGCGGCGGGTGTAGAGGTCGCGCGCGTTGCGGAGGGCCATGGCGGCGTCCGGGGCGTGCAGGGATCCGGCGTGGACGTGGCTCAGGCCGCGGCTGGAGCGGACGAAGACCTCCCAGAGGCCCCAGGCGCCGCGGTCGTGGTGCTCCGGCGTGGCTGTCTGCTCCGGTACCGGGCTTGCCTCTACTTTGGGGCTGGCCTTGGGGGCTTCGCGGTTGATCTCGGTGGCGGCGCTTACGGGGGCGTCCGGGTTGCCGTGCGGGCTCATGCTGCGTATTCCTTCGTCTTCATTGACTCTTTTGCCTGCTGTTTTGCCGCATAGGCGGCGGCTGCCTCGCGGACCCAGGCGCCGTCGTCGTGCGCTTCCCTCCGCCGCTCAAGGCGCTGGGCGTTGCAGGGACCGCGGCCGGCCAGGACTTCCTGGAACTCGTGCCAGTCCAGCGGGCCGTGCTCCCACTTCTTGGTGTCCTCGTTGAAGCGGACCTGGTCATCCGGGAGGGTGAGGCCCAGGACCCGGACCTGCTCCACCATCATGCCCACGAAGCGGCTGCGGAGCTCGTCATTGCTGAACCGCTTGATGTTCCAGGCCATGGACTGCTTGGAGTTGGGCGAATCGTCATCCGGCGGGCCGAACATCATCAGGGCCGGGGCGTACCAGCGGTTCACGGCGTCCTGCGCCATCTGCTTCTGCTCGGGGGTGCCGTTGGAAAGTTCAAGGAGGATCTCGAAGCCCTGGCGCTGGTGGAAGGACTCTTCCTTGCAGATGCGCACCATGGCCCGGCCGTAGGGGCCGTAGGAGGCGCGGCACAGCGGGACCTGGTTGCAGATGGCTGCGCCGTCCACCAGCCAGCCGATGGCGCCCATGTCCGCCCAGGTGAGCGCCGGGTAGTTGAAGATGCTGGAGTAGCGGGCCTTGCCGGCGATGAGGTCGTCCATCATCTTGTCCCTGGACTGCCCCAGGGTTTCGGCGGCTGAGTAGAGGTAGAGCCCGTGGCCGGCCTCGTCCTGGACCTTGGCCATGAGGATGGCTTTGCGCTTCAGGCTGGGGGCGCGGGAGATCCAGTTGGCCTCGGGCTGCATGCCGATGATCTCGGAGTGTGCGTGCTGGGAGACCTGGCGCAGGAGGGTCTTGCGGTAGGCCGCCGGCATCCAGTCGCGGGGCTCGATGCGGGAGTCCTCGGCGATGATCCGGTCGAAGTGGGCCTGGCCTGCGGCTTCTTCTTCCGGGGTTAGCTCAGCGGGCACTGACTGCAAGTTCTGCGCTGCCATGGGTTGCTCCTATGCAAAGACCGTCTGGGACGTGCCGAATTATTTACCGACCGTTCGTTCAGGATATGCGGGAGCGCCGGACCTCGTCAAGCGTGCGGGCCTCCTCCCCTGCATCTCCGCAGGCCGCCAGGACTGTGTGGGGTAGCTCCTCTGGTCGCGCCCATACCCGCGTCCTCAGGCAAGACCACCTGTCGCCCGCCCAGCAGAGGCGGAGACCGCAACGCCAACCAGCACTGCATAAAGTCGTCCTGGTCCGCACCAGACAACACCGATCTGTTGACCCGCCCCGAACGGGCACGGTCGCGATTATGTGCCCCGGCACGGAATAATGCAGCAAACTCGGGAAATCTTGAGCTTTTCTTTCAGCTTTAAAGCAAGTCCGTTTGATGGTCTTACGGAACGAGCAACTGCGGCGAGCCGTCGCAGTGGTGGTCTCAAATTTCATTGGGGGATAAGTGGAAACTGTAAAAGCGAGCCGTTGGACAAAGGGTAGGGCTCTTCTGGCCGGAGGCCTGGTTCTGGGGGTAGGCGCCGCGGCCACTTTGGCTGCATGGACTGATAACGAGTGGGTGTTCGGCGGCTCCGGGAACGGCGACGGCACGGGGCCTAACACTCCCGGCACCGGCGTTTACCGCATGCAGCAGAACACGTGGGCGGGGGATTCCGGCGCCGAGAAGTGGACCGATGAAAAGGATGCCAACGGCGGTGCGCTGACCTTCTCGGTCGATCCCGGAAAACTGGTCCCGGGGAAGACCGTGTACTCGCCTATGCAGCTCCGGACTGTTGCTGGCTCCGAGGCGCTCAATGTTTCCCTCGCAGAGGGTATCCAGTCTGTCCTGGACCAGGGTACGAAAAACAGTCCGGCCCTGTACGCCGCACTCACATATGGCGTGTTCAAGGGTGTAGGTAAGGCTGCGTGCGCGGCCGGGACAGTGAACGGCGGTTCTGTGGTTGTGCCGGCAGGGTCACCCCTGACCGCCGTGTCCCCCACGACTTTTCCCCTGGCTGCAGGCGCTAACGCCAGTACCCCGGGCGATCCGGAAAACCTGTGCTTTGCACTGACTCTTCCGTCCACGGCCAGCGTGGACCTTCAGGGGCTGAACACCGTGCCCGTATGGCGGTTCACCAGCAGTGTCGGTCAGTAAGAACCAGAGTCCACTCTTATCGCGGCTGGTAAAGGCCGGTCAGGAAGCCGGTCTGACGGTCCTGGCAATGGCCGGCGGCTTGTGTCTGCTTGCTGTCCTGGCCGGAGCCGTGCTGAACGTCAGTCTGGTTGTCTTCCGGACCGGGTCGATGTCACCGGGGATCAATCCCGGTGACATCGCCGTCGTACAGGAAGTCCCGGCCGCATCGTTACAGCCAGGTGATGTGGCCACGGTCCAACGTGAGGCATCTGCCCTGCCGGTCACTCACCGCGTTGTTGCAAACGTTACCGATCCGGCGGATCCGCAAAAGGTCCTCCTCACTATGAAAGGTGACGCGAACGAGTCAGAGGACCCGGTCCGCTACAACGTCCCGACCGCCAAGAGACTGTTGTTCTCGGCACCCGCCCTTGGTTACTGGGTCATGCGTCTGCAAACTCCGTGGCTTATGGGAGTCTGCACTCTTGCCATGGCAGCCCTTGTCACCTGGATATTCTGGCCCAGGACGAGCCGGGGTCCGCGCGCGTCCATGCAGGCGGATTCCTGATGATCCCGTTTAAGCTGGCCCTTCGGTGGGCCACGGTCAGCAGTTTCGTGGCCGGGGCCGCCTTATGCCTCGGCCCGCCATCCGCGGCGGCGGCCGCCCCGCCAGATGTTTTTGAACCGATGGTAGAGGTTGTTGAAAACGGCCATCCGGGACTGCTGAGCCTTACGTCATCCGTATCACCTCTTGCAATCGCCTGGCTTAATCCAGGTGACAGTTTCAGCTGGCAGATCGGCCTGCATCTTACTGGTCAATCCGCTGCCAACGGGTTCCTGGAGTTCATCCCGCAGGGTGGGCTGACACAACCGGGCACGGGATACGTCCTCACAGCGCAGCGTTGTGAGACCCAGTGGACAGGGCACAGCGGCCCCGACTCCAATCTGAGCTGCGCTTCCGGCGCGAGGACCCTCATGACCGATGTGGCTCTTGAAGACGAGCCAACGGCCCGTGTCCCTCTTGGAGATGTCATCGCGGGCACAAACGAGCACATACTTTTCACCCTGACCCGGCCTCATGGGAGCAAAACCGCTGACTCCTTCACGTTCGCGCTGGGAGTCACCGTCATGGGCGAGGATCCAACGAATGACAGCGCCCTGCCCGATACAGGGATCGGAAACAGAGGCCTCCTCGCCGCTGCGGCCGCCCTTCTCGGGGCCGGGCTCATCGCTGTGCTTCTCGGCAGAAGGGCAGGCAAAACGTGAGAGCGGCAGCGGGACAACTAAGACGCCGCCTGCTGATCGGTGGAATCCTGGCCGCGTCTTTAGCCGTTACCGGCACAACTCTGACAAACGCGGCCTGGACCGACAACGAGTATGTTCACGCCAACGTTGGAACGGACGGCCGTTGTGAGCAGGACAGCGGAACAACCACGACGGCCGCCGCCCGGCAGCTCTCCGGCACGCTGCTGAACTCGAACCTGGACTCGGTGGCCGCACTCAAAGGGCTCAGCGTCACCAATGACGGCGCCGGTACCAGCACCGCCAGCGCCAATGCCCTACGCATTACTCGAGACACGTTCATGGCACCGTTGGATGCCAGCGCCATCAACACCGACCTCCTTCTGCTCTCACTCCCGCTCGGGCTGCCGGTCGGATCCGCCGACGTCTACAGTCAATGGGGCCAAACGGTGAATAACGGCAACGCCACCGCTGCCAGCGGATTGATCACGGATAGCGGCGGCGCCTTGGGAGTTGGACAGTCCCAGAACCCCACCGATCCCCCAGCCATGGCAACGCTCAACTTGGGGGCAGTTGTACCCACGGCACTGGCCGGCCTAAGCCTCGACGTGGGTGCCGTGTCGAGTATCGCCGAGCTGACCTATTGTGGTGACCTCGGCAACGGCTGGCAGGGCCCACTGCCACAGCCGCTCGTAAACCGCTCCTACCAGGCGTCAGCCCTAAATCTCAACGTTGACATGCCGACATTGGACGCGGCAGTGGCTGGAACAGACACGCTCCTCCAGGGTGTGAACGCCCACCTGCTGGCCGCCACACCGGGGCTGTCCGCAGCCGTCGCGCAGGACCTCATTACCGCAGCCACTCCGCTCCTTGGCGACCTCAACTCCGTAACCCCAGCCGACGTCAAAGCCGAAGTGAAACTTGACCTGTCAAAACTCGATCTGACAGCCGCGAGGGCCCTGCTCACCAGCACCATGACCGACGCTAAAGGTCTCATCAAGATCAACTTCGGCTCCGGCGTTGCCCACATCAACCTCGCTAAGGCCGAGGGCGGGATCAACAGCCTCAACGGCAGGGCCCCGAACACCGAAATTGCCCTGACTCAGGACATCACCAACCAACTGTCCGGCGCGCTGACCCAAGTCCTGGATACCTGGCGGGCCAAGGTCACCGCAGCAGTGCAGCAGGCTATCCGCGCTACCCCGGCCAGTGTCACAGCAACCGTGACCGTCCGAACACTAGGCATTCCCGTTGGCGAGATAAGCCTTGGCCTTGAACCAGTAACCATCGGTCAACTGCTGGACCTGCACTACGGGATATCCGGGACACCCGCTGCCCGGGTGACCACATCACTGAAACTGCTCGGCCTAAACCCACCAACGACTGCCCTAAACACACTGGCCTCGGGGCTGGCCGCCGCCCTGCCCGCCATCACCGGCAAGGCACTGCACAATGGACTCATCCTGGGAGTCGTGGGAACCCTCAACACCGCTGTCCAAGAACAGACCAGCCCGGTAGGACCGGCCCTAGCCAAAGCCCTCGGACAGGTCAACGCCCTGATTTCGATCACGGTCAACGTCCAACCTGACCAGCCCGGCTACCACGGCACAGCAAAGTCCACCCCGCTCAGTGTGACGGCAATACGAATATCAATCGATCCACTGAACACCCTAGACCTCTCGCTCGCCACCTCCTCGATCGCCTACACCGATCCAAAACAACCCTGATACCTGCAAAACGCTCCCTCGAGTGTGCCGTAAACGTTTCGCTGAGGCGTCCAAATCGCTAAGCCACATGATCAGGGCCGTCGTCGAACAAAACTATGCCCACGTCCTGGACCTCGTCAGGAAAGGCCTGCGAAGTTTTCCCCTCGTCAGTCACGCCCTGATGACTTGCAGCAGGATCGGTCACTCGTCTTCCTTCTGGTCGCGCGCGATCGAGCCAGTCGGCCAACAGCGCGGCGAGCAGTTCGGGCCGCTCGTGCATAAGCGCATGGCCGGCGTCGTCGATCACAGCCAGGGTGGCGTGCGGGTAGCGCTCGAGCAATCCGGCCGCGTCGGCGTACCCGGCTACCGAATCGCTCCGTCCCGCCACGATCAAGGTGGGCGCAGGGAACACGGTGGGCCCGACGTCGACCGTCCACCCCGCGAAGATGCGCCCCAGCGCAGCCTCGTCGAAAAGCGCCGCACCCGGCACAACGCGGTCGCGGTACCGGCGGGCCGTCGCCCGTGTGCGCACGACAAAGTAGTCCTCGAACCCCGCCCGCTGTGCAGGTTCGAGTTCGTCGAACGCGTCGGCGTCCTCGTGAACCATGCCGTGGGCAGGCACGCTTCCGGACCGCTCCGCGACGGGGCACACCAACGCCAGACCGAGCACGGTGTCCGGCCGCCGTGCGGCCACTCCACGAGCCAGGTAGGCGCCGTAAGAGTGCCCTGCCAGCATCACCGGTCCTGCGTCCAGGTGATCGATGAATTCGCCGAGCAGCGTCACCACATCGTTGTTGCAGGTAAGGCCGTCGGCTGTCGACCGGCCCATTCCCGGCAGATCCGGATAGATCCGCCGGTATCGCGTGTCCGGAAGGATGGCCTCAATCGCCGCCTCGATCTCGCGGTGATCAACGCCGGCGCCGTGTAACGCAACGAGCGGCACGCCGGCGCCATGCTCGACGTAATGGACCAGGACTTCGTTGATCCGGCACTCCATACCGACACCCTAATCCCTGCCGACGGCGCGAAACCGCGCGGGGAACGGCGCGAAACCGCGCGGGGAACGGCGCGAAACCGCGCGGGGAATAGCCCCACCTCCCGCCCTTTTCCGACAACGCGCCATCACTTCCTGCGAAAGGTGCGTGGCGCCGTCGTAAGACCCCCGGCGACTCTGGTTTTGCCGCTTCTCCCCGGCCTATACTGACCACGCTCCACTTGGCCCAAATACAGCGAAACATCCCACGGTTCGGCGTTTCGACGCCGGCGACAGGCGCAACGCAGGCGCGCACTTTTCCCGAATCGAGACACCGGCCCCTCCGGCGGAATCCGGAAGCTGCCGTGGCCTCCATGAACCCGGCCGCCACCATGCCGGGCATGCTGATGGCGACTTGGAAGATGGATGGTCATGAGACGGTTCCTGGCACTGGTAATTGCTGTTGTACTAACCTGCGCTGTGATGCCCGCACTGAATTCCAGTGCCGCCCGGGCCGCGGCCGGACCCTGCATGGGTGCTCCTGCCGCCGACAGCACCATATACGGGGAGACCCGGCAGTTCGTGGATACCCAGGCCTGGTGGATGCCGGACACTGATCAGGCCAACAACTCCATCACCAATACCGGTCATGCTCACTTGGGGGCATGCATTCCCGAACACGAAACGATCAGTTCGGGCAACCTCACTGTTAATGTGCGGGTGATCCTCCACGACAACCCGGGCACGGCCAACTACGTGGCGATGGTATTCAAAACCTCCGACACGGAAACCACGGTCCAGAAGTGTTACCTGCGGGCCACGGCACCAAACTTCGGCTGCCCCGGCCCCTCCGGCGCAGGCACGGGCGACTTTACGTGCATTGGAACCTGCGAGCGCTGGCTGACGTTCTCGCATCCGATTTCTGCATTCAACCATTCAGGCCTGCAGGATGTCCGTTTTCGCGGGTTCGTCCTGGAGCCGCACGGCAACGAAATGCAGCCCAGCTTCAACTGGCAGGTCAACATCCAAAACGGCAAGTCCGCGTCCGACATCTCAAGGAATGCGTTCCTGCGGGGCAAGGGTTGGTACACCCACGCCCTGTACTGCGAGGCCTCGCTCCGGAGCCTTCCCCTTCCAGACGGTCCGGTATCAGGGATCTGGACTCCCGCCGTGGGCCTGACCACCCACTCCGGCGGATCGCGCCCGGCGACCCACTCATTTATCTCGATCGACCCGGACTTCCACGCCGTTCCGGCCAACCCCGGAAGGGTGCTTTGGGACGCCGCAGGCCCGTTCGGTCCCGAGCCCTTTGGGTCCGCCCCCGTCGCGATCGACACCAGCACCCTGGCCAACGGCGTCCACAAGCTGCACCTCCGAACGTCATGCCGTGACGACAAGCTGGGCTCGACCAACTCCGGGGTCACCGTGATTCCCTTTACCGTGGCCAACTGAGCACCGGGCGCGCCGCCCTTCGACGCTCTTGCCGACCTCTGACGCGCAAATGCATTTTCGACGCCGACGCTCCCCTGCGCGGCCCGAATCTGGCGCGCGCAAAGGAGCCTGCGCCGCGGAAAGGTATTTGCGCGTCGCCGGCACCTCCCGCCAGGAGGCTCCGCCGGCCAGCGCTGGGACTTATGCCGCCTACGGGGGCCAGCCTGCCGCCGTCGTGCTTTCCGCCGCTACAGCCGCGGTTGCCGCCTATGCTTGGGCCGTCTTCTCTGGGGCAGTCGCAGGAGGTGTTTCTCCACCGGCACGGCCCGGAGGTGTGGATTCCAGCATCCGTGCTTTGGCGTCCAGGACATCGCCGATAAACCAGTCGTAAACCAGCACACCGATCACGCCGCCAACCACCGGGCCGACGATGGGAATCCAGAAGTACCAACTGAAGGCCCCGTCCACAGTGCCCGGCAGCGCCGTCTCACCCCATCCGGCGAGCCATGCGAAGAGCCGCGGCCCGAAGTCGCGGGCGGGGTTGATGGCGTAGCCGGCATTCGCGCCAACGGACATGCCGATGGCGGCGACGGCAAGCCCGATCATGAACGGGCCCAGATTCGCCTGCACGGCCGTGTTGCGCATGTCAATGATGGCCACCACGAACATGACCAAGAAGGCCGTGCCCACAATCTGGTCAACCAACGGACCCGTCGGGTTTCCGTTGAAGTAGGGCGCCGGGAAGGTGGCGAAAATGGAGTAGCTGGCCAGTCCATTCGGGTCCGCGCGGCCGGTGCCGACGGCTTTGTTGTAGGCGTCGATGGCGTCGTGGTACAGCAGGTACACCATCGCGGCCCCGGCGAATGCCCCCACCACCTGGGCTGCGATATAGGGGCCCACTTTCCGCCAGGGGAATTTCCGCCGGACGGCGAAGGCCACGGTCACGGCCGGGTTGATGTGGGCGCCGCTGACACCACCGGCAACGTAGACCGCCAGCGTCACCGCCAGGGCCCACCCCCAGGCGATGAGCAGCCAGTCACCCGCGGCCATGAAGATCGTGGTTGATGTGGCGGCCCGGCCGGAACCCGGCAAGGCGGCGACGGCCATGGCCACAACCCCGTCGCCGAAAGAGATCAGCACAAACGTGCCGAGAAATTCCGCAAGAAGCTCACCCCAGGTCCCACCCAGCCGCTTGAGTCCGCTGCCATTGCGGACGGCATTCCTCAGTGGAGTTACATCGCTCATCGCACGTACCTTCTTTGCGATTTTTGCTTGTTGCATGGGTTCATCCGGATGGATTGACAACCCGGATACTTTTATGCTACGCCGAAAGTGTCCCTAGGCAACAGTTGAAGGCAAGATCATGAATGACAACGGCAGTATCGAAAAAACACCGAATGCCAGCGGGCCCGAAGAAACCCCCGAGGAGCCCGACCTGCGCGGGCGCTACGTCGAAGGCAACTTTGGCAGGGCCGGTTCGCAGCGCGGCCGACACACCGAAGACGAGGAGGGCCAGTACATCGGAGGGGACTATGGCGTGGCAGGCAGTGAAGGCGGCCTGCCCGAACCCCTGGGCGACAAGACACTGGGATCCGGGCGCTACATCAAGGCGGACTACGGCGAGGCCGGAGCCACCAAAGGCAGGACGGCCGCATCGGAGACCGGCCGGTACCCGGCGGGTGACTACGGGAAGAGTGGCACTGTGGATCCCACACGGAAACCACGCAGCGAACCCGACACCCATACAGAGCATTGACTCAGCGCGCGAACCCCTGCCACAGCGGCACCACCGGCGGCGGCGCCTACCAAGGTGAGGCGCCGCCGTCGTACGTTCTTCCCTGCGCACCGGCCCCGGCACTTTCGACGCGCACATGCATTCTCGACACGGAAGCTCCCCTGCGCGGCCCACGTCTGGCACGCGCAAGGGAGCCTGCGCCGCGGAAAGGAATCTGCGCGTCGCCGGCACCCTTCGAGCAGCTGGAGGGTCGTCGCGTGCGAGCCGATCAGCGACGTGGTGGACGCCTACCTGAACTTCGACCGGCGCGAGGAAGGCTGGCTGAAGACGGTCCTGACCACCGCCTAACCCCCGCGTGAATGACCGGCGGCCCACCCCTTTTGGTGCGGGCCGCCGTCGGGCGTTCCAGCTGCCTTTCTTGATGTGTCCCCTGGAATTGCAGCACAGTAGAAGGCATGAAAGACCAGGGGAATGAAGACGTCACCGGGACTCTCGAGCTCTCGGGGGCAGTGCTGCACCTGAAGTGGTCGCACGGTGATGTGGTCACGGAAAGGGACGCCAAGGCGCTCATGAGCCGTGCCAAGGTCCTCAGCGCCGGCCGTACCCTCCCGCTGCTGGTGGAAATGACGGGCCTGGCGTGGATCGATCAAAGGGCCCTGAAAGCTCTGGCCGGCCCCTGGCCTCTAACACGCGCAGCAGTGGTGGGCACCTCCCCCGTTGACCAGACCCTGGCCGCCTTCTACACAGGGAGGCATACCCCGGTGCACCCCACACGTTTCTTCACCTCGGTGGACGAGGCCATGAGCTGGCTGATGGAAGAGCCGCCGCTGCCGTAGCCGCCCGGCACGCCCCCGCGCCCGTATCCCGCGCCGCGACGCGCATGTTGGGTTTCGATATGGAAGTTCCTTTGCGCAGGCCATATTCGGGCGCGCAGGGGATTTTGCGGGTCGAGAAAGACTTGTCGCGTCGCCAAGGGTTCTCCACATAGCGGCCCACGCCCCTTTGGACACGGGCCCGCACCAGGCAACGTGGGTTTCATGACCGAATTTCCGCCGCTGCTGTTGTCCCGCGACCGTCACCTGCACGGCCTCAACCCCAACGACCTCACCAAGCGCATTCGGTCCGGCGCCTTGGTCCGCGTCCGGCACGGCGTCTACACCGACGGACCGACGTGGAGGGCCCTCAAACCCTGGGAGCAGTACCGCCTCCGCGTCCAGGCAGCCGCGGAAACGTTCGAAAAACCCACGATTTTCGCCCGCCAGTCATCGGCCAGTGTGTGGGGAATCCCCTTCATCGGCCTTTATCACCCGGTCCAGGCGCTCACATTGAAGAACGACGGCGGCCGGTCGCGTGCCGGAGTCAGGCGCCACTTCGCTGCACGGGCGGATTTGAAGGTGGTCCGGCTGGAGGGCCTCCTGGTCACCGACCGCATCCGAACCGTCCTGGACTTGGCGGCATTCAGTCCCTTTACCGAGGCCGTCGTGCCGCTGGACCATGTGCTTAGGCCGGACCTTGACCGGGGGCTGCCTGCCCTGACCAAGGCCGAGCTTGAGGCGGGGATCGGTTCCATCTACTCGGCTGCTGCGGCGCAGAGAATCCGGGCGGCGCTTGCGTTTGCTGATCCCGCTTCCGGTTCGGCCGGGGAGTCCTGGAGCCGGGCACGGATCCATGCGGCCGGCTTCGAGCCCCCGATCCTCCAGCACCGCTTTTCCGATACCGCGGGGTTGGTGGGTTACACGGACTTCTATTGGAAGGGGTCAAGGGTTGTTGGCGAATTCGACGGCGAGGAGAAATACGTTAAGGCCGAGCTCCTCAAGGGCCGCACCGCATCCCAAACCGTTGTGGAGGAAAAGAACCGCGAAAACCGGATCCGCGCTTTGGGTAACCACGTGGTGCGTTGGGACTGGGTGGAGCTTGCGGCCGCCGGGACGCTGGAACGGAAGCTGGCAGCGGCAGGTGTGGCCCGCCGTCGTACCCGTTCTGCCGTTCTCGACGCGCAAAACCACCTGTGACGCGCGTGCTCCCCGGCGCGGCGGATATCTGCGTGGCGCTCAGGAATCTGCGCGTCGGACGGGAACCTGCGTAGCGCGGCGCCGGACACGGACCAACCGTGCTGCGTTGAAGGTGATCAACACTGTGCCGACGATGACGAAGATGGTGTCGTACCACTGCCCCGCCCGTCAGCAGGCGGTGAATCGAGGGCGCCATCACAAGGACGGCAACGCCGGGGTAGTACCAAGCTCTTAGGGCATCAGCGGCTCAATTTTTCCTTGTTGACGGCCACCGGCGGCGCTATGTTGGAGCTACCCGGGCCTGGCTGGGACGGCCATCGGTTACAGGTCTCGCAGAGGCATGTCATGAGCTACGTCCCTGTCAGCAGGCGCACCATCCGGCTGCACCGTGAATCAGAGCGGTCCACCCGGCGCCTGGTTGCTGCCCTTTCCGCCGGAGCCGTCGTGGCATGGCTGTTGTCTGTGCTGCTATCCGCCGCGGTGTTCGTTGACGGCTATGTCCACGACATCGATCTCGTCGTGCATGACCTATTCCTGGTTGTGGCTTTCGGCGCGATCATTCTGGTCGACTGGCACGGCTTCCTGTGGCTGATCGGACGGCGCACCCTCCGTGAGATCATTCGACTCGACGGTGCAGCAACACCCCTGATCTGGGGCGGCCTCTTCGGCATGCTGGCCACCGGCGTGTTCCTGAGCCCGCACCTGGACAACCCCATGACCGAGGTGAAGCTCGCGGCGGTCCTTGTGCTCAGCCTGAACGGAATCATGCTGATCCCCCTCATGCGGCGGCTCGCGCGGCTGCCTGCCAAGGCCTCGTTCAGGGACCTGACCTCTGGCCAGCGCGTGCATTTGGTGTCCTGCCTGGTGGTCTCACAGCTGTGTTGGTGGACTGCGATCATCATTGGCTTCATAAACGCGCAGTCGTGAGGCAAAGGCATCTAAACCACCCATTCCTGGGGGCCGTCGTCGTACGCGCATCTGCAGTGAGCGACGCGCGAAAGCGCCTGTGACGCGCACATTCCCTTACGCGCCCATATGTACGTAGCGCCAGGGAATCTGCGCCTCGAAAACAAATCTGCGCAGCGCGGGCCGTGGCTCGGGTAGCCTCCCGGGCAGGCGCCCCGGAGGCAGTCCGCTGCGTGGCCGTCCGGCTGGCCAGGACCTTCAGTGCGTCCTGTGACGGCATCGGTACAGCCTACGTAGTCCCAAAGACCCTGTCTTCGCGTTTCTGCAGGCCGTACGCTGTGGTCACCCATCCGTACAGAGGAGACATCCATGCGTACAGCAGAACCAATGACTGAGACCGAACACGTCCACCGTCTTTCCGAAAACCTGCTGAATCAGTTGGCCAAGGGAAAGGAATGGGCCACCCCTGGGGTACAGGCTGCGCTCCAGAAAGCGGTGGCTGGACTGGATACCGGCATTGAGACCGCCTCCCCTCGCCTCCAGACGCTCCTGCGCCGCTTGGCGGATGAACTTGCCGGGGGTGTGGAGACCTATACTCCCCGGGTGCAGGAACGGTTGAGGCGTGCCTCCGGCCAGCCCGTGGCACCTGTTCCGGCTCCGCGGGCGGCGTCCAGGATGTTGTGGTGGATCGGTGCGGTTGTGGCGCTGGCAGCAGGGGCTGCGGTATGGCGCTCCATGCAGGCGTCCAAAGAAGAGCTAGCGCCAGACTCCCGGGAAAGCGGCCGCACAGGTATTGATACCGATCCAGACCTGGCCTCCGGCCGGATGTAGAAGCGAGCGCGCCCGCCTGGGCAAACCCGCCTGGGCGCGCCAACAGGCCGCGCCGGCCGGTAGCCGCCACCGGGCCCGCCGTTAGCGGCCGGGATCCGGTCGGCTCAGCCGGTCTCCTGAGGGGCGGCCTGGGTCACGCTGCGCTGCGTGGCCGCCCAGCTGGCCAGGACCTTCAGCGCGTCCTCTGACGGCGTGCCCGGCTCGGCCGTGTAAATGTTGATCCGCAGCCCGGGATCCGCGGGGAGCTCCAGCGCCTCGTAGGTCAGGTCCAGGTCCCCCACGATCGAGTGGTGGAGCCGTTTGCGGCCGGCGCGGTGGTACTTCACGTCGTGCCGGGCCCAGCGGATGCGGAACTCCTCGCTGCGCGTCGATAGCTCCCCGATGAGGTCCGACAGGTCCTTGTCACACGGGTTCTTCCCTGCAGTGGAGCGAAGCACGGCGACGATATCGTCCGCCGCCCGCTCCCAGTCGGCGAAGAACTCCCGCGCCTTCGGGCTCAGGAACGTGAACCGTGCGCTGTTGGGAGGGGCGCCGCCTTCCGCCATCATCTCCAGGTACAGGGCCCGGCCCAGCTCATTGGCGGCCAGGACATCGCCGCGGTCGTTGCGGACCCAGGCCGGCGCCGCGGTGATCGCATCGATGACGCGCTGCACGCTGGGCCGGACCGTCTGCGGGCTCCGCTTCCGCCGGACCCGCGGAGCAGCCGTGGACGCGCGGGCCAGGTCGAAAAGGTGGGCTGTCTCGGCGTCGTCCAACTGCAAAGCGCGGGCGAGCGCCTCCAGGACGCTGTCCGACGCCCCGGACAGGTTCCCCCGCTCCAGCCGGATGTAGTAATCGATGCTCATCCCGGCCAGCATGGCCACCTCCTCCCGGCGCAGGCCGGTGACGCGCCGGTTGCCGCCGTACGCGGGCAGCCCGGCGTCCTCGGGCGTAAGCCTGGCCCGGCGGGAGGTCAGGAACTTCCGCACGTCGTCGCTGTTGGTCATGGCACCCACGCTACCGGCGCCGCACCCAGCGAAGGAGGGACTGGCAAGCCCTCCCACAAACCTCCGCATCCCAATACCGTGAAAGGCATGGTTATGGAACTCAAACTCAACAACGGCGTCGCAATGCCCGCACTCGGCCTGGGCGTCTTCCAAAGTCCCCCGGAAGAGACGACGGCGGCCGTCCAGACAGCGCTCGAAGTGGGCTACCGGCACATCGACACCGCCGCCGCCTACGGCAATGAGCGGGAGGTGGGCGAAGGCATCCGGCGTTCCGGGCTGGACCGTTCCGACGTGTTCATCGAGACCAAGGTCTGGGTCAGCGACTACGGCTACGACGAGGCGCTGCACGCGTGGGACAAGGCAGTAAGCAAGCTGGGCGTGGAGCAGCTGGACCTGCTCATCCTGCACCAGCCCGCCCCGGACCGGTCCGAAAAGACCATCGCCGCATACAAGGCCCTGGAAACCCTGCTGGCTGACGGACGGGTGCGGGCCATCGGCGTCAGCAACTTTCTGCCGCACCACCTGACGCAACTACTCGAGGAAACGGACGTTGTCCCCGCCGTCAACCAGATCGAACTGCATCCCTACTTCGCCCAGCGGGACGTCCAGGCCGTGGACGCCAAGCACGGCATCCTCACCCAGGCGTGGTCGCCGATCGGCGGCATCACGTTCTACCCGGGCTGGGGCGAGAACCGGAAGAACGTCATGCGCGACCCGGCGATTGCCGCCGTCGCGCAGGCCCATGCCAAGACCCCCGCGCAGGTGATGCTGCGCTGGCACCTGCAGCAGGGCCGCTCCGCCATCCCCAAGTCAACCAACCCGGCACGGATCGCGGAGAACTTCGACGTCTTTGGTTTCGAGCTGTCCGACGCCGAGCTCGCATCCATCGACGCCCTGGATACCGGCGTCCGCAGCGGCCCGGACCCGGATGTTGCCCGCCCCGAGCGGTTTGCCATGGTCATCCCCGAAGCCTAGAAACCGCCTCCGAAAGAGAAGGAACCAGCATGGAATACCGCCCGCTTGGCCGCACCGGGGTGCAGGTCAGCCCCCTCTGCCTTGGCGCGATGATGTTCGGCCCGTGGGGCAACGATGACCGCCCCGACGCCACCCGCATCATCCACCGCGCCCTGGACGCCGGCATCAACTTCATCGACACCGCGGACGTCTACTCCGGCGGGGCCTCGGAGGAGATCGTGGGTGAGGCACTTGCAGGACGGCGCGACGACGTCTTCCTGGCCACCAAGTTCTTCATGCCCATGAACGAGGACGACCCCAACCAGCGCGGCGGCTCCCGGCGCTGGATCTTGCGCGCGGTGGAGGACTCGCTCCGCCGCCTGAAAACCGACCACATCGACCTCTACCAGGTCCACCGGCCCAGCCCCGACACCGATGTGGAGGAGACCCTGGGCGCCCTCACCGACCTGGTCCGCCAGGGCAAGGTGCGCTACATCGGCTCCTCGTCCTATTCCGGATCGCAGATCGTCGAAGCACAGTGGGCGTCCCGGGAGCGGAACCTGGAGCGGTTCCTCACCGAGCAGCCGCCCTACTCGATCCTGACCCGCGGCATCGAAGAGGACGTCCTTCCCACGGTGCAGCGGCACGGGATGGGCACCCTCACCTACAGTCCCCTCGCCGGTGGCTGGCTCTCCGGCCGGTGGCGGAAGGACTCGGCGTCCAGGCCCACCTCGAGTGCCCGGCCCGGTGCCCGGTTCGACATGAGCAAACCCGCCAACCAGCGCAAGCTGGACATCGTGGAGGAGCTCGCCCAGGTGGCCGAATGGTCCGCCGTCACCCTCATCGAACTGGCCATCGCGTTCGTGATCAACCATCCCGGCGTCACCTCGGCCATCGTGGGCCCGCGCACCATGGAGCAGCTCGAGTCCTACCTCCCGGCCGCATCCACCAAGCTGGCACCCGAGGTACTGGACCGCATCGACCAGCTCGTGGCCCCCGGCGTCACCGTCAACCCGGACGACAACAGCTACGGCGCCCACGAACTGACCGCACAAGCACGACGGCGGCACGCAGCTTAGGTGCCGGCCGCATCTGATATTCAACCCCTATGAAAGGAAAACCCATGGCAACGTGGCTCATCACAGGCTGCTCCACCGGACTTGGCCGGGCACTCGCGGAGGCCGTGCTCGCATCCGGGCACAACGCCGTCGTTACCGCCCGGAACGTGGAAACGCTCCAGGACATCACGGTCGGCTTCCCGGACACCGCACTGGCCCTTCCCCTGGACGTGACCGACAAGGCGCAGATCAGCGCGGCGGTCAAGGCGGCGGAGGACAAGTTCGGCAACATCGACGTGCTGGTGAACAACGCCGGCTACGGGTACCGCGCCGCCGTGGAGGAAGCGGACGACGGCGACATCCGGCGGTTGTTCGACACGAACTTTTTCGGCGCGGTGGACATGATCAAGGCAGTGCTGCCGGGCATGCGGGCCAACAAGGCGGGGTCCATCCTGAACATCTCCTCCATCGGCGCGCGGATCACCCCGGCCGGCTCGGGCTACTACGCGGCCACCAAGGCGGCGCTGGAAGGCATGTCCGGGTCACTCCGCAACGAGCTCGAGCCGCTGGGAATCAACGTCACCGCCATCGAACCCGGCGGCTTCCGGACGGACTTTGCGGGCCGCTCGCTCACGCAGTCCGCGACGCCGATCGGAGACTACGCGGACACGGCCGGCAAGCGCCGCAAGGAACACGACACCGCGCACGGCAACCAGCCCGGCGACCCGGACAAGGCCGCCCGGGCGATCATCGCCGTCGTCGAATCCCCCAACCCGCCGGCCCTCCTGCTCCTGGGCTCGGACGCCTTCGGTGCCTTCGGCAAGGTGGCCGAGGCGCAGCGGGCCGAGCTGGACCAGTGGCAGGAGCTGAGCACCAGCACCGACATCACTGACTGACACTTGGCTTGGGCCGCCGCGACGCGCACGTTCATTTTCGATGCCGAAATTCCACCTCGCTACTCATATCCGCGTAGCGCCGGGGAAGGTGCGCGTCACAAATGAGCATGCGCGTCGCGGGCGCTCCGCATACCACTGCCACATCCTGGACCACGAGGACCTCGGCATGATGGGCGTCATCGAAGTGCGCTGAGCGCGGCGCCGTGCGGCACTGAGCCAGGGGACGGCTCAGCCCCAAAATCGAGTAGTAAATACTCATGACATGACGCAGTCCCGGTGCGAGAGTGAATTCCTAACGTTCCATCACTTCGCAAGAGGAACCACCGGTGACGACAAACTCCATCCAGCAGAGTTGGATACCTCAACATGGCCGCAAAACGACGTCGCTCACGTAGCAAAGGTGGCGGCACTATCGGATGTGCCCCCTTCCTGGCCCTCATCGTCATTGCCCTCATCGTTCAATACTGGTGGGTCCTGCTTATTGCCCTAGGCGTGGTTGCAATTACTGTGGGACTCGTCCGCTCCGCGAATGCCCCGGCACGTCCGGCCAGGGTGCCCCCGCCCAAGCCGCAACCCGTCATGCCCCCGCGCCGCCCGGTCGCCAGCGCCGACGATCTCGCAGCCCAGATGCGCGCCCATAAGCAGGCCGGCCGTGTACGGGACATGCAGGAGTGGGACTACGAGTGGATCCGGCTGGCCTACCCGGGGAAGAGCCTCCGGGAAGTGAATGACATCGCGAACGCCCATTTCGCCCGGGGGCGTTCCATCGGTATCAACTGGGGGGACCCGTCCGCCCCGTGAACCAGGCCAACTAAGGGGACGGCAGCGTGGTCAGGCTGAGCTGTGCCCGATGGTGCCGGTAGTGTTTGGGCGCCCACTCCAGGATGTCCCGGCGGCTCATCCACGGCAGGAAGTACGGGTCCCAGCGCGTGGGCATCGTCATGCCACGGCTGAGTGCCCTGCTGTCCGCGTGGCTATACCAGTTGACGATGAGCCGTGTGGTCCGGTCCATCATCCGCAGCGTGCCGGCCGGCTTCAAGACCTGTCCGCCGGCGGCGCTCCCGGCCCAGTTCACCCAGTTGTAGGGACGTGCCCCGGAGTCCAGGAGGCGGCTCCAGTGCCGGGATGCCGACGGCGGAAGGTGCGAGAACAGCCCCATCAGGGGTATGCCCGAGAGTGTGATGTTCTGACCCAGGACCATGTGGAAGAGCAGCTGCCGGTTTGTCCACCGCGTTCCGATCGACGGCAGGTCCAGCTCGTCGCCGCAGGCGCCCACCACGATGTCCCGGAAGTCGGCCGCGATCCACAGCAGGTCCACCTTCACGGGATCACTGTCCAGTACCGTCATTGGAGCCTCCCGTCCATGGGCATCACCAGGTGTTCACATCATAGGTTGGCCGTTTCGTCGGCGCGGCCGTGCTGCAGTCCGGTGGCGAACCCGATGGTCACCGGTACCGGTGCGGGCGTTCCACAGCAGGCTTCTTCAGCCGCGCCCTCAGCGTCGTCCGGGATGCTGGTGGAGCAGACGCCGGTTTCCGGAAGTTCAAGTTCGACGGCGTCCGCGGCTGCGGTGTCTCCGGCGAGGGCTGCGGCGATGGAGCGGACCTGTTCGTAGCCGGTGGCCATGAGGAAGGTGGGCGCCCGGCCGTAGGATTTCATACCGGCAAGATAGAAGTCCTTCTCCGGCTGGGCCAGGATCCTGGCACCGTGCGCCGGGACGGTGCCGCAGCTGTGGAAGTCGGGGTCGATCAGCGGGCCCAAGGCCTTGGGGGCGTCGACGGCCGGATCAAGGTCCAGCCGCAGCTCCGAGAGCATGGCCAGGTCCGGGCGGAACCCGGTGGCCGGGATGATCCTCTCCACGGTCACGCTGCGGCCGTCCGCCGTGTGCACGGTGACGGCGTCGCCCTGCACGTCGATGCTGCTGGTGTGGAAGTTCGTAAGGAGCTGGACAGCCCCGGTGTCGACGGCGGTGCGGAGCCTGGCACCGAGCTGGCCGCGCGCGGGCAGCTGGTCCGCATCCCCGCCACCGTAGGCGCGGGCCGGGGTGGCGGCGCGGATGGCCCAAAGGACTTCGGTTCCCGGGTTGGCGCGGGCCAGGCGGGCCAGGTCCAGGACCATATTGGCGGCGGAGTGGCCCGAACCAATGACCAGGGTCCGGCGGCCCGCGAAGCCGCCGGCGGACACGTCCGGCAGCGGTCCGGTGACCAGTCCCGCGGCACGGGCCTCGGCCTCACCCGGGACAGGCAGCCCGGAGGCTCCCAGCGGCGACGGCGTGGTCCAGGTTCCGGAGGTATCGATCACGGCGCGGGCAAGCAGCTCGGTGACCTTGCCGCCGTCGTGCTCTATGCGCAGGAGGAACGGGGCACTGTCCCGGCCCTGGCTGCTGCCCTTGTCCATGCCCTGCCGGGTAACTGCGACAACCCGGGCCCCCGTCCTGATCCGGTCCTTGAGTTCCGGTGTTGCGGCCAGCGGCTCCAGATAGTCGGACACGATCTGGGCGCCGAAGGGCAGTGCGGTGGGCCGGGGCGCCTCCCAGCCGGTCCGTTCCAGCAGCCGTACGGAAGCGGCGTCAAGGTTGTACTTCCAGGTGGAAAACACGCGGACGTGCCCCCACTCGCGGATGGCGGAGCCCACCGTGGTCCCGGCTTCCAGGACAAGGGGCTCCAGGCCGCGTTCGAGCAGGTGCGCGGCCGCGGCCAGGCCGACGGGCCCGGCACCAATGACGGCCACGGGGAGGGATTCGGGTGCTGCCATGTTGTCCTCGTTTCAGATCTGCGCCGGAATAAGTGAGGCGATCAGGGCTTCGACGCGGGTCTTGATCTCGTCGCGAATGGGCCGGACCGAGTCCACGCCCTTGCCGGCGGGATCCTCCAGGACCCAGTCTTCATAGCGTTTGCCCGGGAAGTAGGGGCATTCGTCGCCGCAGCCCATGGTGATCACCACGTCCGAGTCCTGCACGGCCTCGGTGGTCAGGATCTTGGGGATCTCCGCGGACATGTCGATGCCCACCTCGGCCATGGCCTCGACGGCGGCGGGGTTGACCTTCTCAGCGGGCTGGGATCCGGCGGAGCGGACCTCGATGGCACCCCGGGAGAGGGTAGTCAGGAAGGCGGCCGCCATCTGGGAGCGGCCGGCGTTGTGGACGCAGACGAACAGGACGGAGGGCTTGTGGCTCATGAGAGCACCTTTCGGTCAGCCGCCGGAGCGGAAACAGCGGCGAGGGAGGGGTAGAGGAAGCGGACCAGGACGTACGCGGCGGCACCGCCCAGCAGCTGCGCGAGGATAAAGGCCGGGGCCGACGGCGGTGCGATGCCGGCAAAGGTGTCCGTGAGGGTACGGGCGATGGTCACCGCCGGGTTGGCGAAGCTGGTGGAGCTGGTGAACCAGTAGGCGGCGGTGATGTACCCGCCGACGGCGAACGCCACCCGGTCAGCACGGCCCGAACGGATGGTGCCGAAGATGACCAGCAGCAGCCCTGCCGTGGCGATAACCTCGCCCAGCCAGAGCGCGGGCCCGGTGCGCTGGTGCGTCGAAAACGCCACCGCATCCAGTCCAAACATCAGGTTTGCCGCCACAGTCCCGGCCAGGCCGCCCAGGACCTGCCCGACAATCAGTCCGGCGGCTGTCCGGGTATCGATGATGCCCATCGCCCGTTCCACCAGGGTCACCACTGGATTGAACGACGCCGACACCGGCTGCAGCGCGAGAATCAACACCACCAGCGCGGCACCCGTGGCGAGGCTGTTCTGCAAAAGCTGCAGCCCGGCGTCGTCCGGGGAAAGCCGCGACGCCATCACGCCCGAGCCGACCACCGCCATCACCAGGAACGCGGTGCCAACAAACTCAGCTGCCACCTGCCGGGACAGCACGTTCACTTGGCCTGCCCGCCGATCAGGGCGGCCAGGTTCTGCAGGGCTTCGGTGCGGGCACGGTAGTAGACCCAGACGCCGCGCTTCTCCCGGTCCAGCAATCCCACCTCATGCAGGATCTTCAGGTGGTGGCTGATGGTGGGCTGGGACAACTCGAAGGCGTCGTTCAGGTCGCAGACGCAGGCTTCGCCGCCTTCATGCGAGGCGACCATGGACATCAGCCGCAGCCGGACCGGATCGGCCAGCGCCTTCAGCAGCGGGGCAATCCCTTCCGCTTCCGGCTCCGACAAAGGCTCCCGGGCCAACGGCGCGCAGCACGCCGCCGCCTGGACGGGGGTCAACTCCAAAGACATAGACATAGACACACATAAATATTTACACTCATCTATGTCCTTGGCAACAGCCCGGAATCCAGCTGGCGCAGTCCGCCCCTTGCTGCCCCATGGTGCGCGGCCAATATGATGGCCCCTGTAGTTGTCTGCCACAGATGAAGGGCGCCCCATGATCGAGATCCTTAATCCCGCTGAGGTGGAGCGCGCCCGCGAAACGGGTGCCCTGGTGGCCGACATCCTGCAGTCGATGAAGAGCCGCGCCGCCGTGGGTACCAACCTGCTGGACATCGACCAGTGGACCAAGGAGATGATCACCGGGGCCGGGGCCGAGTCCTGCTACGTGGACTACGCGCCGTCGTTCGGCCGGGGCCCGTTTGGCCACTACATCTGCACGGGCGTCAACGATGCCGTGCTGCACGGACTGCCCCATGACTACGCGCTGGCCGACGGCGACCTGCTTACCCTGGACCTCGCCGTCGTCAAGAACGGGATTGCCGCGGATGCCGCCATCAGCTTCATTGTTGGGGAATCCCGGCCGGCGGAGAGCGTGGCGATGATCGAGACCACCGAGCGGGCGCTTGCTGCAGGAATAGCCGCGGCGGGGCCTTCGGCCAAGATCGGTGACATCTCGTATGCCATCGGCCGGGTCCTCATTGACGCGGGGTACCCCGTCAACACACAGTTCGGCGGCCACGGCATCGGCTCCACCATGCACCAGGACCCGCACGTGCCCAACACCGGCCGGCCCGGCCGCGGCTTCAAGCTGCGGCCCGGCCTGCTGCTGGCGCTGGAGCCGTGGGTTATGGCGGACACGGCGGAGCTGGTGACGGACGACGACGGGTGGACGCTTCGGAGCGCCACCGGCTGCCGGACGGCCCACACGGAGCACACCATCGCCATCACCGAGGACGGCGCCGAAATCCTGACCCTGCCCTCGCGGTAAGCGTTATTCCGTCCCGGCCACTTGGCTGCGGCGTTCCAGCAGCAGCGTGTCCTGCCAGTGCCCGGCCTTGGGTCCGTGGCTCATCCGGGCAATCCGTTCCCTGGTTCCCACCACCCGGAAGCCGAGGCGCTGGTGCAGGACGAGGCTGGCCGTGTTTTCCGGGAAAATGCTGGACTGGATGGTCCAGATCCCTGCTGCCTCCGTGGAGTCGATCAGGGCGTTCAGGAGGAGCCGGCCCACGCCCCGGCCGTGGGTTTCCGGCGCAACATAGATGGAGTGCTCGACGACGCCCCGGTATACCTCCCGGGAGGAAACACGCGTCACGGCCGCCCAGCCCAAAACCCGGCCCGCATCTTCGGCGATGAGGCGGTGCTCAGGCAAGCGGCCGCCGTCGAACACTTCCCAGGTGGGCGGCTCGCTCTCGAAGGTCGCCTCGCCCGTGGCGATGCCGGCGGCATAAATCGCGTGGACGGCGTCCCAGTCGTCGGGACACATGGGGCGGATGGTTACGGGGCTGTCCATGGGTCCCATTATTGTGCGGCGGCCGGCCGCCAGGCCCAGCCGAGGCCGGAGGGGGTGTAAAAAGTCCGTCAAAAAACACCCCGGAAGCCCCCGGTTCGCAGCTAGGGCCTTTTGATGGAGACATAGGCAGTATGTGGAGGCAGGGAGCGCAGATGCGTTGGGATGAGGCGCCTGAAGACCGCGGCAGGGTCAGGTTTGCGGCGGCGGCCGGGTCCGTGGAGGGCTACGGCGGCCGCGGCGTGAACGGCCGCGCCCTTCATCCCGCCGGGGGCTACACCTTCCCGGACCCGGCCGGAGACCCCTGGTGGGTCATCTTCCAACCCTGGCCGTCATCGGGCGACCACGGGCACAAAGTCCTGGGCGACATCCTCGCCTGCAATGATTCCTACGGCGACATGGTGCATGTAGTGGTACTGGCCGCAGGCGTATTGGAGGACGACGCCGAGGCCGCGTTCCGCGCGAATGTCCCCATGAGCCTGGCGGATGCCGCCCGGGTTGCGGCCGCCATTGCGCACGTGGCAGGACCGGAACACAAGGACGGGACGACGGCGGAACCTCCGCTCAGCCGACGTGGACCCATGGGCGCTGGGTGACGTCCGGGACGGCCTCGCGCAGCACCTCCCTGGTCACCGGCGCAATTTCGCCCTCGCCCAGGAACAGGAAGCGCACCAGGTTGGTGATGGGATTGCCCTCCGTCCAGCGGAAGTAAATGTGCGGCATGAGCCCGGTGACGTCCCTGATGTGCAGCAGTACGGAGGCGATGGTGTTGGGAACCACGGGCCCGTGGACTTCCAGGATGTGGTATCCGTGGCGCTTCACTCCGCGGACGTACAGTTCCGTTTCGAAGTCCGAGGAATCGTCCACAATGACCTCGAGGAACAGGGCGTCGCCCGCCAGCGGGAGGTGGCTGACCTCGATGGCCGACTCGAGTTTGTCGCGGTATGCCTCGGCGGACATCCGCAGCGGCTCATGAGCAATGATCGCAATTGGCCCGTCCAGGGTGCTGGACATGAACTCCAGGGCCTGCTGGTCCAAATGCACCCGGGTGGCGTGCAGCTCAAAGGAACGCCGGACCCGTGACAGCAGTGAGATGACGATGATGCCGAGGATGAAGATCGCCGCGATCCGGATGCCTTCAGGCCGTTCGAAGATGTTGGCCACCGTGGTGTACGCGAACACCACGGAGATGGCGCCGAAGCCGAAGGTGAGCTTCCGCTGCCCGCGCCGGCGCACCGACAACGTTACGGCCACGGCCGCGGAGGTCATCAGCACCAGGACGCCGGTGGCATACGCGCCGCCCTGGGCGTCGACGTCGGCGTTGAAAATAAACGTAATCAGGAAACCGATCAGGGTGAAGACGAGCACCAGGGGCCGTACAGCCTTGGCCCAGGCAGGAGCCATGCCGTAGCGGGGCAAGTACCGCGGTACCAGGTTCAGCAGGCCGGCCATAGCTGAGGCGCCCGCGAACCAGAGGATGGCGATGGTGCTGATGTCATAGACACTGCCGAACCCGACGCCGAGGTATTCATGCGCCAGGAAGGCCAGGGCACGGCCGTTTGCCTGGCCGCCGGGCTGGAATTCCTGTTCCGGAATCAAGACAACCGTAATGAAGCTGGTGGTCAGCAGGAAGACGCTCATGATCGCCGCGGCGGTGGTCAGCATGCGCCGGGCCCCGCGGATGCGGCCCGCCGGGTTTTCCTCCGTGTTGTCAGCAGCTCCCCGGACCTGCGGCATCACCGCAACGCCGGTTTCGAAGCCGGACAGGCCCAGGGCCAGCTTGGGGAACACCAGCAGCGCGATGGCCACGGCCATCAGGGGGTTGCCGTGGGATACCCACATATTGGTCCACCAGTTGCCCATGGCCGCGGGGTGGGTGACGACCTGCATCAGGGTGGCAACCACCACCACCGCGTTCAGGCCCAGGTAAAGGACCACCAGGACCACGGCGACGCCGATCGCTTCCTTGAATCCACGCAGGAACACCGCCGCCAGCAGGGCAAGCAGAACGAGCGTGACGGGGACGTTCTGGTCCTGCAGCCAGCCGGGGGCAACGGGATTGTGGATCAGGTGCGCGGTGGCGTCGGCTGCCGAGAGGGTCATGGTGATCATGAAGTCAGTGGCGGCGAACCCGAGGAGAACCAGCACCAGGAGCTTGCCTCCCCACCGTGGCAGCAGCCGCTCAAGCATGGCAATGGAACCTTCACCGCGCGGGCTTTCACCGGCAACCCTGCGGTACACCGGCAAGGCGCCCAACAGGGTCACCGCCACCAGCACGAGGGTGGCCAGCGGGGAGATGACCCCGGCCGCCAGCGCCGCGATGGCCGGCTGGTAGCCCAGCGTGGAAAAGTAGTCCACGCCCGTAAGACACATGACCTGCCACCACGAATGCTTCTTTTCGTGCTGCGTCGGCACGCCGCCCGGGCCCGGGTGGGCACCCTTGCTGTCCTGCAGCCCAAACAACAGCCAGTCCTCGAGAGCCTTCCTGCCGTGCGGGTGGGGCGCGGAGGGATCCGCCGGAGGCCTGCTCAACGTGGTCATGTCTGCCTTTCCGCGCTGCCCTTTGCACCGCGACCACTGCGAAGCTAGCACCGGCGAAAAAGGCTGAAGCGGGAAACAGCGGTTTCTTGATGATTCCTTTACGCGTGACGTACGACGGCGGGCGGGCACCTGCGGCGGCACGTCACGGCTCGAAGCGGTACCCCATTCCCGCTTCCGTGAGCAGGTGCCGGGGACGGGCCGGGTCCGTCTCCAGCTTGCGGCGCAACTGGCCCATGTAGACACGGAGGTAATGGGTCTCGTTGTCGTAGCCGGGGCCCCAGACCTTCCCGAGCATCTGCTGCTGCGTGATGAGACGACCGGGGTTGCGCACCAGCAGTTCCAGGATGGCCCACTCACGCGGGGTGAGCCGGACCGCTTGCCCCGCACGCGTCACCTTCCGGTTTGCCAGGTCCACCTCGAAATCCCCCACGTCGATGGCGGGCCCGGTGTCCGCCGCCTCCGGCCCGCCCTTCCGGCGGCCGGCAACCCGCAGCCGGGCCAGGAGTTCATCCAGGCCGAACGGCTTGGTCACATAGTCATCCGCGCCGGCATCGAGGGCCCGAACCTTGTCCACGGACCCGTGCCGGGCGGACAGCACGATGATGGGCATACTGCTGGTGCGGCGGATCCTGGTGATCACGTCCACACCGTTGATGTCCGGCAGGCCAAGGTCCAGCACCATGACATCCGGATGGCCGCCCTCCGCATGCTTCAGGGCGGCCAGCCCGTCCAGCGCGGTAAGCACCCGGTACCCCTCCGCTTCCAAATTGACCTGGAGGGCGCGCAGGAGCTGCGGCTCGTCGTCGACTACCAGTACGGTCCTCATGAGGTGCTGGTGCCTGCTGTCGGGCGAAGGGCGGAAACCGCCGGTCCAGACGGGAGCGGCAGGCGGATAATCATTGTCAGTCCTCCGCCGGGGGTCGGCTCGGCCAGCAACTGGCCGCCCATGGCCTCGGTGAAGCCTTTCGCGACGGCGAGGCCAAGCCCCATGCCGAGGCCAACGGGAGCATCGTCAAGGCGCTGGAAGGGCTGGAACATGCCGTCGACGGCGGCAGCGGGCACACCCTGCCCGTGATCGACGATGTGCAACTCGCCGAACCGTGTGCCGCCGTCGTCCGCTCCCCTGGTCCCCGCCGAGACACCAACGATGATGACGTCCGAATCCGGCGCATACTTGAGCGCGTTCTCCACGATGTTGGCGATGACCCGCTCCAGCATCCCCTGATCGGCGTCCACGGCGGGCATGCCGGGGGCGAGGTCAATCCGGATGCGGTCCGCCGGGAGTCCGCGCAACGCGTCCTCGATCGCATCGCGCCATGTGACCGGGGCCGTCAGTGGCGCAGCCGAACCGCTGGATATCCGGGACATGTCCAGGAGGTTGGAGATCAGGGCATCCAGGCGTTCAGTGTAGGACTCGATCGTCCCGAGCATCTCGGCCTGCACCTCCTCCGGCAGCCTGCGGCCTTGGCGCCGCAGGGCCGTGACGGCCAGCTTTATCCCGGCCAGCGGGGTGCGCAGGTCGTGGCCAACGGCCCCAAGGATGGCTGTGCGGACGTTGTTGCCCTCGGCCATTTTAGTGGTGCTTTGCAGCGTGCGCTGAAGGGCATGGCGTTGGCGCAGCAGCAGGAGGTGGGCCCCGTGGGCGGCCAGGAGGAGCCGGTCACCGGCTGTCAGGGCCCGCCCGGAGAGGACCAGGGCCGTCCGGGCATCGGCAAGCTCCACGCTGTCCGTCAACGACACGGCGTCCGGGGAGGGTGGTGGCGCGTCGCCCGCACAGGCCTGAAGTTCCCACGCCGATCCGGCGCGTTCCGAGACCGTGAACAACCCGGCGGACCGGACCTGGAAGGTCTCCCGGAGCTTGTCCATGAACGCCGCGACGGTGTCGTCGGCGAGGAGCGCGTCGTGGGCGAGGTCCGCCAGGGTGGTGGCTTCCGCGCGTGCACGCAGGGCCTCCCGTGCCCGCCTCGCGGACAGGCCCACCACCAGGGAGACGGCCACCGCCGCGCCCAGGAAGACCAGCAGTGCGAAGACGTTTTGCGGATCACTGATGTTGAGGGTTCCCACCGGGTCCGTCTGGAAGTAGTTGAGCAGCAGCGAACCCAGGACGGCTGCGAGCACTGCCGGCCACAGGCCCCCGATGAAGGCCACCGCCATCACCCCGGTCAGGTGCACGAGTGCATGGGTGGCGAGGTTCAGGTCCGGGCTGACGGCAAGGGCTGCCGTCAGCAGGACCGGCAGGAGTACGGCCAGGACGAAGCCGATGATGGTGCGCGCACGGCCCAGCCCGCCGGGTGCCGGCTTGGGCAGGCCACCGCCGCCCTGGGGATGGGACACGATGTGCACGTCGATGTCCCCGGAACCCCGGACCACCTTGGAACCCACTCCGATGCCAAGGACCCGTTCCCACAGACGTCCGGGCGAGGCCCCGATGACGATTTGCGTGGCGTTGACGCTGCGGGCATATTGCAGGAGCGACTCCGCCGTGTCCTCCCCGGACACCGTGTGGCAGGTGCCGCCGAGGTCGGTGGCCAGGTGCCGCTGCGCGTCCAGTAACTGGCCTGACGTGGCGGCGCGTTCCTCCGCCCGCCGCACATGCACGGCCAGCAGGTCGCCCCCGTTGACCCTGGACAGGATCCGGGATGCCCTCCTGATGAGCATTTCCCCTTCGGGGCCACCACTGAGCCCTACCACGACCCGATCCCGCGCGGGCCAGGTGGCAGTGATTCCCTGGCTCTCCCGGTAGCTCGCCAGGCCTTCATCCACCCGGTCCGCCAGCCAGATCAAGGCGATTTCACGGAGGGCGATGAGGTTGCCCAGGCGGAACCCGTTGGCCAGGGCAGCCTCGATCCTGTCCTTCGGGTAGACCTTCCCGTCGGCCACCCTCTGGCGCAGGAGTTCCGGTGCTATATCCACCAGCTCGATGTGGTCGGCGCGCCGCACCACGGCGTCCGCGACCGTTTCATCGCCCGGTTCGCCGGTTACTGCTGCAACAACGTCTTTCAGTGAGGCTATGTGCTGGACGGTGAGGGTTGTCAGCACGTCCGTCCCCGCCGCCAGAAGTTCCTCGATGTCCTGCCAACGGTGTTCATTCCTGCTGCCCGGGGCATTAACGTGCGCATATTCATCGACGACGGCAACGTCCGGCTGCCGCGCCAGCACCGCCTCCACGTCAAGCTCGGGCACCTGCGCCCCGTGAGCGTCCTCGAAGAGCCGCGGTCCGACGACGTCGAGCCCGCCGAGGCATGTCATGGTTTCCTGCCGGCCGTGGTCCTCGGCGATGCCGACGGCGACGTCCCTGCCGGCAGCCAGGAGGCTGTGTGCTTCCCGCAGCATGGAGTACGTGGTGCCGGCCCCTGCTGCCGCGCCCAGGAAGATCCGAAGCGTTCCCCGTGCCATACCCACAGTCTTATCCCCTTCGGCCACCCTGACCAACCCACCGCGTCCGGCCGAGCAGGCATTCCTCTTGTCAGGGGGCAGGGCTACGATGAAATCCACCGCGGCCCGAACGTGGTGGACCACGGGGAACACAACCCGCACCGAAGGGAAACCGGCACCATGGCAGACACTCCCAACCCCATCCAGGTCCAGAAATTCCTGGGCGGCATCGACTATCCCGCAAAGCGCGAAGACCTGCTGTCCCGGGCAAAGGACTCGGGCGCCGACAGCAACGTCATCGAGGCCCTGGAAGCACTTCCGGACCGGGAATACGACAGCCCCACCGCAGTGAGCTCGGCAATTTCGGACAGCAACTCCTAGGCGCATACCAGGGGCCGGCTCCCCCTCGCAGCTAAGCTGGCGGCATGCCCGCCCTCGCCGCCCTTCTGCCCACCCTCGTGGCCGTTGCCATCCTGGCGGCACTCACGGTGGGCGTCCTCTGGGGCGCGCGGACGCCGTCGTACCTCTCCCCTGCCCTGGCCATCCTCCGCGGGGCAGCCCAGCTGGCGGCCATCAGCCTGGTGCTGGGCGGGATCATCACCAATCCGTTGTGGGTGGGGGCGGCCCTGCTGGTCATGTTCAGCGTGGCGTCCGTGACGGCCACCCGGCGGCTCACCTGGTCCCTGCGCCGCTTTGCCCTGGTGGCCGTGACCATGGCTGCCGGGATCCTGGTGACACTCGCGGTTGTGTTCGGAACGGGCGCCATCGAGTTCGCCCCGCGTTATGTCCTTGCGGTGGGCGGGATCGTGATCGGCAACTCCATGACCATCGCCACCCTGGCCGGCCGCCGCTTCTTCGAGGCTGTTGCGGAGCAGTGGGACCAGGTGGAGGGCTGGTTGGCGCTGGGCGCAACACCGCGGCAGGCCACCCTGATCCAGGCCCGGCAGGCCGTGCATTCGGCGTTGATTCCCTCCACGGACCAAACCAAGACCACCGGCCTGGTCACCCTGCCCGGCGCGTTCGTGGGCGCGATCTTCGGCGGCGCCTCGCCCCTGGAGGCCGGCCGGTTCCAGGTGGTGGTGCTGGCCTCGATCATGGCGGCCGGATCCGTCACCGCCGTCGCGCTGATCCGCTCGCTGCGCAACGTAAAAGTGCGGCCCCAGCCGCTGTAGGGCGGCGTCCCAACCGCGGGACCTTCAGCCCTAGCTCCAGCGGGAGTGCCGGGGGAAGGTCGAATTGGCACCCCGGGTCCTGACTTGGGCCCCTCCTTATGCCACACCCTCATGCCATGAACTCCCGCCGGATATCCCCAGCAGAAGATCCTGCCGCCACTCAGCGGCAGGAACCCGCGCCGCGCCGTCGCGGTATTTTCTGGAAGACGGCCCTGGCGCTGGTGGCCGCCGTCGTGCTTCTCCTGCCCGTGGTGCTGCTGCCGCTTACCACCGGGGTGCCGGTCTTCGCGTGGTTGCCTTTGCTCCTCGTGGGGCTGGCAGCCGTGGTGTGGCTGGTGGTCCGGCGCCGGAAACAACACGCCCAGCTGGCCGGCGTGGGTGTCCTGGTGCTCATCGCCGGCGGCGCTGTGCTTGCGTCCCAGGTCCTGTCCGGCACCCCGCCGGTCACCGGTCCCGACGGCCAGCCGGTGCCGGGCAGCCTCGCGGGCGTCGAGAAAGTGGAGCTGAACGGCAGCGAGCAGTGGATTCTGGTCCGGGGCCACGATCCATCCAACCCGGTGCTGCTGAACTTGGGAATGGGCGGCCCGGGCGGCGGCGGTTTCTTCAATGCCCAGGAGTTCCGCGCACTGGAGGACACGTTCACCGTGGTCAGCTGGGACGAGCCCGGAACCGGAAAATCCTACGGTTCGGTGCCGGTCAAAGACCTCCACAAGGAACGGTACGTGAATGACGCCGTTGCCCTCACCAACCTGCTGCGGGAGCGCTTCAAGCAGGAGAAGATTTTCATTTATGGCGTGTCATGGTCCAGCATCCTGGGGATCTGGCTGGTCCAGGAACACCCGGAGCTGTATCACGCCTTCGTCAGCAGCGGCCAGATGGTGAACACCACCGAAAACGACCGTATGGGCTACGAGCTGGCGCTTCAGCACCTTGAGGAACAGGGCGACAGGGGGCGTGCCGACGAACTCCGGCGCAACGGTCCGCCGCCCTACCACGGCGCCGACGTGGCCTCCCCCTACGTCGCCTTCCTGGACGTGCTGAACGAGATGATGGGAAGCATGCGCTTCTCGGTGGCTGTGCCCCTCATCCCGTTCTTCGTCCCCGAGTACGGCTACCTCGACAAGGTCAACCACACCCGCGGGGTGATCGAGTCGTTCAATGCCGTCTATCCGCAGCTCGAGGACCTGGACTTCCGTCAGCAGGCCCTAAAGCTGGACGTTCCTGTCTACTTTTTTGTGGGCCGGCACGATATTAATGCCATAGCCTCGCTGGTTGAGGACTACTGCAACGCGCTGTCGGCGCCGGACAAGAAACTGATCTGGCTGGAGGGCGGGCACGGGTTGGGCAGCGCCGAGAACCAGGACGTCTTTTTCGATGTGATGCGGAACCAGGTGCGGGCCGCGGTGCCCTGAGCCCCGCATCAACGGACCGGACGCCCAGATCTGTCATGATGGTTCGATGTGTGAGCACCCCTTTCGGAGCCGGGAAATCAACCCCGCTGGAATCACCGTCCCGGCATGTTCGAGTTTCCCGCGGTGACGGTGAAAGAGCTGGCCAGGGATGCTGTCCTCGCGAGGACCGGACTCCCCACACCCGGGCCGGGCCTGGAAATCGCCGTCCCGATTCCCTCCCAGCGCCTGCAGAACCTGGTGGAACTGGCCAGGACGCTGTGCGGGCAACCCGTGACAGCGATCAACATCATCACTGAGGACCTGCAGTATCAGGTGGCAACGGCCGGCATGGAACCATATCTGTGCTCCCTGGAAGATTCGATGTGCGCTGTCGGTTTCCTGAGCGGAACCCCCACCGTCCTTGAGGATGCCTCGCTTGATCCCCGCTACAGCAACAACCCCTATGTGGACGGCCGCCGGGGCGAGGTCAGGTTTTACGCGTCCATCCCCTTAGTGGCTGAGGACGGCTTTGTCCTGGGCACGCTCTGCGCAGGGGCAAGGGAAACCGGGCGGCTGAGCGACCGGCAGCTCAAGGGCCTGGAAATCCTCGCTGCCGAAGTCGTCGAAGCCCTGCAGCTTCAGCACCGTGCCCGCCAGCTTGCCGACGCGCTTGCCGAGGCCCAACGCAGCAACACGCTCCTGGCAGAGTTCGCCGGCCGGATCAGCCATGACCTCCGCAACCCGCTCACCTCCGTCCTCGGCTACGTTGAACTGGCCCGGGACGAAGCCGAAGCACTGGAGGAGCGGCAGATCGCGGAATACCTCGATGTAGTGGCCAATTCCGGACAGCGGATGCTGTCCATGGTGACCGATGTCCTGTCGTACGCCACCATCGGCGGGGACGTCCGGCCAACCCGGGTTTCCCTGCCGGACCTGGTCCGGGACGTTGAGCAGGACCTGGCGGCCAGCATCGAAGAGTACGGCGCCTCGATTGAATGCGGTGACCTGGCCTTTACGGCCGATGCCGTCCAGATGCGCGTGCTGCTGCAGAACCTGGTGCACAACTCCATCACCTACAGCCGGCCGGGCATCCCTCCCGTCATACACATCACCGGCCACCGGGCCGAGGACGGAACAACCCTGCGCGTCATCGATAACGGCAAAGGCATCAGCGAAGCCGACCGGAAACGGGTCCTGGATCCCCTGGTCCGCCTGCACCGGGAGGACGACCCGCCAGGGACAGGGCTGGGCCTGGCCACAGCTGCCCGGATCGCCTCCGCAAGCGGAGGACGGCTTGAGATCGGACCAGTCCCCGGGGCGGGCACCATGGTCACCATCCACCTGGGCGGCAACAGCTGACGAGGGGCCCGGGCCCGGGAAAGAACCTTCAGTTCGCCGAAATTTATCTTCCCCTGGCTACGGTGCACCTTAAGGCCTGCCTTTCAAGGCGCGAACGAACGGTGCTTTTCCGAGGGCTGTCCGGTCAAGCCGTTCCACAACCTTCACGTCCACGTGGGTGTGCGCCGCGCCGGCTGCGAGGAGGGCGTCGGCTACTGCCGCCCGGACTCCATCCACGGAGTGCCCGGGTGTGAGACCGGCCAGGAGTACCCGCAGCCCGGAGGGTTCCTGGATGACCTGCCACCCTGCGATGGCAGCCTGGTCCAGGACGTGGTGGAAAACGTTGGGGTGCACGCTGACGGTGCCTGTCCTGCCGGGCAGCTGCAGGACGTCCTCAATGCGCCCTTCGATATCCTCCATGACGGTGAAGCTTCGTCCGCAGGGGCAGCCTCGGCCGCCCAGTCTTACGGTGTCCGACATCTCGTACCTGATCAACGGCAGGGTGCGCGAGAAGAGGACGGTGACCAGGAGCCTGGCCCCGGTTGTCCCCGCCGGGACAGGGTTATATGCCTGGTCCACGGGTTCGATGAATACGAGGTCCTCGTAAACGTGGCGGTTCCGGTAGGTGCAGGGGGACGCGATCCCGGCCGTTTCGGTGGCGGCATAGACGTCGAAAGGGGCACTCCCCCACGCTGCTTCGAGTTCCGACGCCGTGTGGGGGCTGAGCACCTCGGAGGCTGACATCACCCCTTGCGGCGCGATGTGCAGCCGTCCGGCCTGCTGCTCGGCCGCGAGGGGTTTGAGCGCTGAGGCGTAACCGACGAGGATTCCGGGTTGGAACCGGTTCAGCGCGGCAACGTTCCCATCCATCGGTGCGGTGACGTCCAGCCGGAGGGTGGGGATCATCCTGGAGCGCAGGGACGCGCCGACGACGGCTGACTGGTGGGTGGGGACGCGCGAGCTGACCAGGGCCACCTTCAGAGGCCGGGTCAGCCGGGGCGAGATCCCGGCCCAGTCGTTCGCGCGGGCGTAGGAGGCCAGGATTGCCGCCCATTCGGCGCGGTTCCAGACGAAAGTTCCGCGCCGGCCGGTGGTCCCCGCCGTCGCCGCCGCCCACCACCGCCCCTTCCACGGCAGCCCGGGGTCTCCACCGCTCCCGGCCAGGGACCGCAGATGGTTCTCCAGTTCCGCCAGTGTCAGGTCCGGGGTGGTGATCGCCTCGTCGAAATGCTCCATCAGGTCTGCCTTGGTCACAGGCGGCAGCTGGTCCAGCGGAGCGTCGTGCAGGCCCGCATGGTGCCGGCGGTAGAACTCTGAGCCGGCGTAGGCGGCCCGGCGCAGTTCCTTCAAGGCATGGTCCTGATGACCGGCGATCCGGGCAGCATCCCAGCGGTCCCGCTTCCGCAACGCAGTCCGCAGGAACAGCACGTGGGAGATGAGGCGGAGGTCCACGGTCCGTTGCCTGACGGGTCCAGCCCTGGCGCTAGCCCTGCTTCACCAGCGCCGCTTCGAGGGTGATCTTCACCTTGTCGCTGACCAGCACGCCGCCGGCTTCCAGAGCCGCATTCCAGGTCAGCCCGAATTCCTTGCGGCTGATTTCGGCTTCGGCGGAGAATCCGGCACGCGTGGCGCCAAAGGGGTCCACGGCGACGCCCGTGAACTCAACCTCAAGCTCGATGGGCCGGGTCACGCCTTTGATGGTCAGGTCCCCGGTCAGGGTGTATTCCTCCCCGTCCCCTTCGATGTGGGTGCCGCGGAACGTCATCTCCGGATACTTTTCGACGTCGAAGAAATCAGGGCCCTTCACGTGCCCGTCGCGGTTGGCGTCCCCCGAGTTGAAACTGGCGGTGGACACCGTGGCGTGCACCGAGGAGTCCGTCAGGGACCGCCCCACCCGTGCCTCGGCCTGGGCTTCGGTGAAGCGGCCGCGGACCTTGCTGATCCCGGCATGGCGGACGCTGAAGCCGATCTCACTGTGTGCCATGTCCAGGGTCCATGTTCCCGGCGTGAGTTCCTTGGGGAGGGTCATGGTCGTTCTCCTTACTCTTAGGGCCGCGGGCTTCGCTGCCCGCTACCGGCGCAAGCTTACGGATGCCCCTAAATATTCCCCATAAAACCCACATATATAAGGGGCAAGGGTGAACCGGGAGGCAACTTCCGGCGTATACATAAGCGTGGCACTACGACTACTGACGGCCCTCGCCCTGTTCATCGATGCGGGCGTACACCTCTTCCTGGCGCCTGGCTACCAGGACGCGCAGCCGGGCATGGTCAGCCAGGGCACGCTGTTCCTGCTCGAAGCGGCCGCCGCCGTGGTTGCCGGGATCTATGTCCTGGTGCGCGGCAGCCGCGCCGCCTACGCACTCGCCTTGGCGGTGGCACTGAGCGCGTTCGCCGCCGTCGTGCTCTACCGGTATGTGGACATCCCGGCGATCGGCCCGATCCCGGCGATGTACGACCCCGTCTGGTTCTTCTCCAAAACCCTCAGCGCTGTTGCCGAGGGAGTAGGGAGCCTGCTGGCGCTGGCAGGCCTGGTCCGCGCCGGCCGCAAGGGAAGGTCCGACGCCGGCACCAGGCTTCCGGCCCGACGTCGCCGCCGGTGACGGGCACCGCAGCCGTTGCCAGCGTGCGGGTGGAAGTGGCGCATGAGCGGAGCTGAGCGCGCAATGCCGGACGCGGTGGGCACCCTTGCCGCGTACGTACTGGCGGCGCTTTGGCTGTCGTCCCTGTCCGCGTCCGGGCTGGTCCTCCAACTGGCCGGCCTCGGCGCAGGTGCCCTGGTGACCGGGGCCGCCGTCGCCTCCGTCCTGCGGCGTATTCCGCGCTTCTCAACACCGGCCGACCGCGTCACCCTGCTGCGAGCCGTCCTGGTGGCGCTCTGCGCGGTGGTGGCGGTTCCGCAACTGTTCGCAGGCCGCCCCGCGGACCTTCTCCTGCCGGTCCTGGGCGGCGTCGCGTTCCTCCTGGACGGGCTGGACGGCGTGGTGGCTCGCCGTACGGGGACCGCCTCCGCGGCCGGCGCACGGTTTGACGCCGCCACCGACGCGGCGCTGGTGCTGGTCCTGTCCGTCGCGGCCGCTCCCGTGGCGGGCTGGTGGACCCTTGGCACCGGGGCCATGTACTACGTGTTCGTGGCCGCGGGGCTCTTCCGGCCGCACCTCCGTGAGCCGCTGCCGCCGAGCGCATCCCGCAAGGCGATCGGGGCGTTCCAGCCGTTCGCGCTGCTGGTCCCACTGCTCCCGGGGATGCCCGCCGCGGCTGCATTCCCGGCCGTGGCGCTGGCGCTGCTTGCGTTTTCCTTCACGCGCGATCTGGTCCAGCTGGAGACGCGCCACCGTTTCGGGCTGCTGGAGGCTGGCACAGCCCGGGTGGGAACCGAACCCAGCGCCCGCTGATCCGTGTACCCGAAAGTTTCCCGCTGCCCATACGAATTATCGACACCCATATCCCCAGGCGCTACCTGAATAGTCCGTGCGCGTGGGGACATGCGCGTCGCTGACGCGTGTGCGCGTCGCTACGGCACCCGTGCGGTCCGGCCGCGGGCAGCCCCTGCTTTATGCTCCCGCTTCAGTCAGGCTGGCGAGTGCCTTGCGAAGCCGGGTGCCGGCGTCGTCCGCCACCTCTTTGACGGCAGGCGCCTCGCTGAGCTGGACCATGGTCTGCGGGTCGATGGCCTCAACCGTGGTCTCGTCGGCATCGGCCTTCCGGCGCACCACCACATTGCAGGGCAGGAGTGCCCCCATTTCCGGTTCAGCGGCGAGGGCCCGGCTGGCAAGGGCCGGGTTGCAGGCGCCAAGGATGACGTAATCCCCGAAGGCGTCCGCGGCTTCGGTGCCGAGCTTGGCTTCGAAGGTGGACCGGACGTTGATTTCCGTCAGGATCCCGAACCCCTGCGCGGCAAGGGCCTCGCGCGTGCGCTCCAGCGCTTCGGCCCAGGGAAGGGAGACGGTGATGGCCAGGGTGTACGTCATGGTGCTCCTCAAACTTGCAGGCGGTCCGGTGTTTCGGCGGGCTGGTTAGGCGAGGGAGAGGAAGAGCTTTTCCAGGTCTTTCCGGTCCATGCTTTGGTCCTTCTGCGTGATGCACTGCTCCAGTCCGGTGGCAATGATGGCGAAGCCGGCACGGTCAAGGGCCTTGGATACGGCCGCCAGCTGGGTGACGACGTCCTTGCAGTCCCGGCCTTCCTCGAGCATGCGGGTGACGGCAGCGAGCTGGCCCTGGGCGCGCTTGAGGCGGTTGATCACGGGCGTGAGTTCGGTTGGGTTCAGTTCCATAAGGGGTCTCCATCGGTGGGGTGCTTCCCTCAACTGTATACCCCTCGGGGTGTTTTGACTACCCCCGGGGGTATCTGCAATACTCGGTGGGGTATCCACCCGACCCCTTCGAGAGGCCACTTATGACTTCCCCCTCCAAAGCCCGCGTCGCCGTTACGGCACTCGCCCCCGAAACCCTCCAGTCCTGGATCACTGAACACCAGGACCTCGTGGTCATCGACGTGCGTTCCGCTGCCGAATTCGAATCCATGCACATCCGCGGCTCCTACAACGTGCCGCTGCCGCTGCTGTCCGAGCACACAGACGAGCTCGCCGCCCGGCTGGGCTCCCGCGTGGTCCTGGTCTGCCAGTCCGGCGTGCGCGCCGAGCAGGCCCGCCAGCGCATGGCCACCGTCGGCCTTGACACTGCGTACGTGCTGACCGGCGGCGTTCCCGGCTTCGCCGCTGCCGGCGGCGACGTGGTCAAGGGCAAGGACCGCTGGGACCTGGAGCGCCAGGTCCGCCTGGCCGCCGGCTCACTGGTCATGCTGGGCCTGATGGGGGGCAAGTTCATCTCCCCCAAAGTCCGCATGCTCGCCGGCGCCATTGGCACCGGCCTGACGTTCTCCGCCGCAACCAACACCTGCGCCATGGGCAAGGCACTCTCGGCCATGCCGTGGAACAAGGCCGCCAAAGAGCCCACCCGCGAAAGTGCCATCCTGCAGCTCCCCCTGCAGCAGGCTGACGAGGACGCCGCGGCATGATCCCGGCCCTGGGACTGGGGCTCGTCGTCGGCGTCGTACTGGGCGTAGTCGGCGGCGGCGGGTCCATCATCGCCGTTCCGGCCCTGGTGTACGGCGTGGGCATGAGCCCGGCCCAGGCAATTCCCACGTCGCTGCTGGTGGTGGGCATTTCCTCGCTGGCGGCCTTGCTTCCCCGCATCCGCGAGGGCCTGAACTGGCCCGTGATCGCACTGGTGGGGGGCGCCGGAATCCCGGCGGCCTGGGCCGGTGCTGCCGTGGGCAAGCTGCTGGACCCGAACATCCTGATGCTGGCATTCGGCCGTGCTCATGGTGGCAGCAGGTATCAGGATGCTCATGAAGACCCGCGAAACTGAGGGGTCCTGCAGCACGGGCCCGCACCGGGCTTTCCGGTCCTGCGCCCCCAAGGCCGTGGCGGTGGGCCTGCTCGTCGGATTCCTCACCGGGCTGCTTGGAGTGGGCGGCGGCTTCCTCATCACCCCAGCGCTGACCATCTTCCTGGGCCTGCGCATGAAGCAGGCGGTCGGTACATCCCTGGCCATCATCGTGGTCAACTCCGCCGCCGGGTTCAGCGCCCACGCCGCCGGCTACACCATCGACTGGGCCACCACCCTGGCGTTCGCCATCCCGGCCATCGTGGGATCGGTGGTCGCCGCAAGGTTCGCCCGCCACCTGCAGGACAAACACATCCGTATTTCATTCGCGGTACTCATCTTCGCCGTCGCGGCATGGGTCACCGCCGGCACGGTCACCGCCTGACCCCGCCCCCGTTACCGAAGGAGAACACCATGGGACTGATCGACTCCCTCAAGAAGGCCTTCAGCAAGCCCTACAAGACAATCTCCGTAACGCAGGCCAAGGAACTCCTGGGTTCCGGGGCCACGCTCATCGACGTCAGGTCAGCCCATGAATGGCGGACCGGCCGCGCGCCGCAGGCCAGGCACGTCCCCCTGGACAGGCTCCAGGGCAGTACCGCGGCAATCCCGAAGACCCGCCCTGTGATCGCAGTGTGCGCTTCCGGGGTGCGGTCCGCGTCAGCAGCCAGGCTCCTGGCCGCCAAGGGATACGACGCCTACTCACTGCGCGGCGGCATGACCGCCTGGCGCCAGGCCGGCGAACCCGTCCGCTAGACAAGCAACACGCCCACACCCAGCCAAAACCACTTCGAGGGAGAACCACCATGGCTGAAATCACCATCATCGAAGCCGACCAGCGCCGCTCCACCGCCCGGATCCTCGACGTCCGCGAGGACTTCGAAGTCGCCGACGGCATGATCCCCGGCGCCCTGCATATCCCCATGGGCCAACTGCAGGCACGCCTGGGCGAGCTGGACCCGGCCGTCCCCGTGATCGCCGTATGCCGCAGCGGCAACCGCAGCGCCGCCGTCGCCGATGCCCTCAACGGCGCCGGCTACAAAGCGGACACCATGGCCGGCGGCATGACCGCCTGGACCCGCGCCGGACTCCCCACCACCTAGCCCCCCGCCCTGCCCTTACGACACAGGGCAACCATCACCACCGGCCCGAAAGGACACGAAAGACCATGGCAACCATCGACATCACCGACCAATCCTTTGCCCAGACCCTGGAGGACAACGACATCGTCTTCGTCGATTTCTGGGCAGCCTGGTGCGGCCCCTGCCGCATGTTCGCCCCCACCTACGGCGCCGCCGCGGAACACCACCCGGACATCACCTTCGCCAAGGTGGACACCGAAGCCGAACAGGCCCTCGCCGCCGCAGCGAACATCACCTCCATCCCCACGCTGATGGCCTTCAAGGACAAGACCCTCGTCTTCTCCCAGCCCGGGGCACTCAACGCCACCGGCCTGGAGGAAGTCATCCAGGCCGTGAAAAGCCTGGACATGGACAAGCTGCGCGCCGAAGCCGGCCGCCAGCACGCCTGACCGGCCCGGGCCGCCGCACCCAAATGACCTTGGCGGCAGTCCCCTTGCGTTATACCCCTAGGGGTATCTAAACTTGTTATCAGAGACCCCCTTTCTGAAGGAGAGCCCACATGCTTATCGAGCGCATTTACGACGAAGACCTGGCCCAGGCCAGCTACCTGATCGGCTGCCAAGCCAACGGCACCGCCGTTGTTGTCGACGGCCGCCGGGACATCGCGGTCTACCAGGACCTGGCCGAAAAGAACGGCATGAAGATCGTTGCCGTCACCGAGACCCACATCCACGCCGACTACCTCTCCGGCACCCGCGAACTCGCCGCAGCGACCGGCGCCAAGGTCTACGTCTCCGGCGAGGGCGGACCGGACTGGCAGTACGAATTCGAGGGCGAGCGGCTGTACGACGGCGACACCATCACCATCGGCAACATCAGCATCAAGGCCGTCCACACCCCCGGACACACCCCGGAGCACCTGTCCTTCCTGGTCACCGACGGCGCCTTTAGCGACCAGCCCGGCTACCTGCTCTCCGGGGATTTCGTCTTCTCCGGCGACCTGGGCCGGCCTGACCTGCTGGACGAGGCAGCCGGCGGCATCGACACCCGCTTCGAGGGCGCCAAGCAGCTCTTCGCCAGCCTGCACGACAAGTTCCTCACCCTCCCGGACTACGTCCAGGTCCACCCCGCCCACGGCGCCGGCAGCGCCTGCGGCAAGGCCCTCGGTGCCATCCCGTCCTCCACGGTGGGCTACGAACGCCTTTACGCCTGGTGGGGCCCCTACCTTGCCGCAAATGACGAGCAGGGTTTCATCGACGAACTCCTGGAAGGCCAGCCCGACGCGCACGCTTACTTCGGCCGAATGAAGCGTGAAAACCGGGTAGGCCCGCCCGTCATGGGCGAACGCAACCCGCTGCAGGAACTGGACGCCGCCGTCGTGGCCCGGGGCCTGGCGGAGGACACCCTGACCTTCATCGATACCCGCTCCAACACCGAAGTCCACCAAGGCACCGTGGCCCGGTCCCTGAACGTCCCGGGCGGCAAGTCCGTGGCCAGCTACGGCGCCTGGGTGGTCAACCCGGAGACGGACAAGAACCCGCTGGTGCTCCTGGCCAAGGACCAGGAACAGGCCCAGGACATGTGGGACCACCTGGTCCGCGTAGGCATCGACAACGTGGCCGGTTACGTCACGGGCATCGAGGGGCTGCCCACCTTCACCCCCAAGCTCATCCAGCCCGGGGAACTTGAGAAGTTCGACGCCGCCATGGTCCTGGACGTCCGCAACAAGACCGAGCACACCGCCGGGCACATCCCGGGCTCGTACCAGCTCAGCGGCGGCCGCGTCATGTGGCACCTCGACGAGCTGCCCGCCGAAGGGACCATCGTGACCTACTGCCAGTCAGGCGTGCGGAACTCCGTAGCCGCCAGCGCCCTGCGCCGTGCCGGGTACGACGTCGTCGAACTCGACGGCAGCTACGCCGCCTGGACCGCCTGGCAGAACAGCGTCCCCGCCGTCTAAACAACCCACCCCAAGACCGCCCGGGCAGGACCCCCGTCGTGCCCGGGCTTCCGTACGTCCACCGAAAGACGCACCGAATGCGGTGCGGTGGTACGGTGACCGCTATGCATCTGAAGGCGTACCAGCGTGGCACCCCAACGCGGCGCCGAAAAAGCAAGTCACGGCCCACCCCAGCCAGCCACCGCCTGGCGGACTTCAGCGCAGGGCTGCGCTCGATGCCGAAACTGGTCCGCCGCTTGGCACCCCGCCACCCGGCGCAGCTGATTGTCCTGGGCTTCGCACTGGCCATCGCCGCCGGCACAGGGCTCCTGATGCTGCCGGCGGCCAAGGCCGGTCCGGGAGCCGCGTCCCTGCTCGAGGCCCTGTTCACGGCCACCTCCGCAGTTTGCGTCACCGGACTCATTACGGTGGACACGCCCGTGTTCTGGACCGGTTTTGGGCAGGTGGTGATTCTGGCACTGATCCAGATCGGCGGCTTCGGCGTCATGTCATTCGGCACGCTCCTGGGCGTGTTCGCCGCCCGCAGGCTGGGTCTGCGCTCACGGATGCTGGCCGCGGCCGAGACCAAAAGCGTCGGTTTCGGCGACGTCCGCCGGGTCCTGCTGGGCGTCTTCCTGATCACCCTTACCGTTGAGGGGACGCTTACGGTGGTCCTCACACTGCGTTTCCTGGTGGGCTACGGCTATCCGCCCGGCGAGGCCGTATGGCACGGCGTGTTCCACTCGGTGTCCGCGTTCAACAACGCCGGCTTTGCGCTTTACTCGGACAACCTGATGGGCTTTGTCGGTGACCCGTGGGTCTGCCTGCCGATCGCTGCCGGCGTGATCATTGGCGGCCTGGGCTTTCCGGTCCTGTTTGAGCTGCGGCGGCAGTACCGCCGGCCCGTTTTCTGGAGCATGAACACCAAACTTGTACTGGTGGGCACGGCGCTGCTCCTGGCCCTCGGCACGGCATTCATCACCGCGGTGGAATGGAACAATTCCGCCACCCTTGGCGGGCTTACCCCCGGTGAGCGGCTCATGGGCGGGTTCTTCCAGTCCGTCATCACCCGCACCGCGGGCTTCAACAGCATCGACGTTGGCCAGATGCATCCGGTCTCCTGGATGGGCATGGACATCCTGATGTTCATTGGCGCCGGGCCGGCCGGCACCGCCGGCGGCCTGAAGATCACCACGTTCGCCGTCCTGTTCTTTATCCTGTCAACCGAACTGCAGGGTGGTACCGCCGTGAACATCTTCGGCAAGCGGCTCTCCCGCGCCGTGCACCGGCAGGCCATCACCGTGGTGCTTCTCGCCATCGCCGTCGTCACCGCCGCCACAATGTTCCTGATGCTGATCACCGATTTCGGCCAGGAACGGATCCTCTTCGAGGTAGTCTCGGCGTTCGCCACGGTGGGCATGTCCACGGGCATAACCGCGGGCATGCCCCCTGCCGGCCAGGTGGTGCTGATCCTGCTGATGTTCATCGGCCGGCTTGGCCCCGTCACGCTGGGCACCGCCTTGGCTGTACGCAGCAAACCCATAATGTACGAATACCCCAAGGAAAGGCCCCTCATTGGCTAAGGACATGTTCATCCGGAAAGCCGGGCGTGTGGCACAGGCGGACTCCGTCGTCGTCATTGGCCTGGGGCGCTTCGGGGGCGCCCTGGCGCTGGAGCTGGAAGCCCAGGGCACGGAGGTGCTGGGCATCGACAGTGATGAGGAAATCGTCCAGTCCTACAACGGCCGGCTGACGCATGTGGTCCGGGCCGACTCCACCAAAGAGGAAGTGCTGCGCCAACTCTCCGTGCACGAATTCGACCGCGCCGTCGTAGGCATCGGAACCGACCTGGAAGCCAGCATCCTCACCACATCCCGGCTGCTCACGTTCAAGCACCCGCAGATCTGGGCCAAGGCCATCAGCGAACCGCACGCCGAAATCCTGGCGCAGCTCGGCGTCGAAAACGTCATCCGGCCTGAGCATGACATGGGCAGGAGGGTTGCGCACCTGGTCCGGGGCTCCATCCTGGACTACGTGGAATTTGAAGACGACTTCGTCATGATCCGCACCCAACCGCCGCTGGACGCCAGGAACCGGCCCCTCGGCGTACTGGGGCTGCGGGACCAGTACGGAATCACCATCGTGGCCGTCAAGAGACCCGGCGGAACCTGGCAGCACACCACGGCCCAGACGGTCCTGTACGACGACGACCAGATCATTGTGCAGGGCACCAAGAACCTGGCCGAGCGCTTTAGCACCCTGGTGTAGCGTGCCGACCAGAGGACTACCCTGAAGGAGTGGCACAGCCGACGGTACTGATCTGCGGGGCAGGTATTGCCGGGCCCACCCTGGCGTTTTGGCTGGCGAGGAATGGGTTCGCGCCGACCGTGGTGGAACGGTCCGTTGGTTTGCGTACAAGTGGCAACCCGGTGGACGTTCATGGCGACGCCACGGGGATCGCCCGGCGCATGGGCATCCTGCCCCGCCTGCAAGCAGCCGCCACCCAGGCGCCGGGGCTTACGTTCGTGACCCAGTCCGGGCACAGGATCGGCCCATTGCGGCTGGGCCGCCCCCGCGGCGACGACGTTGAGGTGCCGCGGGCTGATCTCGCCGCGATCCTCTGCGAAGCAGCCGCGGACGGCACCGAGTTCCTGTTTGGCGATTCAATCACCGCGCTGCACCAGGATGACGGGGGCGTGGACGTTACGTTCGAACACTCAGCGCCGCGACGGTTCCACCTGGTGGTGGGCGCCGACGGACTGCACTCGACCGTCCGCGGCCTGGCCTTCGGCCCGGAGGCAGACTATGTCCGCCCGCTTGGCCTGTACATTGCCACGCTCTCCCTCGGGCAGCCGGCCGCCGACCCCACTACGGTCCTCATGTACAACCAGCCCGGCTTGTCCCTGACCATTCATCCCGTCCGCGGAACTGCCGGTGCGGGATTCATTTTTCGGGGACCGAAGCATCCCGGCGCCGAGTACCGCGATCCCGAGGCCCAACGGCGGATAGTCGCAGGTGCATACACCCGATACGTTTGGCCTGTGCCGGAGTTACCTGACCTGCCCGACCAGGTGCGCGGCGCCCAAGACCTTTATTTCGACGCCGTCAGCCGGGTGCGGCTGCCGGGCTGGTCGCGCGGGCGTGTGGCCCTGCTGGCTGATGCCGCCTCGTGCGTGTCCTTGTTCGGGGACGGATCCAGCCTGGCCATGGTTGGCGCAGCCACGCTGGCGGAGGAGTTGTCAGCCGCTCCCGGCGACCCGGCGCTGGCGCTGCGGCGTTACGAATCCCGCCACCGCAGGGCCGTCAATGCCCGGCAGCGTGGCTACCGCCTCGGAGCCGCCATACTCGTCCCTGCCACCCGAGCCGGTCTCACCGCCCGCAACCTCACCGCCCGGCTGCTCCCAGGCTGATGATGATTCATGGAAACCGCGCTGCTTCTGTCCTTCGCCGCCCTGCTGCTGATTGGGGTGCTCATTTCCGAGCGCGCCCACCGGACGGTGCTGTCCACGGCCGTGCTCTTCCTGGTGGGCGGGTTCCTGCTGGGACCCGGCGCCCTGGGCTTCATCGCGGTCTCCGCGGACGACCCGATTGTCGGAGGCCTGGCCCAGCTGGCACTGTTTTCGGTCCTCTTCACGGATGGGATGCGCGTTGGTTTCGGTGACCTGCGCTCCGCCTGGCGCCTGCCCGGCCGGGCCCTGCTGCTGGGACTGCCGCTAACCCTCGCCCTGACCGCAGTGTTTGCCCACGCCGTGGCCGGGCTGCCCTGGCTGGAATCCTTCCTCCTGGGGGCCATCCTGGCCCCTACTGACCCGGTGTTTGCGGCCGCGATTGTGGGCCGGGAAGAGGTGCCGGGCAGGCTCAGGCACCTCCTCAACGTTGAATCCGGCGTCAATGACGGCCTGGCCCTGCCCATCGTTCTCATCCTGCTGGCCGCCGCCGGCGGCAGCGAAGCCCACGGTGAGCAGCTGCTGTTCGAAATTGTCCTGGGCATCGTGGTCGGCGTAGTGGTGCCGGCGGTCGTCCTTGCACTCGAACGGCTTTCCTGGCTGCAGGCCACAACGTCGTTGCAGCCGCTCCTGGCGGTATCCATCGGAATCCTGGTGTTTGCCATTTGCCAGGCGGGCCACGCCAACCTCTTCCTGGGGGCATTCGCTGCCGGCATAACGGTGGCTACCCTTGGCCGGGGACTCCGGCACGAGTTTGAGCAGTTCGGTGAACTGGTCACCGAACTGCTCAAACTGGCAGCCATCATGGTCTTCGGTGCCTTGATCACCCCGGCCTTCCTCTTCCGGGAGATCCCCTTGGCCGGTTGGATCTTCGCCCTCCTGGCGCTGCTCATTGCCAGGCCGCTGGCCCTCCTGGTGTCCTTCCTCGGGGCCAAGTTGAGTATCCGCGAGCAGGCGGCCGCCATGTGGTTCGGGCCTAAAGGGTTCGCCTCAGTGGTGTACGGCTTGATCATCCTGGAATCCGGAATCGCCCGCGCGGATGAGATCTACCACCTGGTAGCCCTGGTGATCGTGCTCTCCATCCTGTCGCACTCTTCCACCGACGTTCTCATAGCCCGCCAGTTCGCTGCACGGCCGCCGGATACGGCACAACGGGCGAAACATGCATGAAAGGGTGGGGCGCCCGCCCGTGGCCGGGGGCAGGAACGGAAGCCCGCGGGCGGTGCGGTCGCGGGCTGTTCTTCTGGTGGGGTTCGCCTTCGCGGTGATGGCGGATCCGGTGTCCTCGGTTGCCTACGCAGTGGAGGCAGCGGCGCGGGCCCTGAACAACGACTTGGGTTTGCTGCTCGCCACCATGGGCCTGGTGGTGGGGATCATCGCCCTGGTTGTCCTGAATTACCGGCAAATCGTCGCGCGGTATCCCAGGGGCGGCGGCGCGCCTGCGGCCACCGCCGAAGCCTTCGGAGAGGGGTGGGCGTTCCTGCCGGTGGGGGCACTGGTGGTGGACTTCACCCTCACCATCGCCATCAGCGTCGCCGCCTCGGCCTCTGCTGCGATCGCGCTCTTCCCTTTCCTGGCACCGTGGCGCACCCTGATCGCCGTCGGACTCGTCTGCCTGGTGGCCTGCGTGACCTTGCTCGGGCACCTGGGCCGGCTGGTTTTCGCTGGTCTGACCCTGGCGTTCGTTGCGTCCGCCATCATGGTCCTGACGTTTGGTCTTTTTGCAGCTCCTGACGGCCCGGGACCGGCTGCGGGGGCCGGTGGCGGGGCAGCCGGCGGCGGGCCGGCGGGCATCGTGCCGGTAGTGCTTGCCTTCCCGGTGGCGATGGCCCTCGCCACCGGTGTGGAGGCGCCGTCCACGGCGATCGCGGAGCTCGACGAGCTGGACGACGACGGGCGGCGCCGCTTCGGCAAGCTGACCCTGTGGATGATGCTTGGCATTGTGGGGGTCCTGACGATGGGTCTGGCGGCCGAGGTGGCAAACCTGCGAATAGGGCTTCCGGAGGGCGAGACCACAATGATCGCGGAGCTGGCCCGGCGCTCCTCCCCGCCCGCGATGTTCGCCGTCTTCCAGCTGGTGACTGGACTGCTGTTGCTCTCCGCCGCGTCCTCCTCGTTCCAGGCCGGCCCGGGGCTCTTGAAAGCCCTGGCCCGGAAAGGGGACGGGACGGAGGATGACGTCGGTGCTCTTCCCGCAGTGCTCGGGCTGACGAATTCACGCCACTCCCCTTATTGGGGCACACTGCTGTTCGCGGTCCTCGCGGTGGTCCTGGCCGCAGCCGCGGGCGGAAACGAGCAGACGCTGGTGTTGTTTTACGCGGTTGCGGTCTTCCTGAGCTTCCTCGCGGGCCTCGCATCGATGGCGGTCTTTTCGAAACGTGAGGGCCGCCGCGGGTATCTGCTCATGAACTGTGCCGGTGTCCTGATCGTCGCGTTCACGCTCGTCGTGAATCTCCTGCGCGGACTTCCATTGTTCAGCGTCGCAGCCTCTTTGGTGGTGGCGGGGATCTTCTACTGGATGTGGGTCCGGGCCGGGAAGCCGCAAGGGCTTCATGCAGCCAGGCCCACAGGGCGGGGCTGAGCGGGTGGCCCTGGCAGCCCTTGATGACGTCCCGGCGGGCCGCGTGCGTGTGCCGTCTGGCACCCGGGTCTCCCGCATGACGGCGACGGCGACGGCGGTGCCCGCGCCGCCGTCGCCGGTTCCCCCGGAAAAGTGCTCGCCGCAGACCTCCTCACGGCGCAGACGGGCATCCATTCGCAGGTGGCCCGCCAGATCCTTCGCAGCATCGCCAAGTAGTGGTTGGATGGGGTCCCGGGTTTACTTTCGTTTGTCCCTCGCGAGTTCCAAGGAGTTGCCGTGCGTGCCGTGGACCTGCAAGTTTCCCTGCCAGTGGTCCGCCGCGAAACCACAGCGGTGGAGGCCGGCCGTTTGATTGCGGACAGCGGACTGGTGGGGCTTGTCATAGCGAACAGGCGCGGCATACCCACGGCGATCGTTTCCGCGGTGGATGTGCTGCGGCTCATGATCCCGGGATACCTTCTCGATGACGTCTCGCTGGCAGCCGTCTTCGACGAGGACGCGGCCGGTGAGGTGTGGGAGCACATTTCGGACCGGAGCGTTGGCGAAATGCTTGACGATGAGGGGGTGGCCATCCACAAGATCCTTTCCGTCGAGTCCGACGCCACCCTGGTGGAGATCGCGGCACGCATGGTGGACGCCAGGACCCAGATTGCGCTCATCCGTGATTCGCCCCCGGACGCGCCGATGTTCATCACGCTTCCCGCCGTCATCAACGCCGTCCTGGCCACTGCCGGCGGTGCCGGGTCCGGAGTTGCAGGGCAGTGACCGTCCAGGTGGTCCTTGCGCTCGCCATCTTCGTGGCAGCCTACGTACTCATCGCCACTGAAAAGATTCCGCGGCTGACCACGGCCCTGGGCGGAGCCGCCGCGATGGTCCTGATCGGCGCCACGAACGACGCTGGGATGTTCTTTTCCCCCGAGAGCGGGATCGACTGGAATGTCATCTTCCTTCTGCTGGCCATGATGATGATCGTGGGCATCATCCGGCAGACCGGCCTCTTCGAGTTCCTCGCCATCTGGGCAGCGAAAAAGGCCCGGGGCTATCCGTTCCGGATCATGGTGATCCTGGTAGTGATCACCGCCGTGCTCTCGGCGTTCCTGGACAACGTAACCACCGTCCTATTAACCGCCCCGGTCACGCTCCTGGTCTGCGAGCGGCTCGCGGCGCCGCCGGTCCCCTTCCTGATCGCGGAAGTGATGGCAAGCAACATTGGCGGCACATCCACCCTCATCGGCGACCCGCCAAACATCATCATCGCCAGCCGCGGCGCCCTGACCTTCAACGATTTCATCATCAACCTCGCGCCGATAGTCGCGGTCCTCCTGGTGGTTTTCATCGGGCTGTGCCGGGTCATGTTCCGCTCGGCGTTCCGTTTCCACCCGGACCGGGCCGCACGCGTCATGGCGCTGAATGAAAAGGAGGCCCTGGGCGAAAAGCCGTTGCTGATCAAGTCGCTGCTGGTGGTGGGACTGGTGCTTGCCGGCTTTGTTGCCCGCCCGCTGCTGGGCCTGGCACCATCCGTGGTGGCGATGCTGGGAGCGGGTTTGTTGGTCCTGCTGGCCCGCCTTGAGCCGCGAAAGGTGTTCGCCGACGTCGAATGGGAAACGCTGTTGTTCTTCGCCGGCCTGTTCATCATGGTGGGTTCGCTGGTCAACCTGGGGGTGGTCGAGGCTGTGGGTGAGTCCATGGCAGGCCTGATCGGGGAGCAGTACGATGTGGCCGCCCTGGCGTTGCTGGGAGGTTCAGCGGTGGTGTCGGGCATCATTGACAACATTCCCTATGTGGCCACGCTGGCCCCCATCACACAAAGCCTGGTGGAGGCAGGTGGCGATCCGGCCAGGCCCCTTTGGTGGGCCCTGGCACTGGGCGCGGACCTGGGCGGCAACGCCACCGCTGTAGGCGCCAGCGCCAACGTGGTGGTCATTGGCATAGCGAAACGGTACGACCACCCGATTTCCTTCTGGACGTTCACCAAGTACGGGTTGGTTGTCACCGCGGTCACCATTGGGATCTGCATGCCCTACCTGTATTTCCGCTACTACATGTTCTGATTCCAGGCCGTGCATGCAGCCGCTTCAGCCACGCGCGGCAAGGTAGTTGACCAGCCCGTCCACGGTTGCCACCGCCGGGTAGTCGGCCTCCGGGATATCCACGCCCGTGGACTCTGCAATGACCTCCACCACGTGAAGGAAATCCAGCGAGTCCAGCTCCAGGTCCTGGCGCAGCCTCGCGCCGCCTTCCAGGTCTCCAGGTTCGACGTCGGGCGCCACCTTCCCGATCGCCGTCTCCACTGCCTGTCGCGCGTCCTGTTGGTTCACAGCTCCTCCGGTTTCTGCAGCAGTTCGTCAATGCGCGCCAGGAAACGCCCGCCGCGCAGCCCGTCACTCACCCGGTGGTCCGCGGACAACGTGGCGGTGGCGGCGTGCCGGATTCCCAGCATCCCGTTGTGTGCCCACGGCTGCTCCAGGACCTTGCCGAACCCCACCATGGCCACCTGCGGCGGGTAAATCACCCCGTACACGCTTTCGACGCCGAGATCGCCCAGGTTGGTGACGGTGATGGTGGGATCGGCCATCTCGGCGCGCTGCAGCCGGCCGGCGCGGGCGCGGCTGACCAGGTCGCGCAGCTGGACCATGAGGTCATCCAGGCTGAGTGTGTCGGCGTCGTGCAGGGCGGGTGCCACCAGCCCGCCGTGCCGCAGGGCCACCGCCACACCCAGGTGCACCTCACTGCTGGGATGGAACGCGCCTTTGGTGAAGAAACCGTTCATGTCCGGCACCTCCTTCGCCGCGAGCGCGGTCGCCTTCAGCAGCAGCGCGGACGGCACCAGCCGCGCCGAGACCGGCCGCTGCTGGTTCGCCGCCTGCATCCACGCCATGGCCGCCGCCAGGTCCAGGGTGGTGGACAGGTAATAGTGCGGGATCTCCTTCTTGGAGCGGGACATCAGCGCGCCAACCGCCTGCCGCAGGCTTTCCGCCTTGGTGCCGGCCGCCGTCGGCCGTTTCTGCCTAGGTGCCTCCTCAACGGCTTCGTGCGGCGGTTCCGGCGGTTGGGCTGCCGACGGCGGTGCTTCCGCCGTCGTCTCCGCCCGGGGTCCCCGGGGCGGGACAGCGGCCAGGACGTCCTCCTCCGTCACGGCGCCGCCAGGGCCCGTCCCCGCAATGCCGGGCAGGTCGACGCCAAGCTCTGCAGCGAGCCGCCGGGCCAGCGGTGACGACCGCACCCGGCGGCCCGCGCCCTCCGCGGGTTCCGGCGGGACTTCCGTTGCCGCTGCCCGGGCGGGCCCGGCGTCGGCGGCGGACGCTGCTGCGGCGCGTTCGACGTCGTCCCTGGTCACCTCGCCGTTCGTGCCGCTGCCACTGATGCGTCCGACGTCGACCCCCAGTGTGTGCGCCAGGTGGCGGACGGGCGGCGGGACGGGGTGGGCGGGCGTTGGCTCAGGGGGCGTCACAGGTGACCGCGCGTGGGTGGAAGCCGCGCCGGAAGTGGGCGGGGGTGGGGAGGGCGGGAGCTCTGCGGGCGTGGCAGTGATCCGGGCGATGGGCGTGCCCACCTGCACGGTGTCGCCGATGTCAACCAGGAACTCGGCCACCACGCCTTCCTGGAACGACTCGATGTCCATGACGGTCTTGTCCGTGTCCACGGCCGCCACCAGGTCGCCCTTGTGGACGTAGTCCCCCGGCTTGACCAGCCACTCCACCACCTTGCCGTGCTCCATGTCCGCGCCCAGGGACGGCATCCGGAACTCAGCCATCGGCCCCCACAGCCCTTCGCGCGGCGGCCATGACCCGCTCCACCGACGGCAGCGCGGCCTCCTCCAGGTGCTTGGCGTACGGGATGGGGACCTCCAGGCTGCACACCCGTTCCACGGGGGCGTCGAGATCGAAGAAGGCCTGCTCACAGATTCTGGCCGAGATCTCGGCGGAGATGCTGCCGCTGCGCCAGCCCTCGTCCACCACCACCGCCCGGTGCGTCCTGGCCACGCTGTCCAGGACCGTGTGTGCGTCCAGCGGGCGGAGGGTGCGAAGGTCGATCACGTCCGTGTCGATGCCCTCCCCGGCCAGCTGGTCCGCGGCGTCCAGCACCATGGGCAGGGTGCCGCCGTACGTGATGAGGGTCAGGGTGTCCCCGTTTCGGTGCCCCTGGCCGTCCGCCTGCCGCCGGACCGCTGCCTTGTCGATGTCCACGGCGCCGGCGTCGTCGTCGAGCTCCCCGGCCATGTTGTACAGGGAGCCGTGCTCGAAAATCAGCACCGGGTCCGGGTCCTGGAGCGCCGTCCAGAGCATGCCGCGGGCATCGGCCAGGGTGGCGGGGGCAAGGATGCGCAGGCCGGGGATGTGGGCGTACCAGCCCTCCAGGCTGTGCGAATGCTGCGCGCCAAGCTGCCTGCCCGCACCGGTGGTCATCCGGATGACGATGGGCACGTTGAACTGGCCGCCCGACATGTGCAGGAGGGTGGCGGCGTTGTTGATGATCTGGTCCAGCGCCAGCAAGCTGAAGTTGACGGTCATGATCTCCACGACGGGCCGCATCCCGCCCAGCGCCGCCCCGATCCCCGCGCCAACGAACCCGGATTCGGACAGCGGCGTATCGCGGATCCGCTCCGGCCCGAATTCCTCCAGCAGGCCCAGGCTGACGGCGAAGCTGCCGCCGTACCGACCCACGTCCTCGCCCATGAGGAACACCCGTTCGTCGCGCTGCATTGCATCGCGGAGGCCCGCACGCATGGCTTCCCGGTAGGTGGTTTTCATCCTGCGGCCCCGCCTTTCCCTGCTGTCGTATCCGGCTCCGGCGTGCCGCCAGCGCCCGTGTAGCCACCGTCATCTGGCCGGTCGCTGTAGACGAAGCGGGTCAGTTCGGACACCGGTTCCGGCGTGCCGTTCTCGGCGAATCCGACGGCGGTGCTGATTTCCGAGTCCACGTCCGCCTTGAGCCTGTCCCACTCCTCCGCCGGCAGCTCGCCCGCCGCCTGCATGACGCCCTGCAGCAGGCTGATGGGGTCCCGCTCCATCCACCGGACCACCTCGGATTTCTCCCGGTACAGTTCGGGATCGAACATGGAGTGGGCACGGAACCGGTAGGTGCGCAGCTCCAGGAAGTGCGGTCCGCCGCCGGACCGCACGGCGTCCACGGCGCGCCGGGCTGCCTCCTCCACGGCGAGCACGTCCATGCCGTCCACGGCCCACGCGGAGATCTCGTAGCCGGCGGCCTTGAGGGCAATGTCCGGCTGCGATTCGGAGCGGCCCAGCGCGGTTCCCATGGCGTAGAGGTTGTTTTCGCAGCAGAAGAGCACGGGCAGCTGCCACAGCGCGGCCAGGTTCATGCTTTCGTGGAACTCGCCTTCGGCCACCGCGCCTTCGCCGAAGAAGCAGACGGTCACCCGCTGGCGCCCTGCCATCCGGTCCGCGAGCGCCAGGCCGACGGCGAGCGGCAGCCCGCCTGCCACGATCGCGTTTCCGCCGTAGAAGCGGGTGGCCGCGTCGAAGAGATGCATGGAACCGCCGCGGCCCCGGCAACAGCCCTCGGCGTGGCCGTACATCTCGGCCAGGATGGCCCCTGCGGAGACGCCGCGCAGGAGGGCATGGCCGTGTTCCCGGTAGGTGGCCACCACCGCGTCATCCGGCGCCAGGGTTTCCATCACCCCGGCGGCCACGGCCTCCTCGCCGATGTAGACGTGCAGGAATCCACGGATCTTGGCGGCGCTGTAGAGCTCGATGCACTTTTCCTCGAGCCGGCGGACCCGCAGCATCTGCCGCAGGAGGTGCAGTGCGTGCTCCGCGTCGGGTATGCCCTGGTTCCGGAGGCTGCTCATGGCCGGTCCTTGTGGCTGCCAAGTGCAGGCCCTGCCGGGGATTCAAGCGTTGACGTATCGCCTTCCGGCAGTCCGAGTTCACGGGACTTGAGGAGCCGGCGGAGGATCTTGCCGCTGCGCGTCTTGGGCAGGCTGGTAGTGAAGTCCAGCAGCCGGGGTGCCACCGCTGCGCCGAGCCGTTTCCGGGCGAAGCCGATGATCTCCAGCTGCAGGGCCTCGCTCGGTTCGTTGCCCGGCTTGAGTTCCACGAACGCCTTGACCACTTCCCCGGCCACGGGGTCGGGCACCCCGATCACGCCGGCTTCGGCCACTGCCGGATGCTCCATCAGGCAGCTCTCCACTTCGAAGGGACCGATCAGGTGGCCGGAGGACTTGATCACGTCGTCGCCGCGGCCAACGAACCAGAAGTAGCCGTCGCCGTCGCGCTTTGCCAGGTCACCGGTGAGGTACCAGCCGCCCGCGAAGCAGCGCCGGTAACGCTCGTCCTCGTGGAGGTACCCGCGGAACATGGACGGCCAGCCGGGGCGCAGCGCCAGCTCTCCCATGGCGTCCGGCTCGGTGACCAGGACCGCCTGGCCGTCCTTGAGGACGGGATTGCCGTCGGCATCCCGTGCCACCAGGGCCGCCTCGATCCCGGGGAGCGGCCGGCCCATGGAGCCGGGACGGATATCCATGGCGGGGTAGTTGGCAATCATGATCCCGCCGGTCTCGGTCTGCCACCAGTTGTCGTGCACCGGCAGTCCCAGGACGTCCTGGCCCCACACCACGGCCTCCGGGTTCAGCGGCTCCCCCACGCTGGCGATGAAGCGCAGCGCGGAGAGGTCGTGGCCGGCGGCACGTTCTGCGCCGGCTTTCATGAGCATCCGCAGTGCCGTGGGGGCGGTGTACCAGACCGTGACCCGCTGGCCGGCAAGGATCCGGTACCAGCGGTCCGCGTCCAGCTCCTCCTCGTCCACGATGGCGGTGACCCCGTGCACCAGCGGCGCGATGATGCCGTAGGACGTGCCGGTCACCCAGCCTGGGTCCGCGGTGCACCAGTAGATGTCTTCAGGGTGCAGGTCCAGCGCGAAGCGGCCGGTGGCGTAGTGGGCGGCGACGGCGTCGTGGACGTGGATGGCGCCCTTCGGTGTGCCGGTGGTTCCGCTGGTGAAGTGCAGCAGGGCCATATCCTCGGGCTGGGTGTCCGCGATGTCGTGGCCCGGCTGCGGGGCCTGCGACAGGAGTCCGGCCAAATCCAGGGTGCCCGGTTCGGGATTGCCGTCCGCGTCCACCAGCAGTACGTGGCGGAGTTCGGGAAGGGAGTCCCGCACAGGAGCCACCTTTTTGCGGTACAGCGCCCTGGTGGTCACCAGCACCCGGCCGGTTCCGAGGTGCAGCCGCTGCCGGACCGGTTCGGGGCCGAAGGCGGAGAAGAGCGGGCAGAAGACGCTGCCGTTCTTGAAGGTGCCCAGCACGGCGACGTACAGCTCGGGCCTGCGGCCCAGGAGTGAGAAGACCCGCTCGCCGCGCCCCACTCCGAGGCTCTTGAGCATGGCGGCGAACCTGCTGCTCTGGCTGGCAAGGTCCGCGTAGCTCAGGGACCGGGTGCCGCCGTCGGCCCGGACAAAGCGCAGGGCTTCCTTGCCGCCGCGGCCTTCCGCCACATGGCGGTCCACGGCCTCGTAGGCGATGTTCAGCCCCCGCCCGCCGGGCAGTCCGGCCAGCGCCTGCCGCGCCTGGTCCCAGCTGAAGTCCCGCCGGGTGGCGTCATAATCCAGCAGGTTGGGCTGCACCGGGAAGGCGGCCACGTCCTTGGTGATGGCATGCCAGCGCGTGGAGCCCGCAACTCCGGTGGTCATGGTGCTCCTCTGGTCCATCATGGTCCTTTGGTAGTGGGCTGGAATGTCCTCTGGCGGTGCGGGTGTCGCGGGTCTGGGGACCCGCCGGTGTTTCCCCGGTTCATTCCCTGGCCTCCGGCAAGGACCGCCCCACCGGTGACGGCAGGAGGTAGTGCCGGAACCAGTCGGCGGCCAGGGTGGCGGCCATGGCCAGGGTTCCGGGTTCCTCAAAGAGGTGGGTGGCCCTCGGAACGATCTCCAGCCGGGTGGGGGCCTGCATCCGTGCCATGGCCTGGCGGTTGAGGGCCAGCACCTGGGTATCGGCGCCGCCCACGATCAGGAGGGTGGGTGCCTTCACGGCGGCCAGCCGCGGGCCGGCCAGGTCCGGCCGGCCGCCCCGGGATACGACGGCGGCAACCTGCGCGCCGGGCTCGGCCGCGGCCCACAGCGCCGCGCCCGCTCCGGTGCTCGCCCCGAAGTAGCCCACCCTGCCCATGGAACCGTCATGCCGCGCTTCCAGCCAATGGGTTGCGTAGGAAAGCCGCTGGGCCAGCAGGCCTATATCGAACACGTTGGCACGGTTGACTTCCTCCTCCGGCGTGAGCAGGTCCAGGAGCATGGTCCCCAGGCCCGCCCCGTGCAGGACCGAGGCCACAAAACGGTTGCGGGTGCTGTGCCGGCTGCTGCCGCTGCCGTGGGCGAAAAGGACCGTCCCGTCGCACCTGGCCGGCAGGTAGAGGCTTCCGCGCAGCTGCACCCCTCCAGCCGGGATATCGACGTCCTCTTCTAGGCTGCCGTTTTCTCCTCCGTCGCCACCTTGGTGCAGTGGGCTCGCGGCGGCGTCCAACAGCTGCACCACCTCGCTGTCCTCGGTGGGCGAGAAGTCGTGGTAGTAGTAGCCCACGGCCTGGAAGTCCTGGGGCGCGAGCAGGCAGACAACGTCGTCCGGTTCCTTGAGCTCCACGATGGCGCGGGCAGGGGCAACAGGAACCGCAAGGATCACTTTCGCCGCGCCGAGTTGCCGGGCCACCTGGCAGGCAACCCTGGCGGTGGAGCCGGTGGCGATGCCGTCGTCCACAATGACAACCGTCCGTCCGCTGATGTCGATAGGCCGGCGCCCCTGGCGGAACCGCGCCACCCTGCTTTCCAGCAGGGCGCGCTCCTGCCGTTCAACCTGCTGCAGGTCCTCCTGGGAAACCCGCGCAACGGAGATGGTCCGTGGATCCAGGACCCGGATGTTTCCCTCCCCGATGGCTCCCATGGCCACCTCGGGCTGGAAGGGAACGCCCAGTTTCCGCACCACGATCACGTCCAGCGGCGCTTCGAGTGCCTTGGCCACCTCGAATGCCACGGGGACGCCGCCGCGGGGCAGGCCCAGCACCACCACGTTCCGTCCGCGCAGGCCGGCGAGCCGCTTTCCCAGCCGCCGCCCGGCGTCGGACCTGTTGTGAAAGGCAACCATCCCTGTCACCCAAAGCCCGTCCTAATAACGCCGCCATGGCCCTTGGCCTGCGGACGCAGGCCAAGGGACACATGGCGGGACTTACCGGTTAATGCGAGACGCGGTAGGTGTGGCGGACGTCGGTGCTTGGCTTGATGGCGGCCGCTGTTACCACCAGCGCCACTGCCCCTGCAATCCACGATGTCCACGCAGCGCCGGTCGCGCCCGTGTAGGACCCCAGCCACGGCGAGAGGATCAAGAGGGCGGCAAGGACAGCCTGGGCGTATTCCATGACCGGTGTTCCGGGCATGGCCAGGTTAATGATGCCGCTGATGATCAGGAGTCCGCCGAAGAGGAGCATGAAGGTGGTGGACATGTTCTGCTGCCGTGTCCACAGGACCGCGATGGCGGTGAAGAGACCGGCGGCGACCGTTACGTAGTCCTGCCACCGATACCACTTTTTCACTGTAATTCCTTTCAGATCCGGGCAGGTAGCCTTGCGCGTTTCCGTCCCGGGAGGGCGTAAACCGCCCATGCTGCAAGTCAACGCCTGCAGGTCACCACCTTCTAGGGCAGAAAGACCTACGGCTGAAGGGCGGGGCCGTGCGGCCGGTTTAACGGCCAATTCACAGCCTTTGCCCCTGCAAAACGCGGCATCGGTGTGCAAGAGTGAGCCCAGCGCTGGGGCGTAGGTGGAAACAAGACCGCGGAGGCCGCCCGTGAACCGAAGATCAGTGCGTTCCTCCGCTGCCCTGCGGCGGCACTCCCCGGCGTTGTTGCCGGTGCTGGCACTGTTCCTGTCCGCCCTCGTGGCCTGCCAGGCTCCCGCGCCGTCTCCGGCGCCCCAAGACGCCACGCCCTCCCAAGATGCCACACCCTCCGAAGGCGCCCCGCCCTCCCAAGACGCCCCGCCGCAGCAGGCAGGTTCCCGGAAGGCAGGCACGCCCCAGCATGTGTTCGTGATCAACCTCGAAAACAAGGGCTACGACGAGGTATGGGGTGGCAACTCCCCCGCCCCGTACCTGTCCGGAACGCTCCGGAAGAAGGGCGTGCTGCTCAGGAACTACTACGGCATAGCCCACCACTCCCTGCCCAACTATCTGGCCCAGATTTCCGGGCAGCGGCCCAACGGCGATACCGAGGAGGACTGCGGGACCTATACCGAGTTCAGCTCCACGGGTACCGACGGGGCGGGCACGCTGCAGGGCCAGGGCTGCGTCTACCCGGAGCAGACCCAGACCCTGGCCGGGCAGCTGAGCGCCCAGGGCAAGACCTGGAAGGGCTACATGGAGGACATGGAGCAGCCCTGTGAGCACCCGGTCCTGGGAGAATCCGACAACCACTCCAAGGCCAACGCGGACGGTGGGTACTCCACGCACCACAATCCCTTCGTCTACTTCCGTTCCATCACGTCGTCGCCGGAGTGCGCCAGGAACGTGGTCAACTTTTCGGAGCTTGCGGGCGATTTGAAGTCCGCGGACACCACACCGAACCTTGCCTACATCACCCCCAACCTCTGCCACGACGGGCACGACAGCACCTGCGCTGACGGCACCAATGGGGGCCTGGGGGCGGTGGACGGGTGGCTCAAGCACCAGGTGCCGGCCATCCTGTCCTCCCCGGCGTACAAGCAGGATGGCATGCTGGTCATCACCTTCGACGAGGCCGAGGGCGGCGCCGCGGGCCCCTCTGCGGGAGACGCGGGAAGTCCCGCCGGCGGTGCTGCCGGGGGCAGGGTGGGCACGCTGGTCCTCTCCCCGTTCAGCGCCCCGGGCACCTCGTCAGACCAGGCCTACAACCACTACAGCCTGCTGGCCACCATCGAGGATTTCTTCCACCTCCCGCGGCTCGGGCTGGCCGGCGACCCCGGCATGAAGACCTTCGGCAGCGACGTCTTCCGGCCAGGGTCCTGAGGTGCGGCCGCCAGGGAAGGGCCGACGGCGGACTGTCCTGGCCGCTGCCGTGACAGTGGCGGTTTTGGTGATTCTCGCCGTCGTAGTTCCCGCCGCACTGCGCGCCTGGACATCCTCCGCGCCTGATCCGGGGATCTCCAAAATCAAGCACGTGGTGATCATTACCCAGGAAAACAGGTCCTTCGACAGCTACTTCGGCACCTACCCCGGCGCCGACGGCATCCCCATGAAGGACGGCCAGCCCGCGGTGTGCCTCCCGGACCCGGCCCACGGCGGCTGTTCACGGCCCTTCCACGACCGCACCAACATCAACGCGGGCGGCCCCCACAGCCCGGCTGACGCAGCGGCCGACATCAACAACGGCGCCATGGACGGGTTCGTGGCCCAGGCCGAAAAGGACATCGCCCACTGTGCGCCCACTGCCACTGACTGCCGGTACGGCCCGAAGGCCACGGACGTGCTGGGTTACCACGACCGCAATGAGCTGCCCGCCTACTGGGCCTACGCCGACAACTTCGTGCTGCAGGACCGCATGTTCACGTCCGCGGCCGCCGGGAGCCTTGCAGCCCACCTCTACCTGGTGTCCGAATGGGCCGCCAAGTGCACCAGGGCCGGGGACCCGTCGTCGTGCACTGATGCGCTGCTGAGCCTGGACCCGGAGCCGGAAAAGCAGGAACTTGAGGAAAGCCTGATCGGCAGGTGCCGGGCCGGGGCTGACCTGGCGCCCTGCCGGGATGCCCTGCAGGCGGTGGGCATCAGCCCCGACCTTGCCGCCCAGATCGGCCAGCTTGTCAGTACCAACTGCAAGCCCACCGATTCATACCCTGCCTGCCGCGCCGCCGTCGACTCGGCGGACGTCCCCGCGGCCCTGAAAGAGAAGCTGACAGAGGCGGCCAGGAACCTCAAGCTGCCGAACTACGCCTGGACCGACCTGACCTACCTGCTGCACAAACACTCGGTGAGCTGGGCCTACTACGTGTTCGAGGGCACCGAACCTGACTGCCGCAACGATGCCGCCACCTGCACCCCTGTGGAGCAGGACGCCGAAACACCGGGGCGGTGGAACCCGCTTCCGTACTTCGACACCGTGAAGGAGAACGGCGAACTGGGCAACATCAAGCCGCTGGACGGCTTCTACGACGACGCCCGGAACGGCAGGCTTCCCGCCGTCACCTGGGTGGCGCCCACCGACTTGGTCAGCGAACATCCGCCGGCCAAGATCAACACAGGGCAGCAATATGTGGCCGGGCTGGTCAACGCCATCATGAGCGGTCCGGACTGGGAAAGCACGGCCATCTTCCTCACGTGGGATGACTGGGGCGGGTTTTACGACCACGTTGTCCCGCCCGTGGCCGACGGCAACGGCTACGGGCTGCGCGTCCCCGCCCTGGTGATCAGCCCCTACGCGAAGAAGGGGTACATCGACCACCAGGTCCTCAGCCACGATGCCTATTTCAAGTTCATCGAGGATGACTTCCTGGGCGGCGAGCGCATCGACCCCGCCACCGACGGCCGGCCGGACAACCGCCCCGGGGTCCGCGAGAACAACCCGCAGCTGGGAGACCTGGCCGCCGCCTTCGACTTCACCCAGGCGCCAAGGCCACCGTTCATCCTTCCCAACGCCACCACCTACTGACGCCTGCTTGGGGTTTAGGACGCCTCCAGCGTGCAGTTCGCCGCGTCCTCCACCACCCGCTCCAGGTCCCCGGTGCGGTGCAGCACCTCCATTTGGCGGACCGCGCCCGGGCCGTCGGCGAGCACGCTGTCCACCAGTTCCTCCACCCGGTGCAGGTCCCCCATGTCCTCCAGCGCGCCGCGGATGTGGTTCAGCAGTGAATTTACGACGGCGAGCGCGGGCGCCGGGCGGTGCGTTTGCGGATCCAGCAGCTCACCCCGGAGACCCCAACGGCTGGCTTTCCACCCGGCCAGCCGGAGCAGTGCCGATGGCACGGCCACGGGTTCGGTGCCCTCCCGCCATTCGCGGGCGGCGGTTTCCACCAGGCCCCTGGCGATCCCCGCCAGGAGGACGGTGTTCTCCGGCCGCAGGCACACGTCGGCCACCCGGATCTCCACGGTGGGATAGTGCCGCGAGAGGCGGGCGTCGAAGTAGATCATGCCTTCATCCATGGCGACGCCGGTGCTCACCATGTCGTGGACCAGCTGGTGGTAGGAGTCCGGGGTGCCCAGGATCTCCAGCGGCCCGGCGGAGGGCCAGCGGTTCCACACCTGGGAGCGGTAGCTGGCGTAGCCGCTGTCCTTTCCGTGCCAGAACGGGGAGTTGGCGCTGAGCGCGATGAGTACCGGCAGCCAGATACGGATGCGGTCCAGCACGGCCACGGCTTCCTCCGGCGACTCCACCGAGACGTGGATGTGGCAGCCGCAGGTGAGCTGTTCCCTGGCGGTCAGGCCGTATTCCTCCGTCATCGCCTTGAACCTGCGCAGCTGCACGGGGTGGGGATCAGCGGGCAGCGGCGAGGTGCCCAGCGCGGCCACCCTGACCCCCACGTCCTCCGCAGCCTGGTGGGCTATGGCCCGCCCGGCGACGATGTCCTGTTGAAGGGCGTCCAGCGTGGCGTGCGGCGGTGTGACCACCTCGATCATTTCCTGCTGGAACTCAGCCGTGAGGACGGGCCCGGCCCCCGCCTTCAGCGGGCGGACGTACAGGTTCAGAAGTTCCCCGGCCATGGGCACTGCCTCCCCCTTGGAGGTGTCCACCAGGAGCAGTTCCTCCTCGATGCCGAACGTCCGCTTCCCCGCACCGGCCCCGCCGGTGCCGTCATTGCCGTAGGTGTCCATCGTCGTCGTCCCCTCTCCCCTGCTTCGCTGCAAGTTCCTCCCAGAAGCAGGCCAGCGTAACCGCCCCGTTCACCAGGACATCAAGGCTGGCGCTCTCGTCGCTGTCATGCCAGTGGTCTTCCACCAGTCCGGTGCCGAAGAACAGCACGGGTGCAGCGAGGGTGCGGCTGAGCAGTTCGGCAGGGCCACCGCCCGCGTTGCCCATCCGCCCGGTCCGGTCCGCGTTGAAACCCAGCGCCATGGCCTTTTCCAAAGCGGCGACGGCGGGGTGGTCCGGCGTGCGGTACGGCTCCTGGGCCGTTTCCAGGTCAGGGACCAGGCTGTGGCCGAAGGCATTACCGATGGTGGCGGCCACCCACTCCTGCAGCTGGGTGGCAATCTTCTCCAGCCGCTGGCCGGGAACGGTGCGGAAGCTGAGGTCCGCGGAGGCAACCGCGGGTACGGCGGCACGGGACACGCCCAGCGGGTCGCCGGCAATGATGGATGTGACCTCGACGGCGGGGCGCAGCCACAGCCGCTCCAGCACCGTATATCCCTTCTCCCCGGTGATGGCTCCGGTTTCGGAGCGGGCCAGCCAGTCCTCCTCACTGAAGGGCAGGTCCGCCAGGGCGTTCCGGAGGTCGGCCGGGAGGGGCTCGACGTCGTCGTAAAACCCGGGAATGGCCACGCGGCCGTCCTGGTCATGCATGATCCCCAGCAGCCGGCCCAGCTCGAAGGCGGGGTTGGGTGCGTTCCCCGACACCGCGCCGCTGTGCACGTCCCGCCCGGGCCCGTACACCTCCAGGTGCGCACTCAGCATGCCGCGCAGGCTCACGCAAACGGCCGGGTGTTCGGCGTGCCAGAGGAGGGTGTCGGAGAAGAGGACCAGGTCTGCGGCGAACCGTTCCCGGTTGCCTTCCAACAGCTTGGCCAGGTGCGGGGAGCCGCCTTCCTCCTCCCCTTCGATGAGGAACTTCAGGTTGATCCTGGGGGCGCTACCGGTGGTTGGGTCCGGCGAAACCCCCAGGTGGGCGCGGACAGCTTCAAGGTGCGCCAGGACCTGGCCCTTGGCGTCCGAGCTACCCCTGCCGTACAGCCGGCCTTCGCGGAGCACCGGTTCGAATGGTGCCGTCAGTGCCCAGTTCTCCGGTTTGGCAGCACGGACATCGTGGTGGCTGTACACCAGGACGGTGGGCGCCCCCGGGGCTCCGCACCACTCTGCGTATACAGTGTGGGACTCCCCTGTGGGCAGTACCTCCACCACAGGGAAGCCCGCTTCACGGAACTCGGCGGCAAGCCAGTTGGCCGAGCGGAGCAGGTCCTGGGCATGTTCCGGAGTGCCCAGGATGCCGGGGATACGGACCCACTCGGCCAGCCGCCGCTGCAGCTCCGCTTCCCGTGAGCGGACAAGGGCGCGCAGGTGCCGGGCGCCGTCGTGCTCCTGTGGGCTGCCGGCACGCTGGTGGTCCTGCACGTCCATCTCCGTCCCCTCGGTCCGTCAGCGCGGCTGTGCCGGGTTGGTGGGATCGCCCTGCGATGGCGGGTTGACCGGCGGCCCCGGGACCCGGGACGGCTGCGGCGTGGCAGGGCTGGCGGGAACCTCCGGCGTGGGCGGGGTGCGCGTGCCGCTGGGCTCGGCGCCGTTCTGCAGGGCCTGCAGCCGTTGCTCCAGGATCTGGAGGATGGGCAGCCGGTTGCCGTGCGCCTTCTCGTACGCAACCAGTTGCGATACATCCGCTTCAGTCAGGCCGGTGATCCGCGTCGGCAGCGTTCCAGCCGGCAGATGGTCGTAATCCGGCAGGGGCAGGTCGCTGTGCTTGGGGACATCCTGCTGGGGAACTTCATGCTGGGGTGCGTCATTCATGGTTCTGCCTCCTTGGGTGATTCCTTGTTCCTCGGTCATTCCCGCTACCTAGTTAGTAAGTACGCTTACTTGTTTTACCGTACCCGGAGGATTGGCGTTGGTACAGGGCCTAAAACGCCCATTCCATGCCGGGCCATGCTGCCCAGCGCCCGGCTGTACATCCGGCTGTACATCCCCCGACAGGTCGGGTAAATTCGAACTTGTGACGGGAACCACGCTCCCGTCCTCCTCGGACCCCCTGCACCGGCCCGTCAGGAGTAGCTGCTGTAGTGCAACGGCAGCGCAGGACGCAGCAGCGAAAGAGCCTTGACATGGCGTTATCGCAGTTCCAACAGTTCCTCAACGAAGCCACCACCCCCGATCCCTTCGGCGAATTTCCCTTGCGTCCCGACTGCCTGTACGGCCTGTACGTGAGCTGGTCGGCCCTGCATGGCTTGACCCCCAAATCGGACCAGGCCTTCCGGGCCGGCATGCTGCGTTGCGGCGTGGACATCCGGAACAGCCACTTGCGGATGACCGGGCCTGCCGCCACGGACTACATCCTCTGCAGCTACCCGGCAGTGGCATGATGTCCACGCGGTTCGACGTCCTGTACGTCAACGGGCACTATATGCACTGCGGCCAACCGATGGGCGTTGCGGGCGCCGACATGCGCAGCTTCCATGGCAGTTGCCTCACCAACCGGCTGCCGGAGGCCTTGACCGTGTACCTGGCAACCAGCGTGCTGCGCTGCGCCTGCGGGTTCCAGATGGAGGTCCCGGACCAGGATGATTTGGTGACGGAATGAATCAGCTGCCACTGGACGATCTGACCGCGGCCGTGGCCCGCATCCGCGGGCTCCTGCTGACTGAGGAAAAGGTGGACCGCGCGGTCTCACTCCTGGCCCAGGCCATCAAGGAGTCGCTTCCGGGCACGCCCGGAGCCGGGGTGTCCTTAATGGACGCCGAAGGCAAGCGCACAAGCAACGCTGCCACTGATGCCCTGGTGGAGCAGCTCGATGCCGGCCAGTACGAGCTCGGCGAAGGCCCCTGCATTACTGCCTGGGCGGCTGGAAAAGTGGTCATCATCGACGACCTCCTGACCGACACCCGCTGGCCGCGCTGGCAGTCCGCCGTGGCGTCACTCCCGGTCCGGTCAGTGGTGAGCGCTCCGCTGATTGCGGGGAAGGAAACGCTGGGTGCCTTCAAGATCTATTCGGCGCTGCCCGGGCAGTACGACGAGTCAACGGGGAAGGCCCTGTCGCTGTTTGCTGAAACGGCAGCCACCCTGCTCGCCCACATCCAAAGTACCGAAACCCCGCTCCGTATGTCCGAAAGCCTCAGGGTCAGCCTGGCCAGCCGGGACACCATCAGCCGTGCCTGCGGGATGCTGATGGAGCGGCAGGGCATCGGCCAGGACAGGGCTCTGCAGCAATTGATTCAAAACGCGCGGGTGTCAGGTGTCACCCTGGTTGAGGCCAGCGAGCAAGTGGCCACCAGGGTGCCGCCTGCGGGATCGTAGGGGGCAGCGTTGGGTTTTGATCCGCATGAACCGGAGCAGCGGGGCCAGCTTAAGGATGCCTTGGCCGCGGCTGACATCACCGTGGGAGAACTGTGGCTGCGGTACTTCAGCATGACCGGTTCCGCCGGCGAGTACGAGGTGCAGGCATATGTGCAGGGCCTCATCTCGCTGCCCGTCATCCAGCGCGACCTGCTGGCCCTGGCCTGCAACGAAATTATCGCGGAGAAGCCGCCGCTGCACGCACCCTATGCGGACCAGATGAACGGCCCACGCACCAGCGGTTAGTCTTCCACGGACAGTTCCTTGGGGTCGTTCCCCTTACTGCCCCTGTTAGGGGATGCAAACCTTCGTGGCGCGGGGGCCCGTGCAGTGCTTTACTGCCAGCATGTCTGAAACCCTGAAGCTGAGCCACGACGAACCGCATGACAGCAGCGTGGCAAGCCGCCTTAACTGGCTGCGGGCCGGTGTGCTCGGTGCGAACGACGGCATCGTTTCCGTGGCGGCAACCGTGGTGGGCGTGGCAGGCGTGACCAACGACCTGGCGCCGATCCTGGTGGCCGGCACTGCAGCGGTAGTGGGCGGAGCCGTGTCCATGGCACTGGGCGAATATGTTTCCGTGAGCAGCCAGAGTGACAGCCAGCGGGCACTGATTGAAAAGGAACGCCAGGAGCTCAGGGACGATCCCGACGGCGAGCTGGCGGAACTTGCCCACATCTACCAGGCCAAGGGGCTCAGCGAAGCCACCGCACGCACAGTTGCCGAAGAATTGACGGCCAAGGACGCACTCAAGGCGCACCTGTCCGCCGAACTGAACATCGACGAAGAGGAGGTGGTGAGCCCCTGGCACGCAGCCTTCGCCTCCGCCATCGCATTCACGGTCGGCGCCGTACTTCCCATGCTGGCCATCATTTTCCCGCCTGAAGAAGCGCGTATTCCGGTCACATTCGTTGCCGTGATCCTGGCGCTCGCCCTGACCGGGACAGTCAGCGCCAAAATCGGCGGAAGCTCCAAGCGCAGGGCGACCCTCCGGCTGGTGGTGGGCGGAGCGCTGGCCATGGCGTTCACGTTTGCGGTGGGAAGCCTGCTGGGCACCACCGGCATCGCCTAGTCCCTCTTACCCCGGTCCACTACTGTCAGGAGCGTCCACGTGTTGGAGATCGCCGGCCTTCCGGCCCACATTCTGTTGATTCACGGCGTGGTGGTCCTGGCCCCGCTGGCTGGGGTTGCAGCAGTGGTTTTCGCGCTGCTCCGCCGCTCCCAGGCGTTACCTGGCCTGGCCGCTGGGGGTCCTGGCGCTGTTGCTGGTCCCGCTGTCCATCCTCACGGCCGAAGCCGGGGAACAGCTGGAGAAGGCAAAACGGGCGTCAAGCCTCATCGAGGAGCACGCCCACCAGGGAAGTTTCCTCCGATACGTCACAGTGTTCTTCCTGGTGGCGGTGGCAGCCCAGATCGCCGCCGCCTTCCCCTCGGTCCTGACGCGCAGGCCCGCCTTCCGCGGTCTGCGCGGACTCCTGGAATCCCGTTGGCTGGTCCCTGCCACCTCGGTTCTTGGCGTCCTGGCGGGCCTGTTCCTGGTGTACCAAGCCATCGTGACCGGCCACTCCGGGGCAGTATCCGTTTGGGCCGGGACCCGGTAGCCGCCCACTCCGGCGCGTCAGCCGTCCGGCTTGGCGCTTGAAACAGTGCCTGAGGCAGGCTCCCGCGGAAGAGGTACGACGGCGAAGCGCCGGTTTGCGAGCACCGGCACCCGCCCTTGCACCTGGTTCAGCCGTTCCCGGCTGAGGCGCGCCACGATCAGGCCCGGTTCCTCACCCGCGTTGGCTACCACCACACCGGCCGGGTCCACGGCCATGGAGAATCCGGTGGCGAGCGGGCCGGCTTGGTTGGCCGCCAGGACGTAGGCCGTATTCTCGATGGCCCGCGCCTTGGCCAGCGTGGCCCAGTGGTCCTCCTTGCCGGGCCCCGGGATCCACATGGACGGCACCAGCAGGACGTCCGCTCCGGCGTCGACGGCGGCCCTCGCGCTCTCGGGGAAGCGCAGGTCGTAACAGGTGAACGTCCCAAACCGGAAGCCACCCAGGCTGAAGACAAACGGTTCCTCCGCACTGCCCGGTGAGATGCCGTCGCTTTCCCGGTATCCGAATGCATCGTAGAGATGCACCTTCCGGTAGCAGCCCAGGATGTCCCCGCGGCTGTCCAGCGCCACCAGGGTGTTGAACGGCAGGCCCGCTTCCGTCCTTTCGTAGGTTCCCACCACCACCGCGATCCCATGCTCCCTGGCAAACCCGGCGATGCTCCGGATGAACGGACCCTCCAGGTCCTCCGCGACGGCCGCAATGGCCCCGGCTGCTTCGCTGGTGCCGTACAGGCTGGACTCCGGGAGGACCACCAGTTCCGCCCCCGCCGCCGCAGCATCCGCAATGAGCCAGCCGGCCGCCGTCGCATTTCCCCCGGGATCGGTGCCCGCGCTGAACTGTCCCGCCGCAATGATCATGTCCGCTGAAACCATGGCTGTCCTTCCGGTCCGGGAGGGCTGCCGCCGGCGTCTTCCCGGCCGCGGCAGAACCTCTTCCCATCAGCATCCTCCCCGCGTATGGTGGGGCACACAACCGCTGGTCCCCGGGCCAGTGGTGGGCTCATGCAACTGGGCTTCTGGAGCATGCCGGAGGGACCACAAGTGGCTAGGAAACCTTTCAAGAACCACAGCATGCGGCGCTTCGCAGCGCTGGCCGCGGGCGTTCTTGCCCTGCCGGCACTGGCCTCCTGCTCCGCCGAAGTCTCCCGCGGCTTCCTTCCCGGAAACCGGGACACCACCAACAACACGGAACTGATTACGGACCTGTGGGTCAACTCCTGGATCGCTGCACTCGTGGTGGGCATCATCACTTGGGGACTGATGATCTGGGTCATCGTGGCGTACAGGCGCAGGAAGAATACGGTGGGCTTTCCCCCGCAATTGAGCTACAACCTCCCTCTTGAGGTCTTCTACCTGGCCATCCCGCTGATCGTCATCGGCGTCCTGTTCGTTTTCACGGACCGGGAACAGCGTGCCATCGATGAGCGCTACCCCAACCCGGACGTCGTGATCGATGTCTTCGGCAAACAGTGGTCCTGGGATTTCAACTACGTCAAGGAACAGGTCCACGAGGACGCCGGACAGCAGGCCCACCTGACCGGCGACTGGGGCGCGCCCGACCGGCTGCCCACGCTCTACCTTCCGGTGGGGAAGACAGTGGAGCTGCACCTGCAGTCCCGGGACGTGCAGCATTCCTTCTGGGTGGTTGATTTCCTGCAGAAACGCGACCTGTACCCGGGCCACGAACAGTACAACCCGTACATCAGCATCACCCCCCAACGCACCGGCGAATACATGGGAAAGTGCGCCGAGCTTTGCGGCGAGTACCACTCGGAGATGCTCTTCAAGGTCCGGGTGGTGAGCCAGCAGGAGTATGACAGCCACATGGCCGACCTGAAGGCCAAGGGCAACACCGGCAACCTGGGCGCCGACTTCAACAGGACACCGCTATCGGCCCCGTCCCCGCAGGTCCCGGAAGCAGCACAGTAAAGGAGGGCACCGACATGACCACCACAGGCCAGAGAATGGGCGGAACCGCGGCTACGGCGGCACCGGCAGTGGTCCGGCGCTCCAAAGGCACCATCGTCGTCAACTGGATCACCTCCACCGACCACAAGACCATCGGGTACATGTACCTGATCGCGTCGTTCGTGTTCTTCTGCGCGGGCGGCGTGATGGCGCTGCTGATCCGCGCCGAGCTGTTCGAACCCGGCATGCAGATCCTGCAGACCAAAGAGCAGTACAACCAGCTGTTCACCATGCACGGCACCATCATGCTGCTGATGTTCGCCACACCGCTGTTCGCCGGGTTCGCCAACGTGATCATGCCGCTGCAGATCGGCGCGCCCGACGTGGCATTCCCGCGGCTGAACGCGCTGGCATTCTGGTTCTTCCTGTTCGGCTCCACCATCGCGGTGTCCGGGTTCATCACCCCGCAGGGCGCGGCCTCGTTCGGCTGGTTCGCTTACGCGCCGCTGAACAACACCACCTTCACCCCCGGCATCGGCGGTGACCTGTGGGTCTTCGGCCTGGCGCTGTCCGGCTTCGGCACCATCCTGGGCTCCGTCAACTTCATCACCACCATCATCTGCATGCGCGCCCCGGGGCTCACCATGTGGCGGATGCCCATCTTCACCTGGAACACCCTGGTCACCGCCATCCTGGTGCTCATGGCCTTCCCGCGCGCTGGCCGCCGCCCTGTTCGCCCTGGGCGCGGACCGGAAGTTCGGTGCGCACATCTTCGATCCCGCCAATGGCGGCGCCATCCTCTGGCAGCACCTGTTCTGGTTCTTCGGCCACCCCGAGGTGTACATCATCGCGCTGCCGTTCTTCGGCATCGTGTCAGAGATCTTCCCGGTCTTCAGCCGCAAACCCCTGTTCGGCTACAAGGGCATTGTGTATGCCACCATCGCCATTGCGGCCCTCTCGGTGACGGTGTGGGCGCACCACATGTACGTCACCGGTGCGGTGTTCCTGCCGTTCTTCGCATTCATGACCATGCTCATCGCGGTGCCCACCGGCGTGAAGTTCTTCAACTGGATTGGCACCATGTGGGGCGGGTCGCTGACGTTTGAGACCCCCATGCTGTGGAGCATGGGGTTCCTGGCCACGTTCCTCTTCGGCGGCCTCACCGGGATCATCCTGGCCTCGCCGCCCATGGACTTCCACGTTTCGGACTCCTACTTCGTGGTGGCGCACTTCCACTACGTGGTGTTCGGCACCGTGGTGTTCGCCATGTTCGCAGGGTTCTATTTCTGGTGGCCCAAGTTCACCGGCACCATGCTGAACGAGCGGTTGGGCAAGATCCATTTCTGGATGCTTTTCCTGGGCTTCCACGCCACGTTCCTGATCCAGCACTGGCTGGGTGTCCTGGGCATGCCACGCCGGTACGCGGACTACATGCCGGAGGACAACTTCACGGGCATGAACCAGTTCTCCACCATTGGCTCCTACCTTCTGGGAGCATCCCTCATTCCGTTCTTCTGGAACGTCTATATCACCTGGCGTGCCGGCAAGAAGGTCACCGTGGATGACCCCTGGGGCTTCGGCGCTTCGCTGGAGTGGGCCACGTCCTGCCCACCGCCGCGGCACAACTTCACCTCGCTGCCCCGCATCCGGTCGGAGCGCCCCGCCCTGGACCTGCACCATCCCGAGCTGAGCGTCCGGCTCCATCCGTCAGAGGACGCCCCCGCGGAAAGCATCCTGGGTGCGGCGGACATCGGGGAGCACGACCTGCACGACCCCAACCCGAACAAGTAGCGGCACGCGCTGCTTTTCGAGTCGCAGAAACGCTGGCGCTACCCGAATTCGGGCCGCGCCAGCGTTTTTGCGCCGCGCCAGCGATTTTGCGCAGCGCCAGTGTCTTTGCGCAGCGCCAGCGGTTGGCCGCCTAGTTGCCGGCCCGCACCCCAACTGCAGCCCGCCGGTACAGGAACCAGCCCGCCACAGCCAGGACCACGCTCAGTACCAGGAAGCCGAGGTCCCAGGCCAGGGGCCCGCCCAGGTCGTCGCGGACGTGGTGGATCCCCAGGAGCTGGTGGTTGACCAGGCCTTCCAGCACATTGAAGACACCCCAACCAAGCAGCACCAGGCCGGCGTGGAAGGCCCAGCCCGGAGACAGGGTGCCGTTCCGGCGGGCACGGATAGTGAGGAATGCGGCGGCCGCCACCAGCACCCACATGGCCGCGTGGAACAGGCCGTCGGCCAGCGTGTTCAGCTCCAGCCCGGGAACCGTCCTGGGATTCCCCGGCTCCGTGTGGGTCAGCATGTGGTGCCACTGGAGAAGCTGGTGCAGCACGATCCCGTCCACAAAACCACCCAGCCCCATCCCCAGCAGGAAGGCAGGTGCGACGGCGGCGCGGGCCTTGGCAGCGCCCGTGACGGCCGCGCCGGTACTCTCGCTGGACATCCTGTTCCCCTTTCGTCACGTACGCCTCTCTCCCAAGTCCCTACCCGCCGTCGTCCTCCCCAACCCGGGCAGGCACCCTTGACCTCGTTCCCTCCGGATGGAAGCCTGTGAAGATCGCGGTGGGGCCTCAAGCAACGGGGTTGGTTCCGGCCAGGAACCTCCCACTGCCGGCCACACACAAAGGCGGCACGAATGCGCGCAATGGTGTACCGCGGCCCGTACAAGATCCGGGTCGAAGAAAAAGACATTCCAAAAATCGAACACCCCAACGACGCGATCATCCGGGTGACCACGGGCGCGATCTGCGGCTCGGACCTGCACCTTTACCACGGCATGATGCCGGACACCCGGGTGGGCACCACGTTCGGCCACGAGTTCGTGGGAGTGGTGCACCAGGTGGGCTCCTCGGTGCAGAACCTGATCCCCGGCGACCGCGTGATGGTGCCGTTCAACGTCTACTGCGGGTCCTGCTGGTTCTGTGCCCGCGGCCTCTACTCCAACTGCCACAACGTCAACCCGAATGCCACGGCGGTGGGCGGCATCTACGGCTACTCCCACACCTGCGGTGGGTACGACGGCGGCCAGGCCGAGTTCGTCCGGGTACCGTTCGCGGACGTGGGGCCGGCGAGGATCCCGGACTGGATGGATGAGGAGGACGCGGTGCTGCTTACCGATGCCCTTCCCACCGGCTACTTCGGGGCCCAGCTGGGCGACATCGTGGAGGGCGACACGGTGGTGGCGTTCGGCGCCGGCCCCGTGGGCCTGTTCGCGGCGAAGTCGGCCTGGCTGATGGGAGCGGGCAGGGTCATCGTGATTGACCACCTGGACTACCGGCTGGAGAAAGCCCGCAGCTTCGCCCACGCCGAGACGTACAACTTCGCCGAGTACGACGACATCGTGGTGCACCTGAAGAAGGCCACCGACTACCTGGGCGCCGACGTCGTCATCGACGCCGTGGGGGCCGAGGCGGACGGAAACTTCCTCCAGCACGTGACGGCGGCAAAACTGAAGCTGCAGGGCGGCTCCCCCGTGGCACTGAACTGGGCCATCGACTCGGTCCGCAAGGGCGGAACGGTTTCCGTGGTGGGAGCCTACGGCCCCATCTTCAGTGCCGTGAAATTCGGTGACGCCGTCAACAAGGGCCTGACATTGCGCATGAACCAGTGCCCGGTGAAACGCCAGTGGCCGCGGTTGTTCGAGCACATCCGGAACGGCTACCTGAAGCCCAGCGACATTGTGACGCACCGGATCCCGCTGGAGCACATCGCAGAGGGCTACCACCTGTTCTCGTCCAAGCTGGACAACTGCATCAAGCCCCTGATCGTTTCCACCACTGCCTGAAAGGGAGCGCACCATGACCGAACCCGCAACCCCGTACAAGGCGGGAAAGTCCCCATCCCCCGAGTCCTCGATGGCCCTCCGCGCCCGCATCCCGGGCTGGGGCGTGGACCTGGACCCTAAGGACCGCCCGTCCTTTCCGCGCGAGCAGCCCGGCATCGAGACCGGCGCGCACTGGAAGTTTCCGGACCGCCAGCCCGAAAACCAGCCCCGGGAACGGTCCATCGAGCACGCTATGCTGCCGCCCGTCTTCGGCACCTCGGCCCCGCTCAAAGGCGCCTCCGGGGCGATCCGGAAGTACGCCTACCGCAGGTTCAGCGAAGGGCGGGCGGCGCACTGGCTGCTGCTGATCGCCGCGGACCGGGTGGATGCATGGGAGAACCACCTGAAGTCCCTGGCTGCTCCGCGGCCGGACAACCCCATAACAGAGACCGGGATCGGCGGCGAATTCTCCGGCAACGGGTTCAAATCCCGGGCCGGGAAGCGTGTGGACACCAACCACGCGTGGATGGACCCGATCATCGTTGCCGGGCCGTGGGTGCTGGCCGGGCTCGGGGCCGCGGCGGTCCTCCGGGGCCTCCGGGGACGCCGCTGATGTCCAAAAGGAATTAGGTCACGCCATGTTTGCGTAATTGATGTGAACCTCGTCACTTAAAGCGCTTTCCGGCTTGGAGCTTAGGTTTGCCTACCCTACAGTTTCCTGACATAGGCACCGTTTACGGCGCCCATCAGGACCTCGGTTCAAGCAGATTTTTTCCCCACCGAAAGCAGCCTCAATGAAGATCCGCAACAGCGCGCTGGCCGGCATCGCACTCGCCGCCACCGCAGCTCTTGGCCTGACCGCCTGCGGCGGCGCCACCCCTGCCGGCGACAGCTCGTCCTCCGCTTCCGGCGGCGCCGCTTCGGGTGAGATCACGGTGTACAACGCCCAGCACGAAAGCCTCACCAAGGAATGGGTGGATGCCTTCACGGCGGAAACCGGCATCAAGGTGACCATGCGCCAGGGCTCAGACACCGAGCTGTCCAACCAGATCATCCAGGAAGGCCAGGCGTCCCCCGCGGATGTGTTCCTCACCGAGAACTCCCCCGCCATGACGCAGGTGGAGAACGCAGGCCTGTTCGCCGACGTCGACAAGGACACCCTGGCCCAGGTGCCCGCCGAATTCGCGCCGTCCACCGGCAAATGGACTGGCATCGCCGCCCGCTCCACCGTCCTGGTGTACAACAAGGCCAAGCTCACCGAGGATCAGCTGCCCAAGTCCATGCTTGACCTGGCCAAGCCGGAATGGCAGGGCAAGTGGGCCGCATCCCCCAGCGGCGCCGACTTCCAGGCCATCGTCTCAGCGCTGCTGGAGCTGAAGGGCGAGTCCGCCACCGAGGAGTGGCTGAAGGGCATGAAGGAGAACTCCAAGGCCTACAAGGGCAACAGCACGGCCATGAAGGCAGTCAACGCCGGTGAAGTGGATGCCGCCCTGATCTACCACTACTACTACTACGGCGACCAGGCCAAGACCGGCGAGAACTCCAAGAACGTCACGCCGTACTACTTCAAGAACGAGGACCCGGGTGCTTTCCTGTCCGTCTCCGGCGGCGGCGTGCTCAAGTCCTCCAAGAACGCTGCCGCCGCGCAGCAGTTCCTGAAGTTCATCACGGGCAAGAAGGGCCAGGAAGTCCTGAAGAACGGAACGTCCTTCGAGTACGCCATCGGCTCCGATGTCCCCGCCAACGACAAGCTGGTTCCCATCAAGGACCTGCAGGCTCCCAAGGTTGACGCCGCCAAGCTCAACTCCGAAAAGGTCACCGACCTGATGACCAAGGCCGGACTCCTCTAATTCCGTGACCACCGATCTATCTGCTCCGCCAAGGCGGAACACGACGACGGCGGGCCGGGGCAGCAGCCCCCGCCCGCCTTTCGGCGTTTCCGCGGTGTCCGTCCTGGCGGTGCTGATCGCCCTCTTCTCCCTCGTCCCGCTGGGGTACGTGGCGTACATGACGGTGGCAACCGGGTGGGACACCGCCGTCGGCCTCATCCTGCGCCCCCGCGTGGGCGAACTGCTGCTGAACACCTTGCTGCTCATGGCCGCCACCATCCCGCTGTGCCTGCTGCTTGGCGTGGCGGGGGCGTGGCTGGTGGAACGGACCAGGCTCCGCGGCCACCGCGTCTGGGCCGTGCTGCTGGCCGCCCCGCTGGCCGTCCCCGCATTCGTCAACAGCTACGCGTGGGTCTCTGCCATCCCGTCGCTGGGCGGCCTGGGCTCGGGGATCCTGATCTCCACACTGTCCTATTTCCCGCTGGTGTACATCCCGGCGGCCGCCACCCTGAGCCGCCTGGACCCGGCCATCGAGCAGTCCGCCGCTGCCCTGGGGCTGGGTGCCTGGCGGACCTTCTTCCGGGTGGTGCTCCCCCAGCTCCGGATCGCCCTGACCGGCGGGGCGCTGCTGGTGGGGCTGCACCTGCTGGCCGAATACGGCGCGTTCGCCATGATCCGGTTTGATACCTTCACCACCGCGATCATGACCCAGTACCAGTCCACCTTCAACGGCGCGGCCGGGAACATGCTGGCCAGCGTCCTGGTGCTTTTCTGCCTGCTCCTGCTGCTGGCGGAGGTCCGCAGCCGTGGCACCGCCCGTTACGCCCGGATCGGGTCCGGCGTCCAGGCAAAGGCGCTGCGGCTTCCGCTGCACGCCTACCAGGTCCCCGCGCAGCTGTTCCTGCTCGTGCTCACAGCCCTGGCGTTCGGACTCCCGCTGTACTACGTGGTGCGCTGGATCGTGGCCGGCGGAGCAGAGATCTGGACCGCGTCCGAGTTCCTTCCGGCCCTCTTCACCACGTTCACCTACGGGCTGGCCGGCGCCGCAGCCACCACCGTGGTGGCTTTCCCCATGGCATACCTGGCCGTCAGGCACCCCGGCTGGTTCAGCAAGTCACTGGAACTCTCCAACTATGTCACCAGTTCCATGCCCGGCATCGTGGTGGCGCTGGCGTTCGTCACCGTGAGCATCCGGATGGTTCCAGGGATGTACCAGACCGCGGGGCTGCTGGTGGCGGCGTATGTGCTCCTGTTCCTTCCCCGGGCCCTGGTGAACCTCCGCGCCGGGCTGGCCCAGGCCCCCAAGGAACTCGATGAGGCAGCCCAGGCGCTGGGCAAGCCGCCGCTGCTGGCCTTCATCCGCGTTACCCTGCGGCTCACGGCCCCGGCCGCCGCGGGCGGGGCTGCCCTGGTGTTCCTGGCCATTGCCAATGAACTCACCGCCACCTTGCTCCTGTCCCCCAACGGCACCAAAACGCTGGCCACCGAGTTCTGGAGCAAGAGCAGCGAGATCGACTATGCAGGAGCCGCGCCCTACGCCCTGCTGATGATCCTGCTTTCCGCCCCCATGACCTATCTCCTCTTCCAACAGTCCAAGAAAGTAGCCGGACAGTGACAGCACCATCAACCCGCAGGCTGCACGGGCCTCGGGTGGCGCCCTCCGTGGCGGCAACCACCAACAGCCACCTGCAGATCACGGACGTCACCAAGAACTTCGGACCCCAGGCGGTCCTGAAGGGCGTCAACCTGTCCGTGGCCAAGGGCGGAACCACCGCCATCGTGGGCCCGTCCGGCTCCGGCAAGACCACGCTCCTGCGCCTGATCGCCGGCTTTGAACACCCGGACACCGGCACCATTTCGCTCAACGGCACCACCGTGGCCGGTGACGGCGCCTGGCTTCCGGCGCACAAGCGGCAGATCGGGTATGTGGCCCAGGACGGCGCCCTGTTCCCGCACCTCACCGTGGGCCAGAACGTTGCCTTCGGCCTTGATGCGGCCAAGCTGGAGGGCGGCCGCCGCGCCGTCGCCGCCCGCGTGGCCGAACTCCTGGAGATGGTGTCCTTGGATGCGTCCATGGCCAAGCGCCGGCCGCACCAGCTTTCCGGCGGCCAGCAGCAGCGGGTGGCGCTGGCCCGGGCGCTGGCACGTGAACCGGAACTGATGCTCCTGGACGAGCCCTTCTCCGCGCTGGACGCCGGGCTCCGGGTGGCCACCCGCCGCGCGGTGGCCAAGGTCTTGGCCGAAGCCGGCGTCACCACCATCCTGGTCACCCACGACCAGGCCGAGGCCCTCTCCTTCGCCGACCAGGTGGCCGTGATGCGCGGCGGCAAGCTGGCCCAGATCGGCAACCCCTTTGTGGTGTACACCCGCCCCGCGGACCGGGCCACCGCTGAATTCCTGGGCGACGCCGTCATCCTGGACGCCTGGCTGGAGGGGTCCCTGGCCACCTGTTCCCTGGGCGGCATCCCGGTGCGCCGGCCGCCGGCGCAGGGACGGGTGCAGCTGATGCTGCGGCCGGAACAGATCCGCATCGCCGAGGACGGCCCCATCCGCGGCGTGGTGGTGGACACGGACTACTTCGGCCCGGAAACCACAGTGCGGCTGAAGCTGAACGTCCCCCAGGAAGTGGCGGAGCACGCCGATCACCGGTACCCCGGCGGCGGCGAAGTGATCACCATCCGGCACTGGAACGCCTCGATCGCGCGGCCCGGTATGGAGCTGTGTTTGCGGGTGGTGGGCGAAGCCGTCGCCTTCCCGATCGAAGACTGAGCGCACGCCTTCCTCACCCGGCGCCTCAGAGGCTTGTTCGCGTTTCCGAACCTATTGGCTCCGGTCCTGCGAACAAGGTTCTGAGGGCTCCCTCCATCGTCGACACAGGAAAATCACCGGGCGGAAACACGCCCGCAACCTGCCCACGGCAAGCTGTGCTTACGGGGATACAACAGCAGGAGGCAGCCCATTATGGAGGCACAAGGAATACGTACCGCCCAGCTCCGCATCGGGGACCAGATCGAGGCGTGGCACCGGGGCAGGCTCTTCCACAAAGGCCGGGTGACCGACGTCGTCCCGCACCTTGAACTCTTCTGGATCCTGGACGCCCGGACCGGCACGCGCAAGCTGCTGGACCCCGAGGCCCTGGAGATCCGCCACGAGGAGGCCCCGGTCAAGCCGGAGACCCACATGAAGCCGGAGACCCACATCAAGCCCGAGGCCCGGCCCCAACCTCTCGCCCCGGCCTGACCCCGGAGTTTTTGGGCAGGTATGCGGACTTCCGGGGCTCGGAACCCGGCTTATCTGCCCAAAAACTCCAGAGGGAGGGGTCAGGTGCGTTCCTGGTAGACGTCCGGGACGCCGTCGTGGTCTGAATCCACCCGCTCCAGCTCTTCCGCCAGCCGGTACTGCCGGTTCCGGGTCCGGAGCACGGCCGTCGCCAGCAGCGCGGCGATCAGTGACGCGGCCAGGATGCCCACCTTGGCATGGTCGTCATGCAGGCTGCCGTGGCCGAAGCTGAGCTCCGCCACCAGCAGGGACACGGTGAACCCGATGCCTGCCAGCAGCGCAACACCGAACACGTCGATCCATTTGAAGGAACTGTCCAGGCTGGCCCTGGTGGCCTTGGTCAGGATCCATGTGGTTCCCATGATGCCGATCGGCTTGCCCAGGACCAGGCCCAGGATGATGCCCAGCGCCACCGGATCGGCCAGGGCCGAGCCCAGGCCTTCCCATCCGCCTACGGCCACGCCGGCGGAAAAGAACGCGAAGATGGGGACGGCCACGCCGGCGGAGATGGGCCGGAACCGGTGCTCGAAGATCTCGGCCAGCCCGGGACCGGCCTCGGGGCCGCCGGATGCCTGCGAGCGGATCACGGGAATGGCGAAGCCCAGGAGGACCCCGGCCACGGTGGCATGGATGCCCGAGGCGTGCACCAGCGCCCAGGTCAGGGCCCCCAGCGGCAGCAGGATCAGCCAGGCCGCGGCTGCATGGCGCCCGAAAAACCGGCGGCACTTCTGCGCCAGGAAGGTGTAGATGGCCAGCGGGATGAGGGCCAGGAGCAGCGGGGCGGCCTGGATGTCGCTGGAGTAGAAGAACGCGATGATGGTGATGGCAATGAGGTCGTCCACCACGGCCAGCGTGAGCAGGAAGATCCGCAGGGCGCTGGGCAGGTGGGATCCGATAATCGCCAGGACCGCCACGGCGAAGGCGATGTCGGTTGCGGTGGGGATGGCCCAGCCGCGCAGCGTTTCCGGGCTGGCAAGATTGACTACGGCGTAAGTCACCGCCGGGACCACCACGCCCCCCACGGCGGCCGCCACGGGCACGATGGACTTGCTGAGCTGCCGCAGGTCACCGGCCACGAATTCACGTTTGAGTTCCAGGCCCACCAGGAAGAAGAAAATGGCCAGCAGGCCGTCCGCTGCCCATGCGCCCAGGCTCAGTTCCAGGTGCCATGGCTCATAGCCCACCTTGAAGTCGCGCAGGGCAAAGTAACTGTCCGACGCCGGGGAGTTGGCCCAGATAAGGGCAACCACCGCTGCAAGGACCAGGAGGGCGCCGCCCACCGTTTCCTTGCGGAGGATTTCCCCAATGCGCAGGGCTTCGGCGTAACTGCCGCGGGAAAAGACGGTGGAGCCGAAAAACTTGTTCCGGCCGGGCGTGGGCGAAGTCGAGTTCATGCAGGTGTCCTTAAATCCGGGTTCGGCAAATCCATGCCGACCAGACTTCCCGGCGCACCTGCACCCATCCTACCGGGAGCCCGCCCTAACCGGCACGGCGGCCTCCCGTACGGTCCGCCCGCCCATGCAGCTGGATGGCCCGCACGGCCCGGTCCAGGTGGATCCGCGATTCGGGGCAATTGGCCAGCTGCACCAGTTCCGCGGCCACCGCCACCAGTTTGACGTTCCGGTGGCTGCTGGTGCTCACCAGCATCTGGAACGCGTCATCGGAGCCGAGTTTCAGCTGGCCCATGAGGATGCCGCGGGCCTGGTCGATCACTGTGCGGGTTGCCGTAGCGCCTGCCACCGCCTTCCGCGCCGTCTGCTCGGTTTCGCGCTGCAGGGTCCGGCTGAGATCCACCACCACGCCTTCGAGCGCCGCGAGTGATCCGTTCGTACCCAGGATCGCTTCGCCGGACGTCAGCACGCGCCGGGTCCGTCCGCGGGCATCGACGATCCGGTGATACATGCAGAAGTATCCGCCGGTTTGTGAAACCTGGGCCAGGATCTCTTCACAGCGCTCGCGGTCGTCGGGATGTTTGTGGGCGAAGACCAGCTCCAAGGTGGGAACAACCTCGCCGCGGTGGTAACCGTGCAGCCGGTACATGCCGTCCGACCACTGGAAAGCGGGTCCGCCGGGCTTCATATCCACCTTGAAGGTCCCGGCGTCGCTTTCACTGTCCCCAAGGGCACTCGAATACGTGTACAAGTCGCCGAGCTCCGTCACCGGTCCACCTCCCGCGCAAAGGCCAGCCCCCAGCGGGCGGGCTCTGTCCTCGCACCTTCCAGTATGGTGCCCTGCTGTAACAGAAGGTAGTACAGGAGGCCTATGGCAGTAGCAAGGGCAATACAGTAGGATGCTTGACGCAGATACCCCTAGGGGGTATATTGGCGGTGTTGTCAGTGAAGTGGTATGTCCCGGCTGGTGCCCTGCACCGGTCTTCACAGCCGTTCAACCCCAGCGCCCCTTGATTTCCTCAACGGATTGGAACTGACATGAACATCGGGAACCGCCCCCAGCTCCCCCTCGCTTCCTCCGGCTGCAGCTGCTGCGCCCCTGCCGGAACAGCGGAGCCGGCCACCACCCTGCCTGTGCCTGCCGCGCAGCAGTCCCCTGCCGCCGTCGGAAGTTCCGACGCCGAAGCCTCCTCCCAGCGTGACTTTGCGGTGGAGGGCATGACCTGCGGGCACTGCGTCCGTTCCGTCGAAACGGCCGTGTCCGCGGTGGCGGGTGTGGCTTCGGCGTCGGTTGACCTGGTCCCCGGCGGCCGGTCCCGGCTTACCGTGAAGGGTTCGGCATCCGACGCCGACGTCCGCCAGGCGGTAGCCGCCGCAGGCTACGCCCTGGCATAAGGCCGGCGCCCCGCGGCGCGGCCCCACAATTTCCGCCGGCCCGGGTATCACCGGGCAGCGATCGCCTCCAAGGAGGAACAATGCAGGACCATCACGACATGCATCACCAGGGCGGGCCGCACAACCCTGACCAGCCACCCAGCGGGACCCTGACCCAGCCCCCGGCGCACGACGCCGGACACGCACACGGCGCCGCGCATACACCCCACGGCGACGACGACCATACTGTCCACACCCACGGCCAGCACGCGGGGCACAGCACCGCCATGTTCAAGAACCGGTTCTGGCTGACGCTGGCCCTTGCCGTTCCGGTGGTCTATTTCAGCCCCATGATGGGCCACCTCCTGGGCTACATGCCGCCGGAGTTCCCCGGTTCCGCCTGGATTCCGCCGGTCCTGGGCACCGTGATCTTCCTCTACGGCGGCCAGCCGTTCCTCAAGGGCGGCCTGCAGGAGCTCAAAGACCGGACGCCCGGCATGATGCTGCTGATCGGCATGGCCATCACGGTGGCGTTCGCCGCATCCTGGGTCACCAGCCTGGGAATCGGCGGCTTCGACCTGGACTTCTGGTGGGAGCTGGCGCTGCTGGTGGCCATCATGCTGCTGGGCCACTGGATTGAGATGCGGGCCCTTGGCTCCGCGCAAGGCGCCCTTGATGCCCTCGCCGCGCTGCTGCCGGACGAGGCCGAACTCATCACGGACAACGGCACCGAAACCGTGCCCGTGTCCCACCTCAACCCCGGCGACTTGGTCCTGGTCCGTCCCGGTGCCCGCATGCCGGCGGACGGAACGGTGGTGGACGGGCAGGCCGAGTTCGATGAGTCCATGATCACCGGCGAATCCAAGACCGTGGCACGCGGGGCCGGCGACCCGGTGGTGGCCGGAACCGTGGCCACGGACAACAGTGTCCGGGTGCGGGTGACGGCTGTTGGCGACCAGACCGCCCTGGCCGGGATCCAGCGGCTGGTGGAAGAAGCGCAGGCCTCGTCCTCGCGGGCGCAGGCCCTGGCGGACCGTGCAGCGGCCTTCCTCTTCTACTTCGCCGCCGGCGCGGGTGTGCTGACCTTCATCGCCTGGACGTTGCTGGGAAGCGTTCCCGACGCCGTCACCCGCACCGTCACCGTGCTGGTGATCGCCTGCCCGCACGCCCTGGGGCTGGCCATACCGCTGGTGATTGCCATTTCCACGGAGCAGGCCGCGCGGGCCGGGGTGCTGATCAAGAACCGGATGGCGCTGGAGCGGATGCGCACCATCGATGTGGTCCTCTTCGACAAGACCGGTACCCTGACCACCGGCGAGCCGGAGCTGAAAGACGTTGCCGTGGCCGAAGGGGCGGATGCCGATGCCGTGTTGGGCCTTGCCGCCGCCGTGGAGTCAGACAGCGAGCACCCCGTGGCGCGGGCCATCGTCCGTGCAGCCAGGGCCCGGAACCTGGTGCTGCCTGAAGCCACCGGCTTCACGTCCCTGACGGGTCGTGGCGTCAAAGCCAGCGTGGACGGACGCACCGTGCACGTGGGCGGACCCGCGCTCCTGCGCGAGCTCGGCGTCGTCGAACCCGCAGCTTTGGCCCGGAGCACCCGGGCGTGGATGGACCGCGGCGCTGCCGTCCTGCATGTGATTGACGACGACGGCCGCGTGCTGGGGGCGGTCAGCCTGGAGGACGCCGTACGGCCGGAGTCGCGCCAGGCCGTGGCGGCCCTGCAGAACCGCGGCGTCAAGGTGGCCATGGTCACCGGCGATGCCTGGCAGGTGGCAAGGGCCGTGGCGGAGGACCTGCACATTGACGAGGTGTTCGCTGAAGTGTTGCCCGTGGACAAGGACAAGAAGGTGGCTGAACTGCAGGCCCGCGGGCTGAAGGTGGCCATGGTGGGCGACGGCGTCAATGATTCGCCCGCGCTGGCCCGCGCCGAGGTGGGCATTGCCATCGGGGCCGGCACGGATGTGGCCATGGAGTCTGCCGGGGTGGTGCTGGCCGGAAATGATCCGCGCGCGGTGCTGTCCATGGTGGACCTGTCCCGGGCCAGCTACCGGAAGATGTGGCAGAACCTGGTGTGGGCCACGGGCTACAACATTCTGTCCGTGCCGCTGGCCGCGGGCGTCCTGGCCTTCGCCGGGGTGGTCCTCTCGCCCGCTGCCGGGGCGGTGTTGATGTCCGCGTCCACCGTGGTGGTGGCGCTGAACGCCCAGCTCCTCCGGCGCCTGAAACTGAACCCGTCCGAGGTACGTTGAATATCCCATACCGACCGAAAGGAGTGGCCGCCATGACTGCACGCGCCGTTGCGTCCCTCCTCCGCAAGGCCTGGCTGCTCGCCGCCATCCTGGCCGTCGTCGCCGGGCTCCTGGGCATGCATGTGCTGACCTCCGGCCACGCCTCGCACGGGGCTGTTTCCCAGGGGGCGGCCGCCGTCGCGCATTCTCCCGTTAGCGACCATGGTGGCCATGGCGGCCACGCCGCCACCGGCGCCACCGACGTCTCCACGGACGCTCCGGTCGTGGCGCCCGCCACCTGCGGCGACTCCTGTCCGGGGGCGCAGGCGCCGGGGGCACAGTGCATCCCCTCGGCACCGGGCGCGCCGGTGACGGTTTCCCCGCCGCAGGCAACCCTGGCTGCCCTTCCGCTGCTGCCAACCGTCAGCACGCCTGGCCCTGCCTACGACTACCTGCCGCCCAGCCCCACACCCTGCGACCTGTCCATCAGCCGGACGTAAACCGGGCTGCGCCAAACAACCCGGCCCAGTTCCACTACATCCCTGAAGGACAACCCATGAACACCACTATCAAAACCCTGTCCATTGCTGCTGCCCTGGCCGCCTCGATCGGACTCGCCGCATGCGCCGCCAATACCGGCTCCGGCAACAGCATGCCCATGGACCACGGCAACTCCAGCCCCATGTCCAGCTCGATGCCCAGCGCCAGCATGATGCCCGGTGCCAGCGCCGACCATAATCAGGCCGACATCATGTTTGCCCAGATGATGATCCCGCACCACGCCCAGGCGGTGGAGATGAGCGGCATCATCCTGGCCAAACCGGACATGCCCGCAGAGGTGGCCGCGCTGGCCACCAAAATCAAGGCGGCGCAGGCACCCGAGATCGAGCAGATGACCGGCTGGCTCACCGGCTGGAACGTGCCCACCATGATGAGCGACCATACCGGGCACGGAATGTCCGGCATGGTGGACGACGACGGCATCGACAAACTGAAGTCCGCCACCGGTACCGAGGCCGCGCGGCTGTTCCTCGAGCAGATGATCGGCCATCATGAGGGCGCCATCGACATGGCTCAGCAGGAGATCAGCGCCGGCAAATTCCCGGACGCCGTGAAGCTGGGCCGCGACATCGTGGACGCGCAGCAGGCGGAGATCACGCAGATGAAGCAACTGCTGGCCACGCTCTAAACAAAGACGCGCCGGCCCGCCGGGCAATACACACGGCGCGGCGGCGGCACCCAACCCGGGAGGCCGCCGCGGCGCCGTTGCGTGTTAAGTTGAAAAGCACGGGTCCGAACGGATCCGCCACCAGCTGGGAAAAGAGAAATCTCCTTGGACACTTCCGCACCAGTACGAATCCTCACCGTCTGCACCGGCAACATTTGCCGGTCCCCCGTGGCCGAACGGCTGCTGCAGGCAGGACTCGATCAGGCGGTGCCCGGCGGTTTCCAGGTGGCCAGCGCCGGCACCCGCGCCCTGGTAGGTGAGCCCATGCAGCCGATTTCTGCCGACATCGTGCGGACCTTTGGCGGGGATCCGGAAGGGTTCGCGGCACGGCAGCTCACGCCCAAGATCCTGCGCGGCGTTGACCTGGTGCTCACCATGACATCCGGGCACCGGGGCGAGGTCCTGCAACTGGATGCCTCCCTGCTCAAGCGGACGTTCACCATCCGCGAGTTCGCCCGCATGCTCGACGTCCTGGACCAGCGGGCCGCAGCCGCTGCTGACGGCCAGCCCGGCGCCGTCGGATCTTCCCCGGGTGCGGCGCCTTCCCAGGGTGAACCCGGCAGCAACGCGTCCGACGACGATCCCCGGCTCGCTGCCAACGCCGCCTTGTGGCGCGGCTTGCCGGCGCGGGCCGCGGGGGTGCGGCACCTCTCGCTGCCCGCCGACTCCGCAGACAACGACATCGTGGACCCGTACCGCCGCGCGCCGGAGGTGTACCGGGAGATGGAGGACCAGCTGGCCCCCGCGATTATCTCCATCCTGCGCCATGCCCGCCTCAACTCCCCGGTTCGCGGGACCGCGTCCCAGCCGCTGTAACTGGACGGCGCCACCGCAGCTTTGCCGCCGTCCAGGTGTTCCTCCGCAGGCCTTGGCAGGTGACAGTTTGGATAACCCTGTAGCCAAGCAGTGCCTGCCGGACGGACACTGATCCCACCAGACACAATGAGGTGGAGGCGTCATGAGCATCCCAGGCGGTTCAGATCCATCCGGGCCCGGCAACGCAGGTTCCGTACCGCCGGGTTCGCCCGGTCCCCGCCGGCCCGCCTGGCTGGCGGCCCTGGGCCGCCGCCGCTGGATCGCCGCCCTGGTTGCGCTGGCCCTTGTGGTGGTGGCCGGCGTCGCGGTCTTCAGCCTGAGCCGCGGCGGCCAGGAAGCACAGCCGGCAGCCACCCAAACCCAGTCACCCAGCGCAACACCGACGCCGACTCCCTCTGAAACTCCCCCGCCAGCCCCTGCTCCCCCACCTCCGCCCCAGCCCATCCCGGATCTCCCGGCCGCAGCCATGAACGTCCTGGTCATCGGCAGCGACAGCCGCGAAAATGCCCGCGAGCAGGCCGCCCACACCGCGGAAACCGGCGAGGCCTCGGACCACCGTTCGGACACCCTCATGGTGGTTCATGTTCCGGCCGACCGCCACACCCTCTACGTCATCTCCATCATGCGCGACCTCTGGGTGGACGTTCCGGGCGTGGGCGGCTCCAAGATCAACGCAGCCCTGCAGTACGGCGGCATCGACTTGACCACCCAGACGGTGCAGCAGCTGCTGGGCATCACCATTGACCACACCCTGATGCTGGACTTCAACGGCTTCCGTGCCCTCACGGACGGCCTGGGCGGGATCGACGTCAACGTCCCCTTTGCTTTCCAGTCCACCATCGAAACCCACCACGCCTTCGAGCAGGGGATCAACCATCTTGACGGCCAGGCGGCCCTGGAGTTCAGCCGTGAGCGCTACGCGTTTTCCGACGGCGACTTCCAGCGGGTGCAGGACCAGCGGATCATGCTCCGCGCCATCCTGGCCCGCCTGACCGCCGGGGGCGCCCTGAATGACGTCAACGCGGTGCGGTCGCTGGTCGATTTCGCCTCCTGCTGCCTCACGGTGGACAAGGGCTTCGATCCCGTCCAGGCCGCGATCCTGGCCTACAGCCTGCGCAACCTGGACGTAAACGCCATCGGCACCATGACCCTCCCCACCGCCGGAACGGGCATGGCCGCCGGCCAGTCCGTGGTGTTCCCCGACTACGGCGGCATCAACGCCGTGGGGGCTGCGCTGCGGGAAGGCAGGATCGGGGAGTACGCGGTCCCCTAAACAGGGCGGCCGAGCGTGTTGCGACGCGCATGCCCGGTGACGCGGCGCATATTCCTTTGCGCGGCCTGCATTTCGGGAGCGGCAGGGAACGCGCGCGTCATGGGCGAACTTGCGCGTCGATGGCGGCCACGCAACTCTGCGCCGCCGCCGTCGACCGTTATTTTCCGGCGCACCCTGGGTACGCGGACTGTAGTGTTTCCGCATTCGGCAGAGTATTCGGTATGCAATTCGGCACAGCGAGGACGGGGTGATTTTTTGAAGGGCACTTCAGCGAACGACGACGGACTGACGGAGGCCGTCCAGCAGGCGGGGGCCGTGGAGCTGCTGCTGATCCGGCATGGTGAGAGCGAAGGCAACGTTGCGGCCACCGAGGCGCGCCAGGCCGGAGTGGAGGTCATCGAGGTTCCCGCCCGCGATGCGGACGTGGACCTGTCCGGAACCGGAAGGGACCAGGCCAAGGCGCTGGGTATTGCGTTGGCTCGAATGGCGGAGGAGTTCCGCCCCGACGCCGTGGTGTCCTCCCCTTACGCGCGCGCTCGCCAGACGGCCGAGATTGCGGTGGAAACAGCCGGCTGGCCGCTGCAGGTGCGCACGGATGAGCGGCTGCGCGACCGCGAACTCGGCATCCTGGACCGGCTTACCAGGCTGGGCGTGGAGAACCGCTACCCGGAGGAATCTGAGCGCCGGAACTGGCTGGGCAAACTGTATTACCGGCCGCCGGGAGGGGAATCCTGGGCGGATGTGGCGCTGCGGCTGCGGTCGGTCCTGGACGAGCTGAACAGTCTGGGCACGGGCCAACGGGTGATGCTGGTGTGCCACGATGCCGTGATCATGCTGTTCCGGTATGTACTGGAGGGGCTCAGCGAGCAGGAACTGCTGGACCTCGCAGCCACGGAGGCCATCCTCAACGCCTCCGTCACCCGGTTCGTCCGCCCCTCCGGCGTGGGGCCCTGGACGCTGGAGAGCTTCAACGTGGCGGACCACCTGGCGGAGCAGGGCGTCACCGTCACCGAGCATGCGGGAGACACCAGTGTCCGGCCGCGGTGAATCGTCCGGCGCCACCCTGGTGACACCGTCGCTCCTGCGGGAGTGGCCGCTGCCGGCGCCGGGCGAGGACAAATATTCGCGCGGATCGGTGCTGGTGATAGGCGGAGCCCGGGCCACCCCCGGTGCCGCCCTGCTGGCCGGCGCCTCCGCCCTGCGCGCCGGCGCCGGGAAGCTGACCCTGGCCGTTGCCGAGTCGGTGGCCGTACATCTGGGGGTGGCGCTGCCCGAATGCGGGGCCATCGGCCTGCCTGAGACTGCCGAAGGCTCGGTCAAGGCCGAGCTGGACCGGATCTCCTCCTACTTGGACCGGACGGACACCCTGCTGGTGGGACCCGGCCTCGATGACCCCGACCTTGCCGGTGAACTGCTGGAGGCGTTGCTCCAGCGCGAGGCCGGCGGCGACGGTGGCGGGGACGCCGCCGGTGACGGTGGCAGCAAGGGAGGACCCGCCGTCGTACTCGATGCCTACGCTCTGGGCGCCCTGGTGCCGCTGGAGGACCAGCTGGACCCCTGGCGCGGCCGGCTCATCCTCACCCCGAATCCCAAGGAGGCGGGGATCCTGCTGGGCCGGGACGTGGACAACCTCGAGAAAGACCTGGCCGAAATCTCCGCCAGATTCGATGCGGTGGTCAGCTGTCAAGGCCTGATAACCCAGCCGCCCGGGCTGGACCCGGACGAGCCGGAACTCTGGAAGATCACCACGGGGTACGGCGGTCTGGGAACCTCCGGCAGCGGGGACGTGCTGGCGGGCGCCATTGCCGGGCTCCGGGCGCGGGGAACAAGCAGCGCCCAGGCAGCCTGCTGGGGTACGCACCTGCATGCGGCAGCAGCGGACCGGTTGGCCAGCAGGCTGGGGCCGCTGGGATTCCTGGCCCGCGAACTTGCCGACGAACTTCCCGCCCTGATGCTGGAACTCGGTACCTGACAACTCGGTAACCTGGCCCCGGCTACGGTGCAGACACGTGGATGGCCCCCGGCCGAAGCCGGGGGCCACCGTGTCGGGAGGCTAGAGCCAAAGCTGCCGGTGCGCTGTCTGGCGCTGTGGCGTGCACAGAATGGCGATTCGCCCCAAAAAGGCAGTCAACAGATGCGGCCGCCTCCCGATCCTGTCAAACCCTAGGCAGCGATTTCCTGCTTTGCCCCCTTCGTCTCAATTTCGATCTTGCGCGGCTTGGCCTTTTCCGCGACCGGGATCCGCAGCGTCAGGACACCGGCATCGTAGCTGGCCTTCACCTTCTCCATATCCAGTGTGTCGCCAAGGATCAGCTGGCGGCTGAAGACGCCGCGCGGCCGCTCAGCGGCAATCAGCTCGGTGTCCTTGCCCGCAGGTTCGGGGCGTTCGGCCCGCACCGTGAGGACGTTCCGTTCCACATCCAGGTCCACCGAGTCCGCCGTGACGCCGGGCAAATCGAAGGCCACGACGAATTCCTGGCCCTCACGCCATGCATCCATCGGCATCGCCGCCGGCCGTGCAGCCGTTCCGAGGACCTGCTGGGTTAGCCTGTCCAGCTCGCGGAACGGATCGGTACGCATCAACATGGCTTCCCTCCTCGTAAGAGATATTCCAATACCCACATCAGCCGATCTGTATTGGCTGATACAGATTTTTTAGCACTGGAGAAGCAGGTCTTCAAGGGGTTCAAGCGCAGATTCTTGGAAGTTTTTTTGCCTCTGCCCGCGCTGGATTCCTGCGCTGGCCGGAACATGCGGAAGGGGCCTCCCGCGCACTGAACTGCTGTGCGGGAGGCCCCTTCCGAAGTCCTTCATTCGGGGTTGTGGTCAGTCCCTGGTGGGATCCGGGCGAAGCGGTGCGGGACCTGGATCGGGCACCGGCAGCGGGCCCGGGGGCGCCGGCGTGGGGAACGGGTTCGGAGACGGCGGGCCGGGCGGGCGCGGCTGCGTGGGATCCGGTGATGTGGGCTCCGGACCGGGTTCGGGCGGAAACGGCTCGGGTTCGTGCACTGGCGGGATGGTCATGGAACTTCCCCTCTCACGCTGGGCGGATGTGCCTTGAACTGAACAGAATACGCCTGCAGGCCTCCGGCAACTACCCTCCCCCTCCCCGTTGCTCCATCACTTATGGTCCCTAAAGCGGCCTGGTTAGGAGCCACAAGTGATAGAGCATCACGACGGCGGGAGGGCACCGTGGGTCGGGCGCCGTTTAGTCGAGCGCCGTCGAGTCAGGCATCGTCTCGTCAGGCGCGGTTTAGTCAGGCAACGTCCAATCCGGGGGCGGCACCCACCAGCCGCAGCCAGTCGCGCAGCTGTGCGGGGTCCGCCTCCCCGCAACGAAAACCGATGTACCCATCCGGCCGGACGGCAACAACGCCCCGGCCGGGGCGGCTGTCGAGGCGGTGGACGTGAAGCAGCGGACCGCGGTTGTCCAGGGCCGGGAGTGCTGGGACTGCACCCAAGGCGCCGGGTCCGGCGTCGCGCTCCAGCAAAAGGTGGATGCCGGGCACGGCGGTCAGTTCGTGAAGGCGGACCGCACGCCCATCGGCCGTAACCGATGCGTCCGGCAGCCGCTCCCCGGGCCTGGGCCACCCATTGGCCCGGGGCACTCCGTCACGGGAAATGGCACTGTTCCGGTAGTGCACGAACGGCTGGGCCAGCAGCCTGATCCCCCTTGACGTGAGCCATTGCCGGCGGAGCAGCAGCGGCAGGACCGGCGCGAACGCGGGCAGGAGGCTGCGGGCCAGGCGGGCAGCCGGATGCGGCGAGGCTTCGCCGAAGAAGATAACGTGCGTCAGCGCCAGCACCCGCCGGGCAGCGAGCCGCCGCTCCTGCCCGTAGGATTCCAGCAGCTCCGGCAGCGGCCTGCCTGCCGTCGAGGCGAAGCCAAGCTTCCAGCCGAGATTGAGGGCGTCGAGGATCCCGTTGTTCATGCCCTGGCCGCCGGCCGGGGAGTGGGCATGCGCGGCGTCGCCGGCGAGGAAGACTGGATTGCTTTCGAACGTGCTGGCCAGGCGGTGTTGAAGCGGGACCAGGGCCGACCAGCGCACATCCCGGACAGCAGCGCCCAGTCCCGACTCCCTGAGGAGCCGCACCACCTCCTCCGGCGGAACGGGCGGGCCCAGCTGGCCGAAGCCGGCGTTGGGTTGCGGCAGTGCCGGCCGCGTGGCCAGCATCCGCCAGGTGGCACCCTCGCCCAGCGCGAAGAGGAACGCCAACCCCGCGCTCCCCACCGCTACGTGCAGCAGCCCGGGGTCCAGGGTGCCATCAAGCTCCAGGTCTGCCAGGACCGCTTCCACCCGGTACGGACCACCGCGCCATTGTGCGCCGGTGATGCCGCGGACCGTGCTGGACTGCCCGTCGCAGCCGGCCAGGAACCGGGAGACGTGGTGCCCGGCTGCGCCACTGGCCGCATGAAGGTCCGCGTGCACCATCGCGGAGCCTGGCGCCGAACCTTCCCACCCGCGGCGTTCCGGTCCGAGGCCGCGGAACTCCACCCCCCAGTCCACCGGCACGCCCCTGGCCTGCAGTTCCTGCCAGAGCACGTCCTCGACGTCGGCCTGCCGGACCAGGGTCAGGTGCGGAAAGGCGGTGTCCGGGAGGTTGGCGTGGCCCAGCCGGGCTTCAACGACGCGCCGGCCCAGGTGGATGCGGGCTTCGGGGGTGGTGTCGGCGCGCTCCAGCAACCCGTCCGTCACGCCCAGCGGGCGGAGGCCTTCCAGCGCCCGGGCATGCAGCATCATCGCCCGGGAAGGCCGTACCCGGTGTTCGCGCCGGTCCACCACCCGGACCGTGGCGCCGTGCGCATGGGCCTGGAGGGCTGTGGTGAGCCCGGCGGGACCTGCGCCCACCACTAAAAGGTCGGTGTCCGCCGTCGTGCGTTGGCTGCCTGGCATTCCGGCCCGGCCGTCACGCCTGGCCGAGAAGCCGCCACCAGGCGTGGTCGGGCTGGACTGTTGACTGCATCAGGGTGGGGTTTGCGAGCACGTCGTCCCGGCTCAGCCCGGGCAGCACCTTGTAGCTGATGGACCCGGGGACGCTGACCAGTTCCAGGACCCGCCAGAGGGCGGCGGCGTAGCTGCGGGCCCGCTCGGCACCGTCCCACTGGTACAGGCCCCGGTAGGCGCCGTAGGTGTCGTGGGCACACCAGAGCTTGGAGACAAAGCCGGGGAACCCCACGAAGAGCGGGGTGTTCAGCAGGCTCTCCGCCTCGAAAAGGCGGTGCGCCCGGCCGCGGACCAGGCGGAGCGTGAAGGCCACCACAAGGACGCAGGGCTCGCCGGGTTGACGGTCGACGGCGGTCTCCCGGTAGACCCTCGTCGTGCTACCGTCAGCGAAACGCAGCACCCGGCCCACATGTTCCTTCGGAGAGCGCACCTGCCTGCGGGCCAGCATGATGCAGGACGTTCCCATGCAGCGGGCAACCGCCAGCCATGCTTTGGCCCGGGGAGCCGGGGTGGCGGATTCGAGGGTCATGGCGTCTCCTTTTCCTTCCAGTTGGCCCATCCAGACTGCGGGGACCGCGGGCAGGGTCCCAGAGTCTTTCGCCCCTTTCCGGTTGCCCTTTCTCCCCCGGTAGCGAACGGCCTGCTGACTTGTCCGGGGTGGTCTATATATTGAATCCATGACCTCCACTTCCCTGCAGGATTCCACCGGCACTGCAATCCCGGCGCCCCCGGTTGCCAAGAAGGTTCCCACTGGGCGCACCCACCACGGGGAGACGTTCGTGGACAACTACGAATGGCTGCGGGACAAGGAATCGCCGGAGGTGGTGGAGCACCTCCGGGCCGAAAACGCGTACCAGGAAGCCGTCACCGCGCACCAGGAGCCCCTCCGCGAGGCCATCTTCCAGGAGATCAAGGGCCGCACCCAGGAAACCGACCTTTCCGTTCCGCACCGCAAGGACGGCTGGTGGTACTTCAGCCGCTCGGCGGAGGGCAAGGAGTACGGTATCCACTGCCGGGTGCGGGCTGCCGATACCGGGGACAAAGTGGCCGACTGGACACCGCCGGCGGTGGAGGCCGGCGTGCAAATTCCCGGCGAAGAGATCCTGCTGGACGGCAACGTGGAAGCCGAAGGCAAGCCATTCTTTTCCGTGGGCGGCACAGCTGTCACAGTTGACGGCACCCTGTACGCCTATGCCGTGGACAACTCCGGCGACGAACGTTTCACCCTCCGGATTAAGGACCTTCGCACCGGCGAACTGCTGCCGGATGTCATTGAGAACATCTTCTATGGCGTGGCGTTTTCCCCGGACGGCACCCGGCTCTTCTACACGGTGGTGGACGAGTCCTGGCGGCCGTACCAGGTGAAATCACACGTCCTGGGCACGCCCGTGGCCGATGATGCGGTGGTTTACCAGGAGGACGACCCCGCCATGTGGCTGGGCTTCGAACTCTCCGCGGAGCGGCGCTACCTGGTGCTGGGCATCGGATGCTCGGAGTACAGCGAAACCCGGCTGCTCCGCTTTGACGACCCCACCGGCACCGTCAGCACCGTGATTTCCCGGGATGAACGCGTCCTGTACGAAGCCGAGCCCTTCCTGCTTGACGGCCCGGACGGGCACAAGACAGAGCGCATCCTGCTCACCCACAACCGCGGCGCCATCAACTCCATGGTCTCCCTGGCGGACCCGGCCGAGCTGGAAAAGCCGCTGGCCGAGCAGACGTGGCAGACCGTCGTCGGGCATTCCGATGACGTGCGGGTCAACGGCGCGGGCGTCACCGCCACGCACCTCATCGTCTCCATCCGCAAGGACACCATCGAGCGCGTCCAGGTGATGGGGCTCGCAGGGCTGGGCACGCCCGGCCAGCAGGCGCCCGTGGAACCGGAGTTTGACGAGGAGCTGTACACCGCGGGCGTGGGCGGCTCCGATTACGACGCCCCGGTGATCCGGCTGGGTTACACGTCCTACTTCACGCCGTCGCGCATCTACGATTTCGTCCTGCCCACCCCGGAACGGCCCGCAGGTGAGCTGCTGCTCCGTAAGGAAAGCCCCGTGCTGGGCGGCTACGACGGCAACGACTACGTGGCCACCCGGGAATGGGCCACCGCCGCCGACGGCACCCGCATCCCGCTGTCGGTCCTGCGGCACAAGGCCGTCAAGCAGGATTCGACGGCGGCGGGCCTGGTGTACGGGTACGGCTCGTACGAGATGAGCATGGATCCCGGCTTTGGTATTGCGCGGCTGTCGCTGCTGGACCGCGGCGTGGTGTTCGTGATCGCCCACATCCGCGGCGGCGGTGAACTGGGCCGGCACTGGTACGAGGACGGCAAGAAGCTCACCAAGAAGAACACCTTCACCGACTTCGTGGACGCCACCGACTGGCTGGCGGACTCGGGGTGGGTGGACCCTGCCCGGATCGCGGCGCTGGGCGGTTCGGCCGGCGGGCTCCTCATGGGCGCCGTGGCCAATATGGCGCCGGAGAAGTACGCGGCCATCGTGGCGCAGGTGCCGTTCGTGGACCCGCTCACCAGCATCCTGGATCCGGACCTGCCGCTGTCCGCCCTGGAGTGGGAGGAGTGGGGCAACCCCATCACGGACCCCCAGGCCTACGCCTACATGAAGTCCTACTCCCCCTATGAAAACGTGCGGGAGGTCGCCTATCCCAGGATCGCCGCCGTGACGTCCTTCAACGACACCCGGGTGCTGTACGTTGAGCCGGCCAAGTGGGTGCAGGAACTGCGGAACAAGACCACGGGATCCCAGCCCATTGTCATGAAGATCGAGATGGACGGCGGCCACGGCGGCGCGTCCGGCCGGTACGTCCAGTGGCGCGAACGGGCCTGGGACTACGCGTTCATCGCCGATGCCCTGGGTGCCACCGAACTGCTGCCGGGCGCCGGCCTGAAGTAGGTCCTTCATCCGCGTACCGGAAAAAGCTAACCATGCTTACCATTGTGGGGCACTTGTTTTCCGCAGGGATACCAGAGGAGCCGGCATGTCATTGAGCAAGGGAACCCGCGTGGAGTGGAACACTTCGCAGGGCAAGACGCACGGCAGAATCCTGGAAAAGAAAACCAGCGACTTTGAACTCGACGGCAACACGCACCGCGCCAGCGAGGATGAGCCGCAGTACGTGGTGGAGTCGGAGAAGACCGGCGCCCGCGCGGCGCACAAGGCGTCCGCGCTGACCGAGAAGAAGTAGTGCCATGGCTGCCCAGCATGAGGTGGTAATCATCGGCGGCGGCAATGCCGGCATCTCGCTGGCGGCCAGGCTGCAGCGGTACGGCGTCAAAGACGTGGCCGTGATTGAGCCCCGGGGCCACCACTTGTACCAGCCGCTGTTTTCGCACATCGCGGGCGGCCGGGCCCAGGCCAAGGAAGCCGTCCGCCCCCAGGAATCGGTTATGCCCCAGGGCGTGACCTGGATCCGGGATGCAGCCGCGGGCGTGGATGCCAACGCCAACACGGTTGCCCTGGAATCGGGGGTCTCGGTGGCCTACGGCCAGTTGGTGGTGTGCCCGGGGCTGCAGTATGACTGGGACGCGGTGCCGGGCCTGGCTGATGCCGTCCACTCACCGCATGGCACATCCCATTACGAGTTCGAGCTGGCCCCCAAGGCCTGGACGCTGCTCAGCAGCATGACGTCCGGCACCGCCGTCTTCACCATGCCCGCGGGTCCCATCAAGTGCGGCGGCGCCGCCCAGAAACCCATGTACCTGGCCTGCGACTACTGGCGTGAACGGGGGGTCCTGGACAAAATCCGCGTGGTGATGGTGCAGCCCTACCCCACGGTGTTCGGGGTCCCGGAAGTTGACCGGGAACTGGACCGGAAGATCAATGAATACGGAATCGAACTGCGGACCAACAGCGAACTGGTGGCTGTGAGCCCTACCAGCCGCAGGGCAACCATCAGGGACAACGCCGCAAACACCACGGAGGACCTGACGTATGACGTCCTCAACGCCGTCCCCCCGCAGTCGGCCCCGGACTGGCTCAAGGCCACCGACCTGCCGGCCGGCGGGGACACGGGCGGCTTCGTGGAGGTGGACCGGCAGACCCTGCGGCATCTCCGGTACCCCAACGTGTGGTCCCTGGGCGATGCCGCCGGTACCACCAATTCCAAGTCCGGCGGGTCGCTCCGCAAGCAGGCCAAGGTGGTGGCGAAGAACCTGGTGGCAGCCCGCAAGGGAAAGCCCCTGCGTGCCAAGTACGACGGCTACTCGGTGTGCCCGTTCACGGTGTCGCGGGACACGGTGGTGTTCGCCGAATTCGACGACCGGTACCGCCCCATGCCCACCATCCCCCGCGTGCCCACGTGGAATGAAAGCAAACTGTCGTGGGTCGTGGACCGGGATCTGTTCCCGAAGATCTACTGGAACCTGATCCTCAAAGGGCGGGCGTAACCCCTCCCCCCCTTGGAGTTTTTGGACAGATACGAGGACTTCGGCGCCCCTGAAGTCCTCGTATCTGTCCAAAAACTCGACCCCTCAAGGATTCAGGCGCTTCAGGGACCGGCCGACGCGCCATTCGTCGGCAAGGATGGCGTAGATGAGCTCGGTGGCCCATTCGCCTTTGTAATGCCACTTGTCCACGTGCCGCGCTTCCTGCCGCATCCCCAGGCGGCGGCACAGTTCCGCGGACGCGGTGTTGAGCTCGTCCAGGCGCGCCTCGATCCGGTGCATGCCCAGCTCCTCGAACCCGAGCCGCAGCATTGCCTCCGCCGCCTCGGTGGCGTAGCCCTTGCCCCTGGCGGCCGGCGCCAGGCTCCAGCCCACCTCGCCCTGCCCCCGGCCCGGCAGCCACTTGAGCACCACTTCGCCCTGCAGCGCGCCGTCCGCCGCCGACTCGATGGCCAATGCCACCCAGTCGCCCTCCTTTTCGAACACGAAGTTGGCGTAGTGGCCCACCCGTTCCATCGACTCGGTGTAGCTCTTGGCCGGGCCGGGCAGGAACCGCGCGGTCTCCGGCAACGAGTGGTAGGCGTGGAAGGTGTCCAGGTCGCTGCCCTCAAAGCGGCGCAGGATCAGCCGCTCCGTATGGATGGGCAGGTTGACGAGGGGCATGGGCTACGGGGCCACCGATGAGGAGACGACGGCGGCCGTTGCCTCCGCGATGGCGCGCTCCTCGTCCGTGGGAACCACCAGGACGGGAATCGCGGAGGACGGGGTGGAAATGACGCGCGGCTCCCTGGACCGCTCGGCGTTCAGGCCGGCGTCGAGCTCGATGCCCAAAGCACCCAGCCGGTCCGCCACCTGCGCCCGGAACTGCTGGGAGTTTTCGCCGATCCCGGCGGTGAACACCAGTGCCTTGGCCCCGCCGACGGCCACGTGATAGCCGCCGATGTATTTGGCCAGCCGGTAGGACGCCACCGCGAGCGCCATCGTGGCCTTGTCGTCGCCGGATTCGGCGGCTTCCACCACCGAGCGCATGTCGTTGTTGCCGGCCAGGCCCTTCAGCCCGGATTCCCTGTTGAGCATGGTGTCGATGTCTTCGGGGTTCCAGCCGGCGCGGCCAAGGAACACCAGGATGGAGGGGTCCAGGTCGCCGGAGCGGGTGCCCATGACCAGGCCCTCCAGCGGGGTGAAGCCCATGGACGTGTCCACGGACTTCCCGCCCCGGATGGCAGTCACGGAGGCGCCGTTGCCCAGGTGCGCGATGACGCCGTCGAACTCCTCGACGGGAAGGTCCAGCAGCGCGGCCGAGCGCCGCGCCACGTACTCGTGTGAGGTGCCGTGGAAGCCGTACCGGCGGATGCCGTGGTTGATGTACAACTCGTCCGGGACGGCGTAGCGCCACGCGTGCTCCGGCAGGGTCCGGTGGAAGGCGGTATCGAACACGGCAACCTGTGGCATTTTGGGCCACTTTTTGGTGATGGCGCGGATGCCCAGGACGTTGGCGGGATTGTGCAGCGGCGCCAGCGGGTTGAGGCGTTCAATGGCCCGGGTGATCTCGTTGTCCACCAGCACGGGTTCGGCGAAGCGCTCGCCGCCGTGGACCACCCGGTGCCCCACGGCACCCAGCTCAAGGTCGCCCAGTTCCTGGTGGATGGCCGCGTCCACTTGCTCCAGCGCCTCGGCGTGGTCATGCGGGCCTTCGATCTCGCCATCGCCGCCACCTCCGTTGCCCATGCCGATCTTCTCGATCAGCCCCTCCGTGAGGACCGTCCCGGCGGCCACGTCACGGACCTGGTACTTCAGCGACGACGAACCGGAGTTGATGACGAGCACGAGCATGCGGGGCCTCCTCAGCCTGGCGTCTGCAGTTCAACCCCACTATATGTGCCTTGCCCGGCCGTTTTCTTGCGGATCAGGCCTGGCTGTGCCTATGGTCGGCGGACAAGGCTGGACCACGCCGAGAGGACAATTCCATGACGAACGAGCCCAATTCGATCGACGAGAACGACCCCACCAACACGGGATCCAGCAGCACCGCCCCGCTAAACGCCCAACCGGACTCCGGCAGCAAGAACGATCCCACGGGAGTGGAGGGCGCCAACCCTGCCCTGGACGACACCGGCAACGTCAAGGCTGCCGAAACAGGCGAGGCCCCGGAGGCGCCCGAGAACCGGGAGGACCTGGACCTCACCCCGCAGGGCCTCTCCGACGAACCTGCCAAGCAGGAGGACGACGAGAGCCTGGCCAAGCCTGACAACAGCTAGGCCACCCGGGCTTAGGCACCGCAGGCAAAAGTACGACGCCGGCACCCGCCAAGGTGCCGGCGTCGTACGTGGCTGCGAAACAACTAAGCCCGCGCCCCCTGCCGCTGCGCGGCCAGGTACGCGAACAGCTGGCGGAGGCCGAACGACCATTCCGGCAGTTCTTCGCACGGGCCCACCCTGTTCACCAGGGCACCAAGGTGCCGGCTGCGGATGGTCACCAGATCGCCGTGTTTGTGCGTGAAGCCCTGTCCCGGCACGTCGCGGTCCTGCGTCGGGGCGAACAGGGTCCCTGTGAACAGCGCGAACCCGTCCGGGTACTGATGGTGCTTTCCGTGGGTCGCGGCCACAAGCTCCTCGAAGGGCCTGCTGATCCGGGAAACGCTGTTCCGGCCCTCCAGAAGGTAGCCGTCCGGGCCTTCGACCCGCAGCAGGATTTCCTCATCGCGCAGCGTTTCCAGGGTGAATGTTCCGTCGAACAGCCGGATCAACGGTCCCAGCGCGCTGGAGGCGTTGTTGTCCTTGGCCTTGCCCAGCAGCAGCGCGCTCCTGCCTTCAACATCACGCAGGTTCACGTCGTTGCCGAGGGTCGCACCCACCACTTTGCCGGCGGAGGTGGCGATCAGGACCAGCTCCGGCTCCGGGTTGTTCCAGGAAGAGAAGGACGGGATGCCGATGCCGGCGCCGAGTCCCACCGATGAAAGGACCGGGGCCTTGGTGAACACCTCTGGATCCGGGCCGATCCCCACCTCCAGGTACTGCGACCACAGGCCTTCGGAGATCAGGACGCGTTTGGCTTCGGCGGCTTCCGGCGATCCCGGCCGCAGGGCGGAAATACTTCCGCCCAGGGCGCGGCCCACCAGTTCCCGCACCTCAGCTGCGCGTCCGGCGTCGCCCCCACAGCGCTCCTCGATGACGCGCTCGATCATGCTGTCCACGAACGTGACGCCGCAGGCCTTGATGACCTGGAGGTCCACGGGGGCCAGCAACCTGGTCCGGGTGCCATCACCCGCCAGGGAAGCGTTGACGACGTCGGCCGTCTCCCACCGCGGTTCCGCCATGGCGGGGTCCAGGAGGGCTGAGCGGACGGCCGCTGCCGGGTCCGGCAGCTCCAGCAGATCCGCGACCGTCCCGGCCAGGCGGTGCAGGTCAAACACCCGGCCACCGCTGACGGCGACAACGCGCGGGCCGCAGCTCTCAACATCCCAGACCCGCCCGATCAGCAGTGCCTGGTCCGCGTCCTCGGGCAGGACGGCTTGGACTTCTTCAGAATTCAAGGCGTTCACGGCTTGTCCTCCCGGGCGGCCACGGCCACTGCCGGCGCGTCGGACGGGCGCTGCCAGACGCCGTCGACCCTTTGCGGAACCTGCCAGGGATTGCCGTCCTGCAGGGGTTCGGGCAGCCGAGCCGCGGGGAAAGACTGGTACGCCACCGGCCGCAGGAACCGGCGGATCGCCGCCGTCCCTACCGAGGTGGTGTTTGAGGTGGTGGCCGGGTATGGCCCGCCGTGGTGCTGGGCATAGCTGACGGTGACGCCGGTGGGCCAGCCGTTCCACAGGACCCGGCCGCTGATGTCCGCCAGCCGGGCAGCGAGCGCGGCGACGTCGTCGTCCGCTTCCGCCTGCAGGGTGGTGGTCAGCTGCCCTTCCAGGAGTCCTGCCAGGGCCGGCAACTCGGATTCGTCCCCGTACTCGACCAACAGGCTTGCCGGGCCGAACATCTCCTGGCGGAGCAGGTCCGGGTTCTTCCGGACCTCAGCTGCGGTGGTGAGCAGGACCGTCGGGGCCGGCGCCCCGGCAAAGTTGCCTTCCACCAGAACGTCGACGCCGTCGCTGTCGCGGAGCCGGGTGACGGCAGCGGCGTAACCGTCGTGCAGGCGGGGGCTCAGCAGCCGGGCCGGTGTGAAATCGGCCAGCGCCCGTTCCAGCTCGCGGCGGACGCCGCCGGCCTGTCCTGCGGGGACGAACAGCAGCCCGGGTTTGGTGCAGAACTGGCCCATTCCCAAGGTGAACGAGGAGGCGTAGCCGGCAAGGATTTCCGCCCGCCGGGATGCCCACGCCCTGCCCGTGACGAAGACGGCATTGATGCCACCCAGCTCGCCGAAGAACGGAATGGGTTCGGGGCGGGCGGCGATCCGGTTGAGCAGGGCGCGTCCGCCGGCGGTGGAGCCGGTGAAACCGATGGCCTTCACCTGGGGATGGTCCACCAGTGCCTCGCCGGCCTGCCGCCCGGTCACCATGGAGAACAGGCCCGACGGCGCTCCGGCACCATCCAGCGCTTCAATCACCGTTCGCGCGGTCCGGGCAGCGAGCCCTGCGTGCGCGTCGTGTGCCTTGTGGACCACGGCGCAGCCCGCCGCCAGGGCCGAGGCGCTGTCCCCGCCCATCACGCTGAAGGCAAAGGGGAAGTTGGAGGCGCCGAAAACGCCAACGACGCCGAGCGGAACGTTGTAGCGCCGAAGGTCCGGGCGCGCGCCCATGGGCCAGTCCGGGTCGGCATTGTCGATGGTGGCGTCAAAGTGCTCACCGAGGCGGATTTCTGCTGCGAAGAGCCGCAACTGGAACACCGTGCGCTTCAGTTCCCCTTCCAGCCGGGGAGCCCCAAGGTGTGTTTCCGCGACGGCGGTGGCCACCAGTCCCGCAGCGTCCTGCTCCAGGCCGGCGGCAATGGCTTCAAGCCAGCCCGCGCGCCGGTGCGGGTCCGCCAACCGGGCCTGCTCAAAGGCATGGTGTGCCGCCCCCACTGCGGCATCGAGCTGCGCCACGGTGCTGGGGGCGGCGAGGACGGCCGTTACTTCCGCCGTGGTCATCGGCGGGCTCCCGCTGCCGCGGCCAGTGAGCCGCCGGTGACGGCGGCGCGGTCGCCCACTTCCTGCCAACCTGCGCCGGTGGGGAATTCCCAGCGGGCACGGGAGGCGGTGAGCATCTCGGCTCCCGTACCGGGCAATTCCGGGGCCGCATAGCGGCCCTCGATGATCCGGACGGGTTCCGCGAAGTGCTCATGCAGGTGGTCCACGAATTCGATCATGCGGTTTTCCTGGCTGCGGGCCACCACGGCGTAATCGAAGAAGGAGAAGTGCTGGACCAGCTCACACAAGCCCACTCCCCCGGCGTGCGGGCAGACGGGAACCCCGAATTTCGCTGCCAGCAGCAGGATGGCGATGTTCTCGTTGACCCCGGCCACGCGGGTGGAGTCGAGCTGCAGGACGTCGATGGCGCCGGCCTGGAGCAGCTGCTTGAAGACGATCCGGCTCGCCACGGCCTCTCCGGTGGCAACCCGCACCGGGGTGACGCCCTTGCGGATCTCGGCATGGCCCAGGATGTCGTCCGTGCTGGTGGGCTCTTCGATCCAGTAGGGGTTGAACTCGGCCAGCTGGTTGACCCACTCAATGGCTTCGGACACTTCCCAGCGCTGGTTGGCGTCAATCGCGATGGGCAGCGCCCCTACCGCTTCACGGGCCAGGGCCATGCGCCTGCGGTCGTCGGTGATGTCGCCGCCCACTTTGAGTTTGATCATGGAGAAGCCCTCCGCCGCCGCCTCCTTGCTCAGCCGGACCAGTTTCTCGTCGCTGTAGCCGAGCCAGCCCGGGGAGGTTGTGTAGGCGGGGAAGCCGTTGTTTCTGAGCGACTCGATGCGCTGGGCCTTGCCTTCCTGGCCGGCGCGGAGGATCTCAAGGGCTTCCTCGGGGCTGAGGGCATCGCGGATGTGGGTAAAGTCCACAACGCTCACCAGTTCCTCGGGCGTCATCTCGGCAAGGAGGAGCCAGAGCGGCTTGTTTTCGCGGCGGGCACGGATGTCCCACAGGGCACTGACCAGGGCGCCGCAGGCCATCTGGGTCACGCCCTTTTCAGGTCCCAGCCAGCGGAGCTGGGAGTCGTGGACCAGGAGCCTGGACGCGCCGCCCAGGTCGTAGATCAGTTCGTCGATGTCGCGGCCCACCAGCAGCCGTGCGTAGGCGTCAATCGCGGATGTCAGGATGTCGTTGCCGCGGCCGCAGCTGAAGACGAAGCCGTGCCCCTCATCGCCCGCATCGGTGCGGATGACCACATAGGCGGCGGAGTAATCAGGGTCGACGTTGACCGCATCTGAACCGTCAAGTTCGAGGGACGTGGGGAAACGTACGTCCTGGGTGTTGATGGACGTGATGGAAGGCATGGATCTCAACTTTCGGTATCAACTGCGGGAAGGGAAAGATTCGATTCCTATACGAATTTCTAAAATCATATAGGACTTGTGATCCAGGTCAAGCCCTGCACGTCACTTACCGGTATCGCAAGACGCAAAAAGCCCCGGCCCTGGAGGGCCGGGGCTGCGCCGTCTTTGGCTAGCCGGTGACAATCCGCCTTCGGGGCGGACCGCCGTCCTCCAGCGGAGCAAGTTCACCCTCGAAGGCCTGGGCAAACCTGTCGAAGGAGTTGCGGATGTGGGTGGTCATGGCTGCCTCGGCCCGCTCAGGATCGCAGGCCTCGATTGCCTCACGTACGGCAGTATGCTCAGCCACCGTGATGGCGCCGTCCACATCCGCAGGGTAGAGCCTGAAGGTGTGCAGGTGGCAGTGCGTCTGGGCAAAGGCATGGCGGACCACCGGGTTTCCGGAGGCGGCCAGGATGGCGTCGTGAAAGCGGGTGTCGTGGGCCACCAGATCCTGCCGCAGGTCCTCGCTGCGCTTCATGGCGTCCCGGAAGCCCGCCAGCTCCCTTTCCAGCGCCGCGGCTGGATTTGCAAGGCGGTCCACCGCCGCCGCCCGCGCCGCCCAAGGTTCCACAAGGAGCCTGAACTCGAACAGCGAGCGCAGTTCCGGCAGGTCCAGGAGCGGAGTGGTGCTGTAGCCGCGTCCGGGGTTGTACACCACCAGGTTGTCGCCCTCGAGCCGCTGGAGCACCTCGCGGACCGGCGTCTGCGAGACCCCCAGACTGCGGGCCACCGCATCAATGTTGATGCGCGTGCCGGGAGCAATCGCACCGTCCAGGATGGAGGCGCGCATGGCGGTATAGACGTCGGGAACGGCCGCCTTGCCGCGCGGAACTTCGGATGGTTGACGTGGGGGCACGCGGTTACCTCTTGCACTGGGTTGGACTGGCACTGATTGGTCTGGAGCTGCTGGGGGAATCATAAGCCACGCACCGCCAGCGGCTTCTTCGGGAGCTTTTTCAGGGCAGCACTTGATCTGGATCACAATATCTATATGATTGACCAGATTCCTATATGATTTCGGCGCCGAACTCTTCTGCGCCTTCCCCTCCCGCCCGTGCGCACCGCACCGAAGCCATGTATATGTCGAAGGAGACCGCATGCCTACGCTCGGAAGTAAGACATCCATTGCCAACCCCGCCCGGCAGCCCCGCGTGATGACCCGCAAACGCTGGGTGATCATCTGGCTTGCCTTCATCGGCCTCAGCATCAACTACCTGGACCGTTCCAGCCTCAGCGTCGCCCTGCCGTTCATGGGCAAGGACTTTGAACTCAGCGCCACCCAGCAGGGGCTGATCTTCGCGGCCTTCTTCTGGGCCTACGACTTCTTCCAGCTCGCAGCCGGCTGGTACGTGGACAAGGTAGGCCCCCGCCGCTCGTTCTCGCTGGCCGCCGTCTGGTGGTCCGTTTTCACCATGGTCACCGCCGCAGCGTCCAGTTTCTGGTCCCTTTTCGCGGCCCGCTTCCTCCTGGGCGTGGGTGAGAGCCCGGCGCCCAGTACGGCAGCCAAGGTGGTGGCCACCTGGTTCCCGGTCAGGGAACGCGCCTTTGCCACCAGCATCTGGGACTCCGGCTCGCGCGTCGGGGCGGTCATCGCGCTGCCGATCGTCACCCTGGTTGTCGCCTTCACCTCCTGGCACGCAGTGTTCATCATCATCGGCGTCCTTGGCATCATCTGGGCTGCCGTCTGGTGGAAGTATTACCGCAGCCCCGAGGAGCACACCGGCGCCAACGCCGCCGAAGTCAGCTACATCCAGGAGGGCGGCGCCCGCGGCGCGGCAAGCGACGACGAAGGCGCAGCCAAACTCCCCTGGCGTTCGCTCTTCAAGTACCGCACCATCCTCAGCATGATGTTCGGCTTCTTCTGCTTGAACAGCGCCATTTACTTCTTCATCACGTTCTTCCCCAGCTACCTGGTCAAGGAACGCGGCTTCGACCTGCTCAAGCTGGGCTTCTTCGGCGCCATCCCCGGCATCTGCGCCGTGCTCTTCGGCTGGCTGGGCGGATACCTTGCCGACCGCGCCGTCCGCGCCGGCTCCCCGGTCAGCAAGGTCCGCAAGACCGCCATCGCGGGCGGCCTGGCGGGCGGCTCGGTCATCATGTTTGCCGCGCTGGTTCCGGAAGCCTGGATGGCACTGGCACTGCTGTCCGTCGCCTACTCCAGCCTCACCGTGGCAGCAACGGGCATCTGGTCGCTGCCAGCCGATGTGGCCCCCAGTTCACGCCACGTCGGCTCCATCGGCGGACTGCAGAACTTCGCCTCCAACCTGGCCGGCATCTTCACGCCCATCCTGATCGGTGTGCTGGTGGACCAGACCGGATCCTTCGTGGCGCCGCTGGCCGTCATCGGCGCAATCTCCCTGATTGGCGCAGCCAACTACCTGTTCGTCATTGGCAAAATCGAACCACTGAAGGTCGAGGCAGCCGCCTAGGCTTTCCCAACCCCAGGCAAAAGTACGACGCCGGCACTTACCAAAGTGCCGGCGTCGTATTTTGTGCATGGTGTCCTAAGCGGCTGGGCTCCCGGCCTGCACTGCACTCCCGGCCTCCGCCGGGCTTTGCACTTGGGCTGGATCCGGGGCCTGGGCCTGGATGGCGGTGATGGCCACCGTGTTCACGATGTCCTCCACCGTGCAGCCGCGGGAGAGGTCGTTGACCGGCTTGCGCAGCCCCTGCAGGACGGGTCCCACCGCCACCGCGCCGGAGCTCTGCTGCACCGCCTTGTACGTGTTGTTGCCGGTGTTCAGGTCCGGGAAGACGAACACCGTGGCCTGCCCCGCCACGGAGGAGCCCGGCATCTTGGACGCGGCGATGGAGGCGTCCACGGCGGCGTCGTACTGGATGGGCCCTTCGACGGCGAGGTCCGGCCGGCGCCGGCGCACCAGCTCGGTGGCCTGCCGCACCTCGTCCACGGCCTCGCCCGCACCGGATCCGCCGGTGGAGTAGGACAGCATGGCCACCCTGGGCTCCACCCCGAACTGGGCGGCGGTTTCGGCCGATGCCAGGGCAATGTCCGCCAGCTGCTCCACGTTCGGATCCGGGTTCACGGCGCAGTCCCCATAGACCAGCACCCGGTCCGGCATCAGCATCAGGAACACCGAGGACACGATCTTCACGCCGGGGCGGGTCTTCACGAACTCCAGTGCCGGCCGGATGGTGTGGGCGGTGGTGTGGGCCGCGCCGGACACCATCCCGTCCACCACGCCCAGCTGGACCATCATGGTGCCGAAGTAGCTCACGTCCTGCATGATCTCCAGGGCCTTGGGCAGGTCAACGCCCTTGTGCGCCCGCAGTTCGGCGTACTTCTCTGCGAACTGCAGCCGGAGATCGGAGGTGGCGGGGTCGATGACACTGATGCCGGACATGTCGATGCCGTTTGCGGCCGCGAGTTCCCGGACGTCGGACTCCGGGCCCAGGACAGTCAGGTCGCAGACGTCGCGGCGGTGCAGGATTTCGGCCGCGCGCAGGATCCTGACGTCGGTCCCCTCCGGCAGGACCACATGGCGGCGCTGCGTCCGGGCCCGCTCAATGAGGTCGTGCAGGAACCGCAGCGGCGTCATCCGTTCAGCACGCGGCAGGTGCAGCCGCTCCACCAGTTCGGCCTCATCAACGCGGCGTGACCAGAGGCCCAGCGCGGAAGCCACCTTGCGCCGGTGCCCCGACCAGATCTCGCTGCGCACCTCGGAAACCCGGCGCGCCGTCTGGTAGGTGTCCTCGTCTGCGGCAAAGACCGGGAACGGCGCCTGGGGCCAGGAGCGGATAGATGTTGGCGTCCGGGGCCAGGCCGCCGGTAAGGATCAGAGCGGAGGCCACCGGAAACTCGGGCGAGAAGGACGCCGCCAGGCAGGCCACCATCACGTCTGCCCGGTCCCCCGGCACAATCACCAGGGCGCCCTCGTCCAGCACATTCAGGAAGTTGCCCACATTCATGGCAGCCACCTTGATGTCCTTGACGTCGCGTTCCATGTCCGGCGTTCCCGCGATCTGCCGCACGCGCAGGGCCGTGGCCACCTCGCCGGTGGTGGGCCGGGCGATTTCCTCCAGCTCGGGCAGGATGTACACCGGGCGGCCGGAGGCTCCGGGCTTGAGCGCGGCCGCGATGGCGTCCAGGTCCTCAGCGTTTGCCCGGTTGACCATGATGGCCAGCAGCGCGCACCTTTCGGCGGCCAGCTCCTTGCGGGCAACTTCGACGGCGGCAGCAGTCTCGGGAACCGTCCGTCCCTTCGCTCCCACCACGGCAACCACGGGCGTGGCGAGGTTGTTGGCCAGCCGGGCATTGAGGTCGAATTCGACGGCGGAGTCCTGGCCCACCAGGTCCGTTCCCTCCACGATCACCACGTCGCAGTGGCGGGCGATGTCCGCGAAGATCTCCACGCAGCGGGCGTCGATCTCCGCCCGGTTTCCTTCTGCGAGCAGCGTGCGGACCTCTTCGTAGGTCAGGCCGCCGCGGCAGCGCTCGTCCTCCAGTGCAAACCGGGCCTTCATCAAGGCCACCATCGGATCGTTGCCGGCCGAGGGCCCGTGGACCACCGGTTTGAAAAAGCCGATCCTGTCCGCGTGCCGGTGCAGGGTGTCCGCCAGGCCCAGCGCCACGAGGGACTTGCCCGATCCGGGGGTGGTTGCGCTGACGTAAATGCCTTTGGCCATGGTCCGCCCTTTGCTGTTCTTGCTGGTGCCGGTCCTCCCATCCTTGCACTTCCTCCCCGGCGGTGCGCGCCGCCGTCGTGCGTTCCTGCCCAGTTGCTTTTCCGGCACCGTGGCGGCGCGCCGCGGACGACGGCGTGTCCCGGCTTCCGGGCGCGGGGCCGCCCCAGCAACCGGGCAGGAACGCGCCCATCCCCTTGACACCGGACCCCCTCATGGGATTACCTAATGAACATTCGGTAAATAAAGCTGGAGGCAATGACGCATGGCTGAAGCAACACTTTCGGGGGCCACCCACCCCATCCTGGAAAACGACTATGCCTCCGAATGGATGGGAATCAAGGTCCTCGCCATCAGCGACGGCCACGCCACCATCCGGATGACACTCCGGCAGGAAATGCTCAACGGCTTCGGCATGGCCCACGGCGGAATGATCTTCGCGTTCGGGGACACCGCCTTCGCCCTCGCGTGCAACCCCATCCACCCCGCACCCGGCGAGGAAACCGCCATCACCGTTGCCTCCGGCGTCGACATCAACTTCCTCAAGCCCGCCTTCCGGGGCCAGGTGTTGACCGCCGTCGCCGACCGCCGCTCCAGTGCCGGGCGCAGCGGCCTGTACGACATCCAGATCTTTGCCGCCGACGCCGGTACGCCGGACTCCGGAACCCAGCCCGGTTCCCCGGGCGAGCTCATCGCCGAGTTCCGCGGACGCAGCCGCACCATTCCCAAGAAGTAGGAAAACCATGACCCTGCATGCCCCCGAGACCCCCGCCGCTGCCGTTTCCCCGGCGGATCCGCAAGCCACCGCCGCCGGCACCGATGCCGCCCTGGACCGCGAGGAAACCATTTCCCGCGATGAGCTTGAAGCCCTCCAGCTGAAGCGCCTGCAGCACACCCTGGCGTACGCGTACGAGCGCGTGCCGCTCTACAAGCGCAAGTTCGACGACGCCGGGATCCACCCCGCCGACCTGCGCGGGCTTGATGACCTGGGCAACTTCCCCTTCACCACCAAGGACGACCTGCGCGCCGAATACCCCTTCGGCATGTTCGCGGTCCCCCAGGCTGAAGTAGCCCGCATCCACGCCAGCTCGGGCACCACGGGCCGGCCCACCGTCGTCGGCTACACCAAGCAGGACCTGGCGGACTGGGCCAAGCTGGTGGCCCGCAGCTTCCGGGCCGCAGGCATCCGCCCGGGCATGAAGGTCCACAACGCCTACGGCTACGGCCTGTTCACCGGCGGCCTGGGCGCGCACGCCGGCGCCGAGGCCCTGGGCTGCACGGTCATCCCCATGTCCGGCGGCCAGACCGAACGCCAGATCCAGCTGATCCAGGACTTCAAGCCGGACGCCATCCTGGCCACTCCGACGTACCTGCTCACCATCGCCGACGCCATGGCGCACATGGGCATTGATCCTGCCTCCACCTCACTGAAGTTCGCCGTCCTGGGGGCGGAGCCGTGGACCGAGGAGATGCGCCACGAGCTTGAGGTCATGATGAACATCAAGGCCTGCGACATCTACGGCCTCTCCGAGGTGATGGGTCCGGGCGTTGCCGGCGAGTCGGTGGAGACCCAGGACGGCAGCCACATCTGGGAGGACCACTTTCCGCCCCGAAATCATCGATCCCTTCAACCCGGTGGCGGGCAAGGAGAACGTGCTGCGAGACGGCGAACACGGTGAACTCGTCTTCACCTCTCTAACCAAGGAAGCGCTGCCGATCATCCGGTACCGCACCAAGGACCTCACCCGCCTGCTGCCCGGCACCGCCCGGCCCGCGCACCGCCGGATGGGCCGCATCACCGGCCGCAGCGATGACATGATCATCCTGCGCGGCGTGAACCTGTTCCCGTCCCAGATCGAGGAAATCGCCCTGCGGATCCCCGAGCTGAGCCCGCACTTCCAGCTCGAACTCACGCGCCCCGAGGGCCAGCGGATGGACCAGCTGACCGTGCGCATCGAGCGGCGTGACGCCGTCACCACCGACCAGGGCACGACGGCGGCACGCACCTTGAAGGAGCAGATCAAGATCCACGTTGGTTCTTCGTGCACCGTGGACGTGGTGGAGCCCGGCTCACTGGAGCGGTCCAACGGCAAGCTGCGCCGGATTTACGACCTGCGCCCGAAGGCTTAAGGGTTTCGGTGGTGCTGCGCCGTCCCCGGACCTACCGACCGTTCGTGAGAAACTAGCGATTATGCCCAGCGCCAGCAAAACTGCCAGCACCACCGAAACCCCCAGCACCGCCGGTAATGGCACCGCCAAGCGGGGCCGCCCCGGCTACGACCAGCAGTCGGTGCTCCGCATCGCCGTGGACGTCTTCAACCGGCACGGCTATGACGCCACCTCCATGGGCATCCTGGCCGAGAACCTGGGCATCTCCAAGTCCGCGATCTACCACCACGTGCCGTCCAAGGGCGACCTCCTCAAGCTCGCCCTGGACCACGCGCTCGGCGGCCTTGAAGCCATCCTGGAGCAGCCCGAGGCAACCTCGGGAGCCGCTGATGCCCGGCTCGAGTTCGTGCTGCGGCAAACGGTGGCCGTGCTGGTGGACCGCCTCCCCTTTGTCACCCTGCTGCTGCGCCTGCGCGGCAATACCGAGATCGAACGGGACGCCCTGGAACGGCGCCGTGCGTTCGACCACAAGGTGGCAGGCCTTATTTCCGCGGCCCGGGACGAGGGCTCGCTCCGGGCGGACATTGACCCCCGCACCGTGTCGCGGTTGCTATTCGGCATGATCAACTCCATCGTGGAGTGGTACAAACCGGGCGGCCCCCTCTCCCCGCAGCGGCTGGCCGACGACGTCATCAGCATGGCATTCGAAGGGCTGCACGCAAACACGTAGGCAGCGCCCGGGCCAGCCAGACCACCAATAATAAGTGTGCTTGGTATTTTTCCCGCTCCCCCGCTACGGTGGTAGAAAGCGAGCATCCGCGGGGAGGTACCGATGAGCCAGGCCGGCATTCCGCAGCGTTCACGTTGCCTCCGGACGGCGGTGGGGGGCGGCGCCCTGGCGGCCGCGCTGGCACTCAGCGGCTGCACCGGCACGCCAAGCCCCCCGGCCCCCAGCGGTACCTCCTCAAGCCAGGCGCCGTCGTCGGCCGCCACCTCCACGCCGGGGCCGGCCGCATCCGGTTCCTCCGCGCCCGCAGCAGGCTCCGACTCCGGGAATGCCGGCGGGAACCTGCCGCAGCTCGTGGAGAACCTGTCGCCGTCGGTCGTCACCATTTTCACCGAGGGCGGCCTGGGCAGCGGTGTGGTGTACTCGGCGGACGGGCTGATCCTGACCAACGAGCACGTAATCCGCGGCGCCACCACCGTTGAGGTGGGGTTCGCCGACGGGCAGCGCGTGGAAGGGACGGTGAAGGCCAGTGACGCGGTGACGGACCTCGCGCTGGTGCAGGCCAAGCGCACCGGCCTGCCGAAGCCCACCTACCAGAGCAACCTGCCCAAGGTTGGCGAAGGCGCCCTGGTCCTGGGCTCCCCCCTTGGCTTTGAAAACACCGCCACAGCCGGCATCATCTCCGGGCTCCACCGCTCCATCCCCGGCTCCGCGTCCAACAGCCTTTCCCTGGTGGACCTCATCCAGACGGACGCGCCCATCAGCCCCGGCAACTCCGGCGGTGCCGTGATCAATATGCGCGGCGAGGTCATCGGCATCAGCGAGGCCTACATCCCGCCGTCGTCCGGGGCAGTGTCCCTGGGCTTCGCCATTCCCGCCGCCACCGCCGTCGACGTCGCCGAAGAGCTGCTGGCCAACGGAACGGCCAAACACGCGTACCTGGGCCTGACACCGGGCGAGCTGACGGCGCAGATCGCCGACCAGCTGGGCATCCGGGAAGGGGCCGGAGTGGTGGTGCTCGCCGCGGACAGGGACGGCCCGGCCGGGCGCGCGGGGATCCGTCCCGGCGACGTCCTGGAGTCCATGGAGGGTGTGCAGCTCACCACCCCAGAGAAGCTCCTGGCGGAACTGCGCCAGCGAAACCCCGGCGACACCGTAGGCTTCAAGGTCACGCGCGGCGATCAAAGTTTGGATATCAAGGTGGACCTCACCGACCGGCCCGCCAACACAACCACCCGATAGGAAGGAAAGAACATGAGCCACCCCAAGGAAGAGCCCGACGCAGGATTCATCATCCCGGACCCCTCAAAGATCCGCGAGGACGTTCCCGGCGACGCCGGCGACGAGGCCAACGTGATCCGCTTCAGCGAGGAGCAGGCCCTGATCGAGGAACAGTCGCACGGCATCCGCCCGGACACCTACAGCGTCCCGCGCGGCGGGCCGACCATGGACGAGGCCCGCGGCAACATGGACCTCTCCGACCGCAGCGAGGGCGGCCGCGGCCCGGGACCCGAGGATGACAGCAGCGACGACGGCCTGCACGGCGGCGCCGAAAGCTGACGCCTTACCAATACAAGCAGCAGGGGCGCCCCGGTCCGGCCGGGGCGCCCCTGCTGCTTGTATTCAGTCGCATCACCCCCACCCGGTTGCGCCATCACTTTTGGTTGTTAAAACCCCCTCTTAGGGACCAAAAGTGATGGCGCATCGGGAGGGGACTACTTTTCGACGAGGGTGAGGACGTCGTAGGTGGCAACGATCTCGTCGTCCTGGTTGGTGAGCACGGCGTCCCAGGCCACTTCACCGTATTCGTCGGTTTCGCGCGGGGTGATCTTCTTGGCGGTGAGGGTCACCCGGATCGAATCGCCAGCGGCCACCGGCTTGGTGAAACGGCAGTTTTCCAGCCCGTAGTTGGCCAGGACGGGGCCCGGGGCGGGCTCCACGAACAGCCCCGCTCCCCAGGCCAGCAACAGGTAGCCGTGCGCCACGATGCCCGGGAAAATCGGGTTGGCCGCCGCCGCTTCCTGGTTGGTGTGGGCATAGAACGTGTCCCCGGTGGAGTTGGCGAACGCGGTGATGTCCTCGAGCGTGACCTGCCGCAGGTCGGACCGGACGGCGTCGCCGATCCGGAGGGCGGACAGGTGCTTCCGGAACGGATGCGTCCCCTCGGTCTCCAGGGTGAAGTTACGGTCAGCACCGGCATGCCAGACGCCGGTGACGGCGGTGAGCATGTTCGGTGAGCCCTGGATGGCGGTTCGCTGCATGTGGTGCAGCACGGACCGGATGCCGCCCAGTTCCTCGCCGCCGCCGGCCCGGCCGGGTCCGCCGTGGACCAGGTGGGGAACCGGTGAACCATGGCCGGTGGAGCTGCGGGCGTCCTCGCGGTTGAGCATCAGGACGCGGCCGTGGTGCGCGGCGATCCCGGTGACCAGCTCGCGGGCCACCTCGGGATCGTTGGTGCACACCGATGCCACCAGGGAGCCGCCGCCCCGGGCGGCGAGCCGGACGGCGTCGGCCAGGTCCTTGTAGCCGATCACGGACGATACCGGCCCGAACGCCTCCAGTGAGTGGATGGCCTCCGCCTCCGGGTTGTTCCAGTTAAGGACGACGGGAGCCATGAAGGCGCCGCCATCCACTACCCCGGTGGTTCCGTCGGCGGAGGTGACCGACGGCGAATCAAGCGTTCCGTACGCAAGCTCACCGCCGGCGTCGAGCATGGACTGCACGGCGGCGCGGACGTCCTCGAGCTGTTCCACGGAGGCCAGCGCACCCATGGTGACGCCCTCACCGCGGGGGTCGCCCAGGACCACCCGCCCGGAAATGCGCTTGCCGACTGCGGCGGACACGGCGGGCACCAGTTCCTGCGGCACGATTGCGCGGCGGATGGCGGTGCACTTCTGGCCGGCCTTGACGGTCATTTCGGTGACCACGGATTTGACGAAGGCGTCGAATTCAGGGGTGCCTTCCACCGCGTCGGGGCCGAGGATGGCGGCGTTCAGGGAGTCGGTTTCGGACGTGAACCGGACTCCGCCCTCCAGCACGTTCGGGTGCGCCTTCAGGGATTTGGCGGTGGAGGCGGAGCCGGTGAAAGCCACCAGGTCCCGGTAGTCCAAAACATCCAGCAGGCCGCGGACCGAGCCGGAGATGAGCTGCAGTGAACCCTTGGGCAGGATGTTGGATTCGACGATGGCTTTGACGACGGCCGCCGCGACGTAGCCGGTGGGAGTAGCGGGTTTGACGATGGTGGGCACGCCGGCGATGAAGGCGGGCGCGAACTTCTCAAGCATGCCCCAGACCGGGAAGTTGAAGGCGTTGATCTGCACGGCCACGCCCGGGATGCGGGTGTAGATGTGCTCGCCCGCGAAGGAAGCGTCCTTGGACAGCACCTCCATGGGCCCGTCCACCACCACCTGGGAATTGGGCAGTTCGCGCCGGCCCTTGGAGCCGAACGTGAAGAGGACGCCGATGCCGCCGTCGATGTCCACCATGGAGTCAATCCTGGTGGCGCCGGTCTGTGCGGAGAAGGCGTAGAAGTGGTCGCGGCGGGCGTTCAGGTACTGCGCCAGTTCCTTGAGCTTGAGGGCCCGCTGGTGGAAGGTCAGCTTGCCCAGTTCAGCCTGGCCGGTGCTGCGTCCGTACTCCACGACGGCGGCGAGGTCCAGTCCCTCCGTGCTCACCTTGGCCAGGAGCTCCCCCGTGCTGGCGTCCCGGACGGGAACGGCGGAAGCCGACGCGCCGGCGTCGGGCGTCCACCAGGCGTCCCTGACGAAGCTGGGCACTGTCTCCACGGTGTCGACCGTGGCCTGGGGAGCTGTGGCTGTGGTGGTCATCGTTGACGGTCCTTCCAACAAGGGGGCAGGCAAACAGGACAAGTCATTACTGACCGTCCGTTCGGTAATATATTCACCATACATGAAGTGCCGTGCTGCAGACTAGAAGGCCAGGACCCAATTGGCCACTAAGGAGAATCAATGAGCGCCCCATCACCCCAGGATGCTGCCGATACCCAGCCTTCCGCGCACGAACTGTGGAAGATCACCCTCGGCGAGCTGGACGAGAAGATGGGCGTGAAAATCGTGGAGGAGTCCGTGGAGCGTGTGGTGGCCACCATGCCGGTGGAGGGAAACAGGCAATCGTTCGGGCTGCTGCACGGCGGCGCCTCCCTTGCCGTGGGCGAGGCCGTAGGCTCCTGGGCCGCCGTCATCCACGCCAGCACCATGGGCAAGACGGCCGTGGGGGTGGACGTTTCCGCCACCCACCACCGCTCCGCGCGGGAAGGCCAGATCACCATCACGGCCACACCCATCCACCTGGGCGGAACCCTCACCACGCACGAGGTGCTGATCACCAACGCGGCAGGGCAGCGGCTGTGCACGCTCCGGATCACCAACCTGCTGATGAAACGAAAAAACTGACACCAAAGATCCTGGCGGTGCATCCAAACGCGGGGTCGCAGCGGTAGTAAGCGCGTAAGCATAAACAGCCCGGTTCCCGGGCATCCTCCAAGGAGTATGAAATGCGCAAAATGACCTTCGCCGCCGGAGCACTTTCACTCGCCGCGTCACTGGCGTTCGCCGCCCCCGCCCAAGCGGACGGCCGGCATCATGACGACGACCCGGCACTGCTGTCCGTCCTGCATGGCGTGCCCGGCCTCACCGTGGATGTATGGGTGAACGGCGACCTTACGCTGGACGACTTCAAACCGGGTACTCTGGCCGGGCCGCTGGAACTGGCCGCCGGCGACTACCAGATCGCCGTCACGGCCGCGGACGCCACCAGCGCCAAGAACCCGGTGATCGGGCCGGTGCACGTTGAACTCGACGAAGGCGGCAACTACACCGCCGTGGCGCATCTTGACGCCGACGGCGCCCCCACCGCATCGCTCTTCACCAACGACACCAAGGCGCCCCGCAACGACAAGAAGGGCAAGCTGACAGTCCGGCACATTGCCGCAGCCCCCGCCGTCGACGTCCTGGCCGGCGGATCGGCAGTGATTGAGGACCTCAGCAACCCGGACGAGGCCACCCTGAAGCTGAAGGCCGGAACCATTTCAGCGTCCGTAGCCGCTGCAGGGACCACCGACCCCGTGATCGGACCCGCGGACATCACCGTGGAAGCCGGCAAGAACACCATCGTTTATGCCTGGGGAAGCCTGGCCGACGGCACCCTGGACGTGGCCGTCCAGGTGGTTGACGGCAAGGACAGGTGCGACGACTCCCACTGACGGGCACCGCGCACGGACCACGAATAGCGCCGCGAGGGGCGGGGCTTGCCTGACGGCGTCCCCGCCCTCCGCAGTTACCTGACAGACCGCCGGTTCCGGCGGCGGACCAGCACCATCAGGAGGACCCCGACGGCGAGCGCTGCAGCCGCGCCGATCGCTGCGGAAACCAGTCCCCCGGCCCCCGTGGCTGCAAGGGTGCCGTCCGTAATGTTCCCGGCGGGAAGCACGGGCGGGGCGTCGATGGTGACCGTGAGCTGGGCCGGGGTGGAAGCCACGCCGTCCACCGCCTGCGTCACCGACAGGACGTGGGTGCCCGTTGCCAGCCCGGCGGGAAACGGAACCTGCCAGGTTCCACCGTCCACCAGGACCAAGGGCGCCAGGACGACGCCAACGGAACGGGATCCCTGTGTGGTGCCAACCGACGCGGCGGAGAGCGGTTTTCCGTCGAGGGACACCGTCACATCAGCGCCGTTCAGCCCGGTTCCCGCTATCGCTGCCGGCAGGGCGTCCTGCTTAAGATGCTGCCCTTCGGAAAGGCTGGTCACGGCCGGTGGCGGCGGCATGACTGCGAAGGTCGCCGTGGTGGCCGGACTGTCCGGAAGGCCGGGATAGGACTGCACTGCCGTGACGTTCACCTTGCCGTACTGGACCGGGTCCGGCAGTGAAACCGCCCAACGCCCGTCATCCCCCACCAGGGCCGGGCCTGCGACGTCACCGGAGAGCGTAACGGTGGCACGGGGCGTTCCCGTGCCTTCGACGGTATCCAGGTCCGGCAGCGGCTGGTTTGCCGGCGTGGTGATGACCGGCGCCGGAAGGAACGACGGCGCAATGACCACGCCCAGTGTGACCGGACCGGATCGGCTGAATCCGTTCACGGTTTCGGCCGTGAAGGTGAACGGGCCGGGCGCTTCCGGCGCAGTGAACGACCAGTTGCCCGCGGCGTCCAGGGGAACATCGAACGGCGTCTGGCCTGCAAAGGCGATGCGGACCTGCGATCCCGCTGCTACGGCGGAGGCGGGGGCAGCCAGGACCTGGCCCGTGATGCTGGTACCGGCCTTGACCGTGGTGTCCGCAGTGGCCATGAGCCCGGGCTTGTTGAGGAAGAGTTCCAGCTGGTAGCCCGGCAGCACCTGGAGGGAGTCTTCCAGGGTGGCTGCGACCGCGAAGTTGGGCGGCGGTGGCAGGTCGGGCTGTGGATCATCACCGGCACTGTGCGTGCCAACGGCGTAGTTTCCGCTGATCCAGGGCCCGCCGGAGTCACCACCGCTGGACTGCACGTCGTAGGACAGGAAGCCATTGAATGCGCGGATGTCGTTAAGGTCGGTCGGGTACGTGGGACCGCCCACCAGGAAGATTCCCACCGCTGCGATATGTCCGCATGACCAGTTGGTCCTCCAGCCCGAACGGCAGACCGGCATGCCGATTACCGGGGCGGCCGTGCCGATGATCTTGACGTCGGGCCCGGGCTGGGAGCGGTCCCCGTAAGTGCTTGCGGCGGGGAGTGGGTCCAGGTCCTGCCGGAGGTCGCCAATGACGGAAATGTCGGTTCCGACGTTGCCCGGATTTGGACTGTTGGGATCCAGGACCCTTGAATTACCTGGCCCGCCGTACTGGCTGAACTTGAAGGCACCGAGCCGCCCGTTGGGCACGCCCTGGAACAACAGATCGGCACTCTTTGCTGCACCGTCGTCGGCACAGTGACCCGCTGTGAGGACCGTGGGCAAGCCTGCGGGATCGAATGCCGAGAATCCCGTGGAGCAGATGGCCTGCTGGTCCGTTTGGTACCCGACACCGCCCGGAACGTCCGCCTCCGGCTTGAGGGGAGCGCCGCCGTCGAGCACCACGTTGGCATACCGTGAGACGAATTCCGACGGCGAGATCTTACCGGGCGCCGCGGTTTCCGCCGTGCCGTCCGGACTGGAGACCATCCCCGCAGCGCCGCCCTGCGTTGACTGTGCCGATGCGATGCCGCCTGTCCGGATCACGAACTTGCCGCCGGAGGTGACCACCGCCTGCAGCCCGGCCGTACCCACCTCACGCACGTAGGCCTGGAAGAGCTGCTCCGTGCTGGCCGCCACCTGCGAACCGGGCGCCGGAGCGGCAGGCTCTGCGGAGGGTCTCTGTTCGGGAGCGGACGGCGGCGGCGGGCTGGCTGGCGTCCCTGCAGGTTCCGTTGCCCCCGACGTGGGATTCGGAGTGGGAACGGCCGGCTCTTCAAGCGAGATACCAGGGACGGTTGCGGCCAAGTTCCCAACGGCTGACTCCAGTTCGGGTCCACTGCCGGTCACCACGATCTTGTTGTCCTGGAGCCTGATCCCGCCATAGCCCGGGATGTCGCGCAGCTGTTCCGCCGCAGCCGCTGCCCGGGTGCCCAGCTCCCCCGCCGCGGCGAACTGTTCCGGGGTGAGCCCCAGATCCCGCAGCACGGCTTTGTCGAGGTCGGCCTGCGCAAGACTGGCGTTCCCGGACGGGCCTGCGGCACTGTCCGCAGTGGCGGTGCCGGTGGTACTTGGAGAAGCAGTGGCGGGAGGCTGGGTTGGGGAGCCGCTACCGGGTTCGGTGAAGGCCCAGCCGGGAGCGGCGCCGAAGGCCGAGGCAGCCAATATTCCTCCGGCCACCCCCAAAGCGAGGCTGCGCTTTCCTCGCCGGACTTCTGTGGCTGTTCTCATCGTGATTCCTTTGCGTAGGCAGCTCCGGACAGCACCATGACAGCGTCAAGTTCCGAAGGACTGAGTCCATTCGCCAGCAGGTAATTCTGGGTGTCCAGTTCCCGGACAAACTCCACCACAGCGAGCCCGCGCTGTTCCAACAGGGGCGCGAGTTCCGCTTCGTCGAGGTACTGTTCCCGGCTGTGCGGCGGCCCGTGCGTGCGGTAGCGCTCGTTGATGCCGCGGGCTGCCCGCCGGTACCCCTCCGCGATGGCCTGGTCGGAGTCGCCCGCCAGGTCCTGCACCATGGCGGCCACCAGTCCGCTGCGGTCGCGGCCGGCGGCACAGTGCAGCAGGACGCCTCCCCGCGGAGCGGCCACGGCGATGCTCCGGAAGACGCCCACCAGCTTTTCGGGGAAGAGCCGGGCGTTCTCGCCGTAGTGGGCAGGATCGTTCAGGTAGGGGCCTGTAACTTCAGTGAAGCGTGGATCATCCGGCTCCTCTGTGGGTGCCTGCACCACGTCGATGCCGGCCCGGGCCGCGGCCGGCACTACGGGGTCGGTGTCCCGGCGCTGGCCCTCCGCAGCGTTACGGAGATCAATGACGGTGCGGACGCCGTCGTCGAACGCCTGCTTCCACCCTGCCTCGGTCAGCCACTCACGACGTCCCATCCGGTAGATGCCGCCGGAAACGTGCCACGCGTTGACAGCGCCATCCCAGTCCATGGATCTGCCCCGATTGTTCATCCGCACAGCTAACCACACGCTCCTGAATGCTGCACGTCACAAAAGCATACGGCCGGGAAGGGTACAAAGGCCTCATAGCCTCAACCTGCTGGGCAATACTCTTGCGACACTAGCTACTTCGTGTGACTGATGTTCAAAGGGGACACCAATGGGAATTGCTGCATTACGACGCCGAATCCCGGCTTTCGCGGCCGGCCTCGCCAGCCTGGCAATAGCGCTGGGCGCGGCCGCGATACCAGCAGAAGCAGCACCGCAGGCGCGCGACGTTGACTACGTCGCCTTGGGCGACTCATATACGGCGGGCATTGGTGCCGGCCCCTATGACGCTACCGAGACTTGCATCCAGACTTCCGGCGGGTACGTGGACATGGTGGGAAAGACTGGTCGGGTGGACCTGCTCGTGAACGCGGCTTGTAGCGGTGCGGAGCTCGCAGGTGGGCCAACGAGTGTGGCCGCGCAACTCAGCGACCCTAAGACGCTGGCCGCGCTTTCGGATGCCGAGCTGGTGAGCATTACCGCAGGCGCAAACGATCTGGGGTTTGCACAAATAATCGGGATCTGCGCAACACTGAGCCCAACGGATTGTGAAAACGCCGTCCGCGCGGCGACCTCAGAGGCGAGCCTTCACGCGCTCACTTTGGCGCTAGCTGGAACATATAAGGCGATCCAAGCAGCCGCACCGGATGCGAAGATTGTCGTATTGGGTTACCCATTGCTCTTCGATACAACCGACCCGGCCGTTACCCTCCCCATCCCCCTGGCGAGTCAGAAGCTAATTAATTTCGGAACTATCGCCATCAACGGAGCGATTGAGGATGCCGTGAGCTTCGCAAATAACAAATATGGCACCAACGCCGTGTACGTCGACGTGACAAATAGGTTCGCCGGGCACGAGGTCAATTCTGGAGATCCTTGGATCTTCTTCGCCGCTTATGTCAATGCGACTGGCACGGTGCAGCTTGATCCTCGAAGCTTCCACCCCAACGAAGACGGGCACCGCGCATATGCCTCCGCCTTGCTCGCATCGGTGAAGCTCGGCCAACTCGTGCGGTCTTAGCCACTCTGCCCTATCCGCGCCGGTCCAGCCGGTATTCGAGCCCGGCGCGGACCGCGGGCCATTCGTGGTCCAGGATGGAGAACACCACGGTGTCCCGCAGGTTCCCGTCGCTGGTCCTTGAATGGCTGCGAAGCACGCCGTCCTGCTTGGCGCCGAGCCGTGCGATGGCCTCCCGCGACTGGTGGTTCAGCCAGTGGGTGCGGAACTCCACGGCCGGGCAGCCGATTACCTCGAAGGCGTGCCGGAGCAGCAGGAGCTTGGAGTCCGGATTGGTGCCGGTCCCCTGCACGGATGCCGCGTTCCAGGTGGAGCCGATCTCCACGCGCGGCGTGGCGGCATCGATGTTCATGTAGGTGGTCATGCCGATGATGCGCCCGGGCCCGCCGGTGGCGGCGTCGATCAGCCGGGTGGTGAACGGGAGCATGGATCCCTGCTCCTGCAGGGACAGCCGCCGCCGGATCTCCCCCGCCATGGCGTCCGGAGCCGGGACAGAGGTGTACCAAAGCTTCCAGAGCTCGCCGTCACTGGCCGCATCCACAAGGCCGTCATGGTGCTCCTCCGCGAGCGGTTCCAGGATTACGCAGCGGCCGGTCAGGGTAAGGGGTTCAAGGAAGGTCACTCCCCCAGCCTAGGCCGCGCACGTGCCGGGTTACGCTGGGGAAGCACCACGACGTCGAGCGAGGGAGTCAACATGTCAGGCCAGAATCCGGATCCGGAAGAGGACAAGCTCACTGGTTTGGAGCCAGGCGGCGGAGTGCCGCCCGGGGAAACTCCGCCGGGCGAAGCCTCCACCAGCACCACGCAGGGTCATGACGAGCATGGCACCAGGAAGGGCACACAGTTCCTGTGGATCGCCATCATCGGCGTCGTGGTCCTGCTGTGCCTCCTGTACTTCATCGGCTACATTGTGGGCTTTTTAGACTAAAACAGCTCCTAGCTGGGCCAGTCGAAAAAGCCCTTGCCCGTTTTGCGTCCCAGTTCCCCGCGGGCCACCTTGTCCCTGAGGATCTGCGGCGGCGCGAACCGCTCGCCAAGGGTGGAGTGCAGGTATTCGGCAATCCCCAGGCGGACGTCAAGGCCCACGATGTCCGTGGTTTTCAGCGGCCCGGTGGGGTGTTTGTAGCCCAGGACCATGGCGGCGTCGATATCCCCTGCCGAGGCCACGCCTTCCTCCACCATCCGCATGGCCTCAAGCGCGATGGCCACGCCAAGGCGTGAGGACGCGAACCCGGGGGCATCATTGACGACGACGGCGGTCTTCCCGAGTGCCTCCACCCAGGATTTTGCCGCGGCGGCAAGTTCGGGAGACGTGCGCTCCCCCAGCACCACTTCGATGAGGGTGGAGGCGGGCACTGGATTGAAAAAGTGCAGGCCCAGGAAGTTCTCCGGCCGCTTCAGCTCGCGGGCCAGGCCGTTGACGGACAGCGACGACGTGTTGGACGCGATGAAGGCATCCCCTGTCAGCCGTTCCTCGATCCCCCTCAGGGCGGTCACTTTGAGGTCCCAGTCTTCAGGGACCGCTTCCACCACCAATTGGCGGTCCTTGAAGTCGTCGTAGTCCACCGTCACGTCAAGGCGGGAAACCAGCTCATCCAGGTTGGCGTCCGTGGCGCCCCGTTCAATGCTCTTCGCGGCGGCAGATTCCACCCTTTCGCGCGCGGCTTCGGCGGAGACGTCGTCGCGCTCCACCACCAGCACGTTGGCACCCTTGATCAGGAAGGCGTGGGCGATGCCGGCACCCATGCGGCCGCCTCCCAGCACTCCGACATAAGGAGGAAGGCCGGCGGGAAGGCTGGCGGGAACTTCATGGTTGGTCATGGTCTACTTTCCGTCGGCTGGGTTGGCGGAGGCGGCTTGGGCCTTTTTAGCCGCGTTGCGGTCCAGGAAGGCCTGCATCCGGTCGAACTTGGCCTGGGATTCGAAGAGGATGCCCTGGGCCAGCTGGTCGATCAGCGGATGCGCTTCCGCAGGGGCGTGAAATACGGACTTGGTGATGCGGACGGCCAGCGGTTCCTGGCGTCCAATCCTGTCGGCCAGGCTGTGGGCTGCGTCCAGGAGGTCGGCCGGGTCGTGGATTTCCGTGATGAGGTTGGCAGCGCGGGCTTCCCCGGCTCCGAGGACCAGTCCGGCGAGGAGGATTTGTTTGGCCAGCGGTTCGCCCACCAGTTCCTTCAGCCGCCAGCTGGCACCGGCAGCGGCCAGGATTCCCAGTCCCGTTTCCGGGTTGCCGATGCGCACATTGGGTGTGCCGATCCGGAAGTCCGCGGCGTAGGCGAGTTCGGCGCCGCCGCCCAGGCAGTAACCGTCCAGTGCGGCGATGACGGGCATCGGCAGCCTGGCGATCCGGACGAAGATGGTGGAGTTGATTCCCTGCAGGGCGTTGTCCCGGCGCCGTTCACGCAGCTGGGCGATGTCGGCGCCGGAGGCGAAGACTCCATCCACGCCCGCGATGATCAGCACTCGGGGGTTCTGCTCCAGCGCAGCGCAAACGGTATGGAGTTCATCCACCATCTGCTGGTCAATCGCGTTCTTCACTTCGGGCCGGTTGAGCAGCACCACCACGCGGTCGTCCCGCTCTTCCACCAGCAGCGCGGTGAAGTCCTCTGACGCCAGGTCCACGGCAGCCCCCATCAGATCTTCTCCAGCAGCATGGCGGTGCCCTGGCCGACGCCCACGCACATGGTGGCGAGGCCGATCCTGGCGCCTTCGCGTTCCATCCGGCCCAGGAGGGTGATGGCAAGCCGTGAGCCGCTGGACCCGAGCGGATGTCCCAGGGCGATGGCACCGCCGTCGCGGTTCACGATCTCCGGTTCCAGTCCCAGGCGCCGGATGCAGGCCAGGGATTGCGTGGCAAAGGCTTCGTTAAGTTCGACGGCGGCAAGGTCACCGACACTGAGGCCGCTCCGCTTGAGTACCTTCTGGGTGGCCGGGACGGGTCCGATGCCCATGATCTCCGGTTCACAGCCGGCAGAGGCGCCGTCGATGATGCGGGCCCGGGGTGTCAGGCCCAGCCGCTCGAGGGCTGCTTCCGAGGCCACGATGATGGCCGATGCGCCATCGTTGAGGGACGAGGAGTTCCCGGCCGTGACCACCGATCCGCCGTGCGCCACTGGCTTCAAGCCGGCGAGGACGTCCAGGCTGGTACCGGGGCGGGGGCCTTCGTCGGTGTCCACCACGGTCTCGGACTTGCGGGACTTGACGGTCACCGGAACGATCTCATCCTTGAAGCGGCCGGCTTCGATGGCATCCAGGGCCAGCTGGTGGGAGCGGACGGCGAACGCATCAGCGTCCTCGCGGGAGATGCCGTCCACCCTGGCCACTTCCTCGGCCGTTTCCGGCATGGAGTAGGTCATTTTCCCGTCCCGTGACAGGCCGCCGTGCTGGAACTGCGGGTTAGTGAAGCGCCAGCCGATCGAGGTGTCGAAGATCTGGCCCGGCTTGGCGAATGCGGCGGTGGGCTTCTCCTGCACCCAGGGCGCGCGGCTCATCGATTCAACGCCGCCGGCGATAACAATGTCTGCGGCGCCGGCCTTGATCATGTGGCTGGCCTGGATGATGGCACTCAGGCCGGAGGCGCAGAGCCGGTTGACCGTGATCCCGGGAATGTGCAGCGGCAACCCCGCCAGCAGGGTGGCCATCCGGGCCACGTTCCGGTTCTCCTCCCCCGCGCCGTTCGCGTTGCCAAGGATTACTTCATCGATGCTCTCGGGATCCAGACCGGCGCGTTCCACGGCTTCGCGGACCACCAGGGCCGCAAGGTCGTCAGGCCGCACGGAGGACAACGCGCCTCCGTACCTGCCCACGGGCGTTCGGACCCCGCCAACAAGGAAAGCCTGCGGACCTGCGGTTGCAGCCATGGAAACACCCTTCACGCGATTAACAGCACTGTCATCGGCCGGCCGGCACAGCGGAATCCTCCACTTACCGACCGTTCGTTCTGTAAATGGTACACGGCAAGGCTCCCGGTGCGCATCCGTTATAGGACAGTCACTCCCAGATGGGCGGCAATGAGCGGCGCGAGGAGTCCCAGCTGATAATCGTCAATGACCATCCCGGACAAGCTGCCGAGTCCACTGATCTTGCGGAATTCCGTACCCCTGAGGTCGAAGTCCTTCAGCTTGGCGCCGGCCAGGTCCAGCGATCCCAGCGTGCAGTCCTCCAGCTTCACGCGGGTTGCGCCGGCGGCACCGAGGTCCAGTTCGTTGATGATGCAGCCGCTGATTAGAACGTCCGTAAGCTTGGCGCCGCGGAGGTTGAGGAAGTCGATCTTGCCGCCGTCGATCCGGACGGATTGCCAGCCACTCTCGTATAACTCGGCTGAGCCCAGCCGTGGATTGCGGAACTCCACCTCGCGCCAGGTGCTGCGGGCACCGCGGAAGACGGGCGCGTACAGCTCTGCGATGATGCAGTCGCGGAACGAGGCGCCGCGGAGCTGGGCCTCATTGAGGGACGGGCCGTCGAAGTGGCATTCGGAAAAGACAGCACCGCCCAGGTCCAGGCCGTCAGCGACGGTACGGCTGAAGCGGGCGTTTTCATACCTCCCGCCGGGCCGGAACACCAGTTCCGGACTGTCCTCAAGGTCCCGCAACTGCACTGGGGAGAGCCGGGGCAGCGCCACCTTGGCCGGGCCCTTGCCGCGCACTTTATCCATGGCCCTGAGCCTAACGCGGGCACCCGCAAGGAACAGCACGGTGGGGCCAGGGACTTGAATAAGTAAGCAAGCTTTGCTTACTGTGAAAGGGCACGGTTGATCGACGGAAACGAAAGGAGGCCGGAACCATGGGCCTCGGAGACAAGATCAGTAACGCGGCAGAGAACCTTGGCGGCAAGGCCAAGGAAGCTGCAGGCAACGCAACCGACAACGACCGCCTCAAGGCAGAAGGCCAGGCCGACCAGGTCAAGGCGGACGCCAAGAAGGTGGGCGAAAGCGTCAAGGACGAGTTCAAGCGGGACTAGTTCCTTGCTGGTGCAGCCGCAGCGAACGGCGTGCTGCAACAGCCCGAGGGCGGCGGATCCAGTGGATCCGCCGCCCTTTCGCTGTCCACCCAGAATCGAATGCTCCGCACTTGTCGTTTTGACGCCTCATAACGACAAGTACTCAGCACTCGATAGGAAACCCTCACCATCCGCTGCGGGTGGGAGTATGCCCTTTGCGGGAATCTTCCGGCATGGCCATTTCCGCCCGCAGGCCGAGGAGCCGGATGGGGCGGCCCGGATCGATCTTCGCCCTGAGATCGAAGGCACGGGCCAGTACCTCTGCCGGGTCCGACGTCTCAGGAATCTTCCGCCCATAGGTGGTGGTGGTGAAGGGGGCATACCGCACCTTCAACGTCAGGCCAACCACCGGCCGCCCCTCGCCAGCAACATCCTCCAGCACCCGCGCAGCCAACTCCCTGACGGCGTCGTCAATCTCTGCCGCGTCCGTAAGATCGCGCTGGAAGGTGGTCTCCCGGCTGTGCCCGCGTGCCACCCAGGGCGTGTCATCCACCGCCCGCGCGCCGTCGCCCCGGCCAAGCTGCGCGTACCAGGGACCCATCTTCGGCCCGAACTCGGGCACCAGGTCATGGGGATCCGCGGCTGCAAGTTCGGCAACAGTCCTGATACCCAGGGTGGCAAGACGGCGCGACACTTTCGTTCCCACGCCCCACAGTTCGATGGTCGGCCGGCTCCCCATAACATCGAGCCAGTTGCCTTCCGTGAGCCGGAAGATGCCGGCAGGCTTGCCGAACCCCGTGGCAACCTTGGCGCGGACCAGCGTGTCACCAATTCCGATGCTGCAGTGCAGCCGGGTTTCCGCCAGGACGGCGTGCTGGAGTTGCCGGGCGCAGGCTTCCGGATCGGCTGTCCGGACGCCAACGAACGCTTCGTCCCAGCCGAGCACCTGGACGGTGGCTCCCGGCTGCGAGCGCAGGACTGCCATGACCTTCTCAGACGCCTCGAGGTAGGCCTCGTGGTCCACAGGCAGAATGACCGCGTCCGGCACCTTGCGCGCGGCGATGCGCAGTGGCATTCCGGATCCCACACCATACGCCCTGGCCTCGTAGGACGCCGTGGACACCACGGCACGCTCGGTGGGATCGCCGCGGCCGCCCACGATCACTGCCTTGCCGGCAAGTTCGGGCCGGCGGAGCACTTCCACGGCAGCGATGAACTGGTCCAGGTCCACATGCAGCACCCACGGTTCGCTCACAAGCCCCAGTCTGCCCCGGCCGCGCCCCGGGCACCACCTCTTGCCCCACACCTCAAGGCCCGGAACGCGAACGGCGCGACTGACCCCTGCCGCTGCCGGTTAGCCTTGGGCCATGACCAATGTGGACCTGAGCGCCGAGAGCGCCGCTGCCGGTGGATCCCCCGCCCTGGGCGGCTACCTTGCCGTACCGGAAGGGCAGGGCCCTTTTCCCGCCGTCGTCATGATCCACGAAGTGTTCGGCCTGAATGACCAGGCCCGCCGGCACGCGGACCGGCTGGCCCGGGCCGGCTACCTCACTCTGGCGCTGGACCTCTTCAGCGACGGCGGACCACGGCGTTGCCTGGTGGGAACCATGCGTGCCATGGCAGCCGGCACAGGACGGCCCTTCATCGACATCGCCACGGCCCGTAACTGGCTTGCGGAGTCGGATCTGGGCAACGGCCGCACCGGGGTGATCGGCTTTTGCATGGGTGGCGGGTTCGCCCTGCTGGTGGCCCGGGACGGGTTTGACGCTGCCTCGGTCAACTACGGCCGGCTCCCGGGAAAACAACAGGAGGACCTGGTGGAGGCGCTGCGCGGGGCCTGCCCCATCGTGGCCAACTACGGCGGCGCGGACAAGCCGCTGAAGGGAGCCGCGGCCCGGCTCGACTCAGCCCTGGACCAGCTGGGCATCGAGCACAGCGTGAAGGAATTTCCCGGTGCCGGCCACGCCTTCCTCAATGACGAAGAACTGGGCCCGGTACTCCTGCGGCCGCTGATGAGGGTTATGGGAGTGGGCCCGGACCCCGAGTCCTCGCCCGAAGCCTGGCAGCGCATCGAGGACCACTTCGCCCGGTATCTGAAGGACTGAGCGCTCCCTCCCAGTTACTGCAGTGCAAGCCCGGCATTTCCTCCGGACACGCCGTGTCGCCAGCCGCGTGGGCAGTAGTAAGTGGGCAGGAACGTCCAAAAGAAACGGCGACGGCGGGCCGCCCCATCAAAGGGAGCGCCCCGCCGTCGAAGGTTGCGTGGAGAAGCCGGCTGCTAGCTGTACAGCTCGCTCTTGGGCTGGTTGGTCTTGACCTTCTGCCAGCCCAGCCACAGGACCACCGCGAAGAACGGGATGGTGGCCAGGGTCCACAGTCCCAGGTAGAAGACCTCGCCGGTCTTGCTGGTCATGGTGTCGAACCCGATCAGCACGGTGATGGCGAACAGGCCAACCAGGCCCGCCCAGCTGGTCCAGGGCGAGCCGGGCATCGGCAGGCTGGAGGTGACGCCCTTGCGGCGGCGCAGCACGATCTGGCTGGCGAAGATGGAACCCCAGCAGAAGATGACGCCGATGGAGGCCGAGTTCAGTGCCAGGTCAAACGCGTGCGAGCCGCCCAGCCAGATGTTCAGCATGATGCCCACCAGGTAGAACGCCGCGATGGCCAGGATGGCCGCGTACGGGACGTGGCGGGGGGACATTTTGGTGAGCCACTGCGGGGCGTGGCCGTTGTTGGCCATGGTGCGGAACACGCGGCCGATCGAGTACAAGCCGGAGTTGCAGGAGGACAGGGCCGCGGTGATCACGACCATGTTCATCACGTCGCCTACCCAGCCCAGGCCCATCTGGCCGAAGACGGTGACGAACGGCGACGTTCCGGCCACGTACTGGTCCGAGGGCAGCAGCATGGCGAGCAGGGTCACGGAACCGACGTAGAACACCACAATGCGGAGTACGACGGCGCGGACGGCCTTGGGCACCTCGCGTTCCGGATTCTGCATCTCGCCGGCGGTGACGCCCACCAGTTCGATGCCGTTGTAGGCGAAGATCACGGCGTTGAGGACCAGGACCATCACCAGGGCGCCCTTGGGGAACATGCCACCTTCAGCGGTGAAGAGGTTGGCGACCGACGCGTGGCCGTCGCCCACCTGGGCGTTGGTGACCACCATGAACGTGCCCACCACCAGGAAGATCAGGATGGCACCGACCTTGAGGCAGGAGGCCCAGAACTCAAACTCGCCGAACGCCTTGACGCTCAGCAGGTTGACGGCCACCAGGAGGGCCAGCGCGGCGATGGCCGAGGCCTCCACGGGGACGTTGGGGAAGAAGAACTGGAAGTACAGGCCGATGGCAATCAGTTCGGCGATGCCGGTCATGCCCCAGTTGATGAAGTACATCCAGCCGGAAAGGAACGCGCCCTTCTTGCCGAACATCTCCCCGGCGTAGCTGACGAATGAACCGGACGTCTGGCGGTACATGATGAGTTCGCCCAGCGCCCTCATCAGGAGGTAGGCGATGACGCCGGCAATGGCGTAGGAGAAGATCAGGGCCGGGCCGGTGGAGGCGAGGCGGCCGCCGGCGCCCATGAACAGGCCGACGCCGATGGCGCCGCCCATGGCGATCATGGTGACGTGGCGCCTGCCCAGCGTTTTGCTGTAACCCTCGGCGCTGAGGGTGGGGTCGACGGCGGTGGATGGTGCCGTGGGATTCTGGAGATCTGTGGGGGTACTTTGAGGCACAACTGTTCCTTGTGGGTTGGGGGTTGGCCGCATCCGGACTTCGTATGATCAAGCTCACAAAATTCGGCCTTTCAGCCGTGGAACCAGCAGTTGTGAGCGTAGATCTTCGAACTGCCGAAGCTTCACGCGGCCTGACCATCCTACAAGATGCTTCCGGGTGGTACGTGACGTGGGCTACAGCCGCCCCGCCGGCGATAGTCTGGAAGCATGGCAACAGCCCACCGCTTACCGCCCGCTCCGCAGCCCCAGCTGTACTGTTTCTCCCCCATGGACCTGGCCACGCTGGGCCTCTATGTTGCCATTGCGGGGTTCTTCGCAGCCGCCGGCGATCTGCTGGCCCCGCTCCTCCGGCAGGTTGCCCCGTCCCCTGCAGCCGCCTCCTACGCCGTGAACCTGCTGTTTTATGCCTCGGTGGGCATACTGGCGCTGCTGGCGGCCCGCAAGGTGGTGGCCCGCGATCTCAGGGTCTTGGCGACCCGGCCCTGGTTCACGCTGTTGATGGTGCCGGCGGCCGTCATAGCGATGATGATCCTGACCGCGGTTGTGGTGGCAGCAAACGGGCAGGTCGAGACCTCCGCGAACCAGGCGGGCTTGCAGGCTTTGATGCAGCAGGTCCCGGCGTGGCTCATGGTTCCGCTGCTGGTGGTGGTGGGTCCCTTCGTGGAGGAATACATCTTCCGCCACCTGCTGATCGGCAAGCTAAGCAGGCGCATCAACATCTGGATCTGCTGCGCCCTCTCCGTGGTGCTGTTCGCAGCGCTGCACATCGTGGGCCAGGAAGCGGTCACCTTCACCGCATTGCTGCCCTATCTGGCCATGGGAGCCACGCTGGTGTTCGTCTACGTATGGACGGGCAGGAACGTCATGTTCGCCTACTTTGTCCACGCCGCAAAGAACCTGCTGGCCGTGATCCTGGTCTATGCCATCCCGCCGGAATTCTTCAGCCAGATGCAGAACGTCCAGGCGTAGGCCCCTGCACCGTTCCCCCGGCCATCCGCCCGGCCCTCACTCCGGAAGTGTGTGCCCCCGGAAAGTGAACCGGTGGCTGCCGCTGGTCCAGCCGGCAATGTACACCTTGATGCCGTCGGCCGCGTTGGTGCCGCCGAGGTAGCGGTAGCTTTCGCCCGGGTTGTAAACGGCAGGGGCATCCGGATCCGCGGGCAGCCCGGCCCCGAACTCGATGACATCGCGCCCCATACGGTAGGTGCCCATGCCTGACACCAGCTGGAAGGTTTCAGGCGCACCCGCCGGTTCCACGCCGTCGAGCACTCCGCCCGGCTGGAAGGTGAGTTCCAGGGCAAAAGCGGTCCTGGTGCCCTCGAAACCAATGTCCAGGACAGCCTGGCCGTCGCCACAATGCACAGTGGCTTCCGTGAGCAGCCGGTGGACGTCCGCCGTCCGGGCACCGAACTCCATGCCGGCGCTGAACCGGCCTTCATGCTCCAGCGCGTATATCCCGTCCGCCCGCAGCTTGTCCGCTGGCAGAGGCTGATAGAAGTTCGCTTCCAGTTCTTCCCGCAGGACCAGGGAACGGCCACGCCGGGCCGTGTGCTGGCTGCGGAACGGCCCCAAGTCAAAGAAGCTCCTGGACAGCCGCACGCCGGACAGCACCGCAGCGCCGTTCGCGAAGCGGAGGAATGTGGGGTTGGTGGCCAGACCTGACCCCACCCCTGGGACCAGGGGATCGCAGCCGCCGAATACGGTGGCCACCGTACCTGCGGAGCGGAAGCGGTAGGCGCCGCAGCTGTCCAGGGCCGCTTCCGCCGGGGTCAGGGCCGGCGGCTGGGACAAGCCGGCGTCCGACGGCGGCACGGCCGGAAGTGCCCCGGCCAGCCACGGATCCAGCCTGGTGAGGGCCAGCAGCTTAGCGGGTTCGTGGAGCGGGAGGGTGGCCAGCCAGGCGGCTGCCGCGGCGAAATCGGCACGTCCGTCCTGCGCAGCCAGGCGCCGGTACAGATGGAGGAACGGGGCGGCGCCGAAGGCCATCCATTGGTCCTGCCGCCTTGAGAACACGGACTCCACAGTGCCGTCCGCGTTGAACCAGGGCAGGAAAGCGGTGAGGTTCCGCCGGACGTGGTCCAGGAGTCCGGGCCGGTCCGTACTGTCCGCAATGGTCAGCAGGGATGGGTTGGTGACCGCCGTGGCATACAACGGACTCCGTTCCGAATACATGCCGTCCGGCAGCTGGTCGATCCCCTCCGCCAGCCACTGTCCGATCCGCTCGTCGATGTCCTGGCGTGGCTGGATCGTGCTGATCTGGGCCAGGGCTGCGCAGAGCTCCCAGCGGTGGTTGGGCGTGTGGACTCCCCCGGCCACCATGGCGTCAACGGACCGGGCGACGATCCCGGCCAGCCGCGCGTCGACGCCGGCCAGCAGGGGCCCGGGCGCGTCCACGGCCCGGATGAGCCGCATCGCCAGGCAGACATCGTTCAAGGTGAACGCGGAGTCCGGCGGCGAGCACAAATTGGTGCCGTCAAAGAGGCCGGTGGACCCCTGCAGGATTTCCAGCCGGTCCAGGCACCGGGCCATCGCCTCTCCCAGCTGTTCCTGCCGGTAGAACCCGGAGCCGGGCTGGGTAAAGGCTGTAACCAGGGCCAGCAGCCTGGCCATGGCGGGCCGGTGCGCCAGGGCGGGGACGTCGCCGTCGTGCGTTGCCAGGAACGCCGCCACGTGCCCGTCCGCTGCCTTCGCCACCCGTTCCAGGAAAGCTGTGTCCGCTGTTGCTGTCTGCAATGCTGCTGCCTTTCACCGGTCCCGCCGCAGCGGGACCCTGCTGATTGTTCATGCGTTAGTGGGTTCTTCAGGCCGGCTAATCCTTCAGGCCGGCGCTGACGTCCGCGTTCAGTACGTACTTCTGGAAGACGAAGAACACCAGGACCAGCGGCAGGAGCGAGATCACGGAGGCACCCAGGAGGACCGGCCAGTCGATGTTTTCCGCGCCCACGATGCTCCGCAGCGCCACCTGCAGGGTGTACCACTTGGGGTCGTTGAGCACGATCAACGGCCAGATGTAATCGTTCCAGCGCCACTGGAAGGAAAAGATGGCCAGCGTGAACAGGATGGGCTTGGAGAGCGGGAGCATGATACGGAAGAAGATGGCCAGCTCGCCCGCGCCGTCAATCCTGGCGGAGTGCAGCAGGTCGTCCGGAACCGTGAGGAAGAACTGCCGGAACATGAACACGCCGGTGGCCGTCAACACGGACGGCACAATGATGCCGGCCAGCGAGTTGTACAAGCCCAGGTCCCGGATCACCGAGAACGTAGGGTTCAGGATCACCTCGGTGGGCAGCATTGTGGTGGCCAGGATGCAGACGAAGAACAGCCGGGTGCCCCTGTTGTTGTACTTGGCCAGCGCATAGCCGGTGCAGGCACTGAAGAAGACCGTCAAAACGGTGGTCACGATGGACACCGTGGCCGTGTTCAGGAAGTACTGCGCAAAGTCCACCCGCTCCCACGCGTCCGCAAAGCCCTGGAAGGTCCACTCGCGGGGAATCATGGACAGCGGATAGCTGAACAGCTCGCTGCCCGGTTTGAACGAACTCAGCAGGAACCAGAGCAGCGGCAGCGCATAGATGGCGGCGATGAGCCACATCAAGACGGTCAGCGGCACGGAGGCCTTGGCCCGGATTTCACTGTTGCCCGGCTGGTGCCGCGATTTCCTCCTGCCCTGCGTTGCGGATTTTCTTTCGGCGCCCAGGGCGGGTTCCTCCGCCACGGCAGGAGGCAGGTTGGCAGCTGTTGCCATGGGTCAGCCCTTCTTCCGGTTGAACCGCAGCTGGATGAGGGCGATGGCCAGCAGGACCACCATCAGCACCATGGAGGCCGCGCTGGCGTAGCCCACCTTTGACTGCTCAAAACCGGTTTTGTAGATGTACTGGACGATCAGGGTGTTCTGCGTCCCCGGCCCACCGCCGGTCAGCGCCTGGATCATGGCGAATTCCTTCATGGCATGGATGGTGGAGAGCAGGATGACCATGAACGACGTCGGCGCGATGCCCGGCAGGGTGACGTGCCGGAAGCGCTGCCAGGCGTTGGCGCCGTCCAGCTCCGCTGCCTCCAGGAGGGATTCCGGGATGTTCTTCAAGGCCGCGATGAACAGCAGCATGTTGAAGGCGGTGCCGCCCCAGGCCGACGCGAAGATGACCACGGCCAGCGCCAGGTTGCCGTCGCTGGACCACGGCAGCGGATTTCCGCCGAGGGTGGAGATCACGAAGTTCACGAACCCGAAGTCCTGGCCAAACAGCCACTTCCAGATGACGCCCACCACGATGGGGGAGATCAGCCAGGGCAGGAAGATCACCATCTTGGCCGCGGTGCGGCCGCGGACCGCCTTGCTGACCAGCAGCGCGGCGACTCCCAGGGAACAGACGTAGACCAGCGGAACGGACAGGACGGTGTACACGAAGGTCCTGCCCAGCGCGGCGTAGAAGCTTCCATCAGCGAAGAGTTTCTGGAAGTTGGCCAGGCCGATGAAGTGCAGCTTGCCGATGCCGCGGTAGTCCGTGAAGGAGTACAGCAGGCCCAGCGCCCCCGGCCACACGAAGAAGACCAGGAAGAGGACAACGTTGACGCCGATCAGCACCAGCGGTGCGACGACATAGCGGTTCCGGCGTTTATGCGCGGATTTGCTCCGGACCGGCGGCGGCGCGGGCGTGTCCGGCGCCGCCGCAGTGCTGATGGTTGGTTGGGCCACGGGATCAGGCCCCGTTGTAGAGCTTCACGATGTTGTCCACCGTGGTCTTGGCGTCCTGGCCCCCGGAGAGCATTTTCACGGTCTCCTCCCGCAGCGGGTCGCCGGAGAACGGCGTCTCGGCATAGGCCTCGGCCACGACGCGTTTGATGGCGTTGTCGCCCTTGGCCTGGTTGGCGGCGATCTGCTTTTGGTAAAGCTCGAAGGAAGGCTGCTGGAACTGGTACTCCACCTTGAGGTCCTTGGCGGGCAGGTAGCCCCCCAGCTGCGCGAACTCGATGTAGTTGGCGTCCTCATAGAACCAGTCGATGAACTTCTTGGCTTCCTCGTCCGCGCCGGTGTCCTTGAAGGCGACCATGAACCCGCCGCCCAGGTTGGTGGCGTTGACTTCCTTCTTCGGCAGCGGGACCGACAGCCATTCGAAGTCCTTGATGTTCTTGTTGAAATCGGCAACCTGCCAGCTGCCGGAATAGTAGGCAGCAACCTGGCCGCTCTTGAACATCGCGTTTCCGTCCTCGCCGCTGAGCCAGACGGACTTGGGCATGGTCTGGTCATCGTTGATTTTCCGGAAGTACTCCAGGGTCTCCACGGCCTTGGCGTCGCCAGTGTACTTGCCGTTTTCCTTGGCGAAGGCCGTGCTGCCGAACTCGTACATCATGGCGCGCAGGCGGTGTCCGGAGCGGTCCATGACCACGCCGTACTTGGCGCCGGCCTTCTCGCGGACCTGGTTGACGGCCGCGATGAATTCGTCCCAGGTCCAGGTGTTCTCGATGGCGGTCGGGTACTTGACGCCGGCCTTGTCGAACAGGCTCTTGTTGACGAACAGGCCCACGGCGGTGAGGTCCGAGGGGATGGCGGGGATGATGCCGTCCGGTGACTTCTGGAGGTACTTTTCGTCGATCCCGTGGGACTTGGCAATGTCCGACAGGTCCTGGAGCTGGTTGGCCCAGAGTGGATCCAGCCCGGTGACACGGGCCAGGGCCGGCAGGTCATTCGCCGTGGCCGCGTTCTTCAGCTTGGTGGTGATGTCAGCCGTGGGAACGTCAACCACTTCGATGGTGATGCCGGTGGCTTCCTTGTACTTTTTCGCCGCCGCAGCAAAGGCACCGCCCTGGTTGGTGTCCCCGGACAGGATAAGCTGCAGGGTCTTGGAGCCTCCATCAGAGGAACCCCCTCCTCCCCCGCTGCAGGCCGTGAGTCCAGCGGCCAAGGCCGACAGTCCGAAAGCCGTCAGCCCAAACTGGCGGCGGGTGATGCTGGAGATTCTTGTCTTCTCTGACAATGCTCTGTCCTGTCTCTCGCTATAGCTAGGGAAAAGCCTTTCCGAAGAAAACTGTGACGTATGTCATGACATAATGTCAAGAATACTTTTCGGCTTACAGGAACTTTCATGGGGATCTTCCGCATCGCCCATGCCGCCTCTACCGTGGACGGATGGGACTGAACATCCAGATAGTCATCGATTCCGCCAGGCCGCATGAGCTCGCCGACTGGTGGGCGGAAACCCTGCAGTGGGCGGTGGAACCACAGGATGCCGGGTTCATCCGCTCCATGATCGAGCAGGGTTTCGCCACCGGGGACCAGACCATGACGCACCGCGGCAACCTGGTGTGGAAGGACGGTGCCGCCATCCGGCCGCCGGAGGAGATTGCAGCCAAGGCCCCCGCCCGGCGCATGCTGTTCCAGACGGCACCGGAGGAGAAAATCGTGAAAAACCGCGTGCACTGGGACGTGAGGCTGGACGGCCGGGACAAGGACGAGGTGCGGCGCGAGCTCGAGGCCCGCGGCGCTTCCTTCCTATGGTCGGCGCGGCAGGGGCCGCATTCCTGGCACACCATGGCGGACCCCGAGGGCAACGAGTTCTGCATCAGCTGACGCCGATTACTAGACTTGGACGGTGAGCAACCAGATCCCCGCACCGGTGTCCGACGTCTTCGATCCCACGCGCTGGCGGGTGGTCTCCGGCTTCGAGGACTTCCAGGACATGACCTACCACCGCCAGGTGGAGCGGGATTCCGACGGCGGCTGGGTGCGTGATTTGCCCACGGTCCGGATTGCGTTCAACCGCCCCGAGGTCCGCAACGCGTTCCGGCCGGGCACCGTGGATGAGCTTTACCGCGCGATGGACCACGCCCGGATGACGCCGGACGTTGCCACCGTCCTGCTCACTGGCAACGGCCCCTCCCCCAAGGACGGCGGCCACTCCTTCTGTTCCGGCGGCGACCAGCGGATCCGCGGCCGGGACGGCTACAAATATGCCGACGGCGAGACCCAGGAAACCATCGATCCCGCCCGTGCCGGCAGGCTGCACATCCTGGAAGTCCAGCGGCTGATGCGCACCATGCCCAAAGTGGTCATTGCCGTTGTCAACGGCTGGGCGGCCGGCGGCGGCCACTCGCTGCACGTTGTCGCCGACCTCACCATCGCATCCCGGCAGCACGGCAGGTTCAAGCAGACGGACGCCACCGTGGGCAGTTTCGACGCCGGCTACGGCTCTGCGCTGCTGGCCCGCCAGGTGGGGCAGAAGACCGCCCGGGAGATCTTCTTCCTGGCCCGCGAATATTCCGCTGAGGACATGGTCCGGATGGGCGCGGTGAATGAGGCCGTGGACCACCAACGGCTGGAGGAGGTGGCGCTCGAGTATGCCGCGGACATCGCCCGCCAGTCCCCGCAGGCCATCCGCATGCTGAAGTTCGCCTTCAACCTCGCGGACGACGGCCTGGCCGGCCAGCAGGTGTTCGCCGGCGAAGCCACCCGGCTGGCCTATATGACGGACGAGGCGGTGGAGGGCAAGGAGGCCTTCCTGCAAAAACGCGACCCCGACTGGTCACGCTTCCCGCACTACTTCTAAGGCAGGACGGCAATGAACAGCGAAGCAACACCGGCGCCCGCCCCAACCGGGCCCCTGAACATCGAACCTGCCCTGAAAGCCCTCGCGGCCGCCCTCCACGGTGAGGGCCCCGCCGTCGAACTGTCCGTTGGGCCGGACGGCGGACTGGTGGTGGGCCACGTGGAAACCCCGGGCTGCGACGACGCCGTGGCCGTTGTCCGCACCTCCGGTTCCACCGGCACACCCAAGGCAACCGTGCTGACCGTGGAATCCCTGGCCGCTTCCTCGATGGCCACCGCCCTGCGGCTCAAGGGCGAGGGGCAGTGGCTGCTGGCACTGCCGGTCCAGTTCGTCGCCGGCATCCAGGTGCTGGTGCGCTCCCTGTTCGCCGGCACCCGGCCCTGGGTCATGGACATGTCCGGCGGCTTCACCCCGGAGGCCTTCACCGCCGCCGCACTGGAGCTGACGGACAAAATCCGCTTCACGTCGCTGGTTCCCACCCAGCTGCAGCGGCTCCTGGACGATCCCTCGCCGGACACGCTTGCCGTACTGCGCCGGTTCAATGCCATCCTGCTGGGCGGCGCCCCCGCACCCCCGGCCCTGCTGGCAGCCGCCCGGGACGCCGGTGTCCGGGTCGTCACCACCTATGGTTCCGCGGAAACCTCCGGCGGCTGCGTGTACGACGGCTACCCCCTGGAAGGTGTCTCGGTCCGGGTGGCCGCGGACGGCCGGATTTTGCTGGGCGGGGACACGGTGGCCGCCGGCTACATCGAGGCACCGGACGAGGAAACCGGAACATTCTTCGAGGAGGACGGCGTGCGCTGGTACCGCACCAGCGACCTGGGCTCCATCGACGACGACGGCCGGCTCACGGTGCTGGGCCGGGCCGACGACGTCATCATCACCGGGGGCGTGAAGGTCTCCGCGGGGCACGTCCAGGAGCAGCTGGAAAAGTCCGGCGCCGTCGCCGCGGCTTTCGTGGCCGGCGTCCCGTCCGCGGAATGGGGCCAGGCCGTGGCCGCCTTTGTGGCCCTTGCCGGAGAAGACGGGGCCCGGGAAGCCGGGGACACCGCCGTCGTACTCCAGCAGCAGTGGCAGCAGCAACTGGGAGTCCTGGCACCCAAGACCGTCCTCACCGCTCCGGCCCTGCGGATGCTGCCCAACGGCAAACCGGACCGGCTCGCCATGACCGCCCAACTCAGCGCCCTGCACGGGGGAAAGTAGAGTGGACCTGCACCGCCGCGGCGGGTGCGCATGTCTTATCCTGCCGTCTTACCGAAACAACACGAGGTACTAACCGTGGCCACAGCCGCCCAATGGATCCAAGGCGCCCGACTCCGGACGCTGCCGGCAGCGATCGCGCCGGTGCTGATCGGCACTGCCGCAGCCTACGAGATGGGCTCGTTCCTGCTGCCCAACGCCATCCTCGCGGCGCTGGTGGCGCTCCTCCTCCAAGTGGGCGTGAACTTCGCCAACGACTATTCGGACGGCATCCGCGGGACTGACGATGACCGTGTGGGTCCGCTGCGGCTGGTGGGCTCCGGTGCCGCCCAGCCTGAACACGTCAAGTGGGCGGCGCTCGGTACGTTTGCCCTGGCCATGGTTTTCGGCCTGGTTTTGGTGTTCCTCACCCAGGCGTGGTGGCTGATTCTGGTGGGGCTCGGCTGCGTCATGGCCGCCTGGGGCTACACCGGCGGCAAGAACCCCTACGGCTACATGGGCCTGGGCGACCTTTTCGTCTTCGTCTTCTTCGGCCTGGTGGCCACGCTGGGCACCACGTACACACAGGCCGGGCACATCAGCCTGTCCGCGGTCATCGGCGCCATCGGCACCGGACTGATCGCCACTGCGCTGCTCATGGCCAACAATGTCCGGGACATCCCCACCGACATGCAGGCCGGCAAGAAGACCCTGGCCGTGCGGCTGGGGGACAAGCACGCGCGCGAAAGCTACGTCCTGATGCTCGCCGTCGCCATCCTGCTGGTGGTGATCCTGGCCCCGGGCCGGCCATGGATCCTGATCGTGCTGCTGCTTATTCCGGCCTGCCTGATGCCGGCCTGGCTGATGATCAACGGACGGAAACGCAAGAGCCTGATCCCGGTCCTGAAGCAGACCGGCCTGATCAACCTTGGCTACAGCGTGCTGTTCTCACTGGGGCTGATCCTCAGCCACGGGTTCTAGCCCTTGGTGTTGCCGCCTTTGGCGTTGTTGATGGTGATATCCGGGTTGGCGTCCAGCAGGGCGTCCTCGGCGTTGGCGTCCTGGACCTCACCGGCGGAGCGCAGCGGCTTGGCCTTGCCCGAGAAGCGGTGCTGCAGGGCCGCCGCGGCAGCGTCGCGCTGTTTCTGGAAGAACAGGTAGCTAATGGCGAAGGCAATGAGCGCGGCGCAGATCACGGACATCAGCACCCCCACCTGCAGAAGCGCGAACAGGGCAAACAGGGGCACGAAGATTGCCAGCCGGATCAGGGAATATTTCAAAAAGGCCACTATTCAAGTTTAGCCGCCTCCGCCCGCGGCCCCTGCGCGTCCTGACGATAGACTTAATGGCATGCTCTTCCGTGTGGCTTTGGCCGTCGCAGTCCTCGTCATCTTTGTGTATGGCCTGGTGGACGTGATCCGCACTGAGGGCCGCCTGACCCGGGGAATTTCGAAACCGGCATGGATCATCGTACAGATCGTCCTGCCCGTTTTGGGCGCCATCCTGTGGCTGCTGATTGGCAGGCCGCGGGGTACAGCCCAGCCGAGGCCGGGCTACCCGCATCCCGTGGCTCCGGATGATGATCCGGACTTCCTCCGCAATCTCGAGGCCCGCCGCCGCAGCCAGGCAGAGGCCGAGCGCCTGAAGAAACTCCGGGACGAGCTGGAGGGAAAGGCCAAAGAGGACGGCGGGAAAGGCCAGCGCGGCACCGACGAACATGATACCGACGGACTGAAATAACGCCCATGGCGTTCCAGCCCGGCGGTGACGAGCGCCGCCCGTCGGCTCCCCCACCGAGGCCCGGCCTGTCCTACTCTGCGCCGCCGCCCATTCCGGTCAGTCCCCCGGCGCCCCGGACAGTCCGCACGGCCCGCACGCTCTGGTTCTCCAGCTTTGCCGCGGGGCTGGCCGTCCTGCTGGGATCCTTCGCGGCCCGTGAGTCCAACCTGCAGCGGCTCCGCGGCGTGGTGGCAGACATGGCGTCCGGCAGCGACGCAGAATCGGTGGGTACGGCAGCGGAAATGGTCTTCTGGGGAAGCATTGGCGCACTGCTGCTGGTGACGCTCCTCGAGGCGGCCGCTCTGGCGGCGGTGCTGGGCCGCCGGAACTGGGCCCGCTGGGTCCTGGTTCCGCTGCTGGCCAGCCACCTGCCTCTCCTGCTTCTGGCGTCCGCGTTCCTGGTGCCCGGCGGTGACGCCGGCAGCTACGTGGTGATGTTGTGGGGCGCCGGCCTGCTCCTGGCGGTCGCCGGGCTGGTGTTTCTGTTCCTGCCGTCCGCCGGAGCCTGGCTGCAGCGGGAGCACAGCCCGGGTTGAGCCCATGCCCTACGCTGACTGCGCCTGGCGGTCCCTGCCTGCGCAGTCCGCCAGGACACCCTCGCAGCTGCGGACCACCACCCGGCATGCTTCAACTGCGGATCTGGCAGTCAACGGGCTTTCGGCAACCCTGCGCCAGCGGGCCAGTCGGCGCCGTGCTTCACCCGCCAGCACGTCGGGGCCCGAATCCGGTGCCACGCCCAGCCGGAGGTACGCTGGCACGCCGCGGCCGCCAATGAGTTGTTCGGCTTCGGCGGCGAGTTCGGGTGCCAGCTCCACCTCCGTGGTCCGCAGGGCCGCCAGCAGCCGGAGCTCGCGGAACTCATGCGCGTTGACCAGCAGCCGTTCCAGGGACGCCGCCAACCGTTCCGTTCCGTGGCGGGGGCGGCTGTCCAGGAGGTTACTTACCGCCACCAGTGCGGTCCTGGCCTTCAACTCCTCTGCCCTCGCCTGGAACTGCCGGTCCAGAACGTCCAGCAGCGGGTCCAGTCCGCTGCGCCGGGTCAGTTCATGGGCCAGCGGCGTGGGCTCCGGGTACCCGTTGCGGATGAGGACCACGGCCAGCCGGATACCGAAAAGCCCATAGCGCTCCAGCAGCGATGACCGCGCCTCTTCCGTCAGTGCTTCCGGTTCCCTCGACCGGCGGAACCTGTCGGCCGAAAGCATCATCCGTTCACGCGCGGCCCGGTCCAGTGTGGCCAGCAACTGGAGGGCCGCAAAGTCTGGCTGGCGCAGGGTGCGGGCGCTTTGGGCCAGGAGGCCCGCCACCGGGACAACGCCCAGCGCCAGCTTCCGGAGGTTGGGGTCCCGGCTGTACCTTTCCGCGATGCCGGCGGCGGACAGAAGGGAGTCGATGCGTCCGGCTCCCACCTCGTCGGCCCGGGACAACACCGCGATGGCGTTGACGGTACCCGAGCGACCGGCCCCGGTATCGCGGAAGGACTCCAGGAACCGGAGATCGGAGGCATGCATGTGGCGCATCAGGTAGATGACGGCATCAGCTTCCGACGGCGAGTCCTCCGGGGTCAGGAACCGTACGGACCGTGCGGACACATCCTGGGAGAGGGAAGCGATGCCGGGGGTGTCGATCAGCGTCATGGACTGAAGTGTCGGCGCCGGCCATTCGACGTCGAGCCGTTCCACTTCTTCCGCCGGGATGCCGTCAAGGACGAAGACCAGGCGCCCGTCCACGCGCTTCAGCGGCAGGTTCCGCGCCTCCCCGGTTATGGGGTGGAGCGTGATGCGGGGAGTGTGTCCGTGCCGGTACCACGTGACGATCCGGGTGCATTCGCCGGTGTCAGTGGGCGCGATCTCCTCACCGATGATGGCATTGAGCAGCGTGGACTTACCGGCTTTCACCATGCCTGCAATGGCGATCCTCAATGGCTCAGCCAGCCGCCGCGCATAGCCCTGCAGCGCCTGGGCGGCCTGGGGGTCGTCGCGGTAAAACTCCAGCGCTTCACGGATGAGCGCGGCAGCCCCGGCCGTGGTGGACGCCGTCATCCCACTCCCGCCCCGGTGCGGGCCCCGGCTGCGGTTACCTCCGCGGACACGGCTTCCGCGGCCCGGCGCAGCGCATCCACCTTTGTGAGCTCAGCCTTGATGTCCCGGATGCGCCCTTCCTTTTCCTGGGCATACGAGCTGGCAGCTTTCTGGGCCGCGGCCACCGAATCCGACAACGACCTGTGGTACTCGTCCGCGATCTCGGTGAAGTGGTCCCGGATGGTCCGTTGAACCAGGCGGAGCCTGTCCTTCAACTGTTTCCCCACCTGGAAGGTCACATCGTCCAGTTGCCGCCTGACCAGCGCTTTCGCCTCGCCCTGGCGCCGCTTCAGCCGCGTTTCCTTGTCCTCCCGGTAGGCCTTGCGGCCCAGCAGCAGCCCGGCGCCCACCGAGAGCGGATTGATCAGGGCCATCCCGAAAATGCCTGTCAGGAGGCCAAACATCAAAACACCGCCATAGGACCCGCGCATGCCGATAAGGACTTTTTGGACCGGGTTTACGCGGCCCGGGTCCAGGTCCGGCATCTGGTCCACCGGGTCCAGGGCGTCCCCTGAGTCGGAGACGTGCAGGACGGGAAGCGAAACGTCATCGGCGGCGAAGTGCTCGGCCACTTGCGCCGCCAACCATTGCGACCGCTCGCTGGTCCAGACGAAGGTGTCGGAAACCGCCGCGGCGACGCACTCTTCGAGCCACTGGGAAAACTCCATCCACACGGGACCGGGATCCCCTTGGTCGATGGCCGTCTCGGCTTCGCGTTGAATCCGGCGCAGGCGGTCCCGGAGGTCGTATTCCATGTCTGCAATGAGGTCGTTGATGCCGTCGCTGAGGGTCAGCTGCCAGCGCGCGGACCGTTTCCGCAGGTCGTCCGCCTCGGTTTTGGCCTGCTCAAGGGCCGCGAGTATCTGCGGCGTACCGCCAGGGTTCTCCAGGGCCTCAAGCTCCGACTGCAGGGACAACCGCAGGTTGTCGGTCACGGACAGAAGGTCCTGGCTGACCGAGCGGCGCTGGATGCGCTGCGCCTTGCCCACCACCTCGTTCCGCAGGTGGGCCACCAGGCCCGGGAAGCCCGACTCCTGGTTAAGCTCGCTGTCCTGAAGCCGCGAAGCCTCAAGGCGGAGGTCCGCGGACAAGGGGAACAGCGGAATGTCCGGCGCCACCTGTTCCAGGTGTGTCCTGTCCAGCTCCTCCACGCGGCGCCAGTCAGGGTAGAGGTCCGTCTTGGAAAGGACGGCTGCAACGCTGGGGGTGATCCGCATGGCCTGGCGCAGGAACCGCAGTTCCGGTTCCGTGTATTCCTGGGAGGCGTCCGAGACCAGCAGCATGGCGTCAGCGGTGGGAAGGGCGGTAAGGGTGGTCAGGGTGTGGGTGGAGCCCATGCCGCCCACGCCCGGGGAGTCGATGATGGTGAGCCCGCCGGTGAGGATCCGGCGCGGCAGGCAGACCTCCGCGGCCGCGAGTTTCCGGACGTTTCCCGGGTTGCCCTGCTCCGAGACCAATGCGGGCAGCTCGGACAGGTCCACCGGGCGGCGCTCAACGCTGCCATCCACGCCGTCGCCGGCAGCCTCCCCGGGAGGCTTTTCCGGTGCGGGTACCAGTACGGCGGCCGAGGCCGGTTCCCCATAGCGGACAATGGTGGGCACCGAGGTGGCGATATCGTCATCCACCGGGCATACCGGCGCATTCACCAGGGCGTTGATGAGCTTGCTCTTCCCCTGCTTAAACTCCCCCACCACAATGACCCTGATGCTGGGGTCCTGCAGCCTGGCCATGGCCTGGTCCAGCCTCCTGCGCAGGTCCGCACGCTCCCCGCTGCCCACCAGCTGCAGGCCCTGCTCCAGGAGCCTCACCAGCTGCCCGGCCGTGATAGGCCCCGGTACCCTTGCCGGTCCTGCTTCTGCCACAGCGCGTCCCTCGTCCCAGTCGGTGATACCGGAAGAGCCCGGCAGGGGGCGGATGCCTCCTGCCGGGCGGTTCATCTTCCGGAAATAGCGTGTTACAGCACGGTGGAGTCGTCAACCACCGAGTCATTGATGGTGGTCTGATTGTCCAGGTCCACTTCCGTCTGGGTGGAGTTGTCCTCCGCGAAATCGAGCTGGTTGTCCGTGACCACCACGTTGTCCTCGACGATGCTCGTGGCCGAATTGTCCTGGAAGGAGTCCTCCACATTCACATCCACTGCCGTAGTGGTGGAGCTGTCCTGGTTGAAGGAGTCCTCCACCTCCACGGAGTTTTGGGTGGAGTTATCGGAGTTGTCGTTGAACGAGTCACGGACATCGAGATCCATGTCGGTGCTGACGGAGTTGTCCGAATGGTCGGAGTAGTCGGAGCTGTCCGAATTGTCGTTGAAGGAGTCCTCCACATCCAGGCCCAGGTCAGTGTTGAAGGAGTCGGCAACGCCCGTCTCCTCATTGCCGATGCTGACGTCTCCGCCGGCATGGATGGAGTCATCGGTCGAGTGGTCGGTGTTGTATGAATCCCTGATGTTGTTCGCATCCCGGATACTTGCGTCATCACCGGCGGCCACGGCATGGTCCCCAGAGGCCACTACGGCATCGTTGTCGAACCACTGCTCCACGTCTCCGTGCGCCCAGACGTTCTGGTACACGGACTGGTCCGTGATGGTGTCCCGGTCGTCCAGCATGGTGGTGTTGGTGGTGTAGGAGAAATGGTTTACCACTTGGTGCAGCTGCTGTACGGCGTAGGCGTGGTCGTCATGGTCGTAGTTCGCGCCGCCATGCGCCGTCCCCTGGCTTCCGCCCTGAATGGCTGCTGCGGCGCCGGCAGGGCCGGCCGCCACGGCCGCCTGTCCCGCCCAGGCGCTGCCGGCGCCTGTGTTGTCCTCACGCTCGAAGGAAGAGGCATTGACAGTGATGGGAGCGTAGTCGAGGACAACAGGCATTGCAGCGTCAACGTCAGCCAAGCTGACGTTGCCCAGGCCGTGTTCGGCCAGCGCCCTCTCCGGGTTGTCCAGGAACCCCTGGATTGCCTTGCGGTTGCCAAAGAGGTGCATCAGGAATTGAACAAGGTCGTTTGCGAGCGTTGGCATATGCCTGGTCCTCACGGCTTCTTTGAGTAGCGGATCATGCGGCGGAACTTATCCGGTTGCTTCAAAACTAGGGTCGCTTCCGTGGAGGGGGCATCGGGCGCTTTCCCCCTGCCGGTTTGTGCCGTCCCGGGGTGCCCCTGCCTCCGCGGCTAGGGGTGTTAGGGACTATTCCTGCTGGGGATTCATGTGCTGGGAATGCTCAACACCGAGGGCCAGCCGCAAACGGGCCAGGAGGTCGGACCGGTTTTCCGCGCCCAGGCGGCGCCTGATCCGGGCAATGTGGTGTTCCGCGGTCCTTGGCGAGATGTAAATGGCCTCACCGATTTCCCGGTAGGTTTTACCCTCAAGCACCAGCCGGGCCACTTCCTTTTCCCGCTCACTCAACCCAGACCCGTCCGGCTGGTGCGTTTTGCCGCCACTCCCGGCAGCGGTGCCCGCCGGGACCTGGGGCCCGGACGCGCCACCGGCCGGACTGCCCTGCGGGTGAAGGTCCCGGGCGCAGGCGAGCAGGCGCATCATGTCCCGCCGCTCGTCCGCACGCGCGGCGGCGTGACCGGCGAGCCTTGCGCCCTCCCAGGGCATCCCGACAACGCCCAGCAACCGGGCCGCGCCCTCCACGTCGACGGTACGGAACCGGCCGGCCAGCACGGAGACCCAGGCTTTCCCCGCCGTGGCCAGGACTGCGGCAAGTTGGCTGTGCGCAGAGGCCCGTGCCAGTGCCGTTGCGTGCGGGGCAAGATCGGCGGGACTTTCATTCAGCAGCGCGGCCTGGACGGCGGACCAATGCAGGGGAACAGCCCACAGCGGAGGTTCACCCAGGCGGTTAAGCAGCTTCCATGCCTCTTCCAGGTAATGCGCCACGCGCCGCGTCTCCCGCAGGCGGGCAGCAGCAATCAGCAGTTCGCCCCACGGCAGCAGGTTGTAAAGGTCCACCGAGGTATGGAGCATGGCTTCGCGGGCGCGTTCCCACGCCCTGAGGAGTTCCGGCACATCACCGTTCCGGCGGGCAAGCCCAACCTCGAGTGCAGCACACATGAACTCGTCCCGCGGGACCAGCGGCCAATGGTTTACCTTGGCGGCTTCAGTGGCGGCGAGCCGGGCGTCTTCGAGTTTGTCCTGCATCATGGACGCCCAGGCCTGGAGCAGCAGGAGCCTGGGCTGGGCGGCATTGCCTCCCTGCCCGGCGGCTGCCGCAGCCCGGCAGATGGTTTCCGCCAGGTGCGGCTCACCGGTGTGCAAGGCCAGCAGGGCTGCAAGTGCGGCTGGTGTTTCCGGCAGCGGAAGCGCCGCGCCTGCCGAGTTCAGCATGTCCGAGGCATGGATCAGCACGGATATGCCCTGTTGCGGTTTCTCTCCCAGGGACGCAAAGATTCCTTGGCCCGTCTGCACCAGGGTGGCCGCGAGAAGGGTGGGGGAAGCTGCCGGAGCGTCCGGCTGCAAAAACGCGTCTGCACCGGGCCGGTCTCCGATTCCTATCAGGACGACTGCCGCGAGGGGCGCTGAGAAGCCAACCCGCTCCGGACCCAGCCAGCTGTAGACGTCCGCGCCGCGGGCCAGCATTCCCCTTTGCGCCCAAACGGAGGCGGCCACATCCGCACACCGCCGGGCATCCTGGGGGTCAGTGCTCTCCAGGAGGCTGTCGATAATGCGGGCCGCGGCATCAAGTTCACCGTCACCGGCTGCCGCCTGCGCGCGCCTCGCTGCCGTCGCCACCGGATCGGCACCGGCCAGGAGCGCCTCCTCGTAGAGCTGGGACGCAAGACGGGGGTTATGCTCCAGCGCACTGTCCGCGGCCAGTTCCAGCTCCGCGGCCACCCGCGGGTCCGTGAGGCCTCCCCGGGCCAGCTCGCGGGCGAGGTTTCCCAACCGTTGCCCTGTAGAAGCGAAGATGTCCACGAGCTCGCGCTGGAGGGCGTGAACCTTGGCAGTTGGGGTGGCGGCCAGCAGGGCGTGTTGGGCCGTCCCCACCACAGTGCCGTCCGGCCTCAGCAGTCCTGCGGCCTCTGCCCGGTCCACCAGGACATCAAGGTCCTCCACCGCGCCGTTGCCGATCTTCTGCTGGAGCGCCGCAGGCAGCGGCCCCGGCAAGGCGAAGCCCACCGAGAGCGCCAGCAGAAGTTCCCGCACCGCGGCATTGGTGCCCTGCAACTGCTTGGCCATCAGCTCGGCGGCCTGCTGCGGATTCCCCTGGTGGTCCGGTCCCGTGTACAGGCCTTCGGGCTGGTCCGCCCGTTGAAACTGCCCGTCCATCTCAGGCCGCCGGAGAGGTGGTCGGGGACGTTGCAACAGCAACTCCAGAGGACGTGGTTGCCGATTCAAGCGGCGTGGCCTGCGCTACCGTGCTGCCCGTAGCCTCCGTGGCCAGGCCGGTTGGGGTCATCGATGGATCGGGAACGGACGGATCGGGATCAGATGTGGGACTTGGGCTGCCTGTCGGACCGGATGGGCTGGTGGTGACTTGTGTGGGCGGGTCAGTCGCGGCAGGATACGTGGGGCTCGCGGTCGCAGAATCGGTTGGAGTCGTGGTGCCTGCGTTCTGCGTGGGTGAGGCCGTGGATTGGCCCTGAGTGGGATCGCCGGTCGAGCCGGCTGACGGGGTGTCCGAAGGCGCCGTGGGATCCACGGTGGCGGGTTCGGGAACAACGGCCGTTGTCCCGCCGGGGCCGGCGAGTGAATCGGGGGCGGGTGCTCCGCCTGCCCCGGAAGGTCCGTCCACAATGGAGCTGCTTCCTGCGGTCCCCTCGCTGCCGGAATCCTGCCCGCTGCCGGGCGGGGCGAATCCTTCCAGTCCGGGCTCCGGGGCAAGGGGTTTCCTGGTGCTGGCCTCGATGCCTGCGAGCGGTTGGGGGGCCCCGGCCGCGGTGGCTGCTTCCCCGGCGCCGGCGGCATCCGTACCGGTGGAACCGCCCGTGGTGCTGGCACCGGCCTGCGGCACGAACATGGCGGTCAGGTTTCCGAAGCCGTCCGGACTCTGCGCGGCAGTAGCGGTGAGGACCGTCAGGAGGGCGGCAGCTGCGGCTACAGCGGTCACGCGGACGCCAGGCTTCGGCGCATGCGCGCCTCCCGCCCCGTGCCGTGCACCGCGGACGGCGCCCGGCCCTGCAGGAGCACCTGCCGGCGTCGTGGATTTGCGTGACCAGCTGGGCCTGCCCGTGGCGCTTGGGGCGGGCGGCACTTCAGAGGGTACGACGGCGGCGGGCACCTCTTCGGCGTACGCTCCAGTTTCTGCCGCTTCAGTTTGTGCCACCGCTGCAGCCGTGTGGGCGAGGACGGCCGCCACCGCTGCCCCGAGGCAGATGGAGGATTTGGGGTCGGCGTCCACTGCGATGGGCCGGTCCAGTTCCTCGGACACGATCTGCGCCACCAGGGGGATCCGGGACGAGCCTCCGATCAGAAGCACCGCGGACAGGTCTGCCGGCTCCAGGTGCAGCTGGGCCAGGGAGTGCTCCAGCGCCTCCACTGTTTCCCGCACGGGCTCTTCGATCAGCGCCTCGAACTCTGAACGGACCAGGCGGACCTGCTGCTGGACGCCGGGCAGGAGCACCGGAATGCTGGCCTCGCTGTCCGCAGACAGGGCCTCCTTGGCTTCGACGCATTCACGCCGGAGCCGTGTCAGGGCGCCATGAACCGCCGGATCGGTGCTGTCCAGCTCTTCCAGGGCATTCCCGGTGTGCCCGGCGACGTAGCGGAAGACGGCGGCGTCAAAGTCGGCACCGCCCAGGTCTTCGATGCCCTCCGGGCGCCCCATAAGCTCAAAGCGGCTGCTGCCGGACTTCCTTAGGACGGCGGTGTCGAAGGTGCCGCCACCGAGGTCGTACACGGCGATGGTGCTGCCTTCCTCCACGCGCACCTGGGATGCGTAGTGCAGGGCTGCCGCCTCGGGTTCGGGAAGGAGCGTGACGTTCTCCAGGCCGTGCGCGCTGAGGGCAGCGCGGATCACGGACAGCCGGTGGTTGCCCCAGGCGGCGGGGTGGGTCAGGAAAACGGCCGACGCCGGTTCCCCCTCACGTTCGGCAGCCCGGTCCGCCACCCACCTGGCCATGGTGGCGAAGACGTCCTCCGGCTGCAGCGCAAGGGTGCCCACGATGATTGGTACGTCGTCCCCGATCCGGCGCTTGAATTCCCGTACCACGCGTTCGGGCGAGTCCAGCCCGCGCCGTTCGGCAGCCTCGCCAACCAGGACGGCGCCTTCCGCCGGGTAGTACACCACGGAGGGCACGGACGCTCCACGCGTGCCGAGGGGCAGGCACTCGGGCACAGCGGAAGCGCCCTGGTGAAAACGAACAACTGCAGCTGCCGTAAAACTGGTTCCGACGTCAACGGCGAGAGCATAGCTCATGGGTACCTCGGAGGGCTGGCGGTTCACCTGCAAGCTTCATCACAGAGAACATCACCAACGTAGCATTTCCGAAGGACCGGGGAACACCCCTGTTTGCTACATCGATTGGCTATTTATCGGGCACTTGCCCCATTTGGGTTTAGTCACCGGTCCTGGGCCCGGGAGGCTTCGGCTTAGAGGCCGGAGTAGGAGTGCAGTCCGTTGAAGAACTGGTTCACGATGGTGAAGTTGAAGATCACGCAGAGGTAGCCCACGATCGACAACCAGGCAGCGCGTGTTCCGGTCCAGCCCCGGGTGGCGCGTGCGTGCAGGTATCCGGCGTAGACAACCCAGATAACAAAAGTCCACACCTCTTTGGTGTCCCAGCCCCAGAACCGGCCCCAGGCCTTTTCGGCCCAGATGGCACCGAACATCAGGGTGAAGGTCCAGCCGATGAAGGCGATTGCGTTGATGCGGTAGGACAGGTTCTCAAGGCTCAGCGCGGACGGCACCAGGCGCATGAAACCGAGCTTGTCGGCGCCGCCGGCAGCCACGGTCTTCTGCCGGTGGGACTGCACCAGCTGCAGGGCGGACATCGCGAAGGTCAGGGTGAACAGGGCCGAGGACAGCACCGCGATGGAAACGTGGATGACCAGCCAGTAGCTCTGGAGGGCGGGAACCAGGTGCCCCACGGGCGTCCAGAACGCCACCGATGCGGCCACCAGCATGATGATCACCAGGCCCACTACAAAGGTACCCAGGAAGCGGAGGTCGCGCCGGATCAGCGAGAGCAGGAATACGGCCGCCACCAGGAACGCGCCGGTGGTGAGGAATTCGTACATGTTGCCCCACGGCACCCGGCCTGCGCCCAAAGCCCTGGTGACCACGCCCGCGCCATGGATGACGACGGCCAGGGTGGTCAGCGCTACGGCCACCCGCGCCGGAACCCGGCGCTCCGCGGCGTACTTCATGTCGCCGTCGGCCGTCACCACTCCGTTGGAGCCTGCACCGGCAGCCTTGGCAGCGGACGACGACGGGCGCTCGGCCCGGCCGGCCGGCCCGTCCAGGCGGGTCTCGGCAGAAACGGAGGCAACCCCGGCGGCAACGGGGACCTTGGCGGAAGCCCCGGCCTGTGCGGCCTTGAGGTCCACTGCGCGCAGCGCCTTGCTGCTCTTGGCCAGGTCCCAGGCGAAGGCGATGAAGGCCACGGTGTAGGTACCCGCCGCCAGCAGCATGAAGAGTTCGCTGTACTGGCCCATGGTTTCATTGATTCCAAATGGCATTACTGGTCCTTTTTGGGCCCGGTGGGGCCTGCTGGGGTGGTGACGGAGCCTGCTATATTATCGCCCGGTCGGCTGGGAGTTTGCTGGGACCCGGCAGGGTCATCCGGGGTGGAGTCCGGAACACGGTCTTCGGCCAGCTGCCACTCCGTGGAGAACAGTTTCCGGAGCGCAGCTGCCTCGCCGGCCAGGCGGTGGTCCTCACCGCGGGCCAGGAGCCCGTATTCCACCATGGTGCGGCCGTCATCAGCGGTGCCCGTCCGTACCCAGACGCGCCGGCGGTTGACGTAGAGCGAGAGGATCAGGCCGGCCACGGCCAGCAAGGCGAAGACCAGGGCGTACCCCTGGCCCGGGTTGTGGTGGATGTCCACGCCGATGTAGCGCTTCACGCCGTCGAAGCTGATGGTTCCCTTGCCATCCGGCAATGTGTAGGTGGAGCCCGGGGCAAGCGTTATGCCGCCCGCGGCCAGGTTCCGTGCATTGAGCGGCGTGAGGTTCTTGACGTCCAGTTCGAAGACATTCTGCGGGGCACCGGTGTTCAGGCCCAGGTCCCCGTAGTAGGAGTTCAGGGTCAGCTGGGGGTTGAACAGCTCCGGGTCGGCGCTGAACGAGACGTTCTTGTCCGTAACGAACGCGGTGGGGAGGAAGAAGCCCACGAAGCCCAACTGGTCGGGCTGGGCGTCCGGGACCTTGATCACCACGGAGGAGTAGTAGTTCTCGCCCTGCAGCTTGGCCACCACGGGGCCCTGCATGGCCACGTTGCCGGCGCCGTCCCGGATGGTCACCACCGGCGCGTAGCCGTTGCCGGTGAGGTAGATGCTGGTGCCGCCCAGGCTCACGGGGTCGTTGACCTTGAGGATCTCCTGCCTGGGCGGAGCGTCCGGGTTTTCCTTGGTGGTCACGGTGGCGGCAAAGTCGATGGGCTGGCCGAACTTGCCCTTGGACTCGCGGTCGAACGTGATGTTGAACTTGTCCAGCTGGAGCGAGTACGGCTGCAGCTGACTGGACTGGAAGTTGGTGCCCGGGTTGAACTGGTCATAGCCCACCAGGGTGTTCACGAACGTATCGCCTTCCACCAGGATCCGCTGGCCGCTGTACCCGAACAGGCCGCCGGCGGCCACGGACACCAGAACGCCGATCAGCGAGGTATGGAAGACGAGGTTGCCCACTTCCTTCAGGAAGCCGCGTTCGGCACCCAGGGACGGCAGGGCGCCGTCGGCATCCCTGACGTCCACCCGGTAGCCGCGCTTCCTGAGCAGCCCCGCCGCACCGTTGATGGCGTCCGACGCCGGGACGCCGGCAGCGGAAGGGATCTCCAGGGTGCCGTATTCCGGCAGCCGGGACAGGCGCTGCGGCGTACGCGGCGGCTGGGAGCGCACGGCTTTGTAATGGGCGATGGCGCGGGGCACCACGCAGCCGATCAGCGAGATGAACAGCAGGAGGTAGATGGCCGAGAACCACGCTGAGGAGTAGACGTCATAAAGCTGCAGCGAGTCCAGCAGCTTGCCGTAGTCCGGGTGGTCCTTGATGTACTGGGTCACCACGGCCGGGTTGGCCGGGCGCTGCGGGAACAGGGATCCGGGGACGGCAGCCACGGCGAGGAGCAGCAGCAGGAACAGCGCGGTGCGCATGCTGGTCAACTGGGTCCAGCCCCACCGCAGCATGCCCCTGGGGCCCAGTGCGGGAACAGCGGCCTGGGCTTTTGCCTCTGCAAGAGGGGCGGATTGCTTCTTCTTTACGTTCACACGCTCGCTCATCAGATCGGCAACTTCACGTCGGTTTGGAACCAGTACTGCAGGCCGGTCACCCAGGCTCCCCACACACCCGTGGCCATCAGCAGCCCCAGCACCACCAGGATTCCGCCACCGGTGCGCTGGATGGCCAGGCGGTGCCTGCGGAAGAACGCCATCACGCCCATCCCCCGGCGCAGGGCCAGCGCGATCAGCAGGAACGGAATGCCCAGTCCCAGGCTGTAGACGAACGCCAGGAAGGCGCCCTTGGCGGCTGAGGATCCGCCGGAAAGGCTCAACAGCTGCACGGCCGAATAGGTGGGGCCGATGCACGGCGCCCAGCCCAGCCCGAAGGTCAGGCCCAGCAACGGCGCACCCCAGAGCCCGGCCGGCGGTTTGGCATGGATTTTCGCGTCCCGCTGCAGCCAGCTGAAGCCGCCCATGAAGACGATGCCCATGATGATCACCAGCACCCCCAGGAGCTGGGTGATCCAGGCGTTCTGGCTGCCGGTGATGAGCGTGCCCAGCTGGCCGAACGCGCCGCCCAGCAGGACAAAGATCACGGAAAAGCCCAGGACGAACAGCCCGATCCCGGCCAGCATCCGGCCGCGTTTTTGCTTTTCCAGGTCCACGCCGCTCAGGCCCGTGACGTAGCCCAGGTAGCCGGGAACCAAGGGAAGGACGCAGGGAGAAAGGAAGGAAACCAGTCCGGCGAGCAATGCCACCGGAATGGCCAGCAGGAGGGAGCCGCTGAGGATGGCTTCCGCGAAGGGGCTGTTCACTGTCCCGGCCCCGTCCTACTCGGCCACGGCGGCGGTGATGAGGGCTTTCAGGGTGCCCTTCTCGATCTCGCCGAGGACGCGCGAGGCCACCCGCCCCTGTTTGTCCAGGACCAGGGTGGTGGGAACGGCGCCGGGCGGTACCAGGCCGGACACGGACAGCAGGACGCCGCCGTCCTTGTCGTCAAAGCTCGGGTAGGTCAGGTTGAAGGTCTTCTCGAAAGCCTCCGCCGTGGGCTTCTCGTCCCGGAGGTTGACGCCGAAGAACTGAACGCCCTGGTCCTTGAACTCCTGGTGCAGCTCTTCGAGGAGCGGTGCTTCCACCCGGCACGGGGCGCAGGCGGCGAACCAGAAGTTCAGGACGCTTACCTTACCCTGGAAATCGGCCGGGGTAACTGCGGCACCGTTGAACAGCGCACCCTGGATCTGCACGGCTTCCTTGCGGTCCCCGGCGGCGAACTCGGTCACGGAGCCGTCGCCGGCAACGTAATTCTTGTTGTCCCCTGCCTTGGCCTGCTTGGCCAGCGCGTCCTCCTGGGCACAACCGGACAGGCCCAGTGTCAGCGCGGTCAGGGCCATGCCGCCGGCAGCGAGCATGCTGCGGCGTGAGGGAAGGTTGTTGTTGCTCACTGCTAGGCTCCAGGGGTGCTGGCGGCACCGGGAAGAAGGGCCGCCGCGGGTTCGCTGTACTCGACCCGCACAAGCGAGCCGTCGTCGTCGAACACCAGGGACGTAACGGATGTCAGGGTGCACTCGCGCTTGCGCGGGTCGTGCCACAGGGGCCTGCCCTCGGCGCTCAGCCGGGTGGCCCAGATAGGCAGCTGGTGGCTTACCAGGATGGCCTCGGGGCCGTTGGCACCAAAATCGCCGGCAGCCAGTTCGATGGCCCGCAGCCGCGCATCCTGCGCGGCAGCCGCCACCCGCGCTGCCTGCTCCTTGTACGGTTCGCCCCAGGACGGGCGCAGCGGATTGACCAGGTGCGGCCAGTGCCTGGGCCTGCGGAGCTCGGCCTTGGTGACCTTCATGCCCTCAAAGTAGTTTTCCGCTTCGATGATCCGCTCGTCGGTGTGGATCTCCAGATGCAGAGCTTCCGACGTCGGCCGCGCGGTTTCCTGCGCACGGTCAAGCGGGGAGGCGGCCAGGTAAGTGATGCGGGCGCCGCGTTCGGCGCGCTGCCGGAAGTGCTCGGCGAGCGTCCGGGCCATCTCCTGCCCCAGTTCGGAGAGGTGGAATTCGGGAAGCCGCCCATAGAGAACGCCGTCGGGATTATGGACCTCGCCGTGGCGGAGCAGATGGACAGTGGCTTGGGGCATGTTTACCAGTTTCTCAAAGATGGCGTGCGATCCGAAATCTTCCACACGTGCTTCTACAAACAGTAGAACTGAAGTTTTTGAAGAAATGTTCCGGAGCCGGGAACAAAACATGCAAATGCATGTTTATACTGGATGCAGCAAGTTGGTTGAGCTTTCAATAGATGAAGGTTCAACCGCAAGAGCACCGCAGGCATATCCATACAAGGAGCAACATCATGGCACTTCCCGCAGACGTCACCACCGGCACCTGGACCCTGGACAACTCCCACAGCGAAATCGGCTTCACAGTCCGGCACGCAGGCATCAGCAAAGTCCGCGGCCAGTTCACCGACGCCGACGCCACCCTGGACCTGGCCCAGGATGTGGCCGACTCCAAGATCAACGCCACCATCAAGACCGCCAGCTTCGACTCCGGCGACGCCAACCGCGACGGCCACGTCAAGGGCGAAGACTTCTTCGATGTGGAGAAGTTCCCCGAGATCTCCTTCGTGTCCAACGGTTTGGTGGCCAAGGGCAACAGCTACGAACTCACCGGCGACCTGACCATCAAGGGCGTCACCCGCCCGGTGACCCTGGACACCGAGTTCAACGGTGTGGCCGTTGACCCGTTCGGCAACACCCGCGCCGGCGTCTCCGCCGAGACCACCATCAGCCGCAAGGACTTCGGCCTGACCTGGAACGCGGTCCTCGAAGCCGGCGGCGTGCTGGTGAGCGACAAGGTTGCCATCAACCTTGAGCTTGCGTTCATCGCTCCCGCAGCATAATTCCACCCGTTCAGGGCACACCCCGGCACCAGGCCTCCGGCTTGGGGCCGGGGTCCCCTGTTTAACCGCAGTCCGCCTGCTTAACCCGCAGTCCACCTGCGCGGATACCTTGCGAATCACCCACAACGCAGCCTGCCGGGGGTACGGTGGACTTAAGCCATGCTGGGGGGAAGGCTGAGGACCGATTCCCGGCAGCCTACCCGGATCCCCACCTGCAGAAGGAACGCCCATGAGTACTCCTCCAGTCCCGCCTCCCGCGCCCCAAGACCCGCACTCCAACAATGACCAGCCCGGAAATGACCAGTCCGGCAGCCAGCAGCCCCGCTATGGCCAGAACGCGCCCCAGTACGGCCAGAATGCACCGCAGTACGGCCAGAACGCGCCCCAGTACGGCCAGAACCAGCCCCAGTATGGGTCCCAGCCGCCGGCAGCTCCGCAGTACGGCCAGAATGCCCCGCAGTATGGCTCACCGTATGGGCAGAACGCGCCCCAGGCTCCGGGCTACGGCCAGAACCCACCCCCGTTCGGCCAGTCCCCGTATGGCCAGTACCCCTCGGAGCAGCCGCAGGCAGCCGGCAGCAACGGAATTCCGCAGCTGGTTAATATCTCGTTCTGGCTGTTGATCGCATCCGCCGTGATTTTCGTCATCGGCATGCTCACCGGGCTCACCCAGCTGGATAATCCTGAGTTCCGCCAGGCCTTTGAACAGCAGGTGCAGGCCAGCGGGGCGTCGGGCGTCACCTATGACGACATCAAGAGCGTCATCGCCGGCACGCTGGTGGTCTTCGCCATCATCGGGGCCGCGCTCTACCTGCTGGTGGCCTTCTTCATCCGCAAGGGGAAGAACTGGGCACGCATCCTAGGAACGGTGTTTGCAGCACTGTCCATATTCGGCCTGTTCGGGGTTCCCAGCATCGGAACGCTCGGGACCGTCCTGGGGATCGCGGCCATCGTGCTGCTCTACCTGCCGGCAGCTGCCCCGTACTTCCGGAAGCAGCAGCCCTTCGGCAACCCTTCTTCAGGCGGCTTCGGCAACCCGTACGGACGGTAACCAGCACGCCCGCCGACAGCCAGGCGGCCCGGGATGCGACATGCATCCCGGGCCGCCTGCTTTAAGCCGGAACCTGGCGAAGTCCTGGCCCGGTCGCAGCGTTTCTAGGCCGTCTGCCCGGGTGCCTGCGCCCGCTGGGCATGGTAGGCCAGGATCTGGAGTTCGGTGGCCATGTCCACCTTGCGGAGATTGACCCCTTCAGGAACCTGCAGCATCACCGGCGCGAAGCTCAGGACGCTGTGCACCCCTGCCGCCACCACCCGGTCGCAAACGTCCTGCGCCACCGCCGCGGGAAGCGCCAGCACCACCATGTTGGCCCCGGTGCGGTGCAGGACGGTTTCAAGGTCCGCAACGTCGCTGACGCGCAGCCATCCCACCTCGTTGCCCACCACCATCTGGTCGGCATCGAAGATGGCCACGACGTCGAACCCGCGGGATTCGAAGCCCCCGTAGCGGGCCAGCGCCTTGCCCAGGTTGCCGGCGCCGACAATCGCCACTTTCCAGTCGTGCGTCAGCCCGAGGGCAGCAGCAATGTGGCGGCTGAGGTACTGCACGTCATAACCCACGCCCCTGGTTCCGTAGGACCCCACATGGGACAGGTCCTTGCGCAGGGTTGAGGAACTGACGCCGGAGGCTTCAGCCAGGGATTCGGAGGAGACGCGCTCCACACCCTCGGCGAGCAGGGTATTCAGCGCACGGAGGTAGATCGTCAGCCGGGCCACGGCAGCCGGAGGTATCTGCTTGGACAGTGCGCCCGTGGCATCCGGAAGGTCCGGGACAGACTGGGGCGTGGAACCCAGGGATGTCACCCGCACCTCCCTTGCGTCGCGTTGTGACTCCACTCTAGGTCCCTGCCGCTCATGCCTTCAAAACCGCGGGCCATCAACAACCCGCGCATCCAAGGCATCTGCTGCCACTGCCGCCACTCCCCTACTGGGCCATGGCGCGCTGCAGCACGCGTTCCAGCCGGACCTCATCGATTTTCCAGAAGTCGCGCTGCACCCCGTCCACCAGAACTACCGGAATCTCCTCGGCATAGCGCTCCCGCAGGTCGGGCTGGTTGTCCACCAACTCTTCGCTCCAGGTAAGGCCCAACGAGGCAGTGACCCGGCCGACGGCGTCGCGCGCCTCCTCACAAAGGTGGCAGTCAGCTTTGGTGACCAGGACGACGCGGGGTGTAGCCATGACTTAACGGTATCGCCGTTCGCGGCTTGGAGGGGACGCCAACGGCGGCAGGCCAGTGGATTGACTAGACTCGGGTCCATGCCCGAGGAGAAATACGTCGCCGTCGTCACGCGGCCGGTTGCTGCGCCGCAGCCCGGCGAGGCGGCGTTTTTCGACGTGGACAATACCTTGATGCGTGGGGCCAGCCTCTTCCATGTGGCCCGGAAGATGTACCAGCGTGGGGCGTTCACCCTGCCGCAGGCCGCCGGGTTCGCCTGGAAACAGTTCAAGTTCGTTGCCCGCGGAGAAAACATCGACGACGTTCATGCCGTCCGCGACTCCGCCCTGACCCTGGCTGCCGGGATCACCGTTGACGACATCAAAGCGCTGGGCGAAGAAGTCTACGACGAAATGATTGCTTCGCGGATCTGGCCCGGCGCCAAGGCACTGGCCGAACAGCATCTGCGGGTGGGCCGGCGCGTCTGGCTGGTGACGGCCACCCCCATCGAAGTGGCCACCGTGATCTCCACCCGGTTGGGACTGACAGGAGCCCTGGGGACAGTCGGCGAGGTCTCCGAGGGTATGTACACCGGCCGGCTGGTGGGCGACATCCTGCACGGTTCGGCCAAGGCGGTGGCCGTCCAGGCCATAGCCGACGATGAGGGCCTGGACCTGAAGCGCTGCTGGGCCTACAGCGACTCCTACAACGACGTCCCGCTGCTTTCGCTGGTGGGTCACCCGGTGGCCATCAACCCGGACGCCAAGCTGCGCCGCCACGCCCGGGACCGCAACTGGCCGGTCTATGATTTCCGCGCCGGCCGGCGTGCCGCCACCTTTGGCCTCAAGGCGGCCACTTTCGGCGGCGCCATCTACGGCCTCTGGAAGGGCTTCGCCCGCATCCGCGGGCCGCGGGCATAGCCCTCCCTGTCACAAACGAAATGCCCGCCGCCTTGAAAGGCGACGGGCATTTCCACGCTGTCCGAAGTATCTCTACTTCTTGTTGCGGCGCTGGTGACGAGTCTTGCGAAGCAGCTTGCGGTGCTTCTTCTTGGCCATACGCTTGCGACGCTTCTTAATAACTGAACCCACGAAAGTTCCTTACAAACTAGATGCAGTACCTGTCTGATGGAGAATGTCCGTGGACAGAGCTACGAACTGAACAACTGACAGATTCTTACAATGACGTAAAACGTTCCTTAACAGGGTACCGCTTATCGGGAGCGGCTCAGGACAGGCCGCCTCAGGCGGTCTCGGTGTGCCCGTCCACGACAGCGCCTTTGAGGTACTGTTCGACGGCGTTTTCGGGGACCCGGTAGGAGCGGCCGAAGCGCACCGCCGGCATTTCGCCGGAGTGGACCAGCCGGTAAACGGTCATTTTGGAGACGCGCATGACCTCGGCTACTTCAGCCACGGTCAGGAACTTCGCGTTGGAGAAGTTCTGTTCTGCCGACATTTCCCTATTTTCCTTTGCTGACGGATGGACAACAGTGACCCCAGGTACGTGCCAATGCGGTGTTACGATGCTGAGCCATCCACCAACCACCTAAACAGATACTCTAGATGTTCCTGTGGCAGATGTGAAAGTAGTGCTTCCCCTATTTCACTCCCCTATTTGGACTGCCGCCGCTTCCGCGCCGATGCCGCCAGCTGCCCGAGGACGGACGCGGAAACGTCCCAGTCCATGCAGGCATCCGTGACGCTCTGGCCGTAGACCAGCTCCGAGCGTCCGGCCGCATGCTCCGCGACGTCCAGGTTCTGCGCGCCGCCCACCAAAAAGCTTTCCAGCATCACCCCGGCGACCGCCCGCGCCGCGGCGCCGCCGTCCTCCAGCTGGGCACCGATCTCCAAAGCCACCTCGGCCTGCCGGTGGTGGCTCTTGCCGCTGTTGGCATGGCTTGCGTCCACGATCAGGCGCGGGTTCAGCCCCTTGCCCGCCAGTTCACTGGAGGCGCGTTCAACGTCGGCCGCTGAGTAGTTGGGCCCCTTGCGGCCGCCGCGCAGGATCACGTGGGTGTCCGGGTTTCCTGCCGTGGCCACCAGCGCAGCCCGGCCGTCGCCGTCGATCCCCAGGAAAGCCTGGGCCGCCGCGGCGGCACCGCATGCGTCGATGGCCACCTGCAGGCCGCCGTCGGTCCCGTTCTTGAAGCCGATGGGCATGGAAAGGCCGGAGGCGAGCTGGCGGTGGATCTGGCTCTCGGTGGTGCGGGCACCGATGGCACCCCACGAGATCAGGTCCGCCATGTACTGGGGGCTGATCGGCTCCAGGAATTCAGTGGCGGTGGGCAGGCCCAGCGCGGTGACCTGCTGCAGGAACTGCCTGGCGGTGCGGAGACCGGTGACCATGTCGTGGCTGCCGTCCAGCCGGGGGTCATTGATCAGGCCCTTCCAGCCGACCGTCGTGCGCGGCTTTTCGAAGTAGGTCCGCATGACGACCAGCAGGTCTTCGTTGTGCTTCTCGGCCTGGCTCACCAGCCGGCGGGCGTATTCGAGCCCGGCCTTGGGGTCGTGGATGGAGCAGGGACCCACGATGACCAGCAGGCGGTCATCCACGCCGTCCATGATGGCGCGCACTTCGTCGCGTCCGCGTTCGACGACGGCAGCCGCCCGGGCGTCCAGGGGCAGTTCGGCGAGGAGTTCCGAAGGCGTGGGCAGCGCAGTGAATTCGCTGACGCGCAGGTTCGAGGTGGACTTGGTGTCGCCGGCGGGGGCGGCTGCTGTTGCGGTGCTCATATTCGGGGTCCTGTTCCAGATGGGAAGCGGGCCCACAATCAGAACCCGCCGGAGAAACGGCGAAGGGCAGAGAATTATCTCTGCCCTGTTGGCTCTGAAGGAATGCTGGATGCGTGTCAGTTAGACGCGGGCCCCTCCAGAGCCAACGAAAAATACGCATACCAACGGTTAGTCATGGGAAAGACCATAAGCCCGCCCCTGCGGATCAGCAAATCTCCGTCCGTCACATTTCGGTTACCGCCGGTCCTGGAGGCCTGCCACCAGCTCTGCGTGCTTCTGGTCAGTGAGGCGGTACCAGTACATGACGCCGACCGCTGCCAGCACCAGGACGGCGGGAAGCAGCCCGGCGGCGGCCCGGATGGCCGTGACCGCTGGCGCGCCCTGCTCCTGGAGGGACGAGGAATATCCACCCCATGCCAGGGCGAAGGCAACCAGTCCGCCGCCGAAGCCCATACCCAATTTCCGTGTTGCGGCCAGGAGCGCGTAGTTGATGCCCTGGACCCTGACCCCGGTCTTCCATTCGCCGTATTCCACAGTGTCCGCGATCAGCGCCCAGGTGAGGATGCTGACCGTCGCAGCTGATAACTGCGCCAAGGCCATGCCGGCCACCGCCAGCCAGGGTGCTCCCTCCGGCGCCAGGAAAACCACCATCCCGCCTGCCCCGCCGAGCAGGCAGCCCAGCGTGAACACGGCCTTCTTGCCCCACCTGGCCACCGGGCGGGGCATCACGACGGCAAGCGTCAGGGTGATCACCACCTGCGTCACCGAAAGCAGGGGAAAGAGATCCAGGCGGAACATGACATCGCGCAGGTAGTAGAACTGGGCGGCCACGGTGGCGGAGTTGCCCGTCACCAACAGCACGGAACTGAGGCACAGGACCACCAGGGGTGAGTTCACCTTGAGCGCGTCCAGGCTCTGGCGCCAGGTGATCGTGGGAATGCTGCCGGCCACCTGTTCCCGGCACGCAATACCGGTGAACACGTAGAGCCCGGAGCCGACGACAGCGAAGGCCAGCGTCATCACGGTGAAGATCTGCTGGATATCCCCGCCCCTGCCCAGGAGCGGTGCCACGAAGAACCCAAGCGTTGCCCCCACGGACAGCCCGCCGATGGTCCGCGCGCCGGCCAGCCTGGCCCGCTCGCGGGGGTCCTGGGTCATGGCGCCCACCAGGCAGCCGTAGGGTACGTTGACCAGGCTGTAGGCAAGGCAGACCAGGCCGTAGGTGCAGTAGGCATACAGGAGTTTCAGGGATGGTTCGACGTCCGGCACGTGGAACACCGCAACACCCAAGACCAGTGGAACAAAGCCGAAGACCAGGAAGGGCCGGAACTTGCCCCATCGAGGGCTGTGGAAACGGTCCACGATCCGGCCTGCAGCAATGTCAGTGAAGGCGTTGAACACCCGCGCCACCACCAGGAGCGTGCCGGCAGCAGCCGCGCCTATCCCGGCCACATCCGTGTAGTAGACCAGCAGGAACATGTTGGCTGTACTGATGATCATGCTGTTGGCTGCGTCGCCGGCGCCGTAGCCCACAACCGCGGCCCTGTTCAGTCGCTTCATTTCTCCCTGCCCAAGGGAAAGAAACCGCTTTCTCACCCCGGGAGAAACTTACCCCAGAATCTTGCGCAGAAACACCAACTGCCGGATCCAGTGGTGCTCCTGGCCACCTTCATGGTTGTTGAACCGGTACACCTCGATCTCCTTGTCCGCTCCAGTGGCGGATGCAGCGGACGTCCCCGAGCCATAGGCATTGAAGCTGGCGAACACAGTGGACGGCGGGCAAATGTCATCCATCTGCGCCGCGGAGTACAGTGCCGGCGCGGTGGCCCAGCGGGCCAGGTTGACGCCGTCGAAGTAGCTCAGGACTTCCAGCGAGGATTCGTAGCGGTCCCGGTGGCGCGCCAGGAACTGCGCGATTTCGGGGTAGGGGCCGCGCGGGGTGATGTCGATGGCGCGGGGGAAGTCCTGGAGGAAGGGGACGTCGGGCAGCGCGGCGATGACGCCGTCGAGCCGCCCCGCGGTAAGCCCTGCCGTGGCCACCACCAGCCCGCCGCCCTGGCTGACACCGGCCAGCACTACCTTGGACGGGTCGACGGCGGGGTGCGCCTGGGCGGCCTCCACCGCGCGGAACGCATCCACGTAGACCCTGCGGTAGTAATAGTCCTCCCTGCTCGCGATGCCCCGGGTCATCAGGCCCGCGTGCGCCACATCCCCGGCGGAGGGGTGCGGATCCGCGGTATCCCCCAGCGTGCCGCCGTACCCCTGGCCGCGGGTGTCCATGATGAAGTGCGCGTACCCGGCCTGCGCCCAGCGGGTGTCCTGGTTGACCAGGCCCCGGCCGCCGGAATAGCCGATGTAGTTCACCACGACCGGCAGCCGGGCGCCTGCTTCCCGGTTGGCGGGAAGGTGCAGCCAGCCCTTGACCGGCGCTCCGCCATAGCCCGCGAACGTGACGTCGAAGGTGTCGATCACCGCCAGGTAGTTCTCCACCGGCTCGAAGGACGCCTTAAGCGGGAAGCCGCGCGCCGCCTCCAAGGTGGCATCCCAGAACGCGCCCAGGTCATCCGGCGGCGTGACGTCGGAGGTGTAGCTGCGCAGCTGGGCCAGTGGCAGGTCGAAGAGGGGCATCGTTGTCCGTCCTGAATTCGGTTGTTCGGCGGGTAGTGCGGTTCCTCTATTTCTATCGCACGATGATGACATCCAGGCGCCTGGGCCCGTGCACGCCCTCCACGATGCAGGCGGCGAAAAGGGCGATTTTCAAGGGTTCAATTCTTTGAAGCGTTCAGGGTCAGGTCCAGTGGTTCGTAGCGGCGGAGGTCCGCTCCGGCGGCGATGAGTTCGCGCAGGTGCGGCAGCCCTCCGGCGGCAGCTCCGGCGGCACGCGCCTGGATGAGCACGTTGCCCAGGGCGGTGGCTTCGACGGGACCGGCGATGACCGCCCGCCCGGTGGCGTTGGCGGTGAGCTGGCAGAGCAGGGTGTTCTGCGAGCCGCCGCCCACCACGTGCACCACCTCAACCGGACGGCCGGCGAGGCGTTCTGCCGCCGTGATGGTCTTGGCATACGCGGAGGCGAGGCTGTCCATGATGCAACGGGTGATGGCTGCGGGATCATTAGGCAGGACGTCACCGGTTCGGCGGACCGCAGAGCGGATGCGCTCCGGCATATCGTCCGGGGCAATGAAGTATGAATCGTCGGCATTGATCTGCGGACCGCCGGCAGGCAACGCCGCGGCGGCCGAGAGCAGCGCCGCCAGGTCCGGCCGGAAGCCCTCACTGGCCCAGGTCCGCTGGCACTCGCTCAAAAGCCATAGTCCGCCCACATTGCGCAGGTAACGGATGGTGCCGTCCACGCCGCGCTCGTTGGTGAAGTTCGCCTCTCGGCTGGCTTCAGTCAGGACAGGATGCTTCAGTTCCAGCCCCACCAGGGACCACGTGCCGGAGGAAATGTAGGCAAAAGCATCATCCCGGGCAGGAACAGCCACGACGGCGGATGCAGTGTCATGCGAGCCCACCGCCACCACCTTGGTGTCACCCGGCAAACCCACGGCATCGGCAATCTCCGGCAGGAGGTTTCCGAAGGCTTCCCCGGGCTGGATCAGCGGCGGGAACAGGTCCTTCCGCAGCCCCAGTGCCGCAAAGAACTCCGTCGCCCACTCCCCCGCCACCGCATCGAAAAGGCCAGTAGTGGAGGCGTTGGTGGCCTCGGTCCGTCGCACCCCGGTAAGCAGGAACGCGATGAGGTCCGGGATGAGCAGCGCCTGCAGCCCGTCCAGGTTCTTCTCGGTGGCGAGTTGGTAGATGGTGTTGAACTGGAGGAACTGCAGCCCCGTGGTCTGGTAAAGGCGTCCCGGGTCCAGCGTGGCGTGGACGGGCGCGACGGCGGCCCTGCTGCGGTCGTCGCGGTAGCTGAACGGCTGCGTCACCAGCTCACCGGCCCTGTTGACCAACCCGTAGTCCACGGCCCAGGTGTCGATGCCGATGCTGGCGACCGTTGCGCCCTGCACGGCTGCCACCCTGGCCGCGGCCCGAAGGCCGTCCAGTACCTCCGCGTAGACGGCGTCGAAGTCCCAGCGGAGGCCGCCGTCGAGCTCCATCACACCGTTGGGGAAACGGTGGACGGTCTCCAGCGATACCCCCGCAGTGGAAACACGGCCCAGCATCACGCGCCCGGACGAGGCCCCGATGTCGACGGCGGCAAAAACGCTGGAGGCGGGATCAGCGCCGTCGACCCCGGATTTTGTGGTGCTCACCGCAGGAAGGCTGCAGCCACTCCGGCGTCCACGGGGATGTGCAGGCCGGTGGTGTGGGACAGTTCGTTGCTGGTGAGGACGGCGGCGGCGTTGGCCACGTGCTCAGGCAGGACTTCGCGCTTGAGCAGGGTGCGCTGGGCGTAGTACTCGCCCAGTTTCTCCTCGTCCACGCCGTACACCGCGGCGCGCTTGGCGCCCCAGCCACCGGCGAAGATGCCGGAGCCGCGGACCACGCCGTCGGGGTTGATGCCGTTGACGCGGATGCCGTACTCGCCCAGTTCGGCGGCGAGCAGGCGGACCTGGTGGGCCTGGTCTGCCTTGGTGGCGGAGTAGGCGATGTTGTTGGGGCCGGCGAACACGGAGTTCTTGGAGGAGATGTAGATGATGTCTCCGCCCAGGCCCTGCGCGATCATCACCTTCGCAGCGGCCTTGGCCACCAGGAACGAGCCCTTGGCCATGACGTTGTGCTGCAGGTCCCAGTCCTTCTCGGTGGTTTCCAGCAGCGGCTTGGAGATGGACAGGCCGGCGTTGTTGACCACCAGGTCCACGCCGCCGAACGCCAGGACAGCGGCGTCGATCGCGGCGGCCACCTGGGCTTCGTCCGTGACGTCCGCTTGCACGCCGATGGCAATGTCCGCGCCGCCGAGCTCGTCGGCTACCTTCTGGGCGTTCTCCAGGTTCAGGTCGGCGATGACCACGCAGGCGCCTTCCGCGGCGAGGCGGGTGGCGATGGCCTTGCCGATGCCCGATGCCGCGCCGGTCACCAAGGCGATGCGGGTGGCGTGGGACTTGGGCTTGGGCATGCGGGCCAGCTTGGCTTCCTCCAGCGCCCAGTACTCGATGCGAAACTTCTCGGATTCCTCGATGGGCGCGTAGGTGGAGATCGCCTCGGCGCCGCGCATCACGTTGATGGCATTGATGTAGAACTCGCCGGCAACCCGGGCGGTCTGCTTGTTGGCTCCAAAGGAGAACATGCCCACGCCGGGGACCAGCACGATGGCCGGGTCCGCGCCGCGCATGGCGGGGCTGGCTGGGCCCACGGCCGCAGGGTCCCCTGGCCGAGCTTGCGAGGTTAGGGAGCGGCTGGGGACCGCATGACGGCTGTAATAGGCCTGGTAGTCCTCGCGGTAGTCAGCGTGCAGCTCGTGCAGCCGGGCGATCGAGTCCTCAATCGACGCGTCCGCGGGGAGGTCCAGGATCAGCGGCTTGACCTTGGTGCGCAGGAAGTGGTCCGGGCAGGAGGTGCCCAGGGCGCCCAGGCGCGGGTGCTCGGCGGCTTCGAGGAATTCCAGGACGACGGCGTCATCGCTGAAGTGCCCCAGCTGCGGCTTGTCCGTGGACGCCAGGCCGCGGATCACGGGTGCCAGGGCTGCGGCCTTTGCGCGGCGTTCTGCCTCCGGCAGGGCTGCGTAGCCGGGGATCTTGGGTCCGAAGGGTTCGGCCTTGCCGTTGTCCTTGAGGTACTTCTCGGCCTGCTCGATGATCCACAGCGAGTTCTGCTCGGCTTCCTCGCTGGTGGCGCCCCAGGCGGTGATGCCGTGGCCGCCCAGGATGGTGCCGATGGCCTGCGGGTTGGCCTCCTTGATCGCGGCGATGTCCAGGCCCAGCTGGAAGCCGGGGCGGCGCCAAGGCACCCACACCACCTTGTTGCCGAAGATCTTGGTGGTCAGCGCTTCGCCGTCCACAGCGGTGGCAATGGCGATGCCGGAGTCCGGATGCAGGTGATCCACGTGCGCGGCGTCCACCAGGCCGTGCATGGCGGTGTCAATTGACGGGGCTGCGCCACCCTTGCCGTGCAGGCAGTAATCGAACGCGGCCACCATCTCGTCTTCACGCTCGACGCCGGGGTAGACGTTCTTCAGGGCGTTCAGCCGGTCCAGGCGCAGCACGGCGAGGTTTTCCGCCTTCAACGTGCCAAGGTCTCCACCGGAGCCCTTTACCCAGAGCAGCTGGACGTCCTCGCCCGTGACGGGGTCCTTTTCGGTGCCCTTGGCGGAGGTGTTGCCGCCGGCGAAGTTGGTGTTCCGCTTGTCCGCGCCCAGGCGGTTGGAACGGGCAATCAGGTCTTCAACAGTCTTGTTACTCATGGCTATTCAGGCGCCCCATCCGGCTTGCTGGCCGCCCACGCGGTCCTCGTTGATCTTCTTCTGGTAACCGCTGGCCTTGAAGGCGGCCAGCGGGTCCGCGGGCAGCCCGCGGGATTCACGCCACTCGGCCAGTACGGGCCGGACGTCGGTGTAGAACGCATCGTTGAAAATGCCATTCGCTTCGAGGACGTCACCGGCACGCTGTGCCTCGGCCAGGGCAGCGGTGTCCACCAGCAGGGCCCGGGCGGTCATTTCCTGGACGTTCAGGACGGAGCGGATCTGGCCCGGGATCTTTTCCTCCAGGTTGTGGCACTGGTCCAGCATCAGGGCAACGCCGGAATCCTTGCCAAAGCCGCCGCCACGAATGACCTCGTGCATGATGCGGAAGAGCTGGAACGGGTCCGCGGCACCCACGATCAGGTCGTCGTCGGCGTAGAAGCGGGAGTTGAAGTCGAAGGAGCCCAGCTTGCCCAGGCGCAGCAACTGCATCACGATGAACTCGATGTTGGTGCCCGGGGCGTGGTGCCCGGTGTCCAGGCAGACAAACGCCTTTTCACCAAGGGCCAGGGTCTGGGCGTAGGAGGTGCCCCAGTCCGGAACATCGGTGTGGTAAAAAGCCGGCTCGAAGAACTTGTACTCGAGCACCAGCCGCTGCTCATCCCCCAGGGCGGCGTAGATCTCCCGCAGGGATTCGGCCAGGCGGTCCTGGCGGCCACGGATATCGTCCTGGCCGGGGTAGTTGGTGCCGTCCGCCAGCCAGATCTTCAGGTCCTTGGAACCGGTGGCGTGCATGATGTCGATGCATTCCAGGTGGTGGTCGATGGCACGCCGGCGCACGGTCTCGTTGGAGGAGGTCAGGGAGCCGAACTTGTACTCGTCATCCTGGAAGGTGTTGGAGTTGATGGTGCCCAGGCCTACGCCCAGGCCGGCCGCGTACTCCTTGAGGGCAGCATAGTCATCCACTTTGTCCCACGGGATATGCAGGGCCACGGTGGGTGCCAGGCCGGTCAACTCGTGGACCTTGGCCGCGTCCGCCAGCTTCTCATGCACGGTCCGCGGCGTGCCGGGTGTGCCGAACACCTTGAACCGCGTGCCTGAATTTCCATAGGCCCACGAAGGGACCTCGATGGCAAGCTCCTCGAGCCTGCCCAGCGCCGTTGCTACGTCATTCATGATGGTTCTTCCCGGTGTTTGAGCGTCTGTCTGATGCGTTGTGGTTAATGCCCCGCTGCTGGAGCCGTCGAGCTACTGGTCATGCCTGCCATTTACGTGGCGGGCTGTTTCGGTCCTGCCGGTCAGCTGGCGGAAGGCTGCGCCGCCAACTGGCCGTCCAGGTTGAAGACTTCCTCGAGGACCTGGAACCCTTCGTCGGGTGCCTGGCCTGAATCTTCAAAGAGGGTTGCCATCTCCGCCTGCCAGCGGGCGTTGACCTCCGTCAGGGCCATGCGGGCACGGACGGCGTCAAAGTCGTCGCACTCCACGTAACCCACCAGGAGCCCGTCCTCACCCAGGAACAATGAATAGTTGTTCCAGCCCGCTTCCTTAAGGGCCCGCAGCATCTCCGGCCACACCGCCGCATGGCGGCGCCGGTACTCGTCGATCAGTGCCGGCTGGACGGAAGAACGGAAGCACACCCTCATTGGGACTCCTCTTCAAACTGCAAAAGTTTTGAATCGTTTCATTGGTACGATTCAAAGTACTCTTGGATTTGAGCAGGTGTCAAGCAATGACAGAAACTTTTGATCTCCCGCGCGGAACGAACGGCCGCCGGGCATATCAGCACGGAGAATCGATGAACCGCACAGCCAGTATCAAGGACGTGGCCAACCACGCAAGCGTGGCCGTGGGGACGGTATCCAACGTCCTGAACTACCCGGACCGGGTGTCCGAGCGGACAAAGGAGCGGGTCCTGCGCGCCATTGATGAACTGGGCTTTATCCGCAACGATGCCGCCCGGCAGCTCCGCGTAGGCCACAGCCGCACCATCGGCCTGATTGTCCTTGACGTGGGCAACCCCTTCTTCACCTCAGTGGTCCGCGCAGCCGAGGACGCCGCGGCACTGCAGGGCAGCGCGGTCCTGCTGGGCGACAGCGGCCATGATGCCAGCCGGGAGGCGAACTACATCGACCTCTTCCAGGAGCAGCGCGTCCAGGGCCTGCTGATCTCGCCGGTGGGGGATATCGCAGACCGGCTGGACCTCCTCCGCGAGCGCGGAGTGCCCACGGTGCTGGTGGACCGGCTGGCTGACGAATCCAAGTTCAGTTCGGTCGCAGTGGACGACGACGCCGGGGGGTACCTCGCTGCACGGCACCTGCTGGACACCGGGCGCCGTCGGCTGGCCTTTGTTGGTGGCCCCACGTCCATCCGGCAGGTGGCGGACCGCCTCCAAGGCGCCCGGCGCGCCGTAAAGGAGGAGCCGGATGCCACCCTTGAAGTGCTGGATGCGGAGGGGCAGACGGTCCTGGCGGGCCGCAGCGTGGGTGACATGCTGGTGGAGCGGGGCCGGGCGGAGCTGCCGGACGGAATCTTCTGCGCCAATGACCTCCTGGCCCTTGGCGTCATGCAGTCACTCACCATGACCCACACGTTCCGCATCCCGGAGGACGTGGCATTGATCGGCTATGACGACATCGACTTTGCCGTCTCGGCCGTGGTGCCGCTGTCCTCCATCCGCCAGCCCACCGAACTGCTGGGCAGGACAGCCATCGAGCTGTTGTCCGAAGAAGTGGAGTCCCAGAACCCCGTGCACCGGTCAGTGGTGTTCACGCCTGAGCTGGTCATCCGGCAGAGCACGGCCACACCTGCCGGCTGACTCAGCTAAGGACTAATTCGTGGCCTGCTGCAGCCACCTCATGGACTCGGTCCGGGAGGTGAAGAAGCGGGTGGGGCAGGGCGGGACATGGACGCCCAGGAAGAAGTTGGCAATGATCCGGTCCACGGGGCTTGCACCAAGCAGGGCGATCCGGTTGGCTGCACACGGGATGGAGAACACCCCGCGGGCCTCCCGGCTGACATTCTCGGTGGTGGCCATGTCAACCAGCATCGGGTAGTTGCCGTCCCCTGCTATCCGGTTCACTGTGGCCATAGCAGCCTGCGCATCTTCAATTTCTATCCGGACCTTGGGTTCCCAAATGAGATGGATAACGCCGTCGGCGCGTAATTCCACGCTGCCTTTGCCGCCGTCAACCGTGACGGGCTCCATACCCGCCTCCCTCCAGTAGGCAATCCTGAACCTCTATCTTGCCCCAGTACGGATGACCCGGGGACACATGGCTCTCCTGCGCCCCAATTACAACTCTGGACCCGCTTGACTCATCAGCATACTTACTATTAGGTTGGTCGACGTGCACGTGGCCTGGATCACGAGTCCAACGCCACGTGTCGCGGCCCCGACAGGGCTGCATCAGGAATGAACTGCATTTGAAATAAACAGTTCCGCCGGGGTTCTCCATGGGGGCGGAGCCTCGGGGGGTTCGTTGCGCCGCAACCCGGCGCTGAAAGGATTTACCGAAAATGCGAACAAAGGTCTCAGCTTCAGTCACCGCCATTGCCCTCTCCGGCGCCATGCTCTTCGGCATGGCAGGCCCGGCGACGGCAGCGGCACCCGCGGCTCCTTCTGCCGCCTCCCAGCCGTCACAGGTTGCCAACGTGACGGGAACAATCAACCAGACCATCGAGGGCGTGGGCACCTTCGTCGGCTCGTTCACGCCCTCGGGCTTCAGCACCGAGAACGGCCAGCTGAAGGTCACCGGGCTGGTTGAAGGAACATTCACCAGCGTCGCCGGCGTGGCCACTCCGGTCAGCCAGACGTTGACCACCACCGCCGCCGCCGCTCCCTCCACCGCCGCCGCGCTGGCTTCCGGCGGCAGCTGCGACATCTTGAACCTGGTCCTCGGGCCGCTGCACCTGGATGTTCTGGGGCTTAAGGTCGACCTGAACCAGGTGGTCCTGGACATCACCTCCCAGACGGGAGCGGGCAACCTGGTGGGCAATCTCCTCTGCGCCGTCACCGGGCTCCTGGACGGCGGCAATGGCCTAAGCGGCCTGGCCAACCTGCTCAACCGCCTCCTGGGACTTTAGCTCCCGGGTATTACAACAGGCGGGCGGTCCTTCGGGGCCGCCCGCCTTCCGTTGCCCCTAAAGCTTCTCCACCACCAGGTTGCGGTAGGCAGCCCGGAGCGGGGCCATCTGGCGGAAGCCTATCCGGCCGCCGCCAAGCACCCTGGCCGAGGGATCCCGCCACTCAAAGAGGAGCAGCCCGTTGATGGAGAACGCCACCTCCGGCCCGTCCTTCACCACTTCCAGCCGATAGAAGCCGGCGGCGTCCGCCGTGAGCGGCAACGGGTCCGCGCCCTGCGCCACCAGCTCGAAGCCCGCGCTCTTGCGCAGGTTGCAGGTGCGGAAGGCGCGCTCGGATTGGTGCTTGTGCCGGAAATACGAGACGTGCAGGGCGTCGATGTCGCCCGAGTGGTACTGCGGATAGTAGCCCGTCCGGGGCGCCAGGGCCGGGCTGAAGAGATCCAGCCCGCGCTGCCCTGTGGCCGCAAAGAACAGCATGGCCAGGCCGGGCTCCGCGAGCGGCAGGAAGTCCCAGCTGATGCGGATGCCGTCCGGGAATTCCTCGGGGCACCAGAATGTCCAGTGCGCGTGGTCGCCGAACTCGGCGTCGTCCAGCGAGCCGGACAGCTCCAGGGTTCCTTGGTGGCTTCCCAGCCTCAGCGGTCCTTCAGCCACCCATCCGGCAACGTCGTCCGGTCCTGCCAGTGCGTTGCTGTAGAGGATGCCCGCCTCCGAGCCTGCTGTCCCCACTTAGCCGCGCACCGCCGTCGTACTTAGCTCTTTGATGGTGGACCCGCCGTACCCCGGTGCGCGAAGTTGCGTGGCCACCTCCCCCGCCACCAAAGCGGCCCCGCGCTGCGAGAAATGCGTACTGTCTGCCAGGCCGTCCGGCCAGTGTGCGTGCTCTCCCGGGGCAAAATGGCAAAAGAGCTCCCGGGATCCGTCCCTGCCCAGCCGGAGGTACAGGTGCCTGGTCCAGGCGTTCAGGTCCACCACCGGGACCGCCAGCTCCAGGCCGAGTTCCCGGACCACCTCCGGATAGTCCTCCAGGCTGCCTTCAAGGACAGCGTCCGACGACGGCCCGTGGTTTGGGTGCCTGCCGTCCACGAAGTGCCGCCGCTCCACCGGGGTGCACAGCACCGGCAGCGCGCCCTCGGCCCGCACCTCCCCCACCATGGTGCGCAGGTTGGCCGCATACCCGGTACGGGCGGCGAGGTGCTGCTTCTTCTGGTCGTTGTGGCCGAACTGGATCAGCAACAGGTCGCCCGGTCCCGCCTCTGCGAGCAGGTCCGCCCACAATCCCTCGTCACGGAAGGATTCCGTACTCGCACCGCCCTTGGCGAAGTTGTGCACCGCAGCCCATCCGTAAGTGAGCGGGGCGAGGTGCGCTCCCCAGCCGCTCATGGGGTACTCCTGAGTGGGGCAGTTGGCCACGGTGGAATCTCCGGCCAGCAGAATTTTCATGGTGTCCTTCCTCTGGTTGGTGGTTGCCCTATCACTTATGGTCCCTAAAACCCGGTTTTAGCAGCCACAAGTGATGGAGCAAGACGGGGGTCAGCCCTTGACCGAACCGATGAGCATGCCCTTGGCGAAGTGCTTCTGCAGGAATGGATAGAAGATCAGGATGGGCAGGGTGGCCACCACGATCACGGCGAACTTGATGCCCTGTTCCGGCGGGATGTAGTTGGGGTCCACGTTGCCGGTGCCAAGGAGGTCCGAGGCGGCGGTGACCTGGCGCAGGTACATCTGCAGGGTCCACTTGGAGTTGTCGCTGAGGTAAAGCAGCGGTGACATGAAGTCGTTCCAGATGCCCACGGCGTAGAACAGCGCAAAGGTGGCCAGGACCGGTTTGGACAGTGGGAGCAGGATCCGCCAGAGGATTCCGATCTCGGTGGCGCCGTCCATCTTGGCTGATTCCTCCAGCTCTTGGGGGAGTTCCTGGAAGAAGTTCTTGATGATGATCAGGCTGAACGGGTTGATGGCCGCTGGCAGGATCAGGGCCCAGTAGGAGTTCAGCAGGCCCAGGTCCTTGACCAGGAGGAAGGTGGGGATCATGCCGCCGGAGAACACCATGGCGAAAACCACCAGGGAGAGGATGACGTTCCTGCCCCGCAGGGTTCTCTTGGCCAGCGGGTAGGCCATGGTCACGGTGAAGGCCAGCTGGACCAGGGTGCCCACCGCCGTGACCAGGATGGTGGTCACCAGGGCGCGGACGAACGCCGGGGTGGCGAAGATGTACTCGTAGGCGCCCAGGGTGAACTGCTCCGGCCAGACGAAGAATGCCCGGCGGGTGATCTCGGCCTCGGTGGCGAAGGAGCCGGCGAAGACGTAGATGAACGGCAGCAGCGTGATGATGCCGATCAGGGACAGGAAGACGTAGTTGACGGCGTCAAAGATCCGGCCGCCGGGGGTGTTGTGGATTTTCATGGCTAGAACAGTCCGCTCTGGTTGAACCGCTTGGCCAGGGCGTTGGTGCCGAAGATCAGCACGATCCCCACCAGGGATTTGAACAGGCCCACGGCGGTGGAGTAGCTGTAGGCGCCCTGGGTGATGCCCACGAAGTAGACGTAGGTGTCGAAGACGTCGGCCACTTCGCGGTTCAGGGCGTTGGTCATCAGGTAGATCTGTTCAAAGCCGGTGTTAAGCATCTGCCCGATGGCAAGGATCAGCATCACAATGATCGTGGAGCGGATGGCAGGAAGGGTAATGTGCCAGACCCGCTGGAACCTGCCGGCGCCGTCAATGATGGCGGCCTCGTACTGGTCCTGGTCCACGGTGGAAAGGGCCGCCAGGAAAATGATGGTGCCCCAGCCGGTGTTCTTCCAGATTTCCTGGAGCACGATCAGGGGCCGGAACCAGGCGGGATCGGACAGGAAGTCGATGTCGGTGCCCATCACGGTGTTCAGGAACAGGAACAGCGGTCCGAAGTCCAGGGCGAAGAGCAGGAAGCTCAGGGACGCCACGATGGTCCAGGACAGGAAGTGCGGGATGTACACCAGGGTCTGGACGGTGCGTTTGAGGATGGACAACCGGACTTCGTTGAGCAGCAGCGCCAGGACGATGGTCAGCGGAAAGGCCACGCCCAGGTTGAGGAAAGCCAGGATGAGGGTGTTGCCCAGCAGCCGGGGAAAGTCCGGGTTGGCGAAAAAATCCTCGAAGTTCCGGAACCCCACCCAGGGGCTGCCGTTTACGCCAAGGAACGGGACGTAGTCCTTGAATGCGATGGACACCCCGTACATGGGGGCATAGCGGAACACCGCGAAGTACACCACGCCAGGCAGCAGCAGCAGGTACAGCCATTTGTAGTGCGCGAAATGGACGGAGAACCTGCCCCCGGTCCGGGGAGTGGGCGCGTTCCTGCGCGCCCGCTCCCCGGCAAGGGTGTCAATGACAGGGGCTGCCATTTACTTGTTGTCCTGCCAGAGCTTGTTGATCTCTTCCTTGACCTTGTTGCCGCCGCTGGTGCCCCACAGCTTGATCGCATCCTTGAGGCCCTGCTCATCGATCTGGCCGGCCAGGTACTTGATCCGGGCATCTGCCACGATGTTGTCCAGCTGCGCTCCCTTGGCCACGTACGTTTCGGAGACGTAGGGTGCGGCCGGGTTGTAGACGGCGCTCTTGAGGTCCTGGGCCATGACTTCGGTGCGCTTGTCGAAGACCTGCTGCTCGTAGTCGGAGGGCTGCTTCACCGGGTAGAACCCGTTTCCGGCGACATTCATGCCCAGCTGCGCGTAGCTCTTGATATCGGTGGTGACGGCCTTGCCCTCCGGGGTTTCAGGCTTGATGGTGGCAGCCTTGCCGTCCTCCACCTTGAAGTTCACGTCCTCAATCCCGTTGTTCAGCAGCACGGCCACGTCCTTGCCATTTATGGTGTTCAGGAATTCCAGGACCTTGTCCAGCTCAGCTTCTGTCCGGACGCTGGCCTTCGGGACGGCCAGGAAGCCGGAGTAGCCGTCCGTGGGGTGGGCGTGCAATTCACCGTCGGGGCCTTCGAGGTTGCCCACGAAGCCCACCTTGTTCTGGAAGTTGTTGGGGTCTGCCTGCTTGAAGAGGTTGATGAGGACGCTGACCCGGGAATCGACGTCGACAATAATGCCGCCCTTGCCGTTGAAGAACGGCTCATTCCATTTGGTGCTGTCAAAGGTGGCGAAGTCGGGGTTAATGAGCTTTTCGTCCACCATCTTCTTGATGAACCGGTCCGCCTCGAGGAATTCGTCCGTTTCGAAGCTGGGGATGAGTTTCCCGTCGCGCTCCGTCCAGCGGTTCCCGGCGCCGTACCATTCCTCGATCATGTCGTAGGGGCTGTTGGTGCCCAGCGCGCCCCACTTGGGGATGGTGATGCCCCAGGTGTCGTTCTGGCCGTTGCCGTCCGGGTCCTGCTCGGTAAAGGCCTTCGCCACCTTGTACAGGTCTTCGGTGGTCTTGGGCGGCTGCAGGCCGAGCTTGTCCAGCCAGTCCTGCCGGAACATGACGGCCGCGCGCATGGGGGCGCGGCCGCGGAACACGCCGTAGACCTTGCCGTTGACGCTGGCATTCTTCTGGATGTCCGGGAACGTGGTCTTGAGGTTGGGGTACTTGTCCAGCTTGTCCGTGAGGTCCCAGAACGCGCCGGCCTGGGCGTTCTTGACGAACCCGGGGGTTTTGCCCTGGATCACCATGACCTGCGGGATGTCAGACCCCGCGAGCGTGATGTTGGTCTTGTCCTCGTAGGAGGCGTTGGGGGTCCAGTTGATCTTGACCTGCTTGCCGGTGAGCTCCTCCAGCTTCTTCTGGACTGCGCCGTCCGCGGCCGGCGGCTGCGCCTCAAGGAACGGGGCCATGATGGACACGGACGTGAGGTCAGCGGCGGGGGTGTCACCGCCGCTGCACGCCGTTAGCGTCAGCGCCGTCGCGGTGACGACGGCGGCGGCCAGGGAAAGTTTCCTACGGATCATTATTTTCCTTTTCCACTTCGTTGGGGTTCTTTGGGGCTGGTCTCGCCCACACTATTGATACGTTTCATTTGATAGCCCGGACAGGGCCGGGGCGGCACCAGGACAAGCACCAGGGTGCCGGGACGGAGGTCAGGCGGTGGAAGCTCCCTGGAAGGCGGAGCGTCCGGCGGATTCCGCCGCCGCGGCCACGGAGTCATCATTTGCGGCGAAAAATCGGTCGCAGAGCCATCCGGTAAGGAACAGCCAGGCCCCGATGCTGAAGAACGGGATCAGGCCAGGGAGGGCGGTGCTGGCATACACCACTGCGGCGGAGACAAAGAGCAGGATGACCGTCCCGGCCAGGTGCCGTACGGCAAACCGGGACGACATCAGCAGGTACTGCGGCAGCGACAGCTCATACCGGGCATACATGGGGAACACGTAGCAGGCAGCACCGGCCAGGAAGATCGCGGCAACGAAAATAGCGGCCGCCATGAATTGAGCGAAGAGCCCACCACTGCGGGAAAAGTAGTTCCAGTTCAGGACAAGTGCCGCCGCGACGGCCAGGACCGGAAGCGAGAGGATGTTCGCCCTGAAGAAGTTCCGGAAATACGCGGAGGCGAAGCCGCGCAGCAGCGGGGCTGCGTCACCACCGGACCGCTTGCGCACCGCGATCTGCGCGGCTGCGGTTGCGGGCCCTGCACCAAACACTCCGAGACCCAGCACGGTAAAAGCGATCCACATCAGGTTCAGGCCCGCCACCCACACGAGCGTGTCAAAAAACGAGTAGGCGCGGGCACTGAAGGTTCCGGACAGCATGGCACGGCTCCCTTCTGTTCTCCATCGTTGCAGAGGCGAAGCGGAAAGCGTTCCGCATCACGCTGGTAATCGGTTTCTCGAAAATGTAGACCCCGCGCAGCGCCAGGGTCAAGCTAAATTTTGAATCGTTACATAGCTGGACGGGACGCGCCCTCATGGCGCACACTGAACGGTGGAAAGCGCTTGCTGGATGTAGGCGCCCACGACGCTGGTGACCGCCGGGCAGAAGGAGAACCATGGGAACGGCAACGGAGGCCGCCGGCAGCGACGCCGGTACAGCCACCAGGGCAGCGGCACGGGTTGCGCTGGTTGGAGTGCACGGCTTTGGCACCCACCACCTGCGGAACCTCGAGCGCCTCCAGGCGGCGGGCGCAACCGAACTTGTTGCCGTGGCCGACCCCCAGCCGCCGGCACCCGGCGCCGTCCCGCCGCCGGCCGCTGTCTTCCCGGGGCTCGATGACCTCCTTGGGGCGACGCGTGACCTGGACCTGATCATTGTGGCCACCCCCATCCAGACCCATGCCCCGCTGGCGCTGGCCGCCCTCGCCACGGACGCGGAGCTGTACCTGGAAAAACCTCCCGTGGCGTCCCTGGCGGACTTCAACCGGCTCTGCGGGGCGGCATCCACGTCCGGCCACAGTGTGCAGATCGGCTTCCAAAGCCTCGGCTCGCATGCGTTGAAGGCCATTGAGGACTTGATTGCCGCCGGAACTATCGGAACGCTGGAAGGCATCACCGCCACCGGCCGCTGGGTCCGGGACAGGGCCTACTACAAGCGCTCCCGCTGGGCCGGGAAACGAAGCATCAATGGCGTTGACGTGGTGGATGGGGTGGCCACCAACCCGCTGGCGCACGCCGTGGCAACCGCACTGCGGATTGCCGGCGCGCGCACCACCGCGGACATTGCGTCCGTGGAGACGGAGCTCTACCGGGCCAACGACATCGAATCGGATGACACTTCGGTGATCCGGATCCGCACCGCGGCAGGGCTGCCCATCACCTGCGCCCTGACCATCTGCGCCTCGGAGTCCGTTGAGCCGTATGTCACCCTCCAGGGCTCGGCCGGTACCGCGGTGTTCCACTACACCCAGGACCGGCTCACCATCGAGACGGCGGCCGGCCGCAGCGAGCAAACCTACGGCCGGGACGACCTGACGGAGAATCTCCTGGCCCACCGCGCCAACGGCACCCCGCTCATCAGCAGCCTCGTGGACAGCGGAGCCTTCATGCTGGTCCTGGAAGCAGTCCGCACAGCACCGCTCCCTGCCCCCATCGATCCCGCGCACGTCAGGTGGGAAGGCGACGGCGATGCAGCCCACGCCGTGGTGGTGGGCATCGAGGACGCCCTGGAACGCGCGGGCCGGCAGCATGCCACGTTCAGCGAACTGGGCCTGCCCTGGGCCGCGTCCGTCCCGGCTGTCTTCGAGCTTCCCGCCTCCTGATGGGACGTCACGAACCAGCGGTTCCCGGGACCACCACTCTTTCCGCGGGTGCGGGTCAACTCCATGCGACCAACCTCCTGACGGACGGGCTTGCACCGTGCCTGACAGCGGCCTCCTCCCCCGGGTTCAGCTGGCAGCTGGGGCAGGACGACGGCGGTGATCGGGCGCTGGCGCGGCAAACCGGCTACGAGCTTGAGGTTCAGGACAGCCAAGGGGCCGTCAGGTGGAGCTCGGGACCGGTGGCGTCCTCTCGCCAGCGCGGCGTTCCCTACGGCGGCCCGGCGCTCGACGACGACTCTGACTACGCCTGGCGCGTCCGCATCCGTGACGCAGCCGGCACTACAGGCGCCTGGTCATCTCCGGAGCCTTTCAGCACGGGTCTTTCGGACGGCTCGTGGCAGTCCGAGTGGATCAGCCGCGCCCCGGGCGGACGCGCCCCGCTGGAAATCCTCGGCCACGCACTCCGCGTAGCCGGTTCCCCCTTCCTGCCTGTTCCCTGCCCCGTTCTGCGCAGCTTCCGGCTCGAAACCCGGCTCCGCCCCGTGATGGGCCGGGCCGGCCTGCTCCTGCGCAGCAGCGGTGCGGGAACCGGGCTGCTGCTGGAGCTGGGCGCGGACGGAGACCTTGTGCTCCGCAGCGCCCCGGAATGGGAGATCCCCTCCCCCGCGGCTCCGGAGACGGCGGTATTGGCGAGTGCCCGGGCCGAGGTCACGGCACCGGGTACCTGGCGGAACCTCGCTGTCAGCGACGACGGGCTGACCATCCGCGTGGAGGTGGACGGAACAGAACTGCTGGCAGTTGACGAACCGGCAGCTGCGCAGGCCGGCGGCAGGCTCGCTCTGCACCAGGGTCCGCGGAGCCAGGCGGAGTATGCGTGGCTCCGCATCACTGGTGCCGCTCCCGGCCGGACCGAAGCTGTCCTGCTCGACCACCGTTTCGATGCGGGCGATGACCACGCCCTCGCGTGCCTGGCGGATTGGCCCCGCACCACAGGACACCGCCAGCCGGATGAGTGGACCCTGTTCCGGACCACAGTCCAGCTCACGGGAGCCGTCCGGCGGGCCCGGCTGTACGTGGCGGCCAACCACCACGCCCAGTTGTCCGTGGCAGGGACGGACTGCCTGAGCACCACCTCGTTCGGCTACCCGGGCGAGGGCTACTACGACGCCGCCGACGTCACCGGCCTGCTCGCAGCACACCCCGCGGGCACGCCCGTGCCAGTGACGGCGCTGCTCCACTGGTACGGTCCGGGCCAGGGCCGCGCTGCAGGCGTCCCAGGCCTCCTGGTCCGGCTCACAGTGGACTACGACGACGGGCGCCGGCATCTTCTTGCCTCGGGTCCGGGCTGGTCCGCGGGTGAGGCGCCGTACCGCCAGTCGGGCTACCGCAACGACGAGGGCGATCCCGTCGAGCACCTGGACGGCTATGCCGCGGCGTCCCTGGACGCTGCCGCTGACCTTCCTGCCGCCATCAGCTCCGGCCACCACCCGTCGTCGGACTTTCCCCGGCTGCACCCCCGCCGGACCTTCCTTGCCGGGGAGTTCATGGCCCCGCAGCAGTTCCTGTCCGCCGACGACGGCACGATGGTTGCGGACTTCGGCCAGGTCATCCCCGCACGGCCCGAGGTTGACTTCCTGGACGGCGTCCCCGGGCGCACCGTGATGCTCCGGGCCGGTTATGTCCTCCGGTCCGATGGCAGGGTTGACGCCGGGAAGACCGCCAGCCAGAACACCGACATGTCCTTCCCCTACACCCAGGCCTCCGGTCCGCAGCAGCACCGGGCCACGGTGCATCTGGGTTTCCGCTACCTCGAGCTTCCAGGCGTTGATGCCGCGGAAGTCTCCCGCGTTGGCGCCGTCACCGTGCACGGCAGCCACCCCGGCGAGGGCAGTTTCAGCAGCTCGGACCCCACGCTGGACGCCGTATTCTGGCTGCTCCGCGACTCGGCGCTGTATGGCGTCCAGGAGCAGTTCGTGGACACGCCCACCAGGGAAAAGGGCCAGTTCCTGGCCGACGCCGCGAACATCTCCTACGCCACCATGGCGCTCTTCGGCGAACACGCCTGCACGGCGCAGGCGCTGCGGGAGTTCGCCTGGTCCGCCCGCCGCTACTGGACCTCCGGCGCGGACAAGGGCCGTTACAACGCCGTGTACCCCAATGGGGACGGTAAACGGGACATCCCGGATTTTTCCCTGATGCTCCCGGAATGGGCGGAGGAGTACCACCTGCGTACGGGCGATCTTGCCCTGGTCCGGGAGCTGCTGCCCCACTTGTGCAACACGGCCGACTACGCCCTGCGGTACGTTTCCGCGGAAGGTCCGACGGCGGGACTGGTCACCAGGCTGGGCGGGGGCTCCGGGCCCTACCTGCACGGCATCGTGGACTGGCCCGCACCCGGCCGGTTCGGCTACGACATGGAGTGCGCTGCCAAAACCACCGTCAACGTCCAGGCCTACTCGGCACTGCTGTCAACGGCCCGGCTCTGCAGCGCGGCAGGTGATGAGGACGCGGCAATCCGGTACGCCGCCGCGGCCCGCATGCTCGCCGATGCCATTCGTACGCGTTTGCGCGTGGACGGAGTCATGGTGGACGGGCTGTACGCAGACGGGACACCGAGCGCCCACGCTTCCCAGCATGCAACGTCTTTCCCGTTGTCCCTGGGCATTACCGGGCCTGCGTACGCTGCCGCTGATGCCGCCCGGATTGCCGGAATGGGAATGCGCCAGGGGCCCATGACGGTCCACCGGCTGGTCCGGGCATTGTTGACCCAGGGGATGACGGACGCGGTGCTTGATCTGCTCACGAACAAGGAGCAGCCGGGGTGGGCGCGGCTCCTGGACCACGGGGCCACCTTTACCTGGGAGGCGTGGGACCTCGCGGACGGCAGCGACTACAGCCAGTCCCATGCCTGGTCCGCTTCCGTGCTCAAGGAGATCCTGGAATACCTGCTCGGCGTCCGCTACAGCGCTCCCGGCGGTGACCAGGTGCTGATCGAACCGCCCCTCTGCCGACTGGAATATGCCCGCGGCAGTGTTCCGGTGGGCAACGGGTATGTGCACGCCAGCTGGCGCCGGAGCGGCGGGCAGGTGGAACTGGAGTGCAGCGTTCCGCCCGGAACCACGGCCACCGTCCGGCTGCCCGCCGGCACTTACGGGGTCAAGGGGCCCGGTGCAGATGCCGCCGTCGTGCTGTCCGTTGCTAATGGCCACGATGAAGCCCACCCGGCCACGCGCGGCTTCCGGGTGCACACCGGAACCTGGTCGTTCACCCCCGCGTAGCGAACCGCTGGCGCCGCCTGTGCCACCACAGCAGCAGGCCCACCACAACCGCGGAGAGCATGCCCAGGCCGCCGGTGACTACCAGGCCGGCGCGGACGCCGAACTGTTCGGTCAGCCAGCCCGCCAGGAGGCCGCCGCACGCATGGCCACCCAGCAGGAGCGGAAGGTACAGGGCCATGACGCGGCCGCGGATGGCTGGCCCCGCCTCAAGCTGGACGGCGGTGGCGGCGCTGGTCAGGAACAACAGCGTCATCATGCCCACCACCACCAGCATGGCGACGAACAGCAGCAGGGTGGGCATGAGGGCGGCCACCAACTGGAACAGCCCGAAGAGACCCGCCGCAGCCACGATGCCCCTGCGGCCCATGTTCCCCAGCCGGGCAGCCAGGAGTGCCCCGGCCAGGGCACCGACGGCGCTCACGGTATTGAACAGGCCAAAGCCCTCCACGCCGTTGTGCCACACCCGCTCGGCGAAGGCGGCAAGGACCACGGGACCGTTCATGCCAAAGGCTCCCAGCAGGCCCGCCAGCAGGATGACGAGGAGCAGCCGCGGCCGTTCCCGGACATACCGGAAACCAGCGAGCACCTGCCCGCGCCCCCGCGCGGCCGGAGTACTGGGGTGCAGCTCATGGTTGCGAATGGCGGCAATCAAGCCCAGCACCACCACGCCGATCAGCGCGTTTGAGGCGAAGGCGGCTGCCGGTCCGGCCTGGGCAATAAGGACCCCGCTTAGTGCAGGTCCGGCCATGGCGCCAAGTTGGGACAGCGCATTGTTCAGTCCGATGGCGGGACGCAGGGCGGCGTCGCCCACCACCTCGTTGACGAAGACCTGCCGGGTGGGCTGGTCCACCGCTGCGGTGATACCCAGGGCAATGCAGCTCGCGTAAACGACCGCCACAGTGATGGTGCCGCTTGCGGCCCACGCCGCCAGCCCCAGGCCGAGCAGCACGATAACGGACTGGCACACCATCATGATCCGGCGCTTAGGGAAGATATCCACCACCAGGCCCGCGAGCGGCCCCACCACCAGCATGGGCAGGAATTGCAGGGCGACGGCGGCCCCCACCGCGGCAGGGCTTCCGGTCAGCTGCAGCACCAGCCAGTCCTGGGCCAGGCGCTGCATCCACACGCCAAGGCTTCCGGCCAACTGCATGGCCAGGAACAGCCGGTAGTTGTGCTGCTTTAGAGGGTGGTACCAGCGGGGCTGGCTGAGGTGCGGAAGGGCCGCCGCCGGTGCGGAACGGGTGCGGCGGGAGGGCACCGTCAGTGCCGGCGGCGGTTGGATCGCAGTTTCACCGCGGCCGCGGCCAGGATCAGGGTGCCGGGAACCACTACGAAGAGCGCGGCAAGCATCCAGACGAACACCACGGCGCAAAACAGGGCGGAAGCGAGCAGCAGGGACCCCGTCCAGTCACGCAGGGATACCGTCTGGCCGGCGTCGAACGCCTGGCGCCAGGCGTCCTTCCCCGTGGTGGCTGAGCCGGAAAAGTCCGACCATAAGGACGCCGTGCGGAGCAGCAGGACGGCAGCGCCGGCGCCGAGGAGCAGGGTGGCTGGCAGCACCACGCCGCGGCCCGGAAGCTGCCCCACCCATGCAAGCAAAAGGTTGAGGACAATGACGACGGCGGCTGCCGCAGTGGTGATCCCAAGTTTCCAACTGCCCGGCAGGGCAGCCTTGAACAGGCCCCAGAGGCCGCGGACGGAATCATCCTTGCCGTTCAGGTGCCGCTCGAGGTGGGCGGTCCCGGCCGCGTAGGCGGCGGGGATGGTGACAAGCGGGATGGACAGCACCAGCACCAGCACCCCTGCCAGGAGGGTTTCGGAGAACAGGGCGAACCGGTTCACCGGAATGGGCTCGTGGCCGGATGCGGGTGTGGTGCTGCCCATGACGCTCATTTTCTGTCTCGCCTTTCCGTCAGCCCTTGAGGCCCTGGGTGGAGACGCCTTCAACAATGTACCGCTGGAAGATCAGGAAGAAGATCAGCACCGGCAGCAGGGCCAGGACGGACATCGCGATCATGGCGCCGTAGTCCGAGGACTGCGTCTGGTCCACGAAGAGCCGCAGTGCCAGCGGCAGCGGGTACTTGTCCGGGGTGTTCAGGTAGAGCAGCGGGCCCAGGAAGTCGTTCCAGCTCCAGATGAAGGAGAAGATCGAGGTGGAGATCAGGGCCGGCTTCATCAGCGGCAGCATGATGGAACCGAAGATCCGGACATGTCCGGCCCCGTCGATCCTTGCCGCCTCATCCAGCTCAGCTGGCAGGCCGCGCATGAACTGGACCATGAGGAAGACGAAGAACGCGTCCGCGGCCAGGAACTTGCCGATCAGCAACGGGACGTAGGTGTCCACCAGGCCCAGCTGCTGGAACACGATGTACTGCGGGATGATCACCACATGGAAGGGCAGCAGCAGCGTGGCGATCATCATGCCGAAGAAGATACTGCGGCCGGGGAAGTTGATCCGGGCGAAGGCGTAGGCAGAGACGCTGGCCGAAAGGACTGTCCCCACGACGGCGCCGATGGCCAGGATCAGTGAGTTGGTGAAGAACTGCAGGGTGGATACCCCGCCGATCCCGTCCATCGCCGTGACGAAGTTGTCGAAGCTGAAGTTGTTGGACCACAGCGACGTGTTGCCGCCGCCGATCTCGGAGTTGGGCTTGAAGGACGAGGCGATCATCCACAGGCCGGGGTAGAGCACGATGCCGGTAAGGATGAGGGCCACGAGGTGGAAGACGGCGCTCTTGGCCCGCTTGGTCCCCACAGATTCGGATTTCGGGTCGTAGGCCTGGGCGCTGGCGTCCGGGGTGGACTGGGTAGGGGTTGCCGTGGTTGTCATTTTGCATCACCGCTGTAGTGGACCCAGGATTTGGACGTGCGGAAGAAGATCAGCGTGATGATGCCGACCACGATGACCAGCAGCCATGCCATTGCGGAGGCATATCCCATCCGGAAATCGCTGAAGCCCCGCAGGTACAGGTAAAGGGTGTAGAAGAGAGTGGAGCCGGCCGGGCCGCCTTCACCGTTGGAAATGATGTAGGCCGACGCGAAAATCTGGAACGCATGGATGGTTTCCATCAGCAGGTTGAAGAAGATCACCGGGGAGAGCATGGGCCAGGTGATGTTCAAGAACTTCCGCACCGGGCCGGCTCCGTCCATGGACGCCGCCTCGTAGAGATCGGTGGGGATCTGCTTCAGGCCGGCGAGGAAGATCACCATCGGGGCACCGAACTGCCAGACGGTCAGCAGGATGAACATCGGCATGGTCATGGCCGGGTTGCCCACCCACCCGCCCAGGTTGATCCCGAAGAAGGACAGGCCCTGGTCCACCGGACCGGAATCGCCGAACATGGCCTTCCAGACGATCGCGATGGACACGGACGCGCCGATCAGGGACGGGGCGTAGAACGCGGACCGGTAGAAACCCTGGCCGCGGCGCTTGCTGTTCAAGAGCATCGCAACCGCCAGCGCTGCGGCGAGCTTCAGCGGGGTACCGAAGACCACATAGCCCACGGTCACGCCCACTGACTGCAGGAACCGTTCGTCCTGGAAGAGGGTGGTGTAGTTGTCCAGGCCGATCCACTTGGGCGGATCGAACAGGTTGTAATTGGTGAACGACAAGTACAGCGAGGAAATCATGGGCCCAACCGTGAGGGCGATGAATCCCAGCAGCCAGGGCAGCAGGAAGGTGTAGCCGGCGCGGGCGTCCACACCACGCTGCCGCGACTTGCGCGGCAGCGTGGGAGCGGATTGCGCCGAACGCCTGCTCAGAGTTGGGCTTTGTGTCACGAGTTCATTCCGTCAGTTGTGAACATCTTGGTCAGACAGTCTGCCTGATCAGGCATTCTGCTTGATGAGGTCTTCGGCTTCCTTGAACCAAGCGTCGGCTGCGCCATCGACGGTCAGCTTCCCGTAGTTCAGGTCCGAGGAGACACGCTTGAACGAAGCTTCGAGGGTGCCGAAGCCGACGATGGGCGGCTGGGGAGCGTCCTTGAGGTACTTCTCGATGGACTTTTCGTAGTCCACCACGAGCTTGTCCGTACCTTCGAAGGTGGTGCCGTCACGCTGGGTCTTGGAGGCCGGGACACCACGGGAGGTCTTGAAGATCTGGCCCACCTCGGGATCGTTGACCATGAAATCGATGAAGCGGGCGGCAGCGTCCTTGTACTTGGTCTTGGCGCTGGCCACCATCAGCATGGACGGCTTCAGGAACAGGCCCAGGTTGTCCGGGGCATCCGACGGGACGGGAACAAGCTTCAGTTCCTTCGCCCCGCTGTCTGCAAGGTAGCCGGCCATGAAGTTGTCCCAGGTGACTTCGGTGGCGGTAACGTTCGAGCCGAACGGCGACTTGGGTGCCAGCTGCGTGACGCGCTCTTCGGAGACGATGGCGGGAGTGCCGCGCAGGCCGGCCGTCGTGTTCCACCATTTCTTCATGTCGTCCTTGGTGAAACCGAGCTTGCCGTCTTCAGTGAACGCTTCGATGTTGTTCTGGCGGAGCCAGACGTTGAACATCCACCAAACGCCCGTGTAGTCGGTGCCGCCGAAGAGGGCACCATTGCTCTTGGTGCCAACCTGGGTCAGGAAGTCATTGAATTCCTTGTAGTTCCACTTGCCGGTCGGCTCGGCGACGCCCAGGGAGGCCAGCTTTGCGGGGTCGTAGTAGACAGCGAAGGCATTGGTGCTGGTGGGGATGCCGTAGGTCTTGCCCTTGATCTGCCCGGAGGGCAGGAGGGACTTTTCAAAGGTGGAGGTATCGATCTTCACGGTGCTGAGGTCCAGGAGCTGGTTGCGCTGGCCGTAGTCGCGCAGGTAGGACAGGTCCCACTGCATGACGTCCGGCAGGCCGCCGCCGGCAGCCTCGGTGGCGCGCTTCTGCCAGTAGCCGGCGAAGTCGGTGAAGTTGCCGTTGACCTTGATATCCGGGTTCTTGGATTCGAACAGCTCGATGGCCTTGCGGGTGCGGGTGGCGCGGTCATCGTTGCCCCACCAGGTGTAGTTGATGGTGACGGGGTTCTGCGCGGATCCGGTCTGGCCGGAAGAGCTGGATCCGTTGCCACAAGCCGCCAGGGCGGCGGCAGATGCGGTGCCGACGGCAACGGTTGTGAGGAAATGCCTTCTGTTAATCACGGGAGCCTCCTTGCTCGATGGGTGCTTCGCCATTTCTCGGCCTACAACGAGCGCAGTGAGCTGGCTAACACGGCTTCTGAAACGATACAATATCCGCTATCAGGGATTTGGGCAAGCGTTTTCCAAAGGTCTGATGTCAGATCCAGTTTCCGCCCGGAACAGACATAGGAGTCGCATGGCACAGCAGGAAACCGCCGGCCCAACCAGCGTTTGGAACAAGGTTGAGGGCATCGCCTTCGGCGGGGATTACAACCCCGAACAGTGGCCGGCCAGTGTCCGGCTGGAGGACCTGGAGCTCATGCAGGAAGCCGGGGTGAACTTCCTCAGCGTGGGGATCTTCTCCTGGGCGCTGCTGGAGCCCGCCGAGGGTCACTACGACTTCGGCTGGCTGGACGAGGTCATGGACAACCTCGCCGGCATCGGCGTCAAGGTGGCCCTGGCCACTGCCACCGCCGCACCTCCTGCCTGGCTGGCGCGCAAGCATCCGGAAATCCTGCCGGTCACTGCTGACGGAACCGTACTGGGGCCGGGCTCGCGGCGGCACTACACGCCGTCGTCGGCCGTCTATCGCCGCTATGCCGCCGGAATTACCCGCAAGCTCGCTGAACGCTACAAGGACCACCCCGCCCTGGCGCTGTGGCACGTGGACAATGAACTCGGCTGCCACGTCTCGGAGTTCTACGGCGAAGAGGACGCCGCCGCCTTCCGCGCCTGGCTGGAGCACAGGTACGGGAGCATCGATGCGCTCAATGCTTCCTGGGGGACGGCCTTCTGGTCCCAGAACTACGGCTCCTTCGATGAGGTCCTGCCGCCTTCCGATGCCCCCTCCACCCTGAACCCGGGCCAGCAGCTGGACTTCCAGCGGTTCAACTCCTGGGCGCTGATGGACTACTACCGGGAACTCGTCGCCGTCCTGCGCGAGGTAACACCGGGCATCCCCTGCACCACCAACCTGATGGCCTCGAGTGCCACCAAGTCCATGGACTACTTCGACTGGGCCAAGGACCTGGACGTCATCGCCAACGACCACTACCTGGTGGCCGCCGACCCCGAACGGCACATCGAACTCGCGTTCAGCGCGGACCTCACCCGGGGCATTGCGGGCGGTGACCCGTGGATCCTGATGGAACATTCGACGTCGGCCGTGAACTGGCAGCCGCGCAACCAGCCCAAGATGCCCGGCGAGATGCTGCGCAATTCATTGGCGCACGTGGCCCGCGGGGCAGACGCCGTGATGTTCTTCCAGTGGCGCCAGAGCTTTGCCGGGTCGGAGAAATTCCACTCGGCCATGGTGCCGCACGGCGGCCGGGACACCCGCGTGTGGCGGGAGGTGGTGGAGCTTGGCGCAACGCTGAAGAAGCTTGAACCCGTGCGCGGTTCCCGGGTCCAGTCCCGCGCCGCCATTGTCTTTGACTACGAGGCTTGGTGGGCCAGCGAGATCGACTCCAAGCCGAGCATCGACGTGAAGTACCTGGACCTGCTGAGGGCTTTCCACCGCGCCTTGTTCCTCCGTGGAATTTCCGTGGACCTGGTGCATCCCTCTGCTTCGCTGGAGGGGTATGACCTGGTCCTGGTGTGCACGCTGTACACGGTTTCGGATGAGGACGCGGCGAATATTGCTGCTGCCGCCTCCGCCGGCGCCACTGTCCTGATCAGTTACTTCAGCGGCATTGTGGACAAGCAGGACCACGTGCGGCTGGGCGGCTATCCTGGCGCGTTCCGGGAGCTTCTGGGGGTGCGGGTGGAGGAGTTCCATCCCCTCCTCGCCGGTTCCGAGCTGAAGCTGAGCGACGGGACGCTGTCTTCGGTCTGGAGCGAGCACGTCCATCTGGCCGGCGCGGAGACGGTGCTGAACTTTACCGAGTACCCGCTGGAGGGCGTCCCTTCCCTCACGCGCCGCGCCGTTGGTGCGGGGGCGGCCTGGTACCTGGCCACCTTCCCCAACCCTGACGGGATCGAAGCCGTTTTGGACAAGCTGCTGGCCGAGTCAGGAGTCTCCCCCGTTGCCGCTGCCGACCCCGGTGTGGAGCTGGTGCGCCGGTTCGCCGAAGATGGACGCAGCTTCCTGTTCGCCATCAACCACACGCGTTCGGATGCCGCAGTCTCCGTTTCTGGCACTGACCTGCTGACAGGCGAGGCGTTTGCCGGCACTGTACCGGCCGGCGGTGTTGTGGTGGTTTCCGAAGGATAGGCAGCCGCGTCGAACAGGGTACGACGGCGGTGCCTCCTTTCGGCACCGCCGTTGTGTTTGGGTTCAGGGCGGCTTGGGACGGGCGGCTTCCCGGTTTTCCACATAGGGCTTGTGGGCGGCTGTCTTTCTCGGACCCGGGTGCAAAGCTTTGGTTATGGAAGCAGTTTTGGGGACGGTGGCGGTAGGGCTGGGGGCGGAGCATCGGACACACCTTGTTGTTGATGCGCCCCAGTCCTCGGCTGTTCCTTCTGATGCGCCTTCCCTTGCTGACGTCCTGGCCTTGCTGGGTTCCGTTCCGTTGGCTGCTGATGGGGCGGGGAAGATTGGTCAGCTGCGGGAGTTGGAGGATCTGAAATCTGCGGTCGGCGCCCGGCAGGCCGATACCGCGGTGGCCTTCGACCTGCAGCAGCGGCGGGAGCAGGCCGCCGCCGGGGTGCCCGTCGATGAGCAGGGCGCCGGGGTCGGCGCGCAGATCGCGTTGGCGCGGCGGGAGTCACCGGCCCGGGGTTCACGCTTGCTGGGGCTGGCCAGAACCCTGACCGGGATGCCGCACACGTTCGCCGCGTTCCGGGCTGGGCTGTTGAATGAGTGGCGGGCCACCCTGATCGTGAAGGAAACCATCTGCCTCAGTGCCGGGGACCGGGCCGGGGTGGATCAGGAACTCGCCGCGGACACCGGCACCCTCGAAGGGATGGGAGATAAGGCCGTAATCGCCGCTGTCCGGGCCGCCGCGTACCGGCGGGACCCTGCCTCAGTGGCGAAGCGGGCGGCCCGCGCGGTCACGGAACGGACCGCGAGTCTGCGCCCGGCACCGGACACCATGACCTGCCTGACCGCCCTGCTGCCCGCCGCCCAGGGCGTCGCCGCCTACGCAGCCCTGACCCGCGACGCCGACACGGCACGCTCGGCCGGGGATGACCGGTCCCGGGGCCAGGTCATGGCCGACACCCTCGTCGAACGCCTCACCGGCACACCCGGCAGGATCAGCGGGGTGCAGATCCAACTCGTCATGACCGACCGCACCCTCCTCCAGGCCGACGCCGAACCCGCCCGGCTCCCCGGCTACGGCGTACTACCGGCAGCCCTGGCCCGGGACATCGCCCTCAACAGCGCCGGCCACAACGAACCCAGCCTGTGGGTCCGGCGGCTCTACACCGCCCCCGGCAGCGGGGAACTGCTGGCGGTGGACTCCAAAGCCCGGCTCTTCCCCGCGGGCTTGAAGCGCTTCCTTTACATCCGGGACGATACCTGCCGCACACCGTACTGCGACGCCCCGATCCGCCACCACGACCACATCACCGCCTGGCACAACGCCGGACCCACCAGCGCCGGTAACGGCCAGGGCCTCTGCGAAGCCTGCAACCACACCAAAGAAACACCCGGCTGGACCGCAAAACCCGTCCCCGGCCCACGCCATACCGTGGCAACCACCACCCCAACCGGCCACACCTACCACTCCACCGCCCCACCACTACCGGGTACACGATTCCACTTCTTGGGGACGGCCTTACCGCCGCGCATCCACGGGCCGCGGCAGCTCCGCCAGCGTGCTGAATTATGGGAGAGCGGCGTTCCTTGACCACTGCCCGTGAAAGCAGCACGCTCCGTTAAACAGCTCCGCCCCGGGAGGAACCACTGGTTCCCGCCGGGGCGGAGCTGCCACCCGCCGTCGGACGCCTGGATGGGGAGGCACCATCCAGACTGCCCGGAGCCGTGTTGGCGGGGTGAGGACTAGCTGCCGATGGCGGACTTCATCTCGTCGGTCGCTTTCTTGCCCGCGTCCTCTGGAGAGAGCCGTTCGAACAGCACTTCCGAGGTGTACCGCTTGATGATTTCCTGGATGGCGCCCGCACCCTTCGGCGGCGGCGCCGGGGCCTCGCCGAGCTCATCCTTGATCTGGTCGATGAAGTTGACCACCTTGACGTCGGCCGGGGTCAGTTTCGGCTGGATCGCAGCCCGGACCTCCGAGTTGGGGTAGACACCGCGGTCGGCAAGGAGGGCCTCGCCGGCTTTGACGTTGTTGGTCAGGAAGTCGATAAACTTGGCAGTTTCCTGCGGGTGCTTGGTGCGCGAGGAGGCGGACCAGAACTGCGAGGCCTTGTACCAAAGGCCCGCTTCATCGGCAGAGCCTGTCTTGGTGGGGAACCGCAGGATCTTCAGGTCGCCGCCACTGGCCTTTTCCAGGGCCGGAGCCTGGTTGGACCACCAGAAGGCCATGCCGTTCTTGCCCGTCGCCAGTCCGCTCTGGTCAAGCGGAGCAGCTTCGGCTTCCACCACCTCGGACGCGGATGGCACCGCCTTCTTTTGGCTCAGCTGTTTCAGGTTGGCCCACCACTCGGCGATATCGCCCGGCTCGAAGCCCAGCTTGCCGTCGGAGGTGTACAGTGACTTGCCATTCTGCCGGAGCCAGACCCCCAGGGAAGCCTCGTCAGTTCCATAGGCGGCTGCCCCATAGGTTCCCTTGGGCGACTTGGCCGTGATCTCTGCTGCAATGCGGCCAAAGTCGTCCCACGTCCACTTGGTGTCGTCCGGGAGCGGGACTCCGGCGGCCTGGAAGACGGCCGGGTTGGCCAGGATGGTGGCGGCGTTGATGCCTGCGGCGATTCCCGTCAGGCCCTTCTCGCTCTTTCCTGCGTTCAGTGCCGCTTCGTCCAGCTTGGAGGTGTCGATCTCGTACTTGGACAGGTCAAGAAGGGCGCCACGGCTGGAGTACTCCGTGATGTACTTCTCGTCCATCTGGATGATGTCGGGGGCATCGTTGGCGGCCACCTGCGTGGCCAGCTTGTCCCAGTAGCCGCTCCAGTCACCAAACTCGGGCTTGACCTTAATCTTGGGGTTTTCGGCTTCGAACTGCTTGATTGCCTCCTGGGTCAGCTGGGCGCGCTTGTCGCCGCCCCACCAGGAGAAACGGAGCTCGACGGTGCCATCAGCATTCTGCGGGGCAGCTCCCCCTCCGCAGGCACTAAGGGCCATGACGGCGGCGACGGCGGCGGCAACCGCGCCGGCTTTACGGGTTCGGCGCAAGGCGCCTGAAGCGGGTGCCCCTGCGTGCTGCCTGGCAGCAGACGCAGGACGGGGAAAAAGCGGCACTGTGTACTCCGATCTTCTTTGATCCAAGGGTTTGTTCTGATGGGGAATGTGTTGCGGGCCGGCAGCAGAAGAACTGGCCGCAACTCAGTGAAAGCGCTTTCTTGCACTAATGCTACAAGTTCTGCACTTGTAATACAAGGTATTGCTGCCAGCGGAGCCCGGGAGATAAACCATCCCCGGCAGACAAACGGCCCGTCACCGGGACGGGCCGTTCGAGCTGCCGGGCGGTGCGCCAGCTTACTTGATACCGGTGGTGGCGATGCCCTTGATGAGGAATCGCTGGCCGAAGAGGAACACCAGGAAGACGGGCAGCAGGGAGACGATGGACATGGCGAACAGCGAGCCCCAGCTGGTGGCGGACTGCGAATCCACAAAGGCCCGCAGCGCCACCGGGACGGTGAACATGTCAGGGTCCGTGAGGTAGATGAGGGCGCCGAAGAAGTCGTTCCAGGTCCAGATGAAGGTGAAGATGGTGGTGGTGGCCAGTGCGGGCACCATCAGCGGCAGAATCACCTGCAGGAAGATCCGCGGATGGCCGGCACCGTCAATCCGCGCCGCTTCATCAAGTTCGCGGGGAATGCCGCGGATGAACTGCACCATGAGGAAGACGAAGAACGCGTCCGTGGCCAGCAGTTTGGGCACCAGCAGCGGCCAGAAGGTGTTCACCCAGCCGATCTGGGAGAACAGGATGTACTGCGGAACGATGACCACGTGGAACGGCAGCATGATGGTCAGCAGCATGATCCCGAAGAACAGTTTCTTGCCCGTGAACTGCAGGCGGGCAAAGGCGTAGGCGGCCATGGAGCAGGACACCAGGTTCCCTAGAATTGAGCCGATTACCACAATGGCCGAGTTCAGCATGTAGTGGCCAAAGGGGTGCGTCAGGGCCGACCAGCCGGAGGTGTAATTGCTCATCTCCAGGCTGTTCAGCCACAGGCCGGGCTCCCGGAAAATCAGCTCGTTCGGACGCAGTGAAGACACCACCATCCACAGGAGCGGATAGATCATCAGGCCGCCGGCCAGGATCAGGATGCCATGCTTCATCAGCGATTTACCGCGCTGGGCACGGCTGAAGGCCAGCGTTCCCCGGGACTCGCGGACCCTGCGCTTGCGGTTCGTAGGCTTGCCGGCGCCCGCTGACTTCTCGTCCGGGGTGGGCAGCGTCTCAAGCTTAGTCGTCATAGAAAACCCAATACTTAGAAGCGATGAAGTTGATGGCGGTGAACACGCCGATGATGAGCAGCAGCACCCAGGCCATGGCTGATGCGTAGCCCATGTCGAACTGGCCGAAGCCCTTTTGGTAGAGGTACAGGGTGAAGAACATCGTGGAGTCCGAAGGCCCGCCGTTGCCACCGGAGACGATGAACGCCTGGGTGAACGACTGGAAGGAACCGATGATCTGCAGCACCAGGTTGAAGAAGATGATCGGGCTCAGCATCGGCAGGGTGATCCGCCCGAACTGCTGGAGCGTGGTGGCGCCATCCACCCTGGCGGCCTCGTAGTACATGTTGGGGATCTGCCGCAGGCCTGCCAGGAAGATAATCATCGGGGCACCAAAAGTCCAGACGTGCAGCAGAATGATCGAACCCAAAGCCGTGCTGGGGTCCGAGATCCACCCCGGGCCCTGGATCCCGAACATGGCCAGGACCTGGTTGACCAGGCCCGTAGTGCCGAAAATCTGCTTCCACAGAATGGCCACGGCAACCGAACCGCCCAGCAGGGACGGCAGGTAAAACACCGAACGGTAGAACGGGAGCCCGCGGAGCCCCTTGTCCAGCACGAGCGCAATCAACAGAGCCACAGCGAGCTGCAGCGGCACCCCGATAAAGACATACGTAAACGTCACCCGCAGCGAATTGTGCAGCCGGGCATCACTGAGCATCCGGGTGAAGTTGTCCAGCCCTGTCCATTCCGGCGGCTGGAGCAGGTTGTAGTCCGTAAAGGACAAGTACAGGGACATCAGCATGGGGCCGATGGTGATTGCCACCAGGCCTACCAGCCACGGCAGCAGGAAGATGTAAGCGGCCTTGTTGTCCCGCCTGTTCGCCTTCTTCTCCTCAGGTGTGGCTTTGCCCTTCCGCCGGCTAATCGAGCTGAGCTCGCTGATGGCGCTCACAGGAGCTGCCCTGTCCGGGACGCCAGGCAAACTGCGGCTGGCACCCGGGCCGGACGCAGTGTCCTGGAGATGTGTTTTGCGGCCATGTGGTCTCCTTTGGTCATCGTGGCCTCCACGTTGCGGTCATCGCGAAGCGATGGGAAGGGGCGCTTCCCGGTACGGCCTGCTGCCACCTTGCGGGGCTGCGATCGTCCGTCGCCGGGAGCGCCGTCGAAATGCGGCTCCGTACCAAAGTAAACGGTTTCTTGACTCCTGTATAGCCCTTTGTTAGTTTTTGAGAAAACGTTTTCTGTTACCCGCCTCACTCCACCCTAGATGACAAGCCGAGGGGCACAACCAATGAAGTTTGGTCTCAAGAAATCCGTCATGGGCGTCACCGGCGCTGCCGCCGCCCTTGCCATGATGCTCTCCGGCTGCGGCAGCAGCCCGCAGGCGGGAAAAGTGGGGACGGCGGAAGACCCTGTAACCATCCGGTTCGCGTGGTGGGGCAATGACTCCAGGGCGAAAACCACCATGGAGGTCATCAAAGCCTTCGAAGCCGCAAACCCCACCATCAGGGTCCAGGGCGAAAACACCGAATTCAGCTCCTACTGGGACAAGATGGCCACCCAGATCGCCGGCGGAACCACGCCGGACGTCATCGCCATGAGCGGCGCCTACCCCAGCGAGTACGCCAGCCGCGGCGTCCTGCTGGACCTGGACAAAGTCAAGGACCAGATCGACACCTCCAAGTTCGCCGAAGGAACCGTTGACCTGGGCAAGATCGACGGCAAGCAGTACACCGTCACGGCAGGAGTTAATTCCATGTCCATGGTCCTTGACCCCAAGGTTTTCGAGGCCGCAGGCGTCCCCATGCCGGATGACGAGACGTGGACCTGGGACGATTACGCCAGGATCGCGGCCGGGATCACCCAAAAGTCGCCGGCCGGAACCTTCGGCACCACGCCCATGGCCAACGACTCCTTCCTTGCAGTGTGGGCCCGCCAGAACGGGGAAGCCCTCTACGCGGACGACGGAAAGAAGATGGGCATCAGCGAGGAAACCCTGAGCCGCTGGTTCGAGCTCAACAAGAAGCTGATGGATACCGGTGGCGCGCCCTCCGCATCGCAGACCGTTGAAGACGGTTCCGCGCAACCGGAAATGACCCTGATGGGACAGGGAAAGCAGGGCATGAAAATCTCCTGGAGCAACCAGATGACGTCCTACTCCGGCGCGCCCCTGGTCATGGCCAAGCTGCCTGGCGAAAGCAAGCAGGCCGGCTCCTGGCTGCGCTCCTCCATGGAATACGCCATCTCCTCCAAGTCGTCCCAGCCCAAGGAAGCGGCCCTGTTCATCAACTACCTGGTCAACAACATGGACGCAGCTTCCAAGATCAAGAGTGACCGGGGCATGCCTGCCAACACCGAGCTGAAGGCCGGAATCACTCCCCTGCTGAAGGAAACCCAGCAGAAGGAGGCAGCATACCTGGACCGCATTGCCGCCCTGAAGGTCCAGGCCCCCAAGCCGTTCCCAGCAGGATCATCGGCAACCATGGAGGTTCTGAACCGTTACAACACAGATGTACTCTTCGGCAAGATCTCCCCGCGGGACGCAGCCAAAGGCATGATCTCCGAGGTCAACCAAAACCTCGCCTGACCGCAGCGCCAGCACCTGACAAGCCAGAACCACCACCGAAAGGAGGCAGGCAAGATGATCCAAACAGCGCGGCCCAGCGCCATCGCCGGCTACGACGACTGGCCTGCCTACGTGCGGCAACATCCACGTCACCAGGCCTCCACCCGGCCGGCGCAGGAGTTTTCGGACGCCTTGGGTGTCCCCGGCGCAGGTGCACCACCTGCGGCGACGGTGCACTGGGAGGCAACGGACGACGGCGTCACCACCTCCCAGCTCAGCTGGCAGTTGGGCTTCGGACCGCGGACCACGGGCTGGCTGATCAGGCCGGCCGGACGTTCCGGGCCCCTGCCGGGGGTCCTGGCCCTGCACTGCCATGGCGGAAACAAGTTCGGCGGGGCCGACCGCCTGGTGGAGCTACCGGACAGCCACCCGTCCGCGGCAGCCGCCCGCGCCGGCCATTACGACGGTCGCGCCCTAGCGACGGACACCGCCCGCCGCGGCTTCGCGGTCCTGGCCCACGACGCGTTCGCCTGGGGCAGCCGCAAATTCGACCTTTCCGATCCCCCGTGGCGGACCGCCGCAGCGGCAGCGGCGAGGCAGGCGCAGTGGCGGGAGGACGGCGTCGTGCCTTCCGTCGCAGACGAATACAACGCCGCTGCCGGCTGCCACGAGGACACGGTTGCCAAAGCGGCCGGCCTGCTGGGCACCAGCCTGGCCGGCATGGTGGCGCACGACGATCTCTCCGCGCTCGAAATCCTGGCGGCCCTGCCGGACGTCGACGAGGACAGGCTGGGCTGCATCGGTTTCTCCGGAGGCGGCAGCCGCTCCCTTGCCCTCGCAGTCCTCAGCCCCCGTATCCGGGCCGCGGTGGTGACGTGCATGATGACCACCTTCGGATCCCTCTTTCCCGCCTACCTGGACGCGCACTCCTGGCTCCTGCAGACCCCCGGGCTGTGGAAGCTGGGTGACTGGCCCGAGCTCACCGCCCGCGCAGCAGCCGCGCGCTTCCTGGTGCAGTACGCCCTGGCCGACGAACTCTTTCCCGAGGACGGGATGCGCCAGGCGCACCGGTTACTGGAATCCCTGCACGGCGGCACGGACCGGTATACCGGCAGCTTCTCCCCCGGCGGCCACGTCTTCACCGCGGCCATGCAGGACGAAGCCCTTGATTTCCTGGCCCAAACGCTGGCCTCCTGACTCCCTTTCCCAACAGCTTCCAAGGGACCCACGTGACCACACAGCATTCAGCGGACACCACGCACCAGCACCCCGCACCCACGGCCATCCCGCGAGTGGCACTGGTAGGCGTGCACGGCTTCGGCGAGCGGCATCTTGCCAACCTGGCGCGGCTTGAACGGAGCGGCGCCCTGGAACTGGTGGCCGTCGCCGATCCCAACCCGCCGCAGCCGGACAGCCTCGCCGGTTCGGTCGCCGTGTTCCCCGACCTGGACGGGCTGCTGGCCGCACAGCCGGGCATCGACGTCGTCATTCTTGCCACGCCCATCCAAACGCATGCCCCGCTGGCCATCAAAGCCTTGTCCGCCGGGATGGACGTCTTCGTGGAAAAGCCTCCAGTGGCTTCCATGGCGCAGTTCGAACAGGTCATCGGCGTGGCACGGGACAAGGGGCAGCTGGTCCAGGTGGGCTTCCAGAGCCTGGGATCCCAGGCCCTGCCCGCCATAAGGGCCGCGGTGGCCGCTGGGGAGATCGGCACCGTCCTGGGCATCAGCGCCACCGGCCAGTGGCTCCGGACCAAGGCATACTTCAAGCGCTCACGCTGGGCCGGGAAGCGCAGCCTGGACGGCGTCGACGTGGTGGATGGCGTGGCAACGAATGCGCTGGCCCACGCCGTCGCTACGGGCCTGTACCTTGCCGGCGCACGGACCCTCGCCGACGTAGCCTCCGTGGAAACGGACCTGTACCGGGCCAACCAGACTGAAAGCGACGACACCTCTGTACTCCGGGTCCGCACCACTCAGGGAACCACGCTGCTGTGCGCCCTCACACTCTGCGCCCCCGAACAGCTGGACCCCACCGTCACGGTACATGGAACCCTGGGCGACATAACCCTCTCCTACACCCAGGACCAGGTTGTCATCACCACCGCCGACGGCGAGCGCCGGGAATCATACGGCCGCACGGACCTGCTGGAGAACCTGCTGGCTGCCCGGGCCACGGGGGCTCCCCTGCTCTGCGCGCTGCAGGACACCGGCGCGTTCACTGCCGTCCTGGAAGCCATCCGCACGTCTCCCGCGCCAGCCCCGATCGGCGCAGAATACGTCTCCTGGGAAGGCGACGGCGACGACGCGCATCCCGTGGTCGGGGGCATCAGCGACCTGATCGCGCGAGCGATCAAGGCGCAGGCCACGTTCGCCGAACTCGGCGTCCCCTGGGCCCGGGCCCTGCCACCCAAACGCACGCTGACCCTGGACGGCCACCCGGTGGCGGACTACCAGGACGGCAGCCGCATCCGGCCAGTCTCCTCCCCGCGCCCCTACCTGCACCCGGTCCGGACGCTGGCCGGAACCGTGGTGACGGACCACCAGCCGCTGGACCACGTATGGCACCTGGGCGTGGGCGTGGCACTGCAGGATGTGGACGGGGTCAACTTCTGGGGCGGCCGCACCTACACCCGGGAGGCAGGGCAGTACATCTGGCGCCCCGACCACGGCAGCATCACCAGCACCGGCACCACCTCGGAGCGGACGGACGCCGGCGGCGGACATGTTGGCCGGCTCCAGGAAACCCTGAGCTGGAACGGCCCCGACGGTGCCCCCATCCTTCTGGAGGAGCGCTCCTGGGCCTGGTCCGGCGTCGCGCCCTCCATCTGGCGCCTGTCCCTGGACTTCGCGCTGTCCCCTGCCGGTGACAGGCCGGTCAGCCTGGGCAGCCCCGGATCCAACGGACGGTTCGAGGGCGGGTATGGCGGTTTCTTCTGGCGGTTGCCCGGATGCGTGGACGCGGCCGTGTGGACGCCGGCCGGCGCCGGCGAGGCGGAGACCCACGGCAGCATCGCGCGCTGGCTCGCCTGGTCAGGACTGTTCGACGGCGGCCCCGCCACCCTGGTGTTCGTCGCCCCGGAGGAATCCTCGGACCCATGGTTTGTCCGGGTGGACGGCTACCCCGGCGTGGGCCAGTCGCTGGCGTGGGATACCCCCGTGATCGCCGAATCCGGCAGACCGGTGCGACGCAGCATCACCGTTTTGGTGGCCGACGGAATCCTGGCCACCCCCGACATCGAAGCACTGATCAACCAGCAGGGGGACCCCTCATGAGCCAAACAACAACTACAGCCGTCCCCCCGCGGGACGCGCGCCTGGCTCCAGGGTCAAGGACGGACCGGACCATCAAGCGCCAGCGCGTCCTGGACATCCTCGACGCTGCCGGGCAGGACTCCCTGCTCCTGACCACGAACACCGCCCTGACCTGGTACCTGGACGGCAGCCGCGTCCACATCAGCCTGGCCGGCGACCCCATCGCCGCCCTGCTGGTGGACCGCGACGGCGACCACCTGGTGACGTTCAACAATGAAGCCGGCAGGATCGCAGCCGAAGAGCTGCCCGCCGGGGTCAACCTGCACACGGTGCCCTGGTACGGCAACCTGCACCAGGCCGCCGCCGCCGTCGGGAACAGCTCCCGGCCGCCGCTGGCGGAAGCGGACGTCGCCGTGCAGCTGCGCGCCGCCCGCCAGCAGCTCCTCCCGGCGGAAAGTGCCCGCTATTCCCTGCTCAGCGCGGAGCTGGCCGGCCTCATGACCGACGTCCTGTCCGCTGCCCGCCCCCACACCACCGAGTTCGAGCTGGTTGCGGCGCTGGCCGCCCGCGTGGTGGCCGCCGGCGCGGAACCGCTGGTGCTCCTGTGCAACGGCAGCTCCCGCAGCACCTTCCGGCACCCGCTGGCAACCCACGCCCCCCTCGGCAGGCGGGCCATGGCTGTGGCGTGTGCACGCCGCGACGGACTGGTTGCCAACATCACCCGCTGGGTAAGGTTCGACGCCGGCACACCGGAAGAGCGCGACGCCGAGGCCCGCATTGCGGCAGTGGAAGCGGATATCTTCGATGCCACCGTTCCCGGCACCCGGCTGGACAGGATCTTTGCCGAGATCCAGGCCGCTTACGGCCGGCACGGTTTCGGGGCGGACCAGTGGGAACAGCACCACCAGGGTGGTCCGGCCGGTTATGCGGGCCGGGATCCAAGGGTGACGTCCGAGGCCACAGACACTGTAGTCCTGGACCAGGCCTTCACGTGGAACCCCTCCGGCCCCGGCGTCAAGATCGAGGACACGGTGCAGCTCACGGAGTCCGGACTTCGCATCCTCACCGTGGACCCGCGCTGGCCTGTGGCTACCGTGAACGGGCTGGACCGGCCGGTGACGCTGCAGTTGTAGGGAGCGCGTCCAGGACGCAGAAGACCCCGGGACCAGTTCATCGGTCCCGGGGTCTTCTGCGTCTGTGGCTGGTTACGGAAGCTGCAGTTCCCCGTCCACGCGGCGCGGGATGCCCAGCGGGTTGTCCTCGCGCAATGCCGGGTGCAGCACTGCCTCGGGGGCGTCCTGGTAGGCCACCGGACGCTGGAACCTGCGGACCGCCGTCGCGCCGACCGAGGTGAAGAGCGAGGTGGTGGCCGGGTACGGGCCGCCGTGCTGCTGGGCCCAGTTGACGGCCACGCCCGTGGGCCAGCCTTCGAACAGGACGCGTCCGGCGAGCCCGGACAGCTGCTCCGCCAGGTCCGCGATGTCCTCATCGGGCTGGGCATGCAGGGTGGCAGTCAGGCTGCCCGGGACCTTGGCCAGCACAGCTGCCAGTTGGTCCTGGTCCGTGTATTCGATGAGGATGGTGGTGGGGCCGAAGCATTCTTCCAGCAGCTGCTCCGGGCGTTCCAAAACCTTGGCCGCGCTGGTGGAGAAAACCACCGGAGCGGCGCCGTTTGCCACCGCATCCTGGTCCACGCTGCCGCTGACGATGTCCACGCCCTCGACTGATGCGAAGGTGCGCAACCCGTCAGGGTAGGCTTCCGCGATCCGGGTGGTCAGCATGCCCAGGGCCGGCTTGTCCTTGCTGGCTTCAGCCACTTCCTTGGCAAACTGCGTGCCCGCGGGGATGAACACCAGTCCGGGCTTGGTGCAGAACTGGCCCGCACCAAGGGTGTAGGAGCCGGCCAGTCCCGCTGCGAGTTCCGCGGAGCGGGCCTGCAGTGCCGCCGCGGTGATGACCACAGGGTTCAGGCTCCCCAGTTCCCCATAGAACGGAATGGGATCGGGACGGGAGGTGGCAAGGTCGAACAGGGCCCGGCCGCCGGGGATGGACCCGGTGAAGCCAACGGCCTTGATGGCAGGGTCCTGGACCAGGGCCGTTCCCACCTCGCGTCCGCTCACCAGGGCAAACAACCCGTCCGGTGCACCCGCGCCCCGGAGTCCCTCCGCCACAATCTCCGCCGTCCGCTCGGAAAGCCGCAGGTGGCCCGAGTGCGCCTTGACAATCACCGGGCAGCCCACGGCGAGGGCTGAGGCGGTGTCGCCGCCGGCCACGGAGAAGGCAAACGGGAAGTTGGACGCGGAAAAGACGGCAACGGGACCAATGGGTTTGAGGATCCTGCGAAGGTCCGGCCTGGGCGGGGTGGCCGCCGGATCCGCATGGTCAATGATGGCCTCAATGTAGGAGCCCTCGGTGATCACGCGGGCGAACAGGCGCAGCTGGCCGGTGGTGCGGGCCACTTCACCGGTCAGGCGCGGGGCACCCAGGCTGGTCTCGGCATCCGCGATGTCCACCAGTTCGGCGGCATTGGCGTCCAGGGCGTCCGCTACCGCGTTCAACCAGCCGGCGCGCTCGGCGTCGGAGGCGGCCGCAGAGATTTTGGCTGCTGCTGTGGCCGCAGCGGTGAGCTCTGTCAGGGAAAGCGTTGCAGTTGTCACGTCAGGTACCTGTTCGTCGTATGGGATTGATGTTTACAGCCTGTCCCGGAAACGGAAGCCCAGTCCGGGCTGGTCCGTCAGCGCCACCCTGCTGTTGCTGAACCGCACCGGCGACGGCCCGGCCAGGATACCCAGCTGTTCGAAGGACGCCTCTTCGACGTCCTCCACCATGGTGGGCTCCGCCAGGGTCAGGGCCAGCTGCCCGGACAGTTCCGGCAGCAGGTGGGGCATGACCTTGATGCTGTTGGTCCGTGCCAGCTCAACGATCCGCCGGAACGGAGTAATGCCGCCCACCCGGATGATGTTGGGTTGGATGATGTCCACCGCCTCCGCCTCAATGAAATCGCGGAACCGGTAGATGGTGTGCAGGTTTTCGCCAAGGGCGATTGGCACGGGTGAATGCTTCCGGAGCCGGCGGTAGGCCCAGAGATCGTCCGCCCGGATGGGTTCCTCCAGCCACTCCAGCCCGAACTCGGACAGGACGTCGAGGGCCCGGAAGGTGGTGGGCAGGTCCCACCTCTGGTTGGCGTCGATCATGAGCCTGCGGTCCGGGCCCAGGACGGAGCGGACGGCGCCAACGCGTTCGTAGTCCTCGCGGATGTCGGGTTTGCCCACCTTGATCTTCACCGCCTGGTGGCCGGCGGCAACCCAGCGCTCAACCTGCGCCACCAGTTCGTCCAGGCTGTAGTGCAGGTTCACCCCGGAGCCGTACACCTCGGCCGATTCCTGCCGTTGGCCCAGCAGGCCGGTGACAGAGGTTCCGGCGCGGCGGGCCTGCAGGTCCCACAGGGCCAGGTCCACGCCCGCCATGGCGATGGTGGTGAGCCCTCCACTGCCGGCCTCGTGCAGCCGCTTCCAGAGCACATCCCACACCGCCTCGGGGGTGGCGGGCAGCCCGGTGACGAAAGGTGCGATGTCGTAATCCAGCAGCGCCTTGACTGCCTGGGGGCCGATGGTGGGTGTCCAGGAGAAACCGAAGCCCGTGCCGCCGTCGTCCGTGTGGATCTCCGTGGCAATCACGTGGTTCTCCGGCGCCTCCACGCCCCAGCTGCGCCGCAGCGGAACGGTGAGGAGCCGCGTTGACAGGCCGGTGATGCAAGGAACAGTGCGGACGGTTTCGGCCGCCGGTGCGCTCATCAGCGCCCAGCCAGCTCGTAGCCCCTGGCGAGGATGGCCTTGAGCTCCACGAGCTGTTCCTCCGAGGGGTCCACCAGCGGCGGACGCACGGAACCGACCGGCAGGCCGCCCAGCCGCAGGCCGGCCTTGACCAGGGAAACGCCGAAGCCAGGGGTCTGGTCGCGCAGGCGGACCAGGGGTGCGTAGAAGCCCTCGAGCAGCGCGTTGCGTCGTTCCTCGTCTCCGGCGGTGTAGGCGTCGTAGTAGGCTTTGGCGATCTCCGGGGCCATGGCGAAAGCCGCCGACGAGTAGAGCGGGATGCCCAGGCCGCGATAGGCGCCCTGCGTCAGTTCCGCGGTGAGCAGGCCGTTGAAGAAGGCGAAGTCCTGCCGTCCCGTGGCCTTGACGGCGGTGACGATTTCCTGGGCCAGGCCCACATCGCCCAGGCCGTCCTTGAAGCCAATGACCTTCGGGTTGGCCGCGAGCTTGGCCATGGAGGCGGCAGTGAACTTCGCGTTACCGCGGTGGTACACGATGACCGGCAGGCTGCTGGCATTGGCCACGGCCTCGATGTAGGCCACCAGCCCGTCCGTGGGGCCGGTGACCAGATACGGCGGCAGCACCAGGAGGGCGTCGGCGCCGGCTTCCTCAGCGGCGCGGGCGGCGGCAAAGGCATGCCCCAGGGGGCCGCCTGCGCCTGCCACCACGGGAACCTTCCCCGCTACAACCTCGACGGCGGCCGCCACCACGGTGCGGACCTCCTCGATGCTGAGGGCATGGAATTCGCCGGTGCCACAGGCAGGGAAGACGCCACCCGGTCCAAACGGCAGCCGGGAGCTGATGTGTTCCTTGAGCAGCTCCACGTCAACGGAGCCTTCGGCCGTGAACGGGGTGACGGGGAAGAAGAGTACGCCGTCGAATTTCATGATGTCTCCTTGCCTCCGCCGGCGGTAACCAGCGTGGAGGCCTCGTCGTTGAGGGTTGGTTGGGACTTGAGCTCGGTGCGCCAGGTGCGCTTGGGCTGCCACCCCAGCAGTTCCTGGGCTTTGGCAATGGAGAACGCGGGGCTGGTTCCGGTCAGGCCGGCGCTGAGCGCTTGGCTTCCCGGCAGGAACTTTGGCATCAGCTCCGCCAGGGGCGCCGCGGCCAGTGCGTCGGCCGCCCCAACGAAGAAGGTTTCCCCGTTCGGAATGTCTTCCATCTTCCGCAGCAGCAGGTCCAGGAAGTCCGCCACATCCCGGGCGTCCACGTAGTTGAACAATGCCGGCGCGGAGAGGGCGGGATCGGCCAGGCGCTCGGCGAGGGTGTGCCCCTGCTGCGTGGGGGCACCTTCCCACTCCTCAGGCGAGATGACAAAGCACGGGCGGAAAGCCGCGTACCGGATCTTCTCCCCCTGTGCCGCGGCGAACATCTGCACGGTCTGTTCGGCGATGAGCTTGGACAGCGCATACGCGTTCCAGGGCTTCGGCGGCGTGCGCTCATCGAGCGGGAACGACGGCGGCAGCCATCCCGCCGGGCAGCCGTAACCCAGGACCGTCGGACTGCTGGCGGTGACGATCTTACGGACCCCCAGCTCCGTCGCCGCGCTGATCACCGCGAAGGCGAGCCGGGTGTTGGTGCCGAAAATGACATCCTCCGGCGCGCTGAACGGCACCGCGATCGCCGCAAGGTGGATGACGGCGTCGGGCTTTGCTGCCTTAAGGAGGCGCAGGGCCTCGCCCGGTGCCAGGAGGTCCGCGGTTTCCTGCACGACGCCGTCCGGCAGCTGATCAGCGGGCACGGCGTCTCGGTCCACCGAAACCACCTCATGGCCTGCCTGCGCCAGCCCTGCCACCACGCTGCGGCCCAGGCGGCCGGATCCGCCGGTAACGAATATCCTGCTCATGTTCTTTCCTCTACTTGCCGCGGCGAAGGTCGACGCCGAGGTCCAGTTCCTCGACCCGGACGGGCAGGGACGTCTCAAGGGAGCGGTTGCCGGCGATGCCCACGGACACCGACCGCAGCCCGTCCAGGTAGCCGGAGGGACGGCCCAGCGGGTCCTCGCCCGGTCCGTTGAAGAGGTCCGAGAGGAGCAGCTCGTCACCGCCGCCGTGGCCGCCTTCGCCGTTGACGATGGGCACCTCGTAGGCGGCCTCCCAGTGGCGCTGGACCACCAGGCGCTCACCGTTGCGGCGAACGGCGTCTTCTTCCTCAATGGGCGTGGCGCTCGGGTCCACCACAGTCTTCTGGTCGGTGCTGTGCAGGACGGCGGCGCGTTCCACCACTTCCAGCTCCGCCCGTCCCTCGGTGCCGTTGACCGCCACCCGGTAGCCTTCCCAGGGGCTGTGGGCGTTCAGGCTGTAGCTCAGGCGCGGGCCGCCCTGGTACTCCACCACCAGCGCCAGGTTGTCCTCGATGGTGATGCCGGCGGTGAACACGTCCTGGTCGCGGCGGTAGCCGTCGTAGTGCTCGTTGTCCAGGAAGAGGGCCTTGAGCCGCTCGTCCTCCCTCAGGTCAAGCGCGAACGGGTCCTTCTCTGCGGTTGCCGGGGCATCGGCGTCGGGTGTTCCCCGCTCCGGCCGTGGGCCAAGGCCGCGCTCGGCAGCATTTTTGTCGCCGTAGAACTTCAGTCCACCCGAGGCGAAGACGCGCTCCGGGACATCGTCGATCCACCAGTTGACCAGGTCGAAGTGGTGGGACGCCTTGTGGATCAGCAGGCCGCCGGAGTTCTTCTTCTCGCGGTGCCAGCGGCGGAAGTAGTCCGCGCCGTGGACGGTGTCCAGCACCCAGCTGAAGTCGACGGAGGTGACCTTGCCAATGACGCCGCTTTGGATGATCTCCTTGAGGGCACTGTTTCGCGGCGAGTAGCGGTAGTTGAAAGTGACCACCACATTCCGGCCGGTCTCGTGCACCGCCTGGGTGATGCGGCGGCAGCCTTCGGCGTCGATGGTCAGGGGCTTTTCGACGACGACGTCGGCACCGGCGCGCAGGCCCTCCACAATGTAGTCGGCATGGGTGTAGTCCGGCGTGGTGACGACGATGCGGTCGATGTTGTTGGCCTGGATGAAGGCGGTGAGGTCTGCGGGATCGAAGGATGCCACTGGTCCCGGCGCGCCCAGTTCCTGGATGAGCTTCTGGTAGAACTCCACGCGTCCGGGGTTCACGTCGGAGAAAGCCACCAGCTCGGCGGTGTCGGCGTGCTTGCCGAAGATGGCGCGGATGTACATCTCGGAACGCCCGCCGGTGCCGATCAGGGCGATGCGTGCCTTTCCGCCGTCCTGGGGGGAAGTGACTGCAGCAGCGGCGGCTGACGTCGTCTCGGCTGTGTTGACCATGGGGGTCCCTTTCGAAAGCTCATTACCGGCCGTGGGAACGGCGGCTGTGGTCCGGCGGCGGCAATGCGCACCAGGGGGGCAGGAAATTGCTGAGAAAGCGTTTTCTCGGTTGTCTATAGCAGTTTTATCAACCCGCAATGCGATCCGTCAACCACTTCCCGCCCTGATAGAAAACGGTTTCCTGAACGTAGCGCCCTGCCTGGCCCGGCTGCGCGGGAAAAGGCGTGGGAAAAGGATAGAAATCGCTTTCCAGCTCCCGTATATGCTGTCTTCCAAAGCACCTGCCATCATGGCCGGCCCGCCCCGGACAACACGGGTTCCGGAAGTGCCGGCTTTTGGCGCAAAAGAAGGGTTCCCCATGGCCAGGAAATCGGCAAGCGGACCGGATCGGCATCGCGGACGTCGCCGTGAAGGCGGGAGTTTCCCATGCCACCGTTTCGCGCGTCATGAACGGGAACTTCACCGTGGACCCGGACATCGCGGCAAGGGTCCGCGCAGCCGCTGCAGAGCTGAAGTACCAGCCAAACCCAGTGGGCCGCAGCCTGGCGCTGGGAAAGACGGACACCATCGGCATTGTGGTGCCGGACCTGGCCAACCCCACCTTCCAGGCGATCCTCCGCGGCTTGAGCCGGGCGGCCGCCCAGGACGGCTACCGGGTGCTTATCGCAGACTCATTCGAAGTGTCTAGCGAGGAGTCCATCCTCGCGGGCGAGGCGCGCCGGCGCTGCGACGGGCTGGTCCTGTGCGCCCCGCGCATGTCGGATGCGGAACTGGAGGAGATCGCACCCTCCCTGCATCCGCTGGTGCTGATCAACCGCACCACCGCCGCCCCGAACGTGCCCAGCCTGGTGGTGGACTACGGCCAGGGCGTCCAGGACATCGCGGGGCACCTGGTGGAACTGGGCCACACCCGACTGGCCTTCCTTGCAGGACCGCCCCGCAGCGCCTCCAACGGCATGCGGCTCAAGGGCCTGGAGACGTTCAAGGCCGCCCACCCCGAGGTGGAAGTAACCATGCTGGAGGGCGGCTCGGACTTCGACACCGGGCATGAGGCAGTGGACGCCGTGCTGGCGAGCGGGGCCACCGGCATCCTTGCCTTCAACGACCTTGTGGCCATGGGCCTGATGAGCGGCCTTCACGAGCGCGGGCTGGACGTCCCCGGCGACATCTCCGTGACCGGATTCGATGACATCCCCTTTGCCAGGTATACGACGCCGGCCCTCACCACTGGCGCGGTCCCCATCACCGAACTGGGCGAGCAGGCCTGGCATCAGCTCCGGGCGCTGATCCGGAAGGAAGGGAACGAAACCGCCGGCAGCCGCTACCAGCCACGGCTGGAAGTGCGGGCCAGCACGGGCCCGGCCAAGGCGCCGCGCAGCACGGTCCACGGCTGAACCACCTGGAGTTTTTGGGCACATATGCCGACTTTAAGGGCATCCAGACCCCCATACCTGCCCAAAAACTCCCGGCCCGGGCGGCGCAGGGCACCAGCCCGGCCCGGAATCAGGCCTGCGCGGGCGGCTTCAGCAGTACATCGATGAACTGCGTCAGGCCGTCCGCAACGTCCACTTCCTTGTCGTAGAGCCACTGCAGCTGCAGGCCGTCGGAGAGTGCCACTACCAGCCTGGCGAGATCTTGGGCAGGCACGTCCGCGCGCACTTCCCCCGCCGCCTGGCGCCGGCCGATGTCCACGGCCAGTACGTCCACCACCTCGGCGTACCGTTCCCGGAAGTACCCGTGCGAATCGTGTCCGGGGTCATTTGCTGTGGCTGATGCCACTGCATACAGCGTGGTAAGTCCGGGTTCGTGGCGGTTCCGCTCGGCGGAGCGCACCATCAACGGCAGGCCGGCTTCCTCCTCCTGCATGGCTGCCAGGCTGCGCCGGTCCCTTTCGGCCAGCACTGCCGTCAGCAATTCCTGCTTGCCCCGGAAATAGTGGAAAAGAGTGGCTTCCTTCACCCCCACCAGTTCCGCCACGCGCTTGAGGGCAGTGCCTTCGAAGCCTTCAGTGGCAAAAACGTCGGTTGCTGTCTGGATGATCTGGCTGCGGCGTTCCGCTCCTTTGGCGTACTGCCCGCGCGGGTTTGATGAAGGCACCCAGTCAGTGTATTTCACTCTTTCGACACAAAACCTAGTCTCACTCGGTTTTTATCGCTAGCATCGTAGGCAGACCCAACGGAGGGTCACTTTTTGTCAGGAGGCACCGTGGCCGTCAAGACCATCACCGAGGATTCCGCAGGACTGCCTGCCCGAGGATCTTCCCCCACCAGCACTGTTCCACCCGCTCCCGCCGCAGGAGCAGCCGCCAGGACACCCCGGGCCTATGTGATCGGCATGCCGATCGCCAGTGCCGGCCTCTGGATGGCTGTCCTGGCCCCGGCCCTGGTGGTACTGGCCATCAAAGTTTCAGAAATCACCACCCCGGAGACGCGCGCCGGGGCACTGAGCCTGGTGGCCGGCGTCGGCGCCCTGATCGCCCTCCTGGCCAATCCCTTCTTCGGCCGGTTGAGCGACCGGACAACATCCCGCTTCGGCATGCGCAAGCCCTGGATCGTGGGCGGCTCCCTGGTGGGCCTGGCATCCCTGGTCCTGCTGGGCACCGCCACCGATGTGGCGGGCGTACTGGCCGCCTGGGTCATCGCCCAGCTCAGCTTCAACGCAGCCTTGGCCGCCCTGGTGGCCACGCTGCCGGACCAGACGGCGCCCTCGGAGCGCGGCCGCCTCTCCGGACTGATCGGAATGACCCTGCCGGTGGGCCTCGTTTGCGCCGCATACTTTGCCCAACTGTTCGACAATGCCTTCCAGATGGCAGTGGTGCCCGGCGCCGTCGGTACCGCCGTCACCCTCGCCTTCGCTTTCACCTTCAAGGACCGCGTCCTGACTGAAAAGCCGGCCCCACTCAACCTGAAGGAGATTGCCGGGTCCTTCTACTTCAACCCCCGCATCTATCCCGGCCTGGGCTGGGCGTGGTTCACCAAGTTCCTGGTGTACGTCGGCTATTGCGCCGGGCTGCTCTACCTGCCCTACTTCTTCACGGACCATCTCCACGTGGCCGAAACCGCAGTTCCCGGGCTCGTCTTCCAGGCAACACTGGTGAGTTCCGCCGGAACCGTGCTCACCAGCCTCGCCGGGGGTTGGATCAGCGACCGGATCGGCAAGCGCAAGGCCCTGGTCATCGCCTCCGCCATCATCATGATGGCCGGCCTGATCATTATCGCCACCAGCAGCACCACTGACCAGGTCCTGGTGGGACAGGCCCTGGCCGGGCTCGGCCTGGGCTGCTTTGGAGCAGTTGATGTCGCACTGATTGCCGACCTCCTGCCCGGCAGCCAAAGCGAGAACGCCAAGACCTTCGGCGTCTTCAACATCGCACAGGCACTGCCCCAGTCCCTTGTGCCCGCCCTGGCATTCCCCGTCATCACCCTGGGTGGCTACCCCGCCCTGTTCATCGGCGGCGCCGTCGTCGGCATCCTCGGCGCAGTCCTCGTCACCCGCATCAAAGGAGTCAAATAGATGAATCCCGCACTCTCACCGGCCGTTACGGCACCGGCTGCCGGTTCGCCGGACGCCGAGGCCCGCATCCGCGACCTGGCCGCAAGCCTCTCCATCGAAGAGCAAATCCAACTGCTGACGGGGGCCGACGTCTGGGCCACCCACGCTCTGCCGTCCATCGGCCTGTCCCGCGTGGTGATGTCCGATGGCCCGTCCGGCGTGAGGGGCGAAGACTTTGATGAGCGGCACGATTCCGTCTCCCTGCCGTCGTCGTCCGCCCTGTCCGCCACGTGGAGCGTGGAAACCGCCCGCCGCTATGGCCAGGTCCTGGGCCAGGAGGCGCGCCGCAAGGGCGTCCACGCGGTCCTCGGCCCCACCATCAACCTGCACCGCTCCCCACTGGGTGGCCGGCACTTCGAGTGCATGAGCGAGGACCCGCGGCTGACAGCAACCATGGCGGCCGGCTACGTGGCCGGCGTGCAGTCGATGGGCGTGGGCGCCACGCCCAAGCACTACCTGGCCAACGAATCCGAAACCGAACGTTTTACCTCAAACTCCGTGGTGGATGAGCGCCCGCTGCGCGAGCTTTATCTGGCCGCCTTCGAGGACGCCATCACCGAGGCCCGCGCGTGGCTGGTCATGAGCTCCTACAACTCCATCAATGGCACCACCGCAAGCGAGAACGATCTCCTCAAGACACCCCTGTCAACGGAATGGGGGTTCGACGGCGTTGTTGTCTCGGACTGGACCGGGGTCCGCTCGGTCGAGGCCGCCAATGCAAACCAGGACCTGGAGATGCCCGGCCCGGTGGGCCACTGGGGCCCCAAACTGCTGGCCGCCGTCAATGACGGCCGCGTCAGCAGGGACGCCATTCTCGAAAAAGTCGTCCGCATCCTCCGGCTCGCTGCCCGTGTTGGTTCGCTGGAGGGGATCTCCCCCGCCGTGACCGAGCTTCCGGCACCAATTAACGCGACCGCCGTCGCACGCGAGGTGGCAGTCCGCGGCGCCGTCCTGGTGCGGAACACGGACGGCCTCCTGCCCCTAAACCCGGATGCCCTGGCGAGCGTCGCCGTCAGCGGGCACAACGCTGAGGAAGCCCGCACGCAGGGCGGCGGCAGCGCCACTGTTATGCCAAAGCGGAACATTTCGCCTTTGGAGGGGCTGCGTGAGGCGCTGCCGGAAGGCGTCACCGTAAGCTACGCCCGCGGAGCCAAGGTAGCCGAGGGGCTTCAGGCCTTTCCGCGCACCTCGCTGCATAATCCGGTGTCCAACATTGCCGGCCTGCGGGTGACCTTCCTCGCTGAAGACGGCAGCGAAATCTCCGGGGAGGACCGCCTGGCCTCACACCTGATCTGGTTCGGCGTTGGCATTCCCGAAGGGACGGCTGCCATCCGCATGGAGGCGGACTGGACGGCGGAAACCGCAGGTGTCCACCACCTGGGCGTGGGTACCGTTGGCCGGATCCGGCTGTCGCTGCGCGGCGAGGAGGTGTTCTACGGCGAGATCGAGGATGACACCGACGTGCTCGGCGCCGCCCTTTTCGACCCGCCCAAGACGGTCCATGCTGTGGCGACTGCGGCGGGAGAAAGTGTCCGGATCGAGGCAGTCTTTGAGCTGCCCAAGGAGCAGGCCATCCCGTTCACGGCCATTCTCCTGGGCGAGGAAACCGTGGTGGCGGACCCCCAGGCCGAAATCGACGCCGCCGTGAAAGCCGCCCGGGCAGCCGATGTTGCCATTGTGGTGGTGGGAACCAGCGCCGCCATCGAGTCCGAAGGCTTCGACCGCAAGAACCTGGACCTCCCCGGCCTGCAGAACCAGTTGGTGGAGGCTGTGGCAGCCGCGAACCCGCGCACAGTCGTGGTGGTGAACTCCGGCTCGCCGGTCCTGATGCCGTGGCTGGACAAGGTGGGAGCCGTCCTGCTGGGCTGGTTTGGCGGCCAGGAGTTTGGCCGCGCCATCGCGGACATCCTGCTCGGCGCCGAGGAACCGGGCGGACGCCTGCCCACCACGTGGCCCGCCGCACTCGAGGACGTGCCAGTGCTGAACACCACGCCTGTGGACGGCAAGGTGGTGTACTCCGAAGGCATCCACGTGGGCTACCGCGCCTGGCTCAAGCAGCAGGCCGCCGGTGGCGCCGCCCCGGCGCTTCCGTTCGGCTTCGGGCTGGGCTACACCACATTCGAGCTGGGCACGCCCCATGCACCCCAGTCCGTCCCGGCGGGCAAGGACGTGGTGGTCCATGTCCCGGTCCGCAACATTGGCGGCCGCGCCGGCCGGGAAGTGGTGCAGGTGTACCTGGACCACCCGGGATCATCCGTTGACCGTCCGGTTCGCTGGCTGGCAGGCTACGCCGGCACGCACCTGGCGCCCAACGGAACGTCCAGCGTGGAGGTCCGGATCCCGGCCCGCTCCTTTGCACACTACGACGGCGGCTGGCAGTTGGAGCGCGGCACGTTCCGCATCCTGGTGGGCCGGCATGCCGCAGACGACTTCCAGGTACTGGAAATCGAGGTCCGCTAACCGCCTATGGCCGGTCTGGGCCGGATGCTTCCCGGCCCAGACCGGCCTCTTTGTAGTAGCCCTCGATGTGGGCGGCCACCAGACCGGCCGCCCGGCCGCCGTCGCCATTCCTGACCGCGTCAAGGATGGCGTGGTGCTCGCTGCGTAATCGCGAGGCCGTGGCGTCCCAGTCCGGCAGGGTTGCCGTCAGATCGGCGGCGTACCCCTGGATGGCTTCGCGAAGCGACCCCATCATGGCGCTGACCACCGCATTGCCGGCGGCGTTGGCAAGGGCCAGGTGGAAGCGGACGTCGAGGGCCAGGAAGTCGGCCACCGCCAGGCCTTCCGGGGCATCCATGGCGTCCAGAAGGGCCGCCGCCTCCCCCAGTTCGGGCGCGTCCTGCCGGGCCTTCAAAGCTGCCCACGACTCCAGCAGGACGCGCGTTTCCACAATGTCCGCCACAGGCAGGTGCTGGGTGGCCACGTGCAAACGAAGGGCAGATCCAAGTGCAGCCGTAGGGTCCGAGATCACCACCGTGCCCGCTTCCGGCCCGGACCCGACGCCGGCCCGCACCACTCCCATTGCCTCAAGGATCCGGATGGCCTCGCGAACCGATGTCCGGGAGACCTTGAGCTGTTCGGCCAGGTTGCGCTCCGCCGGCAGCCTGCCTCCCACGGCCAGCCGGCCGGCCGAAAGTTGGTCCTCGATCCAGGACAGGACCAGCTGATGGGTGCGCATAGGGCCAATAGTAGTTGATGTGGTTGGACCACACGACTAGAGTGTGGTTGGACCATAGGAGGAGCCATGACCCACACCATCCAGCCCAACAACCCGGAGGCCACCCCGGCGCCGGACACCACGGACATCCCCGCAGCACCGGCACCCGCCGGGGCTCCGTCGTCGTCCGCCCTGCCTGATTCTGTGCCTCCGGCACTCAAGCGCCGCATTCCCAAGTACTCGGACCTCGCGCCGCTCATGCAGTTCAAGAAGCCGGAGTTCAGCAGGGAGGCCCGGCTGAAGCGGGCCAGCACCATCTGGGAGCTCCGCGACATCGCCAAGCGGCGTACGCCCAAGGCGCCTTTCGACTACACGGACGGTGCTGCCGAAGGGGAAATCACCCTCAATCGGGCCCGCCAGGCCTTCCTGGACATCGAGTTCCGGCCCGGCATCCTGCGGAATGTCTCCGCCATCGACCTCAGCACCGAGATCCTGGGCAAGCCTTCCCGCCTTCCGGTGGGCATCGCCCCCACCGGTTTCACCCGGATGATGCAGTCCGAGGGCGAATACGCCGGTTCACAGGCCGCGGAAGCTGCCGGAATCCCCTACACCCTTTCCACCATGGGCACCGCTTCGATCGAGGATGTGGCGGCTGCAGCCCCGAACGGCCGCAACTGGTTCCAGCTGTACCTCTGGACGGACCGCGACCGCTCGCTGGAACTTATCGACCGTGCCGCCAAGGCCGGCAACGACACCCTCATGGTCACCGTTGACACCGCCGTCGCCGGTGCCCGCCTCCGGGACGTCCGCAACGGCATGACCATCCCGCCCGCACTGACCGTCAAGACCGTGTTGGACGCCTCCTACCGGCCCGCCTGGTGGTTCAACTTCCTCACCCACGAGCCGCTCACCTTCGCCTCGCTGTCCCGGTACACCGGCACCGTGGCGGACCTGATCAACTCGATGTTCGATCCCACCCTCACGTTCGAGGACCTGGACTGGCTGCGCGAAACCTGGAAGGGCAAGCTGGTGGTCAAGGGCATCCAGACCGTTGAGGACGCCCGCCGCGTGGTTGACCATGGCGCCGACGGCGTGATCCTGTCCAACCATGGCGGACGCCAGCTGGACCGGGCCCCCATTCCGTTCCACCTGCTCCCCGAAGTCAGGCAGGCCTTCACCGCGGACAACACCACGGCGGCCATCATGCTGGACACCGGGATCATGAGCGGGGCGGACATCGTAGCGGCACTGGCCCTGGGCGCCGACTTCACGCTGATCGGCCGCGCCTACCTGTACGGCCTGATGGCCGGAGGACGCGCCGGCGTGGACCGCACACTGCAGATCCTTGAGAAGGACATGGCGCGCACCATGGCACTGCTGGGCGTCAGCAGGGTTTCAGAGCTCACCCCCGACCATGTGCGGCTGTTGACCAGATAGGGAGGCAAACCTACTTCTTGCGGCCAAACTTGGGCAGTGTGGGGAGGTTGGCCAGCAGGTCCGCTGCTTTGGTGGCGGCGCGGCCAACAGTACGGCCGATTTGCTGCGGAACGCTGTCGTCGCTCAGCGGGGCGGCCGTGCCGCCGGGAATCACGACGGCGGGGCTCAGCTCGGCGCCTTCCCGCACCAGGACGGCCGCCGGGGTTTCCTCCCTGGCTGGATGCGGCGCCACCGCTTCCGCGGTGCCGGCAGCCGGGGGCAGCGAGGCGGCCGCAGCGGCGACGCCTTCCTTCAGGTGGGCCGGACCCGGCTGTGTTGGGACTGCCTGGGCTGGGACTGCCTGGGCCGGCGCTGTGTTGGCCGCGCTGCCGGGTGACACGGCAGCTTTGGCGCCAGGGCCGACGTCGAACGTCTCCAACCAGCTGGCGATGCCCTCCAACGGCCCGCGGTTCAAGGCGTAGTACCGTTTCTGCCCCTGCGCACGCATACTGACGAGCTGTGCTTCACGGAGGACTTTCAGGTGCTTGGAAATGGTGGGCTGGCTCGCCGCCAGTTCCTCCACCAGCTCCCCCACGGCTTTGTCTCCTGCCCGGAGGGCCACCAGGATGTCCCGCCGGGTGGATTCCGCTATGACGGCAAATACGTCGTCTGTCACCATGCTCCCACCCTAGCGACATATACGCCGAAAGGCATCAACTATTTCGGCGGCCGGGACTTCCTGCTCGAACCTAATCGAACCAGGGGTCCAGCCCGTGCAGCGGGAACACTGCCTTGCGGGTGGCCATGACGGTGCGGTCCACGGCGTCATTGGGGTCGAAGCCCACTTCCCAGGACCGCCACCACAGCTCCACGTCGTCCCCCATGAGGGCCGGCGCTTCAGTGCCGTACTTCTCTGCCACGTACTGGCGCCAGTCCCCGGGCACGGGGGTCCGCAGCGGCACCGGCCGCCCCGCGGCTATGGCAATCAGATGGCTCCAGGACCGCGGCACCACGTCCAGCACGTTGTAGCCCCCGCCGCCGGTGGCGATCCAGCGGCCGTCACAGTAGCGCTCGGCGAGATGCCCGACGGCGTTCGCTGCCTCCCGCTGCCCGTCCACGCTGAGGTTGAGGTGCGTCAGGGGATCGCTGCGGTGTGAATCGCAGCCGTGCTGGCTCACGATCACCTCCGGCTGGAAGGCGCCCACCAGTTGCGGCACCACAGCATAGAAGGCGCGCAGCCACCCGGCATCCCCCGTACCGGCGGGCAGGGCAACGTTCACGGCCGTTCCCTCGGCTGCAGGCCCGCCCAGCTCGTTGGCGAACCCGGTCCCGGGAAAGAGGGTCAGCCCGGTCTCGTGCAGCGAGAGCGTGAGGACCCGGGGATCGTCCCAGAAGATGTTCTGGGTGCCGTCCCCGTGGTGGGCGTCGACGTCGATGTAGGCCACCTTGCCCACACCGCCGTCGAGCAGCTTCTGCACCGCAATGGCGGCGTCGTTGTAGATGCAGAATCCGCTGGCGCGGTCCCGGGAGGCGTGGTGCATGCCCCCGCCGAAGTTGACCGCGTGCAGGGCAGAGCCGTCCAGCACGCGCCGGGCCGCCAGCAGGGACCCGCCGGCCAGCCGCGCCGCTGCCTCATGCATCCCGGCAAACGCCGGATCATCCTCCGTTCCCAGCCCCCAGGCTTCGTCGGGCTGCGACGGGTCCGCACTGACCCGGCGGACTGCCGCCACATAGTCCGCGGAGTGAACGGACTGCAGGTCGGCGTCGGAGGCCACCTCGGGTGCCGCCACGTCAACATGGTCCAGGTCGAAGAGCCCCAGGCTGCGGGCCAGGCGGGCTGTAAGGTCCATCCGCTCCGGCGCCATGGGGTGGCCCGGGCCAAAGTTGTAGGCTGTCATGTCAGGACTCCACGCCACCATCGTTGGCGGCGCGGGCTGGCTGAGGCCGGGCAGGTATGTCATCAATCACAGGCTACCCGAGCCCGCGCTGCCGCCCGCCCGGCCACGACGCGGGCTTTAGTGGTTTACTACTGGGGGAAGCCGTTTCAACCGAGGAAAAGCCACACATGACGCAGAGCCAGTCGAGGCCCCGCACCCCGGCCACCTGGCACCCCCCGGCGCAGGAGCGGGAGGGCCTCTGGATCCTGACCCGGCTGCGCGACTTCATTGACGATATCGCCAACACCACCCCCGCCAGGCTCGCCCTCACGGCCTTCGCCGCCGTATGCACGGTGTTCACGTTTCTGCTGTCCTTGCCGGTCTCGTCGGCCGACGGAACGCCCACCCCCATCCACCAGGCCCTGTTTACGGCCGTCTCGGCCGTGTGCGTTACGGGACTCACAGTGGTGTCGACGGCGGTCCACTGGTCCTTCTTCGGCCAGCTGGTGATCCTGGTGGGCATCTTCATCGGCGGCTTGGGAACGTTGACGCTGGCTTCCTTGCTGGCACTGATGGTGAGCAAGCGGCTGGGTGTCCGCGGCAAGATCATCGCGGCAGAGTCCATGAACAACGCCGGCCGCCTGGGCGAGGTGGGCACCCTGCTGCGGATCGTCATCACCACGTCCGTGGTGATCGAGGGAATCCTGGCGCTCGCGCTCATCCCGCGGTTCCTCACCCTGGGCGAGCCGTTCTGGCAGTCTGTCTGGCACGGTATGTTCTACGCCATCTCGTCGTTCAACAACGCGGGCTTCACGCCGCACTCCGATGGCATCGTGCCCTACGAGACGGACCTCTGGATCCTCATCCCCCTGATGGTGGGAGTCTTCCTGGGCAGCCTGGGCTTCCCCGTGGTCATGGTCCTGCAGCAGAACGGCCTGAACTGGAAGAAGTGGAACCTGCACACCAAGCTCACCATCCAGGTCTCCCTGATCCTGCTGGCAGCCGGGGCCTTCCTCTGGGCGCTGATGGAGTGGGACAACGTCCGGACCATTGGCTCCATGAATGTGGGTGACAAGATCACGCACGCGCTCTTCGCGTCCGTGATGACCCGTTCGGGCGGATTCAACCTGGTGGACCAGAACCAGATGGACTCAACCACCATGCTGCTGACCGACGCCCTGATGTTCGCAGGCGGCGGCTCCGCGTCCACTGCGGGCGGCATCAAAGTGACCACCATCGCCGTGATGTTCCTGGCCATCATCGCCGAAGCCCGTGGCGACGCGGACGTGAAGGTCTACGGCAGGACGATCCCGCAGGGCAGCATGCGGGTGGCCATCTCAGTGATCGTCGCCGGCGCCACCTTGGTGTCCGTGTCGGCTTTCCTGCTGCTGGCCATCAGCGGCCAGCCACTTGACCGGGTACTGTTCGAGACCATTTCCGCGTTCGCCACGGTGGGGCTCAGCACCAACCTGAGCGCCGAGGTGCCGCCGGCCGGCGTCTACGTCCTCACGGCGCTGATGTTCGCGGGCCGCGTGGGTACCGTTACCCTTGCAGCTGCCTTGGCCCTGCGCCAGCGCAGCCAGTTGTACCACTATCCCGAAGAGAGGCCGATCATTGGCTAGTTCCACAGACGCCCCACGGCGCCCCGCGCACAACGCCCCCGTCCTGGTCATCGGGCTGGGCCGCTTCGGATCCTCCACCGCGGAGCAGCTGGTCAAGCAGGGCCGGGAAGTCCTCGCCATTGAGCGGGACCGGAACCTGGTGCAGAAATGGGCGCCCCTCCTGACCCACGTGGTGGAAGCGGACGCCACCAACATCGATGCACTCCGCCAGCTCGGTGCACAGGAGTTCAGTTCCGCCGTCGTGGGCGTGGGTACCTCCATTGAGTCCTCGGTACTGATCACGGTCAACCTGGTGGACCTCGGCATCGAGCACCTGTGGGTTAAAGCCATCACCCCGTCGCACGGCAAGATCCTCACACGGATCGGCGCCAACCACGTGATCTACCCGGAGGCCGACGCCGGCGTCCGCGCCGCGCATCTGGTCTCCGGGCGCATGCTGGACTTCATCGAGTTCGACGACGACTTTGCGATCGTGAAGATGTACCCGCCGCGCGAAACGGTGGGCTTCACCCTGGACGAGTCAAAGGTCCGTTCCAAGTACGGCGTAACCATTGTGGGCGTCAAGTCTCCCGGCGAGGACTTCACTTATGCCCGGCCCGAGACCAAGGTGTCCTCGCGGGACATGCTGATCGTCTCCGGCCACGTGGACCTGCTGGAACGGTTCGCCGCCCGGCCCTGACCCTCCCCCGGAGGTTCAGCCGAGCTGCCTGGTGATCTCTGCCGCACGGGCGGCTGCCGCACGGGCGCCGGCTGCGATGATCGCAGGAATGCCCTGTTCGTCGAAGGTGGCGATGGCCCGTTCGGTGGTGCCATTGGGGCTGGTCACGGCTTTGCGCAGTGCACTGGGGTCTGCCCCGGGTTCGGCGAGCATCAGCCCGGCACCGGCCACCGTTTCGCGCGCCAGCAGCAGGGACAACTCCCGGTCCAGGCCCAGCTCCTCCCCTGCCGATGCCATGGCCTCCGCGAGGTAGAAGGCGTAGGCGGGGCCGGATCCGCTGATGGCGGAGAGCGCGTCCACCTGCTCCTCGGGGACCTCAACAACCGTTCCGGCCCCCTGCAGGATGTCCTTGACCTTCTGGAGCTGTTCAGGGGTGCAGTGGGTCCCGGGCGAGACGGACACGACGCCGCGGCCCAGTTTTGCGGGCGTGTTGGGCATGGTCCGGATCACCGGCTGCCCGGCGGGCAGGGCGGCTTCCAGTTGGGCGATGGACACGGCAGCGGCCACGCTGACCACCACGGTGCCGGGCGAAAGGGCCGGGCTGATTTCCCGGGCCAGATCCCTGATGCCCACAGGCTTGACGCCAAGGATGACGACGGCGGATCCCTTGGTGGCCTGCCTGTTGTTGTCGGACTCTTCCTCGCCGGCAATCGCAGTGATCCCGTGGTACCGCTCGGCCAGTTCCGAGGCACGCCCCGCCCGGCGGACCGTGGCCACCACGTCCGCGGGATCCGTGCCTGCCTCCAGCAGGCCGCCCAGAATGGCTTCGTTCATGGATCCACAGCCAAGGAATGCGATTCGGTTGCTCATGCCTCCATCATTGCAGTTCGGAGGCATTCACAGGCAACTCCCATGTTCAGCGCAGGCAGCACACAACTTGGGGTCCTAGCGTAGTTATTACCTCATTGAGGGTGCGAGTGATGCGGCAGGCATGGGGATGCCTGCCAGGGCACCGGCGGCGCGGCAACAGGTTTTCCCCCATTTTCCTGTTGCCGGCCCCGGTGCTTCCGCATTTAAGGCTGAAGTGGTTCCGACCTTGGCAGCCCAGCTTTCAACAGCCCGACCGGTGGGGCGGCTAGACCGGTGCTTCCACCGATTGGGGCGCGGCCACGTGGGGCGCGGGCTCCAGCGGGCCCGCAAACACCAGCTGGTCCAGGCGCCGGAGGATGAGGCCTTCCCGCAGGGCCCACGGGCAGATGCGGAGCTTCTTGAACTTGAACATCTCCAGGGCGGCTTCGGCCACCAGAGCGCCTGCAAGGAGCTGATGGGCCCGTGCCTCGGATACGCCGGGAAGATGCAGCCGGTCCTCTGAGCTCATGGCCGAGATCCGCTGGGTCCAGATGCCCAGGTCCGAGGCATGCAGTTCACGTTTCACGTAGGGGCCCTCGGCGCTCGGGGCAGCACCGGCGATCCGGGCCAGCGAACGGAACGTCTTCGAGGTCCCGGCCACCACGTTCGCCCGGCCCAGACCGTCGAATTCGCGGACGGCAGGCTTAAGCGTGGCCCTGATGTACCGGCGGAGTTCCTTGACGCTCCTGGCTGACGGCGGATCCTCGGCGAGCCAGTCCCTGGTGAGGCGGCTCGCGCCAAGGGGCACTGAGGTGGCCACTTCGGGCAGCTCGTCCTGGCCAAACGCCATTTCGAAGGAGCCGCCGCCGATGTCCAGGTTCAGGATGGGACCGGCACCCCAGCCATGCCAGCGCCGCACCGCGAAGAACGTCATGGACGCTTCTTCACTGCCGGTCAGTTCCTGGAGGGTCACCGTGGTTTCGTGCTTGACCCGGGCCAGCACTGCGGGGCCGTTGGTGGCCTCGCGGATGGCGGACGTACAGAAGGCCAGCAGGTCCTCGGCCTTGTGCCGGGCAGCGAATTCCCATGCTTCCAGCACGAACTCGGTCAGCTCATGCTGGCCCTCGTCGCTGATGCTGCCGTCCGGCTCAAGGTACTGGACCAGGGACACGGGCCGCTTGTGGGAAGCGAACGGGACCGGCTGCGCACCGGGATGGGCATCTACCAGGAGCAGATGGACAGTATTGGAACCGATATCGAGGACGCCTAGACGCATGGGGACATTATTGCTCGTCAGCGCGCTTGAAGTCGCGCCTGATGTTGGCCACGCCTTCGGGGTTGATCTCGAAACCGTAGGCGGCTCCGGGGTTGATCACCATGCCAAGTTCATCGCCAAGGTTGGCGATAATGGCAGCGCCCTGGGTGCCCAGCACGTTGGGGGCAGCTTCCAGGTACTGCTGGTCCACCCTGCTCGGGTGCGAGAAAACGGCGAGGACGGGGTCGCCGTCGGCGTTGGCAAGAACCAGTGGTTCCACCTGGGAGTCCACGCCCTCCACCGTGTCCGAGCTGATGATGTAGACCTCGCTGTTCAGGAACGACAGGATGACGTCCACGGGGTTTGCGTCAGGCTGTCCGCCGGTGGCGAGCTTCTCCTCAAGGTCGTTGAGCGGCTGGAGATCCGTGTGCGCAGGCTGTTCAGTCATACTGACTACCCGATCACGATCCGGTGGCCGGCGCAAACGCGCCGGCCAGGACCCTATTTCCGGGCCGTTGCCTTCTTCTTGGCCGGCGGCTTGCGGGTGGCGGTCCGCTTGACCGGGCCCTTGGCGCGTTTTTCGGCCAGCAGCTCCACGGCCTGCTCACGCGTGAGCTCCTCCAGGGAGGTGGCGCGGGGAACCGTGATGTTGGTGATGCCGTCGGTGATGTAGGGCCCGAACCGGCCTTCCTTCACCACGATGTTCTTCTCGGATACCGGGTCCGGGCCGAACTCGGCCAGCGGCGGCACCGCGGCACGGGCGCCGCGCTGCTTCGGCTGGGAGTAGATCTCCAGGGCCTGCTCCAGGGTGATGGTGAAGATTTCCTCTTCGGAGCCGATGGAGCGGGAGTCGGTCCCCTTCTTGAGGTAGGGGCCGAACCGGCCGTTCTGGACCGTGATGAGGTTGCCCTCGGCGTCCTCGCCCAGAGCGCGGGGCAGGCTCATGAGCTGCAGTGCCTCGTCCAGGGTCACGGACTCGACCGTCATGGACTTGAAGAGCGAACCCGTTCGCGGCTTGGCCTTGACCGGCTTCTTCGGCGGTTTGGGCTTGCCGTTCTTGTAGTACTCCACCGGCTGGGCCGCAATCTGTTCCTCGGTCATCTCGGGGATGATCTCGGTGACGTAGGCGCCGTAGCGGCCGTTCTTGGCCACGACGGTGTGCCCCGTATGGGGATCGGTGCCCAGCACGCGTTCCTCGGGGGCCGCCGTCTCCATCAGTTCGATGGCCTTGGCGGCAGTCAGCTCGTCCGGTGCCAGGTCCTCGGGCACATTGGCGCGCGCAGATTCCACGATCTCGCCGGTCTTCGGGTCCACCACTGCGGCTGAGCTTTCCAGGTACGGGCCGAACTTGCCTACCCGGAGGGTGATGTCGTCTGTGATGGGGATTGAGTTGATCTCCCGGGCATCGATCTCGCCCAGGTTGTTGACGATGCTCAGCAGGCCGGGGTCGGAGTCCTGGCCGAAGTAGAAGTGCCGCAGCCAGGAGGCGCCGGCTTCCTGGCCGTTGGCGATCTTGTCCAGGTCGCCTTCCATGTCGGCGGTGAACTCGTAATCCACGTAGTCGGAGAAGTGCTGCTCCAGGAGCCGGATGACCGAAAAGGCGATCCAGCTGGGCACCAGCGCGGAGCCCTGCTTCCGGACGTAGCCGCGGTCCTGGATGGTGGAAATGGTGGAGGCGTAGGTGGATGGGCGGCCGATGCCCTTCTTCTCCAGTTCCGCGGTCAGGGACGCTTCCGTGTAGCGCGGCGGCGGCGAGGTCTCGTGGCCCACGGCCTGGATGTCCGCAGCGGTGAGGGAATCGTCTTTGGCCACGTTGGGCAGGCGGCGCGCTTCGTCGGAGTCGTCATCGCCGCGGGTCTCGTCCTTGCCTTCCTCATAGGCGGCGAGGAACCCGGGGAACGTGATCACGGTGCCGGATGCCGAGAACTCAGCGTCCCGCCCGTCCGCAGCGATGGCACCCAGGCGGATGGTCGCCGTCGAACCCTTGGCGTCGCCCATCTGGGAAGCCACGGTGCGCTTCCAGATGAGTTCGTAGAGGCGGAACTCGTCCCCGGAAAGCTGCTTGGCGACCTGCGCCGGCGTCCGGAAGGAGTCACCGGCGGGGCGGATGGCCTCGTGCGCTTCCTGGGCGTTGGCGGCCTTGTTCGAGTACACGCGCGGGGTCTGCGGAATGTATTCCGGGCCGTACAGTTCCGAGGCCTGCCGGCGGGCGGCGGTGACGGCCTCGTCGCTCAGAGCGGAGGAATCCGTACGCATATAGGTGATGTAGCCGTTTTCATACAGCCGCTGGGCCACTTGCATAGTGCTCTTGGAGGAGAAACGCAGCTTGCGGCCCGCCTCCTGCTGCAGCGTGGAGGTGGTGAAGGGCGCCGCCGGGCGGCGGGTGTACGGCTTGGTATCCACCGAGCGGACGCGGAAGTCCGCATCCTGCAGCCCGGCCGCCAGGGACGTAGCCAGCTCCTCATTGAGGTGGGCGACGTTTTTCGAGGTGAGCTGGCCGTTGTCGTTGAAGTCACGGCCGGTGGCCACCTTGGCGCCGTCAACGGCGGCGAGCTTGGCCTTGAACGAGCCCGATTCGGCGCCGAACTGGCCGGTCAGGTCCCAGTACGAGGCCGCCCTGAAGGCCATGCGTTCGCGTTCGCGGTCCACCACCATGCGGGTGACCACGGACTGCACGCGCCCGGCGGACAGGCCCCGTGCCACCTTGCGCCACAGCACCGGGGAAATTTCGTAGCCGTAGAGGCGGTCCAGGACGCGGCGGGTTTCCTGGGCGTCCACGAGGTCCTGGTCCACGTCGCGCAGGTTGCCCATGGCGCGCTGGATGGCTTCCTTGGTGATTTCGCCGAATGTCATCCGGTACACCGGGACCTTGGGCTTGAGCACTTCCAGCAGGTGCCACGCGATGGCTTCGCCCTCGCGGTCCCCATCGGTTGCGAGATAGAGTTCGTCGGCGTCCTTGAGCGCGGCCTTGAGCTCGGTCACCTTTTTCTTCTTGTCGGGGGACACGACGTAGTACGGCTTGAAGTCGTGCTCAATGTCGACGGCGAACTTGCCCACCGAGGTCTTCTTCAGCTCCGCGGGGAGTTCGGACGGCTGCGGCAGGTCGCGGATGTGACCAATGGAGGCCTCAACGATGAAGCCCTCGCCGAGGTACTTGGCGATGGTCTTGCTCTTGGCCGGAGACTCCACAATCACGAGTTTCTTGCCGGTTTTGGCCTTGCTTGGCACGGTGCTCCTACAGAAAAAGGTTGCTGGGGCAGATGAGCCCATGTTCGCCTAGTTCACCATATTTTGGGGAATCGTGCGCATTCATGTGGAAAAGACGGGGTTCCGTTGAGGGCTTGAGGGGGCTTGCCGTCAGGCCGGAACCGCTGCCGGAATGAGGAAGCCGTCGCGGACCAGGTTGGCTACGTCGGCGAGCAGCGCGCCCTGGAAGGACCCGGCGTCGCCACCCAGGAGGGCCTCCAAAGCGCCGGCGATCTGCCCGGCGGTAAGGTCGCCGTCGCACGCGGACACGAAGCCGGCCAGCTCGGTGCTCATCAGGCTGGTGCGGCGCAGCCCGGCACCCTGCCGGAGCAGGATGACGCCGGGGTGTTCAGCGCCGGGGCGCTGGTGGCGCTCCTCTGCGACGTCGTCGGCCACAAGCAGGTGTGTGCCGGCAAGATCGTGCGCGGCCAGCCAGTCGCTGCGTTCGACGGCGGCACCCAGGTGGGGCCCGATGGGCTGCTCGATGGGGTAGGTGATTTCCTCGAAGCGGCTGATGGCGGCCTGCCCGCCGGCAGCAGGGCGCCGCAGCCACACCATACCGAAACCGATACCTTCCACGTCGCGGGACGCAAAGTCCGCAAGGTAGGCGGCGTAGGCGTCCCGGTAGTGCTGCCGGTCCCGGGATTCCGAGGCGTCCTGCAGCCAGGTTTCAGCATATTGTTCCGGGCTGACCTGCTCGCGCTGGATGAACCAGGCGTCAGTGCCCGGGCGCACCCATGACTTTGGCCGTTCGTCCCAGCCGGTACCGGCAGGAACCTCCCAGTTCCCGAGCATCTGGGCCGACCCGCCGGGTGCCAGGATGCCGGGCAGTTCCGCCACCAGGGCGGCGACGATCCCGTCGCCCGGCAGGCCGCCGTCGCGGTAGGTGAACTGGTCCGCCGCATCCTCACCGGCACTGCGCGGGGTGATGACGAACGGCGGGTTGGACACCACCAGCCCGAATTCCTCACCGGCCACGGGCTCCAGCAGGGAACCCAGGCGCAGGCTCACCCTGTCTTCGAGGCGGTCCGGGTCAACTGAGAGCGCCTCTGCATTGAGCAGGATGTTGAACCGGGCGTAGGCCAGGGCGCGCGCGGAGATGTCGGTGGCGGTCACGTGCTGGCAGTGGTGCAGCAGGTGGAAGGCCTGGATGCCGCAGCCGGTGCCCAGGTCCAGGGCACGCTCGGTGTGGCGGCGAATGGTGGTCTGCACCAAGGTGGTGGATGCCTGCCCGATGCCCAGGACGTGGTCGTGCCGCAGCACCCCCGCTTGCTGGTGGGCCGCCAGGTCACTGGCCACCCAGAGCTCGGCGCCGCCGCTGCCGTCCTCATTTTTGTCCCAGCCGTACGGCCGCAGGTCCGCCCTGGCTGTGAGCAGGCCCGAGCCGGGAACGGGCTGCACCAGCCCAAGTTCCAGGAGGCCCTCCGCGCCGGTGCCCGGCAGTGCGGCGTCGAGCGTCTCCCGCTGCTGCGGCTCGGCGAGGAGCCACAGGCGGACGACGGCGGCAAGCGGCGCCACACTGTCGTCCTCCTGCACTGCCCGGTCGGCGGCGAGCAGCGCGGGGATGATCTGGTCCCGGTTCAGCGCCGCGGAGGCCGTGGGGCCCAGCAGTTGGGCGACGCCGTCGAGCGTGAAGCCCAGGCGGCGCAGGTCCGTGGCGAGCGCGGCCAGCAGCGCGGGAAGGTCGCTGCGGGGCGCGTCTGGGGTGTTGCCGGCGGTGAACTCGTAAGGGGATCTAGGCACCGGTCAAGTTTAGTCCGGCGTGCGTGCGGGGTACGGTGGTGCCATGCCTTCCCGCCTTTCCGTCCTTCCGTGCGCCCGCACGGCAATGGTTGCCGCGGCACTCGGCCTTGCCGTAGCGGGCTGTTCGCCCGTGACCTCCGTGGAGAACGCGGATGTGCCGAAGTGGCGGGCCACCGCTTTGCCCTCTTCACCGGCGGGTGTTGTGCTCCAGGACTCCGGCAAGATCCTGAACCGGAACCGTATTGTGCAGGAGGCCGCGAGGGTGCCGGCCGGCAGCTACACGCTGACGGCGGTATGTGACGGGACGGGGAAGGCCTTCTTCGCGGTGACGCTGGACGGCAAGGCCGTGGCGGAAGCCGGGGCAGCCTGCAACGGCCGGCAGGAGACCACCAAAATCAGCCTGCCCGCCGCCGGACGCGTCGAAATCAGCAGCTCCAGCGTGGACGCTCCGCTGCTCTACGCCTACCAGCTGGTGCCGGCCCAATAACGCCCCGTTCCGGCTCTGGCCCGCCACCCGCTGCAGGCATAAAGTCGGACTATGCCCAGCGTGTGGAGAATCTCCGCGCCCCATCTCCAAGGGACAGCACGGGCGCCGCTGGCACCCAAGCCGGCGGCCGCCGTCGCCCTTGGACTTGTGCTTGCGGCAGGTGCACTGGCCGGCTGTGAATACACGTACGACGACGTCCGGGCCGGCAGCGGGCAGGTCACAGCAACCGTTGTTCCGGCGCCGGCCTTCACCCGCGACCCTTTGCAGCAGGATCCGGTCAGCGACGCGGAACTCCCTGACTGGGTGTCGCGTGCGCTCCCGGACAACACCGGGCCGGTGGTCCAGGCCGATGCCGGGCTCCTGGCGTCCGCGGAGGTGCGGACCGTCTCCTCACCGGTCCTGCCGACCGGAACCTATGTTCTGGCCATCGCCTGCAGGAGCCAGCGCCGGGTGACCTTCACGGTGCGCAGCGAAACCCTCACCCTGGTGGACCTGGGCCTGCGCTGCGGAATCAACCGTGAGAACGTCATCTACCTGTCCACGGACAGCGTACTGACAGTAAGGGTGGAGGCCAGGACCCCTGCCAACTATGCGTTCCGCGTGCAGCGGCTCTGATGGCCGCCGGGACTCGTTACGGCGGCCCGTACTCAGGCCGCCGCGCAGCCTTCGGGGCAGCGCAGCGTCTCCGGGCTCGCGGCGCACCCGCTGCAGTACAGCGTTAATGTACGGCAGCTGGGATTGGAGCAGTTCTCGAATTTGCTGCTAGGCGCGGAGCAGCGGGCGCACTCGCCGATGGTCTTGGCGTCCTCGCTGAACTCCAGGTGCATACGCTTGTCGAAGACGTAGAGCGAGCCTTCCCAAAGCCCCTGGTCCTTGAAGGTTTCGCCATACCGGACGATGCCGCCGTCCAGCTGGTACACCTCTTTAAAGCCGCGGTTCACCATCAGGCTGGAAAGCACCTCACAGCGGATGCCTCCGGTGCAGTACGTGACCACGGGCTTGTCTTTCAGGGAGTCGTACTTGCCGGAGTCCAGTTCCTTGATGAAATCGTGGGTGGTGGCGACATCCGGGACCACCGCGTCCTTGAACCGGCCGATCTGCGCTTCGAACGCATTGCGGCCGTCGAAGAAGACCACATCCTCGCCGTCCCGCTTCCTGGCGTCCACGAGCTCGTGGAGTTCCTCTGGTTTGAGGTGCTTTCCGCCGCCCACCACGCCGTTGGCGTCAACCTTAAGTTCTCCGGGTGCGCCGAAGGAGACGATTTCGTCCCGGACCTTTACGCTGAGCCGGGGGAAGTCCGCGGCACCGCCGTCGGACCATTTGACGTCGATCCCGCGGAACCCGGGGTACTCGCGGGTGGTCTTCACATACTGCTTAACGGCGCCGATTTCCCCGCCCACTGTGGCGTTGATTCCGTCCGCGGAGATGATGATGCGGCCGGTGAGGCCCAGCTTCTCGCAGAGGGCGCGCTGCCAGAGCCGGACGGCATCCGGATCAGCGATGGGGGTAAAGCCGTAAAAGAGCACAATCTTGTTCAAAGCCACGCATTTAAGGGTACCGGCTGGGGTACCGGACGGCTTCCGCCCCTGCTTTGCCGGCGCTTGGTACTGATCACAATTGCATAAGCACTTCGCCACCCCCTGTTGCTGGCGATCCGGCTGGAATAATCTCTTGCCATGAGTCCGGAAACCCTGGTTGAAGACATCACTGGCCTGCTTGAAGTGTGGGTTGCGGGCTGGGCGGGATGCCGCGGCTACCGGACCTCCACCGAAGGCCGCTTTCCGTCTGCGCTCCGGGCTGACACCAGCGGGGAGTGGGAAGTCTTTGCCTCCGAACCCACTGATGACGAATTCGCGGCCCTGGCGGGCAGGACAGCGGAGGCCCCTGCCCGGGTCCTGACCATCCTCACCAACGACCCCTACCGGTATGCGGCTATGGCAGGGCGGCAAGGCCTGAATGTCACCTCTGATTCGCAGGCGATGATGATCGTCGACATGGAAACCCAGGACGCGGAGGACCCCTGGCTTTCGGACGACGATATGAGCCTTTCCACCTTCGAGCAGGACGGCGTGTATTACGCGGAAGTTCGGTCGGGGGACGCTGTTGCGGCCAGCGGCCGGGCCTTCGTGGTGGGCGATACAGCCGTCTTCGACAAGATCATCACCCAGCCGGCATTCCAGCGCAGGGGCCTGGGGAGCCTGATCATGCGCGCACTGGCGGCCCAGGCTTCCGGCCGTGGCATCCGGACCGGCCTCCTGCTGGCGTCCGTGGACGGGCAGAAGCTGTATTCGCATCTCGGCTGGTCCGTCGTCGCCCGGGTCCTGATGCTCTCTGCCTCGCATGACGGATCGGATCTTTCGCTGAGCTGAGCCGCCGGGGAAGTACGTGCTTCACGGTTATCCCATTGGCGAACCGCGGGCCCGGGACGTGGCACCGGATGAAAGAATGGTGGGGTGAACCCCCATGACTCCCTGATCCCTTTGCTGGGCCGCGGCCCGGAACCGGAACAGCTCCGTCATGTCCGCACCATACCGGCGCGGGAAGCAATCCATGCACCCTGGCCGGAATGGGTGCATCCGGACATCGCCGAGGCCTACGCATCGCTGGGGATCCGTGAGCCATACCGGCACCAGGTGGACGCGGCCAGCGCAGCACACTCCGGCGGGCATGTTGTGGTGGCCACCGGAACCGCCTCCGGAAAGTCGCTGGCCTACCAGCTGCCGGCGCTGGACGCGATCCACCGCTCCGAGCTGCGCGTGCTCGCGGACCCGGGAAAGATCCACGACGACGGCGCCGTCACCCTGTACCTCTCCCCCACCAAAGCACTGGCCGCCGACCAGCTGAACGCCATCCGTGCCCTGAAACTGCCCACGGTCCGGGCGGAAACCTACGACGGCGATACCGATCCCGCCGCCCGCCGGTGGATCCGGGACCACGCCAACTTCATCCTGGCCAACCCGGACATGCTGCACTTCGGCATCCTTCCCAACCACGCCTGGTGGGCCGGGTTCTTCCGCCGGCTGCGCTACGTGATCGTGGACGAGGCGCACAGCTACCGTGGCGTGTTCGGCTCGCATGTGGCCAACCTGATGCGGCGGCTGCGCCGGATCTGCGCGTACTACGGCGCGGGAACCTCGTTCCCGGAACCGGTCTTCATTGCGGCTTCCGCCACCGCCTCCGAGCCTGATGCCTCCTTCTCACGCCTTATCGGTGCCCCAGTGAAGGCGGTGTCCCACGACTGTTCGCCCCACGGGGCCACGACCGTAGCCCTGTGGGAACCGGCACTGACCGACGTCCGGGGCGAGAACGGGGCCAAACAACGTCGGACGGCCGTGGCGGAGACCTCGGACCTGCTGGCCAACCTCGTGTCCGCCAGGATCCGCACTATTGCCTTCATTAAGTCCCGCCGCGGCGCCGAGACCATCTCCGCCATCACCAAGCGGCTCCTTGACGAGGTGGATCCCAGCCTCCCGCAGCGGGTGGCCGCGTACCGCTCCGGGTACCTGCCGGAGGAACGCCGGGCGGTGGAGAAATCCCTGCGTTCCGGCCAGCTGCTGGGCGTTTCCAGCACATCCGCCCTGGAGCTCGGGATCGACATCTCCGGCCTCGACGCGGTCCTGGTGGCCGGCTGGCCCGGAACGCGGGCCTCCCTGTTCCAGCAGATCGGCCGGGCCGGCCGGGCCGGCCAGGATGCCATCGCCGCTTTTGTGGCCAGTGATGATCCGCTGGACACCTACCTCGTGAACCACCCCGAGGCAATTTTCGACATCTCGGTGGAGGCCACAGTTTTTGACCCGTCCAACCCCTACGTGCTCGGACCGCACCTCTGCGCGGCGGCAGCGGAACTTCCGCTTGGGCCCGCCGAGCTGGACCTCTTTGGCGGGACCGCCGAAATGCTCCTGGAACGCCTGGTGACGCAGGGCTACCTGCGGCGGCGGCCCGCGGGCTGGTTCTGGACCCATTCGCAGAGCGCCGCGGGCATGGTCAACCTGCGGGCCGACGGCGGAGGTCCCGTCAGCATTGTCGACGCCGAGACCGGCTCCCTGTTGGGAACCATGGACTCGCCCCAGACCCACTACCAGGCACACACGGGAGCGGTGTACGTCCACCAGGGCGACACCTACGTGGTGGAGGACCTGAACGAAGACGACCACTGCGTCATGGTGCGGCGCGCAAACCCCGACTACTACACGACAGCACGGGACGTGACGCAGATCGAGGTCCTGGACACGGCACGGACCATGCAGTGGGGCGATGTGACCGTCCACTTCGGCGATGTGAAGGTCACCACGCAGGTTGTCTCCTTCCAGCGCAAGGCCTTGATTTCCAATGAGGTTTTGGGCGAGGAGCCGCTTGAACTGGGCGCGCGCGAGCTCTTCACCAAGGCAGTGTGGTTCGTGGTGGACAACCGCTCCTTGACGGGGGCGGGACTCATCGAAGCGCAGTTCCCGGGTGCACTGCACGCCGCGGAGCACGCCGCGATCGGGCTCCTGCCGCTGGTTGCCTCCAGCGACCGCTGGGACATCGGCGGGGTCTCCACGGCACTGCACGCGGACACCGGGCTGCCCACCATCTTCGTGTATGACGGGCACCCCGGCGGGGCCGGGTTTGCCGAACGGGGTTTCGACAAGGCCATGGTTTGGCTGGCAGCTACACGGGACGCCATCAAGGCCTGCGAGTGCGACTCCGGCTGCCCGTCCTGCGTGCAGTCCCCCAAGTGCGGAAACAAGAACAACCCGCTGGACAAGGCCGCCGCGGTGACCCTGCTGGACGTCCTGCTTAAGGACGCCTCCGAGCCCATCCGCTTGGATGTGGAGGCCAGGAGCTGACTGCCGCTGATACCGCCGCCTCTACGGTGGAGGTCCTGCCCGGGCATGTCCGGTTGCGGCGCCCAGCAGCGAGCGTTCGCCGAGTTCGGTCCGCACCTCAACCGTCTGTCCCGTGCCCTGGGAGCAGCTGAGGACTGTGGCTGCGTGGCGGGCTGCCACCTCGGCGGCCACCGTACAGGGCTCGCCCGTGGTGATGCCGCGGAGAGCGTCGGCAGCGGCAAGGGCCGCGAGGTCCGCGGCTGCTGCCGCCCTGCTGGCCAGCACCGCTGACTGGGCCAGCAGCAGCATGACGGCCATGGCCGTCATCACCACAAGCGCCAGCCCTGCGGCCAGGACCGTCCCCGAACCCCGTTCGCGGCCATCAGTTGTTCCCGGCCGGCACCTCCCGGCGACAAGGCGGCGCCGGCCGACAGGCTGGCGTCGCTGGGTGAGAGGGTAGCGTCGCTGGGTGGAGTGGCGCAGTCCGGCCTGCCCCGTCATCTGGAGACCTCGCCTTCCGTCAAGCCCCTGGCGGCACCAGCTCCCACGGCGGTTCCGGTGCCCGCTGTTTCGCTGCGCGTTGAAGCACGCGCCGTTAAGGTCCAGGGGATGGAGGATCCCAATGGTCCGGGCACCCGGTCTGTGACTGTGATGGTGACCCACTCGCCGTCGGCAGTAATCGAGGCAGCCGCCGAGCTGCCGGCAAGCGTCCTGACCGTGCGTTCCACCGCCGCCGGGTCATCGCCCCGGGCCAGCGCCCTGGCACCGGCCCGGGCTCCCTCTTCGATGCGCAGTTGCGTCATGCCGGCCGCGGCTCCCGCCAGCAGCATGGCGAGCAACGCCAGGACGGCAGGCAGTGCCACGGCAAACTCGGCCGTTACCGCGCCCCGGGTGTTCGCAGCTCCACCCAGGCTTCCCTTCTCCCCTCTGCTGCAGACCATGCTGCCGGTTACGGCGTCATGCGGTCGCCGGGACGGCAGCCCAACCGGCGAACGCGTCACGGCAGCGCCAGCGCGGTGCGGATCAGGTTGAGCAGGAAGCCGCGCACTTCATCGCTGCGAAGGATGAACACGAGCAGCCCGGCGAATCCGACTGCGGCCAGGGTAGCGATCGCGTATTCCGCCGTTGCCATGCCGGCTTCCGAGCCCAGCAGCCTTCCGCTGCGCCGGGCCTTGCGCCGGGCCCCACCCGCAGCGGGATAAAGCTCCACGACGTTGCCGGGCTGTGCGACAGATGCATTCGGGATAAAAGGAGCGGCGGAGGCGTAGGGCGTGCTGCGCGGGCTGCCGACCCGGTCAGCGGGCTTCCGCCCGTAAGCGGCGAGCGCGGACGCTCCGGCGGAGTAGTTACGGCGGTGGTGGATGGACATTGGATTCCTTTCGGTAGTTCGCCGGAGGTTTTTCCCGGCTGCCTTGACTCTTCCCGGCCTCGCTGGAGCCGGTAAGGGAGCGGATGCGCTAAGTGGAAAAGGTGGGCCTTCCACCCTCTGTGGAGGAAGGGATCGGCGTTCAACGGAGCGAAGGCCGGGCGCTGGTTATCCGGATGGCACCAGGGCCAGCAGCACTGGGACGACGCCCAGGCAGATAAAGGCAGGGAGTGAGCACAGGCCCAGCGGAACCACCAGCTTCACACCGAGCGAAGCGGCGCGCTTTTCCGCGGCCCGGAACCGTTCCCGGCGAAGCCTGGCGGCCTGGGCGTAGAGGATCGCGGATGAGGGCGCCCCGGTGAGAGCGGCGAAGCCAAGGGCATCCCGGAGCTCCAGGATTTCGGGGAGGCGGATGGCGGAACTGCGCCAGGCTGTTTCCCAGTCGGCGCCAATGGCCAGCGCCGAGACCACCGGCCGCAGTGACTCCCGGTAACCGGGCGCAGCCGAGGCAGCCACCAGTTCGAGGGAACGCCCGATTCCGGCTCCGGCATCAAGCATCGCCGCCACGAGTTCGAGCATCATGGCCGTATCCTTCAGACCGCCGCTGTGGCTCCCTGCCGGCCCCGCATCGGGGGCGTCCTGCTTTTCGCCTGAGCCGGCAGCAACCAGTTGGCGCAGCCGGTGGCGTGACCGGTCATGGCCCGAACAGGCAAGCCAGGCACTCCCGGCAAGCAGCAGGAACAATGCCAGGACCGGTGCCCAAGCGGGCGTCATTGCGCTCCCGTCCCTGCTGCCGCCGAAACAAGCCGGGCGGACCATGCCCTTCCCGCAGCGGTGAGCACCACGCCGCCCAGCAACGCGGCGAGCCCCAGGGGTGTTCCCAACAGGGTGGCCAGCGGATCAACCCCCAAGGCAGCGCCGAGGCCAAGACCCATGAGTGGAAGCCAGGTCAGGAGCCGGACTGTGGCTTTGGGGCCGGCGAGGGCGGTCTGCCGGGCCGCGTCTGCGTCATCCTCCGCTTCGAGCTGGGCCGCGAACCTGGTCAGCACGTCCGCGAGCGGGCACCCGCTGGCTTCGGCGATGTCAAAGCATGCGGCGAGCTCGGACCACGTCCTGGCTTCCCTGTCTTTGGGCGGGAACGACGTGCAAACCGCGCGTCGGATGGCCTCCGAAACCGGGGCTCCGGTGGCCGCAGCTGCACGCGCGGACGCCAGGACGGCGGTTGATCCTTCTGATAACGCGGGACCGCCAGGGAGTGCCTCGTGAAGCCGCGGCCCTCCTTCACCCGGGATGCCGTAGACGGTCCACAACTCGTCCCACAGCCGGCCCGGTGTCCGTCCGCCCCTGAGCAGCGCCGCCAACTGCTGCACCACCAGGGTCAGGCGCAGTCCCCGCATCCCTGCCGGGCCTCTGCCAGCCGGGCTGCTCCGGGCCAGTATCCGGTTCTTGCCGGATTCGGGTGCTTCCGGGTTTTTGCCGGCTGCTGCACGCAATCTGTGAGCAGCGTCCAGGGGCGGTTTGAACAGTAAGAGCACCGCGATGGACAGGACCGCAGTAAGCAGGAGCGTCACAGGAGGTCCCCGGGATCCATTCCCAAACGGGCTGCCAGGGCCGGCCATGCGGGACCCGGCACGCCTGATTCTTCGACGGCCGGCACCACGGTCAGTCCCTCCGGGCCGCCCCCAATGAGTCCGACGCACAGGACTTCCCTGCCCCTCCGGGTCCTGCCGACGTGAATGATAACGTCGAGGGCGCTGGCAGCCTGAAGCCGCACGGCCTCGGGTCCCAGTCCGGCCAGGGCACCGAGGGCGTTGAGCCTGGCGGGCACTGCCGCCGCCGTGTTGGCGTGGATGGTGCCGCCGCCACCGCTGTGCCCGGTGTTCATCGCGGTGAGGAGCTCGCGTACTTCCGCGCCCCGGCACTCACCCACCACGAGCCTGTCCGGGCGCATGCGCAGTGCCTGGCGGACGAGTTCCCCCAAGTCCACCGCGCCGCCGCCTTCAAGGTTTCCGTGGCGTGATTCCAGGGCGACCACGTGGGGGTGCACTGGATTGAGTTCGGAGGCATCCTCGATCAGGACCAGCCGTTCCTCCGCCGAACACAGGCCCAGCAATGTGGACAGCAGTGTGGTCTTCCCGGAACCCGTGGCACCGCTGACCAGGAAGCTCAACCTCCTGTCCAGTATTCTCTCGAGCACCGCCTGTACTGCCGGACCGAACATGCCCCCGGAGCGCAGCTCTTCCATGCTGAAGACCCTTTCCCTGCGGATCCGGACGCTCAGCAGCGTCCCGGACGTGGAAACCGGCGGCAACACGGCATGGACACGGTAGCCGCCGGCAAGCCTGACATCGACACAGGGTGAACCGTCATCCAGGCGGCGCCCGCCAGCAGCGACAAGCCTGCAGGCCAGTGCCCGCAGCTGGGCCTCGCTGTCGAACAGGACGGGAACGCGTTCGATGCCGCGGCCCCGGTCCACCCAGACGGAGTCGGGAGCATTAACGAAAACGTCTGTTACGGCAGGATCGCGCGTGAGCTCCTGCAGCGGCCCCAGTCCATTGATCTCGGCGCTGATCCGCTCCACGGCGGCAAGCGCTCCAGCGGTACCCAGCAGCCTGCCGCTGGCCTGGACGGCCGCGGCCACGCGGGAAGGCGTCACGGCTCCCGCCTCTGCCATCATCGACTCGCGGACTGATTCCAGCAGCCCGGCATCAACAGTCCTGCCCATGCCGTCGGTTTCCCTGCGTTGCGCCTGCGGGCCCGCCTGGTTCGCTTCCAGGATGCGGGCGCTGCGCCGTGCGCCCAAGCCTCCGGCGTCCGCTGTACTGTCCCTTTCCCGGGTCTGGGCGGGCGGAGTGCCTGGCGGCCGCCTCATGCCAGATCTCCAGCCAGCAGGTCATCTCCCAGCCAATCAAGCACGGAGGCAGCGAAGCGGCGAATGTCCCGGCGCTTGGCGAGGTCCAGCAGGCGGCCCGCTTCCATTGCTCCCGCGACGGCGCGCAGTTCAGGTATGCGGCCCTGGGTCGGCAGCCCTACAGCATCGGCAATCAGCGAGCTGTCCAGCGCCGCCCCGGGCCGCCCCCGCACCAGCAGGGCGGCCTCCACTGGCGGAAGCTCCTGCAGCAGGCGCACCGCAGCTACTGCTGCCTTCAGCTGCGCCGGCACCACCATCATGATCCGGTCGCAGTCCCATGCCAGCGTGCGGAGCGGCTCCGCACCCCTTCCCAGATCCACAACCACCAGCTCGTAGCCGCGGCGGGCAGCATCAAGCACACCCGCTGCGGCAGCGGCAGCGACGGGAAGGGGCTGTTCGCGCGTGGCAGGCCAGGACAGGAAGGAAAAACCTCCCGCAACGGGCAAAGAATCCGAGAGTTGCAGGGGGTCGATGCTTCCCCTGGCCTCAGCGAGGTCCGGCCACCGGAGCCCGGGGTTTTCCTCGGCCGCGAGCGCCAGCTCCAGGCCTCCTCCCCATGGGTCGCCGTCAACCAGCAGGACCCGTGCCCCCAGTCCTGCTGCCGCCCGTGCTATCCAGATGGCGGCGGTAGTGGCCCCGGCTCCGCCGCAACCGCCCGTGATGCCGAGGACCACTCCGCCCGGGCCCGGCGAGCGCGAGCTGCTCAGATGGTCTGCCAGCCAGGCCGCGGCATCCGGCAGCACGGCAACACGTTCGGCCCCCAGGGCAGCCGCGAGGTGCCAGAGGCTGTCGCCCTCGCCGTCCAGTCCCACCATGACGGCGGGGGTGCGCCGCCGCGGCGGCAGCTCGCGCACGTCACTGCCTACCAGGACGGCGGACGCCGCTTCCCAGTAGCGTCCAGCCTCCACTGCATCCGGAACAACGCGCAGGTGCGCGCCGGCGGCTGCCACAATGCGCTCCACTTCGGCGCGGAGGACGGCGGAGGAGGTGACCAGCAGCACCCCGCCCGAACCGGCAGGCACTGAACCAACCGGCAGTGAACCATCCGGGGCTGCCCCGGATAGTTTTGAGCCCTCCGGCAGCCAGGCGGCACCGGACACTGCCGTGCTGTCCGGCAACGGACCACCGCGCGATGGTGGCGCCGCGTCCGTTGGCCGCCAAGCGGAGCCGGCGGCCTGCCCCGGCGCGGATGGGGATGCATTCAGCTGGTGCCTGCTCATGCAGCCACTCTGCCGCCGGCCAAACAAACAGGTAAGGGAGCACATCGCGTATGTGGACAAACCGGACAGCGGGCATCCCGAACCTTCCCGGCTTCGACGGCAAGGCACAAGACGACAACGCACAAGCCGACGCGACACAACAGACAGGGCACAATGGGAGCATGTACCTGCTGCTCGCCGCCCACCCCCGCGGCGCAGCACTCCAGGAACTGACGCAGGCCGGCCAGGCCCAGCCTTCCAACCCCGAACCCCGCACAGTAGCACTCAGCGACCTTGCCGCCGTCGTCAGCGAACTCGAAGCCCGGCGCCCCGGCGGCCAGCCGCCCCGCTGGATCTGGCACCGGACTCAGGACTGGTACCCGGCGCTGCTCGCATCCGGGGTGGAGGTGGAGCGCTGTTATGACGTCACTCTGTGCGGCAACATCCTGGCCTTCTCCCAGTTCAGCGCCCACACTGACTATGCCCGGAACACCGACAGGGTACCGGTGGAGGATCCCGTACTTCCGCCGAAGGCGCTGCTGCCGCCGCGTCCGCCGGCCGACCAGGGCGCACTGTTCGATGACCCCGGTGTGGGGCCGGCACCCGGCTGGACGCTCGAGGAGGTCCGCGCCGAATACGCGGCCCAACAAACGGCGCTGGCTGATGTGGGGACGGAGGAAAACCGCCGGAACCGCCTCCAGTTGCTGCTCGCGGCGGAATCCGCAGCCGCCATCGTGGCCGCCGAGATGCAGCATGTTGGCGTCCCATGGCGCGAGGACCTGCACGAACAGATCCTGGCCGGCCATCTGGGTCCCCGCCCGCCCGCCGGCCAGCGCCCGCACAAACTGGAGGCGTTGGCCGCGGACCTGCGTACCCTGCTCAACTCACCCGGGCTGAACCCGGACTCGCCGCAGGACCTGATGCGCGCCCTGCACCGGAACGGGATCGAGGTGAAGAGCACGCGCAAATGGGAGCTACGTGAGTCCACCCACCCGGCCATCGAACCGCTGCTGGAGTACAAGAAGCTGTCCCGCCTTCACACCGCGAACGGCTGGTCCTGGCTGGACGCCTGGGTGGACGGCGGCCGGTTCCGTCCCGAATACGTGGTGGGGGGCGTGGTGTCCGGGCGCTGGGCGTCCCGTGGCGGTGGGGCGCTGCAGATACCGCGCCAGGTCCGCGGCGCGGTGCACGCCGACCCGGGCCACAAGCTCATCGTTGCCGACGCCTCGCAGCTGGAGCCGCGCGTTTTGGTGGCCCTCGCGCAGGACTCTTCGATGGCTGAGGCTGCGCGGGACCAGGACCTTTATGCCGGCATCGCCGCAAAGGGGTTTGGCGGGGACCGGGCCAAAGCAAAGATGGCCCTGCTGGGCGCCATGTACGGGGCCACCTCCGGCGAGGCAGGCCGCCTGATGCCGCAGCTGGCGCGCACCTATCCGCGTGCCGTCGACTTTGTGGAGCGGGCCGCGCGGGCGGGCGAAGCCGGCGGGACGGTGACCACCAGGCTGGGCCGCAGCAGCCCCCCGCCGTCCGGGCACTGGTTCCTGAGCCAGCGCTCGGCCACTGCGGAGGAGCAGCGGCGGGCAGAGTCGATCGCCCGGTCCCGTGGGCGCTTCACCCGGAACTTCGTGGTCCAGGGCTCGGCAGCGGACTGGGCGGCGTGCTGGCTTGCAGAATTACGACGGCGGCTGCGCGCCCTGCGGACGGCAGGCACCGGCGGGAGCGGCGGGGGTGTGCACGCCGAGCTCGCCTTTTTCCTCCATGACGAAGTGATGGTGCATGCGCCGTCCGAGGGTGTTGATGCCTGCATCGCAGCGATCGAGGAATCAGCCAAGGCCGCGAAGGAGCTGTTGTTCGGCACGATACCTGTCGAGTTCCCGGTCAGCCTGGCCGTCGTCGACACCTACGACCTCGCCAAGTAGCAGGCGTGCACGGCACCATTGTTGGCCTTCAGTGCCTGCCTCTGAGACGCGAAGTAATCTACCCGGCGGTAGCTATGCGTGCCCGGTGACGGACGTTACAGTCGAAGCGAAGACCGAAGCAGACCGGTCCACACGCTGATGCAACGACGCATACCAGGGAGGTCCCCGTCCATGGCGGGAAGATTTGAAATACACCGTGCGGGCAACGATTCGTACCGGTTGCGGCTCACCGACGCCGAGGGCAATGTCATTGCGGTTTCGCCAACATTCAAGTCCCTGAGCCTGCTCCGCGACGGGATCAAGGCCATGCGTGAGAATGCCGCCACCGGGATCGTGGTGGATTTGCGCCAGCAGCAGGCCTGAAAACTAAACCCCCATGGGGTGCAGCCTGTTCCGGTCCCAGGGAACGGACCAGCCGAGCTGGTCGAAGAGGCCGCTCAGCACAATGCCGGTAAATCCCCACACCACCACCCCGTTGACCGTGAAGGCGGGGCTGTCGAACGTCCGCCCTGCCCGGTGGACGGTGGCCATCACCCTGTTGTCCGGGTCCAGGAGGTCCCGGACCGGGACGCGGAAAACCTGGGCGGATTCGGCATAGTCCACCACCCGGACCGGCGACGGCGAATGCCACCAGCCCAGAACGGGCGTCACCAGGAAATTGCTGTGCGCCAGGCCCAGCTCCTGGAGCGTGCCCAGGACTTCCACGCCTTCTGAGTCCAGTCCGGTTTCCTCCTCGGCTTCCCGGAGCGCAGCCGCCACGGCGGTCTCGCCCCGGTCGATGCCGCCGCCGGGGAACGCCACCTGCCCGGGATGGGACCCCAGTGTGTGGGCGCGCTCCAGGAGCAGGACGTCGAGGTCCGCCGGCGCCAGCGGCTTGCCGGACGCTGCCGGAATGTCATCGAGCACGCCGAAGAGCATCAGGACGGCGGCCCTGCGGGCACGTGCGGCATCCACGGTCAGCGCCGCCCAGCGCGGATCAGGCGGACCGGCCGTTCCGGATGCTGCCCGCCGGATAAGCCCGGCCAGGTCTTCGCGTGCGCTCACGGCGTCCTCGCCTGGGAAGCCATCCGGATCTCCGCGGCACGGTGCTGCTCCGACAGGTACTGCTCCAGCAGTGCCTCGCTGCCGGGGGCAAGTTCATATTTGAGGAGTGTGGCTGCCCTGACGGGGTCGGTCTCCCCCATCCCGTAACTGGGGCACCAGTTGGCCACGGGACAGGCACCGCAGGCGGGCTTCCGGGCGTGGCAGACCCGGCGGCCGTGGAAGATCACCCGGTGGGACAGCATGGTCCAGTCCCTCCGCTCGAACAGCTCCGCCACGTCCTGTTCGATCTGCACGGGGTCCTCGGACTGGGTCCACCCAAACCGCTTGGCCAGCCGGGCGAAGTGCGTGTCCACGGAAATACCCGGGATGCCGAAGGCGTTGGCCAGCACCACGTTGGCCGTCTTGCGTCCCACGCCGGGCAACGTGACCAGTTCTTCCATCCGCCCCGGCACCTCGCCATCAAAGTCATCCACCAGGCGGGTGCACAACGCAAGGACGTTCCTCGATTTGGCCCGGAAGAATCCCGTGGGTTTGAGGATGGTTTCGAGCTCCCCGGGGTCCGCCTCGGCCAGGGACCGGGCATTGGGATAACGCGCGAACAGCACCTTGGTGACCTGGTTGACCGTGACGTCGGTGGTCTGGGCGGAGAGGACGGTGGCCACGAGCAGTTCGAACGGATTGCGGAAGTCCAGTTCCGCATGGGCATAGGGATACTTTTCGGCCAGGGCCCTGTGGATGCGCCGTGCGCGCCGCTTCAGCGCAAGGACGGATTCGGACGAGACCACCGGCATCCCGGCGGCCTGGCCAGCCTTGCTGCGGGGCCCCGCCACCGGCGTCAGCCGCGCTCGATGTTGCTGAGGTCGCGCAGGACGCCCAGCCGTCCGTCCGTGTGTTGGACCAGGAATTCGTGACCGCGGTCCTCGAGTGCCAGCACCCAGCCGCCGGGTTCGATCACGAAGGCAGGCGCACCGGTGCGGGGGTCGAAGGCGGTGCGGTGCTGGGCGACGGCGAACCAGAAGGCCTCATGGACCGGCTGCCCCTCAGTCTCGTCGTGACGGCTGGACGGGTCCACCGTTGCCCCGATGGGTTGCTCGGAACGGACCTGCTGGTGCACGGCGGTGGCGGCGGGCGGCTCCCACGCCGCCTGCGGAGCGCTGGCTGCAGGGGTATCCCCGTGCTGGGTCTTCTCCGCCGCCGGGGTGGCGTCAGGGCGTACGACGTCGGCCGCCTGGGTGGCGTCGGGGCGTACGACGTCGGCCGCCTGGGTGGCGTCGTGGCGTACGACGTCGGCCGCCTGGGTGGGAGGGCCGGCGTCCACATGGGGGGCATTGGGGGCCCGGTCGGAGACTTCGGGGGCGGTTGATACGGGCGCGGACGCGGCAGGGCCCGCAGCAGTGGCACCTCCGGCGCCGGCATTGGCCACGGGGACGGCAGCAGTTGCTGGAACGTGGGCGGAGCGTGCCGGCTCCGGGTTGGGGCCGGAGGACCCGGGCTGGACCGCGGAGGAGCCTGCACCCGCGCCGCCGAACACGCCGGCGCCCTTGACGCCGCCCTTGGACTGGGTGGAGCCGGACTCAGTGGAGCCTGATTCAGGCTTGGGCGCTTTGGGTGCGCGCGGCTTCCGCGCCGGGACCGCGGCTTCGCGTGCCACGATGTGTGCCGGCGACTCGGGCCGGTCCTTGAAGTCGCCGGACAGGTACGGCAGGAACCGGCCCAGCACGGTGGCGGCGAAGAGGACCAGCGAGCCGATCAGGCCCACCAGCAGGCTGGTCACGTACCCGCCGGCAACCGACAGGAAGAAGAAGGCAACGGCGAAGGAGGCCACCACGGAGGCGAACTGGTCGATCGAGAGCGAACCCACGCGGATTCTGGTGGCAGGTGCCAGGCGGCGTGCGGCGAAGAGGGCACTGGCGATCAGCGGCAGGATGATGCCCAGTCCCAGGAAGAACAGGTTGTTCAGGTTCCACAGGTTGTACCGGGCGCCGAAGAGGGGCAGCAGGGACGCAACAAACAGGATCAGGGTTCCGGCGAAGACGGCCAGGTCGCGCACGGTGAACGGACCCAGCACGGCCTGGTTGGCGTTGGGGTCGATCTTGCCGGAGGCCGCCTTCTGCCCCGCAGCCTGCTCCTTGGCGGATTTTCCGGCGGATGCCGGGTGCCCCGATCCTCCGATGGCGGATCCGGAGCCTCCGGGCCCCGCCTCGGTGTCCGGGCCCGTTCGCTGGCCGAAGCTCTGCTGGTTCATTCTGCTCTCCTTAGCGTGGCGGCACCGGGCCCGCTCCGGGCCCGAAAACTGTGCCGTCTTGACATGCGGTACGGGTCCGGCGAAGCACTGTTTGAGCCCGGCCGGAGCAGTCCGAAGTGAAGTCACAATTCCATCTCAGCCTAGTCAACAGGCAGGCTGATCACTAGCTGGCCCAGGCCTCCCCGGGTGCCCGGCGGGTCATGAAGGCACCATTCACCGCTTAAAAAATGCCGCTCGCGGGCGCATCTGTGACGGGGCGCACAGAGGATGCGGGGCAAGCATTAGGCTTGTTTTCGGAACAGCTCTTTGCGGTATGTCCGTCCCGGCTGGAGCCCAGTGCCGTGCGAACGGTGGGGCCATGCGGTGGCGGCGTCCCGCGCGGCAAAGATCGATGAATGATGAGGTTCACATGTCCCAGGACACTCCCAGCTCCACGGCCACCGTTCCGTCCGCTTCCGCCCAGCCGGCAGGCCAGCATGGCCACCAGGGCGATGCCTTCGAAAACCTGCTCAATGAGACCCGGGCTTTCCCGCCCACCCCTGAATTCGCAGCGAACGCCGTTGTCACCGCATCGGAGTATGACGAGGCGGATGCTGACCGCCCTGCGTTCTGGGCAAAGAAAGCGCGGGAACTGCTGACGTGGGACAAGGACTTCACGCAGGCGTTGGACTGGTCTGATGCGCCGTTCGCCAAGTGGTTCGTGGGCGGTGAACTCAACGCCGCCTACAACGCCCTGGACCGGCACGTCGAGGCCGGCAACGGGGACCGGGTGGCCATCTACTTCGAAGGTGAACCCGGTGACACCCGGACCTACACGTACGCGCAGTTGACCGACGAAGTGAAAAAGGCGGCCAACGCCTTCGAGTCCCTGGGCGTGGTCAAAGGTGACCGGGTGGCCGTGTACCTGCCCATGATCCCGGAAGCCGTCATCACCCTGCTGGCCTGCGCACGCATCGGGGCCGTCCACTCCGTCGTGTTCGGCGGCTTCTCCGCAGAAGCGCTCCGTTCGCGGATCGACGACGCCGAAGCCAAGCTCGTGGTCACCGCCGACGGCACGTACCGCCGCGGCAAGCCGAGCCCGCTGAAGGCAGCCGTGGACGACGCCCTGGCCCACCAAGGAGACGGTGACGGCCACACCGTGCAGAACGTAGTGGTGGTCAAGCGCAACGGCCAGGACGTGGACTGGCACGACGGCCGGGACCACTGGTGGGCAGACACCGTGGATACGGCATCAACGGACCACACCGCAGTGGGCCACGATTCCGAGCACCCGCTCTACATCCTCTATACCTCCGGCACCACCGGGAAGCCCAAGGGCATCCTGCACACCACCGGCGGCTACCTTACCCAGACCGCCTACACCCACAGGGCAGTCTTTGACCTGCATCCGGAAACGGACGTGTACTGGTGCACGGCCGACGTCGGCTGGGTCACCGGACACTCATACGTCGCCTACGCCCCGCTTATCAACGGCGCCACCCAGGTCATGTACGAAGGCACGCCGGATTCCCCCCACCAGGGCCGCTGGTGGGAGATCATCGAGAAGTACAAGGTTTCCATCCTCTACACCGCCCCCACCGCGATCCGGACGTTCATGAAATGGGGCAGGGAGATCCCGGACAAGTACGATCTGTCCTCCCTCCGGGTCCTTGGCTCCGTGGGCGAATCCATCAACCCTGAGGCCTGGATGTGGTACCGGAAGGTCATCGGCGGGGACAAGGCCCCCATCGTGGACACCTGGTGGCAGACCGAAACGGGCGCGCAGATGATCGCCCCGCTTCCCGGCGTCACGGCCACCAAACCCGGTTCGGCCCAGGTGCCGCTGCCCGGCATCGCCGTGGACGTGGTGGACGAAATGGGCGAGTCCGTGCCGAACGGCCACGGCGGCTTCCTGGTCATCCGGGAGCCGTGGCCCGCTATGCTGCGCGGCATTTGGGGCGACCCCCAACGGTTCAAGGACACCTACTGGTCCCGCTTCGAAAACATGTACTTCGCCGGGGACGGAGCCAAGAAGGACGAGGACGGGGACATTTGGCTGCTGGGCCGGGTGGACGACGTCATGAACGTCTCCGGGCACCGGCTCTCGACCACGGAGATCGAATCCGCCCTGGTGAGCCACCCTGCCGTCGCGGAGGCCGCCGTCGTGGGCGCCACGGACGAAACCACCGGCCAGGCCGTCGTCGCGTTCGTCATCCTCCGCGGCGATGCCGTGAACAACGGCGATGCCACCGTCCAGGAACTGCGCAACCACGTGGGCAAGGAGATCGGGCCCATCGCCAAGCCCAAGAACATCCTGGTGGTGCCTGAACTGCCCAAGACCCGGTCCGGCAAAATCATGCGCCGCCTCCTCAAGGACGTCGCCGAAGGCCGCGACCCGGGCGACGCCACCACACTGTCCGACCCCACGATCATGCAGCAGATCGCACAGTCGCTCAGAAAGTAACACTGGCTTAGTATCGGCCGGTACGCTGCAGAATGGCCCTGTTTACCCTGTCATTCAGGGGAAACGGGGCCATTCCCCGTTTTGCGACGATTCAAAAAAATCAGCACTCAAAATGTTATTTCCCGTTCTTCCATGTTCTGTTTTGCGAGGTTATAGTCGGAGCAATGTGAGGTGCCTCACATGTGGCTGTTTTTCAAGGGAGAGAACATGGCTTCACAGTTTGATGCGTCTGCAACTGCTTTTCCGAGCAGGCGGAGCATCCTCAAGACAGTCGGCGTAGGCGCGGCAGGCCTCGTTGGCATCCCGTTCCTCGCGGCCTGCACGGGCGGAAGCGGCCCGTCCGCCACGGGCTCCGGATCCGACAGCCTCACCTTCGGTTCCGGGTCCTCCGATGACGTCCCCAAACGGGCGTACCAGGCGGTCACCGACGCCTTCACGGCCAAGACCGGCAAGAAAGTCACCACGAACGTGGTGCCCCACAACGATTTCCAGAACAAGATCAACTCCTACCTGCAGGGCTCCCCGGACGATACCTTCACCTGGTTCGCCGGATACCGCATGCAGTACTACGCGGGCAAGGGACTCCTTGCGCCCATCGACGACGTCTGGCAAACCATCGGCGGCAACTACTCCGATGCGCTGAAGAAAGCGTCCACTGGACCGGACGGCAAGATGTACTTCGTCCCCAACTACAACTACCCGTGGGGTTTCTTCTACCGGAAGAGCCTCTGGGCCGAGAAGGGGTACCAGGTACCGGAGACCTTTGACGCGCTCAAGGCCCTCGCCACGAAGATGAAGGCGGATGGCCTCATTCCCATCGGCTTTGCCGACAAGGACGGCTGGCCGGCCATGGGCACCTTCGACTACATCAACATGCGGCTCAACGGCTACCAATTCCATGTGGACCTGTGCGCCCACAAGGAATCCTGGGACCAGCCAAAAGTTAACGCGGTCTTTGACACCTGGTCCGCGCTCCTTCCCTTCCAGGATCCGGGGGCCCTCGGCCAGACCTGGCAGGACGGGGCCAAGGCACTGGAAGCCAAGAAGACCGGTATGTACCTGCTCGGTTCGTTCGTCACCCAGCAGTTCACCGACCCGGCGGTGCTCGCGGACATCGATTTCTTCGCCTTTCCGGAGATCGCCATGGAAGGCCGCGACGCCGTCGAAGCCCCCATCGACGGCCTCCTGCTGTCCAAGAAGGGCGGGGACAACAAGACGGCACGCGACTTCCTGGCGTTCCTGGGGACTGCGGAAGCCCAGAACACCTATGCGGCCGTGGACTCGTCCAACATCGCCACCGCCAAAGGCACGGACACCTCCAAGTTCACCCCGCTGAACAAGAAGTGTGCAGATACCATCGCGAACGCGAAGTACATCAGCCAGTTCTTCGACCGCGACGCCCTGCCGGCCATGGCCAACAACGTGATGATTCCGGCCCTCCAGAGCTTCATCAAGGACGGCAAGATGGACATCAAGAACCTTGAGGCCCAGGCCAAGACACTCTACGCCGCGCAATAAGTTCCAGGACGGCACGTCCGGCCCTGCCGGCACCGCTTTGAGCGGCACCCAGCCAGGAACCGGAACGACGACGGCGGCACAGGCTTCCGCCGTCGTCGTCCCCTTTCTGCGTCCCACCACGAGAGGGAAGACTTCCATGAGCAGCACCGCACAAGAACTGATCCCGCCCGAAGCGCGGGACCCCGGCGGCGGCCGTATCCGCCGGACCAAGGGCGGGCGGGTCCGCCGCCTGGCCGGGCGGGACAAACTGGTCCTGTCGCTGATGGTGGCGATCCCCACCCTGATCGAGCTGGCCCTGGTCTGGCTGCCCACCCTGATGTCCGTGGGGCTCAGCTTCACCCGCTGGAACGGCCTGGACCTGGCCGACATCCGCCCGGCCGGCACCGGAAACTACCAATACATCTCGCAGGACTATCCGCCCTTCTGGCCGGCGGTGCAGCACAACCTGCTGTGGCTCCTCTTCCTGGCCCTGATTGCCACACCGCTGGGACTGCTGCTCGCCGTACTCCTGGACCAGAACATCCGCGGCAGCAAGATCTACCAGAGCATCTTCTTCGCCCCCGTGATGCTCTCACTGGCCCTGATCGGCATCATCTGGCAGCTCTTCTACCAGCGTGACAACGGGCTCCTGAACTTCCTCCTGGGAACCGCGGGGACGCCCCGGGCCGTTGACTGGTTCGGGGACTCTTCCGTGAACATCTGGGCAGCCATGATCGCAGCGACGTGGCGGCATGCGGGTTATGTCATGCTCCTCTACCTGGCCGGGCTGAAGGGCGTGGATCCCAGCCTGAAGGAGGCTGCAGCAATCGACGGCGCCAACGCCGTGCAGACCTTCTTCCGGGTGGTGTTCCCGGCCATGCGTCCCATCAACATCGTCATCGTGGTGATCACCATCATCGAATCACTGCGCGCGTTTGACGTCGTGTACGTCATCAACCGCGGCACCAACGGCCTGGAAATGCTCAGCGCCCTGGTGATCCAAAACCTCGTGGGCGAAGGCCAGGTAATCGGCGTCGGCTCTGCCCTGGCCGTTGTGCTGCTGGTCATTTCCCTGGTCCCCATCGTCTTCTACCTCAGCCGCACCTTCGGCAAGGAGAACAGAGCATGAGCACCACCACAGCCCGGTCCGGCCGCACCTCTGCCGCAGCGGCGCCCCGCTCGGGCAGCAGGCCCAAACGGCACTACGGCACCCATATCTTCCTGGCCGTCATGGCCGTCATGTGGCTGATCCCGCTGGGCTGGTCGCTTTTCACGGCGCTCCGCCCGGTGGCCTCCACCAACAAGTTCGGCTACTTCAGCGTGGCGGGGGAATTCAACTTAGACAACTTCGCCCAGGCCTGGACCCAGGGCGGGTTTGCCACGTACTTCTGGAACTCGGTCATCATCACCGTGCCGGCTGTGCTGCTGACCCTGTTCCTGGCCTCCCTCATGGCCTTCGCGGTCAGCCGGGTGAACTGGAAATTCAACATCACCCTGCTCATCATGTTCACCGCGGGAAACCTTCTTCCCCCGCAGGTCCTTGCCGCCCCGCTGTTCGAAATGGCGAAGCACTTCGAAGTGCCGTACTCGTTCAGTGATTCCGGGAACATGCTGAACACCTACATCATCGTGATCGCGGTCAATACCGCTTTCCAGATGGGGTTCTGTACCTTCGTGCTGTCCAACTACATGAAGGCGCTCTCCGCCGACCTGACCGAAGCCGCCCTGGTGGACGGCGCCGGCATCTGGCGGCAGTACCGGGAAATCATCATGCCCCTTTGCCGGCCGGCGTTTGCGGCCCTCGGCACGCTCCAGGTCATCTTCATCTACAACGACTACTTCTGGCCCCTGATCTTCATCCAGAGCGGCAACCGCCTTCCCATCACCACCGCCATCAACAACCTGCAGGGCGAGTTCCTGAGCAACTACAACCTCCTTGCTGCGGGCGCCGTGATCACCGTCATTCCCACACTGGTGATCTACCTTCTCCTGCAGCGGCAGTTTGTTGCGGGCCTGACTCTGGGTTCCAGCAAGGGGTAGACCATCATGGAACGTGACGGGGAGGCAGCTTCCCCGCCAACAGTACGAAAGGAACTCCATGCTCCCCGCAGCACGCCACCAGGCAATCGTGGACGCCGTCCAGCGCGAACGGGTTGTCCGTGTCTCGGACCTCGCCCACCAACTGGGCGTTTCGCTGATGACCGTCCGCAGGGACATCGAACTGCTGGAGGAAGGCGGCAAGCTGGAGCGCATCCACGGCGGGGCAAAGCTCCCCGGCGACGCCAGCACCCACGAACCGGGTTTTGAACTGAAATCCACGCAGCTGACCGCGGAGAAACGCGCCATCGCACTTGAAGCGGCGGCGCTGGTCCAGCAAGGAATGGCAGTGGGACTCAGCGCCGGGACCACAACGTGGGCACTGGCCAAAGAACTGGTCAACGGCCCGCAAATCACGGTGGTCACCAACTCGGTGCGCATTGCCGACTTGTTCCACCATGCCGCGGCAACAGGTTCCGCCCGCTACAGTTCCACGGTGATTCTTATCGGGGGTCAACGCACGCCGTCGGACGCCCTGGTTGGCCCTATCGCCACGGCTGCACTGAAACAGCTGCACCTGGACGTGCTGTTCCTCGGTGTCCACGGCATGGACGCGACCGCCGGTTTCACCACGCCCAACCTCCTCGAAGCCGAAACGAACCGGGCCTTCGTAGCCGCGGCACGGAAAACCGTGGTGCTGGCGGACCACAGCAAGTGGGGCATGCTCGGCATCAGTTCCATTGCCACGCTGGAAGAGGTGGACGAGGTCATCACCGATCCGGGACTGGGGCCAGAAGCCCAGCGCGTCCTGCGGGAAAAGGTGGGCAAGCTTCGGCTCGCCGCCGCCTAGGGACAACCGCAGGATTGCCGGATGTGGAGCTTGGTGGGAAAGATCCGGTGCCGGGGTTTTTCTCCGCGGCCGGCGCCCACCAAGGCCGCCACCGCGGCTTCAGCCATCTCGGCCACCGGTTGTTCCACCGTGGTCAGGGGCGGCCACGAGTACTCTGCTTCGGCGGACCCGTCGAAGGAAGCCACCGCGATCTCACCGGGAACGGCGAAGCCCGCCTCATGCACCGCCCGGAGCAGGCCGATGGCCTGCATATCCGAGGTGGCAAAAATGGCCGTGGGCCGGTTGACCGATGCAAGCAGCCGCTGCCCGGCAAGGTAACCGCCGGACCGGGTGAACTTGCTGTACACGATGGGCCCTTCCGGCAGCCCCGCCTCCTGCAGGGCCTCCCGCCAGCCGAGTTCACGGCCGTCGGTGGTGCCGGAGACGTTGGTGCCCATGGCCAGCCCGATATTGGTGTGGCCATGGCCGATCAGGTGCTCCACCGCGATTTTCGCCCCGGCAGCCAGGTCCACGCCGATGCTGTTGAAGCCCGGCGCATCGCGTTCCTGGTTGAGCAGGACAGAGGGGATGTCGGCGGTTTCCAGGACCTCCAGGTCCGGCCCGAAGAGGACGCTTGCCAGCAGCACGCCGTCCACCTGCCGGGCAGCCAGGTTGCGGACGTTGCGCCGTTCCTTTGCCAGGTTTCCGTCCGAGTTGCTCAGCACTAGGGCGTAACCGAGCTCCGCGGCCGCGTCCTCTACCGCGTGGGCGAACAGGGAGAAGAAGGGGTTGGAGTTGTCCGGAACGATCAGTCCCAGGGTTTCACTGGAACCGAGCTTGAGGGCACGTGCCGCGGCGTTGGGCCGGTATCCGAGTACACGGATCGCATCCTGCACCTTCGCCTCGGTGGCCGGCGCCACTTTCTTGGGGCCGCCGTTCACAACGTAGCTGACGACGGCGGTGCTGACGCCGGCATAGCGCGCCACGTCCTTGCGCGTCACGGGGCCGCCCCGCGGGGGCCGCACTGCCGGGGAAGTCATGGTGTCCATGCTAGCTACAGTTGCCGGGAGCGTCACCGAAGTCACGGATGGGGAGCCGTTCACCGTTCTGCAGGGCGGACTGGTGCGCCACGATCCCAGGCAGGGTAAAGCGGGCAGCAACCCATGCGTTAACAGGCGGCAGGGTGCGGTCATTAACGGCCGTGACAAAGTCGTCCACCAGGAAGTGATGGCTTCCCTCATGGCCGTTGGGCGCGCCGCGGAACTCTTCGGGCAGCCGGCTGCTCTCATGGACAGGCGCCAGTCCTGAGACGAACGCATCGCGCAGGGTCGGGGCCACGTTGGCCAACGAGGGATCGTCCAGCGGAATGCTGGGGCGGGTCTCCACTTGGTCGGAAATGTCGTATACGTCCTGCTTGTCCTGCCACACCGTCACCTTGGCGAGCTGTTCAAGGCTGGCCTCGGTGCCAAAAAAGCGGAAGCGGGATTCCCGGATGTGGGAGGGGTAACCCACCCTGCGCATCTCGTTGGTGCGCATCACGCCGCCGTCGCTCATCTCAAACAGCGCGGTGGCGTTGGAGAAGTCGTTGCCGAACATGCTGACGTCCTTGTCGAAGACGCCATCGTTCCGGTCATCCCGCACTCCCACGCAGCTGACGCTGACGGCGTGCGCCGGGATGGCCCCCAGCACCCCTCCCACCGCGTGGGTGGGGTAGAGCATCGGTGGATAGCTGGCCGTTTCCTTCCAGCGTTCGCCGCCGCTGAAACGGTAGGCGTCATAGAACCCCAGGTCCATGTCATGGACGTAATCGCCTTCGGCGTAGAAGATCCGGCCAAACCTGCCTGCTGCGTGCTCCCGGCGCGCGTAGACCGTGGCGGGGTTGTAGTAGCTTGTCTCCCCCATCATGTAGGTCAACCCGGTGTCCCGGACCGCCTCGATGATCCTGGCAATCTCATCCTCGGTGACCGCCATGGGAACGGCGGAGTAGACGTGCTTGCCGGACCTAAGCGCCCGCTCCACCAGCGGTCCGTGGGTCCACCGCTGGGTGAAAAGTCCCACCGCGTCTATATCCGAGGCCAGCAGCGCGTCGAAGTCCCTGACCGTACCGGCGAGGCCGAACTGCCGCACCGCCGCGTCTGCCCTTTCCGGCAGTTCGTCCACCACGTGGACGGCGCTGACTCCGGGGTGGAGGTTGAACAGGTGGGCGAACTGGGTGCCGAACTGGCCCGCGCCCACGATGCCGATGGAGAACGTCATTGTTTTGCCTTCCGGTTGATGTTTCCCTGAGTGTTTCACTCCGATCTACTCGAGTCAATGTTTAGGAACTGGACTAAATCCTCTTTGGGGAAAGACGTTATTCATCTATTGCCCATAGTGATCTACTCGTGTAGATTGATCCGCAGCTTGTAACTTCCATCACACTTAGGAAAGGGTCGACGATGACCACCCTTACCAGGAAAGCCCTACCAGCCGAGCCCGCGGCCCGCCGGACACCATTGCGCCGGGGGCAAAGCGACGTGAAGATCGCCATGTTCTTCATTGCGCCGGCCATGATCGGATTCGTCCTCTTCTATCTGGTCCCCACCGTCCGCGGCATCTACCTCAGCTTCACCGAGTACAACATCCTCGGCGACCCTGAATGGATCGGACTGGAGAACTACCAGGCTCTCGCCAAGGACCCCCTGTTCTGGAACTCCCTGGCCGTCACCGGACAATACGTACTGATCAACATCGCCCTGCAAACAGCCCTGGCCCTGGGCCTGGCCCTTCTGATGCACCAGGTGGCCAAATCCACGCTGATCCGCGGCGCGCTGCTCCTCCCCTACCTGATGTCCAACGTCATTGCCGCGCTGCTGTGGTTCTGGATGCTGGACTACCAGATCGGCGTGGTGAACCAGTTCATCGATTGGGCGGGACTACCCCGCACCGCGTTCTTCGGAAGCGAGGCGTGGGCCATCCCCACCCAGGCCCTGATCAACACCTGGCGCCACATGGGCTACACGGCGCTGCTGATCTTCGCCGGCCTGCAGGCCATTCCGGGACATGTCTACGAAGTAGCAAGGCTGGACGGCGCCTCCCCATGGCAAACCTTCAGCAAAATCACCATCCCGCTGCTGCGGCCGGTCCTGGTGCTGGTCCTGGTGGTCACCGTAATCGGCTCCTTCCAGGTCTTCGACACCGTAGCCGTCACCACCCAGGGCGGTCCGGTCAACGCCACGCGGGTCATCCAGTACTACATCTACCAGCGTGCCTTCACGGAATCCGACTTCGGATACGGATCCGCCATCGCCGTCATTCTCTTCCTCATCCTCGCCCTCGTGGCCTTCATCCAGATGAAGTTCCTCAAGGGCAACGAGTCGGACCTGGACTAAGGAGTCCCGCATGACCACCACCAGCCGCGTCCCGCTGGCCAAGCCAGCCAGCCGCCGTCGTCCATTCAATCCCCGGCGCGCCGGGGCCTGGGCCCTCCTGGTCCTCGCCATCGCCGTCTCGGTGCTGCCCTTCCTCTGGGTGCTGCGCACGGCCCTGTCCACCAACTCGTCCCTGGCATCCCAGTCGGCCAGCCTGCTGCCGGCGGACTTCACCTTCGGCGCATTCCTGCGGGTGTTCGGGCTGCAGTCCCCCGCCCAAGCCGTCGCCGAAGGCGGCTCGGGGGCAGCCATCGACTTCTGGCTCTACCTGCGCAACTCGGTCATCTTCTCCTCGATCACCACCGCCGGCGCCGTTTTCTTCAGCGCCATGGCCGCCTATGCCTTCGCACGGCTCCGCTGGAAGGGCCGCAACGCGGTCTTCAGCCTGTTCCTGGGTACCATGCTGGTTCCGCCGATCTTTACGGCGCTGCCCAACTTCCTGCTGATCAAGAACCTGGACCTCCTGAACACCATGCCCGGCATGGTCCTGCCCTACGTCTTCATGACGCCGTTCGCCATCTTCTTCCTCCGCCAGTTCTTCCTGAACATGTCACGGGAGGTGGAGGAAGCAGCAATGCTCGACGGCGCCAAGCACCTCCGGATCTTCTTCCAGATCGTGCTGCCCAACGCCGCCGCCCCCATCGCCACTTTGGCGTTGCTCACCTTTATCGGTCAATGGAATGAATACTTCTGGCCGCTGCTGGTGGGGTCCCAGGATGACGTCCGCGTCCTCCAGGTGGGGCTTGGCGTCTTCAAGTCCCAGTCGCCGCAGGGCGCACCGGACTGGTCCGGCCTCATGGCAGCGACGCTCGTTTCCGCGCTTCCCGTCCTGATCCTCTTCGCTGCGTTCGGCAAGAAGATCGTCAACTCCATCGGCTTCTCCGGCATCAAGTAACCCTTCCGCACCACCCGGCAATTCCCCACCTCCCTACCCCGGCGCGCCATGGCGGCCCGCCGGAAGTACGTTCCCGAAAGGACCCGTCATGAAGAAGAAAGCAATCGGCACCCTCGCTGCTGCCGCTGCCGCCGTCCTGGCCCTCTCCGCCTGCGGAGGCGGCGGGGGATCCGCAGAATCCGCCAAGGGCGAGATCAGCTACTGGCTGTGGGACGCCAACCAGCTCCCCGCCTACCAGCAGTGCGCGGATGACTTCCACAAGGCAAACCCGGACATCACCGTCAAGATCACCCAGCGCGGCTGGGACGACTACTGGAGCACGCTGACCAACGGTTTTGTCGGCGGCACCGCCCCGGACGTCTTCACCGACCACCTGGGCCGGTACGGCGAACTGGCCAAGAACAAGCAACTGCTGGCCATCGACGACGCCGTCAAGAAGGACAACATCGATGTGGGCGCCTACAACGAGGGCCTCGCCGACCTCTGGGTAGGCCAGGACGGCAAGCGCTACGGCCTGCCGAAGGACTGGGACACCATCGGGCTGTTCTACAACAAGGCGATGGCTGCTTCCGCCGGCATTACCGAGGACCAGATGAAGAACCTCACCTGGAACCCGAAGGACGGCGGCACCTACGAGAAGGTCATTGCGCACCTCACCGTGGACAAGAACGGCAAGCGTGGTGACGAGGCGGGCTTCGACAAGAACAACGTGGACGTCTACGGGCTCGGCCTCAACGGTGGCGGCGACTCCTCGGGGCAGACCGAGTGGAGCTACCTCACCAACACCACCGGATGGTCGCACACGGACAAGAACCCGTGGGGAACCCACTACAACTTCGATGACCCCAAGTTCCAGGCCTCCATGGATTGGTTCGCCGGCCTCGCGGACAAGGGCTACATGCCCAGGCTGGAAACGACGGTCGGCGCCAGCATGGCGGACACCTTCGCGGCCGGAAAGTCTGCCATCAACGCACACGGTTCGTGGATGATCGGCCAGTACACCGGCTACAAGGGCATCGACCTTGGCATCGCTCCGACTCCTGTGGGCCCGGAGGGCAAGCGGGCGTCGATGTTCAACGGCCTGGCGGACTCCATCTGGGCCGGCACCAAGAAGAAGGACGCGTCCATCAAGTGGGTGGAGTACCTTGCGTCCGCCGACTGCCAGGACGTGGTTGCATCCAAGGCTGTGGTGTTCCCGGCGCTGAAGACTTCCTCCGACAAGGCTGCCGAGGCGTTCAAGGCCAAGGGCGTGGACGTGACCGCTTTCACCGAGCACGTCAAGAACAAGACCACGTTCCTGTACCCCATCACTGACAACACGGCCAAGGTCAAGGGCATCCTGAAGCCGGCCATGGACGCCGTGGTGTCCGGCAAGGCCCCCGCCAGCTCCCTGACGCAGGCGAACGAGCAGGTCAACGCCCTGTTCAAGTAGGCGCCTGCCCCAGGCCGTGGCTGCGTATGTGGTCGCAGCCACAGAACGGATGCCGCCGCCCCCTCCTCGCGGCGGCGGCATCCGGCTATCCTCAGCTAATTGAGGGAATTGCCCCTGGCCCCAGGTGCATCCCCCACACAACGAAAGAGACCTCCTTATGGAACCCCTCCACCTCCGTTCCGCCGGCACCAGCCTGGTGATCAGCTTCGACAGCGGGGAGGCCGAGGTCATCCACTGGGGCGCGGACCTGGGCACTGCCCTGCCCGATCCCGCAATCCTCGCGGCCCCGGTCCCGCACTCCGCCATCGACGCCCGCGTCCCCGCGGGACTCCTCCCCCAGGCTTCCTCCTCATGGCGCGGGCGCCCCGCGCTGCGCGGCTCCCGCAGCTCCGAAGATGCTGCCGGCCTCGACTTCTCCTCCCGCCTCCGCCTCTCGTCCGTCACCGCCCAGGGAGCCAGCGCCACCATTGTCCAGGCCGACGCGGACACCGGGATCAGCGTCTCGTCCTCGCTCACGCTTCACCACGGCGGCCTGCTGGAACTCCGCCATACCGTCACCAACGAAGGAACCACTCCTTTCCAGGTCGATGAACTGGCCACTGTCCTCCCCGTGGCGCCGGACGCCGTCGAACTTCTCGACCTGACCGGTCGCTGGTGCCGCGAGCGCCACCCCCAGCGCCGCGCCATCCAGCAGGGCACGTGGGTCCGCACCGGCCGGCACGGCCGCACCGGGCACGATTCCTCGCTGCTCTTCGCCGCCGGCACCCGGGGCTTTGGCAACCGCCACGGCAAGGTCTGGGCCACCCACTTGGCCTGGAGCGGGAACCACGAGCAGTTCGCCGACACTATTGGCGACGGCCGCACCATGATCGGCGGCTCGGAGCTCCTGGGCGCCGCCGAGGTCATCCTGGCACCCGGCGGCAGCTACACCACCCCGGCCCTGTTCGCCGCCTACTCGGACCGCGGCCTGGACGGGATCACGGAGGCCTTCTACAGCTGGTTCCGGTCCCGCCCGCATCACGTCCTGCCCACCGCATCCACCGGCCTGCCCGCCGGAAAGCCCCGCCCGGTAGTGCTTAATACGTGGGAGGCCGTGTACTTCGACCACAACCTGGACACACTGATCGAGCTGGCAGAATCCGCCTCCGATCTTGGTGTGGAACGCTTCGTGCTCGACGACGGCTGGTTCCGCGGCCGCCGCGACGACCACGCCGGCCTGGGCGACTGGTACGTGGATGAGACCCTGTGGCCCCAGGGCCTGACCCCGCTGATCGATGCCGTCACCTCCCGCGGCATGGAGTTCGGGCTGTGGGTGGAGCCGGAGATGGTGAACCTGGACTCGGACATTGCCCGCGAACATCCGGACTGGATTGTGGGCCCGTCTGCCGCAGCGCACAAGGACGGCGGCCGGCTGCCCCTGGAATGGCGCAACCAGCACATTATCGACCTGGTGAACCCGGAGGCCTGGCAGTACATCTACGACCGGATCGACGCGCTGCTCGCCGAAAACAACATCAGTTACCTCAAGTGGGACCAGAACCGGGATCTGACGGAGCACGGCCACGCCGGCCGCCCCTCTGTCCACGCGCAGACCCTCGCCGCCTACAGACTGTTCGACGAGCTCCGGAAGGCACACCCCGGCGTCGAAATTGAAAGCTGCTCCTCCGGCGGTGCGCGGGTGGATCTGGGCATCCTGGAACGGACGGACCGGATCTGGGCGTCGGACTGCAATGATGCCCTGGAGCGGCAGACCATCCAGCGCTGGACGGGTGCCGTGGTCCCGCCGGAACTGGTGGGCAGCCACGTTGGCCCCACCACATCGCACACCACTGCCCGCACGCACGATCTGTCATTCCGTGCCATCACCGCCCTCTTTGGGCATTTCGGCATGGAATGGGACATCCGCGGTGTGCAGGGAAAGGAACGGGAGGAGCTGCGGCGCTTCGTGGGGCTGTACAAGGAACATCGGGACCTGATCCACAGCGGGCCGCCGGGTCAACGCCGATGTAATGGATGAAGCGCTCCTGCTGCACGGCGTGGTGGCAGACGCCGCAGACGTAGCGGAAGGCACGACGGCGGCACTGTTCGCCCTGGTCAGCACGCGCACCTCCGCTGCCGAGCAGCCGGGACGGATCGGCCTTCCCGGTCTGGAGGCGGACCGCAGCTACCGGGTGGATGCCGTCTTCCCCACGGAGTCCGACGCCGATTACGGGCACACCTTCACGCAGACACAACCGCCGGCGTGGCTGTCCACCGGCGCAACGGCAAGCGGCAGGTTCCTTGCCGAGGTGGGGCTGCCGATGCCCATCCTCAACCCTGAGCACGCCCTGCTGCTGAACGTCACTGCCCTCTGACCCACCGCCGGTCCTGCCCTGCCTGCCGCACATTCCGAACGTAAGAATGCGCGGCGGGCGGGGCCAACCGATAGATTTGCAGGCATGACTGAAGCCTCCTCCACCGTCGAAGCCGGCCGCGGCACCATCCTGGTCATCAACGGCCCCAACCTGAACCTGCTGGGTACGCGGGAGCCGGAGAAGTACGGCACCTCAACCCTTGCCGACGTGGAGCAGCTGGCCGCCTCCGCCGCAGAACAGCACGGCTTCGCGGTGGAGTGCGTCCAGTCCAATCACGAGGGCGTCCTGCTGGACGCCATCCACGCGGCGCGGGGCGCCGCCGTGGGCATTGTCCTGAACGCCGGTGCCTTCACCCATACGTCCGTGGCTCTTCGCGACGCCCTGGCCGCAGTGCAGCTGCCCGCCGTCGAGGTGCACATCACCAACGTGCACCAGCGGGAGGAATTCCGGCACCACTCCTACCTGTCCCCGGTCTGCGCGGCCGTGATCGTTGGTGCCGGAGTCTTCGGCTACAAACTCGCCATCGATTACCTGGCCGAGATCCTGTAGCGGGCGGGTACTACTTCTGGATGCACTGCCCGGAGGAAACGGGCGAGGACAGTGCCGGGGCCTGCTCCGCGACCGGATCGAGGTCGTTCATGGTGATGGCGAACCCCACTTCGGCGTCCGAGGTTGCCTTGGCGAAGACCACCCCGGCCACCTGGCCGTCGGTGGTGAGCAGCGGGCCGCCGGAGTTCCCCGGCTGCACATCCCCGGCCAGGCGGTAGATGTCCTCCGGCGAGGGATTGTTTCCATAGATGTCCGGGACCAGGACCGTTGCGATGTCCTGCACGGTGGCGGGCTTGGACTGGAAGGGTCCGCCATGCGGGTACCCGGCGAACGCGGCCTGGCTGCCGCCGGGCAGGTCGCGGCTCAGCGGCAGCGGCCGGGACGGCAGGTTGTCCACGGCCAGGACCGCCAGATCCCGCTTGGTATCGAAGTAGACCACACGCCCGGGCATCGCACCGCCGTCGGGCATCTCCACCACTGGCTGCGACACGCCCGCAACGACGTGCGCGTTGGTGACCACGCGGTCCTGGGACACTACGAAGCCGCTGCCGGTCTGGTTCTGGCCGCATTCGTAGGCAGTACCGGCAATCCTGAGGACCGACTGCGCCGCTTTGTTAAGCGCAGGCGTATTGGTGCTGGTGTTGGGCACCTGGACTGTCTGTCCCTGGTCCAGCCCTTCGATCAACGTGGGGATACCGTTGCCGATCACCGTGGAACGCAGCTGAGCCATGGTGGCTTTGACGGGAGTTGGGGTGAGCCCGTCAATGAAACGGATCACCTTGGACTCGGCCAGCTGCTGGGACACAACCGGCACCCCGAGGGAGCTGACGCTGAAGGCCAGCATGGACATCACCAGTGCGGACACCGCAAGGTTCAATGCCCCGCCCACCAGCCGGTCCACCGCACGCAGCGGCCGGATCCGGACAACGCCGCGGAGTTGCCGCCCCAGCATGGTGCCCAGGCCATGTCCCAGGGCTATCAGGACGACGGCGGCTGCGATGATGGCGGTGAGCCTCCACCCTGAATCCTCGACGAACGTGCTGACGAGGGGGACGGCAAAGAATGCGGCGATGGCACCGGCGGCAAACCCGGCGAGGCCGCCAACAGTGACCAGGAATCCGTTGCGGAGGCCATAGAACAGGTATGACAGCAATGCCAGGATCAGGACGATGTCCAGGACAGTCAGGCCGACCACAAAGGCTCCTTATTAACAGTTGAACCCCTATTCTAGTGGCGGACGCTGACAATCTTCTGTGGCGTGCGGCGCCCTCCGGCGGACATGGATTCAACTGCCCGCAGGGGTTTCGGCTGCCAAGTTCGTCACAGAACGTTGAAAATTCTGAAACAATGGCACAAGCGCCACAGCCGATACTTTTACTCAGGAGATTTCATGGACATCGAGGTACTGCGCCGAGCACCCCTATTCGCCACGCTCGACGACGACGCATTCCGGCTGCTGACGGATGAGCTCACCGAGGTGGACCTGTCCCGCGGCGCATCAGTGTTCCGCGAAGGTGACCAGGGTGACCAGCTGTACTTCATCGTCTCCGGCAAGGTAAAGCTCGGCCGCACCTCCCCCGACGGCCGCGAATCGCTGCTGGCCATCCTCGGCCCGGGCGAGCTCTTCGGCGAGATGGCGCTGTTCGATCCCAGCCCCCGCACCGCCACCGCCACCGCCGTGTCCGAAACCAGGCTGGCCGGGCTCAAGAACGAGAGCCTGAACACCCTGCTGCGCACGCGCCCCGAGGTTTCGGCCCAGCTGCTGCAGGCCCTGGCCCGCCGCTTGCGCCGCACCAACGACTCCCTCTCCGACCTGGTCTTCTCCGACGTCCCCGGCCGCGTGGCCAAGGCCCTGCTGGACCTGGCGGACCGCTTCGGCCGGCCCGCAACCGACGGCGTCCTGGTGGCACACGAGCTCACCCAGGAAGAACTGGCCCAACTCGTTGGCGCGTCCCGCGAAACGGTCAACAAGGCCCTCGCCGAGTTCGTCCAGCGCGGCTGGCTCCGCCTCGAAGCCCGCGCCGTGGTCATCCTGGACATGCAGCGCCTCCGCCAGCGTTCCCGCTAGACCGCATAAAGAAGGCCGCCCCTCGGGGCGGCCTTCTTTATGTTTAAGCGTGGGTCAGTTCTTCACCACGTCCAGTTCGACGACGGCCCATGACAAAGCGGGAAGGCTGAGGCGCAGCTCAGAGCCGGTTGCCTTTGCTCCCTCCAGCGGCTTCAGGCCCACCCGGCCGGGATTCTCCTGGTTGTTGATGCTGAAACGGTCCCCACCCTCAGGGATTTCCAGGACCTCAGCCCGGAGTACCCGGCGGGCGTCGAATCCACGCAGGCTGACTTCCACGTCCGCAGCCTCTTCAAGGCCGCGGTTGGCGAAGAACAGCGCTACGCGGCCCGTTTCCTCGTTCCAGGTGGCGCTGACATCCACCAGGTCCGTGTCACCAAAGCGCGCGCTGCCGTACTTGTCGGAGTCAACGGACAGCCGCAGGATCTGGCCCTTCGCCAGTTCGGCCATCCGGGCAAAGGGGTGGAAGATGGTCTGGCGCCAGGCCGGCCCATTTTCCTCGCTGAAGATGGGGGCAATGACATTGACCAGCTGTGCCTGGTTGGCGATCTTGACCCTGTCCCCATGGCGGAGCAGCGAGTTGAGCAGGGTACCGACGACGACGGCGTCCGTCACGTTGTACTTGTCCTCGATGACCCTGGGGTGCTCACGCCAGCCGGCCTTGGAGACGTTGTGCGGCTGGTCCTCCGTGTCCAGGCCCCGCTGGTACCAGACGTTCCATTCGTCAAAGGACAGGTTGATGTGCTTCTTGTGCTTGCCTTTGGCCCGGACTGCGTCGGCGGTGGCTACGACCGATTCGATGAAGTAGTCGGTGTCCACGGCGCTGGCCAGGAAGCTGCCCACGTCGCCGTCACGCTCCTGGTAGTAGGCATGCAGTGAGACATAGTCCACTTCCTGGTATGCGTGGGACAGGACCGTCTGCTCCCAGGCCCCGAAGGTGGGCATTCCGGAGTTCGAGCTTCCACAGGCCACCAGTTCGATGTCCGGATCCACGAACCGCATGGCCTTGGCTGCCTCCTGGGCCAGCCGGCCGTACTCTTCCGCCGTCTTGTGGCCGATCTGCCAGGGACCGTCCATTTCATTGCCCAGGCACCACAGTTTGATGTTGAACGGGTCCTTGTGGCCGTTTTTGGCACGCAGGTCCGAGAGGCGGGTGCCGCCGGGGTGGTTGGCGTACTCCACGATGGCGCGGGCGGCGTCCACTCCCCGGGTACCAAGGTTGATGGCTTCCATGATTTCGGTACCGGCCTGGCGCGACCAGTCCACGAATTCGTGGAGCCCAAAAGCGTTGGTTTCCAGGGTGTGCCAGGCGCCGTCAAGGCGGCGGGGCCGGTCCTCGCGGGGTCCGATCCCGTCTTCCCAGTCATAGCCGGAGACGAAGTTGCCGCCGGGATAGCGGATTACAGTGGCGCCGAGCTCCTTGACGAGCTTGAGGACGTCCTGGCGGAAGCCGTTTTCATCTGCCTCCGGGTGGCCCGGTTCGAAAATACCGGTGTAGACGCAGCGGCCCATGTGCTCGACGAACGAGCCAAAAAGCCGGCGGGGCACTTCGCCTATGGTGAAGTCGCGGTCAAGGGTGATCCTGGCGCGGGACATGTGCAATCTCCTTGGGTGTGCTTGGGGTCTGTGTGGAAAATCGAAGGCGGGAATCAGGTACCGGCGAGTCCCGTCGTCGCAACGCCCTTGATGATCTGGCGCTGGAAGAAAAGGAAAACCACGATCAGGGGCAGGGCAGCCAGCAGCGCCGATGCCATGTTCTGGGCGTACTGGATGCCGTAGGCGCTCTTGATCGTCTGCAGTCCCACCGGAAGGGTCAGGATGGACCCGTCGTTGGTGGCGATGAAGGGCCAGAGGAAGTTGTTCCAGGCACCGATGAACACGAAGATCGCGACGGCGGCGAGTATGGGGCGGGACAGTGGCAGGACCACCTGCAGGAAGATCCGCATCCGGCTGGCCCCGTCCATCACAGCGGCTTCCTCAAGCTCCCGCGGAATCTGGTCGAAGAACTTCTTGAGCACGAACACCATGGCCGGGTGGATGACCTGCGGAAGGATGATGGCCCATGACGTGTCGATCATGTGCAGTGCCACCATTTGGTAGAACAGCGGGATGATCAGGACCGGCGGAGGGATGATGATGGACGCGATAATGACCGTCATCAGGACCTTCTTGCCCCGGAATTCGATGCGGGACAGGGCGTAGGCCACCAGCGCTGAAATGACCAGGGTAATGACCGTAATGGCAGCGGACGTATACAGGGAGTTCCACGTCCACAGCGGGATGTTGCCGTCCTGGAACACCTTCACGAAGGCATCGGCGGTAAAGCCCGACGCCGGGATCCAGCTGATCTTCGGAGAAGCGGCGTCTGTCTCGCTCTTGAAAGCCGTGACGGTTGCCCAGGCGAAGGGCACCAGCCAGAGGACGGCCAGCAGCGCGGCGACCGCCAGGACCGCTGCCCGACCCGGGGTCATCTTGCGGCCGGTCCTCCGGTGCCCGGCGGAGGCCGCAGCGGAGGTACCGGGACGGGTGAGGGTTTCAGTTGCCATGGCTATGCACTCCTGCGGCGTGTGATGAAGAACTGGAGGACTGAAACAGCCACGATCAGCCCGAAGAAGATGTAGGAGATGGCTGCGGAATAACCCAGCCGGTACCCGGTGAAGCCGGATTCGAAGATGTACTGCACCACGGGCCTGGTTGCACCGCCGGGGCCGCCGGCCGTCATCTGGTAGACCTGGTCGAAAATCTTCAATGAGGCCAGGATCTGGAGGAGCACGATCATGACGGAGGTGGGGGCCAGCTGCGGCAGGGTGATGGAGAAGAACTGCCGCCAGGCGCCAGCGCCATCCAGTGACGCTGCTTCATAGTGCTGGGCGGGGATGTTCTGCATCGCTGCCAGGTACAGGAGGAAGTTGAAGCCCACCGTCCACCACAGTGTGGCGATGACGATAGCCCACATCGCTACACCGGGATCGTTCAGCCAGGCCACCTTCGGCAGCCCGATTTTCACCAGGGTGTCGTTGATGAGGCCCAACTGCGGGTTGTACATCCAGGTGAAGAACAGTGACACCACGGTGGAGGCCAGCAGGTACGGGGCAAAGTAGGAAACCCGCCACAGCCACTGTGCCGGCAGCCCGACGTTCAGCAGGGCCGCCATGACGAGTGCGACTATCACCAGTGGGACGGTGCTGATGACCGTGAAGTACAGGGTGTTGCCCAGCGAATGCCACATGTCGGCGTCGGCCAGCGCCTCTGCGTAGTTGGCAAGGCCAATGATGCTGTCGTTGGCGCCTGTCAGTGACTTGCCGGTCAGGCTCATGTAGAGGCCGTAAAGGAGCGGCCAGACGAGGAAGACCAGGAAGAACGCCAGGAAGGGCGCGGCAAAGGCCCAACCGTTGAGGTTGTTCCTGCTCCCCTGTGACCGGGTCCGCCCGGACCCCGCCTGGTTTATCGGCTTTTTCCGTGACAGCCCAGGCAGCGTACCCGCCTGGCCCTCGCTGTCGTGTGATGTTGCTAAGGAACTCATTTGGACTCCTATGTCGCTTGGCGGTTCAAACCGGGTTGGGACGGGAAAGCAGGGTGTTGGTGCGCCGCACGAAGGCATCCCAGCCATCAGCAGCCTTGTCGCGGCCGAGGAGTACGTTCTGTACGGTCTCGGCGAAGTAGGTTTGCCAGTCGGAGCCCGACCCGCTGAACCAGGCCTCCGGGTCGTACGCGATAATCTCCGCGGCGTTGGCATAGTGGATTTGCGGCGTCAGTTCGCGGTAGGCCTGTGACTGCACCACCGGCTGGTAGGCGGGAATATGCCCGGCCTCGGCCCAGGACAGCGAGCCCTTGAGGATGTCGCTCACGAACTTGTAGACGTCGCGCCGCTTCCCTTCATCGACATTCAACTGCCGGGGAAGCACAAAGGAATGCGAGTCGGCATAGGCTGCCGGAGTCCCGAAAAGCGTGGGGATTGTGGCGGCATCAACAGGCAGCTTGGCTTTCTTGAAGGTGGGAAGCTCCCAGACCCCGCTGAAAAGCATGCCTGAACCGCCGCGGGCGAATTCGGCAATGCCCGTGCTGATATCACCGCTCTGCGCCGCGACAGTGTCGTCGAAGAGCGACGTCATGAACTGCAGGGACTCGATGGCCGCCTCGTTGTCCGCAACCATCGGCTTGCCCGGGGTGAGCTCCATGTCCGCCCCGTGCTGCTTGTAGAGGGTGTAGAAGAGGCGCCACATCTGGGACCCGCTGCCGAGGTACCCAAAGGACAGCCCGTGGGCCTGCGTCACCTTCTGCATTTCCCGGGCCATGGCAAGGAATTCCTGCGGGGAATGCGCCTCCTGCAACTGCCCGTTGCCGCCAAGCAGTCCCGCTTTCCCGGCCACGTCACGGTTGTAGAACATGACAAACGGATGTGAGTCCAAGGCGATCGAAAAGACCTTGCCATTGTTCTGGCTCTTGTCCCAGATCCTCGGGGCAAAGCTCTGCGCTGTTACCCCGTGTTCGGACAGCAGGTCCAGGTCCCAAGGGTCAATCAGTCCACCGGGCGCATAACCCGGGACCCTGCTGGCATGCATGATGGCCAGCTGCGGTGGACGGCCGCCGGCCGAGGCCATGGCCAGCTTGGTGTAGTAGGGCGGGCCCCACGCAAGGACGGTCGGGTGCACTTTGAACCCGGGGTTGCCCTCATTCGCCTTGCTGATCATGGCCTGCATCTTGATGCCGTCGCCGCCGGACAGGAGATGCCAGAACTGGATGTCCCTGACAGAGGCAGCGGAGGCGTTCCCACCGCACCCTGCCAGGGCCGCCGCAGCAAACACGCTGCCCATTGCTGCGGTTCCCGACAACATCTGCCGCCTTGAAAGCTGCCTGCCCTCGAAAAAATCAAACTGCTTCACCCGTCACTCCTTTGGATGGGTCCGCTGAAAGTCATTCCCACGCCGCAGGCTCTTGCTGCTGCATGCTTCTCTGCCTGCAGCAGCTTCCGCTGTGACGCAGGTCTCACGTTACATCGATGTAATGACTATCGCAATGGAGAATTGTTAGCGTTCGCAAACTGAGTTGATTGTCTCGATTAACGGCCTGCCCCAAGATTGCGATGAGCTGCCGGAAGCTAGGAGGACGTACTCTGCCGTTCCACAACCTTGTAGTCGATGGCGACTACCTTCTGCGGGCCCCCGCGGTCGCCCATGCGCTCGGTAAGGAGGCGCAAGGCCTCGCCCGCCACCTGGCGCTTGTCGAAGGACACGGTTGTCAGCGACGGCACCGCGTACTGTGCGTCGGCAATATCGTCGAAACCGGCAACGGCCACGTCGTCCGGAACCCTGATGCCACGCTTCCACAGCACACTGAGCGCGCCGATGGCCATGGAGTCGGTGAAGCAGAACAGTGCCTCGGGAAGCGGCTGGGAGTCCAGGTAGCTGGACAGTGCTTTCGCTGCCGTGTCCGGGCTCCACTTTTCGCAGGGGATGATCAATGAGTCATCAAAGGCAATGCCAAGTTCTTCAAGTGCGGCCTGGTAACCACGGGTACGGAGGAGGGCTGCCGCCGAACCCCGGCCTTCCGCGGCTCCCAGCACGGCAATACGCCGCCTGCCGGTCCTGGCGAGTGCCAGCGTCATGTCGCGGGCTGCCGCCACACTGTCCACCCATACACGGTCAGCCAGTTTTTGGGACACTTCGCCCAGCAGGACCACCGGGGGGAGGGAAACCCCTACTTTGACGGCACTCTCGTCCAGTACCACCGGGTTGAGGATGAGCCCGTCAACCAGGTTGGACCGTGCCCGGGACATCAGTTCGTATTCGCGGGCGGGATCGGACCCCGTCTCCTCGATCTGTACGCTCCACCCCTGCTCGTGGGCTACTTCCACGACGCTGTGCGCGATCTCCGCCGAGTAGGGGGTCGCCAAATCGGGCAAGGCCAGGGCGATCACACCCGACCTGCCGTTGCGCAATCCCCGGGCAGATAGGTTGGGAACGTAATCCAGTTCCGCCATGGCCTGTTCCACCCTGAACCTGGTGGGACCGCTGACCGGGACAACGCCGTTCATGACGTTCGAGACCGTCTTTGGCGAAACCCCTGCGAGGCGCGCTACGTCCTTGACCGTTGCGCGCAAAGGCGCCCCCTTGCTCCCGGTGTGGCTTTGTTGACGATTTTACTCCGGGTCCCGGCCCGTCAGCGTTCGCGCTGGTGGTCCCCCGCCACGGTCTTGGCGGCCTCGACTTCGAGCATGAGCTTGCCGTCCTCTTCAACCAGGGTGGGCTGATATACATGGGGCTTGCGCTTGTAGCTCAGGTAGGCGATGCAGCCGTTGGCCGAGGCCATCTTCTCGAGCATGATTTCGGAACCGGGGACCAGCAGTCCACCCAGGGTGCGGCCCACGGTGTTCTCCTGGCCCGCCTCGTCACCCAGGGCTGTGGTATTCCGTTCCTGGATCACCTGTGCCGCGTTGACCCACCTGCCCCACACGCCCTTGCCTTCGAGCAGCGAGGGTTCCTGGCCAAGCGGCAGGGTGGCGGCGAAGTAGCGGGTGTCGAACCGGCGGTGCGCAAAGTCGGGGCTGCGCCAGTTGACGAGGGATTTGAGCAGGTCGGTGCGCAGGGAGAGGCCGCGCTTGCCCAGCACCTGGGCAAGCGTCTTCTCCTGGTCGGCCACAGCGATGCGCGCACGCATCCACTCGGGCGTGGATGTGGCCTCGACCGTGCTGGACATGTCCGGCCCGGCCAGCAGCACGCCTGTTTCTTCGAAGAGTTCGCGGATGGCGCCCACCACATGGCGTCGCGCCAGCCCGACGTCGTCCGTTCCCATCTGCTCAGCCCAATGCTGCGGTGAGGGGCCAAGCCAACCCATCGGATCGTCGTCGGCCGGGTCAAGGGAGCCGCCGGGGAATGCCAGGACACCCAGCGGCGAAGAGCCGGGCCGGTAACCCAGCCACGTCTCCAAACCAGTGGGTGAATCACGCAGGAGAACCACTGATGAGGCATAGCGAGCGGCCCTGGGGGTCCGTTCGCCGTGTTCGAGCCAGCTCTGCGCTGCCCCTTCAAGATCCTGGGGAAGTGCAAAAAGGCGTCGTGAGAGATGCGGCAAGGGGTGTCCGGTCTTAGCTGAATTCGGCGATCAGCTCGACCTCTACGGGAGAGTCGAGCGGAAGAACGGCAACGCCGACGGCGGAACGTGCGTGCTGCCCGGCGTCACCAAGGACGCGGCCCAGCAGTTCCGAGGCGCCGTTGACGACGGCCGGCTGGCCCGTGAACGAAGGATCCGAGGAGACGAATCCCACAACCTTCACGATCCGGGTGATCCGGTCCAGGTCCCCGATGACGCTCTTGACGGCGGCCAGGGCGTTGACAGCACACACCGCTGCGTAGCGCTGCGCGTCCTCGGGGGAAACGGTGGGTTCGTCGGCGAACCCCTCGGTACCGGCCGACACCTTGCCCGTAGCTTCGAGTTTGCCTTTAATAAACGGCAGCTGGCCCGAGGTGTAGACGTGGCTGCCGGAGACCACGGCGGGTACGTAGGAAGCCACCGGAGCGGCGACCTCCGGGAGGGTGATGCCAAGTTCAGCGAGGCGCTGCTCTACGGCGGACGCCGGCGCCGTTGCGGCGCTGGACTGGGCTTCTGCGGGGCTGCCCATGCTACTGCTTCTCCCTCTTGAGGTAGGCGACAAGGCCGTTGCCGTCAGGTCCGGGGACAACCTGGACGAGCTCCCAGCCGTCCTCTCCCCACTGGTCCAGGATCTGCTTTGTGGCGTGGATAATGAGCGGAATCGTCGCGTACTCCCATTTGGTCATGAGAGAAAGCGTAGTCGTTGCCGGTAAAGTGGAAAACATGGCGACTCGCAACAACCCCTTATTCGACACTGCCACCACACTGGGTAAGATTCTTCTTTTCCTTGGTGTGAGCGCGATTTGCGGTGTCCTCGTGGCGGGCCTGCTGGTCCCCGCGGCGGCCGTCTCCGGCAGTGCGGCAAGCGGTTCCATCGACTTTTTCGACTCCCTTCCGGCGGAACTGAAGGTTGATCCCCCGAGCCAGACCACCCGGATCCTGGCTGCGGACGGCAGCGAGATCGCCAACGTCTACACGGAGAACCGCACCAAGGTTCCGCTGGACCAAATTTCGCCGAACATGAAGAAAGCCATCATCGCCGTCGAGGACAGCAGGTTCTACGATCACGGCGGCGTTGACACCACCGGCATCCTGCGTGCACTGGTCGCCACTGCGAGCGGCAACAAGCAGGGCGCCTCCACCATCACGCAGCAGTACGTCAACAACGTGCTCAACTCGAACCTCGCGGCCGCGGGCGAAGAGGACCAGATCAAGCTCAACGGTGTCAACAAGGGCGTGGGCGACAAGCTGCGCGAAATGAAGCTTGCCATCGCCCTGGAGAAGGAGTTCAGCAAGGACCAGATCCTTGAGGGCTACCTGAACATCGTGTTCTTCAACCGTGACGCATATGGCATTGAGGCCGCTTCCCGGTACTTCTTCAGCACCACCTCAAAGGATCTGACCCTGCCGCAGGCAGCGCTCCTGGCCGGCCTGGTGAACAGTCCCTCCGCCTTTGACCCCATCACGAATCCGGAGAAGTCCAAGCAGCGCCGGGACCTGGTGCTGGGACTGATGCTTAACCAGAACAAGATCACCCAGGCGGAGCACGATGCCGCCGTAGCCACCCCGGTGGAGCCCAAGGTCACCCAGCCCAAGCAGGGCTGCGCCTACGCGGCCTCTGCCCCGTACTTCTGCGACTACATCCTGCACCTGCTGGAGAACAATTCGGCTTACGGAGCGGACGTGAAGGAACGGCAGCGGCTCATCTACGGTGGCGGCCTGACCATTACCACCACACTCGATCCGAGCGCCCAGGCGGCCGCCCAGGAGCAGGCCAACGCCGCCGCCGGCGCCAACCCGGACAAGTGGGGCGCGGCGATGGTATCCGTGCAGCCCGGCACCGGCAAGATCATCTCCATGGCCCAGAACACCACGTTCCTGCCTGGCCAGGGCTTTGACTCGCAGCTGAACTTCAACGTGGACAAGCTGGATAAGGACGGCAACGACCTCAACGGCATGGGCGGCGCCCAGCCCGGGTCCACCATGAAGCCGTTCACGTTTGCCGAGTGGCTTAACGAGGGCAAGACCATGAACACCGTGGTCAACGCAGCCCAGCGCGTCTACCCGGTGGGCTACCCCTGGCGGAACACCTGCGGCAAGGTACAGGGCGCCTACAGTACGGCGCAGAAGAACGCAGGCCTGGACGCGGCCGATGACCTGCAGAACGCTGAGACCAAGTGGTACCGTCCCTTGACCGTCCTGGAGGGCCTCTACAACTCCATCAACACCGTGACGTTCGCCTCGGCCGCGCAGCTGGACTTCTGCGGTATCCAGAAGATCGTGGATGCCGTAGGGCTGCACAGCGGTTTGCCCTCAGCTGACGGCAGCGAGCCGAACCCCAAGGTGAACATGATGACCCTGGGCAACCTGCTGGGTTCCACCCAGACCGCGCCGCTGACTATGGCCAGCGCATTTGCCACGTTCGCCAACGACGGCAAGTACTGCGAACCGATCGCCATCTCCTCGGTTACGGACGCCACCGGAAAGCAACTGCCCGCGCAGACCAGCAGTTGCCGCGACGCCATCAAGCCAGAGGTTGCCCGAGGTGTGAACTATGCGCTGCAGGAAGTCCTGAACCGGGGTTCGGGTTCGTTGATCCGGCCGCGGATTTCCACGACCACCAGCTTCCCCATTGGTGCCAAGACCGGTACGTCAAACAACAACGGGTCCACCTGGGTTGTTGGCCACACCACCGGCCTTGCCACCGCCGCCTGGTTCGGCGATCCGCTGGGTGCCCAGGACCGCGCGGGACAGAACATCACTGTCAACGGAAAGTTTTACGAGGGCATTGACGGCTACATGATCGCCGGCCCCATGTTCTCCACCTACATGGCCAAGGTCGCTCCCGCCTATGGAACCAATCCCTTCCCCGCGCCGCCAAGCAACATGATCAACGGAACCACCCGGAACACCACCCCCGCCACCACCGCTCCGCAGTCAACCCAGGCTCCCGCCCCGGCCCCGCAGGCAACGCAGGCTCCCGCTACCCAGGCGCCGGCCCCGGCCCCTGCCCCTGCACCCAGCAGCAACGGGAACAGTAACGGCAACGGAAAAGGAAACGGCTAAACGCGCATGAGCATCGATAGCCTGGCAAGCCGCGCCCGCGCAATCGGGCGCGGCTTTGCCGTCACTGCCGGCGCCGGCACCGCGGCCGGGATGGCTGCGTTCGGCTACGGCCTGTGGGAGAAGAACCAGTTCGTCCTTCGCGAGGAAACCCTGGCCATCCTGCCGCCGGGCCGGGCCCCTTTTCGGATTCTGCACCTGAGCGATATCCATTTCGTGCCCGGACAGAAGAAGAAAGCGGACTGGCTTGGGTCGCTGGCGGACCTACGGCCGGACCTGGTGGTCAACACCGGCGACAACCTCAGCCACGTCAAGGCCGTGGACCCGCTGCTGGATGCCTTGAAGCCGCTGCTGCAGTTCCCCGGCGTCTTTGTCCCGGGCTCCAACGACTACTTCGCGCCCAGCCCGAAGAACCCTGCGTCCTACTTGCTTGGACCATCCAGGGCGAAGCCCAAGCCGGTTGCCCTCGACTGGCCGCGCCTGCGCTCGGGCTTCGGCATGAGTGGCTGGGTGGACCTGACCAACCGCCACCAGTCATTGGTCCTCAACGGCATGCGCTTCGACTTCTCGGGCGTCGATGACCCGCACCTGAACCGGGAGCGGTATGCCGGCTGGCCGCGCGGAACGGTCAGCCAGGACGCGAATGACCATCTTCGGGTTGCCGTCATCCACGCCCCCTACCAGCGGGTGCTGGACCACTTCACCGAAAGCGGAGCGGACCTCCTGCTGGCTGGCCACACGCACGGCGGCCAGTTGTGCATCCCCGGGTACGGCGCCGTCGTCGCCAACTGCGACCTTCCCACCTGGCGTGCAAAAGGCCTCAACGACTGGTCAAGCAACGGAAGCACGACGCCGGTCAACGTCTCAGGCGGCATCGGCACCTCGCGCTTCGCCCCGGTAAGGATCGCCTGCAAACCCGAGGCCGTCCTGCTGACCCTTACCTCCCGCAACTGACCCCTGTTGCTCCATCAGATGTGGTTGTCATAACCGGGGTTTAGGGACCAGATCTGATAGGGCAAGCGGGATTACGGTCTGCAATAACTGGGCAAGCAGTCGGCGGGCGCCATGACTACTGTGAACCGTCTCACGCCATGGCATAGGGTAGTTGCTAGAGGAAACTACATTCGATTTAGAGCTTGAGAAGCGGGCATGGCCAAGCAGACTCCATTTTTTCGATCCATCAGCCGTCTTTATCCGCACGTCCGGCCGATCATCCCCAGGCTCCTGCTGGGGCTCCTTTGCGCTCTCCTGGCCAGCATCGTGGCCCTGACCATCCCCCAGGTGTTGAGGGTCCTGGTCAACACTGTTCTGCAGCCAGGGGGCAGCCCGGACGCGGTCTGGACTTCTGCAGCCGTGATCCTGGTCCTCGGCGTCGCCGAAGCGGGACTGGTGGCGCTGCGCCGGCAGTTCGTCATCAACCCTGCCACCACCGTTGAGACCCGGATGCGGGTGTCCCTGTACGACCACCTGCAGGACCTGACGGTCTCCTTCCACGACCGGTGGGGCTCCGGCCAGCTGCTGTCCCGGGCCATGACGGACCTCAACTTCCTGCGCCGATGGATGGCCTTTGGCGCCATCATGCTGGTGGTTACCACCCTTACCGTGATTATCGGCATCGCGGCCATGTTCGCCATGAGCTGGCAGCTGGCCCTGATCTTCCTCGCCGCCGCCGTTCCCATCACCATCAACAGCTTCCGGTTCCGCACCCGGTTCAGCAAGGTGGCACGGCGCAGCCAGGACCAGGCCGGCGACCTCGCCACCACCGTGGAGGAATCGGTCCACGGCATCCGCGTGCTCAAGGCATTCGGCCGCAGCCGCGAGGCCCTGGAAAACTTCAATGAGCAGGCGGAGGAACTGCGCCAGACCGAGATCGAAAAGGCGCGCCACCAGGCAACGTTCACCATGGTGGTCACCCTGCTTCCCGAGCTCGCGCTGGGAGCCGGGCTGGTGGTGGGAGTCATGCTGTGCGCCAGCGGGCAGCTGAGCATTGGTGCCCTGGTGGCGTTCTTCGCCACCGCGGCTGTCATCGCCTCCCCTGTGGAGTTCTCCGGCATGCTCCTGGCCATGGCACTGACTGCCAAGACCGCCGTCGACCGCCACTACGAAGTTATGGACACGGAGAACACCATCACCAGCCCGGCCGAGCCCCGCAACCCAAGCGAACTGGCCGGTGCGCTCCACTTCAACAACGCCACCTTTGCCTTCGAGGACGCACCGGATAAGCCAATCCTGAAGGACATCAACCTGGACGTCCGGCCCGGTGAAACGATGGCCCTGGTGGGCATCACCGGCAGCGGCAAAAGCGCGCTGATCCAGCTGGTGCCCCGCCTGTATGACGTCACCAGCGGTGCAATCACCATCGACGGAATCGACATCCGGGACTTCGACGTGGAGGAACTGCGCAGGGTCGTGGGCGTGGCCTTCGAGGACACCACGCTCTTCTCCAACTCCGTACGGGACAACGTCCTGCTCGGCGCCCCGGTCCGCTCCGAGGAGGTCCTGGACGAAGCGCTCGACGTGGCGCAGGCGCACTTCGCGTACTCCCTGCCCGAGGGCGTGGACACGTTGATCGGCGAGGAAGGCCTGAGCCTGTCCGGCGGACAGCGCCAGCGGATCGCCCTGGCACGCGCCATCGCCGCCCGCCCACGCGTCCTTGTCCTGGACGATCCGCTGTCCGCCCTGGACGTGCACACCGAGGAACTGGTGGAGGCGCGGCTCCGCGAGGTCCTGAAGGACACCACCACCCTGATCGTGGCCCATCGGCCGTCCACTGTGGCCCTCGCTGACAGGGTGGCCCTGCTCGAGGACGGCCGCATCACCGCCGTCGGAACGCACACGGAACTCCTGGCCAGCAACCACCATTACCGGTACGTCATCGCCAGCCTGGACCCGGAACCGCGGGACCTGGACTCCGAACTGTCGGCACTGGAAGACCAGGCTGAGGAAGTGACCCGATGAGCAGCGCAACGTTCGGCACCGCCAACGAAGACAACGCCCACCTCAGCAAGAGCGACAGCAGGGCCGTCCGGCGGCGGTCACTCGCCTTGCTGGGCTCGCTGATCCGTCCGGTGCGGGTACGGTTCTGGCTGACCATCGCCATGGTGGTCCTTTCCCAGGCCGCACGGGTGGCAGGCCCTGCGCTGATCGCCTTCGGGATCGACCATGCCCTTCCCGCCATTCAGGCCGGCGACAACCTCCCACTGGTGATCACCGGCGTCGCCTACCTCCTGGCAGCCATTACGACGGCGGGGCTCACCGCCCTGTACGTCACCTCCACTGCGCGCCTTAGCCAGGCGATGCTGCTGGACCTGAGGGTGCGCGTGTTCCGGCACACGCAGCGGCTCAGCCTGGAGTTCCACGAAAGGTACACTTCCGGCCGGATCATCGCCCGGCAAACCTCGGACCTGGAGGCACTGCGCGAACTCCTCGATTCGGGGGTCAGCTCCCTCGCCTCGGGAATGCTCTTCATGGCCTTTACCGCCGTCACCATCTTTGCCTTGGACTGGCGGAGCGGCCTGCTGGTGCTGGCTGCCGGCGTGCCCATGTTCTTCCTGTCCCGCTGGTACCAGAAGCACTCCCAGATCGCCTTCCGTGAATCCCGCGTGGTCTCCGCCCGGCTGATCGTGCATTTCGTGGAAACCATGACCGGCATCCGCGCAGTGAAGGCGTTCCGCAAAGAGAAGGAAAACTCGGAGCGCTACGGGAAACTCGCCGAGGACTACCGCCTGGTCACCGTCCGCTCCATCAACCTCAACGGCATCTTCCAGCCGGGCCTGGTGCTGATCGGCAACGTCTGCGTGGCCGTCGTCCTGCTCTTCGGCGGATTCCGCGTACTGGGCGGCGACCTGGCCGTGGGCGTACTCCTGGCCCTCATCCTCTCCACCAAGCGGTTCTTCCAGCCGGTGGACCAGATGGCCATGTTCTACAACTCGTTCCAGAGCGCGCAGGCAGCCCTGGAGAAGGTGTCCGGACTCCTCGAAGAGGTGCCCACGGTCCGGCCCCCGAAGAACCCGGTGGCCCTGCCCAGCGCCACTGGGCGCATTGACTTCAGGGGCGTCGAGTTCCGCTACGGTGACGGCCCGCTGGTGGTCCCCCGCCTGGACCTGCAGATCCCGGCCGGGCAGACCGTGGCGCTGGTGGGGCAGACCGGTGCAGGAAAGTCCACCCTGGCCAAACTCATTGCCAGGTTCTACGACGTCACGTCAGGCACACTGACCCTTGATGGCGTGGACCTTCGTGCCCTGGCCACTTCCGACCTCCGCCGTAACATCGTGATGGTGACCCAGGAAGCTTTCCTGTTCAGCGGCTCGGTGGCGGACAACATCGCTTTGGGCCGGCCGGAAGCGTCCCGTGCGGAAATAGAAGAGGCGGCCAAGGCAGTGGGCGCCCACGAGTTCATCCTGGAACTCCCCGAAGGCTACGACACGGACGTCAACAAGCGCGGCGGCAGGGTTTCCTCCGGGCAGCGGCAGCTGATCAGCTTCGCCAGGGCTTTCCTGGCCAAGCCGGCAGTCCTGATCCTGGATGAGGCCACGTCCTCTTTGGACATCCCGTCCGAACGCCTTGTGCAGGCCGGGCTGGCCCGGCTGCTCGCCGGCACGGAGGCGGCACGCAGGACGGCGCTGATCATCGCGCACCGGCTGTCCACAGTGGAGACGGCTGACCGCGTCCTGGTGGTGCACGACGGACGGATCGTGGAGGATGGCACCCCTGAGGAATTGATCGGCGGCGGCGGGCGCTTCGCCGACCTGCACGGGGCGTGGAAAGAGTCCCTGGTCTAAAGCGCGTCTTCGGTAGGGCGGCCGAGGATTTCGCATAGGGGCCCGGGATCGGCTATCCTTGTAAAGTTGCTTTTGCAGCGGATCGGGATGTAGCGCAGCTTGGTAGCGCGCTTCGTTCGGGACGAAGAGGTCGCAGGTTCAAATCCTGTCATCCCGACCATTACAAAAAGAGGGTCTCCTTGCGGAGACCCTCTTGTTGTATCTCAATTAGGTCACAGCCAGTATCCTCCAGGTTAAAAGGAACGGCCCCGGAGCTGTTGCTCCGGGGCCGCCCTCGCCTCCTGGTGTGAGGAAGCTGGTTATGCGGGATCAGGCCAGTTGCCCACGTACGTGGTGACGGTGGTGTCGGTCTTTTTGTCCTTCTTCACCTTTCCGGAGGCGGGATCAGGCCAGTTACCTACAGCTACCGACGCACCCGAATTATCGGCGACGGAACCTGCAGACAGGACGGCCGGAGCCGCCGCAGAAAAAGCCAGGGCCCCAGCCAGGACGGCCGCGGTTGCGATCTTCTTCAACATATAAGTTCCTCAATACGAGTCGGATTCGTTACAAAGCCAGCACTGTCCTTGTTGACACACATTGTAAAATATTTTCCACAGGGGCTGTCAAGCATTCGGCGGGCCTAAATGGCCAGAAGGAGGAAACGCGTGGGCAACGGGTTCGGAGAAAAACTCCGCGCGGAGCGCCTTGAGCGTGGACTGACGCAGGCCGAACTGGGCAAGGACCTGTATTCACCCAGCTACATTTCGCTGCTCGAAACCGGCCGCCGGGAACCGACGGCTGAAGTAATTGAAGAATTGGCGCGGAGGCTGGAGTTGGCGCCCAAGGCTCTGGAGGCGTGGAGCCAACCTATTTCCGTGAGCGACGCTGAATACGTCCTGGCAGGCCTCTACGCACGGCAGGCGTGGGACCTTCGTGACTATCCCCTGGCAGCAAGCCATGCTGCCACAGCTGCGAAGATTGCCCTTGAGGGGCGAAACACCAGTGCGTGGTGGAACATGACGTACATGCAGGCTGAATGCCTCATCAAGCAGGGAAACTGGCGCGAAGCGCAGAAGATCATGGAGCACCTGCTGGAGCACCCCATGGCCAGGGAATCGGCTGGCCTTGCCGTTCGGGCCCACCAGATGCTGGCCGGCATCTACCAGGGACAAGGCCAGCTTAGCCTTGCCGTGGACCAGGGGATCCAGGCTGTGGACCTCTGCAAGCAACTCCCAAAGGGCTCCACCCTGATCATCAACGCCCATCATGCTCTGATCGGTGCTCTCGCTGAAAGCGGACGGCTGGACGAGGCCTGGAAATATTGCCAGGCGATGATCGATCACGTTGACGAGCTGTCAATGAGCCAGCTTGCCGGAGAGGTGGCGTGGGTTGTAGGAAACGTGGCTTTTATGCGCCACGACTACGCGGAAGGCGTCAAGCACCACGAGCGGGCTGCCCGCCTGCTCTCTCCCGCCAACGACATCGAACTGTGGGCACGGTTCAACAAGGCCTCCGCAGCCGTTCGGCTTTCCTCGGGCATCGTGGAGCCGGAGACGCTGTCATCAATCGAGAGGGCAGAACTGGCGTTGTCCATTGTCGGTGGAAACAAGTCAGATCAGCTCGAGGTCGCGTTCATTCGAGCCCGCTGGCTGTACCTGACCGGAGACATCGTTGCCGCCGTCGAAAAACTTCGCGAAATCCACGCCGAGCGTGGGGAGCTCGCCAAGCACACAGCCGGGGAGGTCTCACTGCTGCTTGGCAAGTCCTTGAAGGCCTCTGGAGAAACCGAGGAGGCGCTGGTGCATCTCGAGGAAGCCCAGAAGGCCTTCGCTGCGGCAGGTGCACAGGACAGGGTCCAGCAGGCGCTGGACGCGATCCTTGAGATCAAACTGGCACAGAAACGGGCCGAGGCGGCTGCGAAAGCCAGCTGACCAAAGCCAGGCAAACCCACCGGAGCGGGCTTACCTGGCTTCAGTCTGATCTAGGAAAACTTCTCGCCGGTGATCTTCTCGTACGCTTCGACGTACCTGCTCCGGGTACGCTCCACCACGTCCGCGGGCAGCGCCGGCGGAGGGGTGTCCGAGGACCTGTCCCAGCCGGACCCGGCCGAGGTCAGCCAGTCCCGCACATACTGCTTGTCGTAGGAAGGCTGGGCCTGGCCCGGCTTATAGGTGGCGGCGTCCCAGAAACGCGAGGAATCCGGGGTCAGCACCTCGTCGCCCAGGGTGATTGACCCTGAAACCGCATCGTAGCCGAACTCCACCTTGGTGTCGGCCAGGATGATGCCGCGCTCCCGGGTGATCTTTTCCGCCGTTGTGTAGATCTTGAGCGTCAGCTCGCTCAGTCGGCCGGCGATGTCGTCCCCCACCAGGGCCACCACGGCGTCGTAGGTGATGTTCTCGTCGTGCTCACCAACCAGGGCCTTCGCCGAGGGCGTGAAGATGGCGTGCTCGAGCCTGGACCCGTCCACCAGCCCTTCCGGCAGCGGAATGTTGCACACCGTACCGGAGGCCTTGTATTCCTGCAGCCCGGAACCCGTGAGGTAGCCGCGGGCAATGCACTCCACCGGGAACATGTCCAGCTTCTTGCAGATCATGGCCCGCCCTTCGACCTCAGCCGGCACACCGTCCTCCAATGTGGAACCGAGCACGTGGTGTTCCACACCCAGCTGGTCGAACCACCAGAGGCTCAACTGGGTGAGGATCCGCCCCTTGTCCGGGATTTCACTGGACAGCACGTGGTCGTAGGCGCTGATCCGGTCGCTGGCCACCACCAGCACGCAATCCTGCCCAAGGCGCTGCAGGATGGACTCGTCGGCGGGTTCGTAGAGGTCGCGCACCTTGCCGGAGTAGATGTGCGTCCAGCCCGGCAGGTCCAGGGTTTTGGTGGCGTAGCCGCGGTTCTCTGGGGTTGCAGTCATAGGTCAGGCCTTTGCTTTCACGATGGGCATCGCGCCCGTGGCACCGTACGGCACCTTGATTTCCCCGCGGGCGGCTTTGCGTCCGATGTCGGTGCGGAACTGGGATCCGTCCAGCTTGACCAGCTCGACGCCGTCGTACGCTTTCTCGCGTGCCTCCACCAGGTCGCCGCCCAGGGCGACGACGGCCAGGACCCGCCCGCCGGCGGACACTACTTTGCCTTCCTCATCCAGGGCAGTTCCGGCGTGGATGACGTGCACGCCGTCGAGTTCCTCCACCTTCTTGAGCCCGCGGATGCGGTCGCCGGTGCGGGGTGTGTCCGGGTAGTTCTCCGAGGCGATAACAACGGCGACGGCGGTTTCCTTGGCCCAACGCAGCTCTTCTGCCTTGTCCAGTTCGCCCTTGGCGGCTGCCATGAGCAGCGCACCGAGGGGGGTCTTGAGCCGGGCGAGGACCGCCTGGGTTTCGGGGTCGCCAAAGCGGACGTTGAATTCGATGACGCGGGTGCCGCGCGACGTGAGGGCCAGGCCGACGAACAGCACGCCGACGAACGGAGTGCCGCGGCGGGCCATTTCGTTGACGGTGGGCTGGGCTACCCGTTCAAGGACTTCCTGCACCAGTCCCTCGGGGGCCCACTCGAGCGGCGTGTAGGCGCCCATGCCGCCGGTATTGGGCCCTTCGTCGTTGTCGAAGATGCGCTTGAAGTCCTGGGCGGGCGAGAGCGCCACCGTGTTCTGCCCATCGCAGAGGACAAACAAGGAGACTTCCGGGCCGTCCAGGAATTCCTCGATGACCACCGAGCCGCCGGCGTCGAAGCAGGACTGCGCGTGCGCCAGGGCTTCGTCGCGGTCCCGGGTGACCACCACGCCCTTGCCTGCGGCGAGCCCATCGTCCTTCACCACGTACGGGGCGCCGAAGGTGTCCAGTGCCGATGCTGCTTCCTCGGCGTTGGCGGCCACCATGGCCATGGCCGTGGGGACGCCGGCCTCCGCCATGACTTCCTTGGCAAAAGCCTTCGACGCCTCCAGCTGGGCTGCTGCCTTGCTGGGCCCGAACACGGGGATACCGGCGTCGCGCACGGCATCGGATACGCCTGCGGCCAGCGGAGCCTCCGGCCCCACCACCACGAGGTCCACGCCGAGCCGGGTGGCCAGCTCCGCAACCGCCTCGGGATCGTTGCCGTTGATCTTGTATGTGGGAACCAGCTTGCTGATGCCGGCATTGCCCGGCGCCGCGTGGACCTCGGACACGTTGGGGTCGGCAAGCAGGGAGCGGACAATGGCGTGTTCGCGGCCTCCGGGGCCAATGACGAGTACCTTCACAGTGTCCAAGGGTACTTTGTGCACCCTTCCCGCTCCTAAGCTGTGTCCTCCCCCGCCGGGTCAATCCGGACTCCTGCCCGCTCCGAACCATACACATGACAAAGCTGCGAGAACGGATTACCGGCCCCGCCCCCATGGCCGCACTGGCAGGCGTGGTGGCAGCCGCCGTCGTCCTTGCCGTTGCGGAGCTGATCGGGGCCTTCTTCACCGCCAGGGCAACACCGCTGTTTGCCTTGGGGTCCACCTTCATCGACTTCACGCCGCCCAGGTTGAAGGACTTTGCGATCGCCACCTTCGGCACCAATGACAAGGCGGCCCTATTCGTAGGCATGGGCCTGACGATCGCGGTGCTCGCCTGCATCCTTGGCGTGGTGGCCTACCGGAAATGGGCGCTGGGTGTCCTGGGTGTCCTGTTCATGGGGGTGGTGATTGTGGCCTGCGTGGTGACCCGTTCGGGTGTGGGCGCCGCAGACGCCATCCCTTCCGTGCTGGGAACCGTCGCCGGGCTGATGGTCCTCCGCCGCCTGATGGTGCCGCTGTGGGGGCTGAAGGCGTGGCCGGAGTCGCCGGCGGATAAAGCGGCCGACGGCGGCGAACAGGCTGGGAGCCATGGCACCAGTCGGCGCCGCTTCTTCGCTGCTGCCGGGATCACTGCCGTGGCGGCGGGCATCGCTGCAACGGGTGGACGGCTGCTGGCTGCCGCGCGCAGCAATGTGGCCCAGGCCCGGGAAGCGCTGAGCCTGCCGTCGCCGGCAAGGGCCGCAGCCCCGGTGCCGGCCGGGGTCCAGTCCCCGGTCCCCGGCGTTCCGCCGTGGGTGACGCCCAACGGTGAGTTCTACCGCATCGATACGGCCCTGAGCGTACCCGGAAGTCAACGTTGATGACTGGGAGCTGCGTGTGCATGGGCTGGTGGAGCAGGAAGTGACCCTCACGTTCCAGGACCTGCTTGACGCCGAACTGATCGAATCCCAAGTCACCCTGACCTGCGTATCCAACCCCGTGGGGGGCAACCTGGCCGGAAACGCCAAGTGGCTGGGCCTTCCCATCCGCGATGTCCTGGCCCGCGCCAGGCCCAAGGACGGGGCGGACATGGTGCTGTCCACGTCAATCGACGGCTTCAGTGCCTCCACTCCCCTGGAGGTCCTGCAGGATGACCGGGACGCCATGCTGGCCATCGGCATGAACGGCGAGCCGCTGCCGCTGGAGCACGGCTACCCCGTGCGGATGGTGGTTCCCGGGCTGTACGGGTTCGTCTCCGCCACAAAGTGGGTGGTGGACCTGGAGGTCACCCGGTTCGCGGACAGCAAGGCCTACTGGACAGAGCGCGGCTGGTCCGAGCGCGGGCCCATTAAGACGATGGCACGTGTGGACGTGCCCAAATCCTTCGCGAAAGTCCCCGCGGGGAAAGTCGCCGTGGGCGGTACCGCATGGGCCCAGACGCGCGGCATCACCAAGGTGGAACTCCAGATCGACAACGGCGACTGGGTGGAAGCCACCCTCTCCACTGAAGCTTCCACCGTCACCTGGCGCCAGTGGTCCTACGAGTGGGATGCCACACCCGGCCCCCATTACATCAAGGTCCGGGCCACCGACGGGAACGGGGAGGTCCAGACGGACCAACGCGCCGATCCGGTCCCTGACGGCGCATCAGGCTGGCAGTCCGTGATGGTCACCGTGCAATAGCTGCTACGCGCCGCCGGGCTGACCGGGCATCTGCGGGGCTGGCCCATAGACTGGCAGTATGCCGCACAACCCGCATGCCACCTTCACCGTGGACTCCGCCGTCGAACTGGCCGTGATCGAGCGCAGTGGCTTTGTGGAGTCCCGGCACATCGGTTCAGCCGTCCTCCTGTCCGCCGACGGCTCGGTGGTCACCGAGCTCGGTGACATCAACACGCCCATCTTCGCGCGATCCACGCTCAAGCCGTTCCAGGCGCTGGCCTCCATGCAGTCGGGTGTTCCGCTGCGGGGTGCCCAGGTGGCCATTGCCTGCGGAAGCCACACGGGATCCCTGGACCACATGGATGTGGTGGCGGGCATGCTCAAGGCGGCCGGAGTCCGTGAGGACCAGCTGCAGTGTCCGGAAGCCTGGCCGCAGGATGAAACGGCCCGGAACTGGTTGGTGCGCTCGGAAAAGGGGAAGTCGCGGCTGGCGTACAACTGTTCCGGGAAGCATGCCGCTTTCCTCTGGGCCTGCACCGAAAACGGGTGGGACACGCACAGCTACCTGGAGCCGAACCATCCACTGCAGCAGCGGGTCCGCACCGTCATCGAGGAATACACCGGCGAGAAGATCGCGCACCTGGGGATCGACGGCTGCGGCGCCCCGGTGGCAGCTGTTTCCCTGAAAGGCCTGGCCCGGGCCTACTCCCACTTGGCCAAGGCTCCCGGCGACCAGAGCTTCAGCGCCAGGGCCGCCACCATCGCCACCTCCATGCTCGATTACCCGTGGGCGGTGCAGGGCCGCGGCGAAGCCAACACCCTGGTGATGGACGAACTGGAGATCATCGCCAAAATCGGGGCTGAGGGAGTCCTGGCCATGGCCACGCCCCAGGGGGTTTCCGTTGCGGTCAAGATCCTTGATGGAAACGTCCGCGCCACCTCGCTGGTGGCCCTGACCCTCCTTGCCGCGGCGGGGGCCGTGGAGATCCCGGGAGTTGCCAGCGCCCTGGAGCAGGTGGTTGAACCCGTGCTCGGCGGCGGCCGTCCGGTGGGGAAGATCAGGTTGGGCCCGGCGGTTTCCGCGCTCCTGGACTGACTTGGTCACCCCTGAAAGGAAGACTGAACGCATGGCCGTAGCCCGCCGTCGTATTGACGTCCTGGAAGGCAAAGCAGCACTGAAGGCGTGGCAGGAAGCTGCCCGGCGGCCGTCGGATGCTCCCCTGCCGCGGACCGTCCTGGCCACTGCCGTCAGATACTCATTGGAGGAGCTGACGGCGCGTGCGCCGGGGAACTCGGTGGAGGTGCGTGTGCCGCCGTTTGGCGTCACCCAGTGCGTTGAGGGCCCGCGGCATACGCGCGGCACCCCGCCCAACGTGATTGAGTGCGACGCCGCCACCTGGCTTGCGCTGGTGACCGGCCAGTTGGGCTGGGCAGACGCCGTAGCCGCCCACAAGGTTGCTGCCTCGGGCCTCCGCGCGGACCTCTCGACGCTCCTGCCGCTCTAACCCGTCACCCCTACGACCCCTTGAGTTTTTGGGCAGATACGGGGACCTCCGCGCCCCCAAAGTCGTCATAGCTGTCCAAAAAACTCACCGCTGCCACCCTTGTTTCCGCAGAGCCTGGGAGACTCTCGACACCACCCACTCCGGCCCCCGCTCCATATCGATGCGATTAATCTTGACCTGCCGCCAACCCGCTTCCACCACGCGCTGGTCCCGGTAAGAATCCAGGGCCTGCTGCTCCGGCGAGAGGTGGTGCAAGCCCTCGTATTCGACGCAAGTGCGGAAACGCCGGCTTCCGAGATCCGTCCACACCGGCCTCCCGAATACGTCGTCCACCCGGCAATTGGGCTTGAACTCCGGAAGCCCGGCGCCGTCCAGCATCAGGCGGAGTTTCGTTTCCGGTGGTGAATCGACGCCTACACGCACACGGTCAAGCGCTTCCCTCGCCTTCCGGACGCCGTGGATCCCGTTGGCCCCATCCACGAATCCCCGCAGCTCAGCCAGAGGCACCATCGGGCGCCTGGGCTCACCGAAATTCCTCGCATGCTCACTGATGATGGCATCCCCCGCGACGATGAGGTCGTCCACCGGCAGGACGGAACCAAGGTCCACCCAGGTCCGGGGAATTGATGTCAGTCGCAGCCCGTCGATGTAGATGAGGTCTCCGTCGCGGACCTTCAGCAAATGTCCGGCGATGCCTCTGCGCCGGGGAAGGGAGCCGCCGCCTTTCCTGGAGAGGTGAAGGAACCGCCCCGGCTGACGAAAATGACTGCCTGATTTCTTGCCCCAGGGCACAGGTTCCACGGCGGCCGTAACAGGGCCGCCGCCGTCCGGCCTGAACTCCGCCCAGGGAGGCAGCGGAAAGCCGAGAATCTGGGCGGCGGTTATCAGGCTTGCGAAAGTTTCCGCGTCCTGACGGGTGTGCGTGCGGACGAGGGCTGCCAGTTCCGGCGGCGCTGATTTCGGCACGCGCAGTCCGCGGCTGGGCCGGTACAGGTCTGCAGCGAAAAGTCTGCTCGTTGCCAGGCCTGCACGCTCAGCTTCCGCAATGGAAAAGGGCAGAAAGTTCAAACCTTCAGGCAAGGGTGACAATCTGCTCATGCTCCATTGAGCCACCTGTCGGCACCCCTCGGGAGGTTATCCACAGGCCACTGCAACTTCCGCAGAGTTTTTGGACAGATACAAGGACTTTGCCGGCCCGGAAGTCCCGTTATCTGTCCAAAAACTCCGGAGGTGGGGGCGTCAGCCGCGGCCTATGAACGGCATGCCCGCTGCGGTGACGACCACCGATCCCACGCTGGCCGAGGCCGGCATATTGGCCATCATCAGCACTGCGCGCGCCGCGTCCGCCACGGGAAACATCGGTTCCACCTTCCGGCTGCCGTCCGCCTGCAACGCCCCCGAGCCGACGCCGATGGTGTCCATGATCTCCGTGGCTGTGTTGCCGATATCGATCTGTCCGCAGGTGATGCCATAGCCCCGGCCGTCCAGTTCGATGCTCTTGGTCAGGCCTGTCATGGCGTGCTTGGTGACGGTGTAGGCCACGGTCCGTGGCCGGGGCGAATGCGCCGAAATCGAGCCGTTGTTGATGATCCGCCCGCCCTGGGGCTTCTGCCCTTTCATGGCCCGGACTGCTGCCGCTGCGCAGAGCATGGACCCGGTGAGGTTCACGGCGACGGTGGCGTTCCAGTCCTCCAGGCTGATTTCGTCCACCCCGGCCGCCGGACCAAATACGCCGGCATTGTTGAAGAGCACATCCACGCGCCCCCACTCTTGGCGGGCTGCGGCGAAAAGCCGCTCGACGTCGTCGGGCCGGGTAACGTCGCAGGGCACCACGAGTGCGTCAGCGTGCCCTCCAGCCGTTTCCTTCAGCTGCGCCTCCCGGCGGCCCGCAAGTGCCACGCAGTAGCCTTCGGCCAGCATCTGGCGGACTACCTCCCGGCCGATGCCGGACCCGGCCCCGGTGACGACGGCGACTCTACAGATCTGGTCAGTGGTGCTCATCGTGTTCTCCTTGCCGGGCCGGTCATAATTGCATCGTACGTCCACCTCTACATAATCTCGAAGAGCAAAAGTGTTTTCTCACAATACGAAAACCTAAGCACCCATGCGTTCAAAGATGAAAAGAGGCTGCCGTGGCTGCAGGAGAAGAGACCTCCCATATCCTCAGCGGGTTGACTAACCAGCTGCCTGATCGTGATCCGGAAGAGACTGCCGAGTGGGTTGAGTCCCTGGATGCGTTGATCAGGGAACAGGGCACCGAGCGTGCCCAATACATCATGCGGAGCCTGCTGCAGCGCGCGGGCGCGCAGAGCGTCGGGGTGCCGATGGTGACCACCACCGATTACGTGAACACGATCCCGGTGGACCAGGAAGCGGAGTTCCCGGGCAACGAGGAGTTTGAGCGCCGGTACCGGGCGTACATGCGGTGGAACGCCGCGGTCATGGTCCACCGGGCGCAGCGGCCCGATATCGGCGTCGGCGGGCACATCTCCACCTACGCGGGTGCGGCGACCCTGTATGAGGTCGGGTTCAACCACTTCTTCCGCGGCAAGGACGCCCCCGGCGGCGGGGACCAGGTCTTCTTCCAGGGCCACGCCTCCCCCGGCATGTACGCGAGGGCGTTCATGGAAGGCCGGCTCTCCGAGGAGGACCTGGACGGGTTCCGGCAGGAAAAGTCCCGGGAAGGGCACGCCCTGTCCTCCTACCCGCACCCGCGCCTGATGCCGGACTTCTGGGAATTCCCCACGGTGTCGATGGGCATCGGGCCGATGAACGCGATCTACCAGGCGCAGAACAACCGGTACCTGCACAACCGGGGCCTGAAGGACACCTCGGACCAGCAGGTCTGGGCGTTCCTGGGCGATGGTGAGATGGACGAACCCGAGTCCCGTGGCCTGCTGCAGCTGGCGGCGAACGAGAACCTGGACAACCTGAATTTCGTGATCAACTGCAACCTCCAGCGCCTGGACGGGCCGGTGCGCGGCAACGGCAAGATCATGCAGGAACTCGAGGCGTTCTTCCGCGGCGCGGGCTGGAACGTGATCAAGGTCGTCTGGGGCCGGGAATGGGATGACCTGCTCACCCGCGACACCGACGGGTCCCTGGTGAAGATCATGAACGAGACCGTGGACGGGGACTACCAGACCTACAAGGCCGAATCCGGCGGGTTCGTCCGCGAACACTTCTTCGGCAAAACCACCCGCAGACCAAGGACCTCGTCGCGGACCTGACCGATGACCAGATCTGGAACCTCAAACGCGGCGGCCACGACTACCGCAAGGTCTACGCCGCGTACAAGGCAGCCACCGAATTCAAGGGCAAACCCACCGTCATCCTCGCCCACACCGTCAAGGGCTACGGCCTGGGCCCGCACTTCGAGGGCCGCAACGCGACCCACCAGATGAAGAAACTCACCCTCGATGACCTGAAGAAGTTCCGCGACCACCTCCGGATCCCCGTCACCGACGAAGAGCTCGAGAAGGACGCGTACCGGCCCCCGTACTACCACCCCGGCACCGGCGCCCCCGAAATCAAGTACATGATGGAACGCCGCGCCGCCCTGGGCGGCTCCGTCCCCGAACGCCGGAACACCCACGACCAGATCGTGCTGCCCGAGGACAAGTCCTACGAGGTCGCCAAGCGCGGCTCCGGCAAACAGCAGGCCGCGACCACCATGGCGTTCGTCCGGCTCCTCAAGGACCTGATGCGGGATAAGAACTTCGGCAAGCACATCGCCCCGATCATCCCCGACGAAGCCCGGACCTTCGGGATGGACGCGTTCTTCCCCACCGCGAAGATCTACAACCCCAAGGGCCAGAACTACCTCTCCGTGGACCGCGACCTGGTCCTGGCCTACAAGGAATCCGCACAGGGCCAACTGATCCACCCCGGCATCAACGAAGCCGGCGCCGTGGCAGCCTTCACCGCCGCCGGAACCTCCTACGCCACCCACGGCGTGCCCCTGGTCCCGGTCTACGTGTTCTACTCCATGTTCGGCTTCCAACGCACCGGCGACGCCTTCTGGGCCGCCGCGGACCAAATGACCCGCGGCTTCATCATCGGCGCCACCGCAGGACGGACCACCCTCACCGGCGAAGGCCTCCAGCACGCCGACGGCCACTCCCCCCTGCTCGCCTCCACCAACCCCGCAGTCCTCACCTACGACCCCGCCTACGGCTACGAAATCGGACACATCATCCGTTCCGGCCTCGAACGCATGTACGGGCCGGACTCGACAGACAAGAACGTCATGTACTACCTCACCGTGTACAACGAACCCATCATCCAGCCCGCCGAACCCGAAAACCTCGACATCGAAGGCGTCATCAAGGGCATCTACCTGCTCGCCCCGGCGCAGGTCGCAGGCCGTGAAGATAATCGTCCCCGCACCCAGATCCTCGCCTCCGGCGTCTCCGTGCCCTGGGCCATCGAAGCACAACGCGTCCTGGCCGACGACTGGAACGTCTCCGCCGACGTCTGGTCCGTCACCTCCTGGAACGAACTGCGCCGCGACGGACTCGCCGCCGAAGAGGAAGCCTTCCTCAACCCCGGCCAGCCCGCCCGCACCCCGTTCGTCACCCAGCAACTCGAAGGCGCCACCGGCCCCATCGTCGCCGTCAGTGACTACATGAAGGCCGTCCCGGACCAGATCCGCCAATTCGTCCCCAACGAATTCGCCACCCTCGGCGCCGACGGCTTCGGCTTCTCCGACACCCGCGCAGCAGCCCGCCGCTTCTTCAAAAACGACACCCACTCCATCGTGGTTAAAGCGCTGCAGATGCTCGCCGCGAGGGGCGAGATCGAGGAGGGCACGCCGTCGTACGCTATGGACCGCTACAAACTCCTGGACGTCAGCGCCGGCACGACGGGCCGGGCAGGCGGGGACGCCTGACAACCCTTGGAGTTTTTGGGCAGCTACAAGGACCTCCAAGCGGTAGAAGTCACGATATCTGCCCAAAAACTCCAATAGGGTGCAGCTATGGGGATCGCGGATGAGGTCAGGACCACCGGCGTAGTGCTGGCCGCAGGTGCGGGCACCCGCCTGGGCCTGGGCCCGAAGGCTTTACTGCCGTACCGCGGGCGGCCGCTGGTGGAAAGCATCGCGGGCAGGATGCTCGACGGCGGCTGCCGGGAGGTGGTGGTGGTCCTCGGCGCCGGAGCGGCAGACGTTGAAGCCGCTGCCAGTCTGGATGGCTGCCGGGTGGTGGCCAACCCGGGCTGGGAGTCAGGCATGGGAAGCTCCTTCCTCCTCGGTCACCAGGCCGCAGACCCGGCCGACCACCTGCTGATCGCCCTCGTGGACCAGCCGGGCCTTACCCCGGGAACGGTGGAGCGGCTGCTGTCCCGCCACCGCCCCGGGCGGATCACCGCCGCCGCGTACCGCCGTCGTGACAGCCAAGGTGAGGCGGGACTCCGCCGCGGGCATCCCCTGCTCATCGATGCCTCCCTGCGCCAAGCGGTGTGCGCAACGGTATCGGGCGACGCCGGGGCGCGCGGCTTCCTGCAGGCGCATCCGGACCTGGTGGATGAGGTGGACTGCAGCGACCAGTCCACCGGCGAGGACGTGGATACGCCGGACCAGCTCCATCTGCTCGGTTAGGGCGCAGCCTTCAACAGGCAGCGCGACTTTGGTCCCTTCCCCGCCGGTGCAGGCGGTGCCACGCTTCTTACATGATGTTGGGACGCAAACTGGCGGGCGCGGCAGGGACGGCAACTGCCCTGTATGGAGTCTGGGTACGCCCCCGGCTCAATCACTGGGGCGCAACAGATGAGGAAGTTTACGGCCCGTATCCCGGCGCCGACGTGGTTCCCAACGGCAAAAGAGGGGCAACCATGGCCGTCACCATCAACGCCCCGCCGGACGAGGTATGGCCGTGGCTTGTCCAGATGGGCGGGGACCGTGGCGGCTGGTACTCCTGGGACCATCTGGATAATGCGGGGCGCCCGAGCGCCCGGACAGTCCACCCGGAGTGGCAGGACATTTCGCTCGGTGACAAAGTGAAGTACTGGACCCGCAGCCAAGGCCCGGTGGACGCCTGGACGGTGGCAGCGCTCGAGCCGAACCGCTTCCTGGGGCTGCATGGGTTGAGCGACCTGATGGGGCGCCCCCTTGACGCGGCACAGCCACGGCCGCCTGCCTATACGGAAGGGCTCTGGGGCTTCCTGCTTAAGGAGTTGCCCGGAGGGCGCACCCGGCTCGTCATCGGCGGCTATGAGGTCTTGCGCCCCCGGTGGCTCTCTTTCTGGCTTCCCCTCGTGGTCTGGATCATGCAGGCACGAATGATGTCCGTCCTGAAGCGGAATATCGAACGCGCAGCTGGTAAGGCCCCGCAAACGGCATAACAACGGGTCAAGAGGCGACACCCCTAGCAGGCACCCATCCCGGCCTCCAGCAGCTGCTCCAGTCCCCGTTTGAATCCGGACCGGCCGCCGTGGGCGGGATGGCGGATCCTGGGTGCCGCAAGGCCGCTGCGCAACAGGCTGTGTTGCGCCACGTTGCCCACCGCCACAATCGAGCTGATGCCGAACAGCTCCGAGAGCTCCTGCCAGAAAGGCGTCCCCAGCTTCGTTTCCGAGGGTTTGGGCGTGCGGTTGGACAAGGGATTCCCCGGCTGATGCGGATGCCAGGGAAATGCACTCCACAGCAACGGAAGGAGGCCCACCTCTTCCAGGACCTGCCACAGCACCGTTGCAGTTGGTTCGGCGGCAATTCCCGCAGCGTCGGGCGGCAGCACGTAACCCTTCCCGGGCCCGAAGAGCCCGAAGCTGTTGGCCGGGCCGTCAAGGATGGTCCGGTTGGTGAAGGGCACCCCGGTGATCCGCATTCCCCTGAACCCCGGCGCCTCCCCTACCAGCAGTACCTTGGGCCGCCGGTCCAGCATCTCCTGCAGGTAGATCTCGAGGTTGTGCCTGCGCAGCGCGTTCTCCGGGAGAGCCTGGTCGAAGAAATTGGTACACCCGGAGCCTGTCTCCACGGCGGCGAGCCGGCGGACAAACGAGCTGATGGACACACCAGTCATTGACCGGCCTGATCCAGCACCGCGGCCACGCGTGCAGCAGCCGCGGAGTCGGCCTTGGCCAGCCGGGCCTTTTTGAGGTTCTCCCGCACCATCCAGCGCACGTCCCTGTCAGGGGTGGCCGCCCACCGCTCCAGGAGCCGGAAGCCCGCCGCGGGAGACGCCGCTATGGCAACACTCCAGCAGTAACCCAGGCCCTGCCGCAGCACCCGGAATGGTTCGGTACGCCGGGTGCCGGCATCCGCACCCACAACAGAGGCCGTGATCCGGTCCAGCGCCTCCAAGGCACGTGCGGCGTCCTGCGGCGCGCCAAGAAGACGGGGTTCACAGATACCGGCCGCAACGGCGCGTTGGACCAGCGGCGGACCAGCCACCCAATCCTGGACCAGGGCCCACAACGCGGGCATATTGGTGTCGCCCAGCCGCTGGAGGGCCATGGCAACGCCTTCCCGCACCCGCCAGCGGGGATCGGAGGCCAATGCCCTCAGGGTCTGCGCGGCCTGCCCGTCGCCTTCGGTCAACAGGCGCCCCCACCCTACGGCACCGCACGTCGCCAGATACTCATCCTGGCTCCCCGAGCACCACCGGATCAGGGCAGGGTCAGCCATGTCGGCAAAAGCTTCCGCGAGCTCGATGTTGCCTCTGGGCCCTGGAAGGCCCGATTCCGCATTCAGGTACGCCACCCACTGGTCAGGAGGCAGGGAACGCAGCACGGTTCGGTAATCCGATCGTTTGCCCACCAGCAGACTCCCCGGTACTTATGCGCCCGTGACCGTTGCGGACCTGCGGCCTACCAGCGCGGGTGGATAGCCTCGCGGAAGTAGTGGTCGTAGATCCAACGGACGCCGTCATCGAATTCCTTACCGACGCTGACCGTGGCTGCGGCGGCATTGGCCCTGGCCTGCTCCACGTTGCGTGCCCCGGGAATCACGGAACTGACACCGTCCTGCGCCGCAATCCACGCGATGGCCGCCTGCGCCGTGGTGGTGCCCTCCGGCACCAGCTGCTCGAACTCCGCCACGGCCTTCAGGCCCAGCTCATAGTCCACGCCGGAGAAGGTCTCACCGACATCGAAGGCTTCGCCCTGGCGGTTGTAGTTCCGGTGATCATTCTCCGCGAAGCTGGTGTCCTTCGTGTACTTGCCGGACAGCAGGCCGGAAGCCAGCGGCACGCGGGCAATGATGCCCACCCCGGCGGCCTTCGCGGCGGGAAGGACTTCATCCAGCGGCTTGAGCCGGAATGCGTTGAGGATGATCTGGACCGAGGCTGTTCCCTCGTGGCGGATCGCCTCGAGGGCCTCATCGGTGCGCTCCACGCTGACACCGTAGTTACGGATGGCCCCTTCGGCGACGAGGGTGTCCAGGGCGTCGTAGACCTCGTTGTTGCTGTACACGGGCGTGGGCGGGCAGTGCAACTGGACCAGGTCCAGGGTGTCCCTGCGCAGATTCTTCCGGGAGCGGTCCACCCACTGGCGGAAGTTGGCCAGGGTGTAGTTTTCCGGACGCTGTTCCATCCGGCGGCCCATCTTGGTGGCCACGGTGACACCGAGGCCGGGGTTGTCCGCCAGGAATTTCCCGATGGCCTGTTCGCTCTTGCCGTCGCCATAGACGTCGGCCGTGTCGAAGAACGTGACACCCGCTTCCACCGATGCCGCCAGGATGGCCTGGGCCTGCGCCGGGTCAACGTTGCCCCAGTCCGCGCCGAGCTGCCAGGTGCCCAGCCCCACGACGGACACGTTCCGTCCGGTCTTGCCTAAAATCCGCTGTTCCATCCCCCGACTATATGGGGTTGTCCCGGAGCTGGGTGAATTTGCCGGCGGAAATTAACGGCCCGACGGCGGTGCTGCCGCCAAGGATACGGGATCCGGGACAAGCCCCGCCTCCTTGAGTCCCAGGTAAATCCGGTCCCGTGCGATGGGAAGCTGCGTGAACCGCACTCCGGTGGCGTTCCGGATGGCGTTGGCCAGTGCCGGCGCTACGGGATTGAAGGGGCTTTCGCTCATTGATTTTGCTCCCAGCGGCCCCAGCGCATCGTTGGTATCGGCGAAATACACCTCGCTGCGCGGGACGTCCGCAAAGGTGGGGATGTGGTACTGCCGCAGGATGTCCGTGGTGACCTTCCCGGCGTCGTCCACCACCACCTCCTCGTACAGCGCCGCGCCGATCGCCTGGGCGATGCCGCCCTCGATCTGGCCCCGGCACTGCCGCGGGTTGACCACCACGCCGGCGTCGGCAGCCTGGACGCTTTGCAGGATCTTCAGTTCGCCGGTGCCGCGGTTCACCGCCACCCGGAAGCCGTGCACGTTGAACGCGACGGAGCGTGGCGTGCCGCCCCAGCGCCCTTCGGCGGCGAGTTCGACGCCGGCTTCCGCGGCGGCCTGCGCGAGTTCGGAAAGTGCCACCCGGGTCCCACCAATCACCACAGCGTCGCCGTCAAGGACACAGGCGGAGGCCTGGGTCTGACGGATCCCGGCGGCGAACGCCCGGATGCGGACGGCCAGTTCCTCGGCAGCGGCGAGGGTGGCCTTTCCGGCCACCACGGTGCCCGCGGAACCAAAGGCGCCCGTGTCGTGCTCGATCAGGTCCGTATCCGACTGCCGCACGGCCACCCGCAGGGCTGTGGTGGACAGCGCCGTCGCCGCAAGCTGGGTGTGCACCGTGGTGGTGCCGTTGCCGAACTCAGCGGTCCCGACGTCGGCCTGGTACGTTCCGTCCGGCAGGAGCCTTAGCCGGGTGTGGGCAAAGTGCCCGCGCGGGGGCACGGTGTCGATCATGGACAGCGCGGCGCCCTCACCGGTCATCCAGTCCGGGCCCAGGTTGTCCAGGCCGGCGGCCCGGTAGCGTTCGCGGCCCCTGTCCAGCGCGTCCCGGACCAGGTCCAGGCACTGGTCCAGCCCGTAGCTGCCGTAATGGACGTCCTCCTCCGGGTCTGGCTGGGTGGAAAGCATGTGGTCCCCTTCGCGGACCATGTTCCGGCGGCGGAACTCCAGCGGGTCCATCCCGATGCCGGCGGCCAGTTCATCCATGGCGGACTCGATGGCGAAGATCATCTGGCTCAGCCCGTAGCCGCGGAACGCACCGGCCGGCACCGTGTTGGTGTACATGGCATGCGCGTCCACCTTCTTGTTGGCGCACTTGTACACCGCCAGCGATTCCCCGCAGCCGTGGAACATCACCCCCGGGCCGTGGTTGCCGTAGGCCCCGGTGTTGGTGAGCACGTCCAGTTCCAGCGCGGTCAGGTCACCGGCCGCCGTGGCCCCGGTCTTGAGCTTGATGGTAAACGGGTGCCGGGTGGTGGTGGCGGCGAACTGCTCGGTGCGGGTCAGTTCCAGCTGGACGGGCCGCTTCAGTTCCAGGGCCGCGAGCGCCACGAGGTCCTCGGTGAGGACTTCCTGCTTGCCGCCGAACCCACCGCCCACGCGCCCGGCCACCACATGCACCTGGTCCTCTTCCAGCCCGAAAACCCGGCACAGCGTACGGCGGACCAGGAACGGGACCTGGCTGGACGTGCGGACCTGCAAACGCCCCTCAGCATCCACCGAGGCGATGGCCGCGTGGGTTTCCAGTGCCACGTGCTGTACCCGCTGCGTTTGGTAGGTCTGCTGGTGGATGAAGTCGGCAGAAGCGAAGCCCTCAGCCACGCTTCCCAGCTCCGAGTGCAGCTCAGCCACCACGTTGCGTTCAGGCCGGGCGATCCGGGAGCTGGACGCGTCCTTGTCCCCGTGGACCAGCGGCGCGCCCGGAAGCAGCGCGTCCTGCGGCGAGAAGACAGCCGGCAGTTCCTCATATTGCACCTGCAGGGCACGGACCCCGGCTTCCGCGGCGCCCACCGATTCCGCCACGACGGCGGCCACCCGCTGCCCGATGAACCGCACCACGTCATCGAGCACCCGCGTATCGTCCGGGTCGTCGGTGAAGAGCTCGTGCTGCGCGGTGGAGAACAGCCGGGCGGGGGCATCCTCGTGCGTGAAGACGGCCACCACGCCGGAAACCTTCAGAGCCGCCGCCTTATCAATGGAGACCACCCGGGCGTGGGCGTGCGGCGAGCGCAGGATCTTCAGGTGCAGCAGGCCCTGCTGCTGTTCCCGGGGGATGTCCAGGGTGTAGCGGGCCGTACCAGTCACCACTGCGCGGCTGGCCGGGGCGGGGACGTCGTCGCCCAGCTGTCCGGGCTCCGGATCCGGCTGCCCCTCCCCCGCGATGCCCGAGCCTGGGCCGTGCGGATCGGGGTGGCCGGCGTCCGCGCAGATGGCGTCGCCGATGGCGCGGTACCCGGTGCAGCGGCAGAGGTTGCCCTTGAGGTTCCGGGGCAGGTTCTCCTTCTGGTCGTCGTCAAACGTTGCGGCCGTCATTACCATGCCGGCCGTGCAGAACCCGCACTGGAAACCCTGCCGCTCCATGAACTGCTGCTGCATGGGGTGGAGCTGGTCCGGGCCGCCGGAGGTGGCAGCCAGGCCCTCAATGGTGGTGACCGTGTGCCCTTCTGCCCGCACGGCAGGGTAGATGCAGCTGTGGACCGGCACGCCGTCCACGTGCACGGTGCACGCGCCGCAGTCGCCGCCGTCGCAGCCCTTCTTCACCCCCAGGTTGCCCTGCTCGCGCAGGAAGGTCCGCAGGCACTGGCCGGGGCGGGGTGCGGCGTCCGCAGGTGATCCGTTGATGTCGATGGCCATGTTCAGGCCCCTTTCAAGAGTGCGTCGCCGGCCTGCCCGGGCAGGGCGTGCGGCGGCCAGAAATCACCGGAGATTTGAAGACCGGGGGCTCCTTCCGGGGCGGCGAGTTCAGCGCGGATCTCCTCGGCGAGGAGGTAGGTCATGTCCCGGCGCCAGGCGGGAAGTCCGTGGATGTCATCGTGGTAGAGCGCGGCGGGGATTGCGGCGTCAAGCGCCGCCGCCAGGTGGTGCGCCGCCGGCACGTCGTCGAAGCGCAGCTGCACGGGCCGCTTGGTGGCCGCGGTGACCGTGAGGACCAGGGAGGTCCCGCCGTCGAGCGTTCCAATCAGCAGCACCCCGGACCGGCCCAGGTTGCTCAGCGACAGGCGGCGGAACGCCACGCGGGCGGAAAGGGCCGACGCCGGGAGGTGGACGCTGCGGAGCAGTTCGCCGGGTGCCAGGCAGTTCCTGGCGTCACCGGTGATGAAGTCCGCCACCGGGACGGTGCGGCTGCCGCCGCCGGGAGCCAGGATGGTGGCCGTGCCGTCCAGCCCGGCGCAGAGGGAGGTGATTGGCCCGGCGGGAAGTGAGGTGCAGATGTTGCCGCCCACGGTGGACATGTTCCATACCTTGAAGGAGGCCACGAAGGAGTCACAACATGCGCGGACCAGGTCCAGCGCCGGCCAGGCCCTGCCGGATGTTTCCGGTGCGGCGGGAAGGCCGTACAGCTCGGTGATGGTGCAGGTGGCGGCGAGCTCAATCCCGTCGTCGGTGACGGTCATGGGCGTCCAGCCTGCTGCGCCGAGGTCCAGGAGCCGTTTGAGCGGCTGCGGCCCGAAGGCGTAACTGCCGTAGGAGAAAAGGACCGTCCCGCCGGCCAGCCAGGCGTCGCCGTCGCGCCATTGGCCGGGGTCGGTGGTGCGGACCACCGCCTCGATGGTGTTCATGTCCATGCGATCTCCTGCCTGTCAAAGTCTGTGGGCGCCGGGGCGGGCGCGGGTTGCGGGGGGATGGGGTGCGGGTGGATGGTGCCGGAAGTTTCGCTCAGCGGCAGGCAGCTGGCGGTGCGGCTGCGGGCGGCGATAATTTCCGCGGTGACGGAAACGGCCACTTCGGCGGGGGTGACGGCGCCGAGGTCCAGTCCGATGGGTGAGTGCAGCCGGGCAATCCGCTCCGGCCGGACGCCTGCACTAAGGAGCTCCGCAACCCGCTGGAGGTGGCTCCGGCGGGACCCCATGGCCCCCACGTACGCGAAGTCCAGGGCCAGTGCGGTTTCCAGCAGCGGGATATCGAACTTCGGATCGTGGGTCAGGACGGCGGCCACGGTGCGGTTGTCCGTACGGCCCGCAGCCGCTTCCGCTGCCAGGTACCGGTGCGGCCAGTCGGCCACCACCTGGTGGGCGGCGGCAAAACGGGGCTGTGACGCAAAGGCCGGGCGGGCATCCACGAGGGTCACGTGATAGCCCAGCAGCTTGGCGGCCGGGACCAGCGCCGCGCCGAAGTCGTTGGCGCCGAACACCAGCATCCGCGGCGGTGCCAGCCGCGACTCCACCAGGATGGCCTGTTCCCCGGGCCCAAGGTGCCTGTCCCGGCCGCCGCGGTCCGGAGGGCAGCCCCCCGGCTGCGGAAGGCGGACCAGGCCGGTGCCGCCGCTGCGCAGGATGGACTCCACCTGCAGCACTGCCTCCCCGTGCAGCAGGGATGACAGCCCCGGGGACGCAGCCAGGCGGAAGGTGGCCGGATGCTGAAGGACGACGGCGCCGCCTCCCGGGTTGCCCAGCACCCGCACCAGCGCCACGGGTTGGTCCGGGCCGGCTTCAGCGAGGTGCCGGAGGGCGGTGCGCAGCGGATGCCCAGCTTCGCCCGGCACGGCGGGCGGCACGGGTTGGATGTGGATGTCGAGTTCTCCCCCACAGGTGAGCCCGGCGGCGAAGGCGTCCGCGGCACTGAATCCGAAGGCCTCAAGGCGCGTGCCGCCGTCGTCCATTGCCTCCTGGGCGAGCGCCACCACGGCGCCCTCCACGCAGCCGCCGGAGAGGCTGCCCAGCACCTCGCCGGCTTCGGTGACCAGCATGGACGTGCCCACGGGACGGGGCACCGAACCGGAGGCGGCCGCGATGGTGGCCACGGCAAACGGCTGGCCTGCGAGCCGGGGCATCCAGGGGCCGAGCGAAGGGATCAAATCAAGCATGGCGGCACTCCTTCTTCCGCGCGGCGGTGGTCTCCATTGTCGGTCCTGCCAGGGGCCGGGCCAAGCGTTGACCCGGCTCCTGGCAGTGGTTGGGGCAACGCTCAGCCGCCCAGCAGGTGGTTGATCGGTCCGCGGGCGAAGTACACCAGGAACCCGGCGCTGACCACCCACATCAGGGGATGGATCTTTTTCGCCTTGCCGGATGCCGCCCCAATAACGGCCCAGCTCACGAAGCCCACGCCGATGCCGTTGGCGATCGAGTAGCTCAGCGGCATGGTGACGATGGTGAGGAATGCCGGCAGGGCCACGGCGAACTTGGTGAACTTGATCTCGCGGATCTGGGCCATCATCATGGCGCCCACCACCACCAGGGCGGCGGCGGCAACCTCGAGCGGCACCACGCTGGTGAGCGGGGTGAGGAACATCGAACCGAGGAACAGCACACCGGTGACCACCGAGGCCAGGCCGGTCCGCGCCCCTTCGCCGATGCCCGCGCGGAGTCGATGTACACCGTGTTGGAGGAACCGGAGGTGGCCCCGCCCGCCACGGCGCCGAAGCCTTCCACGATGAAGGCCGCTTTCAGCCTCGGGAAGGTACCGTCCTTGTGCGCGACGCCGGCGCTCCTGGCCAGGCCGGTCATGGTTCCCATGGCGTCGAAGAAGTTGGTGAACACCAGGGTGAACACCAGCATGGTGGCCGCGAGGCCGCCGATCCTGGCGAATGAGCCGAACAGGTCGAACTGCCCCACCAGGCCCAGGTCCGGTGCCGAGACCAGCCGGCCGGACAGGACCGGGGTGTTCAGGTGCCAGCCGCCGGGGTTGGTGGCGCTGGCCGGGCCGAGCTTCAGGACGGCTTCCACGACGGCGGCCAGCACGGTGGTGCCGACGATGCCGATAAGCAGGCCGCCCTGGACCTTGCGCGCCACCAGGATCCCCATGGCCAGAAGACCGACGACGAACACGAGCGTGGGCACGGAGGTAATGGAGCCGCCGTCGCCCAGCTGGACCGGTGGACCGCCTGCGGTGGGCCGGACGAAGCCGGAGTCCACGAAGCCGATGAAGGCGATGAACAGGCCGATGCCCACGGTAATGGCGGCCTTCAGTTCCTTGGGGACGGCCCGGAAGATGGCGGTCCGGGCTCCGGTGACGCCGAAGAGGACGATCAGGAGGCCGTTGATCACCACCAGGCCCATGGCCTCGGGCCAGGTGACTTCCTGGATCACCGAGACGGCCAGGAAGGAGTTGATGCCCAGGCCGGCAGCGAGCCCGAACGGCAGGTTGGCGATCAGGCCGAAGAGGATGGTCATGACGCCGGCGGTGAGTCCGGTGACGGCGCCTACCTGTGCGGCGGAGAGCCAGCCGCCGGCGACGTCTGTGGGGGCGTTGTCCGCGCTGAACCCGCCGAGGATCAGGGGGTTCAGGATGACGATGTACGCCATGGTGAAGAAGGTGACCAGGCCGCCGCGGAATTCACGGGCAAGGGTTGAGCCGCGCCGGGTGACCTGGAAGAACCGGTCCACAAAGGATTCCGACGCCGGCGGCTGGGGTGTCTGTGGTCCCTGCGCCGGCGTGCGGGGGGCCCGCCGGGAGGTGCTGGTGGTTGGAGCCGGCTGCTCCTCGTGGGAGTGGTCCAGGATGGTCATCCCAGCCGCCTAGTAATCGATCCTGGATTCGAGCGCGTTCCAGGTGTTGAACGGCTCCAGCGGGGCCGGGGCATGGGGATCGCCCAGTTCCAGCCTGGAGACCGGCATCAGGGAGTCCCTGTCCTGGTTTTCGAAGTATTCGTAGAAGACGGCGTCGTCGAACCCGACGGAGGCGGCGTCGTGGCGGTCGGCCGCGTAGACCACGCGGCCCACCCGGGCCCAGAGCGCGGAGGCCAGGCACATGGGGCATGGCTCGCAGCTGGTGTAGAGGACTGCGCCGGTGAGGTCGAAGGTGCCCAGTTCGCGGCAGGCGTTGCGGATGGCGGTGACTTCGGCGTGGGCTGTGGGGTCGTTGTCCGCTGTGACGCGGTTGACGCCGTCGAACGTTTGCCCCTCCGCCGTGACGATCATGGCGCCGAAGGGGCCGCCGCTGTTGAGGACGTTGGCCGTTGCCAGCCGGATGGAGCGGGCCAAAAACTGTTCGGCCGTGACGGTGGTACTCATGATGCGACTTCCTTTTTGCCGGGAAGCCTGTTGCCGTGCAGGACCAGTAGAACCAGGTGCGAACGGTTACCAGGCTTCAGCATGTGCTGTGAAGGTTAAGTTGCGCCTGGTAGATAGCTTCCCGGGTTCGGGCGCCCGCCTTTGGCAGAATCGAGATTAGCACCGCTTTGTGGGCCACGCCATAGTTTTCTGGAAATTTAATTTCGCTATGTGAAATCCATGTTTCGGCCTTTTCACGGATGTGCCGGCCGGCCGGTCACATTCTGCAGACGTTGACGCAGGTCAGGCTTGATCCCTAGTCTGAATCCCACCCGCCGCTGCCCGCAGCCGCGGCACCTGGATCAGCAGACAGGACCTCACTGAGCTGGATTAATGCCACCGCCCTCAGAACAGGACCTCCCATGCCCCAGCCCCATCCCGATTCCCGGCTCTGGATCCGGAACCCCCTGGCAGCCTTCACGGCCAACAGCCTCGACGCCTCGGGCGGCCTGGTGGTCAGCGACGGCGTCATCACCGAAGTACTGGCCGCGGGGCAACAGCCGTCCGCACCCTGCACCGAAACGTTCGACGCCGGCAGCCACGTCATCCTGCCCGGCCTGATCAACACGCACCACCACTTCTACCAGACCCTCACCCGCGCCTGGGGGCCGGTGGCCAATGCACCGCTGTTCCCCTGGCTGCAGAACCTCTATCCGGTGTGGGCCCGGCTTACGCCGAAGGACCTGGAACTGGCCGCCACGGTGGCCCTTGCCGAGCTGCTGCTCTCCGGCTGCACAACCGCCGCCGACCACCACTATCTCTTTCCCGCCGGCCTTGAAGATGCGGTGGACATCGAGGTCGGGGCGGTACGGCGGCTGGGGATGCGGGCGACCTTGACGCGCGGGTCCATGACCCTGGGAACGGACGACGGCGGCCTCCCGCCCCAGTCCACCGTCCAGGCGCCGGAGGTGGTGCTGGCGGACAGCGAGCGGCTGGTTGGCCAGTACCACGAGCGCGGCGACGACGCCGTGATCCAGATTGCCATGGCGCCCTGTTCGCCGTTCTCGGTGACGAGGGAGACCATGGCCGAAAGCGCTGCGCTTGCTGAGCGGCTCGACGTCCGGCTGCACACCCACTTGGCCGAAACCCTGGACGAGGAGGACTTCTGCCGGGAACGGTTCGGCCTGCGGACGGTGGATTACCTGGACAGCGTGGGCTGGCTGACGGACCGCACCTGGCTGGGGCACGGCATCCACTTCAGCGACGCGGAGGTCACCCGCCTCGGTGCCGCGGGGACCGCCGTCGCGCATTGCCCCACCTCCAACATGCGGCTGGCGTCAGGCACCGCCCGGGTCCTGGAGCTGGAGGACGCCGGCGTCCCGGTGGGGCTGGGCGTGGACGGCTCGGCGTCGAACGATGCCTCCAACATGATCCTGGAAGCGCGGCAGGCCCTCTATCTCCAGCGGCTGCGCTACGGGGCCGACGTGCCGGTGGAGCGGGCACTGGGCTGGGCCACCAGCGGATCTGCGGCCGTCCTGGGACGGCCCGGGCTGGGTCGGCTGGCACCAGGGATGCAGGCGGACCTGGCACTGTTCAAGCTCGATGACCTGCGTTTTTCCGGCAGCCACGACCCCATTGCCGCACTCCTCCTGTGCGCCGCCGACCGGGCAGACCGGGTGATGGTGGGAGGGCAGTGGCGGGTGGTGGACGGACGGATCCCTGGACTGGACATGGCCGGGCTGATCGCGGAACATTCGGCCGCGGCACGGCGCCTGGTTAACGGCTGACGCGTAAGGCGCCAACTGCTAGCGTGGCGCCATGACTCCGTCAAAGACGCCGCCCGAGGTTCTCGATGTGGATGGAACTAAAGTCCGGATCTCAAGCCCGGACAAGGTGGTATTCCCGGAGCCCGGGCTGACCAAGCTCGACCTGGTGCGGTATTACCTGGCGGTGGCGGACGGGGCGCTGCGGGGTGCGGGCGGCCGGCCGATGGTGCTCAAGCGGTTTCCCAAGGGCATCGACGCGGAGCCGTTCTTCCAAAAGCGTGTGCCGGAGAACCACCCGCCCTTCATCGACACCACCACACTGCACTACGCGTCGGGGACCTCAGCCGAGGAGGCAGTGATCCGCGATGCGGCCGGCCTGGCCTGGGTGATAAACCTCGGCTGCCTGGACCTGAACCCGCACCCGGTCCGCGCCGAGGACCTTGAACACCCGGACGAACTCCGCGTGGACCTGGACCCCATGCCGGGCGTGGACTGGTCCCAGATCGTGGACGTGGCATACGTGGCGCAGGAGGTCCTGGACGACGCGGGCCTGGTGGGTTGGCCGAAGACCAGCGGATCGCGCGGGCTGCACATCCTGGTGCGCATCGCCACGGACTGGTCCTACCGGGATGTCCGGCTCGCTGCCGAAACCCTGGCCCGGGAGGTGGAAAACCGGGCTCCCGGCCTGGCCACCGCACGGTGGTGGAAGGAGGAACGCGGCGAAAGCGTGTTCGTGGACTTCAACCAGAACGCCAAGGACCGCACCGTTGCCTCTGCCTACTCCATCAGGCCGCTGCCCGATGCCCGGGTCTCCACCCCACTCACCTGGGAAGAGGTGCGCACTGCGCGGCCGGAGCAGTTTACGGTGCCCACCGTGCTGGAGAGGTTCGCGGAGATTGGGGACCCGCATGCCGGCATTGACGGCGCAATGGGCAGGCTGGATGGCCTCCTGGCGCTTGCCGAAAAGCTGGGCCCGGCGGAGAAAGACCCGCGCAGCGGCAACGGATCCGGACGCCGGCAGTCGCTGATGCCGCTCATCGAAGTGGCCCGGACCAGGACAAAGCCGGAAGCGCTCGCGGCGCTCGACGAATGGAAGTCCCGGCACGCCGGCGTCGTGCCTGCCCTTGAGCCCGCTGATGTCCTGGTTGACGGGATGCGCGGGTCCAGCTCGCTCTGGTACCGGGTGCGGGTGAACCTGCAGCACGTACCTGAGGCCGAACGCCCTGCACAGGAGGAACTCATCGCGGACTACGACCCGTGGGCGGGCAAGCAGTGGCCGGGACGGCCCGGCTCCTGAGGGTGACCCAGTCGACGCGCAAATTGCAGGCTGACGCGCAAATTCCCTGACGCGTCGAAACTTGGGCCGCGCCAGGGAATTTGCGGGTCCTCAGCGAAGATGCGGGTCCTCAGTCGCGTCAGAAACGCTGCCGGCCGAACACCGGAAGGGCACGAAGCCAGCGGGACAGTCCTCCGCTGCGGCGCTCGTGCTCGGCAGGAATGTAGAAGTCGGGATCAGTGGCTCCGAACGGCAGGTACAGCTCCTGCCCCGGTGCCGGGAATTCCACGACGGCGTCTTGCTCCTGGGGGGTCATCTGCTCCTCCTATTCAAATTGCTATTTCCGTATTTCGGAAAAGTTTTATTGATATGCGAGAAGCTTAGGACCTGGGGCGGCGGTCGTCAACGGCCTGGCGAACGCGAAGTGGACCCCGGCCAGTCATAAACAGGATTTTCTTCCTGTGATGTACACCACCGGCTTGCGGGGGTACGCTGTTAGTCAACTCGTGGCGCAGGTCACGTAACCTGGGAGCAGCAGGCAGGGTCGTAATGAGCTGGCATCAATGGATGTCGGCTCTTTTTTGTTGGGTCGGCTCCACCGGAAACGCGCTCGAAACGCGCGCTTAATTTCAGTGATGGAACCTTGGTTCCACTTACCGGAGATTGGGAACAGACCATGAGCAGCAAGATCATTCTCGGCGAAAACCAGTACGGCAAGGCAGAAGTCCGCGTCGTCAAAATCACCCGGGACACCGACCGCCACGAAATCGAGGACCTGAGCGTCACCTCGCAACTGCGGGGCGACTTCGCCGCGGCCCACCTGGAGGGCGACAACGCCCACGTGGTGGCCACCGACACCCAGAAGAACACCATCTACGCCTTCGCCCGTGACGGCATTGGCTCGCCGGAGGCATTCCTGCTGCGCCTCGGCGAGCACTTCACCTCCAGCTTCGACTGGGTCACCGGCGGCCGCTGGGAAGCAGAGTCCTATGCATGGAACCGCATCCAGGCTCACGGCAGCGAACACGACCATTCGTTCGTCCGCAACGGCCAGGAAGTCCGGACCGCCGTCCTGGTCCGCGACGGCGCCACCAGCCACCTCATCTCCGGGCTCAAGGACCTGACCGTCCTGAAATCCACCCAGTCCGGCTTTGTCGGCTACCCCCGGGACCGCTACACCACACTGCCGGAAACCACCGACCGGATCCTCGCCACGGACGTTTCGGCCCGCTGGCGCTTCAAGACCGGCACCGACTTCAGCACCCTGGACTTCAACAAGAGCTACGACGACGTCAAGGGGCTCCTGCTCGAAGGCTTCACCGAAAAGTACTCCCACGCCCTGCAGCAGACCCTGTTCGACATGGGCGCCAAGGTCCTTGAGGCACACAGCGAAATCGACGAGATCAAGTTCTCCATGCCCAACAAGCACCACTTCCTGGTGGACCTCAGCCCGTTCGGTTTGGACAACCCGAACGAGGTCTTCTATGCGGCGGACCGCCCGTACGGCCTGATCGAGGCCACCGTGCAGCGTGAAGACGCTGCGGCGGCCCCGGGGGCCTGGTCCGGCATCGCCGGCTTCTGCTGACCCGTCACTGCCAACAACCCCATCCGGTCCGGAGTTTTTGGGCAGATAAGACGACTTCAGCACCCCTCAAGTCCGCATATGTGCCCGAAAACTCCGGACGCACACCCTTCAAACCCTGTTAGCCAGACACCAGTTAGCCAGACGATGACGTCTGCCATGAACCAAGAAAGTCTGCCATGAACACCAAGAAGAAACCGGCCTCTGCAGCCACCCAAAAGGGTGCACGGCCCGCCCGCCCCGAGGACCAGCGCCTCCCGATCGGAAGCACTTTTGCCTACGGCTTCCAGCACGTCCTCACCATGTACGGCGGCATCATTGCCCCTCCCCTGATCATCGGCGCGGCAGCGGGGATGAATTCCCAGGACATCGGCCTGCTCATCGCGGCCTGCCTGTTCGTCGGCGGCCTCGCCACCATCCTGCAGACCGTCGGAGTCCCCTTCTTCGGCTCCCAGCTGCCGCTGGTGCAGGGCGTCTCCTTCGCCGGCGTCTCCACAATGGTGGCCATCGTGCACGGCGGCGGCGGAATCCAGGCAGTCTTTGGTTCCGTCATCGCAGCCTCCCTGATCGGCCTGCTGATCACACCGCTCTTCTCGAAGATCATCCGTTTCTTCCCGCCGGTCGTCACCGGAACCGTGATCACCACCATCGGCCTCACCCTGATGCCGGTGGCCGCCAACTGGGCCATGGGCGGCAACAACAAGGCGCCCAACTACGGGAGCGTTGCGAACATCGGGCTGGCCGCGGCCACCATGGCCATCGTCCTGCTCCTCAGCAAGGTGGGCAGCGCCGCGATTTCCCGGCTGTCAATCCTCCTTGCGATGGTGCTGGGCACGCTGATCGCGGTGGTCTTCGGCATGGCTGACTTCTCCAAGGTGGGCCAGGGTGAGATCGTCGCCTTCCCCACCCCCTTCGCCTTCGGCCCGCCGACGTTCGAGGTCGCAGCCATCATTTCCATGCTGATCGTCATCCTGGTCACCCTGACCGAGACGTCCGCGGACATCATCGCGGTGGGCGAGATCGTGGGCACCAAGGTGGACTCCAAGCGCATCGGCAACGGCCTGCGGGCAGACATGCTCTCCAGCGCCGTCTCCCCGCTGTTCAACTCCTTCACCCAGAGCGCTTTCGCGCAGAACGTGGGCCTGGTGGCCATCACCGGCGTCAAGAGCCGGTTCGTGGTCAGCGCCGGCGGCGTGATCCTGGTGGTCCTCGGCCTGCTGCCCATCCTGGGCCGGGTGGTCGCGGCGGTGCCCACACCCGTCCTGGGCGGTGCCGGCGTCGTCCTCTTCGGAACCGTGGCGGCGAGCGGCATCCGCACCCTGTCAAAGGTGGACTACAAGAACAACATGAACCTGATCGTGGTGGCCGCGTCCATCGGCTTCGGGATGATCCCCATCGCCGCACCGGCCTTCTACGACCAGTTCCCGTCCTGGTTCGGCACCATCTTCCACTCGGGCATCAGCTCCGCCGCCGTGATGGCCATCCTGCTGAACCTGCTGTTCAACCACCTGCGGGCGGGCAATTCGGACAACCAGTCGGTGTTCGTGGCCGGCACCGAGCGGCTGGTGCGCGCGGAGGACCTGCGGTGCCTGGCCGAAGGCGACCGCTTCGAGAACGGCAGGCTCATCGACTGCGACGGCAAGGAAGTCCCCGTCCAGTCAGCCGGGAAGACGCCAGAGCACTGACTCTCCACGGAAAAGACGACGGCGGCCCGCTCCGAAAAGGAGGGACCGCCGTCGTGCGTGGCACTGGAGTTTTTGGACAGCTAACGGGACGTGGCAGCCGCCGAAGTCACGTTATCTGCCCAAAAACTCCAAGGGGTGCGTCAGGTGCGGTTCAGCTCGCGGGAGATGGCCTCGGCCGCTTCGCGGAGGATGGGCACGGCCTTGTCGGCGAAGTTTTCGTCCACCCGGGAGACCGGGCCGGACACGGAGATGGCCGTGGGCGTGGGGGCGTTGGGCACGGCCATGGCGAAGCAGCGGACGCCGAGCTCCTGCTCCTCCTCGTCAATGGAGTAGCCCCGCTCGCGGATGAGCTTCAGGTCGGCCAGGAGTTCCTCCACATCGCCGATGCTCTTGGCGGTAGGCGTTGGCATCCCGGCGCGGGCCACGATGCCGCGGACAGCGTCGTCATCGAGCTGGGCCAGGATAGCCTTGCCGACGCCGGTGGCGTGGGTGTGGGCGCGCCGGCCCACCTCGGTGAACATGCGCATCGAGTGCAGCGACGGCACCTGGGCCACGTAGATCACCATGTCCGAGTCCAGCACGGCCATGTTGGACGTCTCCCCCAGCCGGTCCACCAGGATCTTCAGCTGCGGCTGGGCCAGGGCGCCGAGCTGCTTGTTGGCACCTTCGCCCAGCCGGATGAGCCGCGGTCCCAGGGCGTAGCGCCGGTTGGGCAACTGGCGGATGTAGCCAAGCGACACCAGGGTACGGAGCAGGCGGTGGATGGTGGGCAACGGCAGGTCCGTGGAGGACGAGAGCTCGCTGAGCGTGACGTCGCCGCCGGCATCGGTGATGAGCTCCAGCAGCTCGAAGACCCGCTCCACCGACTGCACCCCACCAGAGGCTTTTTCTGCCATTCCGTTGTCTCCTACGGCTCGGAATCCGACAACTCTTATCCGCATCGTGAAAAGAATTGTTTAGAACACCCAAGATACAGCACGGCAGTTCCCACCGCGACGCTTACCCGGCGGCAAGACCAGAGGGCTTGTGTTTCCATAAAGTAGATAATAATATCCATAATACGAAAACATTCAGAACAGAGCACAGGCCGGAAAAGGCCCAACAGGAGGACATTCAATGGCGAACCCCAGCCCCGGAAATTCGATCACCCTGCGCGTGGAAGCACCGTCAAGCTTCAGCGCCACCAGCGAACTTGCAGCGGCCGTCGGGGCGGCCGGCGCCGCGATCACGGCCCTGGACGTCACCGAGTCCCACCACGAGACCCTGGTTGTGGACGTCACCTGCAACACCACTGACGACGCGCACGCAGCACGCGTCAAGGACGCCCTGAATGCGCTGGACGGCGTCACCGTCCAGCACGTCTCGGACCGCACCTTCCTGATGCACCTCGGCGGCAAGCTCGAAGTGGTCCCCAAGGTCCCGCTGCGCAACCGGGATGACCTTTCCCGGGCCTACACCCCCGGTGTCGCCCGCGTCTGCCTGGCCATCGCCGAGGACCCCGCCACCGCCCGCAACCTCACCGTCAAGCGCAACACCGTGGCCGTGGTCACCGACGGTTCCGCCGTGCTGGGCCTGGGCAACATCGGCCCGGCCGCCGCCCTGCCCGTGATGGAAGGCAAGGCTGCCCTGTTCAAGCAGTTCGCCAATGTGGACGCCTGGCCGGTCTGCCTGGACACCCAGGACACTGAGGAAATCATCCGCACCGTCAAGCTGCTGGCACCGGTGTTCGGCGGCGTGAACCTGGAGGACATCGCGGCCCCACGCTGCTTCGAGATTGAGGCCCGCCTGCGCGAGGAACTGGATATCCCGGTCTTCCACGACGACCAGCACGGCACCGCCATCGTCACCCTTGCAGCCCTGGTCAACGCACTGCGCGTGGTGGGCAAGAAGATCGAGGACGTGAAGATTGTGGTTTCCGGCGTCGGCGCAGCCGGATCGGCCATCATCCAGCTCCTCAAGGCACAGGGAGCGCAGCACATCATCGCCGCGGGCCGCTCCGGCGCCATCCACAAGGGAGAGACGTACGACGACGGGCACCGCACCTGGATCGCGGAGAACACCAACCAGGAGGGCTTCGCCGGCAGCCTGCACCAGGCCATGGCGGGCGCCGACGTCTTCATCGGCGTCTCCGCGCCGAACATCCTGGCCGAGGAGCACGTGGCCTCCATGGCGGAAAACGCCGTCGTGTTCGCCATGGCCAACCCCACGCCCGAGGTGGACCCCGCCGTTGCGTCCAGGCACGCCGCCGTGGTGGCCACGGGCCGCAGCGACTTCCCCAACCAGATCAACAACGTGTTGGCTTTCCCGGGCTTCTTCCGCGGCCTGCTCGACGCCGGAGCCTCGGACATCACCCCGGAGATGCTGGTGGCCGCCGCGGAGGCTATCGCCAAGCGGGTAGCTGACGACGAGCTCAATGCCAGCTACATTATCCCCAGCATCTTCGACCCGCACGTGACCGCCGACGTCGCCGCAGCCGTGGCTGCTGCAGCCCACGCCGCCAACGTGGCAACCGCGGCTGCTGCAGCATCAGCACCCGAAGCCGCCCTGGCCTCCGCCTGACCGCCCGACTTCCAGCCAAGGAAAGGACCAGAAATGGCCATCACCGTCACAGATCCCCGGCCGATCGACCGCGCAGAGGAGATCCTCACACCCAAGGCACTCGCGTTCGTGGAGGAGCTTCACAACCGGTTCGCCGGCACCCGCAACGAGCTCCTGGCGGCACGTGCCGTCAAACGGCAGCGGGTCGCCGATACCGGCAAGCTGGACTTCCTGCCGGAAACCAAGGAAGTGCGCGACGGCGACTGGAAAGTTGCGCCCGCACCGGCAGCCCTGCAGGACCGCCGGGTTGAGATGACCGGGCCCGCCTCGCCGGCGAAGATGGCCATCAATGCCCTGAACTCCGGCGCCAAGGTGTGGCTGGCGGACCTCGAGGACGCCAGCACGCCCACCTGGGCGAACGTCATCGACGCCATCCTGAACCTCCGCGACGCTGCCCAGGGCACCCTCAGCTACACCTCGGACGAGGGCAAGGAGTACCGGCTTCGCACCGACGCGCCGCTCGCCGTCGTGGTGGCCCGCCCCCGCGGCTGGCACATGCCGGAGAAGCACCTGCTCATCAACGGCGAACCCGCAGTGGGCGCGCTGGTGGACTTCGGCCTGCACTTCTTCCACATCGCCAAACAGCTGGTGCTCAACGGGCAGGGGCCGTACTACTACCTGCCCAAGATGGAGAGCCACCTTGAGGCCCGGCTGTGGAACGACGTGTTTGTCTTCGCGCAGGACTTCCTGGGACTGAACCAGGGAACCATCCGGGCTACGGTCCTGATCGAGACCATACCGGCGGCCTTCGAGATGGATGAGATCCTCTACGAACTGCGGGACCACGCTTCGGGCCTCAACGCCGGCCGCTGGGACTACCTGTTCAGCATCATCAAGTACTTCCGGGACGCCGGCGAGGAGTTCGTCCTGCCGGACCGCGCGTCGGTGGTGATGACGGCCCCGTTCATGCGGGCGTACACCGAACTGCTGGTGAAGACCTGCCACAAGCGCGGTGCCTTCGCCATGGGCGGCATGGCCGCTGTGATCCCCAACCGCCGCCACCCCGAAGTCACCGAAGCGGCGTTCGAGAAGGTGCGGGCGGACAAGACCCGCGAGGCAAATGACGGGTTCGATGGCTCCTGGGTTGCGCACCCGGACCTGGTCCCAACCTGCCGCGAGGTCTTCGACTCCGTGCTGGGCGACAAGCCCAACCAGGTGGACAAGCAGCGCCCGGAGGTTTCCGTCACGGCTGAACAGCTGCTGGATGTGTCCTCCGCGGGCGGCCAGGTCACCGAGGCCGGCCTGCGCCTGAACCTCTACGTCGCCGTGGCCTACACCGCCGTCTGGCTGTCCGGAAACGGCGCCGTGGCCATCCACAACCTGATGGAGGATGCCGCCACCGCGGAAATCTCCCGCTCCCAGGTGTGGCAGCAGATCCGCAACAAGTCCGTCCTGGCGGACACCGGCAACACGGTAACCAAGGAACTGGTAGAGCGGATCCTGGGCGAGGAAACTGAGCGGCTGCGCGCCGAGTTCGGCGACGAAGCCTTCCGCCGCTACTACCGGCCGGCCAGCGAACTGATCGCGGGCATCTGCCTCTCAGACGACTACACCGACTTCCTCACCACGCCCGCCTACGAACTGGTGGGCTGAGATGGCAGCACCCAAACCATCGCTCTCGGCGGGGGACCTGGCACACATCGACGGGCAGCTGGCCGCCACGGACCGCCTCCTGGACCGGAACTACCCCGGCGACGACGGCTCCCGCCAGCCCGTGCACACGGTGTACGTGCCCGCGGACCGTTTCACGGCGTCGCTCACTGCCGGGTGGGGCGCCGAAGCAACGGCGACGGCGGACGCGCACGGCGGCTTCGAAAAGCTGGGGCGGCTCCTGGGCCAGGACGCAGGCCTCGCCGAAGCCGTGGCCGCGCGCGTTGAGGCGAAGCTGGCCAGCGAGCCAATCGAGGACCTGCGCCTGGACTTTGAGGACGGTTTCGGGGACAGGGGAGACGACGCCGAGGACGCCGCCGCGGTTGCCGCGGCGTCCGCGGTGGCCGCCGCAGTCGCAGCCGGGTCCGCTCCCCCGTTCATCGGCATCCGCTTCAAGTGCTTCGAGGCGGCCACCCGCGCCCGCGGGCTGCGCACCCTGGACCTGTTCGTCTCCGGCCTGGCGGCCGCGGGTGAACTGCCCGACGGGCTGGTCCTAACGCTGCCCAAGGTCACCACGGTGGCCCAGGTGCAGGCCATGGACTACGCCGTGTCCCGGCTGGAGGAAGTCCACTCCCTGCCGGGCGGGCGGCTGCGGTTCGAGGTCCAGGTGGAAACGCCGCAGCTGATCCTCGGGCCGGAGGGCACGTCACCGGTGGCGCAGCTGCCGCATGCCGTCCCCGGCCGGATCAGCGGCCTGCACTACGGCACGTACGACTACTCGGCGTCGCTGCAGATCTCGGCCGAATACCAGTCCATGGAGCACCCCGTGGCCGATTTCGCCAAGGAAGTCATGCAGCTGGCCGTGGCCGGTACCGGCATCCGGCTCTCGGACGGATCCACCAACATCATCCCGGTGGGCGACAACGTGGAGAACGCCTGGCAGCTGCACGGACGCCTGGTCCGGCGCTCGCTGGAGCGCGGCTACTACCAGGGCTGGGACCTGCACCCGGCCCAACTGGCCAGCCGGTTCGCCGCTACCTACGCGTTCTACCGTGAGGGTCTGCCTGCTGCCGCCGCCCGCCTGCGCAGCTATGTGGAGCGGACCGAAGGCGGCGTCATGGACGAGCCCGCCACGGCCCGTGCCCTGGCCGCCTTCGTGCTCCGGGGCGTGCAGTGCGGCGCAGTGGGGGCTGGGGAAGTCCAGGTGCTTGCCGGCGGTCGGACTTCCCCGGCTCACCGCACTGGCGCACCCGCGGCTCGCCACCACTTCCAACTCCTAAGCAAAGGATCTTTGTTCATGGGCAAGTACTACTCCCCCACCGGCGGGCTGCCGCCGCAGACCCACCTGACCACCGAGCGCGCCATCGTCACCGAGGCGTACACGGTGATCCCCAAGGGCGTCATGACGGACATCGTCACGTCAAACCTTCCGGGTTTTTCGAACACCCGCTCCTGGATCATCGCCCGCCCCATCTCCGGCTTCGCCACCACGTTCTCGCAGCTGATCGTCGAAATCGGTCCCGGCGGCGGGGCACCCAGGGCAGAGTTCGAGGAAGGCGTGGAAGGCGTCATCTTTGTCACCAAGGGCAAACTGAACCTGACCCTCGACGGCGAACTGCACCAGCTGGAGGAAGGTGGCTACGCCTACCTGGCCGCCGGCGCACAGTGGGGGCTGGAGAACGTTTCCGACGACGTCGTCTCCTTCCACTGGATCCGCAAGGCCTACGAGCGCCTGGAAGGCTTCGAGGCCAAATCCTTCGTCACCAACGAAAAGGACGTGGAGCCCACGTCCATGCCGGATACCAACGACGTCTGGAAGACCACCCGCTTCACTGACTCCAACGACCTGGCCCACGACATGCAGGTGAACATCGTGACGTTCCAGCCGGGCGGGGTGATCCCGTTCCCGGAAACCCACGTCATGGAACACGGCCTGTACGTCCTGGAGGGCAAGGCCATGTACCTGCTGAACAACGACTGGGTGGAGGTGGAGGCCGGCGACTTCATGTGGCTCCGCGCCTTCTGCCCGCAGGCCTGCTACGCCGGCGGCCCGGGCGAGTTCCGCTACCTGCTCTACAAGGACATGAACCGCCAGGTGCGCCTCACCTAGTCCCAGCGGGCAGCAGCAGACGCCGTGATGGAGCCCATCACGGCGTCTACTGCTGCTTACCTGGTTTTGTACACAGGCTTACGAGCCATATCCAGGCTTATGCGCCGGGGTTCAGGACCACTTTGATGCAGCCGTCTTCCTTCTTCTGGAACTTCTCGTACAGTGCGGGCGCACCCTCCAGGCCGGAGCGGTGGGTGACCAAATCCATGACGCCCAGCGGATCGGCGTCGTCCTCCACGAGGGGAAGGAGGGCATCCGTCCAGTTGCGCACATTGCACTGGCCCATGCGCAGTTGGAGCTGCTTGTCGAACATGGTGAGCAGCGGCATCGGGCTGGCCTCGCCGCCGTAGACGCCGCTCAGCGATAGCGTGCCGCCACGGCGGACCGCGTCGATTGCGGTATGCAGCACCGCCAGGCGGTCCACGCCGGCCGTCTCCATCGCTTTCTGCGCAAGCTTGTCGGGCAGGAGGCCAAGGGCCTGGTGGGCGAAGCCGGCAACGGGGGAACCGTGCGCTTCCATCCCGACGGCGTCCACTATGCCGTTCGGCCCCCTGCCATCTGTCATCTCGCGCAGTTCGTCGGCGACGCCCTTGCTGTAATCAAGCGTTTCCACGCCATGGCGGGCGGCCATTTCACGCCGTTCCGGGACCGGATCGACGCCAACGACCCGGTAACCGCGGTGGAGCCCGATCCGGGTAGCGAACTGGCCCACAGGTCCAAGGCCGAAAACCGTCAACGTGCCACCCGGCTGGACATTGGCGTATTCCACGCCCTGCCACGCCGTGGGCAGGATGTCGGAAAGGAACAGGTAGCGTTCATCCGGAAGCTCACTCCCCACCTTAATGGGGCCATAATCGGCGTGCGGGACGCGAAGGAACTCCGCCTGTCCGCCGGGGACCGACCCATACAGCTCGGAGAAACCGAACAGTGCCGCACCGGAACCCTTCTCCTTCACCTGTGTGGTTTCGCACTGCGACTGCAGGCCTTGGCTGCACATGAAGCAGGAACCGCAGGAGATGTTGAAGGGAATCACCACACGGTCGCCCTTGCGGAGGTTGGTGACGGCGCTACCCACTTCCTCCACGATGCCCATCGGTTCATGGCCGATGACATCCCCCTTGTGCATGTAGGGGCCCAGGACTTCATAGAGGTGCAGGTCGGACCCGCAGATGGCGGTGGAGGTGATCCGGACGATCGCATCCGTTGGTTCCTGGATGACGGGATCAGGTACTTCTTCAACGCTTACCGACCGCTTTCCTTGCCACGTCAGTGCTTTCACAGTCTCCCTTTCGCTCTGTTGTGCCCCTGGGGGTCTCCCGGGGCAGGCCAGGACGCCTGCAGGCACCCTTTCTTCGACGCTATCGGTTTTCCGGAAAAAAAGTAAGCATGCTGATGAAACCTTGTGGCCGCCGTAGACTGCTCCTAGCGTAGGAAGGGCCCGGGCGCAGGCATCAGGCAGCAGGGCAACCGTTGACCAGAGCAGAAGACCACGTGAAAGAGGAACGCCATGTCGCTGTACCAGCCGGAACCGGTCGAGATCTCCACCCGCATGCGCCCCGGAGAATGGACCGAAGACAGCCTGGTGGAACTGGTCAACACCTACCGGGCGCGGATCGCGGAAATGGGCGCTCCGCCGGCCGAGGTGGCCACGGACATTGAGCGGAACGACGACGGCTCGGTGAAGGTGGTGGTGTCATGGACCAAGCCCGCCATCGCCGGCGACGAGGATTCAGTGCCGGGCGGCCAGCCGCTCTGACCACTGCCGGGCAGTGGCACCGTCAGCGGTTCGGCTGCAGCGCAAGAAGCCGGCCGATGGCACTTGAGCCAAGGTTCTCCAGCAGGTCCCGCGGCCCCTCGTAAACCTCCACCGCACCGGCGTCGCGAAGTTGGGCTGCCTGGATTCCCCCGCAGGTAACCCCAATGGACGGGATCCCCAGCGCCGCCGCAGCCTGCATGTCCCAGACTGCGTCACCGACGTAGACGGCATCCGCAGCGTCGACACCGACGGCGGCCAGGGCCGCCTCCAGGATGTCCGGCGCGGGCTTGCTTTCCTCGGCATCGTTGGCACTGGTGGCGGCGTCGATGAAGGCGTCGGCGTCCAGGACGGTCCGCATGACCTGAAGGTCCCGCTGCCGCGCCGAGGAGGCCAGCGCCACGGCCAGCCCGCCCGCGTGGCATTGGCCCAGCAGTTCCTTGGCGCCGTCAAGCGCGCGGAGCGAGGGCCAGTGGGACGCATAGAGGGCTCCGTGGCTGGCCATGATGTCCTCGTCCTCGCCGCGGTCCCGGCCGGACGGCAGGAGGTTGTCCACCAACCGCGCGCCGCCCATGCCTACGAGCTGATGAATGGCCGCCATGGGCACGTCATGGCCGTACTGGCGGAACGCACCCCACCACGCGATGGTGTGGATGTACGACGAGTCGATCAGGGTCCCGTCAACGTCAAAGAGGACCCCCCGGCGCCGTGCGCCAGGGGGCGTTGCAGGCTCGGTCATGAGCTGACCGCTGTCCGTCGTTCTTCCGGAGCCTTCTTCCGCCTGACAGCGTCCTCCTTGGGAGAGCTGACCGGCCGCACACGCTCCCGGATGACGGATCCGGCCCCGTTCAGGCTCTTGTCCCGGATCAGGCCCGTGCCGGCAATTTCCCGGGCCATTGCGACCCCTGCCACAGCGGCCCTCTTGGTGGGGAAGGTGACCGAGATGGCCATCAGGTTCCCGCTTCCGTCCATCATCCTGATCCGGTATCCACCGTCGGGGGCATCCACGAGTTCGAAAAATCCGGCCATAACTATCACTCCTCCATCAATCACGGCACTGTGCTTGGGAGCACTCCATGAGGTGTTAGTAAGTATACTTATCTATCCTGCGAAGGAGAAGTTTCGCCCCGTGTCCGCGCCGCCTCAACACGAATCCGCCCGCTACGACGGAATGGGGGTATCACTGCGCCGAACCGTATCCTGATGGAGTTCCAGGGCGCTAGTCACAAGCGCGAAGTGGCTGAATGCCTGCGGCGTATTGCCCAATTGGCGCCCGGCCTTCACCGCCCATTCCTCGCTCAGCAGCCCCACATCGTTACGCAGTTCCAGCAGCCGCTCGAAGAGTTCCCGCGATTCCTCATAGCGGCCCGCGCCGAGGAGCGCCTCCACCAGCCAGAACGAACAGGCCAGGAAGACGCCTTCGTCCCCCGGCAGGCCGTCGTCGCTCTGTTCCGGCCGGTACCGCAGCACAAACCCGTCCTGGGTCAGCTCCCGCTGGATCGCATCGATGGTCCCCACCACCTTGGGGTCATCGGGAGGCAGGAAGCCCACCCTGGGAATCAACAGCAGGCTGGCATCCAGTTCCGGACGGCCGTAGGACTGGACAAAGGTGTTCCGCCCAGGATCGAAGCCGTTGGCCATGATGTCCTGGCGGATCTGGTCCCGCAGCGCCTCCCAGCGCTCCACGGGACCCGGCAGGCCGGACTCGCGCACGCCCTTCACCATCCGGTCGGCTGCCACCCATGCCATGACCTTGGAGTGGGTGAAGTGCCGGCGCGGCCCCCGCATTTCCCAGAGCCCGTTGTCCGGCTGGTCCCAGATTGTTTCAAGGTGTTCCATCAGGGCGATCTGGACATCCCACGCCTCATCCGTGTGCTTCAGCAGCGAGTTCCGGGTCAGCGCGAGGCAGTCAAGCACTTCCCCCCATACATCCAGCTGGAACTGTTCCGCTGCCGCATTTCCGATCCGCACGGGGACTGAGTTCTCGTAGCCCTCCAGCCACGGCAATTCCATCTCCGGCAGCCGCCGCTCGCCATGGATCCCGTACATGATCTGCAGGTCCGCGGGGTCCCCGGCCACGGCCCGGAGCAGCCAGTCCCGCCAGGCGGCGGCTTCGGCGGTGTAGCCCGCAGCCAGCAGCGCCTGCAGGGTCATGGTGGCGTCCCGCAGCCAGCAGTAGCGGTAGTCCCAGTTGCGCTGGCCGCCCGGCTGCTCCGGCAGCGATGTTGTGACGGCAGCGACGATGCCCCCGGTGGGGGCGTAGGTCAGTGCCTTGAGCGTTACCAGGGAGCGGAGCACGGCATCCTGGTACTTCCCCTTGACGGTGCATTGCGAGGACCAGCCCCGCCAGAACGAAAAGGTGCTTTCCAGGACTTCTTCTGCCTGCACGGATACCGGGCGCCCCACGTGGCTGGGCGCCCAGGTCAGCACGAACGGCACCTTCTCACCGGCGTTCACAGTGAAGTCGCTGATGGTGTGCATGTTCTCGCCGTGCAGGGGCGCTGGAGTGACCAGGTAGACGGCGTCCGGGCCGGCAATGGCGTGCAGCCCGCGCTTGTCCTTGCGCACCCAGGGCACGATATGGCCGTAGTCGAACCTCATGATCAGCTCACCGCGCATCCTGACGCTGCCGCTGATGCCTTCGACGATCCGGACGATGTCAGCCACGGAGTCGCGCGGCGGCATGAAATCGGTGACCCGCACCGTTCCGTCCGGCGTCTCCCACTCGGTGTCCAGAATCAGGGTGCCGTCGCGGTAGCTCCGCCGGGTGCATGCACCCCCGCTTTCCGGTGCCAGGAGCCAGCGCCCCGAGTCCGGCGTGTCCAGCAGGGAATTGAAGCAGGCTGGGGAATCGAACCGCGGAAGGCAAAGCCAGTCGATCGAGCCTTCCTTGCTGATCAGGGCACCAGTCTGCAGATCGCCCACCACCGCATAATCTTCAATTCGCGCCATGCCATTACCCTGCCACAGAGAGCTGCGAAGGGAAGGGGAAGGCCCCGGTGTAGCCTGAGGCAAATGGCAATCCACATCGGCACCTCCGGCTGGAGCTACGACCACTGGGAGAACGTCCTGTACCCGCCGGGGCTGCCCGTCCGGGACCGGCTCCAGTACTACGTCGCCAACTTCAGCACGGTGGAATTGAACGCCAGCTTTTACCGCTGGCCCAGGGATATCACCTTCGCCGGCTGGAACAACCGCCTGCCGGCCGGGTTCAGCATGTCAGTCAAAGCTCCGCGGGGACTCACCCATGCGCGCAAGCTGTATTCACCGGAAGTCTGGGTGGAGCGGATCGCCCGGTGCTGGCACGAGCTGGGGGACAAACGTGCCGTGCTCCTGGTCCAGCTGCCGCCGCAACTGGAGCGCGACGACGCAAGGCTGGACTATTTCCTCGCCGCGGTTCCCACCTGGATCAGGGTTGCAGTGGAGTTCAGGCACCCCAGCTGGGAGTGCCCCGAGGTGTTCTCCCTGCTGGAGCGGCACCAGGCGGCCTACTGCATCATGAGCGGCGCCAACCTGCCATGCATCCTGCGGACCACCGCCCCCTTTGCCTACGTCCGGCTGCACGGACCAGACCAGCAGCACCTGTACGGCGGCTCGTACTCCGACGACGACCTTCACTGGTGGGCCGACCGGATCCGTGAGTGGGACGGCACGGGCATCGATGTCTACGCCTACTTCAACAACGACGGCGGCGGGAACGCAGTGCGGAACGCCCAGACCCTGCGCGCGATCCTCGGCAAGGGCTGATGCGTGCTGCCGCGCTGTGGCAGAGTGGTGGCATGGACACGGCCCCGCAGAACACCGCCCAGGACACGGCGCGCCCACCCCGGCGGAACACAAAGGGGCACACGGCCCTTTCCGGAAGCCAGTTCTTCCGGCTGGCGCACCATGTGTCGGACACGGTCAACGACATCCGGATCAGGCTCGCGAAACGCTGGAAGTTCGTGCCGCAAACCATCGCCTACCAGGGCTACGGCTCCACCACCCGGGTGCGCGTGCTGGGCCGGGTGCTGCTGACGCAGAGTCCCCTGCCGGGGAGCAAGGCCGAGCACGAAGCCAGGAACGGCACCCAGAACATCCGCGGCTGGCGCGCCTTCACCGGGGTGCCGTTGCAGTTTACCGACGTCGAAATCACCATCGGCGATGTGGTCACCCACGTCACGGCGGACCGGGGCGGGCTGATTGACACCGAGGTGGACGTGCAGCTGTCCCCCGGCTGGCACACCGCGGTGCTGCGGGCGGAGGGAACCGAACCGGCCGAGGCACTGATCCAGGTGATCGCCCCGGGCGTGGAATTCGGGATCGTCTCGGACATCGACGACACCGTCATGGTGACCGCCCTGCCCCGGCCCTTCCTGGCCTTGTGGAACACCTTCGTACTCAGCGAACGGGCACGCATGGCCACGCCGGGCATGGCCGTGCTGCTGGACCGGCTGACCATTGAACACCCCGAGGCGCCGGTCATCTACCTGTCCACCGGCCCCTGGAACGCAGCCCCCACCCTGGCGCGGTTCCTGACCCGCAACATGTACCCCAAGGGCGCGCTGCTGTTGACGGACTGGGGCCTCACGCAGGACCGCTGGTTCCGCAGCGGCCAGGACCACAAGCACCGCAACCTGGAGCGGCTGGCCCAGGAATTCCCGGATATGCGGTGGCTCCTGATCGGTGACAACGGCCAGCACGACGAGGCCATCTACTCCGCCTTTGCCGCCGAAAACCCGGACAAGGTTGCTGCGATCGCCATCCGGCAGCTGTCCGTCAGCGAGTCGGTGTTCGCGGGCGGCCACTCCGAGGACGGAGACCACACAACCTCCCGCGTGCCGTGGATCTACTCCCCTGATGGCGCCGGCATCGCCAAGCAGCTCGCCATGCTGGACCTGCTCCGGGGCTGACCGGCGCCACACCCAGCAGCGCCTTACGGTGCTGTGACTTAGGGTGCTGTGCCTTGCGGTGGTGTGCGTTACTGTGCGCTGGCACCCAGGGGCGCGCCGTCGTCGGGCGCTTCACTGTCCACCATTTCCGCACTGCCCTCGAAATCTTCACCACCCAGCAGATCCGGAACCGCGGCCTGCGCGATCGCCGCCTCAGCCGCGGCAGCCAGGTCGCGTTCCTCGATCAGCTCCTGGAACCAGAAGTAGGATGCCTTGGGCGTCCGCTCCAGCGTTTCGAAGTCCACGTGCATAAGGCCGAACGGCTGCTTGTATCCTGCCGACCACTCAAAGTTGTCCAAAAACGACCACACGTAATAGCCGCGAAGATCCACGGACTCCGCCTCACCGCCGGGGGCCGTGGCGCGCAGCGCGGTTTCAAGATGGTCGGAAATGTACTTCAGCCGGCGCTCGTCCGGGATGAACCTGGTGTTGGTGGACTTGTCCCGGACAATGATGTCCTCGAAGCTGGCTCCGCCTTCGGTGATGATCACCGGAGGCAGGTTGGGGTAACGCTCCGCCATCTCCCTCAGGGCCACGGCCATGTACTCGGGCTTGACCGGCCAACCGTAGGCGGTGACGTCCGCTTCCGGCCAGGCCTCCACGTGGAAGGGCGTCCCGCCACTGCCTGCCGCACTGAGGTCGCTGCCCATGGCCTCGGCCATGCTCGCCGGCACGGCGCCGTTGCCCGGCCCGACGGCCACCTTGGTGGGCATGTAGTAGTTGAGCCCATAGAAATCGAGAGGCTGGGAAATGATCTCCATGTCCTCTTCGGGATGTTCAAAGGAGCTGAAGACCTTGGCCGCGCGGATGAGGTCCGGATACTTGCCCGTCAGGACCGGGTCCGCGTAGAGCCGGTTCTGGCCCAGGTCCATGAGGCCGGCGCTGATCCTGTCCAGGGGGTTGGCGGAGTTCGGCACCATGGGCGAATAGACGTTGGTCATGCCGATTTCGCCAGGTACCCGTGCGGCGCGAAGGGCCTGTACGGCCAGCCCATGGCCCAGCAGCTGGTGGTGGACGGTGGGGAAGGCGCCCAGGGCGAGGTCCTTGCCGGGCGAATGCAGCCCCAGGGAATAGCCGTTGGCGCTCACCGTTGCCGGCTCGTTGATGGTGACCCACCGGGCCACCCTGTCCCCGAAGGCGTCCGCCACGAGCGCGGCGTACTCCCCCAGCCGGTAGGCGGTGTCCCGGTTCATCCAGCCGCCCGCCTCATCCAGCTCCAGGGGCGTGTCCCAGTGGTAGATGGTGGCCATTGGCGCGATCCCGTTGGCCAGCAGCTCATCCAGGAGCCGGTCGTAAAACGCCATGCCTGCGCGGTTGGCCGGTCCGGTGCCGCCCGGCTGGATGCGCGGCCAGGAAAAGGAGAACCGGTAGGAGTCAACGCCAAGCTGCTTGAGGAGGGCCACGTCCTGCGGCATCCGGTGGTAGTGGTCCGTGGCCACCACGGGGCTGTGGTCCTCCACGATGGCGCCGGGTTTGGCGGCAAACCTGTCCCAGCCCGCGGGTCCGCGGCCGTCCTCGTCCAGCGCCCCTTCGATCTGGAATGCTGCGGTGGCGACGCCAAGCGTGAACCCCGGAGGGATGATCGCTGCGAGGTCCTTGGCGGAGATGTGCATTGGGTCCAGCCTTTTAGTCACGGTGGTCAGGGTACGTCTCAGGATGGCACAAGGGAGGGCTGACGGGCAGCAGGTCCGCCCCCGGGACGTCGGCTATTGCGATCCGAAGAGGAACTCCTTGGCGTGCGCGACTGCCTTGCGGAAGGCATCGTTGCGCAGTGTCACCAGGTGTTCTGTGTCGCCGTCGGACGGTTCCAGGTACCCGGTGTAGCCGGGCCGAAGGACCCAGATGTCCCCGGCGGGCGGGAGGTAGAACACGCCGAAGGAGCGCTGCTGCCTCTCATCGGCGGTCCAGACCGGGACCACCGCCAACGCGGCACCTGTGGCCGGGTTGATCCACTGGGCCCGCGGCAGGGGCTGTTCATGCGCCTCGGGGTCCAGGAAGGGTGCCGTTCCCGCACCCCACCGCTGCTCAAAACGCTCGTGGAATGCAGGAATAAGGTGAGAATCGTAGCGCCGCCAGTCGCTCATGCAGTTTTCCGCCTCCTTGAATGAATAGCCCTGGGTTCAGGACCAGGGCCCGCTTTCCCACCGCACCGGGGTGACGCGGATGGTGTGCCCGGATACTCCGCCCGTGCCGCGGACTTTCCGGACAGGAATGATGGTGGGTGCCGCTGCCGCCAGCTTCCTGTCGTAGTCGGCGCGGCGCCCGGGGTCACGCAGCACGTTGAACGCCTGCATGATCCGGAGGAGTTCGTCCCTTTGCCCGGGATTGCCTTTCTTCGCCGGCTTATCCCCCATCGCTTCGGTCTTCCCGGTTGCCTGCCCGCCGTCCATGTCCGGATGGTGGCTGCGCATGAGGGCACGGTATGCATGCGAGATTTCCTGCCGGGTGGCATCCCGCCCTACGCCCAGGATGGTGTAGTAATCAGGGACATCAGTCATCCCAGCCTCCTGTTCCGCCGGCGCCCCTGCCGGCTGGGAAGGTGCGGTAAAGCGTGGTCCTAGGCGCCGACCTGTTGCATCCCGCCCTGCTGGGTCTGGATCTCGATCTTGCGTGGCTTGGCCTGTTCAGCAACCGGGATCCGCAGGGTCAGGACGCCCTGGTCGTAGCTGGCCTTGATTTTCTCGGTGTCCAGGGTGTCACCCAGAATCAACTGGCGGCTGAACACACCACGGGGACGCTCCGATGCCACAAGCTCCACATTGGCCTGCGTCGGTTCCTGGCGCTCGGCCCTCACGGTCAGGACGTTCCGTTCAACGTTCAGGTCAAGGGAATCCACCTTCACACCGGGAAGGTCGAACGCCACCACGAATTCCCCCTCTTCCTGCCACGCGTCCATGGGCATGGCCGCCGGGCGGGCGGCGGTCCCAAAGACCTGCTGGGTGAGCCGGTCCAGCTCACGGAACGGGTCGGTACGCATTAACATCATTTCCCACTCCTTCAGTTTCCAGGTACTGGATCTGCAGCCATCCATCCCCGCTTAATCTATGGTGATTGATATAGATTTTTTATAGCACTCGTGGGAAACTGAAGCAAGATACCGGAGGAGCGGATTTGGGAGGCAACATGGCAGGTCCTGAAGCAGGACGGGACGGCCGCTCCCCCGGTTCACGGGCCCTGTACGCCATCTCGGTGGCGGCGGAACTCACGGGAACCGGACAGCAAAACATCAGGCTGTACGAGACCAAGGGGCTGCTGACGCCCTCGCGGACAGCGGGCGGCACGCGCCAGTACAGCGACGACGATATCGCCGTGCTGCTGCGGATCGGGGAGCTCCTGCAGGAGGGGTTGAACCTGGCAGGCGTTGCCAAAGTCCTGGAGCTGGAGGCAGCGAACGTCAAACTGCACCGGGCGCTCAAGCGTGCAAGGTCGCGGCCGCAGTGAGCCCGGGGAGCAGGCCGGACCGGCTCCTTCCCGGGAACGTACTACTCCGGGGGGAATTCCGCCTTTGACAGCTCTCCGGTGACGGGCTCCCCCGGAATCCTGGCCGTCCGCCAGGTATCGAGCGCGATGACCCCGCCAAGGATGAGCAGCGACAGCGAGAACGATGCCAGCGCGTCGGTGGTCCAGTGATAGCCAAGGTACAGGCGGCTGACGATAGCGAGGATGATCCCGATTCCGGCCCCGATAAATCCGAAGACTGCTGCGCGCGGGTTCCGGCGCCGGGAGAAGATGAGGTAGGCGCCCACCAGCAGGAAGTCGCAGGCTCCCAGGACGTGCCCGGACGGGAACGAAAAGGTCTGGTCCGCACCGAACAGCATCTGGTCCACGGGCGGCCGCGACCGCTGGACGATGTGGAGGATGATCTGCGAAACAATCACGCCGGTCAGCATCGCGGACGCGAGCAGGATGGGGCGCCAGGCGTGTTTGGCTGCGAATCCCCAGACAAGGATCACCACCAGCACGATGATCGGCAGTGCGATGGGTCCGAAGAACACGGCCAGGAAGATCATGATGGCCGTCACGGCGCCCGAACGGGTTGTCAGCAGCCAGTCATGCACGGGGGTGTCGGCGGCGGAGAGCCCGTCGGCCTGGACCACGCTGACAAGCGTGGCAATAAAGAGTGCCAGCCCCGCCACGGCCAGGATGGCTGACGCCCGGTAAAGACCGCGCCGGTCGTCAGGGTCCACGTAGCGTTCCTCCACCACGAACTTTTCATGGAAGGTGTGCCACCTGCCGTTGCTCTTTTTCGTGGCTGCGGAACCTGCTGATTTCTGTACCAATGTGCTGCCCGTCCCTACGCCGCCGTAAATGCGTACCGTGATGAATGCCTAGGCTGAAGATTATCCCGGCGACGGGCCATTCACTCCATCACGCGGTCAGAACGAGCCGGTGGTGAACTGCCAGCTCCGGCCTGCGAGGGGGTTTCCGGCCAGGTCCCGGATGGCGGCGGTCCCCCCGGTCAGCGTCACGGTATACCGGGTCTTTGCGGCCAGCGGTTCCTGGGGGTCCAGGACCCACTGGTTGGTGGTGCCATTGCGGTAGGCCGCTGCCGCCACCACGGCGCCCGTGGACGTGTTTTTCAGTGTGAACGTGGTGGTGCCGACGCCCTGGACTGCCTCGCTGAAGGTGGCGCTGATGTTGCTGCTCCGGCGGACCAGGAGGTCGTTGCTGCCCGGGGAGTATCCGGTGACGGTGGGCGCCGGGCCGGTGGTGAACGTCCAGCTGATGGAGGCCAGCGGCGTGCCCGCGGCATCGCGGATGGCCGAGGTTCCACCTGCCAGGCTGGCGGTGTAGCTTGTGTCGGCGGCCAGGTTTGCTGCCGGATCAAGGGTGGCCGTCCTGGTGGTGGCGTTGTAGGTGACGGTGGCCGCAATGGTGGTGCCGGCTGCATTCCTGAGCACGAAGGTCGCGGCGGACACACCCTGCACAGCGGCACTGAAGGCGGCCGATACGTTCGTGCCGGCTGCCACTGCCGTGGCCCTGGCGGCCGGCGCGACGGAGGTGACGGTCGGGGCAGGAGCAGGAGCAGGTGCCGTCGCGTCCGCGGCCGTGTACAACAGCCGGTTCGGGGTTCCCGTGGTGGCCCCGGCGATCACTCCGGCGGTGGCGTTGGATACCAGTGCCCCGGCCACCTGGGCCGGCGTCAGTGCGGGATTCTGTGACAGCAGGACGGCGGCGGCCCCGGCAGTGTGCGGCGCAGCCATGGAGGTTCCGGACATGGATGCCGTGGCGGTGGTGGAGGTGTAGTAGGTGGAGGTGATGCCGACGCCGGGAGCGTACAGGTCCACGCAGGACCCGAAGTTGGAGAACGACGCCTGCTTGTCGGCGGAGTCGCTGGCTGCCACCGTCACGGCGCCCGGGACGCGGGCGGGTGAAGCGGTGCAGGCGTCCACGGCGGAGTTTCCGGCGGCAACCACGGTGGTGACGCCGTCGTCAATGACTGCCTGGATGGCGGCGTCCACGGTACTGCTGGCAGCTCCGCCCAGGCTGAGGTTGGCCACCGCGGGCGCCCCTGCGGCGTGGTTCGCGGCGATCCAGTCCAGGCCCGCCACCACGTCCGAGTTGTAGCCGGACCCGGCGCAGTCGAGCACCCTGACCGGCACCAGGGTGGCGCTCTTGGCCACGCCGTACGTGGCGCCGGCCACGGTTCCGGCCACGTGGGTGCCGTGGCCGTTGCAGTCAGTAGTGCCGTTGCCGTCCGCCACGGCGGTCCAGCCTGCTGCCACCCGGCCGCCGAAGTCGGAGTGCGATGCGAGGATGCCGGTGTCCACCACGTAAGCGGTCACGCCGGTGCCGGCCGCGGTCCAGGAGTAGGAACCGGAAAGCGGAAGCGCCCGCTGGTCAGCACGGTCCAGGCCCCAGGGAGCAGGCTGCTCGGTCCCCGAAACTTTGACGGGGGCGTCGGGCTCCACGGACAACACTTTCCCGGACCTCCTGAGGGTTGCCGCCTGGGCCGGGTTGGCGGTGACCACGGCGCCGCGGACTGCGTGTCCAAAGGTACGGCCGACGGCGAGGCCCTGCCCGCGAAGTCCGGACACCTCGGCTGCGACATCGGCAGTGGGGGCGAACCGGACGATATAGCGGCCGGTGCCGTTGCCGGCTCCGGCCGCCTCGGCGGGCGGGCCAGTGACAGGAGCCGCGGCGGCGGGCAGGGACGCGGTGGAAAGGGCGACGGCGGACAGCAGGGCCGTGAGGGCCGGCAGCACGAAGAATCGGGTACGAATGGTGGGGTCCTTGAAGTGGCGGGGAAAACTGCGGGGCAGGTAATTCCGCCCCTGGTACCAAAAGGATAGGAGCCGGAAGCACAACGCTTCCGGCTCCTTGGATGATCCTGTGCCAACCCTTGGAGATTCCTGCGGGCTGCCGTAAATTCCTAGCTTTGGGCACCACCGGACGCGGCCGGCGCGTGGTTGCGCCAGCTGTGCTCGGGCTCGAAACCGAGCATGCGCCGCGCCTTGTCGATGCACAGCATTGTTTCGTGCTCGCCCAGTTCCCTGGTGACCTTGACGTCGGGGAAGACCTCGGCCGCCAGGCTGGCGCTTGACCGGCTCATGACCGTGTCCGCGTTGGCGATGATGAAGGCCTCGAACCCCGGCTTGGCGTTCTCCAGCGCCCGCACCACGGCCTGAGCGCCGTCCCTGCCGTCGATGTAGCCCCACAGGTTCCACTTCCGCAGCATCGCGTCCGCATCGAAGGAGGGGAACCTTGCGTAGTCGGCCTCGTCCATGACGTTGGAGAACCGCAAACCCGTGATGCTCAGATCCGGGTCCCACCGCGTCATCTCCACGGCCATCTGCTCCTCCAGGCGCTTCACCAGCGAGTAGGTGCTTTCCGGCCTCGGCGGGTATTCCTCATCCACGGGAATGTAGGGCGGGTCGACGTCGAACGGCAACCCGAGCACCGTCTCACTGGAGGCGTACACCACCTTCTTGATGCCTGCACGGCGCGCGGCCTGGAAGACGTTGTAGGTGGACAGCATGTTGTTCTCAAATGTGGCGGCGTCCGGGAGGATGCCCGGGGCGGGAATGGCACCCAGGTGCACCACGGCGTCGAACCCGTCATGCCGGTCATCAACGCCCAGCAGGGCGTCCACAACCTGGCCGTAGTTGCGCAGGTCCACCACCAGCAGGTCCGGGCTGCGCTCCCCCGCCCGGTCCAGGTTGAGGACCTGGTGGCCGTCGCCGGTCAGCCGGCGCACCACGTGCCGCCCCAGTTTTCCGCTTCCGCCTGTAACAGCAATTCTCATCAGTGTTTCCTTCTGCTCGAGTGCGTTCACCATGCGGTGTTCGGTCAGGACGGGTGCCGCGGGGCTGCAAGGAACTTTTCGACGGCGGCGATCGCCAGGGCGGTAATTCCGTCCGGATCCCCGCTGCCGTTGACGGACACAAGAATGCCCCGGCCCGCGTACACCGAGACTACTTCATGCGTCTGCCGGTGGTAGAGGTCCAGCCGGCGCCGGAAGACGTCGATGGTGTCGTCCGTGCGCCCCTGTTCCTGGGCTCGCCTGTGCATCCGCTCTTCCAGTTCCGCATCGGGCGCCTGCAGCTCGATGACAGCGTCCAGCGCCTGCGCCTGCGCCGCGAGCATGCGGTCGAGTTCTCTTACCTGCTGCGCTGTGCGCGGATAGCCGTCCAACAGGAACCCGCGCCTCACGTCCTCGTGGAGGAGCCGGTCCATGACCAGCGCGTTGGTGAGGTGGTCCGGTACGAAGCGGCCGCCGTCCAGGTACCTGGCGGCCTGGTTCCCGAGTTCGGTATGTTGGTTGACGTTGCTCCGGAAGATGTCCCCGGTGGAGACGGCAGGGATCCGGAAGTGCCGCGCCAGGTGTCCGGCCTGCGTTCCCTTGCCGGAACCCGGTGGACCAATGATGAGCAGCCTGGTCATGTTCCCGTCCCTCCGCAACCCAGCAGCAACTGGCTTGAGCCATTGATCCCAGGGCCAGCCCGCAGCAGCACCGGCGCCTGCTTCATTGTGCCGGGCAGGCCGGGCCCGCGCCAGCCTCCGCCCTTCCAGGCCAGCCAGCTGACGCTTTGAACGGGCCGGGAATGTATATACTTCTGGTTATCGGTTTAGCAGCAGGCCGTTGGAAAGTTCGTCGATCCAGCGACCATCACCGGCTCCCCGCCCAGTTGCGGGGCGTACGTGTGTTGCTGGCTCGTTTTGACCTGAACGAATGGCACCAGAAAACCGTGGCCAGCGAGTCAACAACAAAAACCGATACATCCATTACCGAGCACCTGCATGAACTTGTCCTCAACAGCTCCGACGTTGAGGACTTCCTTAATGAGCTGGCACAGGTCTCCGCACGCAATCTCTCCGAACCGGGCGACGAAATGCTGTGCGCCATCACCCTCCTCCGGCAACGCAAATCCGCCACGGTCGCCAGCAGCAGCCAGGACGCAAAGTCCATCGGCCGGCTTGAACACAGGTTCACCGACACCCCTGGCCTGACGGCTTCAACCGCCCAGGAAATTGTCCACGCGCCGGACCTGAGTGACGATGCCCGCTGGCCGGACTACGCCACCGCCGCGGTTGCCCAGGGAGTCCGGTCCGTAGCGGCGGTTCCGTTCCGGCTTGAGGGGGAAACCAAGGCGTCGCTGCTGCTGTACTCCCGCCGCCCCCACCGGTTCGAAGGCCGCGTGCTGAAGTTTGCCGAAGATTTCGTCAGCCAGACCTCGCTGGCGCTCCGCCTCGCGGTGCGGTTTGCGCACTACAGCGAAACGGCCGCGAACCTCCGGGCCACGCTGGAGTCCCGCACGGTCATCGACATGGCTGTCGGAATCATCATGGCCCAGAACCGGTGCAGCCAGCAGGACGCTTTCGGCATCCTGAGGACCGCGTCCAGCACCCGGAACACCAAGCTGCATGATGTGGCAGCCGCCGTGGTCAACGCCTTGGGCCAGGGACCGGCGCGCACACATTACGACGGCTAGCCAGGACGGCGGTCCGCCGGTTTCACAGGTGCCACACATAACGGGCAAATCCCGCTGCTAAGTTGCCTGCCTAGAAATGAGGCATGACATCTCAGCAGCGATCAGCAACACGCAAACCCGGACGCTTCCGCCGGGCCGTCACAGCAGGGGCGGTAGCCTTCACGCTGTCGGCCGGTGGGGCCGCCGCCTGGGCCGTTGACCGGTATGTGGTCCCGCACGTTGAGATCTCCGACGTCTCCGCGTACCAGGCCAGCCAGGCAGGCACGACGGCGGACACCTCCACCGCGTCCGGCGGCACCAACGGCGCGGTCACCACAGCGACGTCCTACGTCTCCGATTCATCCAACATCTCGATCTCGAAGGTGACCACGGGCAGCGGTGACAGCACGGTCACCTACTACGTCGCCGACGTCGTACTCTCCGATGCCACTGCCCTGCAGTCCGCATTCGCCAACAACAGCTTCGGTGGGAACATCACCGAAAACACGTCCGCCATCGCGGAAGCCAACAACGCGGTCTTCGCCATCAACGGCGATTACTACGGCTTCCGCGACACCGGCATCGTAATCCGCAACGGCGTGGTGTTCCGGGATGCCGGGGCACGCCAGGGACTGGCTTTCTACCGGGACGGGACCGTGAAGGTCTATGACGAAACCGCTACCACGGCCGCGCAGCTGGTGGCCGACGGCGTCTGGAACACCCTCTCCTTCGGCCCGTCGCTGCTGGACAACGGCCAGGTAGCCGCCGGAATCGAAGACGTGGAGGTGGACACCAACTTCGGCAACCACTCCATCCAGGGCGAACAGCCGCGCACCGCCGTGGGCGTCATCGACCAGAACCACCTGGTGTTCGTGGTGGTGGACGGGCGGAGCCCGGGCTACAGCGCTGGCGTCACCATGACCGGCTTGGCCGGAATCATGCAGGGCCTGGGCGCCACGACGGCGTACAACATCGACGGCGGCGGTTCCTCCACCATGTACTTCAACGGTGCGCTGGTGAACAATCCGCTGGGCCAGGACAAGGAACGCGGCACCTCCGACATCCTCTACATCGGGCAGTAGGGACAGCAATGGTCATCCTGATCCCGGCCTTTGAGCCGGACCGGCAGCTTCCCGCCCTGATCCGTTCCATCCGGAGCACCAGGCCGGAAGTGCCCGTTGTGGTGGTGGATGATGGCAGCGGCCCTGCCTTCCGGGACGTGTTCGACGGCGTCAGGACACTTGGGTGCCACGTGGTCAGCTACGCCCGCAACCAGGGGAAGGGCTTTGCCCTCAGGGCCGGATTCGGTTTTATCGCGGACAACTTGCCGGGCCGGGACGTGGTGTGTGCGGACAGCGACGGGCAGCATGCCGTGGCGGATATCCTTCGGGTGGCGGACCGGGTGCGGGAGAACCGGGACCAGCAGTGGGGAACGTCCACCATGGTGCTGGGCTCCCGGAGCTTCACCGGGAATGTCCCGGCCCGGAGCCGGCTGGGCAACTCCGCCACCCGGCTCCTTTTTGCCCTGGCCACCGGCGAGCGCATTCCGGATACCCAGACCGGCCTCCGCGGCTACCCGGCCGCCATGCTTCCCTGGCTGCGCTCCGTGCGCGGAGACCGCTACGAGTATGAGCTGAACCTGCTTCTCGAGGCGAAGAACAACGGCTATTCCATCGAGTCCGTCACCATCGCCACGGTCTACCTGGACCACAACTCCGGCTCGCACTTCCGGCCGCTCGCCGACTCGGCGCGGATCTACGCCCCGCTGCTGAAATTCCTTGCCTCCTCCTTTACGGCCTTCCTGCTGGACACCGTGGTGTTCGTGCTGCTCACGGCTGCCATCGACTCCCTGCTGCTGGCCGTAGTCGGCGCCAGGGCGGTGAGCTCGGCGGTGAACTTCCTGGTCAACCGGCACCTGGTATTTGAGCGCGGCAGGGACACATCCCCCCGCAAAGCCGGGGTGCGCTACTTCGGCCTGGCGGCCGTACTGCTGGCCGCGAACTTCGGGCTCATTCGGGCCTTTGAAGCCATCGCAGTGCCGGCCCTGCCTGCAAAGATCCTGGCGGAGATTACCCTGCTCGTGGTCAGTTTCGCAGTACAGCAGCGCTTCCTTTTCACGGGTGGGGCCGCCATGGAGCTGTCAGCCGGTTCCCGGTCCCGCACTCATATTTCCGCCTAGGGCCAGGCACAGCCCCGGCACAGTTTGGCCGGGCATCGTCTATACCAGCCAACCGTCACCACCCGGAGAAATTCACATGAACTCGCTTCCTTTCATCGTCGCGGACCTCGCGGCCATCAGCATCCTCACCTTCGCCCTGTACCTGCGCCGGCACCGCCGCCGCGACTTGGTGGTGTCCTACCTGGGGATGAACGTCGGCGTCCTGGCCGTGGCCACGGCCCTCTCCGGTTCCGCGGCAGGCCTGGGCCTGGGACTGGGACTCTTCGGCGTCCTGTCCATCATCCGGCTCCGTTCCACCGAACTGGCCCAGCACGAGGTTGCCTACTACTTCTCGGCCCTGGCCCTGGGCCTCATCGCCGGACTGGGCATCGAACCGTTGTGGCTGACGCTGTCCCTGATGGGACTGATCCTGCTGGTGATGTTCATCGGCGACCATCCGCGGGTGCTGCCGGCCTACCGGCACCAGACGGTGATCCTGGACCGCGCCATTTCCGAAGACGGCGAACTTCACGCCCGGCTGGAAGAGGTGCTCCACGGGAAGGTCCACTCGGCCACCATCTCCGAACTGGACCTGGTCAATGACAAAACCATCGTGGATGTGCGGTTCGCCTACGCCCCGGCCGCATTCCCCGCCGCGCCCCTGACGGCCCCCGCCTACGCCGCCCCCTCCCCCGCCCCGGCACCCGCCGCTGCCGTTGAACCAGCCCGCGCCGTTGAACCAGCCGCTGCGCAGACCGGTGCGGCATGAGCGCCGCCGTGGGCACCGCCGTCGACCATCTCCGCTTCCTTCCCCCCGTCAGCCTGGAGGAACTGAACGCCCAGGCGGCACTGCAGACCCGGGTAGACCGGAAGTACATTGTTCCGTTGGAGCTGGCCGGCCAACTCCTGGCCTCTGTCCGCACCGGCATGCGCGTCCTGGACATGGACGGCTCCCGCAGCTTCGCCTACGACTCCGTGTACTTCGATACCGCCAACCTGGACAGTTACCTGCTGGCCGCACACGGCAGGCGCCGCCGCTACAAGATCCGCACCAGGACCTATGTGGACAGCGCGCTGAGCTTCCTGGAGGTGAAAACCGAGGGGTCGCGCGAGGCCACGGTCAAGGAACGCATCCCGTCCCGGCTCGAAGACCGGGCCCGGCTGACGCCCGAGGGGCTGGCCTACATCTTGGAAACGTTCGGCGCATCGGGGATTAAGGTACCCGCGCTTCCGCTGGAACCCGTACTGGAAACCCGCTACCGGCGCACAACGCTGTACCTGCCGGAGTCGGGCAGCCGCGCCACGATCGACACTGAGGTGACCTGGCAGCGCCCCGGCCACGAGTCCTGGGTCCTGCACCGCGCCGTCATCCTGGAAACCAAGTCAGGCTCCACGGCCGGCCCGCTGGACCGGCACCTCTGGGCTGCCGGTGTCAGGCCTTCCCGGATCTCCAAGTTCGCTACCGGAATGGCGGCCCTCCGGCCCGGACTTCCCGCCAACCGCTGGAACCGGACACTGCGCCATATGGCACTCCGGCCCATGCCCCGGGCCGCCTGACCCACGTCACCGCGCCCTTACCCCTTCATCCCAAACTTCAAAGGACATTCCATGAAAAAGCTCCGCACCTCCCTGTCCGTGGCTGCCCTGGCCCTCTCGCTTGGCCTGGCAGGCTGCTCCACACCCAGCACCACCGCAGGCACTGCCTCAAGCGTGGGCGGCACCTCGTCCACCGCTGCAGCCGGCGCTACTGCCGCCGTCGCCCTGGACACCCTGGACACCCTGGCGGAGGACACCCACTACGACGCCGACGACCTCACCTGGGATGCTTCCAGCGAAGTGGCCGTGACCCTTGCGGACGGCGCCACCGTTGCCTCGGGATCGGACGCCGTGAAGGTGGACGGCGACACGGTCACCATCAGCGCCGCGGGCACCTACAGGCTCAGCGGTTCCCTGGCCAACGGCCGCATTGTGGTGGCCGCCGGCGAGAGCGACACCGTCCGCATCATCCTCGACGGCGCGCGCATCTCGAACTCCAGCGGCTCGCCGTTCGTGGTCCAGAGCGCCGACGAGGCCATCCTCTACCTGGCGGACTGCACCACCAGCTCGCTCAGCGACGCTTCCACCTACGCGGACCAAGGCACCGATGCACCCAACGCCGCGCTGTACTCCAAGGCTGACCTGACCATCGCGGGCAGCGGATCCCTGGCAGTGGAGGGCAACTTCAACGACGGCATCTCGTCCAAGGACGGGCTGGTCCTCGCGTCGGGCAACGTCACCGTAAAGGCGGCCGACGACGGAATCGTGGGCAAGGACTACGCGGTCCTACTGGACGGCGCCTACCAGGTCACCGCCGGGGACGACGGCTTCAAATCCGACAACGACCAGGATGAAGGCCGCGGCTGGGTCCTGGTCAACGGCGGCACCCTGAACGTCTCCGCCGCGGATGACGGGGTCAAGGCCTACAACACGCTGACCATAGCCGGCGGCACCACAACTGTGGCGAAGTCCGAGGAGGGCCTGGAGGCCCAGCACATCGTGGTGTCCGGCGGCACCACCACCGTCACTTCCAACGACGACGGCGTGAACGCCTCGGGCGGTTCTTCCTCCTCCAGCGGTGGCGGCATGGGCGGCGGAGGCATGGAAGTGGGCGACTACAGCGTGGACGTCACCGGGGGCGTCCTGACGATCAACGCGCAGGGCGACGGCCTCGACTCCAATGGCAACGCCAGCATCTCGGGCGGCACCGTTATGGTCAACGGCCCCACCGGCAACAACAACGGCGCCCTTGATGTCAACGGCGAGCTGGCCGTGACGGGCGGAACCATTGCCGCCGCCGGCAGTTCGGGCATGGTGGTGACCCCCAGTGATTCCTCCACACAGTCCGGTGTCCAGGTGACCCTTGGCTCGTCGGTTCCGGCCGGGACCGTGATCCAGCTTGCCGATTCCGCCGGCAAGGTGGTGGCGGCCTTCACCACCACCAAGGCCGCAGCCTCGCTGGTGTTCTCCTCGCCGGACATCATCAAGGGCCAGCAGTACACCGTATACACCGGCGGCACGGCCACCGCGGCCGCGGGCCTCGGCGGTGGCAGCCTGGACGGGGCCACGCAAGTGGGGACGGTGACGGCAGGCCAGTACACCGCGGCGCAGGGCCCGGGCGGTGGTGGTGGACCGCGTGGGTGACCCCCGGTTTCCTGGCACGTCCGGCGGCGGCGCCTGCCGCCGTCGGACGTGTCCGGGTCCTACTTTGACAGGAAGCCGAGCAGGGCCTCATTGACCTCGGCGGCATGCGTCCACAGCAGGCCGTGCGGGGCGCTCTCGATTTCCACGTACTCCGCGTCCGGCAGGGCCTTTGCGAACAGCCGGCCGGTGGAATCGATGGGAAGGATGTTGTCGGCGGTGCCGTGCACGATCAGGGCCGGAACATCGATCTTGGGAATGTCCTGCCGGAAGTCCGTGAGCCAGGTGGCCTGGGCGGCCACCAAGGCGGTGGCCCCCGCTCCGGCGGCCACGTTCCAGCTGGCATTGACGGCTTCCTGGCTCAGGCGCGGGGTGCCCAGGAAGGTATCGGAGTTGTAGAAGTTCTTGAAAAAGCCTGCCAGGAACGCGTAGGGGTCGGCCGTGACCGCTTCCTTGAGCCCGTCGAATACGTCCTGCGGGACACCGTCGGGGTTGTCATCGGTCTTGAGCAGGAACGGCTCCAGGGAACCGAGGAACGCGGCCCGGGCTACCCGGGCGGAACCGTAGGTGCCAAGGTAGCGGCCCACCTCGCCGGTACCCATGGAGAAGCCCACCAGCACCACGTCGTTCAGGTCCAGGGTGGTGAGCAGGGTGTTGAGGTCCGCCGCGAAAGTGTCGTAGTCGTAGCCTTCAGCAGTTTTGCTGGACTTGCCGAAGCCACGGCGGTCATAGGTGATGACCCGGTAGCCGGCGTCCAGCAGGGCCGCGGTCTGCTTTTCCCAGGAGGATCCGTCCAGCGGGTAGCCATGGATCAGCACGACGGGCTGGCCGGAGCCGTGGTCCTCGTAGTAGAGCTCGACGTCAGTGCTGTTCTCAGTACCTACGGTGATGAAAGCCATGGAGGCAGATTCCTTTCGAGACTGATCAGATCGAAGCGGTCCGGCGGAGCGCCGGGCCCTGCAACTCCTACTCTAGGGGCGCACCTCCGCTCCGGCAGCCTTTGGTGGACCACGCCGACGGTTGCCAAACATGCGGAGCGGCCGATGCTGTGACACTATATGCGCATGAATGCAGATAATAGTGGTTGCCCGCTTGGAGCGGACAGCCAGTACGTGGAGTTGGCCGTGGAGGTTTTCGCCATGCTGGCGGATGCCACCAGGGTGCGGATCATCCTGGCGCTCCGTGATGGCGAGATGGCCGTGGGAGCCCTGGCGGACGTGGTGGGCAAGTCCCCTGCGGCCGTTTCGCAGCATCTGGCAAAGATGCGGCTGGCCAGGATGGTGTCCACGCGGCAGGACGGGACGCGGGTGCTCTACCGCCTGGAAAACGAGCATGCCCGGCAGCTGGTAGCAGATGCGATCTTCCAGGCCGAGCACGCACTGGGCGGCGAGCCTGCCCACCACCGCGCAGCCCACCCTGCAGAGACGAGCGCCCCATGAGCGGGCCGCACCAGGAGTCAACGCACACGCACAGCCATCCCCACACGGAGGACCACGGCGGCCACCACCATGACCACCAACATGGGCATGAACATGACCATGACCACGGGCACCATCACCACTCCGGTTTCAAGGGCTGGCTGATCGAGCTGTTTGTTCCGCACACCCACGATGCCGCTGATTCCATTGACGACGCCATGGAGGCCAGCACCGAGGGTATCCGGGCGCTGAAGATCAGCATGTTCGTCCTGCTGGCCACCACGGTGCTGCAGTTCCTGGTGGTCCTGTTCAGCAGTTCGGTGGCCCTGCTCGCGGACACCATCCACAACTTCTCGGACGCACTCACCGCGGTGCCCCTGTGGGTTGCCTTCATCCTGGGGCGCAGGGCGGCCACGCGCCGGTACACGTATGGCTACGGCAGGGCTGAGGACCTGGCCGGCCTGTTCATCGTGGCCGTGGTGGCCCTCTCGGCCGTGGTGGCCGGCTGGCAGTCAGTGGACCGGCTGATCCATCCCCAGCCGTTGCAGAATCTCGGCTGGGTCATGGCCGCGGGACTGATCGGCTTTGCCGGAAATGAGGCGGTGGCGATCTACCGCATCCGGGTTGGCCGCAGGATCGGTTCCGCGGCGCTCGTGGCGGACGGCGTGCACGCCAGGACTGACGGTTTCACCTCGCTCGCCGTGGTGATCGGCGCCGCTGGCGTCATGCTCGGCTTTCCGCTGGCGGACCCCATCGTCGGGCTGATCATCTCCGCCGCCATCATGGTGCTGCTGTGGGGGACGGTCCGCAGCATCGGGCGGCGGCTCATGGACGGCATCGAACCGGAGCTGGTGGCCCGTGCCGAGAGGGCGCTGGAAGGGACCCCGGGTGTCCTTGCGGTCCAGCACCTGCAGCTGCGGTGGTCCGGGCACCGGCTGCAGGGCTCCGCAAGGATCCTGCTGGCCGATATGGGCCTGTCCCAGGCCGAAGACATCCTGGACAGGGCACAGCATCACCTCAGGCATGAACTGCCCAAGCTGGACGACATGACCCTGGTGCCGGGCACCGGGGCCGCCACAGCCCACTGACAGGGCGCGCGGCCAACAGCGCGCGGCTAACACGAAGGCCCGTTAACAAGAGAATGCCCCGCGGAGTCCGCAGGGCATTCTCTTGCCGGCCAGTAAGCGTCAGGCCCGGGCGGCCTTCCCAGGCAGCGCCAGCTTGAAGACCTTGGCCCAGGACGAACCCACCTGCTTCAGCAGCGGCCCGGTGGTGTACTTCAGGCCGTAGCGCTGGCAGATCTCGCGGACCTTGGGCGCCACTTCGGCATAGCGGCTGGACGGCAGGTCCGGGAAGAGGTGGTGCTCGATCTGGTGTGACAGGTTGCCGGTCATGAGGTGCATGAACTTGGAACCGGAGATGTTGGCGGAGCCGATCATCTGGCGGACATACCAGTCGCCGCGGGTTTCGCCTTCCACCATTTCCTCGGTGAAGGTGTCAGTGCCTTCGGGGAAGTGGCCGCAGAAGATGACGGCGTGCGCCCAAACGTTACGTACCGCGTTCGCGGCCAGCGTGCCATAGAGGGCCTGCTTCCCGGAGCCGGTCAGCATTGCCACGGCAGGGGTGGCGGCGTAGTCCTTGGTGAACTGGGTGACCACCTTCTTGCCCAGGGCCTTGAGGTCCTTCAGCAGGGCCTCCTTGGACTTGGTGCCTTCCTTGTACTCGGTGAGTTCGAGGTCGTAGATGGCGATGCCCCACTCGAAGACCGGCGCGAGGATAGCGTTGAACAGCGGGTTTGCCAGGTTAATGGGCTTCCACGGCTGGTTCTCGTCCATGCGCAGGAGGTTGTATCCGACGTCGTTGTCCTTGCCCACCACGTTGGTCCAGCGGTGGTGCAGGTCGTTGTGGGTGTGCTGCCAGGACCGCGACGGGGTGACGAAGTCCCATTCCCAGGTGGTGGAGTGGATGTCCGGATCCCGCATCCAGTCCCACTGGCCGTGCAGGATGTTGTGGCCCAGTTCCATGTTTTCCAGGATCTTGGCCAGGCTGAGCAGCGTGGTGCCCGTAACCCAGGCGGCCTTGTTCTTGCTGACCAGCAGGGCGGCGCGGCCGGAGATCTCCAAACCGCGCTGGATCTTGATCATGCGGCGAATGTAGGCGGCGTCTTCCGCGCCCCGCTTGGCCAGGATCTCATCCCGGATTGCGTCGAGTTCGCGTCCGAGCTCCGCCACCTGCTCGTCACTGAGGTGGGCGGCCGCCGGCGGGCGGACGGTGGGACTTCCCGATTCGGCCAGCTTTCCGGGACGGGTCCTTGAGGTGCCGGCTTTGGCGCCTGCGTCGGCATTGGTCTTTGCGGGTGAGATGACAGACATACGTACTGCTCCTCAGAGTTCGAGGTTGACGGGTCCGGCGGCTGCCGAGACACACGTTTGGATCAGTTGGCCGGGTTCGCCGTGGATTTCCCCGGTGCGCAGGTCACGGACCTGCCCGGCCAGGAGCGGTGTAAGGCAGCTGTGGCAGATGCCCATCCGGCAGCCGCTCGGCATCAGCACCCCGGCGTCCTCGCCGATGTCCAGGATGGGGGTGTCGCCGTCGGCCTCCACTTCCCGGTCGGAGGCTTCAAAGGTGACCAGCCCGCCGTCGTGCCCTACCCCGGCGTTGAAGGTGGTGTTGAAGCGTTCGATCATGAGGTTGCCGGGGTCTCCGGCCACCGCCACATCGGTCCCCGGCCCGCGGGTGGTCAGCGCGGCGCGCTTCCAGAGGGCTTCGGCGTCGTCGAGGAAGCTGTCCGGGCCGCAGGCGTAGGCGGCGCGGTCCTTCCAGTCGGGGCAGATCTCGTCCAACTCCTTGGTGCTGGAGAAATCCATGCGGCCCTGTTCGCCGGTGTACCAGTGGGCCAACCGGAAATTGGGGAACTGGTCCGCGAGCTCGGCCAGCTCCTCGCGGAACAGGCTGTCACCCGGGGTGCGGGCGGAGTGGACCAGCACGACGTCAGCATCAGGACGCCGCGGCACAAGCGTTCGGATCATGGACATCACCGGAGTGATGCCGCTGCCCGCGGTGACCATCAGGAGGGGGCGGGGATGCTCCGGAAGCACGAAATCACCCTGCGGCGGAGCCAGGAACAGGACGTCGCCGGGCTTGGTGGTGCGTACCAGCGTGCCGGAGACGGCGCCGACGTCGGTGACAGTGATGGCCGGGTCCTTGCCGGCAGGGGCGCTGAGCGAGTAGGAGCGCCAGTGCCGGACGCCGTCGAGTTCGACGCCGATGCGGGCCCACTGCCCGGCCATGTGCGCCTTCCAGCCACGGCCGGGGCGGAAGAAGATGGTGGCCGAATGGGCGGTCTCCTGGACCACCCGGGTCACCACACCGCGCAGCTGGCGGGCTGAGTAGACAGGATTGAAAAGCGCGAGGATGTCTTCGGGTGCCAACGGGGTGGTAAGCACGGAGGCCGCTTGGGCCAGCTGTCGTAGCCGGATCATGTGGTTAAGCCTAAGGCGGCGCGAGCCATATTTCTCTCTCTCCGTCGTACGACCGTTCCGCAGTCACACAGTAGTAGGGGTGCGAAGCCCCCGCATCGCACACTTGAAGTATAACGGTTGGGTCTCGCGAAAGATTCCCCGCGCTACCGGCGGCGCCATCCCAGCGCCGGGGCCACGTGCCCAACGATGGCGCCCAGGAGCTTGGCGTTGAACTCCACGCCCAGCTGGTTCGGAACCGTCAGCAGCAGGGTATCTGCAGCCTGCACCGCGGTGTCGGCTGCAAGCTGCCCAGCCAGGACGTCCGGTGCGCCCACGTAGCTCTTGCCGAACCTGGCGGTCAGTCCGTCGATGACGCCCACCTGGTCGCGGCCGTCCCGGAGGGCGGTGCCGGCAAAGTAGTAGTTGTCCTCTTCATCCACTATGGGAAGGACGCTGCGGCTGACCGAGACACGCGGGTTGTGTGCGTGCCCTGCTGCGGCCCAGGCGTCCCTGAACAGCTGGATCTGCTCGGCCTGGAGTTCATGGAAGGGAACGCCGGTGTCCTCGGTGAGCAGTGTGGAGCTCATGAGGTTCATGCCCTGTTCCGCAGCCCACACTGCGGTCTTCCTGCTGCCCGCGCCCCACCAGATCCGTTCCGCCAGTCCCGGGGACTGGGGCTGGACGGGAAGGAGGCCGGTGGCACCGCCGGCATACCTGGGGTCGGCCTCAGCCATCCCGGCGCCGGTGATGGCCCTGCGGAAAGCCGCGGTATGGCGGCGGGCCATGTCCGCATCGGTCTCCCCCGGCTGCGGGCGGTAGCCAAAGGCTGACGCGCCTTCCCGGGCGGGCTCGGGTGAACCACGGCTGATGCCCAGCTGCAGCCTGCCGCCGCTGATCAGGTCTGCCGCTGCGGCCTCCTCCGCCATGTACAACGGATTTTCGTAGCGCATGTCGATGACGCCGGTGCCGGTTTCGATGTGGCTGGTTCGTGCGGCGATGGCTGAGAGGAGGGGGAAAGGTGACGCCTGCTGGCGGGCGAAGTGGTGGACCCGGAAGAACGCGCCGTCCACGCCAAGCTCTTCAGCGGCAACAGCCAGTTCAATCCCCTGGAGCAGCGCGTCCGCCGCTGTCCTGGTGCGGGAACCATGGCCGGGGCCCCAGTGGCCGAATGAAAGGAATCCGATACGCTCCATACTTCCCCCAACTGTCCGGGGAGTGGCTGCATTCCCGGCTGGCATGATGGCTGCGTGGGTATTCCCGAAGAAACCGTCAGTGTTTTCAAGACCATTGTGCTGTTCGTGCTGGCCGCTGCAGCGGAGATCGGCGGCGCCTGGCTGGTGTGGCAATCGGTCCGCGAAGGCAAAGACTGGTGGTGGGCCGGGTTGGGCGTGATCGCACTCGGGGTGTACGGCTTCGTGGCCACCCTCCAGCCGGACGCGCACTTCGGACGGATCCTGGCGGCCTACGGCGGAGTGTTCGTGGCAGGTTCACTGGCGTGGGGCATGGCCTTTGACGGCTTCCGTCCCGACCGGTGGGATATCGCAGGCTCCCTGGTCTGCCTGCTGGGTGTTGCCGTGATCATGTTTGCCCCGCGAAGTGGCGGATAAGGACGTGGCCGCCACGGCTAAACTGGCCCGGTGATCAACAGCGAGCAGCCACCCGGCCGAGCGGTCCCGCCCTCGCGCGGAAGAATCGCCGAACGGCTGCTGCCCGGCGGCGAGGAACCGGATCCGCGCTTCACGCTTGCGAACGAGCGCACCTTCCTGGCCTGGATCCGCACTTCGCTCGCACTGCTGGCGGGCGGCATCGCTATCGAGGCGTTCACATCCGGCCTTTTCATTGAGCCTGTCCGGAAAGGCCTGGCCGTCCTCCTGCTTCTGCTGGGCATGATGCTCAGCGGTGGTGCGGCCGTGCGGTGGCTTCGGGTGGAGCGGAGCATGCGCACCAAGGCCCCGCTGCCCCTGCCGCTTTTTGTGCCCCTGTTGGCCGGGGCAGGCGCGCTGGCTGCCGCCGTCGTACTGGTCTTTGTCCTCTGGCGCTGATTCCGTGGCATCCCGCCCACCCGGTGGCCACGGCGATCCGGGCCTCCAGCCCGAACGGACCGCCCTCGCCTGGGGCCGGACCATGCTGGCGCTGGTGACGGCGAGCGCCTTCTTCCTGCGCTGGCTTCCCACCTATGGGCCGCTGATCCTGATGCTGCCGGCAGTATCCGGTGCCGCCGCCCTTGCCATCTATCTCACGCAGCGCCGCCGCTACCTGGCCAGGTCCCGCGGCCTGGCAGGCGAAAGCATCGAGGCGGACCTGCCCGCCGTGCTCTGGACCGCTTTGGCCGGCGTCGCGCTTGGCGGCTTGGGCATTGTTGTGGTCCTCGTCAGCCGGCAGCCCTAAAACATCGGCAGGACAAAGCCGGCCAGCAGCGCCACCGAGCCGATCGCCGTGAGGCAGCGGCCCAGGACCGACGCCGTCCTGCCCGCCTCTTCCGGCATGGCGGTCTGCCACTGTGTTGGGCGCTTGGGGTGGTAGTAGATGGGCAAGGTGTCGCCCACCGCCATGTCCTTGATGTCGTAGGGGGACATTGGGGCGTTGTGCACCTGGTGTTTCCGGTCGAACCAGCGGAACCCCACCCCGGTGTGGTCGGAATACACCACGGCCTCGGCCACGTCCCAGGGGTGCACGAAGCGGCGGAGGAATCCGGTGTAGAAGAGCAGTCCCAGTCCGGCGGGCAGGCACAACCAGGTGAGCACTTCCAGGATGGGACCTGCCATATCGAGCGCAGTGGGCATGAAGTTGATGGTACCGCGCGGGGACTGGTGGCTTCAGCACCTGATACGTACGCTGAAGGGGACCGGACCGGAGTTAGGGGAAGCCATGAATGATCAGGACATTTTGACGCACATCCAGTCCCTCGTGGAGGAAGAGCACTCGCTGCGCGAGGGATCCGGGGAGGGGCAGGCGCCGGACCAGGCGAGGCTCAAGTACGTGGAAGAAAGCCTGGACCAGTGCTGGGACCTGCTGCGCCAGCGCCGGGCCAAGAAGGACTCGGGCGAAAACCCGAACGATGCGGAGGCCCGCCCCGTCAGCGAGGTTGAGGGCTACAGGCAGTAACGCCTCACCGCCGCATCACCCTGTGTGCCCGGGCCAGAATGATCCGGGCACCCTTTTCCGCCACCCAACAGATTGAGCTTTTCCATGCGTATCGCAGTAGCGCAGATCATCAGCAATGCCGACACCGCCGCCAACCTTGAACTGATGTGGGACTACGCCGCGCAGGCCGGCAATGCCGGCGCGCAGTTGGTGGTTTTTCCCGAGGCCGCCATGCGGGCCTTTGGCCACTCCCTGAGGGACATCGCCGAGCCACTTGACGGCCCCTGGGCCGGCGAGGTCCGCAGGATGGCCAAGGAACTGGACATCGCGATCGTGGCCGGCATGTTCACCCCCGGGAAGGACGGCCGGGTCCGCAATACGTTGCTGGTGACGGGCCGCGGGGTGGAGACGTCCTACGACAAGGTCCACCTTTTTGACGCGTTCGGCTTCACCGAATCCAAAACAGTGGATGCAGGGGAGGCACCCGTAACGTTCGAGCTGGACGGGACCCTGTTCGGCCTGGCCACCTGCTACGACGTCCGTTTCCCGGGCCTGTTCACGGCCAACGCCAATGCAGGTGCGCGGGTGAATATCGTGTGCGCCTCCTGGGGCGCGGGTGTTGGCAAAGCGGAGCAGTGGGACCTCCTGGTGCGCGCCCGGGCGCTGGACAGCACCACGTTTGTGGTGGCCTGCGGCCAGGGCGACCCGGAAACCATCGGCGCGGGTCCCGCGGGGACGGCGCCTACCGGAATCGGCCACAGCGCCGTCGTCACCCCCTTGGGCAAGGCGGTGGTGGCCCTTGGCGGGAAGCCCGAACTCGCAGTCGCCGATATCGATCCCGCAACCGTGGACGATGTACGGGCCAAACTTCCGGTCCTGGCAAACGCCCGCAGGTTTTAGCCCGGCAACGCCCGCAGGTTCTAATCCGGTGAGCCGCCGTTCATAGCCTCGAAACAGAAGCAAAACAGCGCACGACGGCGGTTCTCACCTTCAGCGGGCTGTGGGGCCCGCCGCGACGGGGAACCAGAGGGGGCAGCGACGGTCTAAGCGGGTCCGGGTGGAGGTGCCGTTTACATTCCCGAAACATAGCGGATACGTGAACTTCACGCGGGAGCGGTTTGTGTAACGTGGCCGCAACTTTAAGCGGCATTGGCTGAAACACGCAACGCCAAAGATAGACCCCGGGGGAAATGCCACGGGGCCAAACGGGCCCTGCACCAAGATCACGTTGCGAAGGGACCCACCGGTGGAAATCACTGCCCAACACGTCTGGCTGATGATTTCGGCCGCAATGGTACTGCTCATGACCCCCGGGCTGGGCCTCTTCTATGGCGGCATGACCCGGGCCAAGGCTGCCCTCAACATGATCATGATGAGCTTCATCTCCGCCGGGATCGTTGGCGTGGTGTGGGTTCTCTGGGGTTACTCGATGACCACCGGTGACGGCGTCCTGGGGCTCTTCGGCAATCCCTTCACCAGCTTCGGCCTGCAGAACCTGATGGGCTCGCCGGAGCTTCTCAAGGCCGGTTACAGCGCCACCTTCGCCATCATCACCGTGGCCCTGATCAGCGGTGCCATCGCAGACCGCGCAAAGTTCAGCGCCTGGGCCCTGTTCGTGCCCGTGTGGATCACGGCGATCTACTGCCCCCTCGCCTACATGGTCTGGGGTGGCGGGCTCATGAGTGCGGGCGGAGCCGTCACAGCAATCTTCGGCCAGGTCATCGATTTCGCCGGCGGCGCCGTCGTGGAAATCAGCTCAGGAACCGCCGCACTGGTGCTGGCAGTCATTGTCGGCCAGCGGCACGGCTTCGCGAAGGACCCCAACCACCGGCCCCACAACCTGCCCTTCATCATGCTGGGCGCGGCGATCCTGTGGTTCGGCTGGTTTGGCTTCAATGGCGGCGCCGCAACCAGTGTGGAACAGGCCGGCCTGATCTGGATCAACACCCTGGTAGCGCCTGCGGCCGCCATGCTGAGCTGGCTGGTCACCGAAAAGATCCGCCACGGACACCCCACTTCCCTGGGTGCCGCGTCCGGCGTTGTTGCAGGCCTGGTGGCCATCACCCCGTCCTGCGCGAACATCAGCCCACTGGCGGCAATTGGCCTGGGCCTGGTGGCGGGTGCGGCATGCTGTGTATTCGTGGACCTCAAGTACCGCTTCGGCCTTGATGACTCCCTGGACGTGGTGGGCGTCCACCTGGGAGCGGGCCTCATTGGCACCCTGTCCCTGGGTTTCATCGCCCTCCCGGTGGACGGCCAGGGCGGCGGCCTCTTGTACGGCGGCGGTGTCCAGCAGCTCATCGCCCAGACAGCCGCCGTCGTCATCACCCTGCTGCTCTCCGGCATTGGCACGGCAGTCATCGCCCGGGTCATCAACAAGGCCGTGGGCTTCCGCGTCAGCCACGAGGCGGAGACGGCCGGGGTGGACCTGTCCGAGCATGCCGAGACCGCCTATGCGTTCGGGGAAGCGGGAGCAGGCTACAACCCCCTGCGCCAGGCCGCGGCCCACATCCCCACCGCTGCGGTTCCCGTGGAGCGGCACGCCAAGGAAGACTCCTTCGCGTAGGTTCCAGTCCGCACGGTTCCAGTCCGAACGGTTCTAGTCCGCAAGGATCTTGTAGAGCGCGCGGCGCGTTTCATCCATCTTCTCGATGGCGGCAGCACGCTGTTCCTCCGTCACACCCGTGCGGAACTGATGGATGGCGCCCATGAGCTTGCCGATGCTTTGGTGGAAGTCCCGGTCAGCACTGTCCGGTTCAGCGTTCCAGGCGTTTTCCATCTCCTCAGCGTGCTCCGCCACGTAGGCCCTGCCCGCGTCCGTCAGGGCAAACTCAGTCCCGCGGCCTTCGCTCAGGGGCTCGATCAGGCCCTCATCCACCAACTGCTGGAGCGTGGGGTAAATGGATCCGGGGCTGGGCCGCCACATTCCGCCGGTCTTTGCGGCGATGGTCTTGATCAATCCGTAACCATTGGATGGCGCCTCTGCCAGGAGCGAGAGGATGGCCGCGCGGACATCGCCCCGGCTGGCCCGCCGGCCGCCCCGCCCGAACGCCGGGCCGAAACCAGGACCAAAGCCTGGCCCGAAACCAGGGCCAAAGCCGGGCCCAAACCCGGGTCCGAAGCCGGCACCCCGGTGCCCGTGCGGCCCCCGGCGGCCCCTTCCCCGCTCGAAGCGGCCCTTCCCAAATTCAGGTCCGGGATGTTTTTCGTCAAATATGCCTTTCATGGTGGCATCGTCCTTTCGTTCAGGTAGTCATCGCCTACTCTTCGGCGATAATTAACGATATATCGGTAACTATCGCTTGGTCAATGGTTTGCCGTGATCAATTCCTGACCTTCTGCCTCTGTTTCGCCCTTTCGCAGGAGCGTATTCTGTTCCCACCTTCAAGGACGAGGGCTGAGGAATGGTGAAGAAGCGGAAGCGCAGGCGCGGTTTTGCCGTGGCCCTGGGAAGGATCCTGGGGTTCTTTGCGGCCAGTGTCATGTGCGGCGTCCTGGTGGCCAGCCTGGTGGTGCCGGCGGTGGCCGCCGCGGGGATGGGGGTCAGTTCTTCTATTGGGTTCTTTGAAGGCCTGCCCACGGAACTGACGGTGCAGCCACCGTCGCAAGCCACCAAAGTCCTGACCTCCGACGGGCAGCCGATCGCCACCTTTTACTCGGAGAACCGCGTAAAAGTGCCGCTGGACCAGATGTCACCCTTCATCAAGGACGGCATTGTTGCCATCGAGGACAGCCGGTTCTACGAGCACGCCGGCGTGGACCCGCAAGGCATCCTGCGGGCGGTGGTGTCCAACCTGACCAAGGGCGGAGAGCAGGGGGCCTCCACCATTACCCAGCAATACGTCACCAACGTCCTGAACGAGGCGCAGCTCTCGCAGGACAGGCCGGACGAGGTGGTCCTTAACGGGCAGAAGAACCTCGGCGACAAGCTGCGGGAGATGAAGCTCGCCGTCACCCTGGAGAAGAAGTACACCAAGGACCAGATCCTTGAGGGCTACCTGAACATCGTGTTCTTCAGCAGCAATGCCTACGGGATTGAAGCCGCTGCACGCTACTTCTTCAGCACCAGCGCGAAGGACCTCGCACTTCCCCAGGCAGCCTTGCTGGCCGGGCTGGTCAACAGCCCCACTCTGTACAACCCGGCCACAAACCCGGACAAGTCGATTGTGCGCCGCAACCAGGTCCTGTCAGAGATGCTGCGCTTGAACAAGATCAGCCAGGCCCAGCACGATGAGGCTGTGGCCACCCCTGTTGAATTGAAGATCACCCCCCAACAGCAGGGCTGCGCAAACGCGGCCATCGCGCCGTACTTCTGCGATTACATCTCCCACCTGATCCTGAACAACCCCGCCTACGGCCCAACGGAAGCTGAACGTGAGCGGAGGCTGTACCGGGGGGGCCTCACCATCACCACCACCCTGGACAGCCGGCTTCAGGCCGCCGCCCAGGCCCAGGTGGACGGGACTGCAGGCGCAAATCCGGACCGGTGGGCAGCTTCCCTGGTAAGCATCCAGCCTGGCAGCGGCAAGATCCTGGCGATGGCCCAAAACACGGTATTCCTTCCGCAACCGGGCAAGTTCGATACCAACCTGAACTTCAATGTGGATGCGAAGGACGCGCAGGGCAACGACCTGAACGGCGCCGGCGGGTTCCAGCCCGGGTCCACCATGAAGCCCTTCACGTTCGCGGAGTGGCTGAACGAAGGCAAGTCACTGACTGCTGAAGTGGACGCTTCGCGCCGCGTCTATCCCCTGGGGTTCGCGTGGAAGGACAGCTGCGGGAAGGTGCTGGGAGCCTACAGCACCGCGCAGGCAAATCCTGCCCTTGGTGCTGCGGACGACCTGCAGAACGCTGAGGAGGGCTTCTACCGGCGCATGCCCGTCAACTACGGCCTGTATAACTCGATCAACACAGCCACCTTTGCCTCGGCTGCCCAGCTGGATTTCTGCGGCATCCAGAAAATGGTGGACGCCGTGGGCCTGCGCAGCGGCCTGGATGGCGCGCCGGTCAACATGCATCAACTGGGCAACCTGCTGGGCGGCACCGGCGTTGCCCCCCTCACCCTGGCGGACGCCTTTGCCACTTTCGCCACAGACGGCCGCTACTGCGCACCCATCGCCCTGGTTGACATCACCGATGCAGCGGGGGCAAAGCTGCCTGCCCAGGCCCCTGACTGCCACGACGCCGTCAAACCGGACGTGGCCCGGGGCGTCAACTCGGTGCTGCAGGATGTCCTGAAAAAGGGCTCCGGCGTCTGGATCAACCCCAAGGTGCACGACAAGGTTCCCACCGCGGCCAAGACCGGAACCTCGAACAACAACGGGTCCACCTGGGTGGTGGGGTACACCACCGGCCTGGTCACTGCGTCCTTCTTCGGGGATGCGCTGGAAGGCCAAAAGCGGGCAGGACAGAACGTAACCATCAACGGCACTTTCTACCCCCGCCTGGACGGTTTCATGATCGCCGGACCACAGTGGGCCAACTACATGCTCAAGGTGGCACCGCTCTATCCTGCAGCCCCGTTCGCACCGCCTCCTGCCTCGATGATTGGGCCAAACCCCAATCCCAATCCGAAGCCCTAGACCCTGATCCTGGCCTGACCAGCGCGGCAGACACCCCCCGCGCGTCCGTCCCGTCGCCCATGTTGTTGCGATGGGCCAGGAAAGCACGACGGTGGTCGCGCGGCACGGGCGGTACGGTCACCCGCGCTGGCGTCCCGGGTAGTGGTGGGGCGGTGGAGCGGTAGGTGTGGCCGGTTGGGGTCATGGTTGCCACGGTATGGCGTGGGCCGGGGACGGGTTTTGCGGTCCAGCCGGGTGTTTCTTTGGTGTGGTTGCAGGCTTCGCAGAGGCCCTGGCCGTTGCCGGCGCTGGTGGGTCCGCCGTTGTGCCAGGAGGTGACGTGGTCGTGGTGGCGGATCGGGGCGTCGCAGTACGGGGTGCGGCAGGTATCGTCCCGGATGTGAAGGAAGCGCTTCAAGCCCGCGGGGAAGAGCCGGGCTTTGGAGTCCATCGCCAGCAGTTCCCCGCTGCCGGGGGCGGTGTAGAGCCGCCGGACCCACAGGCTGGGTTCGTTGTGGCCGGCGCTGTTGAGGGCGATGTCCCGGCCCTGGGCTGCCGGTAGTACGCCGTAGCCGGGGAGCCGGGCGGGTTCGGCGTCGGCCTGGAGGAGGGTGCGGTCGGTCATGATGAGCTGGATCTGCACCCCGCTGATCCCGCCGGGGGTGCCGGTGAGGCGTTCGACGAGGGTGTCGGCCATGACCTGGCCCCGGGACCGGTCATCCCCGGCCGAGCGTGCCGTGTCGGCGTCCCGGGTCAGGGCTGCGTAGGCGGCGACGCCCTGGGCGGCGGGCAGCAGGGCGGTCAGGCAGGTCATGGTGTCCGGTGCCGGGCGCAGGCTCACGGTCCGTTCCGTGACCGCGCGGGCGGCCCGCTTCGCCACCGAGGCAGGGTCCCGCCGGTACGCGGCGGCCCGGACGGCGGCCACAATGGCGCGGTCGAGGGCGCCGGTGTCCGCGGCGAGTTCCTCATCCACCCCGGCCCGGTCCCCGGCACTGAGGCAGATGGTTTCCTTCACGATCAGCGTGGCCCGCCACTCATTCAACAGCCCAGCCCGGAACGCGGCGAACGTGTGCGGCATCCCTGCAAGGGTTCTGGCCAGCCCCAGCAGGCGTGAACCCCGGGCCGGTGACTCCCGCCGCGCCAACGCGATCTGGGCGCCGACCCCGGCGCCCTGCTCATCGACGGGCACCCCGGCGGCGGCCTGCTCCCGCCGCTGCTGAACGTCGAAGGCCACCGCGGTATCGGCCTGCCGGGCGCCGACCGCAGATTTCAGATCCTCCAGCTCCCGCAGCTGATGAATCTTCCCCCCCCATCAGCAGCCAGCGGAACTGCAGCGAGCAGCCTCAAGACATCACCAATCGAAGGCGCATCAACAGCAAGTAAGGGCGTTCGAGCATGCGCCCCAATAACTGGGCCAGTTCCCACAACCGCTTCCATAACCAAAGTCTTCCACCAGGGCCTGACAACGACAGCAAGCAAAAAGCCCTATGTGGAAAACCAAATCCAGCCCGCATGTCGCCCCCCCTTTGGCAGGATGGGTGACGTGAAGATCCTGGATACTGAGCGGCTTATCCTGCGCCCGTGGGAGCCGGACGACGCCGCCTTTGTGCTGGACCTCTACTCGCGCTGGGAGGTGCAGCGCTTCATCGGCAACCTTCCCCGGATCATGACCGGCATTGCTGAGGCAGAGGAACGGATCGAGACCTGGCGCAATCTGGACGCCGTCCATGCGGTCTGGGCAGTCCTGCTGGAGACCCCGACCACTGGGGGAACGGCTACGCCACTGAGGCAGCCCGGGCGGTCCTGGGCTACGCGTTCGACAGCGGACTGCCGAATGTGGTTGCGGTGACCAACCCGGCCAACACGGCCTCGCAGCGGGTTTGCACCAGGATTGGATTGGCCCACCAGGGGCAGACGGAGAAGTACTATAACGCCCGGTGCGAGCTCTACGAACAGCGGAACTCCGCCTCCTAGCCCGCCCCTTTCCACAGCCGCTTCCACCAGGAGCGCTCGGGCTCCGGCTCCGCGGGAACTTCCTCAATACGCGCCGCCCGTCGCGTGCGCCAGCGCTCCACTTCCTCCTCCACGTCCCGGGTCTTGGTGATCACCGGTGGGCCGCCCTGCAACTGGCGGCGGGCGTCGATCACGCGCCGGTTGAAATCCTGCAGGATGTCCCGGACCTGCTGCTCTGTGTACTGGACGTCCAGCTTGGCGTCGAGTTCGGCGTCCTCGGCGCGGAGCAGGATGGCCGCCGGGCCCAGGCCGCTGATGTTCTCGCGCTGGATCAACCCCTTGACCCACCAGTCGGGATCGTAGGATTCGTCCAGGCCCGGAATTGGCTTGCCCGCGTACTTGAGGTTGTCGAACTTGCCCTGCGCCATGGCGTCGCGGACCAGGTATTCCGCGCGGGCGGCGTCGCTGACCTTCCTGCGCTTCTCACGCTCCCTCTCATCGAGGGCGTCCAGCCCGGCTTCCTCCTCGGCGCTGATGCCGGCGCCGCGGTATGACCGGACCTCTGCTGCCCGCTCCAGGCGCTTCCGAAAGTCCCCTGCCCCGCCGCTCATTGCTGCCACCGCCTTCCCCTCGCTTTGATCCACCTTCCAGTATTCAGCGGCGGACGGGCGCGTTCAACGCCAAGGTGGGCTGACGACGGCGGAACGTCCCGCCGTCGTCATCCCACCTTTGGTTTCGTGGAAAAGGATGCTGCCGTGCAATCAGGCGTTGGCGTGCTCGGCGAGGATGCCGTCGATCTGGCCGACAGCACCCTTCAGGCCCTCCTCCATGCCCATGGCCACCATCTGCTCCAGCTGTTCCTCGGACTCGAAGGCGGACTGGATGGTCATACGCGTCCGCTCCCCCACTGGCTCCAGTGTGACCGTGGCGTGGGTGACGCCCAGGTCGCCGGTGGGGTTGCCGTCGCCATCGGCGAACCCGTCATCGAACTGCAGGCGCCGCGGGGCCTCGATCGCCGTGAACTCCCACCAGCCGTGGGCTTTCTCCCCGTCAGGGCCGGTCATGTAGTAGTTGGCCCGGCCGCCGGGGACAAACTCCAGCTTGTGAAACGTAGCGGGCCAAGTGGGCGGACCCCACCAGCGCTCAAGCTGGCGGGGGTCCTCCCAAAGTTGCCACACGCGTTCGACGCCGGCGTCGAACTCCGCGACCAGCGTGAGGGTCAGCGCCTCCGGGTTCTTGTCCATACTGATGACTGCCATGGCAATGCCTTCCTAACCTTCAGCGAGAATGTCTGCCATCCTGGCGGCACGCTGCCGCCAGGTCTGTTCATATTCGTCGAGCAGCCGCCGGGCTTTTTGCAGTCCTTCATGATTGCCCCGCACGATCTGCTCCCGTCCGCGTTTCTCCTTGGTGACCAGGGATGCGCGCTCCAACACCGCCACATGCTTTTGGACGGCGGCGAAACTCATGGCGTAGAGGGCTGCCAGGCCGGAAACGGAGTACTCGCCGACAGTGACCCGGCGGACGATGTCCCGCCGGGTGGAATCGGCGAACGCCTGGAAGAGGCGGTCCAACTCGGCCTCATTCAACTCATATACAACCATTTGGTTGTACGTTACCGCTCGCGCTGACGCCCGTCAATGGGCCTGCCGGTATCTTGAAGCCCATGAGCATCTTCCTCGCCGGTGCGGGCCCGGATCCGCTGGCTTTCCCGGACATCTTCGACCGGTTCGCACTCGAGGCGCGGGAGCATGCCGGGCCCGGCCGTGCAGCCCGCATCGCCGTGGCCGTGCACCCAGGCAGCGGAAACCTGCCGGACCTCGCGGCGGCGTACACGGAGCCGCTCCAGGCCAGGATCGAGTGCGCGGTTTCGGTTATGCCGCTCGAGGCAGGAATATCTCCCGACGCTGCTGCCCTCGAAGACGTGGATGCGATCGTAGTGGGTGGCGGCCTGACGCCGGCCTATTGGGAGGCTCTTCACCCGGCGGCCGCAGCGCTGCGGCGGTCGGTTGCCCGCCGGACGCCGTATCTGGGCTTTTCCGCCGGCGCAATGGTGGCGCCCCAGCGTGCACTGATTGGCGGATACCGGATTAACGCGGTGGAAGTATGCGGAGAGGAATGCTCGGAAGGCCTGGATCCAGTGGACATTCGTGAGGGCCTGGGGCTGGCACCGTTCACGGTGGATGTCCATGCTGCCCAGGCAGGAACACTGAGCCGCGCAGTGGGCGCCGTGGCAGCGGGCCTGGTGGAAAGGGCGGTGGCCATTGACGAGAACACCGCCGTGGTGCTGGCGGCCGCGGGAGACCTGGACTACGAAGTCATCGGCAGCGGCAACTGCTGGGACGTCCAGCGCAGCGGCGCAAGGGCCGTGGTATCAGTCCGCCCTGCCCGCTGAGCGAACCGGGAACCCGGGTGCCGGCTAGGAGTCGAAGTGGGTGCGGACGCTGCTGCCGGACAACTGCTCGATCAGTTCCCTGGCCACGTCCCGGAGCTTCCGGTTGCGGTTGCTGGAGACTTTGGTGAGGATTTCCATGGCCTCCTCCTGCGAGCAACGGTTCTGCGCCATGATCACACCGCACGCCAGGTTGATGGCGGTGCGGCTTTCCAGGGCTGCTTCAAGGTCGTCGGCCCGGCTCTCTATCGTGTTGATGCGCACTGAGAGCTGCATGGTGTTGTGCGCCGCACCAGCAAAACCCACTGCCTTGTCGTAAACATCCGCGGTGAAAGCCCGTGGTTTGGCGGCGAAAAAGTTCAGCGCCGCCCTTGCATCACCTGTGATTTCCAGCGGCACGCCAAGGCTGCTGTGCACTCTGTGCTCGGCCAGCTTTTTGTTAAAGTCGGGCCATCTCGGATCTTTTGCGACGTCGTCGATCATGATCGGAGTCAGCTCCCGGAGGGCACGGACGCAAGGACCATCGCCCAGCGCCTGTTCGATGTGGTCAAGCTCCACCGCACGCGCGCTGCTTCCCGCTACAGTGATGGGCCGCCGTCGGATTTTAAGCGTGACAGCACACTCGACCCTATCGTTTGCAGCTTCGGAGACAGCCGCCGCTGCCATGCCGGAGAGCCCGGACAGGAAATCCACGATGCCCTCAGCTCCCACCAGGATCTGCTGCAGCTGGCGCACGGAATCGTTATCTACTGAACTCGACATGGAGCCATCCTACTGTTGCAAGGCGCGGGCCGCAGGGAAACGCGGGAGTTGGTTGGCATATGCTGGGTAGATGCCCCAGCATCTCCCCATTGACGAGCTCAGCTCCGTTATTGCTCGGATCCAGGGACTGCTGCTCACGGAAGAGAAGGTGGACTCCGCCGTCAGCCTCTTGGCCCAGGCGGCGAAGGAGTCAGTCCCCGGCACCATCGGGGCCGGCATTTCCCTGCTCGACACCCGGGGCCGCCGGACCAGCAGCGGCTACACGGACGGTGTGGTGGAACAGGCTGACGCCGCCCAGTACCGGCTGGGGGAAGGCCCCTGCCTGACGGCCTGGGCAGCGGAGAAACCCGTCCTGGTCGAGGATGTCCATGCCGACCCGCGCTGGCCTCAGTGGCGGGACTCAATCCGGGAACTGCCCATCAGATCCGTCGTCAGTGCGCCCCTCATCGCCGGCAAGGAAGCGATTGGCGCCATGAAACTGTATGCCGCCACGCCGTCTTCCTACGACGCGTCCAGCCTGCGGCTTGTCCAGTTGTTCGCAGCTCCCGCCGCGACTCTCCTGTCGCATGTCCAGGGGAGCGAGGCTCCGCACAAGATGACGGAGGGGCTGCAGTCATCGCTGCAAAGCAGGGACGTGATCAACCGGGCGTGCGGTGTCCTGATGGAACGCCTGGGCATCACCCATCAGGCAGCGTTGCAAGAGCTGATGAAGCAGGCGAGGCAGGAGCGTTCCACCTTGCTGGACGTTGGCGAATCCATTCTGGCCGGGACGCCGGCATCCGGCATTTAGGCAGCGCGGATGGGATTTGATCCACACGAACCGGAACAAAGACGCCGGCTCCGCGAAGCCATTAAGGCAGCAGGTATCGCCGTATCAGAGTTGTGGTTGAAGTACTTCGGCATGTCCGGGGACGCCGGCGAATACGAGGTTGAAGCCTATCTGCAGGGACTTCTCTCGCTGCCGCCGGTCCAGCGTGACCTGCTGGCGCTCGCCGCGAACGAACTGATTGACGAACGGCCCCGGCCACGTGCCCCGTACTCCAACGACTTCGCCACGGACCCGGCGCCGGCGAAAAAGAATGACGACGGCGGCAGCGAACCAGGTGCCGCAGCGGACGCTCCGTAGCGGTCACGGTCGCCGGCGACCGGCATCCGCCGCTGTTTCCGAAACCCCTGCACAGGCGTAGTGTCGAATACAGGAGACTCCGGACGGTGGCAGGATCCGGAGATAGAAACGCCCCGGGCCTTCCGCGCTGAGAGCGGCGGGCCGACAGCCAGCAGCAATAGTCACTGGCGCAACCAGGGATCGAGGCCCGATGGCCAAGAACGATGCAGTCGCCACGGCGGACGAGTACCAGGATCTATTGCTCGACACTCCCGAATTTCCCAAATTCCTCCTCGGTCTTGCGACGATCACCGCATCTCAGCTGGGCGGAAACGGCGCACCAGTGGAATGTACTGTCACGGTCGAGCGGGACGGTGCACTCTCCACCTTTGCCTACAGCAGTGAAGAGGGCCGGCGGCTGGACGAGACGCAGTACGCCTTCGGCACCGGCCCCTGCCTCACCGCCCTCAGGGAGCAGCACACAGTGTTGATCGAAGACCTGCAGCTTGAGCAAAGGTGGGGCCCATACGCCTATGCCGTTGAAAAGCTCGGGGTGCGGTCGGCCCTGGCGGTCCCCATCCACACAGACCCCCTCTCCCAGGCCGCGCTGAATTGCTACGCGCATACTGCCCACGCATTCGGCCCGGCCACCGTCAGGCTGGTAGAGGGCCAGGCCGCTTCGATGTCCCGTATCCTTCGGCTCGCCCTGCGGCTCCACGCCCCCGAAATTTTCCCCGAGGACCTTCGTGCTGCGCTCAAGTCCCGTGCAGTGGTGGACGCGGCGGTTGCGCTGGTCATGCTTCAGGCCCACGGAGGCCGGGATGGGGCACTGGAACTCCTCCAGGCCGCTGCTCAATCAAGCAACCGCCGGATCCAGGAAATTGCCCAGGACATCGTGTCGAGGGGACGATTTACCGCCCCTCCGGATGGGGAGGAATGATGAATGCCGAATGGACCGGGGGCCCGGACCAGTTGCTTGAAGCCGACGAGCAAAGGCGGGAAGCAGCATGGCGCTTCCGGCACGCCGGGGTTCCACTCCTCAAGTTGTGGACGTATTACTACGGCATTGGCGGTGACGTCGATGAGCTGTCCCTCGACGCCTACCTGAATGAAGCCCTCCACCTGCCGGCGGCCCAGGTGGGGCTCGTTGCCACTGCCATGACCGAACTAACACGGGATGATGCCCAATGACGGACAGCCGGGAACTGCCACAGGATCCCGATGGCCTGACCCGGGCAGACACCGAGCCGTCATTCCAGCTACTGGTCCTGGAGAGCCGCGACATCAAGGGCTTCCTTACGGAGCTGGCAGTACGGGCAGCTTCCCGACTGTCCGTACCGGGCAACACAATCCACAGTGGAGTTACGGTGCTCCGGCACAGGAGGCCTGAAGCAGTCGCCGCCAGCGATGCCGCGGCCAAGGCCCTTGATGAGCTGCAAAACGGGTTCGGAGATGGCCCCTGCCTCACCGCGCTCCGAAACCGGTCCACCCTCCTTGTTCCCGACCTGTCCGCCGAGAAGCGCTGGCAGCCCTACGTCAGGACTGCCTTGGAGCACGGCGTGTGCTCCATCCTCGCCGTTCCGCTGGATCTTGCCGGGGAGGCAGAGGCTGTGCTGAATCTGTACTCCGGCCGCAGCAACGGATTCTCGACGGAGGACATCGATACCGTGGAGGTGTTCGCAAGCCAGGCAGCCAGCTCCCTGCGGCTGATCCTGCGGATCACCCAGCTCAGTGAAGCACGGGAGGACCTGTCCGCGGCGATGCAGTCGCGGACCGTCATCGATATGGCAATCGGGGCCATCATGGCGCAAAACAGGTGTAGCCGGGACACGGCCTTCAGCATTCTCACCACAGCCTCCAGCTCACGGAACGTCAAACTACGGGAAGTGGCAGTGTCAGTTATTACGTCAATCTCCGGGGAAGAAAAGATCTCAACCCACTTCAGCGAGTAGAAGCTGTGTCCCCGCCCACAGGTGATGAGAATCACCTGCAATAAAACGCGATTTGGTTGAGTCAGTTCTTCCGGGCTGGGCACTATGGATAAGCAGGGCCGGGAACATCCGCCCTTGACATCCTGGTGACGCAACGAGGCCCACCGGTGAGCACAGGCCACCGACCCTCCGAGCGCGGACAGGCCATTGCCCGGCGTCAAAGCCGGCTTGATACAGGAAAGTACTGAACAATGATGTTTAACACTGCCGAATCCGTGACCCTGAAGATCTGGGACCGTGCCTCGCTCCACGAAACCCTCGATTCCGCGGTCACCGACCTCTCATCGCGCCACAACACCACCACCTGCCGCATCGCCGTCACGTGCAGCGGTCCCAACACCTTCACGCTGAGCGTCCGCGGCGATGAGCGCGCGCTGGCCCTCTAGGGACTCCACCCGCCAGGAGGCGCTGACGACGGCGGCCACCACCCGCCGTCGTCCGCGCTTTTTTTGCTGCCAGCAACGGTGGTGCGGATCGCTTCCACACGCTGACACGCTTCCGCAGAACGGCGTAGCATTCGTCGGGTACGCGAGAATCACAGGAGGCCATATGGATACCCAGCGGAAAGCCAGCCGGTTCAGCCTCAAGTCCCTGGCGCTGCCCGTCATCCAGGCACCCATGGCCGGCGGGCCCTCCACCCCGCATCTCGCCGCCGCTGTCAGCGCGGCCGGCGGACTGGGATTCCTGGCGGCGGGCTACAAGACCGCCGCCGCCACGCGCGCCGAGATTGAAGCAGTCACGTCCCTTACAGACCGGCCGGTTGGGGTCAACCTTTTTGTCCCCCAAGCCTCCGTCATCAGCCACGAATCCCTTCAGAAATACGCAGAATCGCTGGCTCCGGACGCCGAACGTTTCGGCGTCAGCCTGGGACAGCCACGTCATGACGATGACGACTGGGACAAGAAGCTCGACGCATTGCTGGAGCTCGCACCGGCCGTTGTTTCGTTCACCTTCGATTTTCCCGAATCGAGCGTAGTGGAAGCCCTCCAGCAACACGGGGTGTATGTGGTTGCAACCGTCACGGACCGTGACGAAGCGCTGCAGGCCCTTGCAGGAGGCGCTGACGCCCTGTGCGTCCAGGGCCCGGAAGCCGGCGGCCACCGCGGAACGTTCAAGGCGGCTGCTCCTCCTACCGAGGTTCCCCTCCATGGCATCCTCGAAGAGCTGGCCGATCTTGAGGTGCCCCTCATCGCAGCCGGCGGGATTGCCACAGCGGAGCACACCCGGGCTGCGCTGGCCGTCGGCGCCGCTGCGGTCCAGGCCGGAACGGCATTCCTTCGTGCTGATGAGGCGGGAACCAAGGCGGCGCACCGGGCCGCACTGACGTCGTCGCACCGTTTCACCACCACCGCCGTCACCCGTGCCTTCTCCGGCCGCAACGCCCGGGGGCTGCAGAACGAATTCATGCGCCGGCATGATGGCGCCGCGCCCTACGGCTACCCGGAAATCCACCACCTCACCACTCCCCTGCGCGCCGCGGCCGCAGCCGCCGGGGAGCCGGACTGGCTGAACCTGTGGGCCGGCGTCAACTACCGAAACACCCTTGGGGGCTCGGCAGAGTCAATCCTCGCGAGCCTTCGGCCGTGAGGTTCGGCCCGCCGTCGTCCGCTTTTTAAAGCCAGACGGCGGGCCGGCGCCTTTCGGAGCCGGCCCGCCGCGCATACGTGGTGCCCTAGAGGGTGGCGGTGTCGATCACGAAGCGGTACCGAACGTCCGATGCCAGGACGCGCTCGTAGGCCTCGTTGATTTTCTCGGCCGGGATGACCTCGATCTCGGCGCCCAGGCCGTGCTCAGCGCAGAAGTTGAGCATCTCCTGGGTCTCGCGGATGCCACCGATCATGGAACCGGCGAAGGAACGGCGTCCGCCGATCAGCGCGAAGGCATTGACGGGGAGCGGCTCGGCGGGGGCGCCGACGTTTACCAGGGCACCGTCAAGCTTCAGCAGGCCCAGGTAGGAGCTGATATCGAGCGATGCGCTGACCGTGTTGATGATCAGGTCGAAGCTGCCGGCGAGCTGCTCGAACGTGCCGGGATCGCTGGTGGCGAAGTAGCTGTCAGCGCCCAAACGCAGCCCGTCTTCCTGCTTCTTCAGTGACTGGGACAGGACGGTCACCTCGGCGCCCATGGCGTGGGCGAGCTTGACGGCCATGTGGCCCAGGCCGCCGAGGCCGACGACGGCGACATTCTTGCCGGGGCCGGCGCCCCAGTGCCGCAGCGGGGAGTAGGTGGTGATGCCGGCGCACAGCAGCGGCGCGGCGACGTCGAGTTCGATGCCCTCGGGAATGGTCACCACGAAGTCCTCGGTCACCACAACGTGGGTGGAGTAGCCGCCCTGGGTGATGGTGCCGTCACGGTCCACGGCGCCGTACGTGCCAACGTTGCCCTTGAGGCAGTACTGTTCCTCTCCGGCCTGGCAGTTGGCGCACTCGCCGCAGGAGTTGACCATGCAGCCAACACCAACGCGGTCACCCACCTTATGCTTGGTCACCTCGGCGCCCACCTCGGTGACAATGCCGGCGATTTCGTGGCCGGGCACCAGGGGGTACTGCTGCGGGCCCCAGTCACCGCGGACGGTGTGGATGTCGGAGTGGCAGATGCCGGCGAACTTGATGTCGATCAGGACGTCATGGGGACCCACCTCGCGGCGCTCGATGGTGGTTGCCACCAGGTCCTCCGTGGCGGACGGGGATGCATAAGCCTTGACGGTAGTCATGGTTCTCCTGTGATCTGTTGGGGGATAACAAAAATGCTACCGGGGTTGTTCGAATCAAACCCCGGAAATGGTTGGGCCAGCGTGGCCCTGTTGTACCTGGTCTTGGCAGTCCTACCCTTGGCCGCCGTCATAACCAGGGGGAACTGCGGTCATGGGCGGAGGAGCACCTTGATGGCGCGGCGTTCATCCATGGCCCTGTACGCCTCTGCCGCCTGCTCGAGCGGGAGTTCGAGGTCGAACACCTTTCCGGGGTCGATCTCACCACGCAGGATGAGGTCGATCAGCTCGGGCAGGTACTGCCGGACAGGCGCCGGGCCGCCGTGCAGGTGCACGTGCGAGTAGAACAGGTCCCGGCCGGGCAGGGCCACGTCATGGGACACGCCCACGAACCCGACGTGACCACCTGCACGCGTGGCGTGGATCGCCTGCAGCATTGATTCCTGCGTGCCCACGGCTTCGATGACGGAGTGTGCTCCGAGCCCGTCTGTGAGTTCCTTAATCTTCTTCACGCCGTCGTCCCCGCGCTCCTCCACGATGTCCGTGGCGCCGTACTCGCGGGCCAGGGCCTGCCGGTCAGCGTGGCGGGACATGGCGATGATCCGTTCGGCGCCCAACTGCCTGGCTGCCAGGACGCCCAAAAGGCCCACGGCACCGTCGCCCACTACCGCCACGGTCTTGCCGGGCCCCACTTCGGCGGCCTTGGCGGCGAACCATCCTGTGCCCAGCACATCGGAGGCCGCCAGCAGCGACGGAACCTTGCCGGCGTCGGGCATTCCTGGAACGGCCACCAGGGTGCCGTCCGCGAGGGGGACGCGCAGGTACTCGGCCTGGGCGCCGCCCACGCCCTGCCGGTGGACGCAGCCGCTCTGGTAGCCGGAGCGGCAGATTTCGCAGGTGTTGTCCGAGGCGAAGAAGGAGCCGACGACGAACTGGCCGGGCTGGACATCGTTCACGTCGGCACCGACTTCTTCGACGATGCCCACGTACTCGTGCCCCATGGGCATGGGTTTCGGAAGCGTGTCCGCGCCGCGGTAGGGCCACAGGTCGGACCCGCAGACGCAGGCAGCGGTGACCTTGATGACCGCATCGGTGGGCCGGTGGATGGCGGGTTTGGCGCGTTCCTCTACCCGGACATCTCCCGGGGCGTGCATCACTGTGGCGCGCATGCGTCCTCCAAATGCTCAATGCTGAAAGTGGACAATCCCCATCAAACCGGCCGCGCGGAAAGATAGCGAGGGCCCTGCTGTAACTGGTTCTGGCAGAACCTCCTTACGGTCAGGCCGATCGTCGTAACGTGTTCCCTATGGATAACCGAGCCGAGGTCCGACAGTTCCTGTCCTCCCGCCGTGGGCGCATCACCCCGGAGCAGGCGGGCATCGAACCGTACGGCGGCCGGCGGCGCGTACCGGGGCTGCGCCGCGAGGAGGTGGCCCGGCTTGCGGGGGTCAGCGTGGACTATTACACGCGCCTTGAACGGGGGAACCTCAGCGGCGTTTCGGACAGCGTGCTGGACGCCATTGCCGGCGCCCTGGAGCTGGACCGCGCCGAGCACGACCACCTTTACGACCTGGCCCGGGCGGCCAACACATCGGGACGCAGGCGTGCCCCGGGCTCCGCCCCGGCACCCTCAGGGGTCCGGCAGGAGCTGCAGTACCTCCTGGACGCCATCACCGAAGCGCCGGCGTTCATCGGCAACAACCGGATGGACATCGTGGCTGCCAACACTCTGGGCTACGCGCTGTACTCGGACATGTACCGCAACCCGTCACGGCCGGCCAACCACTCCCGGTTCATCTTCCTTGACCCGCGTGCCCATAACTTCTACACCGATTGGGACCGGGCTGCGAACACCAACGTGGCCATCCTCCGCCGCGAGGCCGGCCGCAATCCCCATGACAAGGGCATCGCCGAACTCATTGGTGAGCTGTCCATGCGCAGCGACGAATTCCGCACCCTTTGGGCCGCGCACAACGTCCGCCGCCATTACGCGGGGACCAAGTTCTTCCAGCACCCCGTGGTGGGGCTGCTCGAGCTGAACTACCAGGTGCTGGGACTGGAAGAGGACCCCGGACATACTTTGACGGTCTACCCCGCCACTCCGGGCAGCCCGTCCGCCGAAGCCCTCAAACTCCTGTCCTCCTGGGCGGCCACCGAAAAGATCGCCGAGGCGGCCCGGGGCCAGGTGCGCGCCCTGTAGGGTTCCTCCTGCTACAGCGCGCGGTGATACTGGCTGGGCCACCTCTCCTTGGGCGGATGGGCTGTGAGCCGGAGCGCGAAATAGGGATCGCGCAGGAGCGCCCGCCCAACAATTACTGCGTCCACGGACGACGTCTCAGCGACCTTTCGCAACAGCTCAGGGTCCGAAAGCTGGCCCACCGGGGCCACCGCGACGCCGGCGATATCCTTCAGGACCTCGGCGAATTCCAGGTTGAGGCCCTGCTTGTTGGGCGGCGGCGCATCGATGGCTAAAGCACCCGACGTCACATCGAGGAGGTCGATGCCGAGTGCGGCAAGCCGGGCGGCGAACACGAGGGCTTCATCGATGGTGATCCCGCCGTCGATCCAGTCCGTGGCTGTGATGCGCACGAAGACGGGCCTATCCTGCGGGAAGGCATCCCGAACGGCTTTGCAGACCCTCAGCGGCAGCAGCATCCGGTTCTCAAGCCCGCCGCCAAACTCGTCAGTTCGGCGGTTCGTTACCGGCGAGAGGAATTGATGGAGCAGGTACCCGTGCGCTGCATGGATTTCGACGACATCGTAGCCGGCCTCCGCAGCGTTAACGGCGGCCTGGGCGAATGCCTCGACGGTCCCTTCCATTTCGGCGGTTGTCATCGCATCCGGAACGGTCAGCTGCCCGAACGGCGTGGCGGACGGGGCCATGGGAATCCAGCCCCCGTCCTCCACAGGGACCGCCCCATTCTGCCCCTTTCCGAGCCACGGGACCATGTGCGAGCTTTTGCGCCCGGCACTCTGCAACTGGACTGCGGCAATGGCGCCAAGGTCCTTGATCTGGGCTGCCAGCTTCCGGTGCGCACCGACTTGTGGCGCGCTCCAGATACCGAGATCGTGCGCCGTCGTCCGATGGCGAGGGCCCACCGCCGTTGACTCCACCATGACCATCCCCGCACCACCCACAGCCCTGGACCCGTAGTGGACCATGTGCCAGCTCGTGGGGACACCGTCTTCAGTGGCCGAATACTGGCACATGGGGGACATCCAGATTCTGTTCGGAATCTTAAGCCCGCGCAGCTTCAGCGGGCGCGAAAATTTCTCAATTGACGTACTCATTTCCAAATGCCCACTCATCCAACCATTGCATCGGCTTCGCCATGCCGCCCGAGTTCAGCCGGTTCGGCCAGGACTGCGAGAAGGCCGGCCGCGAGGCAGGTCCGCTCGAGCATGCCGTCAATGCTGATCCATTCATGCCGCGCGTGCGCGCCGTCGCCGACCGCGCCGAGCCCGTCGAGAACGGGAAGACCCAGTGCCGCTGCGAAGTTGCCGTCGCTGGCGCCGCCCACGGACGTTTCGGCGAGCGGGAATCCCAACAGGTCCGCCACCTGCTCTGCCTCTGCGAACAGCCGCGCGGTCTCCGGGGAACGGGCCATGACGGGCCGATTCCAGGCACCACTGACCTTCAAGCTGGCTTCGGGGCTGCGGGGGACCAAACCATCGAGGACCGAATCAATCCGCTGGACCTCAGCCTCGGATGACACCCGGACGTCGAGGTCTGCGACCGCGGAGCCGGCCTTGACGTTCGTCCGTGTCCCTCCATGGACCAGACCCACATTCAGAGTGGTTCCTTTGGCGAGGTCCGCTTCGGCGTGCAGCTGGAGGATTACGCGTGCTATCTCATCGATGGCGCTGGCGCCCACTTCGGGATCCAGCCCGGCGTGCGCTTCCTTGCCTGTGGCCCTGACCTGGAAGATGCCCACCCCTTTCCGCGCCGTCTTCAGCGCGCCGCCGGCGCTGGCTTCGAAGACGAGCACAGCGTCTCCACGGACTACTTCTGCTTCGATGACAGGTCGCGATGCGGGGCTTCCCACTTCCTCGTCCCCGTTCAGGACCAGCCTCACGTTGGGTCGGGGCAGCCCGAGTTCCTTGGCCGCGCGAAGGGCCCATACGAGTTGCACCAGGCCGCCCTTCATGTCAAAGGCGCCGGGGCCTGAGAAGCGGTCCCCCTCCACAAGCACGGGCCAGTCGCGGAGGGTCCCGGCGGACCACACGGTGTCATAGTGGCAGAGGGCGGTGATCCAGCCCTCGGCATCGCTCTCCGACGGATAATCCAGTACCAGGGAGTCGCCCCATGTGCCGCCGTCGACCAGCCGGCGGGAAGCCGGCTGGTCGATGCGTGCCTGAAGCCACTCCTCCACCCACGCGAGACCGGTCATAAGCAACGCTTTGTCATCAGAGGGGGTTTCCTGGGAAACGTAGGCGGCCAGGTCCCCAATCATGTCCTCCCGCTTCCGTGAAATCCACGATGGCAGGTCTTGAAGGGTGTTCATCGCGCGATGGCCTTACGGTCGAGGGCAAAAAGGTGTTCTTCAGCCATTGGGATGGATCCGGTTTCGAGTTGCCGGATGGCCGATACAAGTTCCTCGATGAGGGGCAGCTTCAGTCCGTGCTTCGCGGCCAAATCGATGACCGGCCCGTACTGGGTGGGAACCTCGGTGGGACGCTTCCGCACGGCGATGTCCCGCCAGATGCCTGAACGGGTCTTGGTCTGCGTGGACAGCCACTTAATGAGGTCGTCAGTGGCCTCTGAGTTCTTAAGGGGATCGGCCCCGCGAACGTAGCTGGCAGGGTCGAAGGCGTCGAATCCCTCAAGGCTGATGCCCTCGGCTGCTGCAACATCGAAGACTTCCGCGGCCAGTTCGTTCATGGCAGGCCGGTGCCGGTCGATCAGCTCGCTCATGTCGGCGTCCGCCAGCGCGGTGGCCGTGAGCATTGCACCGAAGCCGAGCTTGGCCCAAAGGAAACCGGCGACGTTGCCAGTCACGGTGGGGGAACCCCAATGGCGAAGGTCGTGGGCCAACTGCCGTACCCGGTCGCTTGTCCCGCCCGAGTATTCGCCCAGCGCCATCGCCCCGCTGCCGCCGTCGTTAATGACGCCCGGTTCCAGTACGTCGGCAAAGAGATCGACAAAGGCAATGACAGTGCGGTCGGCGCCAACGTGCGCGGCGATGGTTGCCTCATTGAGGCCGTTCTGCATGGACGCCACATATCCATCGCTGCCGAGCCTGGGAGCTATCCAGGCAGCAGCGCTGTCGGTCGCCTGGGCCTTGACCGCCAGGAGGACACGGTCCAGGCGGTCAGGGGCGTCGTCGAGGCCGTACACCGGTACGTCCGCCACCATTACTCCCGAAGGAGTCTTGATCTGCAGGCCATTCTTGCGAATGGCTGCGACGTGATGGACATCGGCGTCAACCAGCTGGACCGGGACCCCCTGCGCGTGCAGGTGCGCGGCTAAGGTGCCGCCGATCGCACCGGCGCCTACTACTGTGTACGTACTATCCGTCATGGCTTCCTATCAAGTCGTTGTCCTCGCGGCGGGTCGCTTTGTTCGTGGCCCAGTGGAGGGGAAGGTTCATTGCGCCGGCCGACGAGCCGCCATCGACGCGCAGGGTTTCACCCGTGATCCAATCGGCTTCGGCTCCGGCCAGCCAGACGACGGCGCGGGCAATGTCGTCGGGCTCTCCGCGGCGTCCCAAGGGGTTGCCCGAGACGGCGGCGGCGTATTCCTCCGTCACCGGATTGGCGCTGCTGTTCACCGTCACGAAGCCTGGGGCGACGGCGTTCACACGAATGCCGTACTGCCCGAGCTCCAGGGCGGAGGCACGCGTCGCCATTTCCAAGGCAGCTTTGGACGTGGAGTAGGGGGCGGCTCCGGGACGGGCGCGAAGGGCAGCGCCCGAGGAGATATTGACGACGCTGGCGTGCCGTCCTGCTTCGATGGCCCGCTGTGCCAAAGCCACCGTCGCCAACAAGGGGGCCCTGGCGTTGAGGTTTTGCACCGCATCCCATGTGTCAGCGTCCAGGGCCAGGAAGGGGGTGGCCGGGTAGATTCCGGCCGAGTTGACCAGCACATCCACGGGAGCGGTGGCCCACGATTCGGCGAGCATCTCCTCGGGGCCCGTAGGAGTTGCCAGGTCCACTGCCAGGGTGTTTACGTCCTCAGCGCCGGCTTCCTTGCATGCTTTAGCCGTTGAGGCCAAGGAGGCGGCATCGATATCCACCAGCGTGAGCCGGTAGCCGAGTCCTGCAAACCTGTTTGCGACCTGCCGGCCAATGCCGCTTCCCGCTCCAGTGATGACTGCATGCGGGCTCAATCGAGGACCTTGCCTTTGGTCTCCGGCATGGTCATGTACACCGTCACACCGATGGCGGCCGCCACTGCACAGTAGAGCCATACGAACCCGCCGAATCCGCTGGTGTTCATCCAGGTGGTGATGTACGGCGCAGTTCCGCCAAATATTGCCACGGCGAGCGCATAGGGCAGCCCGATCCCGGTTGCCCGCACTTCAGCCGGGAACTGCTCGGCCATGATCACGGCGCAGTTTGCCGAATAGCCCAGGAGCAGGACGATACCGATGACTTCAATGAGCAACAGCATCCAGAAGTTGCCGTTGAGCAGGGCGAAGGCAGGCCAGGAAAAGAGCAGGAAGCCACCTGCGAAAGCGGTCATCGTAGGTTTGCGGCCGATCTTGTCCGAGAGGAGTCCGGCGAACGGCAGGAGGACAAGGAACAGGCCAACAGCGATGAAGTTCGCGAGCAGGGCCTGGCTCAGGGGGATTCCGGTCGCCACGGCCGCATAGGTAGGCATGTAGGAGACCCACATGTAGTAGAGCAGTGTGCCGGCAATCGTGACGCCGAATACCCGCAGCGTGGCCGCAGGATGCTTCACGAACATGGTGAATACGGCGTTGCGGCGCTTTTCACCAGCCGTTTCTGAGAGGTTCTTCGCGTTGACGAACGACTCCGTTTCCTCGACAGAGGAGCGCAGCCACAGGCCCACCAGGCCCAAAAGTGCAGCTACGATGAACGCCAGCCGCCATCCCCAGTTGTCCAAGGCGTCCTTGGACAGCGTGCTGGTGATGATCGCCCCCATGCCGGAGGCGAGCAGAACTCCGGCTCCGACTGACACCTGCTGCCAGGAGCCAGCGAAGGCGCGGCGGCGGGGCGCGGCGGATTCGACCAGGAATGCCGAGGAGGAACCGAACTCGCCTCCCGCTGCGAAGCCCTGGACCATGCGGGCCACCACGAGGACGACCGGCGAGAGGAGCCCCACGGCTTCATACGTGGGCGCGAGACCGATCAACGCAGTGGCTCCGGCCATCAGGCCAATGGTCAGGACCAGGCCTTTCTTCCGTCCGTGCCGGTCTGCATATGCGCCCATGAGCGCCGCACCAACGGGCCGCATGACGAATCCCACTGCGAAGATGGCGAGCGTCGCCAGGAGGGCAGCGATGGGATCGCCCTTGGGAAAGAAATGATGGGCAAAAATCGACGAAAAGGTGGTGTAGACGGCCCAGTCCACCCATTCAACGGCGTTGCCGATGCTCCCCGCGACGATCGCTTTGCGTCCCTGAGGGGAAAGTTTGGTTTCGTGGACTCCGGCCACGTTCAGTTGTTGTGTCATGAGACAGACGTCCTCGTTGTGAGTCGGGAGGCAACGTGGGTTGCCAGTTCTGCGTGGGTGGTGATCCACACGTCGTTGTGGGATCGGATGTGGTCCATGAGCTCCGCCAGGACCATCAGCCGTGAACGGTGGCCGATGATGTGCGGGTGCATGGTGAGCTGGAAGACTCCGCCCTCGGCATAGGCTGCGTCGAACTCGTCCTTCCAGATCTGGAGGAGCTGGCGGGGCGGCATGTAGGGACGAAGGCCGGTGAAGCGGTCCATCATCAGGTAGGGCGCGTCATCCCGGATCCATTCCACCGGGATCTCCACAATCCCGGTAGGCGTACCGTCAGCGAGCAGTTCATAGGGTTCGTCGTCCGCCATGAGCGATGAGTCGTAAAGGAACCCAAGCTCACGGATGACATCGAGGGTGGACGCGGAGAAGTCCCAGGATGGGGTCCTGATGCCAACCGGGCGGGTTCCGGCCTGGCGCTCCAGCACGTCCGTTGCCCGCCCAAGCAAATCCAGTTCCTGCTCATGGCTCAGCAGGGTGTTCCGTTCGTGGATCCACCCATGCACGGCCACTTCGTGCCCCTGTTCCACATAGGTGGGTACTTCATCGGGACGGAGAAGCGCGCATACTGCGGGGATATAGAAGGACGCGGGAGCCTCGTAGCGGCGGAGGAGTTCCAGGATCCGCGGTACTCCCGCCCGTGCTCCGTACTCCCCCTGCGCCATCCGCCCCGGTGAGGTCTCGCCGTCACGCAGTGACGGAGTCTCATGGTCGGAGTCGAAGGACAACAGGACGGCCGCTGCGGCACCGCCCTTCCAGCGCAGGGCCGGGTCCGGGTGGACAAGGGACTGGCCGGCACGGACCTTGTTCACGTGCGCTCGCCACTCCTGTTCGGGCCATTGCCACGACGGGGCGTTGTTCACAGTGTGCTCCTTTTCATTTCTTAGGTGCTGACGGTCCGGCTACCGCGAAAAGGGGCCGATTCAGTCTTTGGCATGGGAATTTTTGGAAAGTGATCCAGCTCTCATATACCAAGCTAGAGGAAATCAAAGGGAAGAACAAGGGCCGATGGGAAAATCGTTCAAAAAAAGCCCAGCAGATGGTTTTTTCTTTGTTCCAGATCGGCGCTGACGGGTAGTCTTGACGTAGTACAACGGGACCAACACAACGGCGGAGGCTCACCATTCCACTCATGGATGACACGGACCTGGACATCATTGCTGCCCTCCAGGTGGCGCCCCGTGTCCCGGCGAATGCCCTGGGCGAAATCCTGGGAGTACCCACCAGCACCATTACCCGTAGGCTCAACAGGCTTCAGAATGAGCGGCTCATGAAGGTGATCGGCAGATTTGCGTGGCCGTTGGTTCTCTCCGGAAACCCCCATCAGCTCTGGATCTGCTGTGAGCCGGGGCGCGCAGCAGAAGTGGCAGAAAAGCTCAAAGCCTTCCCCGAGATCCAGTTCGTCATGACCACTTCCGGCACCGGAGATGTCTATGCAGACCTGTTTCCCCTGCTCGGATCAGATATCAATGACCTCATCAGCAATCGGATTCCGTCATTGCCGGGCATCAGGTCGATCGAAACGCGGCTGGTCCTGGACTCCCGCCGGGTAGGCCAGAACTGGCGGTTCCAGCGATTGACGGATGAGCAGAAGGACGCGCTGGCAGCCCACGAGGTTCCCGCTAACCAGCCTGCCCTGGCATCAATGGACGAACTATCGGATCTGGAATTCGGCACGATGTGTGAGCTGGGACGCAACGCACGTGCATCTGCCGCGGAAGTGGCGCGCACCCTGAATGTCAGCAGTTCCTCCGCCTACCGGGCCATCCAGATGCTCCTGGGTACAGGGTCGATTTCGCCGCGCGTTGAGGTGGAGCCCTGCGCCGTCGGCTTTCCCCTCGCCGCCGTGGTCTCCCTGCAGGTCAAACCCAAATCAATTGCGGACGTGCTGGATCAGCTCAGCGGCCTCGAGTCTGCCCGCATGATCTCGATGGTCACCGGGCAGGCGCCGGTGGTCTTTCACGGAGTCTTCCGCGATCCCCGGAGCCTGGCGGATTTCATCACCGAAGACATCGGCGCGCTGCCCGGCATCCAGACCATGGACACAAGTGTGGCGCTGAACGTTAGGCGCCGCTACTGGATGGACCGGGACGGCGCATTCATCGGCGACCAGGTTGAAGGGCTGCTGCGGCGTTAGAACGTTCAGTGGCTCGCATGGCGAAGGCGGTCCAGTCACATTAATCCGCATTGCGGATCATGTCGCCGGGTTGCCCCGTTTGTCCGCGTTTGTCCTCCGGATGGCGTCATAAGTAGCGCCGTTTCCTAGCGTTTAGCGTCCGTTTCGTGATGCTGGCCAACGCCCTGCGGACCGTGCTTAGGTGATTGCACGGCACCGGCCACGCCGTATGCACCACCCCAAGCACCCAGCCAAGGCGCACCAGCCAGAAGCACGCGCACGCCGCCTCGCAGGCGGTCCCATCCACCTCCCACGCCCGCCCGGGCACACCGCCCGGGTGCCGTCGTACCCGGAATCTTCCCTGAAAGGAACACCATGTCCTTCCCAGCATCCCCGCCCCACTCCAGCCCCGGCAGCTCGACCTTCTCCCGCCGCCGTGCCCTGGGCGCACTCCTGGCGATTCCCGCCGTCGGACTGCTGTCTGCCTGCGGTGGTAGCGCCACCGCAGGCGGCGGGCGCATCAGTCAGGGCGCCCTGGAACCACTGGCTGCGTCGGTTCCTGCCGGAACCACCATCAAGGTGGGCGATCCCAGCATCAAGGTTGCGCTGGAACTGTCCGGCCTGGCCAAGGACCTGGACGGCTTCACGGTGGAGTTCGCCAACATTTCCGGCGGCCCGCAGACCACCGAGGCTTTCCGCGCCAACGCCCTGGACGTGGGCTCTGTGGCGGACATTCCGCCCATTCACGCCACCTGGACCGGACTGGATGTCCGCATCGTCGCGGCCGGCTACCGGCAGGACGCCGTGAACCATCCCATCTACGAGCTCGGCGTCGCCCCTGGGGCGGGCATCAGCCGGCTCGAGGAGCTGCGCGGCAAGAAGGTGGCCTACAGCCCGGGCCAGGCACAGGGCGCCCTGGTCCTGCGGATCCTGGACAAGGCCGGACTCAAGCAGGAGGACGTCAAACTCGTGGAGCTGCCCAGCACCGGGGACGCCTACGCCACGGCGCTGGCCAGCAGGCAGGTGGACGCCGCTCCGCTGGGCGGCGTGCAGATCAAGCGGTACCTGGCCAAGTACAAGGCCGACGGCGCCACCACCATCCGCCACGGGCTCCGGGACGATCCCAGCCTCCTCTACTCCCCCGCCAAAGTCCTCGCCGATCCCGCGAAAGCCGCCGCCCTTGCCAAGTACGTCGAGGTCTGGGGCAAGGCCCAGCGCTGGATCGAGGACCATCCCGCCGAGTGGCGGGAGGGCTACTACGTCAAGGACCAGGGCCTGTCCCGCGAGGATGGCCAGTACCTGATCGATGCCACGGGCAAGCGCGACCTGCCCACTGCCTGGACCGAGGCGATCGCCCGGCACCAGGAAACCATCGACCTCCTGGCCCGCGAGCAGAAGAAGCCTCAGTTGAAGGCAGCGGACCTGTACGACACCCGGTTTGAGGCCATCGCAGGCACCGCTTTCGCTTCCGCCCGAAAGGCGGGCGCAGCATGAGCGCGGTACTGGACCGTCCCCTGGCGGCGCCACACCAGGATCCTGCGCTTGCCGTCCGGGAGGACGTGCGGCCCACGGGCAGGAGGCTGGGGCCGGGACGACGGCGGCGGCTCGCCTGGGTGGGCCCGTCGGCTTTGCTGCTGCTGTGGACGGTCTCTTCCGCAACAGGGCTCCTGGACCCACGGATCCTGTCCGAACCCTGGACCGTGGTGGCCACCGCCGGTGAACTGATCGCCGACGGCCGGCTCCAGGAGAACCTTGCCGTTTCCGCCCAGCGCGCAAGCCTTGGGCTGTTCTTCGGCATCCTGGTGGGCGCGGCGCTGGCGCTCCTGTCCGGTCTGAGCCGGGCGGGCGAGGCCCTCATTGACGGGCCTGTGCAGATCAAGCGCGCCATCCCGGGCCTGGCCCTGATTCCGCTGCTGATCCTGTGGTTCGGCATTGACGAGACCATGAAGGTCCTCACCATCACCCTGGGCGTCTTTGTCCCGGTCTACCTGCAGACGCACGCGGGGCTGCGAGGGATCGACCTGCACTTCGTTGAACTGGCCCAGACCGTGGGCCTGACCCGGGCCGGCTTCATCCGCAAGGTGGTCCTCCCCGGCGCCCTGCCCGGCTTCTTCCTGGGACTGCGCTTCGCGGTCACCGGCGCCTGGGTGTCCCTGGTGGTGGTGGAGCAGATCAACGCCACCAGCGGCATCGGCTACATGATGGAGCTCGCCCGCACCTATGGCCAAACCAACATCATCGTCCTGGGCCTGGCCGTCTACGGCATCCTGGGCCTCCTCTCCGACGGCATTGTCCGCTTCATCGAACGAAAGGCCCTCTCATGGCAGCGCACCCTAGCGGGCTGACCGCCGTCGACACCCGTCCGGCCGGCGCCCCTGCAGGCTCCGCGGTCTCCGTTCGCGGCCTCATCCGCGGCTTCGGCCCCAAAGGCGTCCTGAACGGCGTGGACCTGGACATCGCGCCCGGCGAATTCGTTGCGCTGCTGGGCCCCAGCGGCTGCGGCAAAAGCACCCTGCTGCGCGCCCTGGCCGGGCTGGACCACGACGTCCAGGGCAGCGGCGTAATCAGCGTCCCGGACCGCGTCTCGGTGGTCTTCCAGGACTCGCGGCTCCTGCCCTGGGACACCGCGCTGGGCAATGTCACCCTGGGCGTTCAGGAGCAAGACGCATGCGCCCGGGCCCGCAAGGCCCTGGCCGAAGTGGGCCTGGCCGGACGTGAAAAAGCATGGCCGCACCAGCTTTCCGGCGGCGAACAGCAGCGCGTGGCGCTGGCCCGTTCCCTGGTCCGCGAACCCCAGCTGCTGCTGGCCGACGAGCCCTTCGGTGCCCTGGACGCGCTGACCCGGATCAGGATGCACGGGCTGCTCCAGGACCTGGTGGCCGTGCACCGCCCCGCCGTCCTGCTGGTCACGCACGATGTGGACGAGGCCATCGCGCTGTCGGACCGGATCGTGGTCCTGGATCAAGGCCGCATCGCCACCGTCCGCCCGGTGTCGCCGGACATCCGCTCTTCCGCTGATGCCGCCGGGCATGAAGCCCTCCGCCGCGACCTGCTCACCGCGCTGGGCGTCGAGCCCGTGCCCAATACCGAACCGGCCGCCGTCGGCCACTAATTTCCAACTTTCCAAGGAGCACGCCATGACGTCTGAAAATCCCCGCCAACTGCACCTGAATGCCTTCCTTATGAGCACCGGCCACCACGAAGCCTCGTGGCGGTTGCCGGAGAGCGATCCGCAGGCCAGCACCAATGTTGAGCATTACAAGCAGCTGGCCCGCGCCGCCGAGCGCGGCAAGCTGGACTCCATTTTCTTCGCCGACTCCCCCGTCCTGTTCGGCGAGGTGGGCCGCCGCCCGGCCGGCAAGCTCGAGCCCACCGTGCTTCTCACGGCGATCGCCGGCGCCACGGAACGGATCGGGCTGATCGCCACCGCGTCCACCACCTACAACGAACCGTTCAACCTGGCCCGCCGCTTCGCCTCCGTGGACTGGGCGAGCGGGGGCCGGGCGGGCTGGAACGTGGTGACCACCGCGGGCCCCGACGCGGCCCGCAACTTCGGTGTGGACGACCAGCCCGCCCACGCCGTCCGGTACGAACGTGCCGCCGAGTTCATCGAGGTGGCGCAGAAGCTGTGGGACAGCTGGCAGGACGACGCGGTGCTGGCGGACAAGGCGGAAGGTGTGTGGGGCGACTCTGGGAAAATCCGTGTGATTGACCACGAAGGCAAGCACTTCAAGGTCCGCGGCCCACTCAACGTGCCCCGTTCGCCGCAGGGGCACCCGCTGATCGTCCAGGCCGGTTCGTCCGAGGACGGCAAGGACCTGGCGGCCCGGTACGCGGACGCCGTGTTCACCGCGCACCAGACCCTCGCCGACGCGCAGGAGTTCTACCGTGACCTCAAGGCACGGACCGCGGCTGCGGGCCGGGACCCTGAGAGCATCAAGATCCTGCCTGGCATCGTTCCCGTCATCGGTGCCACGGTGGAGGAAGCCCTGGAGCTGGAGCGGGAACTGGACCGGCTGATCAAGCCCGAGTACGCCCGGATCCAGCTGGCCAAAACCCTGCGCGTGGACCCGGAGGACCTGCCACTGGACCGCCAGCTGCCGGCGGACCTGCCCAGCGAGGACGAGATCGAGGGCGCCAAGAGCCGCTACACCCTGATCGTGCAGCTGGCCCGCCGGGAGAAGCTCACCGTGCGCCAGCTGATCGGCCGCCTAGGCGGCGGCCGCGGGCACCGCACCTTCACCGGAACGCCGGTCCAGGTAGCGGACGCCATCCAGGAATGGTTCGACGGCGGCGCGGCGGACGGTTTCAACATCATGCCGCCGGTGCTCCCGTCCGGGCTGGAAACCTTTGTCGATCAGGTGGTGCCCATCCTGCAGGAGCGCGGCCTGTTCCGCACCGACTACACCGGCCGGACGCTGCGGGAGCACTACGGCCTGCCACGGCCGGCCAACCAGTACGCGCATGGCGCGGCCGGGCTCGCCGGAGTGGGCCACTGAAATTGAGTGATAGAAGAGGGCTCCGGGAGGGTACTCCCTAGACTGGCAGATGAACGTTTAAGCCAGGACCAGCAGAAGGAGCTGAAAGATGAGTGGAGTTGTGGTTGTAGGTGTGGATGCCAGCCCGTCGGCACGGAAGGCTGCGGAAGTAGCCCTGGGCCTGGCGGAGTCGCTGGGCGCCTCGCTTCATGTGGTGACCGCCTTTGAAAGCGAAACGTCCGAAACCTTCGGTGTGGGCTCGGACAAGGTGAGGATCTCCAACGCCGACAGTTCGGAGATGGTGGCGGAAGATCTGGGCAAGTCCCGGCCGGGAGTGGAGGTCACCCACTTCGCGGCCCGCGGCAAGCCCGCCGATTCCCTCATCAAGGAAGCTATCCGCCTGGACGCCCGGCTGATCGTGGTGGGTAACCGCAGGATGCGCGGCATCGGCCGGCTCCTGGGCAGCGTCGCCAACAGCGTGGCGCACAATGCGCCGTGCGATGTATACATCGCGAACACCTACGACGACTGACCCCTCCCGAGTTTTTGGGCAGATACCGCGGGCAAAATAGCCTTTAAGTGCCGGTATCTGCCCAAAAACTCCAGGGGCGGAGCGGAATTAGGCCCCGTACTCCTCGTCGGTCACGTGATCGAGCCAGGTGACCACCTGTCCGTTCCCGTCGGCTTCATGCATGGCGACATGCGCCATGAACCGCTCCGGGGTTGCCCCGTGCCAGTGCTCCTCACCAGGCTCGATGTAAACCACATCGCCGGGTCGGATCTCCTGGACCTCCCCGCCCCGCCGGGCCACCAGCCCTATCCCGTCTGTGACGTAGAGGGTCTGGCCCTTGGGGTGGTGGTGCCAGGCGGTGCGGGCACCGGGGGCGAACCGGACGTGCGCGCAGCCGATGGCTGACTGCTCGTCAGGGTTCCGGATCCCGTCGATCTGCACCGTTCCGGTGAACCATTCCTGCGGCCCGGCTGCTGTCTGGCCGCCGCTCTTTGCGTACTTCATAATTTCCTCCTGGTAGGTCGGTTACGTGGTCTGGTGGGCCGTGGCCCGGGATGTCAGGAATGACAGGACCGCGGCGATGGAAAGAATGGCCGCGGCCGCCAGGAAAGTGGACCGGTAGCCAGCGGAGTCGAACAGCACGCCACCGAGCGTCGACCCGATGGCGATGGACGTCTGGACAACGGCGACCATCAGGCCGCCGCCGGCTTCGGCGTCGTGTGGCATGGCCTCCGCCACCCAGCTCCACCAGCCGACGGGTGCGGCCGTGGACATCAGACCCCACAGTCCCAACAGAACCACGACGGCGACGATCCAGCCGCCGGCGGGAACGAGCGCTGCGGCAATGACCGCCATGAGCACCGGAATGATGACCAGTGTCCGGTAAAGGCTCTTCCCAAGGAACCGGCCAATCAGCAGCGTCCCCACAAAACCTGCCGCGCCGATCACCAGCAAAACCAGGGACACCGTGGCAACGTCGACGCGGGTCACGGTCTCCAGGAACGGGCGGATGTAGGTGAACAGGACAAACTGGCCCATGAAGAAGGAGCCACACGCAGCCATTCCCCAGGCGACAGGCCGGCTCTTAAGCCCGGCGAAAATCCCGAAGACGTTGCCGGATGGCCGCTTCTCCACCTTCATGGACGGCAGGCTGATCCACTGCCAGACCAGGGCAAGCACCGCCACCGGCACCAGGCAAAAGAACGCGCCGCGCCAGCCGATGACGGCGCCAAGGTAGCTTCCCAGGGGTGCAGCCACGACCGTGGCGAGGGCATTGCCGCCATTGAAGATCGCCAGGGCCCGCGGCACCTGGTGCGCCGGCACCAGCCTCATGGCGGTGGCTGCCGACATGGACCAGAAGCCGCCAATGACCACACCGATGAGGGCGCGGCCGACCATGAACAGCAAGTATCCGGGTGCGGTGGCCACCAGCGCCCCGGAGACCGCCATCAGCGCCGTCAGGCCCAGCAGGAGTGTCCTGCGGTTCATGCTGCCGGCCAGGGTGGAGACCGACAGGCTGGTCAGGACGGCGAAGACGCCGGAAATCGCGATGCCCTGCCCAATCATTCCCTCAGAGACCTGGAGTTCGGAGGCCATCGGAGTGAGCAGGCTGACAGGCATGAACTCGGAGGCGATCAGGGCGAAGACACACAGGGACATGGCAAAGACGCCGCCCCAGTTGGCCGGATTCCGTTCGGGGGCGCCGGATCTTTGTTGCTGGCTGGTGTTGATGACAGTGGTTTCGGAGGCCATAACCTCCATCAAAGCGCGCTCCCGAAGCCCTAGCGAGGGCCCTGTTGAAACGGGTTTTGCCAGACCCCCCTTACCGCAGCGCGGCGGATGACGGAACCTTCCGCCGTCGTCCGTTGTCCTTCTCCGGCGGCAGCGGCTTGTAGACCCACGCCACCAGCACGACGGAGATGATCATCAGCAGGAACCAGGCCACCAGTTTCTCCAGGCCCACCGGGTGCCAGCCGTCCACCTGGCTGGGGTAGAGCCAGGCCCCGGACCAGGTGGCGATGTTCTCGGCGAGCCAGATGAACAGCGCCACCAGCAGGAAAGAGACAACCAGGGGCATCCGGAACTGGCGGCGGAACACGCGGAAGTGCATCACGCAGTGGCCATAGACAATGACGACGGCGGCGAGCAGCACCCAGCGCAGGTCCCAGATGTAGTGGTGGGTGAAGAAGTTGGCGTAGATGGCGGCGGCGAGGATCGCGGTGATCCAGCGGCGCGGGTAGGCGGCGAACCTGAGGTCGAACAGCCGGTAGACACGCACCATGTACGAGCCCACGGCGGCATACATGAACCCGCTGAAGAGCGGAACGGCGCCGATGCGCAGGAAGCCTTCGGCATCGTAGGACCAGGAACCCATATCCGTCTTGAACAGCTCCATGACGGTCCCCACCAGGTGGAACAGCACGATGACCCGCAGTTCCCGCAGGGTCTCCAGCTTGAACACCACCATCAGGATTTGGATGACGACGGCGGCGATCGTCAGGAAGTCGTTGCGCGCCAGCCCGGCGGTGTCCGGGTACCAGAGCCTGGCCGCCATGAGCACGGCCAGCAGGGCCGCGCCGAAGATGCAGGCCCAGCCCTGTTTGAGGCCAAAGACGACGAACTCGGTGAGTTTTGCCTTGCCGCCGCCAGCCGCTGCGGTGGCCAGGAAGCGGCGCGCGCGCTCGTCGATCCGCTGCTCCAGCGGGGTGGAACTACGCACGGGACCCCTGTTGCTGCAGGTTTTGCGGGCTCCTGCGAAGGTCTTTTTCAAGTTCGGCCAGGCAGTAGTCCTTGAACCAGTGCCTGATGCGTTGCGGCAGGACCGGATAGGCCACGGCAAGGACACGCCACGTCCGGTCGAACCGGCGCTGGTGGCGGTCACTCCAGGGAAGGCCGAAATCCTTCCGCACGTGGTCGGGAAGGAGCCCGGCCGTGAGAAACCTCGCAGTCGGCATGACAGCGCGGTACCAAAGAGCAGTGTGCCTGGGGAACAGCAGGCCGCGTCCAACACGCACGCCTTCTTCCTCGGCATGGAGGGAGGAAAGCTGCTCCTCCCAGTACCGGCCGAAAGCTGCCCGGTCCTTGGGCCACATGTGCACTGGAACCTGCAGTGCGGTGCCGATGCGTGCGTAGTCCTGGTACATGGCGTCGGCGGCATCGCCGTCGAGCGGGCCGTGGATCTTCTCGACGATGGTGAGCGCGGTGTCGTAGAGCGTTGCTGCCACCCAGAGCTGCAACGCAGGGTCGTAGGCGTTGTAGCCGGCAGAAGATTCATCCGCGGTGCGGCGCACCGGCACGTGCGCCTGGTTGACCCTCCGGCGGACTTCCCTCACCTGTTCCTCGGTTCCGTACACGATGCCGTAGACGTAGGTGAGCGTGCCCTTGAGCCGGTTCACAGGGCGCCGGGTGAACGTGCTGTGGGCCGCTACCCCGCGGCCGATGGCCGGGTTGGCAAGCTGCAGCAGGATGGCCCGTCCTGCCCCGGCGAGCAGGATGCCTTCAGCCCGGTAATCGGCAACTCCCTGCACCATGTGAAAAGGGTACCGGAGGGGTGTGACAGCAGGTGGGGCCTTTCGTCCCGTTGTGCTGGCCGCCCGGCTGCCTTGTCGCTTAGCCCGCCGGCCGCAGCGACGTGATCATCTTCTTGATGTCCGCGTACTCGGCCGTGTCCCGGTACTTCCGGGCGAGTTCCAGATAGGGCAATGACGGGTCGCCGGGTGTTGCGTTGTTGTCCGGGTCGTAGGAGGCTCCAAACATGGCAGCGTTCGGCGGCCACCGGAAAAACTGGAAGATGGGGCAGGCGTCAGGCCCGCTTGCCGCGGGGCCGGAGGTGATGCCGTAGCCGGCCGCGGGGGTACTGTACAAGCCCGGCGTCGCGGCGTTTCCGCGGGTTTCGAAAACGAACTGTGGCACCACGCCGCCCTGGACCAGTACCGGGATGCCCGCGCTGTCCAGCACTTCGTACGGGTACCTCTCGGTGCAGGTGGACCCGGTGGCCATGTTGGTCCTAAGCGTCGCCATCACCTTCCCGGCCTGGTTCCGTACCTCGGCGAAAGCCCCGCCACCCTCGGCTAACTCCCCTGCCGGATCCTTGACGTGCCAGGCGGCAGGAAGGTCGAACGCCATGGTGCCATCCGCCGTCGTAAACGTGGTCCACTCCGCCGCGGCGGTGCTGGTGGCGGAATTACCGGGCCCGGCTGAAGGTGAGGAAGGAACGTTCGACGGCGTTGGTGCGGCGGGCGTGCCGGTCGCCGCCGCTGACGTCCCGGCAGTGCCCGCCGCGGAGGACGGGGGCTGGGAACTTCCCGGCTGCGGCGAACAGCCGGCCAGGAACAGAATTGCCAGGGACGCTGCCTGAAGCGACTTGATGGACCTGCGCACCACATCCTCCTTGGGCCTGGTGATGACCCTTCAAATGTGGCGCGTTATCCCCGGGCGGAGGAGGGCCGGAGGACCTGCCCTCTGCCCCTCCCCCGCCAGGAACGCTTTAGCGCTCTACCAGGGACACATCCCGGACTGCGCCCTTGTCCGCGGACAGGGCCATGGCGGCGTAGGCGCGCAGTGCAGCGGAAACCTGGCGGTCCCGGTCCTTGGGCTTGTAACCGCCGTTGACCTCCAGTTTTTCGCGGCGTTCGGCGAGGACCTCGTCGGAGACCTGCAACTGGAGGGAGCGCTGCGTGATGTCGATGCTGATGATGTCGCCGTTCTCCACCAGGGCAATGGCGCCCCCGGAGGCAGCCTCCGGGGAGATATGCCCGATCGACAGGCCGGAGGTGCCGCCGGAGAAGCGGCCGTCCGTGATGAGGGCGCACTTCTTGCCCAGGCCGCGGCCCTTGAGGAATGACGTCGGGTAGAGCATTTCCTGCATGCCCGGACCGCCGCGCGGGCCTTCGTAGCGGATGACCACTACGTCGCCTTCCTTGACAGTCTTGTTCAGGATCTTTTCCACGGCTTCGTCCTGGGACTCGCACACCACGGCGGGGCCTTCGAAGATCCAAATGGACTCGTCCACGCCGGCGGTCTTCACCACCGCACCGTCGATGGCCACGTTGCCGCGGAGCACAGCCAGGCCGCCGTCCTTGGAGTAGGCGTGCTCCACGGAGCGGATGCAGCCTTCGGCGGCGTCGGTGTCCAACGATGTCCACTCGTTCGACTGGGAAAACGCGGTGGAGGAGCGGACGCCGCCGGGAGCCGCGTGCCACAGTGCCTTCGCTTCCCCGGTGGCCTTGCCGCCGCGGATGTCCCAGTCATCCAGCCAGCCGTCAAGGTCGTCGGAGTGCACGGAGTGGACATCCTTGTGCAGGAGGCCGCCGCGGTTCAGCTCGCCCAGCAGGGCGGGGATGCCGCCGGCGCGGTGCACGTCCTCCATGTAGTAGGTCTTGTCCTTGGCCACGTTCGGGGCCACCTTCGCCAGGCAGGGCACCTGGCGGGACTTGGCGTCCATCTCGGCCAGGCCGTAGTCCACGCCCGCTTCCTGGGCCGCGGCCAGCAGGTGCAGGATCGTGTTGGTGGAGCCGCCCATGGAGATGTCCAGGGCCATGGCGTTGTCGAAGGCTTTCGCGGTGGCAATGGAGCGCGGCAGCACGGAGGAGTCGTCGCCGTCGTAATAGCGCTTCACCAGCTCGACGACGGTGGAACCGGCCTTCTCGTACAGCGCCTTGCGCGCGGTGTGCGTGGCGAGCACGGAGCCGTTGCCCGGCAGGGACAGGCCGATGGCCTCGGTGAGGCAGTTCATGGAGTTGGCGGTGAACATGCCGGAGCAGGAACCGCAGGTGGGACAGGCGTTCTCTTCGATGAGGTTGATGTCAGCATCGGAGATGGACTCGTCCACGGCGTCGGCAATCGCGTTCACCAGGTCAAGGGAGCGCACGGAGCCGTCGGTCAGGGTCACCCGGCCGGCTTCCATGGGGCCGCCGGAGACGAAGACCACGGGGATGTTCAGGCGCAGCGCGGCCATGAGCATGCCGGGGGTGATCTTGTCGCAGTTGGAGATGCAGACCAGGGCATCGGCACAGTGGGCGTTGACCATGTACTCAACGGAGTCGGCAATCAGGTCGCGGGACGGCAGCGAGTAGAGCATGCCGCTGTGTCCCATGGCGATGCCGTCGTCCACGGCAATGGTGTTGAACTCGCGCGGCACGGCGCCGGCGGCGAGGATTGCGTCGGAAACGATCCGGCCGACGGGGGCGAGGTGGGTGTGGCCCGGGACGAATTCGGTGAAGGAGTTGGCCACGGCGATGATCGGCTTGCCGATGTCCGAGTTGGCGACGCCGGAGGCGCGCAGCAGTGCGCGGGCGCCGGCCATGTTGCGGCCGTGGGTGACTGTTTTAGAGCGGAGTGCAGGCATGGTTACCATCCTGCTGTCTGCCGGACCGCGGCGGAAGACGCTCCTGCTACTAGTAGTAGGAGTACCAGAGTAATAGTATTTCGAGGTGAATGATTCCGGGCGCCGCAAAGAACTTGGCCTCTTCCTGCGTGCTCGTCGGGACCAGGCGCTGCGGGCCGATTATGGCCTTCCGCCGATAGGGCGCTCACGTGACCGGGGGTTGCGCCGCGAGGAGGTGGCGTTCCTCTCCGGTGTGAGCGTCACTTGGTACACCTGGCTGGAGCAGGGCAGGGACATCAGCCCGTCGCGCCAGGTCCTGGAGGCCGTCAGCCGCGCGCTGCATCTTTCGGGCACGGGACTTGGTTATGTCCTGTCCCTTGGCGGGTACGCGTCCGCCGCACCTGCCGGCCCCGCCGCCGATTCCGCTCCGCCCCACATCCAGCGGCTGCTGGATGCCTTGGATCCCAATCCGTCCTTCGCCCTGTTCCCGGACTGGGGTGTGGCCGGCTGGAACAAGGCCTACGCCGCGCTGTTTCCAAACATCGCCACAGTGTCGCCGGCGGACCGGAACCTCTTGTGGCTGGTTTTCACTGACCCCTACGTCCGGGACCTGCTGCCGGACTGGGAAACCACCAGCAAGCGATTCCTTGCCGAATTCCGGGCCGAAGCCGGGCAGCGGCTGGGCGACCCGGACATCCAGTACCAGGTGGAACGGCTCAAGGAAGCAAGCCCGGAGTTCCGGCAGGGCTGGGACCTGTACGACATTCTGGGCTTCGAATCCCGCGAGCGCCTTTTCCACCACCCGGCCGTGGGAGTGCTGCAGCTCGAACACCACCAGGTGTCCCCCTCCGACCGGCCGGACCTGCACATCGTGGTGTACACGCCCGCGCCGGGCAGCGATGCCGCGGCGCAGATGCGGTCCCTGATGTCCGCGGCGGGCTAAACGGCACTGCCGTCAGGCCTGCACCTCGCCTGCTTCCGGCCCAAAGAAAGCCAAGGCAGCGGCCACCTGTGCCTGGGTGGCCGTGCGCAGGGTGGGATCCACGGCCGGCAGGAAGAACGGTGAGTGGTTGGCCGGGATGTCGGTGTCCGCCGTGCCGTTATCCACGGCCCGCCGGTAGACGTCCGGGGGCACGGACCCGACAACCCAGTACACGTAGGGAATGCGGAAGGCGTCGGGGATGCGGCTGAAGTCCTCGGACGCCGTCTGCGGGCTGGTGCGGTAGACGGCATCGGCACCAAAGGTCCTGGTGAAGGCTGCGGTGACCCAGGCGTTGGCCTCGGGGTCGTTGCTGGTGAGGGGATATTGGTCGTAGTACTCAAAATCGGGTTCCTGGGGAGACCCTGCGGCTGCGCACTCGCCCCGCACGATCCGCTCAATCCCGTCGATCATCCTGGCCCGCAACCCCAGGTCGTAATTGCGGAGGTTGAGCAGCAGTTCAGCGCGGTCCGGAATGATGTTGGCCGTTGCCCCTGCCTGCACGGAGCCAACGGTCAGCACCGCAAACTCGCCAGGTGCCGTTTCGCGGGACACCACCGTCTGCAGGCGCAGGACAATCGAGGCGGCCAGCACCACCGGATCAACCGACTTGTGCGGCATGGACCCGTGGGCTCCGCGGCCGTGGACGGTGATCCGGACCGAATCACCCGCCGAAAGAATAGGCCCGGGGGTGGTGCCGACCGTTCCCGCCTCGGTGGGCATAACGTGCTGGGCCAGCGCGACGTCCGGCTGCGGAACGCCGGCGGCCAGGCCGTCGTCGAGCATTGCCTGCGAACCCGCCGCCGTCTCCTCCGCCGGCTGGAACAGCGCAATGTAGGTGCCGTCCCATCCCTCCCGGTGTTCAGCCAGGTACTTCGCCGCCCCGAGCAAAGCCACCGTGTGCATGTCGTGCGCGCACGCGTGCATCACTCCCGGAACGGCGGACGCGTAGTCTGCCCCCGTGGCCTCGGTGACGGGGAGGGCATCCATGTCCGCCCGGGCCAGGACACCGGGACCTGCGCCGTTGGCAAGGACACCGACGACGCCGGTGCCGCCGAAGTGCCGTACGTCAAAGCCCCAGCCGGCCAGCTTCGCCGCGATGGCGGCAGACGTTTCGTGTTCGGCAAGGCCCAATTCCGGGTGCCGGTGGAGCTGCTCATAGAGCGGGATCTGCCAGGACAGCTCCTGCTCGATGCCGTCCGCGGAGCCGTCCGTGACGTGACGCGAAAACTCCATCCATGGCTCCTCCCGGCCGGCGGCGCCGGCCCCTTTCGCCACCATAGGCACCGCCAACAGACCGTGTCCATGGGCGCAACCAGAAGCGGCCGGCAGCGGGAGCTCCCGCCGCCGGCCGCGTTCATTGCCTGTGGATGCTAGGCCAGCACCCCCTGCCGCACCACGGCCGGCTCAAACCGTGCACCCGCGCCCGGGAATACCGGCACCTCAATCCGCGCGTGGGTGTGCACCCCGGTGACCGTGGCCTTGGTGTGCAGGGCAATCTGCTCCATGGTGGTCACCCACATGCCGTCCATGGCCTTCACCCGCTCGATCAGCTGCTCCAGCGCCACGGCCTTGGATGGCCGCCCGGAGATGAACGGGTGGTTGGTCAGCACGAAGCAGCTGCCCTGGGAGTGGTGGGCCTCGGCTTCAAGGGTCCACATCTCAAGCACCTTCGCGGGGCTTTCGATCACGCCGCTGCCGGTCACGCCGGGGTAGAAGGCGTACTGCTCCCAGTCGTCGAGGGTCCAGTCCACGGGAATCTCCACGATGTCCCGGGGATCATCAGTGGCGACGGCGAAGCGGTAGGGGGCGTCGCCGTCGAGCAGGCTTGAATCGTAGAGGAAGCCGCGGTCCGCCAGCAGGCCCGGCGAGTGCCAGTTCAGCTCCCACCATGGCGCGCGGTACCCCACCGGCCGGACTCCGGCCACCTTGGCCAGGGCCTCAAGGCCGCGGTCGATGTAGCTGGCTTCGGTGGCGGCGTCGATGCCCTGCATCGGTTCGTGCAGGTAGCCGTGGTGCGCCACCTCGTGCCCGCCGTCCACGATCCGCCGCACCACGTCCGGGTAGGACTCTGCCGTGAAGCCGGGGATGAAGAAGGTGGCCTGGATGTCCTGGCGCGCCAGGATCGCCAGAAGACGCGGTACGGCGACTTTGGGGCCGTAGGACTGGTGGCTCATCAACGACATGCGCCGGGTGCTGGTGGGATCGTGGGCGATGGTGCAGGACTCGGCGTCCACATCGAAGGTGAAGGACGCGGCGGCCTTGGCGCCGTCGGGCCAGGTGATGGGGTGCAGCGGGTCCGGGATGGCGGGCTGGTTCACGGGAATCCTTTCGGCGGGCGCAGGGCGCCCGCCAGGTCTAGGAGAAGAGGAGGTTAGAGGGCGGGCAGCGCAGGGCTGCTATCCACGGTTTTGGCCGTGCGGGGCTCCAGGGCGAGGTAGCGGATGTGCTGCCGCGGTCCGAGGATGGCGTACACCCCGGCACTGGTCAGCCCGCCGGCCAGCCAGGACAGGTCCCAGCCGCCCAGGGCCACGGCGATGGGGCCCTGCATGATGGGGATCAGTCCGTACATGAACAGCCACGTGGCGAAGATGCCGGCCACGAGGGCGACGACGCCGGCCCAGTTGATGCCGGGCAGCCGCTTGGTCCCCACGGCGTCGAACAGGCGGTCGGGCTCACCCGGCCAGCGCTTGTCCAGCCAGAAGTAGTGCACCAGCATGATGCCGCCCCAGGCAGCCACCCACGCGACCAGGCCAATCAGCCAGGCGTCCAGCACCGCGGCGAAGTCCTCCTGGAAGATGAAGAACACGACGGCGGCGAGCGAGAAGACGCCGACGAACAGGTTGAGCTTGCGGCGGCTGATGGAGATGTCCAGGGCCTGGGTGGCCACGGAGAAGGTGTAGATGTTCAGGATGTTGGTGGCGATGGGGCCGTGGAGCACCATCAGCAGCACCGGCAGCGCCATGGCGCCGAAGTTCAGGACGATCAGCTTGCCGGGATCGATCTCACCGCTGTTGGTGGCAAGGCTGGCGCCCAGGACACCGAGCCAGACCACCGGAATAAACTGGCCCAGCACGGAGGCCAGGTAGACCTTCTTCTTGGGGACGCTCGTGCTGACGAACCGGGAGTAGTCGGCGGCGTAGGTGAACCAGGTGATGCCCCAGCCGATGCCGATGGCGGTCATGACGGCGCTCATGGCGGCGATCCGCTCGGAGCCTTCCAGGATGGCGCCGGCCGGTCCGGCGTAGCCCCAGTCGATGTCCATGCCGAACCAGGCGACCGCGGACATGACGGCAAGGATGAGGATGGTGGGCGGTACGGTCCATTTTTCGAAGGCCGCGATGGCCTTGTAGCCGAACCAGGCGATGGCCACCTGGAGGGCCATGATGAAGGTGGCGACGCCGATCTTCCAGCCGTAGTTGGGTGCGTCCGGGTCAACCCAGCCAAGGGTTCCAAAGAGCGCCATGACCAGGTCCAGGATGATCCAGGTGTTCACTGCGCACCAGCCGATGACCAGCAGGGCCTGGATGGCGGCCGGCAGGTAGTTGCCGCGGCGGCCGAACGCCGCCCGGGCCAGGACCATGCCGGTGGCGCCGGTCTTCTGGCCCAGGAGGACGAAGCAGCCGAAAAGCAGCATGCCGATCAGGTTGCCCAGCACCAGGACGGTGACGGTGTCCGCCAGCCCGAGTCCCAGCTGGATCCCGAGTGCCCCCAGCACCCAGTTGATGGGTGCCAGGTTGGCGCCCGCCCAGATCCAGAACTGGCCGGATACCTTGCGTGTTCGTGCTGATTCAGGAATGGGCTGCAGCCAGGCTTCATGGTCCACGGCGTTGTGGTCCGTCGCGGCCTGGGCAGGTTGCCCGTGCGATGCCGAAGAAAGCTTTTCTTGCATGGGGGCCTCCGTGAGGTGGATAAGTACTCAAAGGCTATGTGGCCCCCATCACAAGGAACAAGATACGATCTGTCGAACAGATCCTCCTACTACGTTACGGAACGTCGTGTCAGTGTTTCTTGGCGAAATACTCGCCCACCCCGCCCTCGCCGCCGCCGATCCGGTCGTCCATCCCCTTGGAGCGGGGGTCGATGCGCAGCCGGTCCGCTGGGTGCATTCAAGCGAAGTGCTGGACATCGCCCCCCTGCTCCGCGGCGGTGAACTGCTGCTCTGCGGCGGAATTACCCTGGCCACGGCCGCGCCGGCCAAACGCGAAGACTATGTGCGCGAACTGGCCCAGCGCGGGATTGCTGCGCTCGCCATCGAGACCGGCGGCGCCCTGCCCGAGATCCCGGCCGAGATGCTTCAAAAGGCCGAGGAATACGGCCTGCCTGTGGTGGAGCTTCGCAAGGTGGTGCCGTTTGTGGGCGTCATGCAGGCCATCAACTCCATGCTGGTGAGCGAGTCCGTGGGGCACCTCCAGCAGGCTGACGCCGCTACCCGCGCCATGGCGGCGGAGCTGGCCCACGGGGCCTCGCTCGACAAGATCCTGGGGGTGCTGGCCGGCATCACCGGCTCCGCCGTAAAGGTCACCTCGCCGTGGGGGGTCACACTGGGCAGCGCGGCGTCCGAGGGCTGGAGCGGGGATCAGGAAGAAGGAACACCGGACGGCGCCGGCTCCGGGCCGGTCGGGCACGGCGGCTTTTACCGCGTGGCTGGCGAAACAGTGCTCAGCGTGGACATCCCCGTGCGCGGGGTTCTCATGGGCCGGCTCGAGATACGGGTGCCGGATGCGGCGGATATAGCCCTGGCGCAGGTGGCCGGCGAACGCGCCGTGGACATCCTGGGCCTGGCGCTGCTGCAGCATACGCCTCCCGGGCTGCACGCGCTGGCAGGTGCGGAACTGATGCGGGCGGTGCTCAACTCCGCCCCGGAGTGGCGTCTTGAACAGCTGGCCCCGGGCGCCGGCTTCCACACGGACTCCCCCGCCGTGGTGGCGGCAATCCACGCCGCGTCACCGCAGGAGCTGCGTGGCGCCGTCGAAACCTTCCTGAGCTCCCACCGCATTCCGTGTGCCGCGTACCTGGACGACGCCGAGCTGGTGGTGATGATCGGCCTGCCCAGCACCGATACCGTTGGCGAACGTCGGCAGCTCCTGGAATCCCTCCAGGGGCTGGAAGGGGACCACGATGCGGTGATCGCCGTGGGTCCGCTGGCCGGCGGGGTGGCGGAGGCTGCCTGGTCCCTGGCTGAAGCACGCCGCGCCCTGGAGGTGCGCCAGATCAGGCGACGGAACGCATCGGCGCGCCGGCAGTATCCGGCCCGCGGGCTGGTGGTGGTCGATGCGGAGGACGTTGCCGTGGAAAGCCTTTCCCTGATCTGCCTCGATGCCTCGGCCCGGGAGGCGTTCGTCAAACGGCAGCTGCGGGCGGTGCTCGAGCACGACGCGCAGCGGCAGTCCCAGCTGCTGGAGACCCTGCAGGTGTGGCTGGACTCCGGCTGCAACACAGCACAATCGGCGCGTGAACTGCACCTGGAGCGGCAGTCTATGCACCACAGGCTGCAGCGGATCTTCGAGCTGTGCGGCGGTGATCCGCGCGGCACGGGGCGGCTGGCGGCACTGCACCTGGCGGCCCGGATGGCCGGACTCCCCTGACCTGTGAACCGCTGCGTCGAAGCCGCCTCACCGCATGCTTCTCGGCGTTTGGCGACGGAATCGGTGACGCGTTCGCGTTTGATCTCGTGTGCCATTTGCGTGAGGCGGGATCGCCTACCGCATCAGCTGGTCACCTGTCGGACCTTGAACACGATCGAGTCGAAGACGGCGCGTGCTTCTCTGGTCAGCTCCGGATTGATCGATTCGTGGAATTGGACCATCCAGAACATAGCGCGCTGGCCGTTCAGGTTGACCACCCGGTAGGTTTCGCGCTCAGCGGCGCTCGAGTACCAGCGGGTGCAAAGGTTCGAATATTCTGAGTGAACGCAAAACTGACCGTTGTCGCAGGCTTTGATGTCCAAGTCGCCCTCGACGGAGAGGTCGAACTCGACACCGGAGTAATCACCCACCACGACCTCGACGGGAGGGGTGCTGGACGTTGACGTCTGCGCCATCATCGCGTCGACGAAGGCCTTAGCCGACGGATTGACTTCGACGAGCGCGCCCTGCCACGCGCATGCGTCCGTCGGCACATGGTCGGAGTGCCACCAACCCACGAAGACCGCCATATCATCCGGGTGATCCGGGTCGTCCTTTCCCAAGCCATCGCCGTCGCCCGACCAGCCGTCTGGGACGGTGATCTCGAAATTCTCTGCGAAGCTGGTGACGAGGTATGTACCAGCGTCGATGTCGCCGCTGTCCGGCAGCGGTGGGATCGTGCGAGCCTCCGTAGTCGATGCGGGGGGCGGCGCCTCGGTAGTCGATGCGGGGGGCGGCGCCTCGGTAGTCGGTGCGGGGGGCGGTGCCTCGGTGGCGGTGCACGCCGAGAGGCCGACGGGCCCGAGTAGTCCGAAGGACAAGATTGATGCCAAGGCTATAGCGCGGCGTAGCGGCGAGGACATGGAGGCCTCCAAGGGCGAGCTTTGTGATGGGCACGTTACGCCCACGTGTCAGGGGCCACAAGGGGTAGTGCTAAGGCCCTGAACCCGCTTCAAGGTGCAACGGGAAGACCGGAAATATCCACCGCCGGCGACTGTGGTCATCCCCGCTGGCTCGCCAGGGCGACAGAAACGGGAGAAGGCATTGGCGGCCCGGAAGGGTGCGCCAGCGTCCCGCCAGCGTCGACTCCCAACATCTTGAGACGTCCCGATGGATGTCAGGGGTCGATTGGCCGTCGGGGCGCCCTTTAGGGTGCTCCTCGTTCGAGGTCGGCTAGTTCTGATTCAAGTTGCTGGGTCAGGTTCCGTAGGCGGCGGAGGTGCTCTTGGGAGACGCGACCGGGCTGGCTGGTGACTTGTGCATCGACGTCGAAGACGGTGTTGGGGCTGTGCCACACGTTGAACCATTCGAGGCCGTGGCCGAGGGCATCCCGGGTTACGCCTTGGAGCAGGAGTAGTGGTTCGCGGGTGTTGATGTTCAGTTTCCGCGCCAGGTCAGGATCTGAGGACACTGCCTGGACCTGACGGGGACCGCCCGCGGGGTGATACCCGTGGTCGCGCATGAGGCTGAGAAGCGATGCGTTTTCGAGCAGTTCTACGGTGAAGTGCGGGAAGAAGTCGCGCGGGACCCAGGTACGCATGAACGCAACGGGAAGCTCGTCGAGGTAGCGGACCCGCTCGATTTTCCAGGTATTGGTGGTGTTGAGGGCCTCGATGCCTGCCTGGGGCGGCTCGGATGGTTCTACGGTGAGGACGTGAGTGCGCAGGCGCTGGCCGTGCGCGGCAGCCTGTTCGTCCAGGCCGCCTGCGCGCTGGACGTGCCGGCGGAGGACGGGCGTTGCGGCTACTACGCTTCCGCGGCCGCGCTGGCGTCGGATCAGGCCGAGGTCGGCAAGGCCTGACAGGGCCTGGCGCACCACGCTGCGGGAGACACCGAACTGCCTTTGCAGTTCCTCTTCGGTTGGCAGAGAGGAGCCTGGGGGCAGCGCAAGGTCCACGATCTGCCGGTGCAGGATGTCCCGAATTTGTGCATGCATCGGGCCTCCGGCTTCCCGGTCCAAACCGCCGCTGCGTCCTGCCGGCTCCGACCCTGTGTCTGCTGGTACCAAACTCACGCTAACTCCTCTGCCGCTGTGCAAATCTTAGCCCTCCCGCGGCTCCCCAACGCTGAGCAGCGACGTCGTCCAGTCTTGACGTGACCTACGCCACCCATTATTGTACGTATCAAAGGTACGTACAACTTCGGGCTTGCGATTACAGACGACCGCACAGGCCCGAAGTGCGAGTCACCTGCTTGAGCCCGCGTCGGCGCGTGAGCGAAGTGAAAGTACCCGCAGGTGACAGTCAGATACGTGAGTTTCAAAACCCCCGAATTGGAGAATCCATGCGCGACCCGCGCTCGGTGCGTTGCACCTACTACCTAGAGTCCGAGATTGACCCCGCGAAGGCCGCGGCCATCATGGCGGGCGAGCAGTCCAGCGGCACCTTCCTGCCGGTCCCCGGCGAATCGGCCCGCATCCGGGAACGGCACGCCGCCCGGATATCCGATGTTCAGGAGCTCGGCTTTTGCCGGCCTTCCCTGCCGTCACGGGCCAACCCGGAAAAAGTCCGCGCTGCCTTGGTGACCGTTGATTTCCCGATGGAGAACGTCGGAACCGACCTGGCGACCTTGCAGACTGCCATTGCAGGCAATCTCTTCGAGCTGGGCGATCTGTATGCCTGCCGGCTCCAGAACATTGAGCTGCCGGAGGACTTCGTGGCCGCCCACCCTGGCCCGGCCTTCGGCATCGAGGGGACACGCAAACTCATCAGTGACGTTCAGGGCGTGATGGTCGGCACCATCGTCAAACCCAATGTCGGGCTTTCCGAAGAGGAGTTCCGCCTGGTGGTCCGGGATCTGGCGATGGCATCCATTGACCTGATCAAGGACGACGAGCTCATGACTGATCCGGCGTACCTGCCGCTGGAACGCCGGGTCGCGGTCGCTACCGAGGAAATCCGCGCCGCCGAGCAGGTCACGGGCCACTCCACAATGTATGCCTTCAACATCACCGGCGACCTCGCCGGCTTGCAGAAGCGCCACGACCTGGTTGTTGAAGCCGGCGGCACGTGCGTGATGCTGAACATCCCCGTGATGGGGCTCCCGGCTCTTGCCTTGCTGCGCAGCTTTGCCGAGGTACCGATCCACGGCCACCGCGCCGGCCTCGCCGCCTCCATGCGGTCCAAGGCCCTGGGCATGGATTACCGGGTCTGGCAGCAGATGGCCCGCCTTGCCGGCGCCGACCACCTGCACGCCAGCGGACTCGGCAGCAAGTTCTACGAACTGGACAAAGAAGTCGCGGCCAACATCCGCAGCCTGCTCGAACCCCTCGGACAGACCTTTGCACCGCTGCCTGTTTTGTCCTCCGGGCAGAATGTCACCACCCCCGGCCCCACGTTCGAAGCGGTCGGTTCCACGGACCTGATGATGCTCGCCGGCGGCGGGGTCGCCGCCCACCCGGACGGCCCGGGCGCCGGAGTGCGGAGTCTGCGCCAGGCGTGGGAGGCAGCCGTGGAAGGGGTGCCGCTGCAGACGGCAGCGGACAAACTCGCCTCAACGGGGGACGATGCTCTCCTGCACGCAGTCCAGACTTTCGGGAAAGGTGCCTGAAATGCCAGCTTTCGGTTTCGTCGCGGACGACCTCACCGGAGCCGCCGACGTCCTGGCGCAGTCCCACCGCTACGGACTGGAAGCTGCCTTGGTCATCGGGGACGCTCCGCTGCCCACGGACACCGACGTCGTCGGGTTCGCAGGACCGGCCCGCTCGCTGTCCGGAACGGCATTCGACAACCTGGTAGCCCGTGACCTTGCCGGCATTGCGGCCCTGAACCTGGACGTGCTGCTGTACAAGGTGTGCTCCACCTTCGACAGCTCCACCACTGTCGGGAGCATAGGCCGCGGGATTCAGCTGCTCCATGAGCGGTTCCCCCTGCACGGCCCCATTCCCGTGGCGCCGGCCCAGCCGGGCTTCGGCCGTTACACCGCCTTCAGCAACCACTACGCCAACTACGCCGGCAAAACCTACCGGCTGGACCGCCACCCGGTGATGTCCCGCCACCCGTCCACCCCCATGGCCGAGGCGGACCTGCGCCAGGTCCTGGCCGAACAGCTCGGCGGCACCCAGGTGCCTGCGGCGATCCACGTGCCAGCGTATGAGGACGGCACCTTCAAGGACGCCTGGGCGGAACGGCGCCGGGATCCCGGGGCACAGGCCTTTGTCGTCGACGCCGTCGACGAACACCAGATGGACGCCATCGCAGAAGCCCTCATGCGGGAAGAACACGGCCACGGCCCATCCATCGTCGTCGGATCCGGCGGCATCATGGCAGCACTGGCACGCTCAATCTCGGACCAGACTCCACGCACACCCGGCCCGCAGCGCCCGTCCGGACCGGTTCTGGCCGTAAGCGCTTCAGCGTCCAGCACCACGGCCGAGCAGATTAACGATGCCATCGCCAATGGCTGGGAGGACGTTCCCGTGCCTGCCGAACTGCTCCAGCGCGTTGACACCGCACTCGTCGCCGCCCTCGATGAACGCGTTTCCGCGGCCCTTCGGGCAGGTAGGAACGTCATCGTGCACACAACCCGCGGCGCGGCGGACCCCCGCTACGGCACCAGCAAACCGGTGGACGCCGGCTACGTCGGCACACTGATCGGCGGCATCGCCGCCAGGATGGCCACAGCCGGCCTCACCCGGGACATCGCCGTCTGCGGCGGCGATACCTCCAGCCATGCACTCATCGCCATGGGCGTACGCCAACTCCGGGTGACCGACCAATTCGTCACAGCCGGCCCAATCCTGAAAGCCGACGGCGCCTCCGCTGTCGGAGGGTGCAGGCTCCTGCTCAAGGGCGGACAGGTCGGCCCCACCGACATCCTGCGCCGCTTCGCCGGCCAACTCCCCAGCTGACACCCCCAACACAATCCTCCACGCATCACCAGAACCAACGAAAGGCGGCCCCCATGCGGGCAGTAGTTAAGAACGCAGCAGAACGAGGCGTCACCTACGTCACTGACGCCGGCGACCCCAAGGCAACAGAAGGCACCGTCGTCATCGAAGTCGGAGCCGCGTCCCTGTGCGGCACCGACCGCGAACTCTACGAATGGACCCCCTCTGCCCAGGCGTTCAACCTCAACCTCCCGGTCACCCTCGGGCACGAAGGCGCAGGAACCATCGTCGAGGTCGGAGCCGGCGTCACCGGACTGCAGGTTGGCGACCAAGTCGCCCTCGAAAGCCACCTGACCTGCGGCCAGTGCTTCCCCTGCCGCACCGGCGACGCGCACACGTGTGAACGCACCGGGATCCTGGGCATGCACATCGACGGCGTCTTCGCCGAGTACGCCGCTGTCCCGCAGGACATCTGCGTCAAGCTCCCCACCGGCCTGTCCCTCGAGTCCGGAGCCCTGCTCGAGGCAGCCGGCGTCGCAGTGCACGCCATCCAGCGCGCCAATTACTCCGTCGCAGGCCGGGCCGTGCTCGTCAGTGGCGCAGGACCGGTCGGCCTCGTCGTCGTGAACCTGGCACTGCTCATGGGCGCCAGCCATGTCATCGCCGTCGACCCCAACCCCTACCGGCGCGCCCAAGCCGAAAAGCTCGGCGCGACCGCCCTGCACCCCAACGACGGCATCATCGAACGCTGCCGCGAACTCACCGGCCGCCGCGGCGGCTTCGACGTCGGCTTCGAATGCTCAGGAGCACCCGGCACCCTCACCACACTCTTCGAAGCCGTTCGCCGCGAAGCCACCGTCATCACCGTCGGCCACCCCAGCCGCCCCGCCGAAGTCGACATCGCCGCCTACATCAACAAAAAAGGCATCACCCTTCGCGGCATCTTCGGACGCCGGCTCTGGGAAACCTGGGAACAGAGCCTGCTCCTCCTTGACTCCGGGAAGCTGGAGCTCGACTGGCTCATCACCCACCGCAAGAAACTCAGCGAAATCGACGAAGCCGTCGAACTGCTCACCGGAGACGCCTGCAAAGTCCTGCTCATCCCAGGCCTCGGCTAAACACCCCCACCCCCGCGCACCCGCCCCGGAATGCGTGGACCCAAGCAACCCAGCCATTCACAGGAGAAATCAATGTCGATTCCCATCAAGAAAGCCCTGGAAAAAGTCCCCGGCGGCATGATGCTGGTGCCCCTTGGCATCGGCGCCGTCATTCACACCCTGGCCCCGGACGCCGGAAAATTCTTCGGCTCCTTCACGGGTGCATTCTTCACCGGCCTAGCACCCCTCCTCGCCGTGTTCTTCGTATGCCTCGGCGCAACACTCGAAGTTAAATCAACGCCCTACATCCTCAAAAAGGGCGGCGTGCTGCTCGGCTCAAAAATCCTCTTCGCCATCCTCATCGGCGTCATCGCCGGACGCTTCCTCGGCGAAGCACCCATTGAAACCGGAATCCTTGCCGGCCTCTCAACCCTCGCACTCGTCGCCGCACTGAACGACACTAACGGCGGCCTCTACATCTCCCTCATGGGCCAGTTCGGCCGCAAACGCGATGCTGGAGCCTACTCCATCCTCTCGCTCGAATCCGGCCCCTTCCTGACCATGGTCACCCTCGGCATCGCCGGCCTCGCTGCCTTCCCCTGGCAGGCACTCGTCGGCGCAATCCTCCCGCTGGCACTGGGCATGCTCCTCGGAAACCTGGACAAGAACATGCGGCATCTCCTGGCCCCGCTGGTACCGGCAATGATTCCGTTCCTGGGCCTGGCCCTCGGACTGACCATCAACCTCAACGCCGTCGTCGAAGCAGGACTGCTCGGCATCGCCCTTGGCCTGTTCGTGGTCTTCATCGGCGGCGCAGTGCTGCTGCTCGCCGACAAACTCACCGGCGGCGACGGGGTAGCAGGCCTCGCCGCAGCAACCACAGCCGGAAACGCGGCCCTCGTCCCCGCCATCATTGCCGCGGCCAACCCCGTCTACGCGCCGGCTGCGGAACACGCCACAGTGCTCGTGGCAGCCTCGGTCGTCGTCTCCGCAGTGCTCTGCCCAATCGTCACCTCAGCATGGGCCCGCCGGGTGCAGAAAAGGGAGGGCCTAGCGGACGCAGAAGACAACTCGGCCGAGCAGGAGGCGCTAGCCCCCAAGCATGCAGGTAGTACCCCCGAACTGACCTAGCAGTACTAAAGGAAAAGGGCGGGGCGTGCACACGGGTGCCCGCCCCGCCCTTTTCCTTATATACCAGGACCTGGTGGACGGAAACGCCAAATCCACCGGAAGGAACACCGTGAATGCAGACACTCAGCTAGTGAAAGTCCCATCCCCTGGCCCGCCAAGTCGCCTACTCAGCTATCACAACTGGATTCACCTGAACCCGGGCGACAGAGTCGTCGTCCAACGGACCGGATGTGCACCCGAACATGGCACGGTGGATGACGTCGGCGAAGACGCCTCATACTTTTGGGTCTGGATTGACGGCCAAGGCAGAACTCTGATCTTCCACGGAGACGGATGGGTCATTCACAAACTCCTCCACTAGCCTCAGCCGACATAACTAATAAGAGACATAGGCGTCTCGAAACCCTTGGGATACAAGACGTCTCACAGGCTGGGTCACTGTGACGATTGCAGTATCTTATTTTTCGCGGAATCGTCAGAGTTCTTCCGCCGCCAGTGATTCTCGTAACTATGTCTCCAAACCTTCTGGTTGAACCGCTGTATCCACCATTAGTTATGGGGCACATCAGAGCAGCCCATGGCCAAACTGATTGGCTATGCGCGCGTTTCCACGCGCAGCAATCCACCGACCGACAACAGGCAGACCTTCTTGCCGCTGGAGTCCGGCGCGATGACCTTCACATTGATAACAGCGTGTCCGGGACGCGCCGATGAACTCCGCAGCCGAGGAGCGGCCTGCGCGTTATAAACCTCGGTGGAGGCGATGTCGCCACTGCGAAAGCGGGATGGAATTGGGTGGCCGGCCTGGCCGGGTTACTGACAGTCAGATTCGAAGCGCGGTCCGCTTGGTCGAAGGCGGCGAGCCCGCTGCTCAGGTCACGCGCGATCTCGGAATGTCCCAAGCAACGTTTTATAGACGGCCGCGTGCACTGCCGAACCAGCAGGCCGCCATTTAGCGACGCAAAAAGACCCCCTTTTATCGCTGAAAGTCACAGTCTTTTCCCTTCCGTAGTGACCTATAGGGGCATCAATTAGGGGGAGCCCGGGATTGTTTTGGATGCCTTGAGCAACAACACTGAACGAACTGGGAATCGGCGGCATTCAACTCTTGGGGGCTAAATTGACTAATTATCCGTTTTTCCGCGTAGGCGGGAGTAGTAGACGTGCCAAAACTTCCATGCTTTTCCTCATGCGGAGCGTCGATAACTTGCCTGGTCCTCGTCCACGCCGGTGGCAGAATCTGCGACTCCTGGGACTCTTGACAGCGGTATTGGTTGCGCTGGGTGCTCTGGTGGTACCGATCTCAGCGTCGGCTGCCACGGGTGATGTCGGCGTTCAGGGTCCGTCACATTCCGGTACGTCCACCCCGACCGGCACCAAACGGCAGACGAATTCGCTGTGGTTCAACGACGGGATCTGGTGGGGGAACCTTTGGGACGCCGGCAGTTCCAGTTTCCGCATCTTCCGGTTCAATGCCTCGACAAGTTCATGGACGAGCACCGGTGTGGTGACGGAGTCCCGGGCGAATACTCATCATGACGTGCTGTGGGACGGGAAGACTCTGTATGTGGCGAGCCACCGTTTCGTTGACGACGGCCTGCCGGCGGAATCGAACTTCCCCACGACCATGCGGCGTTACAGCTACAACTCGAGTACGAAGTCGTACACGAGCCTGGGATCTACCCAAATCAACAACCAAAAGACCGAGACCCTCTCCATTGATAAGGACTCGACCGGCCGGGTCTGGGCCACGTGGCAACAGGGGAACCGGATCTATTTGAACGTCACCGGCACCGACGGCGCGACGTGGGGCACACCGTTTGCACATCCTGCATCCTTGAGCAATGTGTCCGTGGACGATAACTCGGCTGTGATCGCGTTTGGCGGGAACAAGGTCGGCGTGATGTGGAGCCGGCAGGTGGGGGACTCCACCGACGGCATGTATTGGAGCTACCACGACGACACTGCCGCACCGAGTGCCGGCTGGACCACGCCTGTGGCGGCGGTGAAGGGAGAGCGCAGCAGTGACGACCATATGAACCTAAAGTGGCTGGACTCTTCGGGCGGCCGGGTGTTCGCGGCCATCAAGACCTCGTACACGTCCGCGTCCCAGCCGCTGATCCAACTGCTGGCCTTGAGTGGTACCACCTGGTCCGCGCACACGATCGCTACCGTTGCGGAGTGTCCAAACCGGGTGATCGTCATGATTGACGAGAGCACCCAAAGGCTGCGTACCTTCGCTACCTATCCAAAGCCGTCCGGCACCACGGACGCCGGTGTCTGCACCACCTCGGGCGGTGCGATCTACGAAAAGTCCACGCCGCTGGACAAGATCAGCTTCACCACCACCAAGACCGCCCGCGTCGTCGATGCCGACCAGTTTGTGCACAATGTGACGTCGACGAAGCAGAACGTCAACAGTGCGGCGTGGGGCACGGCCGACAGCGGCCTGTTGCTGCTGGCAGACGTCAACGCCACAAGCCGGTACTGGCACTACTACGATCCCACCGGAGGGGGAAGCACTGACACCACGGCTCCGACCGTGACGCCCACGTCTCCCGCTGCCGGTGCCACCGGCGTGGCAGCGACGGTCAATGTGACAGGGACGTTCTCGGAGGGCATGGACCCGTCCACGATCACAACGAACACGTTCACGTTGACGGACGGGACGGCTCCCGTGGCGGCCGCTGTGGCGTATGACGCCCCCGGCAAAGTTGCAACCCTGGACCCTGGTGCTGACCTGGCTGCGGGGACCACTTACACTGCGACGATCAAGGGCGGTACCACCGGTGTGAAGGATGTTGCCGGCAACGCCCTGGCCGCGGACCAGACGTGGACCTTCACCACGGCTGGGCCTCCACCCGCGCAGACGCCGATTGCAGTGAAGGCAGCTTCGCTGAATGGTGCTTTTGGAGCAGCCACCACCCCAGAGGTGTACGGCCTCAAGGACAACGGCGGGTACCAGTGTTTTGAACGCGCGTGCATCCTCTACTCGCCGGCGTCAGGGGCCCATGTCTCAACTGGCGCGATCCGTGGTCTGTGGGCAGCAACAGGGTTTGAAAACGGCGGCCTCGGCTACCCGACCACCGACGAAGTGGGCGGCCTCAGGGACGGCGGGGTCTACCAGAACTACCAGGGCGGCGCCATCATCTGGTCACCGGCCACAGGAGCCCACATCTCCATCGGCGCAATCCGCGGCCTGTGGGCCGCTACAGGGTTTGAAAACGGCGGCCTCGGCTACCCGACCACCGACGAAGTGGGCGGCCTCAAGAACGGCGGGGTCTACCAGAACTACCAGGGCGGCGCCATCATCTGGTCACCGGCCACAGGAGCCCACATCTCCATCGGCGCGATCCGCTCAATTTGGGCCTCCACAGGGTTTGAATCGGGTCGCCTCGGCTACCCCACCAGCGATGAATACGCGACAGGCAATGACGGAAGCGTGGCCCAGAACTACCAGGGCGGCGTCATCCACTGGAGCCCGACCGGCTCCTACATCACCTGGTCGTAAGGGCTGTCCCGGCCAGCAACATCAGGTTGCTGGCCGGCCGCCCAACCGGGTGGTCACTTTAGCGGCGGCGGCCACACAGGCATCACCCAGGCTCTCGAACTGCTCCTTCGACACCCTGAAGCGGGGCGCCGGGATCAGGACGGCCGCCACCACGTCGCCGCGGTGGTCGCGGACCGGGGCGGCAACGCCCACCTCATCCATGGACGATTCGCCGTAGTTGCCCGCCCATCCCCGCTGCGCCACGTCGTGGAGCCTGGCCTCGTAAGCCGCAAGCCCGGCGTCGTCCATTCCCGGAAAGGCGATGGTCCCGCTGCGCAGCAGCTCCCGCACCCGCTCGGCCGGCAGGGTGGACAGGAACACCTGGACGGACGCGCTCATGGCGTCCCGGTACCGGGCGCCGAGGGGCGTGGTGTGCTTGATCTGGTGGTGGCTGGCGATTTGCTCCACGCAGATGGCCTCGTCCCCGTTCCAGAGCATCAGCGCACTGGTCTCGCCGGTCTGCTCGGTCAACTGCCGCAGCACGGGGTAGGCAACGCGCCGCTCCTCCATCTCGGCCAGCAGCGGTCCGGCGACGGCGATGAGTCCCAGGCCCAGCCGGAACCGCTTGGTTTCCGGGTCCCGTTCCACCAGGTTTTCCTGCTCGAAAGTGGCCAGGATCCGGGAGACGCTGCTCTTGTGCATGCCCACGCGGTTGGCGATTTCCGTGACGCCCAGCAGGGGTTCGTCGGCGGTGAAGGTGCGCAGGACGGCAATGGCATTGACGACGACGGAGGCGCCTTTCGTGTCCGTCCCGCCGTTGGTGCCGGTGCCGTTGCTGTCGGAAGTTGTTGCAGGAGTCATGGTGAACACCATCTTTCCTCATGGACGGCAGAAGCGGCGCCACGTGCCCGTGGCGCCGCTTCCCGGCGCTGATGGTTATGCCTGGATGATGTTGTGTTCCGGGCCGAACGGGAACTTGGTGATGTTCTCCACCGTATCCTCGCCGATGACCAGGATGTCGTGCTCACGGTAGCCGCCGGCGCCAGGCAGGCCGTCCGCCACCGTGATCATGGGTTCCATGGAGACCACCATGCCGGGTTCCAGGACGGTGTCGATGTCCTCGCGCAACTCCAGCCCGGCTTCACGGCCGTAGTAGTGGCTCAGGACTCCAAAGGAGTGGCCGTAGCCGAAGGTGCGGTTGGCGAGCAGTCCGTGACTGATGTAGATCTCGTTGAGCTCGGCGGCGATGTCCTTGCAGACGGCACCGGGCTTGATAAGTTCCAGGCCGCGGCGGTGCACCTCCACGTTGATGTTCCACAGTTCCAGGGAGCGTTCGTCCGGCTGGCCCAGGAAGAGCGTCCGCTCCAGGGCGGTGTAGTAGCCGGAGGTCATCGGGAAGCAGTTGAGCGAGAGGATGTCGCCCTTCTGCAGCTTCCGGGTGGTGGCCCAGTTATGCGCGCCGTCGGTGTTGATGCCGGACTGGAACCACACCCAGGTGTCGCGGACCTCGCGGTGCGGGAACGTCCTGGCGATCTCGTGCACCATGGCCTCGGTGCCGATCAGAGCTACCTCATACTCGGTGATGCCCTCGCGGATCGCCGCGCGGATGGCCTCGCCGCCCAGGTCGCCGATGCGGGCGCCGTGCTTGATCACCTCGATCTCCTCGGGGGACTTGATCATGCGCTGGCGCATGGCGTCCTGCGAGACGTCCAGGAGCTCGGCGCCCGGGAAGGCGGCGGCGATCTTTTCGCGGGTCAGGCCGGGGAGGAAGTCGTCCTCGACGCCGATCCGGGCGGCTTTGACGCCGCGCTGGCGCAGTGCCTCCTGCAGGCCGAAGTAGAAGTTGTCGCGGCGCCAGTCGGTGTAGACGATGTTCTCGCCGTAGGAGGTGCGCCAGGGCATGCCGGCGTCGATGTTCGCGGTGACGGTGACCGAGTCGTCCGCGGTGACCACCAGCGCGTAGTTGCGGCCGAACGTGGTGTACAGGAAGTCGGAGTAGTACTTGATGCCGTGGTAGCTGGTCAGGATGACTGCATCGAGGTCCTTGGCTGCCATGATCTGGCGCAGGCCGCCCAGGCGCCGCTCGAACTCTGCGTCAGAGAACGTGAGCTTGCCCTTCGAGCCAATGTGCAGGACTTTGAGGCGCTCGAGTTCGGCGATGGATGAGGCGTTATCGGCGGTGATAGTCACGAAGGTAGTGCCTTTCTAATGGGTGCCAGCTGCTGTTGGCGCAGTTGGTGTTGGTTTGTGTAGGGGTTGGCTTTGGGGCCGCTGATTGCCCGGAGTTGCTTGGGCGGCTTCAGAGGTGCTTCAGGGGCTTCCGCGATGTTTCTGTGGCGAACAGCACGGCCATCAGGGAAACGGCGGAGGCGGCTACGAGGTACCAGCCGGGGGCCAGCTTGCTCTGGGTCGTGCCGATCAGCAGGGTGGCCATGAAGGGCGCGGTTCCGCCGAACAAGGCGTTGGACAGGTTGAAACTGACGGCGAAGCCGCTGTACCGGACCTTGGTGGGGAACAGTTCGGCCAGGAAGCTGGGCAGGGTGCCGTCGTTGAGGGTGAGCATCCCGCCCAACAGGATCTGGACCAGGACGATCACCAGGAAGTTGCCGGTGTCCAGCAGCATGAAGGCCGGGACGGTCAGGAGCATGAACAGTACGGAGGCGGTGATCAGCATCCGCTTGCGGCCGAACCGGTCCGAGGCAATGCCGGTCAGGAAGATGAAGCCGATGTAGCTGGCCAGGGCGATGGTAGTGGCCAGGAAGGATTCGGTGGGCCCGAAGCCCAGTTCCTCGGACAGGTAGGTGGGCATGTAGCTGAGGATGACGTAGAAGCCAACGGCATTGAGCAGCACTGCCCCACAGGCGATCAGCAGCTGTTTGCGGTAGGTCCGGAACATGTCCAGAGCGGGAGCTTTGGGCACCGACTCCTCCTGCTCAGCCAGGGCGCGGAAGGCAGGGGTGTCCTCCAGCTTGGTGCGGATGTAGCGGCCGATCAGGCCCATGGGTGCGGCCAGGAGGAACGGTAGCCGCCAGCCCCACTCGTGCAGCTGGTCGGTGCTGAGCACGGAGCTGAGGAGCGCAGCGATCAGGGAGCCCAGGAGCAGGCCCGCGGCGGTGCTTGCCGGGACTACCGCGGCATAGAGTCCGCGGCGGTTGGCCGGTGCGTATTCCACCAGGAAGGCTGAGGCTCCCGCATATTCTCCGGATGCCGAGAACCCCTGGACCACGCGGACCAGGAGCAACAGGACCGGGGCCAGCATGCCGATGGTTCCATAGCCGGGAATGAGGGCGATGCAGAAGGTGGAGACGGACATGATGACGATAGAGAGGGACAGGGCTTTGCGCCGGCCGAGCCTGTCGCCGATGTGGCCCCAGAAGAATCCGCCCAGTGGCCGGACGAAGAAGGAAACCGCAAAGACGCCGAAGGTTGCCAGCAATGCCGTTTGCCGGTCCGCCTCGGGAAAAAAGACTGAGGAAATGACGGCCGCGAGGTAGCCGTACACGGCGTAGTCGAACCATTCCACGAAGTTGCCGATGAAGCTCGCGGTGACCACTCGACGTCGTACATCTTTGCTGGCCACCGTGCTGTCCGCGCAGCGGCCTGCCCGGCCAGGAGCATTGACGGCACTGGCAATGGCTCCTGCCCGGGAAGAGTTTGGTTTGATGCTCATTGAACCACCAGTAAAAGTAGGAGTTGCAACTGCTGCAACGTGGTTGTTTCAAGCTAGATGGTGATGCGCACCACAGTCAATAGCCGGGTGAAACATTTTTCATCCGCTTCGAGCGCCCTGGCGCAGACGCTACGACCCGGATGAAAGACAGCGATTAGAACCGGATTGTTGCAGCCGGTGCAACACTGCCTCATAAAGATGCCTCTGTAAGGGCAGTGGTGCAGCGGGCTTCCGCCGACCCCGTTTCCGCCGCGACCAGGGCTTTTCCATATGGAGGTCGAAAGACGGGGGCGAAATCCGCCGCCCGTGCCCCATACTTGCGGCATGGGGGACGAGAAAGCGCGAAAACCGGACCGGATCCTGCTCGCGCTGGTGGGCGTGGTGCTTTTGCTGGTGGTGGTTGCGCTGGCCGTGGTTTTCACGCGAGGTGATCCGGCCCCGCTGGATGAGGCCAGCCCCGCCGGAGTGGTCCAGCGGTACAGCAAGGCAGTGATTGACGGCGACGTTCCCACCGCGGAATCCTTCCTCACCACGGGGGCGCGCAGCAGGTGCAGCGGGTCCTACGACGGTGAGCCACGCCCGGCAAGGGTCGTATTGGTTTCGACGACGGAGCGGGCCGATTCAGCCACCGTGAAAGTTTCGATCGTCCAGTCATCCCAGGGCGGACCTTTCGGCCCGTCCGAGTATGAAATGGAGGAGGCGTTCTCGCTCCTGAAGGTGAATGGGAAATGGATGATTGACCGGCCGCCGTATCCCCTGACCGCCTGCCGGGCAGTGCCGGTGAAGCCATGACAGGGCCGACGGACACAGCTGCCACCGCCCCGGCCAGTGGTATTGCCACCCTCCGCCGGCTGATCCTGTACGTCCTGCTGTTTGCGCTGGTGGTCATTACGGCGTCAGGCCTGAGCGGACTGCTGGAGCGCCTCTTCCGGACGGCGTCTGTGCTGGCAACCGGAGACATGGCGGGGCTGGCCCTGTCCCTCGCGTTCACCCTGATCGGCGGCCCACTGGCGCTGCTGCTGTGGTGGTTTGCATGGAAGAGGCTGGACGAGGTAGCGGAACGCAGGGCGCCGGGTTGGGGTCTGTACGTCACCGGCATGTACGCGTTTTCGCTCATCATCGCCACCACATCGCTGCTGAACCTTGCCGCATCCCTTGTTGACAGACAGGAAAGCCATTGGCCGTCCCGATTGGCCAGCGGCCTTGTGTGGGCAGGTATCTGGTGGTGGCACCGGTGGATGTGGAAGCACCCCAGCAAACCGTCGTCGCATCTTGAGGACGTGCGCGCCGTCGTGGGCTCCGTTTTTGGCCTGTTGCTCGGCGCCGGAGCGGCAATTGCCGCGCTGAGTGCACTTCTGGACGTCGCAATCCGCGGCTTCATGTCTACTGCCACCCTCGAGCCCTGGTGGTTTCCCATCCTGCGGTCCCTCATCTGGGCAGCAGGCGGAGCGGTGGTGTGGTGGTGGCACTGGTTCCGGGAAGGCGGACGGCGCTTCCGGACTGGGCTGGTGGACGTCGCCATCATTGCCGTCGGCATCTTCGTCGCCGGGATGACCGCTTTGGGCGGGCTGGGCGTCATCCTGTTTGTCCTCCTGCGGCTGGCGTTCGACAGGAGTGACCCGCTGAACGACCTGCTCGAACCGCTGGCCCCGGCCATCGCTGCCGCCGTTATCGGGGCCCCGGTATGGCGGTACCACCGCACCGCCTCCATCCACCGCTCCACCCGCACCCGCCGGGCCAGCCTTCTGGTGACGTCCGCCGTGGCTCTTGCGGCAGCCGCTTCCGGCGTCGGCGTCGTGGTGAACGCGTTGCTCGCCGCAGCAGTCTCTCCGCTGGCGGGAGGCGCTACCCGAACCCTCCTCCTGGGTGGCGTCAGTTCCCTGGTGGTGGGAGCGCCCATCTGGTGGCTGGCCTGGAAACCGAGGCACCAGCCGCATACTGCGGACGACATTCCGCCAGGCCGCCGCCTCTACCTGGTCGCGTTTTTTGGCGTCAGCGCTGTGGCGGCCGTCGTTACGCTGCTGATCATTGGCTACCGGCTCTTCGAATTCCTGCTCGGTGACGTCTCGGGCGGGAGCCTCCTTGACCGCGTCCGCGCGCCGCTCGGCCTCCTGGTGGCCGCCGGGCTGGTGGCGGGCTACCATTTCGCGCTGTGGCGGCATGATCGGGCCCTGCTTGCTGCCGCGGCGCCGGTGCACAAACGGGTGATTGAGCGGGTCACCCTAATCAGCGGCTATCCACCGGATGCCGTGGAGCCGGAGGCTTTGGCGCGCGGCATCGCTGACGCCACCGGCGGCGCCAAGGTGACCACATGGCTTAGGGCGGACGACGCCGGCACCGGCCTTCCGCCGTCGCCCGCCCTCCCTGCCGGCGTTGAGGAAGTCACCCGGCAGGTTTCGGCGGCCTTGGAGGGCGTCACGGCCCAACACGTCCTGGTGGTTGCAGGGCCGGGGACGCGGCTGGAAGTCATTCGGCTGGTTGCCTCGGATGGCACTGGCGCCGGGAAAACGGCCGCCCGCAGCGCGGCCTCTCCGGGAGCTGATCAGCGCTGACCCTCAAGATTTGCGCAGTTTATCCGGCTAGTGGATTAATCCACTTTCCATAGCAATCCGGTGTGCTTACTGTGGGCACACATGCTTGCCAAGGGGGATAAATGAAAAGCACAGTTGAGGGCAGTCAAGACGCCGGGAACCAGGACGCGCAGCAGGTAGCAGCGCCGACTTCTCTGGACGCCCAAGGCAATGTCGCCGAGTGGACGTCCGACTGCCTCCTCACGATCCAGAGCCCGATCCGCTTCATCCGGGCCGACTGGCCGTAAATCCCACTCACCGCATTGACGGGACGGGCCACCTGGACCACCGGTATGACTCGGTAGAGCCATGCGCCCAACACGGCCAGCGCACTGGCCCAGGTCGTTACCCGCCGTTTCAGGCCCGCCCGGCTGTGGTCAGCTGGATGCGTCCCGCTCGATTTCCTCGGCGAGGTCGTCCACTTCTTCGGGGCGCGCGTCAATGCCGGCTTCCTCGAACCGCTCCTCCAGGACATGGGCTACATCGTCCTGGACATGGCCCAACTGGATGTCGTGACGGACATCCTCCGCAATGCTCTCAGGAGTCTCAAGGTGGTCGGTTCCGCCCACGATCTCGTCATTGCCGTCAAAGGGATCGTTCGCGCCGCCTGCTCCGGAATCAGTCATACTCCCCCGTTACCCTTCGCCGTCCGGCCGTAAACGGACGGAAGGCTCCGAAGGAAACCTCCGACGGCGGGCGCGTCCCGCCGTCGTCCGTTCGCCCAGGGGATTAGGAGACTTCGGCGAGGATCCCGTCGATGCGGTCCAGCAGGCCCGCCCAGCCGTTGCCCATGCCTTCGATGGCGTGGCGGCCCATGGGGGTGCCGAGCTGGAAGTTTGCGTGTTCGAAGTGGAGGACCGTGCCGCCGTCAACAGGCTCCAGCCGCCAGGTGATTGTGGTGTCCAGCTGGCGTTCGGAGAAGAGGAAGCTGATCGATTTTCCTGGGCCCACAGCGAGGACCTCGCACTGCTGCCGGCCCCCCAGGAGTCCATGTCCATGGTGAAGCGGTGGCCCACCACGGGAGCGATGTCGCCGGGCGCCCACCAGCGGGCCAGCAGTTCCGGTGTGGTCAGCGCGGCCCAGATTGCGGGGGCGGGGTGCGGACAGCGGCGTTCCAGCCTGATGGCCTTCCCGGTCATAGCGGGCCGTGCTGGGTCCCTGGCGCACGCTCGGCTCGCGGATTACTGCGGGCCGGACCTGGCCTGCCGCCCCAGCCTGTAGCCCACCCAAAAGGCGAGCAACAGAAGACCCGCAACCATGACGGCCAGGCCGATCTGCGTCCCCTGCGTTATGAAGGCCGCACCGTTCGCGCTGAAGGGTTTGTTGCTCAGCGGTGCGTGGGCAAACCAGCCGGTGAAGTCGCGGTTCAAGTAGGCAATCAGGCAACCACTCAACACTGCAGCAACGCCCAACAAAGGCACGACGGCGGCCGGCACCTTGGTGCGTTTGGACGGTCCGAGTTCACTGGCTTCGTTGTTCTCCCCCATGCAGGCGAGTCTAGCCGAGCCAGCACTATTGCTGAGAAAGCGTTTTCTCGGTATGGTCCTTTTCAGTGTTCCGAAGTAACGGGTGTCACATGGGCCCCAGGACCGGAGCGCAGTTCATTCCAATGACGGAAGAGAGAACATGCGAAAACGCAGTATGCACTTATCCATGTCTGCAGCGGTTGCCGTGGCAGGAGCTCTGCTCGTTGCCGGACCGGCTGGGGCGTCTCCCAACCCGGTCGCCGACCCCGCTGCCCAGACCGCCCAAACACCCGTTGAGCGCCAGACGCTTCCCGCAGGAAACGGCTGGGCATCTGAGGGCACGGGAACCACTGGTGGTTCGGCAGCAGAAGCCGCCAACGTTTACGACGTCTCCACCAAGTCCGAGTTGCTGGCGGCTTTCGCCACCGCCGGAAGCCAGCCCAAGATCGTCCGGATCCATGGCAGCATCGACGCCAATACTGCTGAGGACGGTTCCCCGCTTACCTGCGACAGCTACGCGGCAGGCACCGGATTCAGCTTGGAGCAGTACCTTCTGGACTTCGACCCCGCAACCTACGGCAGGGACCAGGAGCCGGCAGGCCCGCAGGAGAACGCAAGGCGCCTGGCCGCCGCAAAGCAGGCGAAGACCATCCGGTGGGACATCCCCAGCAACACCACCATTGTTGGCGCCACGCCGGACAGCAGCATCAAAGGCGCAGCCCTCCGCGTCAACGGCGCCACCAACGTGATCGTCCGCAACCTCACCCTGCGCGATGCCGCCGACTGTTTCCCCGCCTGGGATCCCACGGACGGTACCGAGGGCAACTGGAACAGCGAGTACGACCTTCTCCAGGTCATCAACAAGGCCACGCACGTCTGGATCGACCACTCCGCCTTCACCGACGCCCCCAACCTGGACAGCTCCCAGCCGCTGTACTTCGGCCGCCCATACCAGGTGCATGACGGCGCCGTCGATGTCACCAACGGCTCGGATCTGGTGACCATGTCCTACAACCGGTTCTCGGACCATGACAAGCTGCTCCTGATCGGCTCCACTGATTCACCCACGCGTGGCGACCCCGGCAAGCTGAGGGTCACCATCCACCACAACGTCTTCGAAAACATCGGCCAGCGCGCTCCGCGGGTGCGTTTCGGCCAAGTGGACGTGTACAACAACCACTTCAAGGTGGCGGAGGACAGCGCGATTCCCTACGAATACAGCCTGGGCGCGGGATTCAGCTCACACCTCTACGCCGAGGCGAACGCCTTCACGCTTCCGGCAGGCATCGAGGCCGGGGACATCATCGGCCGGTACAAGGGAACGGCCATCGCCACCATCGCCAACGCGGTCAACGGCAAGATCACGGATCTTCGCGCCGAATACAATGCCGCAGCGGCACCCGCAGACCAGTTGGCGGAGGACACGTCCTGGACGCCCACCCTCCGCACCCAGGTCCACCCCGCCCAGGCTGTACCGGCGCTGCTCAAGGACTCCACCGGCCCGATCTTCACTGCGGGAACGGACCACTGATGCCCGCCATCCTGCCAAGCCGCCGCAGCGTCCTTACCACCCTGGCGCTCACCGCCGGGGCCGCGGCCTTCTCGGGATCAGGCATGGCGAGCGCGTTCGCCCAAGCCGGCCCGGATCCAACCAAACCGCGCACCAAGCCGGTCATCTTCGTCGTCGGGGACTCGACGTCGTCGGCCTACCAACAGTCCGAACGCCCGCGCGCGGGCTGGGGACAGGCCCTTCCGCTCCTGCTGGGGCCGCAGGCAACCGTCTTTGACTACGCGTGGTCAGGCGCCTCCTCCAAGAGCTTTGCCGACGCCGGACTGCTGGACCGGGTGCTGGCCCTGATGCAGCCGGGTGACTACCTGCTGGTCTCTTTCGGCCACAACGACGAAAAGGTGACGGACCCGGCCCGCGGAACGCTCCCGGATTCCACTTTCAAGGAGTACCTGGGCCGGTACATCGACGGGGCCCGGGCGCGCGGAGGCAAGCCCGTGCTGGTCACTCCGGTGGAACGCCGCCGCTTCGATTCGTTCGGCAGCGCGAAGGACTCCCACGGAGCGTATCCGCAGGCTGTGCGGGAGCTCGCCGCAGCGTCCGGCACTCCCCTGGTGGACCTCACGGCCTCCTCCAAGGAGCTCTGGCAGCAGCTGGGGCCGGAAGGAACCAAGTCGCAGTTCCTTTTCCTCGCTCCCGGGGAGCACCCGCAGTATCCGCAGGGGTCGGAGGACAATACGCATTTCCAGGCCGCCGGCGCGGTGTCAGTGGCCCGTCTCGTGGCGGCTGAACTGCAGTCCAAGGGGATCGTGCCGCCAGGCTACTTCCTGAATATCGGCGCCGTCGCGGACCCCCTGCTGGAAATGTACTGGCCGTCCGAGCGCCCAGTCGATCTACCGGTAACGCTCGACGTCGGGCCCGGCCGGACGTTCGCCACCGTGCAGGCCGCCGTCGATTCTGTGCCTGCGGGCAGCCTCCAGCGGACCGTCATCAGGATCCAGCCCGGCACCTATCGGGAAGCGGTGCGGGTGCCTGCCGACAAGCCCCGGATTTCGTTCATCGGGCAGGGCAGCAGGCCGGAGGACGTGGTTTTGGTCTTCAACAACGCCTCCGGGACGCCCAAGCCGGATGGCAGCGGGAACTTCGGCACATCGGGCAGCGCGTCCGTCCGGATTGACGGGCCGGACTTCGTGGCCCGGAACCTGACCATCAGCAACGATTTCGACGAGGCCGCCAACATGGGGATGAAAGACCGCCAGGCCGTGGCGCTGCACATCACCGCCGACCGGTCGGTGCTGTCCAACGTCAGGCTGCTCGGCAACCAGGACACCCTGCTGGTCAACTCCCCCGGTGCAGGCGTCCAGGCGCGGTTCTACTTTGAGGGCTGCTACGTGGAAGGCGACGTGGACTTCATCTTCGGCCGCGGCACCGCTGTCTTCAGCGGCTGTGAGATCAAGTCCCTGGACCGCGGCTCCACCACCAACAACGGCTACGTGACGGCGGGCAGCCAGGACCTGTCCATCGCGTACGGCTACCTCTTTGACCAGTGCCGGCTTGTCTCCGATGCGGCGAAAGACACCGTCCATCTCGGCAGGCCCTGGCACCCCAGCGGTGACCCGAAAGCCGTTGCCCAGGTCCTGGTGCGGGACTCCTGGCTTGGGGCCCACATCTCAGGCACGCCATGGACGGACATGAGCGGCTTCTCCTGGCGGGAGGCGCGGTTCCACGAGTACAACAACCGTGGCCCCGGCGCGCAGATTACCCCGGACCGTCCGCAGTTGCCCGGGGCTGAGGCGGGCAAGTACACGGTCAGGACCTACCTGCAGGGAGCGGACGGGTGGGCGCCACAGCTCGCCGGTTCAACGGCGGATTGCACGTTGGTGCCGTCGGAGGTGGCTGCTTAGCTGCTTCCACAGCGAGTGCCCGGTTCCGCAGTGGAGCCGGGCACTCGCTGCGCCGCGATTTCCTGCGCAGGATCCCTTCCGGGCCCGGTGGATCCGGTTTAGGCTGGGCGGATGTTGACCATCGGCACCATTGTCCTTGGCGTCAACGACGTTGCCGCCGCCACCAAGTTCTGGCATGAAGCCATCGGGTATGTCCCCCGGGAACCCGGCGACGACACGTGGGTGACCCTCACGCCGGCGTCGGGCCCTGGCTCGGAGCTGTCCCTCATGCTCAGCGAGACGCCCGTCCAGGCGTACCCGCGGATCCACTTGGATCTGTATGCGGATGACCAGGGCGCGGAGGTGGAGCGGCTGGTTTCGCTCGGTGCCAAGCGCGTGGACTGGGACATGTACCCGGACGACCCGGACTTCGTGGTCCTGGAGGATCCGGACGGTAACCGGTTCTGCGTCATCGACAAGAGCCCGCCCTAACGCGGCCGCCGGGGAACAAGCCCGCCTTCCAAGCCGTTGGCATCCGTACGACACGTACTGCATGCGACGGAAGGGAACCTCATGGCCAGGGCTATCTGGAACGGAAAAGTCATCGCTGAATCCGCGGACACCGTGGTAGTGGAGGGCAACCACTACTTCCCGCGCGAAGCCGTCAACGCCGCGTACCTGCGGGACAGCGACAAGAGCACGTTCTGCCCATGGAAGGGGCAGGCCAGCTACCACACGCTCGAAGTGGACGGCGAGGTCAACGACGCCGCGGCCTGGTTCTATCCGGAACCCAAGGACCGGGCCAAGCACATCGAGAACCGAATCGCGTTCTGGCGCGGCGTCACCGTCGAGGCCTAGCAGGCGGGTGACGCGCACGACGGCGGGCGGGCACCCGCCGTCGTCCGCCTCTGAAGTTTTTCCCGCAGGCGGCGGGCGGCCGGGCTAGGAGTTCCGGACGCCCGCTGGCCTGGTCAGCGCTGGTTTTTGCGCGGCTTTACGACGTTGAGTACACCGCTTTCATGCTTTGCTTTCTTTTCGGCCCGTTTTTCAAGGATTGACTTGCCGACTTTCTTGGCGGCATCACCTTTGGGGGACTTTCCGGACATCGGAATCACGCCTCTCTTTGCCTGCGTTAACCGCCACCCTACGCCCTTTTATTTTTTTGGCCAGCCCTCCAATTTCCCCTTATGAGGCCCTCTCCGTCTGCCCTGGGGCGGGGTTATGACGTGGCCGTTTTTCGGGGCTGACAACGCATCAGCGCCAGAAGTTGGCGAGCTCCCCTGCAAGCGCCTCACCTTGGCTGAAACCCGCCCGGGCGGCCGCCGGGCGCAGTGACAGATCCATTGCGTTGGCACCGAACAAGTGCTCGGAGCCACTGTCCGGGCAGATCGTTTCCACCCCGCTCCCCGCTGCACGAAGCTCGTCCACCTGCGCGGCGAGCTGCATGCCCCACTCCAGTGGCATGCGCGCCCTGCCGCCGAAGGGCGAGAGCACCAGGACGCGCCCGAACCCGGCTGCGAGGTCGGCGTTCTCGTTGCGACGGTAGCCGCCGTCGATAAAGCGACTGTCCCCGATCGCGTAGGCGAAACCGCTGGCACAGCTGGCGGCCACGGCGTCCACCAGCTCGACGCCGCTGGTGCCGTCAAACACCGCCGGTTCTCCGGTACGGGCATCGACCGCCGTGATGAGCAGGGTGTGTTGCGGCCAGTCTGGCGTGGGCAGCCGCGCGGCCACGGTCTGGCGCCACCGGGCGGAACCGTCGTGCGCGGCAGCCAGCTCCAGTGCCATGGCACCCATCCTGCGGCGCATGTCAGCCGCGTCCGTGGCGGCTGCGATGATCCTTCCCGTCCGTGCCAGGTGGTCAGCCACGGGCCTGGCGGGAGCTGGTCCGCCGCCGGATCCTGGCGGAGCAGTCCGCTGAGGCGCGTCGAGGACGGCGGCATACAGTTCGGCGGGCGCTGCGCCGGCGATCTGCGCCGCGGCCGTGGATCCGGCCGAGGTGCCGATGACCAGGTCAGCGTCAGTCACGTCCAAGCCGCCGGCGGCCAGCCCGGCGAGGACGCCGATCAGCCACGCGTTGCCTGTTGATCCGCCGCCACCGAGGACCAGTGCCCGCCCGGAGGCATTCGTGGCGTGGGGAGTTGTAAAAGGGGTTGTGTTCATGGGAGTCGCCTTTCGCGAATAGCCTGTTCGGCGCTCCCGGGGCGACTAGTTCAGCCGCGCGACCGTGGACTGCAAGGGAGCACCCATTACGGATACTGCATTCATGGGTCTCACCTCCTCTGCTTGGGTCACGATCACGGGAATCATGGCACACCGGTTTCCCGTACGCAACGGGTAAATTTGAAGCGATGATTTCCATAGACCGGGACACCCCCACCCGTGACGACGTCCACCGCCTCCTGAGCGAGCACCTGGCGGACATGTTCGCCACTTCGCCGGCTGGAAGCGTCCATGCCCTGGACCACTCGGCGCTGTGCGCACCGTCGATCTCGCTCTGGACGGCGCGCGAGGACGGCAGCCTGCTGGAGTGTGGGGCGCTAAAGCTCCTGGATTCTCCGACCGGGGCGGCAGTGCACGGCGAGATCAAGTCCATGCGTACCACGGCAACCGCGCGCGGACGCGGCGTGGCGACCCTCATGCTCCGGCATATCCTCGACGACGCCCGGAACCGGAACCTTGAGCACGTCTACCTTGAGACGGGAACCGAGGACTACTTCGCCCCCGCCCGCCGCCTGTACGCCCGCCACGGATTTACCGAATGCCCGCCGTTCGCCGACTACGTCCTGGACCCCAACAGCGTCTTCATGGAGCTTCGCCTCTCTTAACGGACCTGCCCAGCTCAAAAGAAAGCGGACGACGGCGCGTGGGCACCGCCGTCGTCCGCTTCTGTTTGTCAGGAATCGCTGAAGGCGAGGTTGCTCGAGAGTTCGCGGTGGGCGTCCGCCTGCTCTTGAAGCAGCTTGGCCCGCGTCTCGAAGGTTCCCACGGCGTCGGCTCCGGCGGCGAACCTCAACGGCGGCTCGGCCAGCTCTGCCAGCTGGATCAGCGCGTCGGCCAGTTTGGCCGGGTCACCGCCCTGCTGGCCGTCCATGCCCTTCCATGCTTTGACCGTCTGCTCCGTACGTTCCGCGTAGTCCTCAATAGTGGAATTCGCGTAACTGGTGGATTCGGGTGTCAACAGTTCGGTGCGAAAGAAACCCGGTTCGACGATGATGGAACGGATTCCGAACGGCGCGATCTCAGGGGCCAGGGACTCAGCCCAGCCCTCCACGCCGAACTTGGACGCAGCGTAAGCGGTGAGGAACTCGCCGCCTGCGATGCCGGCAGTCGAGGAAACGGTGACCAGCAGGCCGGAACGCTGGGCGCGCAGGACTGGCAGGGCCGCGCGGGTGACGTTCATGGACCCGAACATGGTTGTTTCGATCTGGGTCCGGAAGTCCTGCGGGCTGATTTCCTCGAAGAAGCCGGCGTAGAAGTTTCCTGCGTTGTTCACTAGTACGTCGATCCCGCCGAACCGGTCCACTGCGGCCTGGATGGCGGCAGCCGCGTCGGTGGGATTGGTGACGTCAAGTTGCACGGTGAGGAGATCCTCGTGGTCGCCGACGGCCTGTGCCACCTTTTCGGGGTTGCGGCCGGTGGCGACGACGGCGTGCCCGGCCGCCAGGGCAGCCTTGGCGATGTCGGTTCCCAGGCCGCGGCCGGCGCCGGTGATGAACCAGACCTTTTTGCCGGTCCTGCTGTTGTTTGGATTCGTGGGAAGGATCTGTTCAGTCATGGGGTTGTTCTGTCTTTCGGGTGATGGGTTTTTCTGCAGGCGCCGTGGCGCGTGCCTGGATGGAGGATGGCGATGACGCCCAGCTGGCGAGGAACGCAAGCCCGGTTTCTGAGGCCGAGCCGGGCTCTGCCGTGAAGGTGAACAGAGTCTGTCCATGGTCGCCGGGCAGATGCAGCGTCTCGAACTGCAGGGACAGGTCCCCGGCGACCGGGTGATGGAAGCGCTTGGTTCCGGTGGTGTGGATCCGCACGTCGTGCCCGGCCCAGAGCGCGGCGAACAGCCCACTGCGGGTGGTGAGCTCCCCCACCAGTTCGTTCAGCAGCCGATCATGCGGGTTTCGGCCCGATTCCGAGCGCAGCATGGCCACCGTGGTGGCCGCCACCGCGTTCCAGTCCGGGTAAAGGTCCGCGGCTCCCGGGTCGAGGAAGAGGTAGCGCGCCTGGTTCGGCAGCATGCCCGGCACTTCCGGGCCGGACGACACTTCGGAGTTGAACACGTCGGCGTACAGTGCCCGGCCCAGCAGGTTGGCGGCGAGGACGTCCGAGTGGCCGTTCTGTACCAGAGCGGCGACGCCGGTCATCCCGTCCAGGAGCCGCAGCACCCCGGGGCGAACCCGCTGCTGCGGCGGCCGGCCGGGCGTCCGGCGTCTGGTTGCATTGGCCGTCCGGGCCAGGTCCATCAGGTGGGCCCGCTCCGCCTCGTCCAGTTTTAGGGCCGAGGCGACCGCTTCCAGCACTGAGTCTGAGACTCCCCGGAGGCTGCCGCGTTCCAGCCGGGTGTAGTAGTCGGTGCTCACTCCGGCGAGCTGTGCCACTTCCTCGCGGCGGAGCCCCGGCACCCGGCGCAGCTCCCCGTAACTGGGGAGTCCGGCCTGTTCCGGGCTGATCTTCCCGCGGCGCGAGAAGAGGAACTCACGGATGTCATTTTTTCTGTCCACCCTCATCACGCTACGCAGCCTGGCTGCCCCGTGGCAGTGTCCAACAGACACCCCCAACGGGTTGCGGGTCATTGCGGCGGATGCACAAGGGGGCCTGCCAGAACCCGTTTCAGCAGGGACTCCCTTACGCGTCCAGGACGTCGTTGACTGGTGCTTACTGGCTGAAGGGGACCTTTTCCCAGCTCAACACGCCCGTACCTTTGGCGCTGTTGCCGGCGACCCTAAATCGGACGTAGTCGACGGCGTTGTTGGCGCCGTCCACGGTGACGCGCTGCAGGTTGTCCGCGGCCGGCGAACCGTAGATGTTCAGCCAGGGTGAGCCTTTTGCGAGGGGCTGGTTCTCGGCGAAGACGTGGCTGTCGCCGTTGACCAGGTAGGCCGGGGCGTCAAAGTTGTTCGTTTCGTCCACGATTGCCTGGACGATCTCACGGAAGCCGGACACGGTCTCCGGGTCGGCGGTGGCGGCGGCCAGCAGGGACGGATCGAACATGTCCGCCTGCTGCACGAGCACTACGGCGCGGTCATTGCTGCGCCTGGCATCAGCGAACGTCTGGCGGATCTGGGCGACAACGGCATCCGTCCGATGCTCCACCTCGGCCAGCTGCTCCGGCGTGGGCGCCGTTTCGCCCAGGCCCGTCCACGGCAGGAGGGAGTTGTTGCTGCCCTGCACGTTCAGGACTGAGAAGGCCACCCGGTTCCTGGTGAAGCGGACGTCCTCGGGCAGGCCCAGCTCCTTCTGCGACTTCACCGGCATGCTGGCGCCGAGTGTCTTGCCCGGCTCGTCGAAGAAGACCTCCCTGATCTTGTCCAAGCGTTCCAGGGGGTTGTAGGCACCGTTATTGGTCCGGTGGCAGTCCACCCACTCGTTGTCGCCGGGAGTGTAGACCAGCGGGTGGGTGAAGGTGTCGAACTGGGAGCGGATGTAGGAGAAGTACTCGTCCGAACAGACGGAGGAGCCGTTCTTGATATCGCCCACGTGTGCTACAAACTTCAGGTCCTTGTCGGCGTTGAGGTCTTGGATGCGGGACGGGAACTTGGCGATCTCGGCAGCCCCGTAGGGAATGTCGCCGATGGCGGCGAAGGTGAAGGCCTGGTTGTCGTTGGTGCTGTCCGCGGCCTGGGCTGTTGCGGCGAAGGCGGGCTGCGACGCAAGGAGGCAAAGCGCCAGGGTGAGCGCCGCCGTCGTGGTTTTCAAGGTCTTTGAGGGCATGGGTTTGTTCCTGTTTCTGCTGGGGTGCCTAGGCCGCGCGGGCGGTGAGGAACTGCTGGAGCCCGGCGAGGTCGTCGGTGTTGATGTGGTCTACGCCAGCGTCCGCGAGTTCTGTCCAGACGGCGTCACGGTCCTCGCCGGGCTGGTCCGGGGTGGCCCAGAAGCGGACGCGGTAGCCGTTGGCGTGCGCGGTGGCCACGAAGGCGCGCAGCTTGGTGCGCTCGGCTTCGGGCATCGGTCCGACGCCCTGCCAGGTGAAGAGCTTGGTCCAGTTGTCGCTGACCAATGGCATCAGCGCCGCGGGCAGCCCGGAGGTGAGGTCGGCGGCGCGTCCATCGTAGAAGCTGAAGCGCTTGGTCTGTGCCTGCATGGTGGCCAGCGGGCGGTTGCCACTGATGACGGCGGTGACAGGGCCGGCCTTGACGGTGCCGTTGGTGTAGCGGCTCATGACGTCCGGATACTCGGACAGCTCCTGCTCGATGGCGGCGTAGGTGGCCTCGCCGTCGCTCTTGATGTCGATCAGTAGCTGCAGGCTGCCGTCCCACTTGGGGTAGACGCTGTGGCCGGGCTGGCTGCGGACGAGGTCCTGGAGCGGGTCGAGATACAGGCTCTCGAGCGTGACGCCCTGCTTGGCGTCGGCCAGGTCATGCGCCACCAGCAGCTCGCCGTCCACCAGCCACACGTCCGCTTCCACGCTGGTGAAGCCGTGCTCCAGTGCGTCATACAGGGGACGGTCATGCTCATAGTCGTTATGGGCGTGCGTCCCGGCGAGGGGCTGGCCGACGACGACGGGCGCCGGCTTGGGTGCGTTGGCTTGGGCTTGGGCGGGGGCTGCGGCTGTCCCGGCCAGGGTGGTGAGGACGGCGACGGCGGCGAGGGCGCTTTTCACGAACACGGAGTACTCCTGGTACCTCGGGGATGTCCGCCCGGCTTTGGGAATGCCGGGCGGAAGGGTGCGTGAAAAGACTGCTGGACGCGGGAAAACGGTTCACGGCTTTTACGTTGCCGGCGCGTGAACTGGGTGGGTTAAGGGCGAAGCAGGATTCTGCCGAGCCTCAGCTGATGGGCCGCGGGTAGGATCCTGCCTATGGAATTCGTGGTGTTGTATGACGTGCGTGAGGGCACCGAGCGTGCGCGGCTCCTCGAGGTCTACCCCCGCCACAAGGCCTATTACGAGGCCTTCCGTGCTGCCGGCGGTGGGCTCATTGCTCTTGGCCCGTTCCAGACACCGGACCCGGCTGGTGGGTCGATGGGGATTTTTGCCTCGCGTGAGGACGCCGAGCGCTTCATTGCCCAGGATCCCTTTGTCACAGAAGGGCTTGCCGATCCGCGGATCCTGGAGTGGAACGCCGTTCGGTTCGAGTAGGCGGAAGACGGCGGGCCACCGGATGTTCTGCGGTCAGGCCACGCCCTGGCCCTCGCGGGCCGTCTCCTCCAGGATCCTGGCTGAGGGCGCCGCGGTCATCAGTCGCCCTATCAGGTCTGGGTTGTCCCACACGTCGCTGCGGAGCTTCTTCAGAAACCCGCTGGCAGCATCCTTGGTGTCGAAGTCAAGGAGCACGGCCACGTTGTTTTGTTCCTCGGTATCCCGGAACAGGCGGACAGACTTGGCCCCGGAGGCAGCGCGGCCTGCAGGATCACTGTCGAATACTTTCTTAAAGGCCTCGTAATCCCGGACTGGATAGCTGATCTGCAAGGTGAACATCATCGTTCCTTTCCTTCGGGCTGGGTCCGGTCAAAGATAGGCCTTCCAGCGTCATCCCGATAGGGCCGGAGGGCCTCGCTGCCCTCGTCGCTGCTCGCCCTCGCCCTACAGACCCTTCCAGCCGACGTCGGACGATTGGCGGACGACGGCAGGGGTCCCGCCGTCGCTCGCATCTTTTGTCAGGCGTCGCTTCCCCACCTGATTCCGCTGGTACTTCTAGAACTGCCCGGTGGGGCCCACTGTCCTCGACTTCGCCGCGCCAGCCGCCAGTTTCGGTACCGCGCGATTCGATGAAGTCCTTGAACTTGCGCATGTCGGCCTTTACCTGCATCTCGTCGATCTTCAGTGCCGCGCCTGCCTTTTCAGTGACGGTTTCCGGCGCCCATTCGAAATGGACTTTGACCTTCGTGTGATTGGCATCCAGCGGTGTAAACCTGATGATGCCGGCGTGGGATTTTCCATCGGTGCTGCGCCACGCAATCCGGTCGTCAGGCTCCTGGTCAACTATTTCGGTATCGAATTCCCGCTGAACACCACCCACCTTGGTAACCCAGTGGTTGGTGGTGTCAGTCAACTGGGTTACGGACTCCACACCGGACATAAATTGCGGAAAGGATTCAAACTGGGTCCACTGGTTGTACGCGGTCCGCACCGGCACTGCCACGTCAACGGTCTCTTCAACGTGTTCCATCTGCTTTCTCCTAATGACGGACGGCCGCAACAGCGGACCGGCAGCACGTGCCATCCTGCCAGTCAGGCAACCGCCACATTTGCACGATAGATCCGGCGGTTACCTGTGTCGAGACCCCCGGGATTCCGAGGACGCGCGCGTCGTGGAGCGCGAACGACAGAAGCTGTCCAAGGACGTTTTCGATCTCGACTCGATAATCAGCGCAGCCGGCGAATTGAAATACGTCGCCGGAGAAACCGGGAACCCGACTGGCGGGGACGTACCTCACGGCGGTCCGGACACTCAACGCCGACATTGCCGCGTCCCCCGCTCAGGCGACCAAGCCGCGGACCGGCTGGCCGCGGTCAGCGGAGTTCACGCCCGCACCTAAGCACTACTCAGTTTTGTTCCGGTATACCTTCCCGTTGGTCGTTCTTGGCCCGTTGAGCGCTGGATGCCTTTAGGTGACGTTGCAACTGACTCCGAGACATTTCGGTTGGATCAAAATCTATTAAGCCCACTTCGCGCATCATCATTGCAGCGGCTTTAGCTACCCCGAGAGGGAGCTCCGGGAGAAGCTGACCACTTATGAACTGTGCGGATCTGACCGGGTCCTGGAAAATTTCAACCGCTTCCCGCTGGTATGGGTCGGGGCTGGATCGACCCCTTTGAGTATGCACAAAACGATGATCAGGATCACTGTGGCGCGAGGGCTTGGCGGCAGCAGACATCAAATGGCTCTCCAAGGCTGCCATACGGTCCGTAATTTGCTCCAGCACATTGGCGAGTGCATCACCAGTAGAGGAATCATCATCCCGGAGGGATTGCCGCAAGGTGTCAAAGGAATCAAAGCTACTTAGCGGGGTTATCAACTCGTCGGGACTCGCCAGGGCGGCGGTTGCTGCCCTCGCCAATCGGGTTATGGCCGAGTCCACCGAGGCCGGATCAGTGAGATCGTATGAAATAGTCCGTTGGTCCGTGATATCAAAGGGTATTTTCTGGCCCTCCGTGATGAGGTGTACCACTGGTTTCCGGTATCCATGGGCCACCGCAAGTTCGTAGAAGACGTTGGGATTGTGGTCAGTGAGGTCCGCGATAACGAGGTCCGCTTCAACAATGCTACGAATGACGTGGTGGCCAATGGAGTCGGGTTTTTCTCCTTCATCAGCGCGATGCACGCGCCACTCCGCGGGGTCCAAGGCCTTCTTGAAAATGTATCTCAGCGCAAGATTGGCGTTTCGCTCGCTCTCGGACCCAGGCTGTCCGATCGGGGATACAACGAACGCTGACTTCTTTTTTGGTTCCTCATCGGTGGTCATCCCAGAATCCTAGCTACTGAATGCAATCCCCGAGGACCGACAAAAATTTGGAGTCGTGCGGGAATGAGAAACAAAAGATAACAATTGACCAGCAGCACCGTTATGGCAATCTCCTTCTATTTGGATCTTCCACCCTTTCGGCAGCTACATAGGATTCCTGCGTGCCCGCAGAAGCACGTTTGACGCGGGCCAGACAGGTCCTTAAACCTCCGCCACCGGCGCCGCGAACTGAGCCTCGTACAGCCGCGCGTAAGCCCCGCCTGCGGCCAGCAGTGAAGCATGCGTGCCCTGCTCCACGATCTGGCCGGCCTCCATCACCAGGATGAGGTCGGCGTCGCGGATGGTGGATAGGCGGTGCGCGATCACGAAGGACGTCCGGTCGGACCGCAAAGCGCTCATGGCTTTCTGCACCAGCACCTCGGTCCGGGTGTCCACCGAAGACGTCGCCTCATCGAGAATCAAAACCGATGGCCGCGCGAGGAACGCCCGGGCGATCGTCAGCAGCTGCTTCTCCCCGGCGGACACGTTGGCGCCCTCATCGTCCAGCACGGTGTCGTACCCCTCGGGCAGCGAGTGCACGAACCGGTCCACGTACGTGGCCGTGGCCGCCTCCAGAATCTCCTCCGAAGAAGCAGTCGGCCGCCCGTACGCGATGTTGTCCCGGATGGTCCCGCCGAACAGCCAGGTATCCTGCAGCACCATGCCCATCCGCGAGCGCAGGTCGTTCCTGGTCATGGTGGTGATGTCCACGCCGTCCAGCGTGATCCGGCCGGCGTCCAGCTCGTAGAACCGCATCATCAGGTTCACCAGGGTGGTCTTGCCGGCACCGGTCGGCCCCACAATCGCCACCGTCTGCCCCGGCTCCGCCACCAAGGACAGCCCACTAATCAGCGGCTTGTCCGGCGAATACGAGAAGGACACGTCCTCAAACAGCAGCCGGCCCCGGGCGGCACCGTCGGGACTCTGCAGCCCTGCACCCACTGGATCCGCCGACTGCTCCTCCGTATCCAGCAGCTCGAACACCCGCTCGGCAGAGGCCACCCCGGACTGCAGCAGGTTGGCCATGGACCCCAGTTGCGCCAGTGGCTGGGTGAACTGCCGCGAGTACTGGATGAACGCCTGGACGTCACCCAGCTGCATGGCACCGGACGCCACCTGCAGGCCACCCACCACCGCGATCCCCACATACACCAGGTTCCCGATGAACGTCATGGCCGGCATGATCAGCCCGGAAATGAACTGCGCACCAAAGCTCGCCTCATACAGCTCGGCGTTCTTCTGCCGGAACCGCTCCCCCACCTCGCGCTGCCGGCCGAACACCTTCACCAGTGCATGCCCGGTGTAGGTTTCCTCGATCTGCCCGTTCAGCTCGCCGGTGTTCTTCCACTGCGCCACGAACAGCTTCTGCGAGCGCTTGGCAATCAGCGCGGTGATACCCAGCGTCAGCGGAATGGTCACCAGCGCGATCAGCGCCAGCGTGGGCGAGAGGAGGAACATCATCACCAGCACGCCCACCACGGACAGCACCGACGTCACCGCCTGGCTGATCGACTGCTGCAGGCTCTGCGAAATGTTGTCCACATCGTTGGTCACCCGGCTGAGCAGCTCACCGCGCTGGATTGAGTCGAAATACCGCAGCGGCAGCCTGTTGATCTTCGCCTCGATCTGCTCGCGCAGTCCGAACACCGTCCGCTGCACCACGCCGTTCAGCACATACGCAGTCCCCCACATGAACGCCGACGCCAGCACATACAGCACCAGCGCCCACGTCAGCACGCTGCCCAGCGCCGCGAAGTCGATCCCCGTCCCGGGCGTCAGCGTCATGGCGCTGAGCATGTCCGCCTTCTGGTTTTCACCCGCGGCCCGCAGCTGCGCAATCAGCTGTGCCTGCGTGACCCCCGGCGGCAGCTGCTTGGACACCACCCCGGCGAAAATCAGGTTGGTGCCCTCGCCCAGCAGCCGCGGCCCGATCACCTGCAGCACCACGCCCGCGACGGCCATGACCAGCACCAGGATCAGCCATGCTCGTTCCGGCCGCAGGGTGCCCAGCAACCGCTTGGCCGAACCGCTGAAGTTCATTGCCTTTTCGGCGGGCACGTTCATCCCGGCGAAGGGTCCGCCGTGCCCGGGGCCTCCGCGCGGCCGGGGGATGCGTACGACGTCGGCCTGGCCGGCTTTGCCCCCGCCTGCGGTTCCAGCGGGCGCACCGCCGCCGTGTCCGGCTCCAGCGGGACGGGCGCCCGGGTGTTGGGTGCTCATACCGTCTCCTCCGCTGCCAGCTGGGACGAGACGATTTCGTGGTACGTCTCCGAAGTCTCCAGCAACTCGTGGTGCGTGCCCTGCGCAACGATCCTGCCGTCGTCGAGCACCAGGATCTGGTCCGCATCCGTAATGCTGGACACGCGCTGGGCGATGATCACCATGGTGGCACCGGCGGTGCTGCGCTTGAGCGCCTGGCGCAGCCGGGCGTCGGTGCCGGTGTCCAGGGACGAGAATGAATCGTCAAAGATGTAGAGCTCGGGCCGCTTCACCAGGGCCCGCGCGATTGCCAGCCGCTGCCTCTGCCCGCCGGAGACGTTGGTGCCGCCCTGCGAGATGGGCGCGTCCAGGCCCTCCTCCATCTGCACCACAAAGTCGCGGGCCTGGGCAATCTCCAGCGCATCCCACAGCTCATCCTCCGTGGCGTCCGGGTTGCCGTACAGCAGGTTGCTGCGCACGGTCCCGGAGAACAGGTAGGGCCGCTGCGGCACCAGGCCGATGTGCCCCCAGAGCAGGTCCGGGTCCAGGTCGCTGACGTTCACACCGTCCATCAGCACCGCCCCGGAGGTAACATCGAAGAGCCGCGGCATCAGGTTCACCAGGGTGGTCTTGCCCGAGCCGGTGCTGCCGATGATCGCTGTCGTCTCTCCCGCCCGGGCCGTGAAACTGATCCCGGACAGGACGGGCTGGTCCGCACCCGGGTAGGCGAATCCGACGTCGCGCATTTCCAGCTCGCCGCGCCGAACCGCGCTGGTGACCGGATTCTCGGGCGGCAGGACGCTGGAGCTGGTGCCCAGCACCTCACCGATCCGGTCCGCGGACACCGACGCACGCGGGATCATCACGGCCATGAAGGTGGCCATCATGACGGACATCAGGATCTGCAGCAGGTAGCTCAGGAACGCGATCAGGGTGCCCACCTGCATGGACCCGTCCTCGATCCGGAACGAGCCGAACCAGATCACGGCCACGCTGGAGATGTTCAGGACCAGCATGACCACGGGGAACATGAGGGCCATCAGCCTGCCGGCGCGCAGGGCAACGTCAGTGACGTCGGTGTTGGCGCGGGCGAAGCGGGCCGTTTCCATGTCCTCGCGGACGAACGCCCGCACCACGCGGATGCCGGTCAGCTGCTCGCGCAGGACCCGGTTCACGGTGTCGATCCGCGCCTGCATCTTGCGGAACAGCGGCACCATCCGGGTGACGATCAGGCCGACGGCGATCAGCAGCACCGGGACGCACACGGCGATCAGCCAGGACAGCTGGGCGTCCTGCCGGATGGCCATGATCACCCCGCCGATGCTGAGCATGGGCGCGGCCACCATGAGCGTGGCGGACATCAGCACCAGCTGCTGGACCTGCTGGACATCGTTGGTGGACCGCGTAATGAGGCTCGGGGCGCCGAACCTCGTGACTTCCTGCTCGGAGAACTCGCCCACCCGTTCGAAGATGGCGCCGCGCAGGTCACGGCCCAGCCCCATGGCTGCCTTGGCCCCGAAGTAGACGGCCACCACGGCGCACGCAATCTGCGCCAGCGTGATGAGCAGCATGATGCTGCCGGTGGACATGATGTAGGCGGTGTCGCCCCTGGCCACGCCCTGATCGATAATGTCCGCGTTCAGCGTGGGCAGGTACAGCGACGCGATGGACTGAGCCAGCTGGAAAACCACGACGGCGGCCAGCAGCGGCCGGTGCGGCCGCAGGTATTCGACAAGCAACTTCCAGAGCAAGGCGGGGCTCCAACCTGACGGAGTGTCCACAAACGTGGTGCGAGGGTCAGTTTACGTCCGGAGGCTGGGAGCGATCCGTGCTTTGGCAGGAGAAGTTGGGCGGTTCTCCCACAGCGATGCTCCTATAGACGTCAAATTGAACAAGGCCAGTCAGCCTTAGCGTAATTTTTCTCGTTCAGGTCTTTAAAGGGACTCCATGCTGCACGAGTTGGTAGGACTCGATTAGATCCAGCAGGCTTCCGGTTCGGCCGCAGCGGGTCTTCAAAGCGAGATGTCGAGAAAATCAGCAACTGCGGCGTGGCCGGTCACTTGGAGTCTCCAGTCGGGGCGTTTGAAAGTGCCGGGTGTCAGGCGGGTCCTTTGAATCTCCTCCCGTCTCGCGTCCCAGCTCACCCGTTCGACCCCGTTGGGCTCGTATCCCAAGGAACGAGATACTCCCAAAGATGCTGCGTTCCAGGACATCGCCTCTGACTCTGATACCTCTGCATGCATCCAGTCGAACGCGTAGCAGGCTGCAGCTGCGCGCATTTCTTTGCCTAATCCCTCGCCCTGACGTGATCGCGTAAGCCACGATGCAGTTTTGACTGTCTTGAGTACAGCAAAATCACGGGCGCCGAGATTTTGGCATCCCACAAAGTCTCTTTCCTGCCAGACCCCCAACAGCAGTTTCCATGACGCTGGTGTAGCTTCAGCCCGTGCACGCCAAAAGCGTTGCGCCATGGATGCTCCGAGCTCGGCTTTCGGTAGTTCCGCCCAAGCGGTACTGAACGGATTCATGCCTGGCTCGTAGATTCCGCTCCGGGCCGCGTCAACGGCGGGAGGAATATCAGCATCGGTGATTGGTCGCAGGATCAGTCTCGGCGTGGTGAGAACCAGACCAAAAATCGGCCAGACCTCGTTGAGTTCTTTCATCCGGCTCCGACCAGACCGCCGATGATTGCAGGGCCAAAAATGGCCATCCGTCGCCCTTCCCCCGGAGAGCGCTCCGGACTGGAGCGCTGCTCATCGGAGCATAACGCAGCGGCACTGTCAGAGTAATTTCAATGGCGCAGGAGAAGGTTCAAACCGACGAACAGGAGCCCGATGCCGAGAAGCCCAAACATCACCCCAATCGCCAGCCAGGTCCCCTCGCTCATGGCTTTAGCCGCTTCGCGGCCTCGCCTGCCGGCGAACATCGGGCCTTGATTGCTGATGCACGCCCGGAACGTAGGATCCGCAGGCATTCAACGGGGCCGTCCTTGGCCTTCGGGATCGCTTTCGTCCGTCCCTCAAGTACCGACTTGGCGGCCTGATAGGCATCCAGTGGATCGGACTTCCCCTTGAGTCGGCGGGCGGCCCGGTTCGGGCGGTTCACCTCCAGCACGGTGAGCCCTTCACCTCGGAGGGTTCTGGCGAGCTCGGCGCCATAGGACCCTGTTCCTTCAACACCGACGGCGATGACTGTGCCGTAGCTGGTGATGAAATCGATGATTTTCCGGTATCCGGATCCCACGGCTAGGAATTCCTGGTCCGCCAGGGGTTTGCCGTGTTCGTTGATGACGGCTACGTGGTGTGTGTCGGCGTGGGTGTCGATACCCGCGATGACTTTTGTTGGTTCGCTTGCCAAGATGGAAATCGCCCCTCAGTCGAGTTCGATACTGATCGGGCGCGGGCCAGGTGGGCAGACAAAACGGTAATGGGACTGGTCGTAACAGGCTCCTATGAGGTCATGTCCGCCTGGCTCGACACCCCTTTTAACGGACCTTGAGCCGGCGGACAGATCGTCGGGAAGACAGTGCCGCCAGGCACGTCAATTTTTGGCTGGGTCACGCCGGCTCAAGGACTGTTCCAGTATTACCGTATTTGGTACCCGTCCAAGGTGCCGCTGAACAGTGAACTGGCCGCAGCAGCAGGAAATTCGCGCCAGGACAGACGCGTAGCTCGGCGTCCAAAATGATGTCGGCACGCGCAGTCTGCTCTCCGTCGGCACCCTTGTGGGATCTAGTCGGTGGGAATCGGGCTGGCCTGGATGATGATGTTCGTTCCCCACAGATCCTCCGTGTAGCAAGTGATCAGGACCAGCCCGCCCGGAACCTTGTCCCAGATGGCACTGTCCTTGAGGGTGTCTTTGTACTCCGTGGTGATTTTGTCGATGGTGAAGACCAGCGGCCCTTGAGCCGTTGTCACAGTCAACAGGTCGCCGGTTTTTGCGCGGGTGCTGATCTCATTGAAGGGCGTGGCGAGCCCCTCCCAACTGTGCCCCACGATGTACGTAGTGTTGGTGGACCCTGCTCCGGGCATACCGTACGGGGTCAGCCAGTAGGCATCAGTGGTGGGGGGAGGAACGATGGAGCCGAGGCTCGTCTCCTGTGCCGTTGGAGAGAGGGGCAGCACAGCTTGATCCATCCCCACAGCGGCGTACGTGATGCGCGCTGGCGGTGACGCGCTTTCCGCCTGCTGCGCACTCGCCTGTACCGCCCGTTCCTCCCGAGCATCCGACGGCGGGATGGGTGCAGGGGCCGGTTCAGGAACGAGGACGGGGGCGGACGTAGGCGGACTGGTCGAGAACAAGGACTGCGGCGGCGGCCCTGCACTTAGTGGCGGGGAGGACGCGCCTCCCAGGAGCACTGCCGCCAGGAGAGCCGTCCCACCGAGGGAAAGGACAGAACCCCGCCGCAAGGCCTACTCCTGGCTGCTCCGGCGCCTGTTTGTCATCAACCGGGCCCCGAAGACAAGAGTTGTTGTGACTGCAAGGCCGGCAACGAGCGCACCGAACACCACCGGGCGTTCGGTTGGAAGGCTTGCCGCCGTGTCCACGTTGGTGCCCTGGTTCCTGCCCCCTGACCCCGTCCCTGCAAGCGGCACTGCTGTTGCAGGCGCGGACGATGCAGTGTCGTCGCCGCCTGGTGCATTGGTGGTTGTTGCATCACTTCCTGTTGCGGCCGGCGTCGGGTTTTCCGTGGTTGTTCCGGACGGAGTCGCAGTGACGGAGCTTGTTGCGGTCGCGCTTTCCGAGGTTGTCGAAGTGGGCGTCGCCGTAGTTGTTGCGGTCTCCGTGGGAGTGGCCGTCGCCGTCGCCGTGTCTGTGGCGGCGGGCGGCGTGGTTGACGCTGGAGCGCAGGCGGGGCTGGTGATCACGTTTGTATCGAGGGAGACCTGCCCGTTCCGGGCCAACGCCCGTCCCTCCACTCTCGCACTGGTTTCCACGGTGATGGAGGTAAGCGCAAGGATGGTCCCTTTGAAGCTCGATGCCGTACCCAGCGTGGCCGAACTGCCCACCTGCCAGAACACGTTGCAGGCCTGTGCACCGTTGATCAGGATGACGCTGCTGGCTGAAGCGGTGACCAGGGTTGAAGCCACCTGGAAGACAAACACCGAGTCGGGATTGCCCTGGCCGTCAAGGGTGAGCTGCCCGCTGAGTGCCAAAGAACTGGTGGACTTGTAGACACCGTCTGTCAGTGTCATACCGACAAGGTCCCCTGAAACACTGGTTGTCAACGGCTGTCCTGCCGCCGTGTTATAGGCAGTGATGACATCCGATTGCGCCTGCAGGGCCACTGCATCTGCTGCGTGGGTGCTTCCGCCCGCGATCCCCGGCGGAAACCCAGTAATCGCTGTCCCTGGGCTGACGCCCAGGTCCCCTTGAAGTGTTGTTGGACCTGTGTTGGTCACCGCGGAGCCGGCGAGTACGGAGTAGGAGGCGGCTGTGCCAAGTCCTACTGTGGTGGCCGCGAATGCCGGCGACTGTTGCCACATCAAGGCCACCGCGAGGAGAACAATACCGGTGGCACCACCGGCCGTTGCTGCTGCCTTACGACGCCCTGACGCCCCCATTGTGCGCTGATATGACCCACTTTGTTGCACAGACCTGTATTGCATGGCAGTTCCTTCCCCCAGCGGGCAGATGCCCGGAACACTGCCTGACAAAATTGTGAGGGAGCGATACCGAGCGACTTTACGCCTCAAATGCCGGTCCACCTAGGGCCTCCGCAAACCCGAACGAGCCCGCAAACGGGAAACTGAACCCCCGTTTTTGCCGGGAAATATTATCTTGCCTCGTCAGAGCCTCAACGGGCTGCGCTGCCCCTGCTTATTGCCGGGTGAACTCCCGCAAAAGATTATTCAATTCGTCGGACATTTCCGGGGTCACGGCGTCAGCCGTCCTCGAACCGCCGCCTCCTTCGCTTTCCTTGCAGGAGTCCTCCGCAAAGGTTTCACCCCCACATGTTCAAATAGGAGGGTTTGCACCGGCTGCCCGAGTCCAACCGCGGCCTCGGCCCAACGGAAGGAAATAAGCACACATGACCGAACGCCAAGACCATCCTCCGGTTCCCACTCCAGGGAGCGCCCAAGGCCTGGACCAGAAGGTTGAAGGCGGGTGCCCGGTGGCCCATGGCAGCGCCACGGCCCACGGCAGCGAAAGTGAAAACCCGGCGATCGATTCGCCGCAGCCCAAGGGGCACCGGCCGCGGACCGTCCAGGATTGGTGGCCCAACCAGCTGGATCTCTCCGTGCTGCACGCGCACAGCCAGGCGGGCAACCCGCTGGGCCCCGGCTTCAGCTACCGGGAGGAATTCCAGAAGCTCGACGTCGAAGCACTCAAGCAGGACATCACCGAGGTCCTGACCACCTCCCAGGACTGGTGGCCGGCGGACTTCGGCCACTACGGCGGTCTCATGATCCGCATGAGCTGGCACGCGGCCGGCACCTACCGCGTCCACGACGGCCGCGGCGGAGCGGGCGACGGCGGCCAGCGGTTCGCGCCGCTGAACAGCTGGCCGGACAACGCCAACCTGGACAAGGCCCGGCGCCTGCTGTGGCCGGTCAAGCAGAAGTACGGACAGAAGCTGTCCTGGGCCGACCTGCTGGTGCTCGCCGGCAACGTGGCCCTGGAGTCCATGGGCTTCAAGACCTTCGGCTTCGCGTTCGGCCGCGAGGACGTGTGGGAGCCCGAGGAGATCTTCTGGGGCCCCGAGGACGCATGGCTGGGCGACGAACGCTACATCGGAGAAAGCCAGATGTCCGAAGAGGTCGGCTCCACCGAAATGGGCCTGATCTACGTCAACCCGGAAGGCCCCATGGGCAACCCGGACCCGCTGGCCGCCGCGGCGTTCATCCGGGAGACGTTCAAGCGGATGGCTATGAATGACGAGGAGACCGTGGCGCTGATCGCCGGCGGCCACACTTTCGGCAAGACGCACGGAGCGGGCGACGCCGACGCGCACGTCGGTCCCGAACCTGAAGGCGCCAACTTGGAGGCCCAGGGCCTGGGCTGGCTGAGCACGTACGGTTCCGGAAAGGGCGCGGACACCATCACGTCCGGCCTTGAGGTGACCTGGACGGACAAGCCCACGCAGTGGAGCAACCGGTTCTTCGAGATCCTGTTCGGCCATGAGTGGGAACTGGTTCAGAGCCCGGCAGGTGCCAAGCAGTGGGTGGCCAAGGATGCCGAGAAGATCATCCCGGACGCCCATGACCCGGAGAAGAAACACCGGCCCACGATGCTCACCACCGACCTGTCGCTGCGCGTGGACCCCGAGTACGAGAAGATCTCCCGCCGCTTCCTGGAGAACCCGGACGAGTTCGCGCTGGCGTTCGCCAAGGCCTGGTACAAGCTGCTGCACCGCGATATGGGTCCCGTGGGCCCGCACCTGCTGGGACCCTGGGTCCCGGAGGCCCAGCTGTGGCAGGACCCTGTCCCGGAGGTGGACCACGAGCTGATCAACGAGCAGGACATCGCCCAGCTCAAGGCCAAACTCCTGGACTCTGGCCTGACCATCCCGCAGCTTGCCGGCACGGCCTGGGCTTCCGCTGCCACGTACCGCAAGACGGACCGTCGCGGCGGCGCCAACGGAGCCCGGATCCGGCTGGAGCCGCAGCGCAGCTGGGAGGCCAACGAGCCCGAGCAGCTGTCCACCGTTCTTCAGACGCTTGAGCAAGTGCAGGAGGAGTTCAACTCCGCGCAGGCCGGCGGCAAGAAGGTCTCACTCGCAGACCTGATCGTCCTCGGCGGGGCCGCCGCCGTGGAAAAGGCCGCAGCCGACGCCGGGTTCCCCGTCACTGTGCCGTTCCGTCCCGGCCGTACGGACGCCTCGCAGGAGCAGACCGACGTCGAATCCTTCCAGTACCTGACGCCGCGGGCCGACGGGTTCCGCAACTACCTGCGCCCGGGCCAGAAGCTTCAGCCGGAAACCCTTCTGCTGGACAAGGCCTACATGCTGGACCTCTCCGCTCCGGAGATGACGGTGCTCGTGGGCGGCATGCGGGCCCTGGGCACCAACGTGGGCGGTTCCAGCCACGGTGTGCTGACGGACAAGCCGCAGGTCCTGACGAACGACTTCTTCGTCAACCTGCTTTCGCCGGGCACCAAGTGGAAGGCGTCCGAGTCGGAGGAGAACGTCTACGAGATCACCGATGTTGCCACCGGCCAGCTGAAGTGGACGGCCACCCCTGTGGACCTGGTCTTCGGTTCCAACTCCCAGCTGCGCGCCCTGGCCGAGGTCTATGCCAGCGACGACGCCAAGGAGAAGTTCGTCAACGACTTCGTGGCCGCCTGGGCCAAGGTCATGGAGCTGGACCACTTCGACCTGGCGTAACACGGTGAACTGACCAGGGTGGCCTGAACCCCCGTCCGGGCCGACTGCATCCGCAGCCGGCCCGGACTGCTCATAATGCCGTTCAAGTAGGGTGATTACCCGAAATGTGGGGGGTTATTGCGGTTATTCCCGATATTGCCCGCACATTGAAGAGGGGTTATCGCCCGCATTGTGGGGGGTTATTGCCCGTAAAAAGGGGAAGTATTGCCCATTAAAAGGGGGTGATTACCCGATGAGGACACACAGTTCGCTATGCCAGAATGGGCGTGGTTTCGCTTGTCCGCGATGGGAAATTCGCAGAAAGCAAGGTCGTGTCTGGCCGCGTTACTCAGTTCTTATGCCGCCAGTTCCGTCCCCGCGATGCCGGGGGCCTGCCGGGTTGCGGGTGGCAATTCAGCATTTTCCTACAGCCATGGCACCCCATGAGCCTGAATAAGGCGTCCCAGTAATCGGAACTGGCGGTGGAGCCGTCCCGATCAATGATGGGAACGGAGATCATGGCCCGGTTCCTCCGCCAAAGCCTTGACGTTGGCCCTAAAACGAACCGCACCGGAATATCCGGAGTGATTCGGCACGCAGGATGCCAGCGCGATGCGCAGTGAACTATCTCTCCCCACCAACGGGACCAAGGACGGCGCCCTCCGCAAAGTGGAACCGCCGGAGGTCACTTTCACTGCCCCGGCCCTTCCTCTGCAACGGGTGCTGTTCGCCAGTGCCGAGGCCTACCCGTTCATGAAGGTGGGCGGACTGGCTGATGTCAGCAGTGCTCTGCCGAAGAGATTATCCGAACTGGGCCTTGACGTCCGTCTCGTGATCCCTGCCTACAGAGGCCTCGGAGGCAGCCCGGTGCTGACGATCGACGTGCCGTTCGGTCCGATCACCGAGCGCGTCATTGTTCGCCGGCTCCAGTCCTTGAGCGCCGTGGACGTCCTCGCACTCGACGCTCCGGGGTGGTTCGACCGGGAGTTACCGTACAGCTACCAGGACAACGATGTCATGCCGTTTGTGCTGTTCTCCAAAGCAGTCACAGCTCTGGCTGCCCAGGAAGAATGGCGTCCGAACATCATCCACTGCAACGACTGGCATTGCGGGCTCGTGGCGCAGGAAGCCCGGCAGGGACTGCACAGGCAGGCGTTAGCAAGTACTGGGATCGTCTTCACCATCCACAACATCACCTATCAGGGGCCTGTAGGAGCGGCGACCAACCAGCTGATAGGACTGCCGGAGGGTGGAAGTCTCCTCGAACGTGGTATCGCGTTCGCAGACCGGATTAACACCGTTAGTCCCCGTTACATGGAGGAGATCCTCACCCCGGCCCTTGGAGCGGGTTTGGACGGGCTGCTGCGCGCGCGCAGGGGCGCCGCCCGCGGCATCCTTAATGGCGTCGACTACGCCGAGTTCAGCCCCGGGCAGGACCTGTGGATCGACACCCGCTACAACGGGGACTTTATCGCAGGCAAGAGCGCGAACAAGAAAGTCCTGCAGAAGCTGAGCAACCTGGAGTCCTCTCCAGACCGACCGGTCTTCGGCATGGTTGCCCGGCTGGTATCCCAGAAAGGGATCAGCCTGCTGACTTCCGCTGTGGAGCAGTTCGTCGCCCGGGGAGCCCAGGTGGTGGTGCTGGGCGAGGGTGCGCCCCGGTACCGGCGCCAACTGCAGTCCGCCACCCGGCGCTACCCCGGAAAGCGTAAGCTACCATCCCACTTCGAGTGAGTCCCTGGCCCGGCAGGTTTACGCAGGCAGCGACTTCTTCCTTGCGCCGTCCGTTTTCGAGCCCTGCGGGCTGACGCCGCTGATCGCCCTGAAATACGGCACCATCCCCGTCGTGCGCCGCACCGGTGGCCTCGCGGACACCGTGACGGATTACGTCGAGGACCCGGCCGAAGGTCTGGGTTTCGTCTTCGTGCAACGCCGCGTCGCGTCCATGCTGTCCGCTGTGGACAACGCACTTGCAGTCTACTCACGGGTGCCCGAAATGAACTGTCTCCAGCGGCGGGCAATGAAGGCGGACTTCTCCTGGCGGGTGCCTGCGCGTGAGTACTTGGCCATGTACGAGGAGGCCCTGCACTCACGCAGCAACGTGGAGGTCCGCCGGAGCATCGAACAGATCGGCCAACCGGGACACCCGTCGAGGCCGTGTCCCGCTCCGCTTCCCTTGGCGCTCGTCCATCATGCCAATCAGTTCCTGATTACCGACGGCTACAAGGACCGGGAGGGCCTGACCTCGCTCGTCAGGGGGTACAGTGCGCTGCTGCGGATGCACGAGAAGTACCGCGTCCCGCTGAACCTCCACTTCTCCGGGACGCTGATTGAAGCCATAGCCTGGCAGCACCCTTGGTTCCTGGCGGAGGTCCGCCGGCTTTGCGACGTCGGCCTGGTCTCACTCACGGGCGGGACATACTCGGAAAACATCCTTACCGCCTTCGATAGGGAGTACAACCGGCGGCAACTGCTGGAGTTGTTTTGGCTCTACCGGCACCACCTCGGGTGCGCCCCGGGCGACCTGGAAATCTGCTGGGTCCCTGAGCGGGTGTGGGATACGGACCGCCTTGCGAAGGTCCTGACCGATCCTCGGCTGCCAAACGGCGGATACCGTTACGTCCTGCTCGATGACCGGCTGCTATATCCCTCCGACGGTGCACACGGAGTCAGCGACAGGCTTGAATTTGACGGGGCTGACCCTGCCAGCCCTCCGCCTTCGGATGCCCTGCGCCCATACCGTATCAAGGGCGGGAAGGGCCTGCAGGTCGTGCCGATGTCCACCCGGCTGCGCTACTGGATTCCTCCTGCTGACAAGAGCCACTGGCGTAGCCTGGCCCGGGCCGCCGAGCTTCCAACTGCTCCCGGTGATGACAGCATCCTGGTCTATGCGGACGACATGGAAAGGAGCGCGGGCGTGGGGCCGTGGCATCCCAGTGCACTCGGTCGGTATGAGGAGTTCCTGCGCTGGCTTGCCACCCAGCCCAAGCTTTTACCTGTGAACCTCTCATCGTGGCTTCGCCAGCGCCGGAGGAGCCCCGGTGTTCGGGTTGTGGAACGCGGAACCTTCGTGGAACTGGCCAACGATTGGCACGCGGGAGAGGACTACAGCGGCTGGTCCAAGGACGAGGCGTGGGCCCCTTATCAGGAGTACCTCGCCCGGGCCCGCCGTGTGGTGGCCGACGCAGAGCAAGCGGGTGCAGAGCCCCGGCTGACGGCGCTGGCCTGGAAGCATGTCCTTGCTTCCGGGTATGAAACGGCATGGCACGACACTGACCACCCCGACCGGCTGCCGGCCGCCTGGGCAAAGGCTGTGGCCAGCCATGGCAGAGCCGCCCGCGTGTTGGCCGCCGCCGCCGTGTGGTTCGGCCGGCAGGCCCGCCGGCTAGAGGCCGAGATGGTTGACATTGACGACGACGGCGCCGAGGAGCTGGTGATGCGAAGCGAGCACCTGTTCGCGGTGCTCGCGCCGGAGCATGGCGGTCGGCTGGTCTACCTGGCGTACCGGGGCCCAAACGGAGGCGTTTTGGTGATCGGCAACCCCACTGACGACTGGAACCGCCAGGAGGAGCTGAACACTTACATGGACGTCCCAGCCAACCACCCCGGCGGCCTTGCCGATGGCGGAGGGGTCCATGACCGATACGAGGTCAGCATTCACTGGGGGGACGGCATAATCGTGTCGGAACTGAGGAATGTGCAGGAGGACAGCCCTCTGTTTGGGTTGTGCAAAAGGGCGGTCCTTGATGACGCTGTTCCTTCCCTGCTGGTGGCCTATGACCTGCCCCCGGGCGCAGACGGGATCACCGTCCATACGTGCCTGTCGCCGGACTACTACCGGTTACTCCGCCACGGTGTGGCAGAGCTGCAGCGTACTGGAGGAACCAGCTGGCAGGGCGCCTCCAACCGGGCAACACAGGTATGGGTAGCGCTGGCCGACGACGAAGACAGCGCGTGGTGCGACCCGGAAGCACCGGAACCGGGGCACGGCGTCCTCATCAGCCTGCGCGCCCAAGCAAGATCCTTCCACCTGCTCATCGGTCTCGGCGAGATCAACGAGGAGGTCGCCCAAGAAACGGTGAAGTCGGCCCGGGAACGGCTCGCCGCCCTGGCCGCACGCGAGCTGACGGGAGACCGGGCATGAGTGCACCAAACCCTGACACTGATGCACGTGCGCAGAGGCACGCGATTGCCGAGGCTCTGCTCGCCTCGCCGCCACCGCTTGATGCCCTGCCTCCGGGACGGGCGCAAGTGCTCACACGCTCGGTTGTGCACGCCTCCCGAAGCCGGCCCGTTGTCCGGTGGACCGTAGCCCTTGACTCAGGGTCCGGTACCTCGACTCTGCTGGCAGTGATCGGCAAGGCCTACCTTGCCGGCGGCGGCGAGCAGGCATGGCGGCTGCTCGGGAGCCTGCGTCAGGTTGGCTTCGACGACGCACAGCTCAGGGTCCCTGCACCATACGGGTTTGACCCGTCCCGTCAGCTCCTCGCGCAGGAGGAGGCCCCGAGCACCACGCTGCATTCACTCCTTGACGGCGACCCACGGTCCGCCGCGCCCGAAGCGGGCCGAGCAGGGCGCTGGCTGGCCCGCCTCCACCATGTCAGGGGTGTTCATGTGCCCGATCTGGCGGCAGACTTCGAGCGGCTCAAGCTGGCCGAGTATGCGGAGGCGTTGGCCGGGCTCTTGCCCCAGGCCGCCGCCAGAGTGACCGAGCTCGCCGCAGCCACCGTTGAGGAGCTGGCCGGGGCGGACGGGGCCTGCGTGCTCACACACGGCGACTTCCAACCCAAGAACATCCACTTGGACCGGAACCGTCTCGTGGTAATCGACTTCGACCGCGCCGCATGGGCCCCTGCCGGGCGGGACCTCGGCCATTTCGTCGGGCAGACCCTGACCATGGGCGCCTCCCGTCATGGAAACCTGGCGGCCGCCGTGCCCTGGGTGGACACGTTCCTGGAAGACTACCTGGCTGCCGGCGGCGATGAAGGAGCAGTCCGGTCGGTCCCTGCCTACGTTGCCCGTACCTTCGCAGAGGTCCTTTTCTACCGCCTCGTGGTGCGCCCGGTCAAGGACTCCGCGTTCGTCCCAGACTGGCTGGACGCTTGGGAAGGGGCCCTCAGCGCCGCCGCGGGAAAGTGGTCCCGGTGAGGCGAACCAGCAGGCGCCGGACTCCCATCGCTGCCGCAGCGGCACACCCGCAAGGCACTCCTATTCCGGTCATGCAGGCCCACATGATCTTGCGTACCTTCGGGCCGTTCCTGCGCCCGCAATGGCCCGGCTGCCTGCTGGCCGCGCTACTCGCGGTCGCCGGGACGGGCATCGCGCTGCTCAAGCCGTGGCCGTTGAAGTATCTCTTCGACGAAGTGCTGTTGCCCAGCGGGAACCCCACCAGTCAGGACATCCAGTACATCCTTATCCTGGTCGTCGTGGCGCTGGCCGGCATCGCCGTGCTGGACTCCCTGGTCGGTGCGGTCCGAAGCTATATCCTGACCGTGGTCGGCGAACGTGTCGCGGCATCAATCCGCACCGAGCTCTACGATCATCTGCAGCGGCTGCCCCTTGCATACCACGAAGGAACACCAACAGGTGAACTGACCACCCGCCTGACCGGAGACGTCGACAAAGTGCGGGCACTGCTTACCGTGACGTTCGTTGACGCCTCAACGCACGTGCTCACGCTGGCCGGCATGACCGGGGTGCTGCTCATCATGGACTGGCAACTCAGCCTGGCACTGCTGTTGGTGCTGCCACTGTTGCTGCTCACGGTGTCCAGCTTTCGAGCCCGCATCCGCACTGTGGAGGAAAACGCGCGCGACAGCGAGGGCGACCTGGCGGCGGTAGCGCAGGAGTCACTGGTAGCGATCAAGCTGGTAAAGGCCGCAGGACGGGAAGAGGACGAGTCCAAGCGCTTCCGCCGCCACTCCGATGCCTCAGTCTCTGCTGTGCTGCGCTCGGCGCGCACAAGCGCGGCGTTTGGCGCTGCCGTGGATGCTGTGGTGGCTGTAGCCACCACAGCACTGATCTGGCTAGGAGCCCAGCGTGTGCTCGAAGGTGCCCTAACACCAGGAGACCTGGTCATCTTCACCTCGTACTTGCGTGACTTCTTCGGCCCAACACGCGCCCTGTCCAAGCTGCCCGCGCAGCTGACTCGTGCCGGAGTGCGCGCGGCGCGCATCGCTGACACCCTCCGGCGCAGCCCTGACATCCAGGACAAACCCGGTGCCGTTCCCGCCGGTCCACCCCGGAAGCAGCTGAGCCTGGACGGGGTCGGATATGCCTACGCCCATGACCGCCCGGTCCTGCGGGATGTGGACCTGACGGTCCCGGTGGGCAGCTCCCTGGCCGTCGTCGGACCCACCGGGGCAGGGAAATCAACAATCGCTGCCCTTATGTGCCGGCTGCAGGACCCCACCAGCGGCCGGGTCCTTCTGGACGGCACAGACTTACGTGACCTGACTGGCAAGAGCCTGCACGCCCAGGTGGGGCTGGTTACCCAGGACGCCGTGCTGTTCCGGGCATCCGTCCGGGAGAACATTGCATACGGCCGGCCGGATGCCTCGCTGGAAGAGGTCCAGGATGCAGCCCGCGCGGCCCAGGCCCACAACTTCGTACAGGCGCTGCCCCGCGGCTACGACACCGTGCTGGCTGAACGCGGGGCAACACTGTCCGGAGGCCAGAAGCAGCGCTTGGCGCTGGCGCGCGGTTTGCTGCAGGGCTGCCCTATCCTCGTGCTCGACGAACCGACGACGGGTCTGGACGCGCAATCCGAGCATGCGCTGCTGGAGGCCCTTCGGCAGGTGGCCTCCGGGCGGACCACAGTGATCATCACACATCGCATGGCTGCGGCCATGGCAGCGGACGAGATCATCGTCCTTGATGCGGGTCGGGTAGTGGAGCGGGGTACCCACCACCGGCTCCTCGCCGGCGGGGGCCTCTACAGCGAGATGTGCCGTCTACAGGGCATCACCGGCTTACGCCCTACGTGGAACGGCACCAGCCACGGCAATGGGCGCCACCCCTCCCCACAGTCCATAGTCGAACCTGACCAGCCCGCCACCTACCGGAGAGGAAGCCGACCGTGAACGAGCTTAATTTCCAGCCGGGCCCCACAGACCTGGCGGCTGGTGTCACCCGCAGCAGGACGCATGTACTGTCCGGCGTCACAGATCCCTCAACCGAGTCGGCAGAGCACGGGCTGCTCCACAGTTCCGTGGCCCGTCAAGGCGGCAGGCTGCCGGCCACCGCCGTCGATGAAGCCGCGCTGTTCCCTCTGCTGCAGAACGCATATGGCTTCGGCCGTTGGCGCTCCTGGCGCCGAACCGACAAGGGCTCATCGAACATCAGCTGGTTCGTCCAAACCGATGCCGGCGAGATGGTACTGCGCCGCTCACACAATCTGAAGACCGTGGCGGGGGCCCGGTTCGAGTTCGCCCTTCTTGAGCACCTGCGAGGGCACGGTTATCCCGCCCCACCCATCCAGCGGACGCGGGACGGCGGCATCTATTTCCAGGCTCAAGGCGTCCTGCACATGGTGATGGGCCTGCTGCCGGGAAGCGCCTACGATCCCGGCGACCCGGCCCAACTGGAGGCGGCTGCCCGGGGACTGGCCCGCTACCACTCCATCGTCTCGGAGCTAACGCCGGCAGGAGAGCCGAATCGGTCATCAGGGCTGGCTTCCCTGGGACAACTTGGGCAGGAAAACCTCTACGCGGCGGTCAACGTCGTCGTGCCGCTGCTTACCCCGCAGGCGGCAGCGGCAGTGGCCGAAGAGGCCCGGTATCTGGGCGAACGGATGGAGCAATTGAATGTCGGGCTCGGGCAGCGACAGAAGGAACTGCGCTCCCTGGTGATTCACGGCTCCTACGGCCAGTCGGCTGTGCTGGTCAACGGGCACCAGCTGACCGGGGTGCTTGACTTCGACCGATCCGCCTATGATCTCCTGGCCCTGGATTTGGCCTATGCATTGAGGTCTTTCTGCCGGGAAATCCCGAACCGCCCCAGCGGTCCGTCCCTCAACACTGACCGTGGCCGGGCATTTCTTCGCCACTACCGCAGCCATGCCCCCTTACCGGACGCGGACTTCGCGGCCCTGCCGGAGGTCTTCCAAGCCCAGCGGCTGATTGTGGTCGCCAAAAAGTGCCAGAACCTGCTGACAAAGCAAGCGATAGTACCCCGGCAGTCCAAGGACGCCCTCAGCTTTTCGCTGCTGCTGAAGCGCGAGTGCGCACGAGTGCGCTGGATTACCCATAACCCCTTCCCAGTAAAGGATGACGCATGAACCGCACCCAAATCCGATCCCAGCACCGCCATATCAAGGAGCAGCAGGTCAATCGTGCGGAACGGGTCTGTGAACCGGGGTTCCTCAACCGCTGTGTCCGCCCACACTTGAATCCGGCGCTTGCGGGCGCCTCGGACGGAGGTACGTGGACAACAAAGGTGATTCAGCTGGACGGATCGGGGGCTGCCACTGTAGAGATCAATCTCGACGGCGGCCCCCCTGTTTTCGCCAAGCTGTTCCCCTTCGACGACGGCCCTGCCGTGCACGCAAAATTGCAGGCCCTGCGCAATGTCGGGCTGGGGACCGGTTCCCCGTTCCAGGCTGTCGAGCCGCTGGCGTGGTGCGGGGACGAAAAGGTCCTGCTGTGCCGGGGTGCCCCGGGCAAGGCACTGTCGGAAGTGTTCCACGACGGCGCTGAACTTACCGAGGGCTGCGCACGGGCCGGATGGTGGCTGGCCCACCTGCATAAGGTGGATCTCCGGGTCGGGGCTCCACACTCCCTACTGGTGACAGGGGAACTGACGAGCTTGGCAAAACGCCTTGTCAAAGTGGTGACTGACCGTCCTGGCTACGCTGAGGTGGCATTGGGCATGCTCGAACGGTTGGACGACCTTACCCATGACACCGTGGACGGCGTCAATGCCCAAAGCCACGGGCAGTACCGGCCGATCCACGTCTTCCTGACCAAGGAAACTGTTACGGTGATTGATCTCGACCGCAGCGCCCCGGCGGACCCCGCCCGAGATGTGGCCGAGTTCCTCCACCGGCTGCGCCAAGGCGTTCACTCAGCCACCGGCGACATTTCCCGGGCCGACCAGCCGTGCAATGCTTTCCTCGGCGCGTATCGGGAGGCAGCGGGCGTCGAGCGGCTGCGAAACCTGCAGTTTCACTGGGCCCGGTATATATTCCACAGCCTCAACCGCGAGGTGAAAAGCGCGGACGCCGACTGGCGCAACGGCGGAGACGATGTATTCCGGCACTACCGGGAGGAGTTCTACCGGGTGGCAGAAGGGCGGGCAGGCGCATGACGTCAACTGTGGGCGTCCTGCTGGACCGTGCAGGGGTGGAGCTCCCGCTGTCCGAGCTCGCGAGCCTGTGGCCACTGGGCGGCTGGAACTCAGTTGCCCCCGTGGCAGGCGGCAAAAACGAGCACCTGCGCGTAGAGGCCGCGGATGGTGTCCACTACCTGCGCCGCTCCTACCGCTCCAAACCGCATGAGGAACTCACCCGCCAACTCCGCCTCATGCGGCTGCTTCGGGAGCGGGGATTCCCCGCACCGGAGGTGGCCTTCGCCAGCTCCGGCAAGGACCACGCCGAGCTGGATGGCCGTTTATGGATCGCCACGCGGGGAGTCGAAGGGACACCGTTCATCGATGCGTCGCCGGCGCATGTGCGGGCTATGGGACGAACACTCGCGCGGTACCACCAGACCGTGGCCGACCTTCCGGCCGCATTGACCGAACCCGCCGTGCTGGTTGAATTGCGCACACGGGCAAATGACGAAGGGGTAGAGCCGGCCCTGAGAACCCGGACCGCGCTCCTGGTCGCACAATTAACAGCAGTCCTGCCACACCTGCCCCGGGTGGTGGTGCACGGCGGTGCCCGGCGAGGCAGCCTGGTATTCAACGGCAGCGAGATAGCGGGCGTCCTGGACTTCGACAGTGCCCACGCGGACGTGCGCGTCCTGGACCTTGCCGTCGCCGTCCATGACGTCGGCAAGGTCTACACCCGTCCAGGCGAAGCCGACAATAAGGTCGCCCTCGACCTCAGCCGGGTCAATGAACTGCTGGCCGCCTACAGCCGGGAATTGCGGCCTACCGATGCAGAGATAGAGGCCCTGCCGCTGCTGCTGGAGGCCAAACGTTTGAAGCGCGGCCTGGGGCGGCTCAGCCGGTCACGGCACGGCGAACGGCTCTCCGACAATGACTACACGAAGATCCGGTTGGAAGACCAGCGAATCGCTTGGCTGGACAAGCACCGCAGCGCGTTGGCGGCCGCTGTTCGGAAAGCCCTGGCGCGGTAGGCGGGTTAGGCAGCAGCCAGCACGAAGCGCAGGGAAGACCACCATGGGTCTCCGCAATACGGCGGCCGGTCCCTCCCTTATGCCGTTGCACCTCCCCGGCAACGTAGGATTTTGTGATGGCCCAGCTCATCGCCCCAAACGGCAACCTCCACTCGTCCTGGCTTGAAGCCGCCGCAGAGTTTGCCGGAGCCCGGCAGGACGGTGCGGGTGCGGACGGCTGGTCCCTTGACGATCTCAACGACATCCAGGTATTCCGCCGCTTCGTCGACCTCCTCGTCAAAGACGCGCTGCCCGAAACGGTGCGGAAGCCCGGGTACGTGCCCTGCACCTACCTGTGGATTGTCGACGGCGGCACCTTCCTCGGTTCGCTGGCGATCAGGCACCAGCTGAACGACTACCTCCTCAACGAAGGCGGGCACATCGGCTACAGCGTCAGGCCCTCCGTGAGGCGGCGCGGCCACGCTGCGAAAGCACTTGCCGACGCGCTTCCCTTAGCACGGGCGCTGGGGATCGAACGGGTCCTGCTGACCTGCGATGAGGACAACGCCGGATCACGGGCAACCATCGAAAAGAACGGCGGCCGGTACGAGGACACACGCAACGGCAAGCGCCGCTACTGGATAAACAACGCTTAGACGGGCGTGGGTGGCAGACTGGCCCGGTGATTACCGAACATGCTCTGCTTCCCGTCATCCCAGGCCTTGAGAAGGAATTCGAGGCCGCTTTCGGCCAGGCCCGCCCCATCATTGCCTCGATGCCGGGCTTCATCTCGCTGTCGCTGTCGCGCTCGATCGAATCCCCAAGCACCTACCTGTTGCTGGTCGAATGGGAGTCGTTGGAGGACCACACGGTCGGTTTTCGTGGCTCCCCGGAGTACCAGCAGTGGCGGTCGCTGTTGCACCGCTTCTATGAGCCGTTTCCCGTCGTGGAGCACTTCGCGCTGGTTGACTCCCGCACGCAGCTGAAGCACCACTGAAATTGGGGGGAAGCCCCCGCGCGAGTCTAGCTCCAGCGCAGGGGCTTCCAGTGCTTCCTGCCGGGGAACTGACGTGGAAGCACTTAAAAAACTACGGGCCAGTAGCTTGCCCAGCTGCCCAAAAACAGCGGCTTGGGCCAATCTTGAGCCAACCTTGAGCAGTGCTCAAGGGACCTCAATCAGCTGGCTCGGCCGCGGCGTCCGGGTCCTCTTCGGGTTCGAAGGTGTTGGGCTCGGCGCCGTCGGAAATCCCGACGCCGTCCTTACCTCCGGGGATCCCGCCGTCGGCGTTGCCTTCCCCGGCCGCCGCGCCCTCCTGCGGCTCGTCCTCCGGCAGTGAATCAGGTGAATTGATGGACATCGCTCCTCCTTCTGTGGCTGGGCCTCCACGCTAACAGCCCCACGAGCAAAAGGCTCCTGACGTCGTCGAGACTTTCCCCGTTACTGGGTCAGGCGGTATCCGACTCCGCGCACCGTCTCTATCCAGCGGGGACGGCGCGAACGGTCACCAAGACGCCTTCGAAGATTGGCAAGGTGAACTTCCACCGCCCGTTCCTCACCCGTGCTGACGAACGAGCCCGTGTTGTACGGCTCATTCCGCAGCCTGCGCACGAGGTCGGCCTTGGTCTGGACCCTCCGGCCGTTTTCCATGAGCACCAACAACAGGTCGAACTGGGTGCGGGTGAGCTCAACAGGCACGCTGTCTATCGTGGCCTGCCGGGAGTCCTCATGCAGGGTGAGTCCCTTGTGGGCGAAGTCGTAGCGGTTCCGCAGTGGCTCATTTGTTCCTGCCGCCTCGTTCGTTGCCGGCAGGGACGGTCCGGTTTCGGTCTGCTCATCAGATTGGTGGTGCTTGCTGGCAGCGCCCTCGGCCTCGGCCTCGGTATAGCTGAGAACCCTTGGCCGACGAAGCATGGCACCGATTCGGGCGCGGAGTTCCCTGGGCCGGAACGGCTTAGGGAGGAAGTCGTCCGCGCCGGCGGCGAAGCCCATCAGGGCATCTGCCTCATCCACACGCCCGGTGATGATGATCAGATAGGCGTCGCTAAATGCCCTGATCCGCCGCAATGCCTCAAACCCATCAAAGTCAGGCAAGCCCACATCCATTAGGACGATGTCTGGATAACGGTTCCTGACGGCTTCTACCCCGTCATTCCCTGTGGACGCGGCCTGAACAGCGAATCCGGACTGCAGCAGTACTTCGGTGAGAACGGTACGAACATCGTCGTCGTCTTCCACCACCACGGCCACGCCGCGCTCCACCATTCATGCCCCCATGTTCAGAAAATTGTGTTCCTGCCGCCCGTGGCACCCTGGCACACGAAAATCGAACTGTCGAAATGTATTCGGAGTCGAATGTATTTTGGATGGCCGGCAAACTGCACCGTTGCGTATACAAGGAGATTACCCAAAACATTTGGTTAAAATTCGTATTCTTTCCGCCCGCCTGTGATTTCGCTGATCTTTCTCGAAAATTGCGTATTTGTTGAGGGCAAATGCCGCTTACGTTGAGAATCGGTTCAAGGCCACAAAAACCAAGCGGGCTATTGCCTTTTTCCTGGCAGGTGCCTGATGATCAAGCTGTGCTCAACTGGGGGCGCGACCTTGCTCGCTGGGAGCATCCGATAAGGGGCGTTTGCATGGCCTGTCTTCGCTTTTCGTTCTTCCATCCCTCACGCCGCGGCAAGTCGTGGGCGATGCTCATTGCCGTCGTCCTGGCTACGCTGGCAGGGATGGTCCCTGCGCAAGCCGCGGACACCACCCCCACCGATCCGAACCCCGGCCCGGCGGGGGACTTCACCTGGAAGGGCTTCAACTGGGAAAAGCGTTTCTGGGGCGGGGCGCCGCAATACAACAAGGTCTTCGCGGCCGGCAACGTCGGCAACCCGGACCCCAACGGCTACGTCACCCTGAATCTCACCAATCCCACTGGGGACGCACCGGTGGGAGCGGAATTCCAGTCCACCCGGCAGGGATTTGGCTATGGCACCTACAGCACCACAGTGGAAAAGGACCGCACTACCCTCCAAAAGGAAGTCGTGTGGGGCTGCCTCTTCACATACGACCCGGTCGCGGAACCTGGCTACAACGAGATCGACTTGTGCGAGGCTTCGGCCTGGGGTGGCGGAGCGGCCTACGGCCAGTCGTGGCCGGTCAGCCAGGGACACGGCTACTGGTTTGATGCCACAAAACCGGCAGGCCAAGGCAATAACACCGTGACCTTCGACGTGACGAACAGCCCCATCACCACGCACCGGATGGTGTGGGAACCGGGGCGGATCACGTTCGAGACCTTTGCCGGCGAAGGCTATACGGGCCCACTCCTGAAGCGGACGGTCCTCGAGGGCGCCACCGTGCCGGTCCCGGCCAAGGAACAGATCCACTTCAACCTTTGGGTAACAGGCGGAGGGGCCGGCGATCCTGCCCATGTGAAGCCCGAGAGCGTGGTGGTCCGGGACTTTTCCTTCACAGACGCCGCAGCACCTGCGCCTTCAGGGCAAGTGTCGGCCATCAAACTCAGCGCCTCCACCACCAAGTCCAAGTCCGTCAGGTCCACCGCCCTGACGTGGAGCGGGGCGACGGGTACGAACGTCACTCTCTGGACCAACAACACCCAGAAGTCGGTTCCCAATACGGGGAGTTTCACCACGAGCGTCAAGGGCGGCAGCACCACCACCTACAAAATCTGCGACGCCTCCGCGTGTTCCAATCCGGTCATCGTGACTACCTAGGGCCCGAGTCCCCGACATGGAAAATGCGGCATACCGCACTGGTATGCCGCATTTTCCATGTCGTCCCGGGTCCGCCGGCTGGAGCGTTGATGCACTTCCAGCCGGCGCCCCCTGGTGGCGGGCTACTTCGAGACGCGGACGGGGACGATCCTCTTGATGGCAAGGCCGAGAGCCAGGAGCGCAAAGGCGGCCAAGGCGAACCAGAACACGTCACCCGCACCGGTCATGGCCAGGGTTCCGGACCCGGCACCAGCTGCCGCGGGAATTGCTGGATTGTTGTACATGGGTTACCACGCTTTCTTCTTGTTGAATACTGCATCTGCATAGGCCTTCGCGTGGACTGCCTGCAGGAACAGGTCGATGACCAGCTCATACATGGTGAGGGCGGCCAGCATGTACCGCCACCCCCTGAGGCGCACAGTCACTACACGTTCGATCACGAAGACACCGGTCACGGCGAGCCAGAACGGCTGAATCTGCATTCCCGCCCCCGTGGCCAGTGCAACCGCCACCGTACTGAGGTAGGCGAGGGTCACCAGCACGCCAATCACCGAGAGGAACTGCCGGGCCCAATACGGACGGGTAACCCGGGTCCACCCATATTGGACGCAGTTTTCCACCGCACCCCGCTTCCAGCGCAGCCGCTGCGCCCATAGTTCACGCCAGGTGGGCATGACCTCGGTGACGAGTGTGCAGTCGGCCGGGGAGCGGATGCGGTATTTGAGTGTGAGCAATGCGAAGGACAGCTCGTTGTCCTCCGTGAGCACGGAAGTGTCATACACCCCGCCCCTGCCGTTTCCCGGCGGGAGCCCGCCGTCGAGGCGCGCTTGCACCACATCCTGGAGGGTCCTGGCCCTGAACAAGGCCGCTGTCCCGGTGACCACCAGGCACTTCCCTTTCAACCGGCGGACGTCCCGCGCGTATCGCGCATACTCGTTCCGCTGCAGGTGGCCCACAAAACCGCCGCCGTGGCCGCCGCTGAAGACGCCTCCCACTGCGCCGAGCCGTGAATCCGCCGACAGGTAGCTCACGGAGCGCTCGATGAAATCCGGGGAAAGCTGCGAGTCCGCATCCTGCACCAGAATTAGATCCTCGGCCGCGGAATCCGGCAGCAAATCTGCCAGAACGAAGTTCAGGGCCCCAGCTTTCCTGTCCCTGTTGCCCTCTGTCCTGACAACCTCGGCGCCTGCGGCCAGGGATATGTCCCCGGTGGCATCCGTACAGTTATCCGCCACAACGATGATCCTGTCCGGAACAATTGTCTGATTCCGGAGGGACCTGAGGGCTTCGCCAATTCCCGCTTCTTCGTTGTGGGCTGGGATTATGACGGTAATCACGCAATCACCGCCGGCCGGAAAAGCCACGGGCTGTTTACTGCCATGGATTTCCGCGCAAGGCACATCACTTCAACCACCCCAATTTCCGCTGCATCACTTTCTTTTGAGTGTTCCAACCGGACCTCAAATGAGCAGCAGAGAAGCGGCAACAAAGCTACAAAGTTGGGTCAAGAAGACCGGGCGCTAATAGAAATTTCCGCTGCCCACGCGTTGAGTTCTTGAGAAAAGACCTTGAGAAATAGCCGATAACGGCTGCGGGAGCAGCCGGACGAAGGGTCTAGACTCCTCCTGGCGAGCACTGTTACAAATGCTGTAACGCGTCAGTTGAATCGATACAAGCCGACTTCGGCGCCAGCACCCACTCATCACGCTCATCAAAGGAGATGACCATGCTTGTTAGCGCGAACAACAGAGATGCGACCAGTTCGACGGCGAAACGTGCGTTCGCTGGCAGTTTGACTGCCGCGGTCCTGCTCGCCGGGGCCGGGCTTACCGTCGCCGTCCCGGCCGCCAACGCCGAGCCCAGCAACTATCGCTTCGACTACGGCAACGGGCCAGTGGAGAAGGGATACAGCGGGGTCAGCGCAACGGACGCTTACAGTGCGGACAAACGCTACGGCTTCAACACTCCCGGTCACATGGCCGATGTCCCCGCGAAGGGGACCGGCGCCGGCAGCGATGCCGTGCGCTTCCTTGAGTTCGGCACCAAGAGCACCAACACCTTTAACGTGGACCTGAAAGAGGGCCTGTACAAAATCACCGTCACTTTAGGCGACACATCCCGCGCAAGCATCGCGGCCGAGGGCGTCTTCCAGGTCATGAACATGACCGGCAACGGCGCCACGGACTCCTTCGAGATCCCGGTGACGGACGGCCAGCTGAACCTGCTTGTCACCGAGGGCAAGGCCGGAACGGCATTCACACTCAGCTCCATGGAGATCGAGAAAGTCTCCCGCCAGCCGGAGATGGACCGCACCATCTGGGTGGGCGGCGACTCCACGGTGGCCAATTACTACCCCCTGGCATCGAGCGTGCAGGGCGGCTGGGGACAGCTGCTCCCCCAGTTCGTGGACCCTGAGGCCTTCGATGTCCGCAACATGGCGACGGGAGGCCAGATTGCCCGCGGATTCCGCAATGACGGCCAGCTCGAGGCAATCCTGCAGTACATCAAGCCCGGCGACCTGTTCCTCCTCGAGATGGGCATCAACGACACCGCAGCCAAGAACGCCACCACCGAGGCCGAGTTCAAGGAGATCATGCGGGACATGGTCCGTCAGGTGGCCGCCACCGGCGCCACTCCTGTCCTGGTCACGCCGCAGGGCCGGGCCACCGACTTCGCGGACGGCGTCCACAGCTCTGTGGACCGCTGGTACCGGCACTCCACCGTGGCCTTGGCCCAGGAAGAAAATGTGCCGCTGGTGGATCTGAACGTTTTGTCCTCCACGTACTTCACCGAAATCGGCCCGGCGGCAACCCTGGCCCTCTTCATGACCGGCGATACCCTGCACCCCAACCGGAACGGTGCAGCGGAACTGGCCCGGATCGTGGCGGATGACCTGGCACGGCAGGGCCTGCTGAGGGGCAGCGTCTGACCTGAGGAAGGGCAGACGAACCCAGGCAACAACGACGGCGGTGTGCGGCACCCATGGCATCGAACCATAGTGCCGCGCCCCGCCGTCGTCGTTTAGATCCTGCTAGCTGTGATGCCCCGCCGCGCGCTGCTGCCGCAGGATGTAGCGCTGCAGCTTTCCTGACGGGGTCTTGGGAAGGTCGTCAACGAAGTGGATGCGCCGCGGATAGGCATGTGCGGCGAACTGGGTCTTGACCATGGTTTGCAGTTCGGCCACCAGGTCGTCACCGCCGCTATACCCGGCTCCCAGGACGACGTACGCTTCCAGAACTTCTCCGCGAAGTTCGTCAGGAGCGCCCACCACCGCGCTTTCCAGGACCGCCGGGTGGGTAGCCAGGACGCTCTCAACCTCAAAAGGCCCAATGCGGTATCCGGCCATGATGATCACGTCGTCATCACGGGATGAAAAGTAGTAGTAGCCGTCCCCGTCAACCATGCCGGCGTCACCCGTGAGGTACCAACGCCCGTCCTGGCTGAATCTTTCAGCCGTCTTTTCGGGGGCATCCTTGTACGCTTCGAACCACATCATGGGGCTTTCCGCCACGTTGACCGCCACCCGGCCCATTTCCCCGGGCGCGGCCGGTTCATCCGTGTTGTCCTTGAGGACCGCACAGCTCCACCCGGGCAACGGGCGTCCCATGGAACCCGGCCGGAGCTCCGTCCTGACGTCGTCGTGCCAGGCGTTGATGATCATCATGCCGTGTTCTGTCTGGCCGTAGTGGTCCCTTACCGGAACACCGAGCACCTCCCGGGCCCAGCTGATCACCTCAGGCGTCAGCGGCTCGCCGGCCGACGACGCCCGCCGCAGCTGGAAAGGAGCCGTTCCGGCCGGGGACTTGGCACGCATGGTCCTGTACACGGTGGGCGCAGCCGCGAAGTTGGTGACTGAAAAGGCTTCCAGCACTTTGAAGCTGAGTTCCGGGGAAAATCCCGGGCGCAGCAGGAGGTTCCGGCGCCCTGCCGCCATGGGACCCAGGATCCCGTAGTACAGGCCGTAGGCCCAGCCGGGGTCTGCGGCGTTCCAGAAGACGTCGTCCTCGCTGACATCCAATCCGAGCTCAATGTACTGGCGGAAAGCGGCCAACGCCCGGACAGGCACCGGGACGCCCTTGGGTGCGCCTGTGGTGCCGGAGGTAAAGATCAGCACCATCGCGCCGTGCCCTCCCACGGCTTCGGCCGGGATTCCCGGTTCGTGCGCGGCCAGGAGCGGTGTCAGTGCAAGGTCCGGCAGGGCCGTCTCGGCGCCAACAACGATGACGGCCGCGGGGGTGTCATGGATCTTTGCCCGCTGGTCCGCATCCGTGATGACAGCTTTTGCCTCTGACGCCTGTAAACGAAGTTCGATTGCCGGCCAGGCAAACGCCGTAAACAGGGGTACGTGGACAGCGCCCCGCCGCCAGATGGCCAGGAGCATGACAACAAGGTCCATCGACTTGCCCATCAGCGTCGCCACGGCGTCGCCAGGACCAATTCCCAGCCCAGCCAGGGCCGCAGCTCCCCGCTCAGAGCGCTCCCGGAGCTCCCCGTAGGTAATGTCCTCGCGGGACAAGTCCGCTGCAACCACCGTGAATGCGATGGCGTTTGGGTCGTGACTGTCGCAGAGGAGCTCGGCAGCGCAGGCATCGGCGGCACCGTATTTGGCAAGAAGGGCATCAACGGCTGGAACCGGACGGGACATTCATTCTCCTTTGAACAGCGGCACCTTGACGCAACGGCGTCTGTAAACACAGTGGAATAAACGTACTGCACGGGCTGGCGGGACGCGTCCCGTGCAGCACGCCGCCGCGGCCAGCAGACAGGTCAGCCCTTGGCACCCGGCGGCCGGATGATCCGGCGCCGGGTGGCAACGGCGATGGCAGCGGTCCGGTTGTCCACCCCGAGCTTGCCGTAAATGTGCACCAGGTGCGTCTTCACAGTGGCCTCCGAGATGAAGACCTGTTTGGCGATGGCCCGGTTGGACAGGCCGGTGGCCAGCAGTTCCAGCAGCTGCACTTCGCGCGGGGTGAGCGAGGTGCCGGGGTTGCTGATCCGGTCCATCAGCAGTGCCGCCGCCCGGGGTGCCAGGACCGTGCCACCCGCCGCGGCCTGCAGGACCGCCTGGCGCAGCTGTTCCGGCGGCGCGTCCTTCAGCATGTAACCGCCGGCCCCTGCCTCCACCGCGGCGAGGATGTCCGCATCGGTGTCGTAGGTGGTCAGGATGAGGACGGGCGGAGCCGCATCAAGCTTCCGGATCTCAGCGGTGGCCGTAACGCCGTCCATCCCCTCCCCCATCTGCAGGTCCATGAGGACAACGTCGGGCGCCTCACCCAACGCCGTCAGCCGCGCCAGTTCGTGCAGCGCCGCCCTGCCGTCAGAGGCCTCGGCGGCAATGGAAATGCCTTCGAACCCGGTGAGCATGGCCCTGAGCCCGGCGCGGACCACGGGGTGGTCATCCACCAGCAGGACGCGCACCTCATCCATCGCTTCCACCAGCCAGCGGCAGCCGGATGGCCACCACCGTGTCCTCCCCTGGCGCGGACTCCACGGCCAGCGAACCGTTCAGCGCCGTGACGCGTTCCCCCAGCGAGCGCAGCCCGAATCCGCTGCCGTCGGCGGCGTCCGCGGCACCTGCCGCAGCCGCCGGGTCAAAGCCCGTGCCGTCGTCGTAAATGTCCATGGTTACCTCCGTGCCCAGGAAGGCAAGGCTGACGACGGCGGTCGCGGCCCCGGCGTGTTCCCGGACGTTCGCGAGGCTCGACTGCGCCGCCCGCAGCAACGCGACCTGGACAGGCTGGGGCAGGTCCTGCGGCTCACCGTCCACCTCCAGCCGGCAGCGCAGCGCCACCCCCGACGCCGCGGCGGCGGTCTCCATCCGGTCGCAGAGCCTCTGCAGGGCCTCCACCAAGGTGGGCCCCTCCAGCTGCGGCGGAACCAGGCCGCGGACAAAGCTGCGCGCCTCGGCAAGGTTGTCCGCGGCGGTCTGCTGCACCAGTGCCAGGCGGGCGGAGGCTGTGGCAGCATCACCCTCACCCAGGGACTGCCCGGCGGCCCGGCCCAGGAGCACGATGCTGGAGAGCCCCTGCGCCAGGGTGTCGTGGATTTCCCGGGCCAGCCGCTCCCGCTCCGCCAGCATGCCCGCCTCATGCTGCGACCTGGCCAGCTCCTCCCGGGTACGGCGCAGCTCGTCCGCCGCGCGCCGCTGGTTCTCGGCTTCCCGGTACAGGGCGGCGTAGGCGAGGCCGGTAATCACGGAAAAGGCCGCACCCAGCACGGGTCCCACCACGGCCGCCACATGCGGTACTGGGGCACCACTCGCAGCCCACTGGGAGGCAATCACCGCCGCGGTCATCAGCGCGATCATCAGCAGTGCAGCACGCCGGGGCAGCAGGTGAAGGTGCAGGAAAAAGATTGGGAAGGCCAGCCAGGCGAAGTCGGCGCTGCCGGCAAGCAGGAACGCCCACAGTGCCGTGACCAGGCCCAGCCACAGCAGGCCGTAGCGGCGGGGATTGAACCCGGTCCGGGCCTCGGCATGGCGTTTTTCGAGGACCGTCCCGGCAAGGTAGACGGCAGCAAGGACGACGGCGGCGGCCGCCCACAGCCAGCGCAGCGAACCTCCGGCCATGAGCATCCGGACCAGGGCCACGGCCAGCAGCACGGCAAACCCCGTGTGGAGGGTGACGCGCAGGACCCGGAGGATCGCCGCCGACGACGCATTTTCCAGGGCGTTCAACGGCCCCTTCGCCGGGCCCCAGGCAGCCTCCGTGGATGATGGGGGCAGGGGCGTGGCAGGCATTTCATCAGCTTATGCCGCGACGGCCGGCACGGGACCAACCGAAAGGTTGACTCCGCGTTCAACCTTTCCATGCCCGCGGATCAACCGTCCCCGCGATGCCGCAACAGTCTGCCCCCGGGAGAGTGGAAGGACAGAAGAATCCACCCCTGCTGAGAGAAGAAACAACGTGTTCCTGGCAATCCGCGACATCCGCTTCGCCAAAGGCCGGTTCGCCATGATGGGCGGCGTCGTTGCCCTGATCACCCTGCTGCTGGTCATGCTGTCCGGCCTGACAGCGGGACTCGCCGAGCAATCAACCTCCGCCATCGAAAAGCTCGGCGCGGCCAGTGCCCGGCCGGTGGATACCGTCGCTTTCGGCGCCCCGGGGTCCGCCGTTCCCAAGGCGTCCTACACGGACAGCTCCGTGACGACGGCGCAGGTGGACAGCTGGAGGAACCAGCCCGGCGTCCGGTCCGCCGAGCCGCTCGGAATTACGCAGACCCGGGCGCAAACGGCCGGCGGGTCGGGCACGGCCAACGTGGCTGTCTTCGGCATCACGCCGGGAAGTCAGCTGGCACCGGCCGGGGTTACCGCCGGCACGGCTGTGGTGGGCAGTTCGGTAGCCGAGGCACTGTCCGTTGGCCAGGGGGACACGGTGTCCCTGGGCGGCGTGGAGCTTTCCGTCGCGGCCGTGGTGCCGGACCAGTGGTACGCACACACCAGCGTGGTGTGGACGGCACTCCCGGCGTGGGCCAAGGCGGCGCACGTGTCCGACGGCGGGCAGTTGGCCACCGTCGTCGCCGTCACCTACGCGGACGAGGCAAAGGTGGACGAGGCCGCCGCCAACGCAGCCGCGCACACGGTCAGCGAGTCCCGCACTGGATCATTCCAGGCGCTGGGCTCCTTCAAGAGCGAGAACGGCTCCCTGACCCTGATGCAGGCGTTCCTCTACGGGATCTCGGCCCTGGTGATCGTGGCGTTCCTGACCGTCTGGACCATCCAGCGGACCCGTGACATCGCCGTCCTGAAAGCCATGGGCGCGCCCAGTTCCTACATTCTCCGGGACGCCATGGCACAGGCTGCGATCGTCCTGGTGGCGGGAGCCGGCGTGGGTGGCGCCGTGGGCGTCGCGGCCGGTTCCCTCGCCGCCCAGGCTGCCCCGTTCCTGCTGGACGCCGCTACCACCGTCGTGCCCGCCGTCGGGATCGTCGCCTTGGGCCTGGCCGGCGCCGCCCTGGCGGTCCGGGGCGCCACCAAAGTCAATCCGCTGCTGGCCCTCGGCGGCAACTAACCCCTCCCGCTTCCTGAAAGGAAAATCAATGCCTTCCTCCACCCCCGCTCCGCTGAGCCTGGTCAACGTCACCCTCGAGTATCCGGACGGCAGCGGAACCACTACCGCCCTGGACGCGGTCAGCCTCACGGCGCAGGCCGGGCAGCTGGTCTCGCTCGTGGGGCCCTCAGGCTCCGGCAAGTCCAGCCTCCTGGCCGTTGCCGCCACCCTGGTCCGCCCCACCCGCGGACAGGTCATCGTCGACGGGACCGTTACCACCGGCCTCAAGGACAAGGAGCTCACGGCCCTGCGGCGCAGCAAGGTGGGCATCATCTTCCAGCAGCCCAATCTGATCCCCTCGCTCACCGCCGTCGAACAGCTCATCATCAGCGACCTCCTGCGCGGCCGGCCCGCCAAGGCGGCCCGGGCGAAGGCTGCCGAACTGCTGGAAATCGTTGGACTCTCCGCGAGTGCCCGGAGGCTGCCGCACCAGCTCTCCGGTGGCCAGCGCCAGCGGGTGAACATTGCCCGGGCGCTTATGGGGAACCCCAAGGTGCTGCTGGTGGACGAGCCCACCGCGGCGCTGGACCACGAACGCAGCGCCTCGATCATCGGCCTGCTGCGCCAGGTAACTAGGGAGTTCGGGGTGGCCACGGTGATGGTCACGCATGACACCGAGTTCGTGCCGCTGACTGACGTTGTGGCCACCATGCGGGACGGCAGACTCACGGCTCCGGTCCTGGCTGGCGCCTAGGGGGTCCCTAACCACCACGGCTGCGTCCCCGCTCCCTCACCCCAGATGGTGGATGGTGAACGCCGTCAGGAAGCCCACGGACGCTGTCAGTCCGGTCAGGTTGTGGTGCTCCTCGAAGGCCTCCGGAATCATGGTGTCCGCCAGCATCGCCAGGATCGCGCCGGCAGCCACCGAGGTTATGAATGCCACCAGTTCCTCCGGCGCACCCTCCAACGCCACGTATCCCAGCAGCGCAGCCAGCCCGCTGAGAACCGCAATGCCGCCCCAGAGCCCGAACACGTAGCCCCTGCTCCGGCCGGCCTTCTTCATGCCGGCGGTTCCGGAGAGTCCCTCGGGCACGTTGGAGATGAAGACCGCCGCCAGCATGGCAGGACTGACTGCTCCCCCGGCCAGCAGGCCGACGCCCAGCACCACGGACTCGGGGACACCGTCCAGCAGTGCGCCGACGGCGATGGCCGTGCCGCTGCCGGGGTCGTCCTTCTCGGAGGGCTGCTGGCCCCCGGAGCGCTTGCGGTGCTTGGCTCCGGCCCGGGCCAGGAGCATGTTGGCGCCCACGTACACCACCGCACCGGCCAGGAACCCCGCCACCGTGGGCCAGAGGCCGCCGCCCTGGACAGCCTCGTCCACGAGCTCGAAGGCAAGGGCCGAGATCAGCACGCCCGCGCCGAAGGCCATGACCGTGGAGACGATCTTGGACGGAATCGACCACCGCCAGGACACGGCTGCTCCCAGGACCAGGGCAGCGCCGGCACCGGTGCCCCATGCAAGTGACATTAACCAAGTAGGCATACGTCATCCGTCCCCCGTCCCGCGGAAATGAAACACAGGGAACGCCGCCGGACCTATGCCCCGCGTCACGCCCGGCACAAGGAATTGATGGGATCTTGAGGCAAACCTTGCGATCCCTAGACGTTGCAGGTCCAGGCTGGAGCCATAAGACCAAACCAGCTGTTGGGGAGCCAGGAAGTCATGGGAAGCAAAGCAGCGTTGGACAACGAAGTCACAACCGTGGGAGGCGTGCTGACGGACAAGCAGCCGCTGGATTTCCACACGCTGGGGCTGGCCGGGTGCATTGACCGGCTCACGGCCCCCCTGCGGCAGCACGGGACCACGGTCCACTGGGACACTCCCCACTGGGGCCTGGAGATCCCTGCGGACTGTGCGTCCCTCCTGTACCAGTCCGCCCGCGAGGTGCTGAGCAACGCGTTCAAGTTTTCGTCCGCGTCCACGCTCAACATCCAGCTGGCAGCCGTTGACCACGGCATCCGTTTGGTAGTGGCCGACGACGGCACGGGCTTTGACAGCAGCCTCGCCACCTGCGGGCGGCACCACGGCTACGGGCTGCGGCTCATGGCGGTCGCCGTGCAGGAAGCGGGCGGCGCGGTGGACATCAGTTCCGTCCCCGGCGAAGGCACCAGCGTAACGGTAACCCTGCCGCTGGACTGACACGCCTGCCCATAGACTCGGATGCCCGCCGTTGCTGGGACGGCGGGCATCCGCATGCCCGGTGGACACCGGCGAAACTAGCGGGAGAGCTTGGCGGCGTCCGGCTCCAGGTCCCCGAGGTGGCCGGACGAGGACGGGGAACGGCGGTTGGTGCTCACTGCTCCGCCAGTCCAGTGCACAAGGACGGCTCCGGCCAGAGGGTGTGGATGGTCCTTGACAGGCCAGGCGGCTGGGCGCTGAATGAGGGGTACCGCACGCCACCGCCACCAAAGGAGCAGTCATGACTGAGCATCCAGAAAAGGATGACGACGACCGGGTCCACAACCAGGCACCTGCGGAAGGCGATCCGGACGCGGACCCGCAGGACCTCCGCATGCATACCCAGGACCCCGCCGAAGGACCGGACGACGACGGGGACGGCGCCGCGAAGTAGTCCCCTCCCCGCTTTCCCCGGGCTTCCCATACTCCTGTCCCGCCTGGCAGAAACCCCTTGCACGCGCACCGCTGGTCTACTACGTTGTAGAGCGAAGTGAGAAAGCGCTTTCCTATTTGAGCCGGGACTTCTAGCGCAGCAAACACCAGTGGAATTGGATGACATGACGGACAGCACCCTTATCAGGTGGATCGACGGCCAAACCCCAGCGGAAACCAGCGGCGGCACCACCTGGGGCATGCCGTTCCCGCGGGGCACCGTGCCAGGCGCGGCGGCCGTGGCAGTTGCAGACGGGGACGGCACACCCATCCCCAGCCAGGCGTGGCCGCTGGCCACGTGGCCGGACGGGTCCTTGAAGTGGGCGGGCATCGCCCTGCCGGCCACGGACACGCCCTCGGGCACCTACCACGTGACGGCCGACGGCGACGCGGCCACCGCCGGCAGCCAGCCGGCGTCGGGCGGTCCGTCAGTCACGGTCACCGAAGGCGCCAACGCACTCACCGTGGATACCGGGGTCCTGAAGATGGTGATCAACCGCAACGGGTCCGCCCTCTTCAGCAGCCTTTGGCGGGACGGGCGGGAGATTGCCCGGGACGCCCGGCTGGTCAGCCTGGTGCAGGGCCGTGTTCCGGAAGGCGCGGGAACCGTGGGCCGGGACGCCTTCACGGGCAAGCTCACCGCCGTCGTCCTGGAACAAAGCGGCCCCGTGCGCGCCGTGGTGCGGCTGGAAGGCCGGCACCACCCGGATACGCCGGGAAGCGGAAGCAAGGGGTGGCTGCCTTTCGTGGTGCGCCTCTACTTCTACGCGAACGCCCGCAGCGTGCGCATGGTGCACTCCTTTATTTGGGACGGGGACGCGGAAAGCGACTTCCTGGCCGGACTCGGCGTGCGGTTCACGGTGCCGCTGGAGGACGAGCTGCACAACCGGCACATCCGCATCGCCGGAGCCGACGGCGGGTTCCTCACCGAAGCGGTGCGCGGCCTGACCGGACTCCGCCGCGACCCCGGAATGGAGGTGCGGGAGGCGCAGATCACCGGCCGCCCCACTCCCCCGCTGGATACCTGGAACCCGGAAGTTTCGGGCCGGCTCCACCTGATCCCCACTTGGGGTGACTACACGCTCAGCCAGCTCACCGCTGATGGCTTCGAGCTGCGCAAGCGCACCGCCGCCGGACGCGGCTGGGTGGGAATCTCCGGCGGAACCCGCGCGGCGGGCTTCTGCTCCCTGAGTGATACCCGCGGCGGATTCGGCGTGGGCGTCAAGGATTTCTGGCAGTCCCACCCAGGCCAGCTGGACATCCGCGGCGCAGCTACCGGCGAGGCGTCGCTGACCGCCTGGCTCTACTCGCCCGAAGCGCAGCCCATGGACCTGCGCTTCTACCACGACGGCCTGGGCCAGGACACGTTCGAGGAGCAGCTCGAAGGCCTGGAGATCACCTATGAGGATTACGAGCCCGGCTTCGGCAACCCTACGGGGATTGCCCGCACACATGAGCTAACCCTGTTCGCCTATGACGCCACCCCGGCCACCGAAAGCCTCGCGGCCGACGCCGCGTCCGCCTCCACCCCCGCCTTGCTGCAGGCCACTCCGGAGTACCTGCATTCGGCAGGTGTCTTCGGCGACTGGGATCCGGTGGACCGGAGCACTCCCGCGCGGGCCCGGCTCGAGGACCGGCTGGATTTCCTGTTTGATTTCTACGCCGGCCAGGTGGAGCAGCGCCGCTGGTATGGCTTCTGGAACTACGGCGACGTCATGCACACCTACGACTTCGACCGGCATGTGTGGCGGTACGACGTGGGCGGCTACGCCTGGGACAACTCGGAGCTGTCCCCGGACCTCTGGCTTTGGTATTCCTACCTCCGCTCGGGCAGGGCTGACATCTTCCGCTTTGCCGAGGCCATGACGCGGCACACGGGCGAGGTGGACGTCTACCATCTGGGTCCGTGGAAGGGACTGGGCTCCCGGCACAACGTCCAGCACTGGGGCTGCAGCGCCAAGCAGCTCCGGATCAGCACGCCCGCCTACCGCCGCTTCTACTACTACCTCACGGCGGACGAGCGCACCGGGGACCTGCTCACCGAACTGGTGGACAGCGACCAGAACTTCCTGGGCCTGGACCCCGTCCGGAAGGTCCGGCCGGACGCAGCAACCTACCGCCCCAACCGCGGCGCCCTGGGCGTGGGCCTCGGGACGGACTGGGGCTCGCTCGCCGCCACCTGGCTCACGGACTGGGAACGCACCGGCAACCCACGGTCGCGCGACCGGCTGCTGGGAACCATGGCGGACATCGGCGCGCTCAAGTACGGCTTCCTCACCGGCGAGGCCCTGTACGACCTGGACAAGGGACGGTTCGATACCGGGCGGGAGCAGATCCAGGTTTCGCACCTCAGTGCCGTGTTCGGGCTGGTGGAGATCTGCAGCGAACTGGTGGACCTGCTGCCGGATCCGGAGTTCGAGCGGGCCTGGCTGCAGTACTGCCGGCTCTTCCTGGCCACCAAGGAGGAGCAGGTGGACGCCGTGGGACAGCCGCTTGAGGGCATCTACCTCACCCAGGCGCACAGCCGGCTGACGGCCTACGCGGCGGCGAGGCTGCATGACCGTGACCTGGCGGCCCGGGCATGGGAGAGCTTTGCCGAGGGCGGGGAGCACCTGAACCACCAGTCAGCATTCACGCTGCGCAGGATTGAGCCGCCACACGTGCTGCTGCCGGTGGATGAAGCGCCCACCGTCTCCACGAACGACACCGCCCAGTTCGGGCTTGCAGTCATCCAGAACCTGGCGTTGATCGGCGATTACCTGGTCTGACGCAGCCAGCATGGAACAAACCGCGACGGCGGCACCCGGCCAGGTGCCGCCGTCGCGGTTTTCTTTTGTCCAGCAAAGTTAGGCTCTGGAAACATTCCAACCCAAAAGGTATGTTGGTAAGCATGCTGATGATTTTTCCCGACTCATCAGTTCCCGGTAACAAAGCAAAGGAGACGTTATGAGCACGAAGGTGGAAAAACGCATTCTGGTGAACGTACCGGTGAGCACCGCTTACAACCAGTGGACCCAGTTCGAGGAGTTCCCGCACTTCATGGGCGGCGTCAAGAGTGTCACGCAGCTCAGTGACGACCGGTTGGAGTGGGTGGCCGAGATCGGCGGCATCCGCAGGCAGTGGGAAGCCAAGATCCTGGAACAGGTTCCGGACCGCAGGGTTGCCTGGGCCGCCACCGAAGGCGCCACGAACGCCGGCGCTGTGGACTTCGAGGACGTTGGCGGTGGCCAGACCTCCATCAAGCTGACCCTCGAGTACGAGCCCGAAGGCCTCATCGAGAAGGTGGGCGACAAGCTCAACGTCGTGGACCGGCAGGCCGAATCGGATCTGCAGAAGTTCAAGGAATTCATCGAAGACGAAGGCTACGCGAGCGGCGCCTGGCGCGGTACCGTCAACCCCGGCGCCACTGTGGGCACGCCCGGCGTTGAGCACGCGGGCGCATCCCGCGGTGATTCCGGCAAGGCCGGCGTCTCCGGCAAGGTTGCCGCCGGGGTGGGCATCGCAGCAGCTGCAGGCGCAGCAGCGGCAATGGCCGCCAGCGGCAACAAGGGAGAAACAGCGGCTGCCGATGAAACGGTAACGCCAGTAACTCCCGGCGAGCCGGCCACCGTTACCCCGCTGACGACGGACACGACCACGACAGACACTTCATCCACCGGCACCGCCCGCGCAGTCCCGGCCGAGCCCCTCACCACCGGAGCCACCACGGGCAGCGCCTACCCGGGCACGGGGACAGCTGGCGCAACGGCCGGCACGACGTCGGCAGCCGGCACCTCCGGCTCCCTCGCCGACCTGGATGACGGCAGGATCGGCCACACGTTCGACCAGACCAACGGCCTGGTGGACACCACGGGTGAGTCCGATGAAACACTCGAGGGTGAGAACCTGAGCGCCGGAGAACGGCGCGGGGACGACCGCAACGACGGCGGCCTGCCGCCTGTCGGTGGCAACCTCGGCGGCCACTGACCGCCACCCGCAAAAGCAAGTGCCGCCCGCCTTCCCCCAAGGCGGGCGGCACTTTGCTGTCCGGTTTCTTACTTGGCCTTACCTGCGTAGTAGACAGCCGGGATGGCCGGGGTCTGCATGTCCTGGCCGATGAAGAAGCTCGGGTGCGGGGGCTGGTTGTAGCCAACCGTCTCCCGGGCCACACCGGTGCGGTACATCGGATCGTGCATCAGCGTGCGGAGCCGCACGTCGGTGGGTGAGGTGGTGGTGTAGATCCGCAGTTCAGTACTGTCGGCCGACGGGTACACGAGTTCCTCGCGCCAGTCGCCGAGCAGGTCCGCCTGCAGGGACGGGTTGCCCTTGGTGCCATTGTTGGTCCTGGCGCCGGTGGCGGTCAGGAGCCTGTCGCTGGCCTGGGTCTCCCAGTTCCACTTCGAGATCGTCGGAACGCCCACCTGGGTGGCTGCATCGAAGTCGTGGTCCACGATCTCGCGGAGCAGGTCGCCGTCCCACCAGGCCATGAAGTTCGCAGCCGGAATCTTGTCTGAGATCCGCTCGCCCTTGGCCGACATCAGGAACCCGACCGGTGAATTCCAGGCAGCGTCACCACCCACAGCCCAGCTTTCCGAGCCGGGGAAACGCGGATCGATGTCACCGGTGGCGCCCCGGCCGGTGTCCATGACAGCCGGGATGCTCCAGAGCACCTCGCCCGTGGCGGCATCGCGGAAAGTGGCCCCGCGGTTGCCGCTTTGGCTCATGCTCTCATGGACAGCGAAGGTCTCCAGGCCGGGCCGGGAGGGGTCCAGATCACCGGTGTGGATGGCGTCGCCGTGGCCCAGCTTGGTGTTGTACAGCGGTGTGCCGTCGTCGTCGATGGTCATGGAGCCGAAGACGAACTCGTCCTTGCCGTCCTGGTCCACGTCCGCCACGGACAGGTTGTGGTTGCCCTGGCCCTTGTACTCGGCGCCGGCAACGTCGGAATCGAACTTCCACCGCTTGGCCAGCTTGCCGTCCACCAGGTCGTAGGTGACCAGGACGGTGCGAGTGTAGTAACCGCGGCTGAACATCAGGGACGGGTGCTCACCGTCCAGGTAGGCCACACCGGCAAGGAACCGGTCCACACGGTTGCCGTAACCGTCACCCCAGGCGGCAACGCTACCGCGGGGCGGATCATACGGAACCGTGTCCATGATGGTGCCGCTGGCGCCATTGAATACCGTGAGGAATTCCGGCCCGGACAGGACGTAGCCGGCGCTGTTGCGGTAATCCGCCGCCGGATCCCCGATTACGGTACCGGCCGCATCGGTGGTTCCGTCCGCGGTCTTAAAGGCCACTTCGCCCTTGCCATCGCCGTCGAAGTCATAGGCCAGCATCTGGGTGTAGTGGGCGCCGGCCCGGATGTTGTGGCCCAGGTCGATGCGCCACAGCTTGGTTCCGTCCATCTTGTAGGCGTCAACGTAGACGTTTCCGGTGAACCCGGACTTGGAATTGTCCTGCGCGTTGGACGGGTTCCAGAGCTGGATGATCTCGTAGGCGCCGTCACCGTCCAGGTCCGCAACGCTGGAGTCGTTGGCGCTGTAGGTATAGGGCTTGCCATCCTTGCTGACGCCGTCGGCCGGCTTGTCCAGCTTGATGGGCAGGTAGTTTTGCGCCAGCGGGCTGAACTCGGCACTGAGCTTGTCCTGCCCATTGCCGTTGCCCACTGTCTTGATGACGTACTTGGAAGCCGCTGTACCCGCCGGGTCCACATAGGTGGTGGTGCTGCGGATGGGCTCGTCGGTGATCTGGACGCCGTCGCGGATGACGTGGAAGCCCACGCTGTCCTTGTCCAGGCCCAGCATCCGCCAGCCCAGGGTGACGCCCTGATCCGTCAGCACAGCAACGGGGGCCCGGTCCAGGTTCTCCACCTGGCGGGTCAGGCCGGACTTTGCGGGGGCGGCCGGAGCGGCGGGGCTGCCCTGACCGGGATCAGCAACAGCAAACGGGACGCCGGTGAAGGCCAGGGCCGCTGCGGTGAGCGTGGCCGCCGCTGCGGCCGGCGCCGCCTTCCACGCCCTGCCCGCTGGGGATTTCGGGGAACACATTGAGGGGTTTGCCAAAAGAACATCTCCTTTGATGCGGCGGCAGCTGAGTCTGCCGCACGACAGTTTGGAACGTTTCATTTATAGCCCGATTCCCCCTCCCCAAGGGACTTTGAGGGGGGATTGGAAACGGCAGGAAACGTTTTCTGCCCTCTAGGTTTATCAGTGCCTTACAAATCCAGTCAAGGGTTTGACCGATACAGCTTGGGAGTATTTGTTCTATTACGTTTGTTTGTGCACCTGCGCAGGCCCGCTCATGCCACACCAACAACGCCCGCTCACCTTCCGCCTTCTGAAGGGGAAAGTGAGCGGGCGCCTCGGAAGAATCCGTCATAGATGAGGGGGCGTCGAGAGGAAAATGTGCCAGAAGTGACCGGGCGTCGGGGTAGGTCAGCGGATGCCGCGCAGCTTCACTCCCGCTGCCAGTGCAGCAAGGCTAATGAGCGCGATTACAGCCAGGTAGTAGCCCGGCGCCACCGCCTGGCCGGTTTGCTGAACCAGGTAGGTGGCGATCATGGGGGTGAAACCGCCGAAGGCAACCACCGCCGTGTTGTAGCTGAAGGAGAGGCCGGTGGCCCGGGCCCGGGTATCGAAGGAATCGGACATGACAGATGGCAGGGCGCCGAAGTAAGCGGCCTTGAGCAGGCCCAGGACCGTCATCACGAGTGCCAGCACCAGAAAGGAGCGCGCGCTGATTACCCACATGAAAAGCGGTACGACGGCGAGCAGCAGCACGATCACAGTGGGCACCATGATTGCCAGGCGGCCGAATTTGTCCGAGAGGTGCCCCACCAGGGGCGTTCCGAAGGTCAGGATGACGCCGGTGATGATCAGCGAGGTGAACGAGATGCCCGGTTCAAGCCCCAGTTGCTTGATCGCGAAGGTTGGCATGTATTGGAGGATGAAATTCAGCGCGGTGGAGACTGCCAAAGCGCCGCCGGCAATGAGCATCCCGGTCTTCTGGGTGGCGAACACTTCCTTGATGGGCGAGTGCTTCTTGCCCCCTGCATCCGTGGGTGCGGGGACCTCGCGCATTTCCTTCCGGATCAGGAAGCCGGCCGGCCCCACCAGCAGGCCGAACAAAAAGGGTATGCGCCAGCCCCACTCGGTCATCTGGGCGTCGGTGAGGACGGTGGTCAGGACAGCCACGAAGATGGCAGCGATCAGGCCGCCAAGGCCCTGGCTGGCGAACTGGAAGCTCCCCAGAAACCCCTTGCGCTTGCTGTTCTGTGCGATCAAGTAGGCGGTGGCTGCGCCAAACTCGCCACCGGCGGAGAAGCCCTGGATGAGCCTGGCCAGGACGATCCCGATGGGAGCCAGGATGCCGATGGTTCCATAGTTCGGCATGAAGGCAAGCAGGGCGGTGCCCAAGACCATGAGCCGGATGGTGACGGAAAGGCCCTTCTTGAGCCCGTGCCGGTCCGCAAAAGACCCCAGTACCAGTCCCCCAAGCGGCCGGATAAGGTACGAGACACCGAATACCGCGAAGGCCTGGATGAGCTCCACACCAGGATCATCACTGGGGAAGAAGTTCCGGCCGATATAGATGGCCAGAAGCGCATAAATGGCGATGTCGAACCATTCGAGCGCGTTCCCTATGGTCGCGGCGATGATCCCGCGGGTAGCGGACTGCGGCGCCTCGCCCTGACTGGAGCTCGACTGATTAGGAATCGAATGGGCAAGACCCGTCTGGGCAGGACTTGGTTGATTCTTCTGTTGCGGAATGGTCATGGAAACTCCAGGGGTTCAGGAAACGGAGCTGGCGGGTATGGCGGTGTTGTCTGCGCCGGTGTCAGCGCCGGCAGGACTGGCCGCCACGGCGAGGTCGAAGAACAGTCCGGCGGCGATCTGGAGGCCTTCCCGGGCGACGGATTTCAGAAGGTGCTCGTCCGGAGCGTGCTGCTGGCAGCCGGGGTGCGAATGCGGAATCCACAGCGTGGGCAGGCCGAGAACATCGGCGAATACAAAGCTCGGCAGCGACCCGCCGATATTGGGCAGCAGTACCGGCTTGCGGCCCGTGGTCTGTTCGAGCGACCCAAGGGCCCAGGAAACCCATGGACTTCCCGGATCAAGCCGGCTGGCCTCGAAGGAGTTGCCCACCGTGATGTCCACCATGCCGAACCCGGCGGCGTCCAGATGCCGCCGGACGGCGGATTCGAGATTCGCGGTGTCGGTTCCAGGCACGAACCGCAACTGCAGGGTGGCGCGGGCGGACCCTGGAATGGCGTTGACCGGCTTGTCCGGATTGCCGGCCCCAAAGGCCAGGACTTCCAGGGTGTTCCAGGCGTACAGCCGCTCGGCGGGGCTGAGCGAACCGTCGCCCCAAGTGGGATCTGATGCCGGGTCGCCGGGGTTGGCCACCACATCGATTAGTTCCAGGGCCGCGGCCACAGATTCCGGAATCCCTGCTGGCAGCAGCTCCGGCAACTTGATGATGCCGTGCCCGTCCACCAGGGAACCGACGGCGGCGGCCACCGTCGTTGCCGGATTGCGCAGCAGTCCGCCCCAGTTTCCAGAGTGGTACGACCTGCTGCGGAGATCGGCCGTGAGGTGGAAGGTCACGCCCCCGCGGGCACCCAGAAAAACAGTGGGGCTTTCCGCTGCCAGCCGTGGCCCGTCGGAGCCAATGAAGACGTCCGCCTGGAGGGCATCACGGTGTTCGGCTGCGAAGTCCGCGAGGTCGGGCGAACCGATCTCCTCCGCGCCTTCGAGGAGGAACACCAGGTTGAAACCCAAGCTGCCGCGCTGCTCAAGGAGGAGCCGCAGCGCCACGATGTTGATCCAGTGCTGGCCCTTGTTGTCCGCCGAACCCCGGCCATACCAGCGGTCGGCTTCGGCGCCAAGGCTCCAGGGGCTGCGGCCGTTGGTCCAGCCCGCGGACTGTCCCTCCACTACGTCTGCGTGGCCGTAGCAGAGGACGGTAGGGAGGCCGGCGCCTTCGTGCCGGGTGGCCAGCAGGAAGGAATTCAGGCCGCCACGCCAGGAGTCGAACCGCTCCACTGAGCAACCCAGGGTAGCCAGCGCGGGCTCTATCACTTCGTCAAGGTATGACTTCAGTGCAACGCGGCCCTCCGTCGTCGAGCTTTCCGAAGGGTAGGAGACGAGCGTGGCGAGGTCCCTCTCAAAGCTGCCCGAGTCCACATAATCCCCTGCTGCTCCGAGGAGCTGTTCACGCTGCTGCATCGATTTTGGCCCTTTGACGTTGGAATGTGAGTTCCAAACTAGGTCGCGGAATGGAAAACAACCAGTATCATTTTGTCGATCAGCTTTGACTTGAATGCAAACCATAGATAAATCGGGGCCGTAATGAACATGCTGACACCGGCACTGCTGTACTTCGACGCGGTGGCGCAGGAGGGCACGTTGACTGATGCCGCCGGAAGGCTCCACGTGTCCGCGTCCGCTATCAGCCGCCAGATCAAGAAGCTGGAAACCTCACTGGGCATGGCCCTTTTCAACCGGCATGCGCGGGGAGTTGAACTCACCGAGGCCGGCCGGCTGCTGCTCGCTTACGTGCGGCGGGCGGAAGCAGAGGGAGCGGCGGTCCGCGAAGAACTGCTGGTCTCCATGCAGCGCAAGACCCGCACGCTCCGCGTGGCATGCGCGGAAGGTTTCGGCCGGGTCTGGGTCCCGTCAGCCATCGCAAATTTCAGCCGAAAGCACGACGACGTCGAATTCCACCTGGACGTCGTGGCTTCCACCGAAGGCACGCGCCGGGTTGCCGAAGGAGAAGCCGATGTGGCCGCTGTCTTTTCCCTGGGGCCGCAGTCCAAGGTGACAGTGGAGCATTCCATGCCCACCCCTGTAGCTTTCGCGGTAGTGGCGCCGGACCATCCGCTGGCGGCGCAGCCCAGTGCGACCCTCCAGGACCTGTGCCGCTACAAACTTGCCGTCACCGCGCCGGGGTCCAGCCAGCGGGAACTCTTCGATCTCGCCATGCAGATCGAAGGCCTCACCCCCACCATCACGCTGCAGAGCGACCACATCAACCCGGTGATTCAGTTCGCCCGGGCGGGCGTGGGCGTTTCGCTGGTGGGCGGCCTGTCGCTGGACCGCCGCGACCGGGAGGAGCTGGTGGCCGTACGCTTGGAGCATCCCGTCCTGCGCCAGCGCCAGGGCCAGATCCAGACCATGACCGGCCGGACCCAGCCTGCCGTCCTTACCGCATTCGTGGACGCCCTCATTGACGCCCTGGAACAGCTGACCTAAGAGGCCGCCGCCGCTACTTCCGCGCAACCGCCTGCAGCAGCGGCAGTGTGCGGGTGGGCATCACTTCCACCAGTGACATGGCAGTGCTGGTGCGGACGACGCCGTCAATTGCCAGCATCGCGTTGGTGATGCGGTGTAGATCGGCCGGGTCCCTGGCGGCCACCTTGGCCAGCAGGTCGGCATCGCCAGTGGTGGCATGCATCTCGATGATCTCCGGGATGGTCTGCAGCGCCGCCACGGCAACGTCGCTGGAGGACTGGCTGATGGAAATCGAAATAAAGGCAATGAGCGGCAGGCCCAGCGCCCCGGTCCGAACGCGTTGGCTGAAGGGGGCCAGGCTGCCGTCGCCAACGAGGCGGCGGAGCCGGGCGTGCACCGTATTACGGGCCACGCCCAGCGTCCTGGAGAGGGACAGGACGGTGGCCTGCGGGTCCCGGTCGAGTGTGAGGAGGATCTCTGCGTCAAGGGCATCGATGAGGTGCATAGTGAGCATTTTGCCATCCCAGCCACGCAGAACGGCCGGATCTGTCCTGCCAGCAACAGCTCTGTTGCGCAGACGTCCTGTTATCCCGGACCATGCTGTCCATGACCAGCACCCTTCCCGAAGCCGCCACTCCCGAGGTCCGTGCCGCCGTCGCCGAACTTCCCGCCTACGTGGCCGGCAAGAGCGCACAGTCCGACCTGACCGCCGCCCTGGCCTCGAATGAAAGCCACTTCACTCCCCTGCCGTCCGTCAGCCAGGCCATCTCAGCCGAGGCAGGCCGGATCCACCGGTACCCGAGCATGGGGGCGGTGGAGGCACGGGAAGCCATTGCCCGGCATTTCAGCGTCAGCGCCGAGGAGGTTGCCGCCGGCCCGGGAAGCTCCGGTGTGCTGCAGCAGATCATTTCTGCGGTCTGCGGCCACGGCGACGAGGTGGTGTACGCGTGGCGGTCCTTCGAGGCGTATCCCATCCTGGTGGCGGTGGCCGGCGCCGTTTCGGTTCCCGTGCCCCTGCTGGCCAGCGAGCATCACGATCTTCCGGCCATGGCCGCCGCCATCACCGGGCGCACCCGGCTGGTGATCCTGTGCTCGCCCAACAACCCCACCGGCGTGTCCATCAGCCCGGAGGCCCTGGAGGAGTTCCTCCGGTCGGTTCCGCCGCGCGTGCTGGTGGTGCTGGACGAGGCCTACATCGAGTTCCAGCGCGGGCCCGGCGTGGACTCGCTCGACTTCTACCGCCGCCACCCCAACCTCTGCGTCCTGCGGACTTTCTCCAAGGCGTACGGGCTGGCCGGGCTGCGGATCGGCTATGCCATTGCCCGCCCGGACATTGCCGAGGGCCTCCGCCGGACCGCCGTCCCCTTCGGCGTCAACAGGATGGCGCAGGCCGCCGCGGTTGCCTCGCTTGCGGCCGGGGACGAGATCCTCGAGCGTACCGAGGCGGTGGCCACGGAACGTACCCGGGTTATCGAGGCCCTGCGCGGGTACGGCTGGGACGTGCCGGAGAGCCAGGCCAACTTCTACTGGCTCCGCGCGTCCGACGAACTGCGCCTACAACTCCTGGACGCGCTCTCCGAGGCTGACATCCTGGCCCGCGGCTACGCCGTGGACGGGGTGCGCATCACCCTGGCGGATGCTGCCACCAATGACCGCGTCATGGCCGTCCTGGCCAACCGCGGGCGGTTCCTGCCTGAAGCGGGCGCGGCCCAATGAGTACCTCCACCGAAACTCCCGCCGAGGCAGCCCCTGCTGCCGCAAGCCGGCACATGGAAAGGCCGACGGCGGCACCTTCAGCGCCGCCGTCGGCCCTCCGTCATTCCGTGGTTGAGGACGTCCTGGGCATCCTGACCGGCACCTTCGCGGCGTCGCTGGGGCTGTTCCTGCTCAAGTCGAGCGGGGCCGTGACGGGCGGCACCGCCGGCCTGGCGCTGCTGCTCAGCTATTCGGTCGCGCTGCCGTTCGGCGTCATTTTCTTCGCGGTGAACCTGCCGTTCTTCGCCCTGGCGGTGTGGAAGAAAGGCTGGAACTTCGCCCTCCGTACCGGCGCAGCCATCGCGCTGGTGTCCATCATGGCCAGCCTGCACCCGGCTGCGCTGGGGTCGCTGCACCTTGACCCGGTCTACGGCGTGCTGGGCGGGAACCTGCTCGCCGGCGTCGGACTCCTGATCCTGTTCCGCCACCAGTCCAGCCTGGGCGGCTTCAACATCCTGGCCCTGCTCCTGCAGGACAAACTGAAATGGCGGGCCGGATATGTGCAGATGGTGCTGGACGTGGCCATCGTCCTGGCCTCGCTCGTCCTCGTTCCGCCGCTGATGGTGCTGCTGTCCGCGGCCGGCGCCACCCTCCTGAACCTGGTCGTCGCCCTGAACCACCGGCCCGGCCGCTACTTGGGAAAGTAGCGCGCTCCTGGCTTTTTATTCCCGGCAACCGGCAGAAATATCTGTGCGCAGGCCGGTGTTGCCGCAAATATGACAACAATCGGAATCATCGGTGCAGGACATATTGGAAGCAAGGTTGCACGGAAGGCCGTGGAACTGGGCTACGACGTAGTCATCAGCAACTCCCGCGAGCCGGAAACCCTCCAGGACCTGGTGGCGGAGCTTGGCCCCAAGGCCCGGGCGGCCACCGCAGCTGAGGCGGCTGCGGCCGGCGACTTCGCAGTGGTCACCGTGCCGCTGAAGAGCTACAAGGACGTCCCGGTGGAGCCGCTGGCCGGAAAGATTGTGATCGATACAAACAACTACTACTGGGAGCGCGACGGCAGGATCCCCGCCCTGGACAACGGTGAAGCAACCACCTCCGGGCTGCTGCAGGAGCACCTGCCCCAGTCCAAGGTGGCCAAGGGCTTCAACCACATCATGGCCAAGGACATCACCACCGACGGAACTCCCGCCGGCACTGAAAACCGCCGCGCCCTGGCCACCGCCAGCGACTTCCCGGAAGCCGCAGAACTGGTCACCCGCCTCTACGACGAGTTCGGTTTCGACACCGTCAATGTCGGGACCCTGTCCGAGAGCTGGCGCGTGGAGCGGGACCGCCCGGCCTACGTGGCACGCCAGAGCGCCGCAGAGCTGAAGGGCAATCTGGCCAAGGCGCCCCGGACTATTTGATTCATCCCACGCAAAGCTGGCTGGCAGTTTCTACGGCCGGCCGGCTTTGCGTTTTGAGGCGCTACTTCCAGGCCGGAACCAGCACAACCTCGAAGGGGCTGGGCGGCTGGTTGAACTGCGCATTAACCGCAGCGAGAGTGTCCTCCCCGAACAGGGCAACGGTAGTGGGGATATTGAACGCGTCGCTCTTGATGGTGTTCCTGACCACGGCGGAGGACAGATCGGTGGAAAGATCAAGGCGCGTTATTTGGTTCAGCTGGTTTTGAACCGCCCACACGTTATCGCCCCGCACCAGGATGCCATCCACAAACGGAACCTTGACGCCCCTGATTTCAGCGCTCTTGCCGTTCTTTGGATTGACCGTGTAGAGGGCTCCGTTGAGGGAGTGGGCCACGATCAGCACTTTGCCGTCCTCGGACGCGGCAATCCCGTTGAGGTTGAACCCCTGCTTGACGTCCGCTGCCGGACCGCTCAGCTTGAGGGTCTTCACCTTGCCCAAATCCCCGTGTTCGTCCACTGGCAGGAAGTAGAGTTCCGCGGCCGCCGAATTGGTGAACCAGGCGCCCTCACTGGTCAGCGTGACGTCATTGATGAATCCCTTGGCCAGGTCTACGTCGGCAACGGGCTTACCGGTATTGGTGTCGTAGACGAACGCCTTGCCGGTGTTGGCACCCGCCACAAACAGCAGGTGGCGGCATGTATCGGCCTTCATTCCGGCGGCGGCGCGGCCCGCCGGTGCGTCAATGAAGCGGGTGGCAGTGCCCTTGCGGATGTCACCGCGGAAAATATCACCAGTGGTGAGTTCCCCGGCATAGAAAGTCTTGCCCTCCCCTGCCGCGATGCCCTCGGCGGAGGTGGCGCCGTCGAGCACTATCTCACCGGAAGGCGACGCGGCCGAGGCCGGAAGGGCAGTGGGAAGAAGCAATGAAAGAGAGGCCGCGAGCCCTGCGGCGGCACGGCGGCGTACTGTTTGGCGCATGCTGGATCCTTAGACTGGGTTGATGCGCGCGGGGCCCATCTGCGGAAGCTCCGCACGATTGGTGCTGCCAGTTTAAGCTCAGGTCTCGGGCTTGCGAAGGCATCGGGGTACCCAATCTGCTTACAATCGAAACCTCTGACCACTACCGAGGGACCCATGAAGAAATTCGCCACAGCCCTGTTTGCCGCCGGCCTCGTTGCTTCCGCCACGGCCTGCTCCGCCACACACCAACTGTCCACCGCTGAAACCTGTGAGCGGATCCAGGCCGTTGTGTCGAACCCCGCCAACAACGCCGGCAAGACGGGCATGAACAACCTCGCCAACCAGATCCGCCCCATCCACGCGGTTGCCTCGGACGATCTCAAGCCCGCGCTGGCCTCGATCCTCGCCTACACGGATGAGCAGGCCAAGGAAAACCCGGACAAGGACAAGCTGGCCGATCTCCAGTCGGGCTACCAGGAAGCCGGCAGCACTTACAGCAAGTTCTGCGGCCAGGCCGGCGGCTAAACAATCTGTTCAAGGGACCGGCCGGCTGCGGGACAGCCGGCCGGTCCCTTGTGTTTTTTGTGCCTAGAGCGTGGCCGGATCCGTGTTGGCGCCGCACAGGATGACGGCAACGCGTTCATCCTTCCCCGGCACGTACACACCGGAGGCCAGCGCGGCGTAAGCGGCTGCGGCGCCGTGCTCAACCACCATCCGGTAGTCGTTCCACAGCGCTGAGCGCGCGGCAACGATCTGTTCATCGGAGACCAGGATGCTTTCGACGCCGCAGCGGAGCGCGACGGAGAACGCGATGCCGCCGGCGCGGCGGGCACCCAGGGAGTCCGCGGCAATGCCCGATACCGCGACGTCCACCGGTTCCCCCGCCGCCAGGGCAGCATGCAGGGTGGGCGCGGTTTCCGGTTCCACGGCCACCACTTTGGCAAAGCCTTCGACGGCGGCGGCTACTCCCGCCATCAGCCCGCCACCGCCCACTGCCACCAGCACGGTGGCCACGTCCGGCAACTGTTCCAGCAACTCGGAGCCCACCGTTCCGGCGCCGGCGGCGATTTCAGGCTGGTCATAGGCGTGGCAGTAGACCGCGCCGGTTTCCTCTGCGTGCACGACGGCGGCCTGGTAAGCGGCCGCGTACTCCGCACCACCCTGGACCACCATGGCGCCGATGGCCTTCAGCTTGCTGACCTTGACGGCCGGCGCGGCCTCGGGAACGAAGACGGTTGCAGGCACCCCCAACTGGGCGGCGGCGTAGGCGTTGGCCAGACCCGCGTTCCCGCCTGAGGCCACCACGATTCCGACGTCGGCGCGCAGTTCCCCGCGTTCCTTGCTGGCCAGGATGCGGTTAAGGGCGCCCCGGGCCTTGAACGTCCCCGTGTGCTGCATGAATTCGCACTTAAACCAGACCTGGCCATTGAATGGGCCCGGGTCCGCCTCCATAACGGAGGTCCTGCGGATGAGGCCCGCGGTACGGCGGGCGGCCTGGTCGACATCGGCGCGTGTGATCATGCTTAGACTTCGTCGTCCCAGGTGCCCGGTTCCTCCAGCGCCTCTTCCGGCTTCTGCTCCTGCCCGGCTTCTCCGCCGCCCACATACGACGCCGGCACGGTTCCCGCGGCATGGGCCTGCTGTTCCTCACGGATGTTCGCGGCGCCCGGCTGTTCCGGGTGCTGCCCGGACTGGGGTGCCTGCACGGCCTGGTCTTTGGCGTGGTCTTTGGCCTCGTCCGGATCGCCCGCGCCCGCGAAGGTCTGCGGTGTTCTGGGGATCGTCACTGGAAACGGTCATGGTCCTGCCTTTCACCTGGGAACTGCACTGATCGGCCGGGGAGCTGACCCCGGTCCGGCCTCCAGCCTACGGTCTAGAGGTAGTCGCCGGCCCGTTCCCGCGCGATTTCCAGCAGGGTCGAGTGGAAGGCAACCTCCGCCGGGGCGTACACCTTGTCCTGGCGTTGGGCCAGCAATACGCGTCGGAGCGGGGCGGCCTCGCCCAGGCTGAGCACCCGTACATCGGGGTGCTGGAGGGCCACTGCCGTTTTGGGAACCATTGCCACCCCCATCCCGACACTGACCATGGCCTGTGCCTCCTGGTAGTCGTTGGCCTGGAACGCTATGGCCGGTTCGAACCCGGCGTCGTGGGCAGACCGCTGCAGCACCTCCACCACAGGGTGCGCCTCCGCGCGCACGATCCACGATTCGCTGCGGAGATCCTCCATTCTCACCTGTTCCCGGTCTGCGAGCCGGTGGCCCCGTGCCACCAGGACCACGGTGCTCTCCCGGAATACTTCGGTGACGCGGATGGCATCGTCATGGAAGGGGTTCCAGGGATAGTCCCACAGCAGGCAGAGCCCGGTCACCCCGGACTCGAGGTCCGCCACGAGCTCGTCGAAACGGGCACTGCGCAGCGACAGGCTGATAGCGGGGTAGCGCTTCTTGAATGCCCGGATGACGAGGGGCAGGAATGATCCGGCCAGCGTGGGAAAGGTCCCGACGGTCAGGGAACCGCGGTTGAGTCCCGCGAGCTGGTTCAGGTCGGACTGGGCCGCCTGCATCTGCCTCACAATCTTGCGTGCGTGGCCTGCGAGCATTTGGCCTGCCTCCGTGGGCACCACGCCGCGGGAGCGGCGATTCAACAGAGGCTGTCCCACCTCCTGTTCCAGCTTGCGCAGCTGCTGCGATACGGCGGAGGGGCTGTACATCTTCAGTTCTGCCGCAGCGGTGATGGATCCCTGCTCCACCACCTCGAGCAGCAGGGTGAGCCGGCGGATGTCGAACAAATAATCGTCTTCGTCGTGAAGCAACGCTTAACCCTTCTCCGGTTTTCGTTCAGTAGCTGAAGTACACGTCAAATTCGTGCTCTTTCCAGCAGCTGAATTCGCAGCTAGTGCCAATCCTGCGCCTTTCAAGCAGCTTCTACACCAGTGATTGAAGTAATACTACATGCCTCTTCAATTATTGAACATTGTCTTAATTTGTGAGCTAGCTCATTCTCGATTCAGGCGCCAAAACGAAAACCAGGCACAAGGAGATGTGGGACAACAATGAAGTTTGAAGCGGAATGGATGCGCGGGGGCACCAGCAAGTGCTGGGTGTTCGAGGCCGGGCACCTTCAGGAGGGCGGCGCCGGCCTGGATGTGCTGTTGCCGCGGTTGTTCGGGAGTCCCGACTCCCGCCAGATTGACGGGGTAGGAGGCGCCACCTCCACCACCAGCAAGGCCGTGATCCTGCATCGGCCAACCGGGGAGGACGTGGACATCGAGTTCACCTTTGCCCAGGTAGGCATCGAAGAGGCCGCCGTGGACTGGGGCAGCAACTGCGGAAACTGCTCAGCAGTAGTCGGGTTGTACGCCATTGAGAAGGGATGGGTGGTCCCCGCCGGCGACGTGACGCGAGTCGTCACCCGGAATACCAACACCGGTCAAATCATCGTCCAGCGGGTAGCCACTCCGTCGGGAGAACTTGCGGATGTTCCGGCGGCGCACATGCCGGGCGTACCATTTCCCGGCCACCTCGTGGGGCTGGGCTTCCAGGACCCTGCCGGAAAAACCACTGGAGCACTGCTGCCCACCGGTGCAGCAACCGACACCATCACGGCCGCGGGGATGCGCTGGACCGTCTCGATGGTGGACGCCGGAGCTCCCGTGGTGATGGTGCAGGCCGCGGAACTGGGCCTGGACCCCGCCCGCTACGACAGCTGGAAGTCCGGGGTGGAGCAACAACTGGACACCCTGGAACAGATCCGTCGGCAGGCTGCAGTACGGATGGGGCTGGCTCCCACCATCGCCGGCGCAGCCCGCGCCATACCCAAGCTCGCCGTCGTGGCAGCCCCCACTGCAGCGGACCCGGTATGCGACGTGAACGTCATGATGCTTTCGATGGGCAAGCCGCACCCCGCGCTGGCCATCACCGGCAGCATCGCCCTGACCCTGGCCGCCCGGACGCCGGGGACCGTGCTGCATCCCATCACTGGCGGTTCCTTGGGCGCCACGCTGCGCCTCCGCACCCCTGCCGGGGTGATCGAGACCTGGAGCGAGGACCACAACGGAAGCCTGCTCGTCGGCGTCGACCGCACGGCCCGCACCATTGCCACCACCATCATCCATCTTCCCGAGGCTTCCGGCAGCACCGCCGCTGCGGCCCTCGCGGGCGCTACCCTCTGAGGAGACCATCATGACTAAGACCGCCCTGACCAAAGACGCGGAGCGCAGCGCAGCGCCCGTACCAGAAACGCTGGATGAGCGCCCCGCGCGTGCTTCCTCCCGGCGTCGTATCCTGCTGTGGACGGTGGCCGGCGTGGCCATCCTGGGTGTTCTTGCCCTCGTTTTCGGCGGCATGTTCAACCAGGCGGCCGCCACGAACCCGGAGCCGACCATGACCGCTGTCCAGATCATCCCGCTGGTGATACTCGTGGTGATGTTCGTCGTCGCCACCAAGTGGCCGCTGAATATCGGTGTGATGGGGCTCGTGGCATCATTCGGCGTCGGCTACTTCATGCTCGGGATGTCGGACAAGCAGATCCTGGAGGAATTCCCGGCGAGCATCGTGCTGACCATCATCGGCGTCACGTACTTCTTCAGCATGGCCCAGCGGAACGGCACCATCGATATCATCGTCAAGGGCTGCGTCCGGATGGTGCGCGGCAAGACGCTGTTGCTGCCCTGGGTGTTCTTCCTGATCGCCGCCGCACTGACCTCGCTCGGAACGTTCTCGCCCGCAGCCATCGCCCTCCTGGCACCGGCCGCCATCGGATTCGCGTACGAATCACGCATCCACCCGGTGGTCATGGGTGCCTTCATTATCAACGGCGCCCACGCCGGTGGATTCTCGCCGCTGTCCGTGGCCGGCGTGCTGGTCCATGACATCGCGCTGAAGAATGACTTCCCGATTTCCCAGGGCGGTCTATTTATCGCCAGCTTTGCCCTCAACCTCATCCTCTCGGTGCTGACCATCGTCCTGTTCGCCCTGATCGGCAAACTGCGTGACGGCGCCAGCGGCCAGCACGTGGACGTCGACACTTCCTCCACCGGGCGCCCGCACGGCCAGCAGATCCTGACGCTGGCGCTGATCGCCGCAATGCTGGTGTGCACCCTCGGCTTCCACATGCCCATCGGCTTCGTGGCCCTGTCCGCCGGCCTCCTGCTCGCCTTCATCAACATCAAGGAACACAAGACCTTCATTGGCGGCATCTCCTGGTCCACCGTCATGCTGGTGGCCGGCATGATCACCTACGTATCCCTGCTGCAGCACGTGGGCGTCATCGACACCCTGGCCGAGCAGGCCCTGGCCCTGGGGGCGCCGCTGCTGATCGCACTCGTCCTCTGCTACGTGATCGGTGTGGGCTCGGCCTTCGCGTCCTCCACTGCCTTGCTGACCGCGTTCATCCCGCTGGCCGGCCCGCTCCTGGCCACGAGCTCGCTCAGCGCCTCCGGAACTGTTGCCGCGCTGGCCATTGCAGCCACCGTCGTCGACGTCTCCCCCTTCTCCACTGACGGCGCACTGGTGGTAGCCAACGCCCGCGACGACGACCGGCAGCGCGTCTACAAGCAGCTGATGTTCTACGCCGGCGGCGTGGTGCTCGTGGCCCCCGCCCTGGCATGGGCACTGCTGGTACCTACCGGCATCATGTAACTCCTGGAAAACGGGCGGCCTGTCAGCATGTTCTGGCAGGCCGCTTCGCTGTTTCGTTCGACGGCCCGCATCCTGTCATCCAGCTGTGAATTACGGCCCGCCCGGGACGTTGCGCCCACCCCCCACGTTGAACAGGGCGGCGGAAGGAGGCCGGATGATCATTGTGCTGACGGGCATCGACGGATCGGGGAAGTCGACGGCGGCGCGCGCCCTGGTGTCCTCGGTGCGGGCCCAGGGCGGCCGTGCGCTGCTCCTGAACAACCATGCGGGCCGGCGGGTCATGTCCCTGCTGGCGGCCAGGCTCGGAGTGCGGCTGCCCACCCGGCTGGCCGACGCCGTCGAAACCTCCCTCCGGGTGGGCAACGTCCTGGTCTCGCATCTGCGCGCCAGCCGCTTCGACGGCCTGGTGGTGATGGACCGGCACCTCCACTGCCAGCTGGCACTGCGTACAGCCAACGGACTGCCGCGCGGGCGGTTCCTTCCGTGGCTGCTCGCCCGCCTGCCGGAACCGGACGCCATCTTCCATCTGGACATCGACCACGCCCAGGCGCACCGCCGCATCGTCGCCCGCGGAACGGATGCTGAGAGCCTCGACGACCTCGCCGCATTCCAGGCGGGGTACCGGGAACTGCCCGAGTACGCGGGATTCGTGACGGTGGACGCCTCCGTCCCGGTGGAGCAGTTGGCGTCGGAGTTGGCCGCGCGGCTTGCCAGCAACGGCGCCGCTACAGGGTGCGGCTTGTCTACATAGAAGAGTGCGGGCCAGGACTGGAAAGTCCCGGCCCGCACCTTTTCAATACTTCAGGGCAGCTGCCGCTACCGCGAGGCCGTCGGGGAGGCCGACGACGAGGCGCCACTGCCCGAGGACATCGTCGCCGAGGAAGTGGACGAGGCAGTCGACGAGGCCGTGCTGCTCGGCGAGGAAGTGCTCGCTGATCCGGACGAACTGGTTGAGGTGGCGCTGGCTGTTGCGCCGCCTTCGGCCTTCTTCAACACGTCGTTAATGAGGTCCTCAAGTTCCTTCTGGTCCGTGTCGCCCAGGTCCGTGCCGCTCTTGGTGGCCACCACCAGCAGGCGCCCTTCGGCAGCGGAAACCTGCATCAGCTTCTGCTGGTCGTCGCCGCTGCGGGTGCTCACGGTGGCGAAGGTCTTCTCCGCGTCGGTATCCGCCTGCAGTTCCTTGCTGGAGACGTCGTACTTCTGGCCCAGTGCGGAGACCGAGAACTTGGCGCACTGGTCCATCTTGCCGCTGATGTCGTTCAGCGTCTTCACGGCGTCAGGGCCCTCGCTGCCGGACTGCGCGGACAGCGTGCGCGGCTGGTTGCCTTCGGAAAGTGCCACGGCCACGTCACCGCTTTCCACCTTGTCCAGCAGGCCGGCGGTGGCGATGTCCTTACAGTCCTTGGGATCGATCGTTGCCGTGCTCATGAGCAGGTTGGCGATGTTTCCGCCCTGGTCAACCTGCTCCTTGGAGTAGAGCTTGAGCTCGTTGCCGTCGTCGTCCTTCATCCCGGAAATGAGGTTGCGGAGCTCATCCTCCGAATACACCTTGGCTTCGGCGGTCTGGCTGGCGGAAGCGGACGCCGACGTGGTTGCCGTGCCCGACGGGCTGGCCGTGCCGCTGCCCCCTCCCGAGCAGCCGGCCAACGCCAGCATCGCCGCAGTCACCACTCCAAGCGCAGAAACTTTTCGCATCAGGTTCACCCTCCGAAAATTAGACAGCATGCTTAGTAGTTCTAGCGTAAAGGGTGAAGGGCGGGTACGGAAATAACAGAACGATTCCAAAGCTGGCGGGACCGCCAAAAGGGTCAGGCGGGGAGGCGCCCCGGCTCCTGGGGGCGCGGCTGCGGGTGCCGCCACGCTCCGCTGGTTTTCGCCTGATGGCCGAGGTTGCGGAAGATGGCCCGCGCAGCGGCCCGGACGAGCGGCACAAGTTCGTGCGCCGGCGTCTCGGCATCCGGGACCACGATGGACAAAGCAGCCACCACACCGCCGTCGGCCCCGTGGATGGGTGCGGCAACGGAGACGGTGCGGGATGGATGGTTCCGGCGGACTACCGCCACGCCGGATTGCCTGACGTTTGCAAGGACAGCGCGAAGCCGGGCCGCCGGAAGGCTGCCGGAATCGGGGAGGCTGTCGGGGTCTGCCTGGGACTCCGGTGGCTGGGCAAGCAACTCCTGCAACAGCTCCGGACCGGCGTAGGCAAGCAGGACCTGCCCGACGGCGGTGGTCCGCAACGGCATGCGGCCTCCGACGCGGTAGGCCACCTCCGTTGCGGTACGGGACGAGAGCCGGTCGATCAGGACCGCATCCGTGCCTTCGCGGACGGAGAGCAGCACGTGATGCCGCGTGACCTCGTACAGGTCCTCGAGGTAGGGCAGGGCGATCTGCCGCACCCCGTGGCCACGCGGTGCCAGCGAAGCGATTTCCCAGAGCCGTACCCCCACCACGTAGCGGCCGTCGTCGAGGCGCTCCAGCGCGCCCCACTCCGTCAAGTGCCTCACCAGCCGCAGCGCCGTGGCCGGGGCGAGTCCTGCCTGGCGGGACAGTTCAGACAAACTCAGGGCCCGGCGCTGTTCCGAGAATTGGGCCAGCAGGCTGAGAGCCCGCACCAGTACCGGCGTACCCGGAAGCCCGGGGCCAACACCCGTGGGCGCAGCGGCTGCTGCCCTGCCCGTTCCGGCCATCTCCGCCTCCATCCGTCGCCTCCATCAAGCTTGGGCAGTGTGTGCCGTGCCGCAAAGTGGATTTTCACCCAGTGAAAAGACCGCTCACGGGGCTGCTGACGCCGCGTCAAACTGGTGGACGTCCCGCAGGCATGCAGCCCGCGTCCCTTGACCTGATTGGAATCAATGATGAACTCCAATGCCCCCAGCAAATCCCTGGCTGGAATCTTCGTGCTGTGCTGGCTTGGCCTGCTTGCCGATGGTTACGACCTGTACGTCTACGGCGCCACCCTGCCCGCCCTGATCGGACAGCCGCCCTTCAATGTGACGCCTGCCGCCGCCGGCGCGGTGGGCTCCCTGGCGCTTGTGGGGATGCTGCTCGGTTCACTCATCGTGGGAACGCTCACGGACCGGCTTGGCCGCCGTCGGATCTTTGTGGGCGCCCTTGCGCTGTTCTCGCTGGCCATGCTTGCCTGCGCGCTCTCACCCAGCTGGGAGCTCTTCGCGGCCACCCGCTTCATCGCCTGCTTTGGCGTAGGCGGCCTGCTTCCTACGGCGGTGGCCCTCACCAACGAGTTCGCCCCGCCGGGGAAGAAGTCGCTGGTCCTTGGCGCTGTGCTGACAGGACCAGCCACGGGCACGGTCGTCGCTTCGCTGACGTCCCTTGCCGTCCTGGAATCCAGTGGCTTCCGGCCGGTTTACGCGATCGGCGCTGCGGGGCTGTTGCTCGTTCCCTTCGCCTGGTTCCTGCTGCCGGAGTCGCCGTCGTTCCTGCGGACCCAGCTGCGCTCCGCCGAGGCGGACCGCATTGAGGCCGCGTATGGCATTCCCGGCACCACGGATGTCCCCGCCGCAGCCGAACATATCTCGTCCACCCGCGCCCTCTTCGCCAGCGGCACAGCTCGAACAACTGTCCTGTTGTGGGCCATCACCGTCCTGAGCCTGCTCACTATTTTTGGCGTCAGCACCTGGCTGCCGCAGATCATGCGGGCGGCCGGATTCGGCGTCGGATCCTCCGTGTCGTTCCTGCTGGCCTACTCGGTGGGTGCCGTGGTGGGCACTGTCCTGGCGTCCGTTGCGAGCCAGAAGTTCGGGCCCAGGCCGCTGGTGGTGGTGGGCTTCGCCAGTGCAGCGGTCGCCCTGCTGCTGATGTCCGCCAACCCGCCGGCCGCGCTCATGACGGTACTCGCCGCCGTCGCGGGTTTTGGCGGGCTGGGTACGCAAAACATGATCAACGACTACATTGCGCAGTTCTACCCTGCCGCTACCCGGGCCACCGGCCTCGGCTGGGCGCTTGCCGTGGGCCGCATCGGGGCCATCGCAGGCCCCACCTACGGGGCCCTGCTGGTGAGCTTTGGAGGCGGTGTCCCCGTGGCAGCCATTGCGTTCGCGGCGCCCGCGCTGCTAGGTGCTCTGCTGATGCTCGCCCTGCGCACCAAGGCAGCGCGGCAGCCTGCCATGGCCCAGGATGCAGAGTTCGTAGGCTAACGGCCGGGCTTCCGCACCCATCCCCTATGGCATAATCCGTGGCGGGAGGCGATGAGACCGTGAACAGCGAACTGATCCTTCGCGGGCGGATTGTCTCCGCCACGTTGGACATTCCTGACGGGGTGGTAGCGGTCGACGGCGGCCTGGTTGCCTTCGCCGGGCCGGCGTCCGCATTCCCGGGGGTTCTTCCGGTGGACGCCTCTCCCGGAAGGATTCTCTTGCCGGGGCTGGTGGACCTGCACTGCCACGGGGCCTACGGATCGGATTTCTCTGACGGCTCCATCGACGGCGCCATGCGGGCCGTCCGGTACCTGCACAGCCGCGGGACTACGACTTTGTTGGCCAGCCTGGTGACGGGAAAGCCCTCCGACCTGGTGCGGCACCTTGGAATGCTGAAGGAGCTGACGGACCAGGGGTTGATTGCGGGCTCACACCTGGAGGGACCTTTCCTCTCCGGCCAGCAGTGCGGCGCACACGACCCGGCGCTGCTGCTGGACCCCGATACTGATGTGGTGGCCCGGCTGCTGGCGGCTGCCGGGCCCTCACTGGCATCCATGACCCTCGCGGCAGAACTTCCGGACGCCAAGGACGTTTTGGACCTGCTCGCTGCCCGCGGCATCATTCCTTCCCTGGGACACACTGCATCGGATCATACGACGGCGGCCGCTTTCCTTGCGCGGGCAGCCTCCGGGTTGTCTTCTGCGGTTGTTCCCGCCGGCAGAACGCGGCCCACGGTTACGCACCTTTTTAATGCAATGCCTCCCCTGCACCACCGCTCCCCCGGCCCTGTATCGGCCAGTCTTAGTGCGGCAAGGGCAGGAAAGGCGGTGGTGGAACTGATTGCCGACGGCGTGCACCTGGCCCCGGAAACAGTGAAGTTGGTGTTCGACCTCATCGGGGCGGATAACATCGCCCTGGTCACCGATGCGATGGCGGCCACGGGCTTGGACGACGGACAGTACCGTCTGGGTTCACTCTCCGTGACAGTAAGCCAGGGCGTAGCGCGGGTGAACGGCACTGGCGCAATTGCCGGCGGTACCAGCACCTTGCTGGACGTAGTACGGACCACTGTTGCCGCGGGTGTTTCCCTGCGGGATGCCGTAACTTCAGCGTCCGCCGTTCCCGCATCTGTGCTGGGGCTTGCTGAAAAGGCGGGCGACCTGCGTGCCGGGATGCCGGCGGACTGTTTAGTACTTGACCAGGACCTGAACCTTGTTCGAGTACTGCGCAAGGGTGCATGGGCCGACGCACCCAGGTGAGGGTCTGACTGCGGCTTCTCCTGGCCGCGGCTCTGAATGTCACACCCCCGTTGGATGATGTGTTCATGGGAATCAGTAGGGGTGTTGGGGTGGTGTTGGAGGGTGTTCATGCCTCTGTTGCTGCCCTTGATGCGCTGACCCTCGAAGACTCTTTTTTGGCTTCCGCCGCTGCCGGTGTTGGTGCTGATGTGGATGTGTTGCAGCGGCGGTACGAGCTTTGCCTGGAACGGATGGAGCTGACGTCCCGGCTGGAAGCGCAACTCGCGGCAGTGAAGACCCGGGACGCGGCCCGGGCCCTCGAGTTCCAGCAGGCCATGGCCCCGCCCGACGCGACCGTGCAGGACCGGACCTATGCGGAGATGTCGGCGGTCGAGGAGATCGCCGGGGTCCTCACCCTCAGCTCCGCGGCCGCCGGGGCGTTCGTGGAACAGTCCCGGCGGGTATGTTCCCTGCCGCTCGTGATCGATGCGTTGGCCGCCGGCGCCATCTCCTGGCAGCACGCCAGGATCGTGGCCGACGAAACCGAAGGCCTCACCCCCGACGGTGCAGCCGCCCTTGTGGCGCACTTCTTCGACCCCAACGACCCCAACCCCGCCCGCGGCGCCGCCCCCGGAGAACTGGTCCCGTCCCGGTTCCGGGCCAAAGTCCGCACCTGGCGGGAACGCCACCACCCCGAAACCCTCGAAAGACGCCACGCCAAGTCCGTGGCCGACCGGCGGATGGAATACACCCCCGACCGGGACGGCATGGCCTGGATCAACCTCTACCTCCCCGGCGACACCGCCTGCGCCATCTGGAACCGCACCACCGCCACCGCCCGCGGCCTCCAAAACCCCGCCGAAAACCGCACCCTCACCCAACTCCGCCCCGACATCGCCGCCTCACTGCTCCTTGGCGCAGGCCTACTGCCCAACACCGAATACAACGCCGCCGCTGACACCGCCGCGGGTCCCGGGAGTGCTGCGGGGACGAGTGCAGGAAACAGCACGGAGCTGGGAGAAGTCCCTACCCCGCGGGCCGATGTGCTGGTCACCGTGCCGGTGTTCTCCCTCCTCGGGCTCACGGACGAGCCCGCGGCGCTGGACGCTCTCGGGCCCATCCCGGCCTCGATGGCCCGGAAGCTTGTCGCGGACGGGGCGGATTCGTTCTACCGGGTCCTGGTCGACCCAAGAGACGGGGCGCCACTGGAGATCGGCCGGACACGCTACCGGCTCCCCGAAACCATCAAACAATGGATCCGGATGCGGGACGCCAAATGCACCTTCCCCGGCTGCAGCAACCGTTCCCCGGACAACGAGACAGACCACTTGAAGGCCTGGGAACACGGCGGCACCACCGGCACCAGCAACCTCGGACAACTCTGCCCCAAACACCACCGGCTCAAACACGCCCGCCCCTGGAAACCCACCCCCGGAACAAAAAGCGAGCCGCCCGGCTGGACCTCACCCACTGGCCGCCACTACAACGCCGAACACCCCGACCACGAACCAACCCACTGGCCACCAGGAACCCTGCCAGGACAGCGAAGCCTCCTGGAGGAAGCTATCCTGCAGCGCCTAGCGACGTAGGATGGGCCGCGCGTCGGCGCCTTCCTTGGCTGGCTTTTCAGTAGCAGGCTGCCGTGGCTAAACAGGTCCGGGTGCCCCTGCAATACGGCGACGCAGTGTGATCCGTTGCGTGTGCTGCCTGGTGGCCATGGCCCGGAGCCGGGGAACAACCCCCATGGCCAGCGGCGGGCCATGGCCGGGTGCCAGCAACCGGGGCCCCAGCTCCGCCAGGCGTGCAGCTGAGTCGATGGCTAACTTCCAGTTCCAGGTGGTGTACCAGGGCGGCCCGCAAAGATCCGGGCCTCCCGGCAGGAATCCGCGAATCGAGTTCAGGTTGACTGTTACCACCGCGTCACCAGTGATCAGGACGCCGTCACCGGTGCGCCAGTACGCGACGTGTCCGGCGGTGTGGCCGGGCGTTGGGACGGCGACCCAATCGGCCAGACCCGGCACTTTCCCGTCTCGGGGGAGGCCCTGCACTACGTCGGTGATGTCGCCTGCGGCTTCGATCCGCCGGCGGGCACGGGCCGGCAATGCCCACAGGGCCGGTGCAATGAACCACCGGTCCAATGGCATGGAAAACTCGGGGATGTACCGCCCGGCAGCCATGGGCAGCTCGGCTTGGTGGACATACACCGGGATTTCCCACAGCCGGGCCAATGCACCGGCAGCGCCCGAGTGGTCCGGATGAATATGCGTCAGAAAGATGGCTGCGGGCATGTTCCCGGATCCGAGCACTTTTTCGACAGCCCTGCGGACCGGCTCCGCGCTGCCCGCCCAGCCGCAGTCAACCATGACCCAGGCGGGACCGGAGCGGACAAGATAGAGATTGGAGGCCATCGGCCCGGAGCCGCTGGTCATGAGCATCACTCCGGAGGCGATCTCCTGTGGTTCGGTAACGCGCATCATCCAGCTGCCATTTCCATCAGGACCATCACCGTTTTCCCTTTCCATAGCCGCTCCCGGCGGATGCCGCCTGGACCACGGATGTCGGCCGCCGCAGCAGCAGCACGGAGGCACTGACAATCCAGATCACCGGCGGGAAGTTGGCAATCAGCACCGGTCCCCAGCCGGCGGCGTTGTAGAACCCCCTGGGCTCAGCAGGTCCTCCGTACATCGAAGGAACTGCCGCCATGCAAAGAAGCACCGCTCCATAGGCCAACCATCGGGTCCAGGGCGGCAGGACTCCCGTGGCAGCGGCGCCGTACCCGGCCGCGCCGATGAACAACGCAGTGATCACGAAGGCAATGGAACTGTTGTAGATCAGGAGGTAGCCCATGGTCAGTGCCCTGTTAACCGAGGGGTCCGGAACAGGTGCCTGGGCATCAAGGGCGAGGCCGCCCTCTAATCCGTTCGCCACCAAGGTCACTCCCAGCCACACTCCAATGGAGGCCATCACCAAGGATGCCGCCCAGCCATAAGTGGCGTTGGCCGTGCGGATCAGCTGGCTAAGACCAGCGGCGAAGACCATGCCCGCAACATAGAGAAGCAGGTCCAGCAGCACCCGGGTGAAGATGACCTGCCGCAACCGCAATGCCTCCTTCGAACCAGCCGCTCCATCGTAGATCCCCAGCGAGGGGTCCTGCATCAGATAGAGCGGGAACTGCGCCAGCGAGAAGACAACCATTCCCACACCGGCCCAGCCCGTGAGCCTCCGGATCTGCGCGTCAGTCACGATTACCCGTCCTTACCGGCGGCTGTGCTTCACGCCACCGGGTGGCGGATCAACGTGCGCAGCTTGTCCGGGGCACTGCGTCGCGGATCGCCCAGGTAAATCTCGTGGTGCCGTCCCCGAACCTTCAGTCCAGCCGCCGTGATTGCGGCGTCCAGGCGGGCGATGGTGGTGCCTTCGACCGCGTAGGGACCGATATGGAGTGCTTGGGCACACCGGCCTTCTTCCCAACGTTCGAAGCGGACCAACTCCAGCCCCGGAAGCCCTTTGGGGCGGGAGTCTTCCAGGGCCCGCGCCAGAAGGGCCTGATCGATGGGCTCAGGCTGCACCATCATGGCCTGCCACCGCCACGACTCCCGGGCGATGCCGGAGAGTCCCGTGAAACCTGCGGTCACGGCTTCCACACTCTCCTCATGATTTGGGTCTTCGAACCACCACAAGGCTTCCAGGGGCATAACTTTTGTCACCTCACCGGACTGCTTCTTAAGCCCGAAGTGCGCCGCGTAGCTGACGGTAAACAACGCCTGCAGCGCCTCGGCGAATGCTGGCCCGTCAGGGTCCCCCTGCCCCTGGACGAGGGCGAAGAGCAGCGGCGGAACGTCCACGAAATCGACAGATCCCTTGCGTGTTTTATACAGGAATGCAATGTCCTCGCGAAGATCGCTCACCAGGCCCTCCCCCGTTCACCTTGCCTGCCCGGGATGCGCCGAAGCGCTCTGTCAGAGGTACCGGCCGTCTCATGGTTTCACGCAACGGGAGTCTCTCCATGAAGCCAGTTTTCCCGCGCGCCACAGCAGCCAGTAGGGCCGAATGTCCTCTCTACCCGTCCGCCCCGGGCAGGCACACTTCCACGAGTTCCCCGGTGACGCGCGTCTCGAAAACCGGCTGCCGGGAGGTGGCAGGACCGGCCTTCACTTCGCCCGTGCGCAGCGAGAAGGTGCTCCGGTGCCAGGGGCAGACGACGCACGGGTCCCCGCCGTCGTCCTTAATCTTGCCTTCGTGAAGCGGCCCGGAAAGGTGGCTGCAGACGTCGGACAGCACGTACACGGTGTCGCCCTCGCGGTGGACCAGCAGCGGGATACCAGCCACATCGCGCTTATGGAGGCCGCCCTCCGGCAGTTCGGCCAGCGGCGCCAGCGGGTGCCAGCCGGGCGGGAAACGGTGTGGAATCTCCTCGCTGTGATTGACCCCTGCGGCCTGGCGGTATGAAAGGTGCCCGCCGAGGAAGCCGCCGGCACTCACGGTGGCAAGGCCCAGATACGCCAGTAACCTGCCACTGCCCTGGCTGCCCCTCGCCCGCTGGATCAAGGACCCGATATAAAGGCTGGTTGCCGTGACGTTGGCCGCCGCATGCACCAGGCCCACCCTCTGCTGCTGCGGATGCAGCTGCGTCCAGTCGGTGAACCCAGCCAGCGCAGCCGGAATCACGCTGGCGGTGCCCACACCGATCAACAGCCTGGCAGCTTTCTCACCACCGGGAACGGCATCGAGCACCCCTGCCGATAGCCACGCACCGATCGGAACCTGCACTGCAAGGGGGTGCAAAGGGTGGCCGATGGGAACGCCATGCAGGATATCCCGGGCCCACTGCGGCTTGATGACCTTCTTGACGATCTTCCGGATACTCTTGGCTGCCGGGTCAAGCCATTCGGCATCCTCGAAACGGGTGACAAGCTCAAGTGCGGGCAACGGTTTCATGTGTCCTCCCTTACCCCGATCACCGCAATCCACTCATTACAGAACGTCCAGTCTGGGGAAGATGCAGGTGTCGGGACAGAACGCGCCAGACGCAGATTCGATGCAGACCCGGAATCACCGCAGGGGCGATCCCAGGACCGTGAACCGGTGGCCTCCCATCTCGCCGGACAGCAGCGGCATGGCCTCGGCAATCGCCGCGCGCGTGCTGTCCAGTTGCAGCGACGCCTGGTGCGCCTCTGCGGATTCCCAGAGCTCGCTGACGAACACCTTATCCGGCATGCCGTCGTTGATACCCACCTCATAAAGGAGACAGCCGGCTTCCTTCATCCCGGGTTTGGGCCGGAGCAGGATTGCCACAAGGGCATCGCGCTGGCCGTGCTTTGTTCCGAGCACTCCTACATTGGCAAAGGTCATAGGGACAGTGTGCAGCACCGCTCCGGCAAGTGGAGGCTCTTGAAAAACGCCAGCAGATAGGGTAGGCCCGCCACTAGTGCGGCCTTGGATACAGGCGGGATGATTAAAGCCGCCGGAACGCAGTAAGCGGAAAAATCCGGACTCGAAGCCGCCCGCTTCTGGTGGGTGCGCTGTTAAATGGGGCGGGCAGTGCCGCCACGCTGTTTCAGCGAAAATGCTTATGATGTGACGGCCTTAGGGCTGCCCGCAAAGGTGAATCGCATCCTTTGAGGAGCAACGAGAAATAATGTCCAACACGCAAAAAATCCGCTCAACCCGGGCACGGGTGGCCCTGGTTCCGGTCCTGTCGTTAGGTATGCTCGGAGGTTTCCTGTCGCTGGCCGCGCCGGCCAACGCGGAAACGAGCCGCTACGGCTGTACGGTTGACCCGCTGGATCCAGAGGACCTCCGCGGCGACAAAGTCGACTTCAGTATTAAGGTCGATTGCAACGGCGAAAAGACCGTCGAGATCCGCCAGCGGATCTATGAGGACGAACGAGGTTCCCGTCACAACGACGATCTCCTCACCAAACGGCTGGTCACCGTGGACTTTGACCGCCGTGACGACGCACGGACTATTCACTGCTATCTGGATTTCGGCGGCTATGGTCGCCATGACGAGGCAAGGAATAAGGACGGCTGTGACGATGCCGACAGGTATGACCACAAGGATGACCGGAAGGTTGAAGAGGTCTATCAACTCGTCTCGTTCCGTGTTCAGAACCACGGCGGACACTGGTCCGACTGGACTGATTGGGAGAAGAGCGCCGTAGTGGAAGTGGACCATCACGGGCATTAGACGCTGGACGCCCGCACCCACAAAGTAAGGAGCCAGGGGCCGGCACCCCTGGCTCCTTACTGCCCTGGCCCGCTCAATCTGCGGCCCCCAGGCTTCCAGCGTGGACGACGGCGCCACTCGCCGTCGTGTCTTCCTTCAGCATCCAGCCCACGCGTTTGACCGTCCGCAGCATTACCGCGCTCTCCACGATCTCGATGCCGGGCACCTTCTGCTGCAGCGCCAACTCGGCGCTCATGACGTCCGCCAGTGTGTGCAGCCACATGATGATCACGAAGTTGGTGGGCCCGGTGGTGGAGGCACTCAGCCGGACATTGCTGATAGTGCGGATCTCCGCGGCAGCCGCCTCATGCTGGCCGGCCGGAACGTTGACGAACCACTGGCAGGTCACCGGGAACGATGAGTACCGCTGGGCAATTTCGCAGCGGAACGACAGGATGCCGCTTGCCAGCACGCGGTTCAACTGGCGCTGCACGGTGGCTGGATGCCGGCCAAGGGCGCGGGCAATGTCCGCCGCCGTCGCGCGGCCGTCCCTTGCCAGGAAGGGCAGCAGGTCGAGGTGGTTCTCCGGAAGCCGGGCCGCCTGCGCGGACTGCGGACCAACCGGGGACCCAAGCGTCCGGAGCGTGGCCAGCTGGGAACGGCTCAGGACATTCAACCGCCAGTCGTCTCCACTGCTGTGCAGCCGGGTACACAGGGCCACCTGGTACTTGGTGAGCCCCTCAACAGCTTTAAGCCGTGTGATGACCTTGTCACTGAACTCCTCCAGTGAGCGGGTAATGACGGTCAGCATCAGGTCGCGGTTGCTGGCTGCCTCCTCCACCGTCACGATCTCCGGAACAGCAGCCAGCTGCGCCGTGACGCTCTCCCGCCGGTTCATCTCGCAGTCCACCGCCACATAGGCCAGGAGCATCTGCTTCGGGTCGCCCGCCAGGTGCGCAGTTACCCAGGCGGCCCCGTTTGAGGTGAGCCGCTCCCAGCGGGCCGCCAGCGTGGTGGCATGCACGCCAAGCACCTTCGCGGCATCAGCCCAACCCAGGCGCGGCGAGGCCTGCAACACCTGGATCAAGGCAAGGTCGTCCTCGCTAAGCTCCAAGGAACCTCCCCCATATCTGCACGAATCCTGCAAGGAAGCAGCAACTTACGAATAATCAAAGCGTTTCGCACTGATGTGAACCACGCCACTTCAGAATAGTCCCCAAGCCCAGATGTCCATTGCCAAGGAGTGACGCGTGCCCATTACCCACGATGCCAAAGAACTGCAGGACGACCTCATCCGCCTGCGGCACGACCTTCACCGGCAGCCGGAAATCGGACTTCACCTTCCCCGCACCCAGGAGCGGGTCCTTCAGGCGCTGGATGGACTCCCTTACGAGATCACGCTGGGCAAGGAGACGACGTCGGTCACCGCGGTCCTGCGCGGCGGGCACTTGGGCGCCGATGACCAAGGTGAAGGCGGCGATGGCGCTGGGAACAGTAAGGCCCGCCCGGCCGTCCTGCTCCGCGCCGACATGGACGGGTTGCCCGTCCAGGAAAAGACCGGCGTTGATTTCACCTCCCAGGCTGATGGAGCCATGCACGCCTGCGGCCACGACCTGCACACCTCCATGCTCGCCGGGGCCGCCACTCTCCTGGCCGAGAAGCGGCACCAGCTCAGTGGCGACGTCGTCCTCATGTTCCAGCCGGGTGAGGAAGGCTTCGACGGCGCCAGCTACATGCTGCGCGAAGGCGTCCTGGACGCCGCCGGCACCCGGGTTCAGGCAGCCTACGGAATGCACGTGTTCTCCTCCCTGGAGCCGCATGGCACTTTCTGCACCAAACCCGGCGTGATGCTCAGCGCCTCGGACGGGCTGGAAGTGACAGTCCTCGGCGCGGGTGGCCACGGTTCGGCCCCGCACTCCGCAAAGGATCCTGTGACGGTGGCCGCGGAGATGGTCACGGCTCTGCAGGTGATGGTCACCCGGCAGTTCAACATGTTCGATCCCGTTGTCCTCTCCGTGGGAGTGCTCCATGCCGGCACCAAGCGGAATGTCATCCCCGAATCGGCCCGCATCGAGGCCACGATCCGGACGTTTTCGGAGGCGTCGCGCCTGAAGATGATGGACGCCGTGCCCCGCCTGCTCAAGGGGATCGCGGCGGCGCACGGGGTGGAGGTCGCCGTCGACTACCTGCAGGAATACCCGCTCACCATTACCAGCGAGGACGAAACCACCACTGCCGAAAAGGTGATCACGGAACTCTTCGGCGAGCGCCGCCTCTCGCGCTGGGCCACACCGCTCAGCGGCTCGGAGGACTTCTCGCGGGTGCTCGCCGAGGTGCCCGGCACCTTCGTGGGCCTCAGCGCCGTGGCTCCGGGCGCCGACCCGGCAACCTCGCCGTTCAACCACTCGCCCTATGCAACGTTCGACGACGGCGTGCTGGCAGACGGGGCCGCTCTCTATGCGGAGCTCGCCATCTCGCGGCTGGCAGCCCTGTCGGCAGCGTCCTGAACCGCACGTCCTAAGAACCAATGACTCCCGAAACCCCACCGCCCGCCAATCCTCTTTACGACCCTGAGGAAGTAACCATGTCCGTCGCAGTAACCAAGCCCCAGACTGGACGCATGTCCACGGCGAAAACCATCGTCGGCACCGGCATCGGCAACGCCGTTGAATGGTACGACTGGGCCATCTACGCCACGTTTACCCCGTTCATCGCCAGCCAACTGTTCAGCAAGGCGGACCCGGCGTCAGCCGTGCTGTCCACTTTGGCGATCTTCGCTGTCGGCTTCGTGGCCCGGCCCTTCGGCGGCTTCCTCTTCGGCTGGATCGGTGACCGGGTGGGCCGGAAGACATCCATGACCCTCGCCGTCGGACTGGCCTCACTGGGAAGCCTGATGATTGGCATTGCGCCCACCTTCGCAAGTGTGGGTGCGTTCGCCTCGCTGATGCTGCTGGTGGCCCGGCTGGTGCAGGGCCTGGCGCACGGCGGCGAGCTGCCGTCGTCGCAAACGTACCTGTCTGAGATGGCACCCAGGGAGCACCGCGGCTTCTGGGCCACGCTGATTTACACGTCCGGGACGGTGGGAATCCTGTTCGGCACGCTGCTGGGCGCCGTCCTGAACATGGCGCTGACCACCGAGGCCATGAACGCGTGGGGCTGGCGCGTGCCGTTCCTGATCGGCGCCGCCATGGGCCTGTACGCACTGATCATGCGGTCGCGCCTGCACGAAACCGAAGCCTTCCAGGGCGAAGCCGTCACCGAGAAGCGCGCCCCCATCTGGCCGCAGATTGTCCGTTACCGCAAGCAGGCACTGCAGGTCATCGGACTGACGGTGGGCCTGACGGTGATCTACTACATCTGGGGCGTGGTGGCGCCGAGCTACGCCACCACCGCCCTGAAAATCGACCGCGGCGAAGCGCTGTGGGCCGGCGTGGTCGCCAACATCGTGTTCATCGCCGCCCTGCCGGTATGGGGCAAACTGTCAGACCGGATTGGCCGCAAGAAGGTCCTGTGGGCCGGGGCCATCGGCTCGGCGGTGTTCCACTTCCCCATGACCTGGCTGCTGAAGGACTCGGCCTGGCAGCTGGCGGTCTCCATGTCCGTGATGCTGGTCTTCATCGCCGCGAGCGCCGCCATTGTCCCGGCCGTGTACGCCGAGCTTTTCCCAACGTCGATCCGCACCGTGGGCGTGGGTGTTCCCTACTCCATCTGCGTGGCCGTGTTCGGCGGCACTGCGCCCTACCTGCAGCAGTGGCTGGGTTCCTCGCTGGGCGCGCCTCAGGTGTTCAATGTGTACGCGGTGCTGCTGCTGGTGGTCAGCGCGGCGTTTGTGTTCACGATCCCTGAGACCAGGGGCAAGGATCTGACTCACTAACCGTCCCCACTGGCAGAAGGTCCCCGGCGCTTCCTTGCGCCGGGGACCTTTCGCTATGCCCCATTGGGCGGCTCTCAGTGCGCACCAGTTTTCCGTGCCTCACGAACCGCCGCTTCCGCCCCCGATTTCCAGGGCTCACCGTGGCCGGGCAGCAGCGTGGTCGCTCCCGTTGCGGCGATGGCGTCCAGCGATGCCAGCGCCTGCCCGGTGTCCTTGGTTGCAGCGGAGGCTACAATCTGCGGACCGGCCTTCCCGGTGTAGGGGTCCAGTGTCACCAGCGCGTCGCCAGTAAAGAGGACGCCGCGGTCCGGCAGGTGCAGGATGCAGTGCCCGTCCGTGTGGCCGGGAGTATGGACGACGGCGGGACGGCCCGTGAGTGCGTCCGCCACGCCGGCGCCCAGCGGCTTGGTTTCGGAGATGCCCTTGACTGCCAGGGCACCTGCCATTGCCATGCTGCCGAGCCGGGGCAGGGACTTGGGGTGGGTGAAGGGGTAGAGGAAGCGGTTGCGTTGCGGCTTGTAGCGGTAGGGGTGGGCTGCCAGCCGGGCGTCCTCCGCGTGCACCAGCACCGGGATCCCCCACTGCCGGTGGGCCCTCAGTGCGAACCCCACGTGGTCGAAGTGCCCGTGGGTTAGGACCAGGGCTTTGACGTCCTGCGGGCGCCGGTTCCGTTCCTCCAGGAGCTGGGTGAGCATGGGCCACATGCTTGGAAGACCGGCGTCCACCAGGGTCACGCCGTGGTCATCCTCGATCAGGTAGCAGTTGACGTTGGCGTGCGTAATCACGTGGATGCCGTCTGCGACGTTGGGGATGATCATGCCGGGACTCCATTCGGGTGGGTGAAGTACTTTGGTCACTGTCCAATGGACGTACCCAGCACTGAAGGACCTAAAGCCGTCGCGTGAGATGTGATGCGCTTGCTGGCCCACCGTCCCTTTACAGCGTGGACGCCTGGTGCCGGGGAGCCGCGATGGATCCCCGGGGCACCAGCGGGCAGTTCAGAATGGTCGGGTGACGTGCCATGAGTGAAAGGTCGGATTTCCCCTCGACGGCGTCTATCAGGTGTTTGGTGGCCCAAGCACCCATCTCGTAGTGCGGCAAGGCCACGGTGGTGAGGCCCGGGTACAGGTTGGCGGCGATCAGTTCCTGGTCATCGAAGCCGACGACTGAAAGGTCAGTGGGGATGGCGAGCCCCAACTCCGCAGCGGCGCGGTAGGCTCCCATCGCCATGCGGTCGTTGTAGCAGAACAAGCCAGTGGGCCGGTCGCCGCGGGCCAGGATCCGCAGTGCGGCTTCGTAGCCGCCCTGCGCTTCGGAGACCTCCGACTGGACAGGTGCCGCGTCGCCGTCGAGCCCTGCTTCAGTCAGTGTGGCCCGGAAGGCCTGAAGCCGCTGCCGTGTCGACGGCACGTCAGCTGTGTTGTTGATGAAGCCCATCCGGGTGTGGCCCGCTTCAAGGAGCGCGCCCACGGCGGCGCGCGCTCCCCCCTCTTCGTTCGGGATTACGGCGGTGATGTCTCCGCCGATGGCCACCGAGTCGACCAGGATGGAAGGCACGCTGCCGAGGTTTGCCGGCAACTCCACGTTCCGGTGGTACATGGTGGCATAGAGGATTCCATCCACCCGGCGTTCCAGAAGGGCCTCGACGTCGGCCTGCCGGGATTCGAGGCTGGCTGAGCCGGAAGTGTTGATGACCATGAGGTTGTACCCGCGCTCCCTGGCGGCCTCATCCGCGCCGAGGATGATCCTTCCGGCGTGGGGAGTGGTGGCGATATCCTCGCTGACCAGGCCCAGCATGCCGGTCCGCTGGGTGCGGAGCGCCTGGGCCAGACGGTTCGGTCCATACCCCAACTGCTCCGCCGCAGACCGAACCTTGTTCCGGGTTTCCACGCTTACCCTGGCATAGGACACCTCGTTGAGGACGTGCGAAACCGTGGTGGCGGACACGCCGGCAGCCACGGCTACGTCCTTAATGCCGATGTTCCTGTTGCTCATCTGTCTCCGACGTCCTCATGGTTGGTGCTGCCGCTGGGGGGTACCAGTAGGCTACTCGTTGCTGTTCACACCTTGACGGCGCTGAGCGTCATGCGGCGAGTCAGGAAGCGGCGGGCAGCACCAGGAGGTACCCGGCCGGGAGACTGCTGCTCCAACGGCGTGGTTCCCGGACAACGAACTGCGTGGCCAGCTCCTCCGGCGTGAGCATGCTGTTGGGAACAGGCGATGGCCCCCACTGCCCGCTGCCGTACGGGTACAGCGGGTCAAGGACGCGGATGCCGGTCACCGAGAAGTCAGCGAACTGCCGGGGGTCGCCGAGCGATTCGAACCCGCTCATCACCCATGCGTGCCGGCCGCTCCACATCACCAGCCCCACCGGCCTGCCGGTTTCAGTGATGGCACGGGCCGCCGTCTTCACAGCTTCCCCATAGTCGCCGATACTGACCACCCGGTACGGCCCCATTCCCGATTCCGTGAGCACCTGCGCCCAGCCAAAGGGGTTGGCACCGTTAAAGGAGTCAGAGGAACGGGCGCGGGCCATCTCCCACAGTTCACCCTGCTGAGCCCGGTCAGCCCAGGTGCCGCCTCCCGTGTCGTCAATGAGGTTGTGCGCCATCTGGATGCTCGCCGCCACACACCAGTCGAAGGTGTACTGCGGAACGAAGTCCCCCTCCCGGTACAGGTTGAGGGTGAACGGCTGGGGTACGGGGGCGGCAGCGAAAGCCGGGGCCTGGGTGGGGGCTGGCGTCGGAGTTGGCGTCGGGGTCGGAGTCGCAGATGCAATCGGAGCCTGCGGTGCAGCAAGGGCTGTACCCGCCGCGGCTGAAGCGGTTGCGGGTGAGGCCTCTTCAGATGCAGCAGCCGTCGAGGCGGGAGCGGTGGCAGCCTCCTGAATACCCACCACAGGAACGCAGGCCGTAAGGAACCCCGCGAACGCGACGAGCCAAGCCAGAAGGCGCAGACGGGCACCGGTCATGCTCACTCCCATCAATTCCTCTAGCGCGGGTTTGCTGCTATCAGTCTCCTGCCCAGGGCTCCCCTTGACTACCCCACCCGACCTTCCCTACACTTTTCATAAAGCAGAATCTAAATTCCACAAAGCGGAAACGGTAACGAAGCCGGAAGCAAAGGAAGATAGATCTAAGCCCCTCCCCGGAAGGACCTACGATGACGTACACAGTGAACTGCTCCATCCTCCTCACGGAGCTGCCCCTGCTCCAGCGCCCCGCCGCCGCAAAGGCAGCAGGCTTCGATGCCGTCGAGTTCTGGTGGCCCTTCGAAACCTCAGTCCCGGCGGACAGCGAAATCACAAAGTTCGAGAACGCCATCACGGACGCAGGCGTACAGCTCACCGGCCTGAACTTCAACGCCGGCAACATGCCCGGCGGCGACCGCGGCCTGGTCTCCTGGAAGGGACGCTGCTCCGAATTCAAGGACAACATCGACGTCGTCGCCGGGATCGGCGGGCGCCTGGGCTGCAAGGCCTTCAACGCCCTCTACGGCAACCGGCAGGACGAATTCACCGCCGAAGAACAGGACGAGCTGGCCGTCAAAAACCTGGCCGCAGCGGCCGAAGGCGTCGCCCGGATCGGCGGCACCGTCCTTCTTGAACCGGTCAGCGGTGCACCCAGGTACCCGCTCCTCACCGCCGATGACGCACTTCAGGTCATCGCCCGCGTCAAGGCGGAAGCCGGCGTCGGGAACATCAAGCTCCTCGCCGATTTCTACCACCTGGCCGTCAACGGCGACGACGTCGCGTCCGTCATCGAGAACCACGCCAAGGACTTCGGCCACATCCAGATTGCCGACAACCCCGGCCGCGGCGCACCCGGCACCGGCGCCCTCCCCCTCGGCGAATGGATCGCCCGCAGCCGCGAACTCGGCTACGAGGGCTACATCGGCCTCGAGTACAAGGAACCGCAGGAAACGGCCTTCAGCTGGGCCATCCGCGACCGCGTCAGCCAGTAGTCCGTTAGCCCAACCGGGTAACACCAACTGTCGTTTTGAGCCCTCAAAACGACATCTATTGCGACCTGGTCGGGTCAGATCACCACATACTTTTAGAAAGAGAACCATCATGAGCAACGTTGCAGTTATCGGACTCGGAATCATGGGCCTGCCCATGGCCATCAACCTGGTCAAAGCCGGCCACACCGTCACCGGCTTCAACCGCAGCCAGGACAAGATCGACAAGCTCGTCTCCGAAGGCGGCAAGGGCGCCTCGAGCATCGCGGACGCAGTCAAGGATGCCGACGTCGTCATCACCATGGTGCCGGACTCCCCCGACGTCGAGGGCGTAGTCAGCGGCAAGGACGGCGTCTTCGCCAACGCCAAACAGGGCGCCCTGTGGATTGACGCCTCCAGCATCCGCCCCGACGTCGCCGTCCGCCTTGCAGCAGAGACCAAAGAAGCCGGCCTCCGCCCCCTGGACGCACCGGTCTCCGGCGGCGAACAGGGCGCCATCGACGCTGCCCTATCCATCATGGTGGGCGGCGACAAGGCAGACTTCGACGCCGCCCAGGACGTCCTCAACGCCGTCGGCAAAACCATCGTCCATGTGGGCCCCTCCGGCTCCGGCCAGACCGTCAAGGCAGCCAACCAGCTGATTGTCGCCGTCAACATTGAGGTCCTCGGCGAGGCCATCGCCTTCCTGGAGGCCTACGGCGTGGACACCGACGCCGCCCTCAAGGTCCTCGGCGGCGGCCTCGCCGGCTCCAAGGTCCTGGACCAGAAGGGCCAGAAGATGCTGGACCGCAACTTCGACCCCGGCTTCCGCCTGGCCCTGCACAACAAGGACCTGGGCATCGTCACCTCCGCCGCGCGCGAAGCCAGCGTCGCCATCCCGCTCGGCGCCGTCGTCGCCCAGCTCGTCGCCGCCACCGTCAACCAGGGCGACGGCGCACTGGACCACTCCGGACTCTTCAAGCAGGTCCTCCAGCTCAGCGGCCGCGAGTAACCGAGCCGCAAGCAAACCACCCCCACCTCGAAGTTTTTGGGCAGATAACACGACCTGAGAGCCCTCTAAGTCCCGGTATCTGCCCAAAAACTCCCTTCAGCACACCCAAAAACAGACTTCCCACGCTTTCAAGGAGCACCCCATGAGCAAGATGCGTACCGTTGATGCAGCGGTGGCCATCCTGGAAAAGGAAGGCGCCATCGAGGCGTTCGGCCTGCCAGGCGCCGCGATCAACCCCTTCTATTCCGCGATGCGCGCCCACGGCGGCATCCGCCACACCCTGGCCCGCCACGTTGAAGGTGCCAGCCACATGGCGGACGGCTTCAGCCGCGCCAAGGACGGCAACATCGGCGTCTGCATCGGCACCTCCGGCCCCGCCGGCACGGACATGATCACCGGGCTCTACGCAGCCTGGGCCGACTCCATCCCCATGCTGTGCGTTACCGGCCAGGCCCCCGTGGCCAAGCTGCACAAGGAAGACTTCCAGGCCGTGGACATCGAGTCCATCGCCAAGCCCGTTACCAAGATGGCCATGACCATCCTGGAGCCCGGCCAGGTTCCCGGTGCCTTCCAGAAGGCGTTCCAGCTGATGCGCTCCGGCCGCCCGGGCCCCGTGCTGCTGGACCTGCCAATCGACGTGCAGCTCGCCGAGATCGAATTCGACATCGACGCCTACGAGCCCCTCGCCGTCGAGAAGCCCAGGGCCTCACGCAAGCAGCTGGAAAAGGCACTGGACATGCTCCTCGCCGCCAAGCACCCGCTGATCGTGGCCGGTGGCGGCATCATCAACGCCGGCGCCTCCGCGCAGCTGGTGGAACTGGCCGAGACCCTGAACGTTCCGGTCATCCCCACCCTGATGGGCTGGGGCACCATCCCGGACGACCACCAGTTGATGGCCGGCATGGTGGGCCTGCAGACCTCCCACCGCTACGGCAACGAGAACTACCTCCAGAGCGACTTCGTGATCGGCATCGGCAACCGCTGGGCCAACCGCCACACCGGCGGACTGGAGACCTACACGGCCGGCCGCAAGTTCGTGCACATCGACATCGAGCCCACGCAGATCGGCCGCGTTTTCTCCCCGGACCTGGGCATCGCGTCCGACGCCGGCGCGGCGCTGGCCGGGCTGGTTGAGCTCGCCAAAGAGCGGAAGGCGGCAGGATCCCTGCCGGACTACAGCGCCTGGGTTGCCGAGTGCCAGGACCGCAAGGCCAGCCTGCACCGCAAGACGCACTTCGAGAACATCCCCATCAAGCCGCAGCGCGTGTACGAGGAGATGAACCGGGCCTTCGGCCGCGACACCATCTACGTGTCCACCATCGGCCTGTCCCAGATTGCCGGCGCGCAGATGCTGCACGTTTTCGGGCCGCGCAAGTGGATCAACGCCGGCCAGGCCGGTCCGCTGGGCTGGACCGCACCGGCGGCCCTCGGCGTCGTCCGCGGCAAGCCGGACGAGACCGTGGTTGCCCTGTCCGGCGATTACGACTTCCAGTTCATGATTGAGGAACTGGCCGTGGGCGCGCAGTTCAACCTGCCGTACATCCACGTGGTGGTGAACAACTCCTACCTGGGCCTGATCCGCCAGTCCCAGCGCGGCTTCAACATGGAACAGAACGTGTCCCTGGCGTTCGAAAACGTCAACAGCGCGGACTTGTCCGAAAACGCACGCGGCTACGGCGTGGACCACCTCAAGGTGGCTGAGGGCCTGGGCTGCAAGGCCGTCCGGGTGGAGGACCCCAACGACCTGGCCGCCGCGTTCGACAAGGCCAAGGCCCTCATGGGCGAGTTCCAGGTGCCCGTGGTGGTGGAAGTGATCCTGGAAAAGGTCACCAACATCTCCATGGGTGTGGAAATCAACGCCGTAAACGAGTTCGAGGAACTGGCACAAACCGCCGCAGACGCACCCACCGCCATCCTGGCCCAGCAGGCATAACCATGCGCGTGGTTATTGCCCCGGACAAGTTCAAGGGATCACTGTCAGCCCCAGAGGTCTGCTCGCACCTTGAGAAAGGCCTGCAGCGCGGCGCCGGCGGAAACCTGGACGTGGTCCGGATTCCGGTAGCCGACGGCGGCGAGGGCACCCTTGATGCTGCCGTCGGCTCCGGCTTCACCCGCCGCACCGCAACGGTGACCGGACCTGCGGGCCAGCCGGTGGAAGCCGACTTCGCCGTCCGGGGCCACGAAGCGGTCATCGAGATGGCCGCCGCCTCCGGCCTGGCGCTGCTGCCCCAGGTCCAGGCTGGCGGCAGGCCTGATTCGGCAGCAGCCACAAGCGCCACCAGCCTGGGCACCGGCGAGCTGATACGTGCGGCCCTGGATGCCGGTTGCCGCCGGATCATCCTGGGCGTGGGCGGCAGCGCCAATACCGACGGCGGAGCGGGGCTCCTACAGGGACTGGGCGCCAAATTCCTGGACAGCACGAACAACGAACTCCCACTGGGCGGGGCGGCGCTGGCCAACCTGCGCAGTATCGATTTCACCGGCTTCGAACCACGCCTGGTGGACACGCGCTTTGTCCTGGCATCCGACGTCGACAACCCGCTACTGGGCGCGCAGGGCGCTGCGGCGGTTTTCGGCCCGCAGAAGGGTGCCACACCACAAGACGTCGGCATGCTCGACGCCGCCCTGGCCAGGTTTGTCGAAGTCCTGGCCAGGGAGATCGGATTCCGCGCGGTCAAGGCTGCCGGCGCTCCCGGAGCCGGGGCAGCCGGCGGCGTGGGCTACGCAGCCATCGCCGTCCTGGCCGCGACGCGGCGGCCGGGCATCGACGTCGTCCTTGAATTCACGGCATTGGAGCAGAAGCTGGCCGGCGCAGACCTGGTGATCACCGGCGAAGGCAGCCTGGACGAGCAAAGCCTGCTGGGAAAGACCCCCATGGGCGTGGCCCGGGCGGCCGCCGGCCAGGGAGTTCCGGTGATCGCAGTCTGCGGGCGGACCACCCTGGACCAAGACCAGGCCGCGGCCGCAGGATTCGAGCGGGTCCACGCTTTGACCACGCTCGAAAGCGATGTAAACAGGTGCATAGCAGAGGCAGGACCGCTGCTGGAGCAGCTGGGCACCCAGATCAGCGCGGAGCTCGCGGCCCACAGGCCCGGCACCGCACGTACCAAGGAGGACCTCCGTGTCTGAAGAACGTTTCGACCTCGTCATCCGGGGCCAGCGCATCCTCACCACCGCCGGCATCGCACCCCGTGAGGTGGGCGTCCGCAACGGAAAAATCGTCGCCATCGAGCCGCTGGGCAACGGCCTGGCCAGCGCCGAAGTCATCGAGCTCGCCGACGACGAAACCCTGTTGCCCGGCCTGGTGGACACCCACGTCCACGTCAACGAGCCCGGCCGCACCGAGTGGGAAGGCTTTGCCTCCGCCACCCGCGCCGCCGCGGCCGGTGGTGTGACCACCATCATCGACATGCCGCTGAACTCCGTCCCGCCCACCACCACGGTGGAGAACCTCAAACTCAAGCGCGAGGTGGCCGAGGACCAGGCGTTCATCGACATCGGGTTCTGGGGCGGTGCCATCCCCGGCAACAAGGCAGACCTGCGCCCGCTGCACGACGAGGGGGTCTTCGGCTTCAAGTGCTTCCTCCTGCACTCCGGCGTGGACGAGTTCCCGCACCTGGACGCGGACGAGATGGAGGAGGACATGGCGGAGCTGAAGTCCTTCGATTCGCTGATGATCGTCCATGCCGAGGACTCGCACGCGATCGACCGCGCCCCGCACCCAGGCGGTGACCACTACTCCACCTTCCTGGCCTCCCGCCCCCGCGGCGCCGAGAACAAGGCCATTGCGGAGGTGATCGAGCGGGCCCGCTGGACCGGTGCGCGTGCGCACATCCTGCACCTGTCGTCGTCGGACGCCCTGCCCATGATCGCCTCCGCAAAGCGCGACGGCGTGAAGCTCACCGTGGAAACGTGCCCGCACTACCTCACGCTGATGGCCGAGGAAATCCCGGACGGCGCCACCGCCTACAAGTGCTGCCCGCCCATCCGAGAGGCCTCCAACCGGGAGCTGCTGTGGCAGGGCCTGCTGGACGGGACCATCGACTGCATCGTCTCGGACCACTCCCCCTCCACCCTGGACCTCAAGGACCTGGAAAACGGCGACTTCGCTGTGGCCTGGGGCGGCGTCTCCTCGCTGCAGCTGGGCCTGTCCCTGATCTGGACCGAGGCACGGCACCGCGGCATCCCGCTGGAACAGGTGGTGTCCTGGATGGCCGAAAAACCTGCCGGCCTGGCCCGCCTCACCAACAAGGGACAGCTGGCCCTGGGCTACGACGCCGACTTCAGCGTCTTCGCCCCGGACGAGGCGTTCGTGGTGGACGTGTCCAAGCTGAAGCACAAAAACCCCATCACCCCCTACGACGGCAAGGCCCTCTCCGGCGTGGTCCGCAAGACCTTCCTCCGCGGCGCCGCAGTGGACGGCCAGACCCCAACGGGCAGGCTGATCCGCCGCGGCGGCGTCTAAGGACGCGCCATGGCAGTGGAAGCCCACTATCCGGGGGCGGGGGCGCGGCCAGTACTTGTTCCACACAAGGCGGCTGCACGCGGACTGGCCGTGTGGGTGGTTCCCGGCGAAGGCACCAGCCCCGAACTGCTGGCCCGCGCCGCCCAACTGGTCCTTGCCCGGGCCTTACAGACTGCTCCGGAGGCGGAAGTCCATTGGCCTGCCGCCGGAGCCCCCACGTCCGGGGTCTCCGCCGCAGTGGAAGGAGCCGCAGACCACTCCTCCCGCACTCCTTCCGCGGCGGAGAACCCCGGCGCTCCCACCCAGGCACGCGGCGAGGACGACGGCGGCACCCGCCTGCCGCCGTCGGCCGGCCCCGTCAGCCGGGTCGCCGTGGACCTCGCCGCCGACACCGTCCTGCTGGACGGCAAGCCGGTGTCCCTGACCGGCGTCGAATACAAAGTGCTGCGTTACCTGGTGACCCATCTGTCCCGGACGGTGGGCCGCGGGGAACTGCAGGAGTTCCTGGAGTCGCTTGATTTTCCCGGCGCCACCGCAAGATCCATCGACGTGTACGTGGGCAGGATCCGGAAGAAACTGGGCAACGCCCGCCATGCCGTGGCCACTGTACGCGGCGGCGGGTACCGGTTTGTGCCGGGTCCGCACGCGGCCGTTCGTGGACCGGCGGAATACTGCATATGACGCGCTGGTTTGTATCACTAAGCGGCAACCCGCTTCACTTGATGTTTGGCCATCACTGACCGAGTCTTACAAAGGAACGCCATGAGCCCCACCCTGACCACCAAGCTTCAGCCCGGCACCCCGGCGCCTGAGTTCACCCTCCGGGACGCCCAGGGCCGGGAGACCTCCTTGGCCGATTACCGTGGCAAGAACGTCATTGTCTACTTCTACCCGAAGGCCGCCACCCCCGGCTGCACCACCGAGGCCTGCGACTTCCGCGACAGCCTGGCCTCCCTGCAGGGCAAGGGCTACGAGGTGGTTGGAGTCTCCCCCGACGCCCAGGAAGCCCTGGCCGGCTTCACCGGCGACTTCTCCCTGACCTTCCCGCTGCTCTCCGACCCCGACCACACTGTGGCCCTGGCCTACGGTGCCTGGGGCGAGAAGCTCGTCAACGGGGAAATCCACGAAGGAATCGTCCGCTCCACTGTTGTGGTGGACGCCCAGGGATACGTCACGCTCGCCCAGTACCAGGTGAAGGCTGACGGCCACGTCGCAGCCCTGAAGGAAGCACTGGGCGTCTAAGACGATCCACCTCCTGCAGGCTTCCCCGGACGCTTCCGCACCTGCTGCGGGAGCGTCCGGGCGTTTAGCCGCCAGCCTTCACTTCTGCCGGCACCTGGGCATATGAATCCGAGACCCGGCGGTAAACCGGAGTCAGGAAGGCCAGCAGGGCGGCCGCGATCATGATGATGCCGGCCACCAGGAACACCAGGGCGATGCCGCGGGAGGTGCCCTCGCCCAGCAGCGGCGCCAGGCGGGCGGCGCCGTCCGCGGATCGTGCATAGGGAATGATCCAGAACTGGGCGATGGGGGCGATAAGGAACGCAGTGACGGGTGCCGCGGCTGACTCGAATGCCATGGCGAAGCCGAAGACCCGGCCCTGCCGCTGCAACGGCACCACCCGCTGGATGACGGTCTGCTCGGCCGCCTCCACGAACGGGACCAGCACCAGGTACAGCCAGATCCCCAGGATGTAGAGCCACGCCCACTCCCGCAGCGTGAATACCGCACCCAGCACTCCCATCGCCGCCACCGCAACCAGCAGCGTCCGCAAGGGATTGGCGCCGAGCCCGAACTTGCCAATCAGGGCACCGCCGATGACGAACCCGGTGGATCCGACCGCAAAGACGGCCCCCCACATCTCCACTGAGAACATTTCCAGCCCGTACGGATCCATCAGCGCCATGTAAACGCCGCCGATGAAGTTGTTGAACGTGGAAAACAGGATCAGCGCGAACAGCCCGGATATGGCCAGCACAGCCGCGAGCGAGCCCCGGAGGTCGAACCCGCCGTGGGCGTCCGTTGCCGCGGCGCGCACCTCCTCGGGCATCCGCAGGGTCAGCAGGTGGGCGAAGGCCAGCGCGGTGAGCACCAGCGCAACGGCGATGGTCCAGCCCATGCCCAGCAACCCGACTGACAATCCGGACAGCAGGGAGGTCACAATGAACATCAGCCCCTGCACCATCCCCACCAGCCCGTTGGCCTTGGCGCGGCGCTCCGGCTCGATGAGAATGGTGACGGTGGTGGACAGGGCAATGTTTCCGCAGGTTCTCCACCACGGCACCGATCAGGATGATGAGTGTGAAGATCCAGAACCACGGGTGCCCCAGGTCCAGCAGGGATGCGGCCGGCGTCAGCAGGAACATCACCCCGGACAGCACGAACATCACCAGTGTGAACCCGGCAGCGAACCGCATCACTGCCAGCTTGCGGTAGCGGTCCACGAATGTACCGAAGCTGATGCTGGAGAGGGCAATCAGCAGCATGTACGCGCCGCCCACCACCCCGGTGGCGATCACGTTGCGGGTCTCCAGGTACAACCAAAACGTCAGCGCGAACCACAGGTAGCTGGTGGTGATGTTGGCCAGGGCGGTGTTGACCAGGATGCCGGCGAAGGTGCGGGAGCGCTCTTCCGGGCTGCGCAGGGAGGTGCCGGCGGTATCTGGATCCGATGCGGCCTTGCCCGGCTCCTGCTCGGTCATGCGTCCCAGTGTAGTGGGGCCGCTACAGGTGCCAACAGGGTGGAAACTAAGCTGATCGGGAGGGCATGCAACTCCAACAAACGACGAAAGGACGGGCATGGGCCACCGGACTTCGGAAGACAGGATTGACCCCCGCCTCTTGCTGCTGTTGACTTCGGTCTTCAGTACAGGCCACGACGCGACCATGGAATTGACCGCTGTGGTTGACGGGATCGTCATCTCCGGTTCGGTCGTGTCAGAGCCCGCGTGGACCCGGCGGCAGAATGACCAGGTCCGGATCGGAAGCCCGGCAGTTGCCACCGCCCTCGACTCCATGGAACCCGGGGCGGACGAAGCCAGTACGGCTGCCCAGCCACGGTACATCCATTTCTTGGGGCCCGTCCTGCTTTCAGGAGGTGTCCGGGTGCCCCTCCAGGCAACCAGGGTTGATGTCCGCAAGGTCGCGGCCTGGAGCATCGGCAGGATGCCGGAAGACTAGGATGGCCGCATGGCCATTGAGGTGCGTCCGGGCACGAACTTCGACGACGTCCGGACCCTGGTGGGGCCCAAAAGGGCGGATGCCACCGTCTGCTGGTGCCTGAGCTACCGCATCCCTGCCAAGCAGAACGTCTCCCTTCGGGGTGAAGAGCGCGGGGAGCTGGTCAGGCAGTTGGTGGCCCAGGATCCCCCTCCCGGTGTATTGGCGTACGACGGCGGCGAACCAGTTGGGTGGGCAGCGGTCCATCCACGTGCGGACACGAGCTTTGCCCGCAACCGAAGAATTCCCTGCGTGGACAACCAGGACGTGTGGTCGGTGTGGTGCCTCCGCGTCCGTCCTGGCCACCGCGGCAAAGGCATCTCGCACTACCTTCTGTCAGGCGCCGTGGACATGGCCCGCTCCTATGGGGCCCCCGCCATCGAGGGCTATCCCGTGGACAACAAGGGCAGCAGGGTGGACCTCACCATGGCCTATGTGGGCACCCGGAAGCTGTTCGAGGACGCCGGTTTTACCAAGGCCGCGGACACACTATCGGTGTTGAACGGCTTCCCCCGGGTGCTCATGCGGCTGGAGCTGTCATGACCGGCGCGGTTTTGGATGCGGTCCTCGCTGAACTGTCAATGCTTGATGACCCCAATGTGCGTGAGGCCAACCAGAAGCGCGGGGACGACCACGGCGTCAACCTCACGCGGCTTCGGGAGATCGCCAGGCGGTGGAAGACGCAGCAGGAAATTTCCCTGGACCTCTGGGCTACCGGCGATACGGCGGCGCGGTTGCTGGCAGCGTTGATTTGCCGTCCGAAGGAGTTTGAAGTGGATGAGCTGGACACCATGCTGTGCCAGTCACGCGCTGACCGGCTCGGAGTCCTTAAGGACTACCCCACGCCGCCCAAGTGCACATCGCCGTACGCGCGTGCGTGGATCAACGAGATGGTCAGCCGGCAGCAACGGGCCTAATCCCAGCCGATATGTGACTGGCTTGTGAAAGGTTACTTCCGGCGCCAGTACTTGCCCCAGTCAACTTCCATGGCCCACAGCGCCAAAAGCAACGCGTCCATGGTCATCAGACCCGCCAAAAGGTATGCCCAACCCGCCAAAGAACCCACTGCAATCTCCTGACTATCCCCAGCCAATCGATTGCTGCTAAGTGTGGCACTTAGAGCGCGGGTACGGAATGCCCTCCACCGGCAGATTTGAAAAGGATTGCAAACCTGTGGTGCGCTTCGGTTTCGAGCTTGAGCCGGCGGGTCAGCTTTTCCACATGCCGTGAAATGTCGGCACCCACCTGAAGCCGGTCACCGGGCCAACTGGACACCTCCCGCGATTCCGCGAGGGCGTGCTCCAGTTCCCTCGCCGCTGCGCGTACCTTCCGTGAGTGGAAGTAGAGGCGAAGCAGCGCCCTGGCTTTCTCCGCTCCCTTGCTTTTCATCTGTTCCATTGGCTTCCCCGCCTTCCGCATGCCGTGCAGCATCCGGTGGGGGTCGTCGTCGTACCTTGCCCCGGAAAGCTGCTGCGTTCCTTCGAGTGTGACCGGCGTTCCTCAACGTCCCGGCAAGCAGATGCCAAGATTTCCGCAAGATCTGCTGAGTGCCGCAATCCAGTTGGCGGAAAGGGCGGGCAACAATTACCGTCAGCGAAGTCACCGGAAACTGTGAACCCTGCGACATGCCCCGTGCGCCTTAATACGGTAGAAGTAGAGCTATGGTCTCTCCCCCCGAACCCCGCCGCGCTGTGGTCATTGAAGATGACCCGGACATCCGGGGACTGCTGGTCCGCGTCCTGGCGAAGCAGGGCTTCGACGTGACCCAGGCCGGCGCCGGGCTGCCGGGTATTGAGGAAGTCCGCCGCACCAGGCCGGACCTGGTGACCCTGGACCTCAACCTGCCGGACCTCGACGGGCTGGAGGTGTGCAAGCTCCTGCGGGAGTTCTCGGACGCGTTCATTGTGATGCTCACCGCCCGCGCTGACGAACTGGACAAGCTGACCGGCCTGGACAACGGTGCCGACGAATACATCAGCAAACCCTTCAGCCCGCGGGAACTGCAGTCCCGCATCAATGCGCTGTTCCGGCGCAGGCCCTCGGCCGCCGCCGAATCCGCTGCCCGGGGTGAACTGGAACGCGCCACCGAAGTGCAGCAAAGCCTCCTGCCCAAGGAAGATATCCGGGTGGACGGTTACGACGTCGCCGGCCTCTTCCGCCCGTCCCGCAGTGTGGGCGGTGACTTCTACGATTGGTACCAGACGCCCGGGGGGCTCCACCTCACGTTCGCTGACGCCATGGGCAAGGGCATGGGCGCCGCGCTGATCGCGGCAACGGTCCGCGCCGTAATGCGCTCCACCGGCCTGCGGCAGGACCTCGACGCCGGCTTCGCCTCCGCCAGCAAGGCGATCGCCAGCGACCTCGACTCCTCCAATTCCTTCGTCACCCTGTTCCATGCCCGCCTGGACGCGGCGTCCGGCAAGGTCAGCTATGTCGACGCCGGGCATGGGCTTGCGCTGCACGTCCAGCCCGCCGGGCCGGCGGACCGCCTCCCCTCCGGAGGACCGCCGGTTGGCGCCTGGCCTGGGACGCAGTGGCCGCAGGCGGGGCTGGAGCTGGCCCCGGGCGATTCGCTGGTGGTGGTCAGCGACGGCGTGCTGGACGTGTTCGAGTCCGTGGAGGACTTCACGGACGCTGTCCAGCAGGCAACGCAGTCGGCAGGTTCGGCGCACGAGGCCAGCAACTCCATCCTGGCCCTGGCCCCCGCGGAGACCGCTGAAGACGACGTGACGGTGGTTGTCGTCCGCCGGCTCCCCGCGGAAGTGGCGGCATGACCCGCTTCTGGACCCGCCTGGTGGTTGTCCTGACGGTCCTGACCGGGCTGAACTACATCGCATGGCGCTGGATGGCATCCCTGAACTGGGACGCCTGGTGGATCGCCCTGCCCCTGGTGGTGGCCGAAACCTACAGCTTCATCGACGTCATGCTCTTCGGCATGACGGTGTGGAAACTGAAGATCCGCAAACCCGCTCCCGCCCCGCCGCACGATGCCACCGTGGACGTCTTCATCACCACCTACAACGAAGACCTGGACATGGTGGTGACCACGGCGCTGGCGGCACAGAAGATCAGGCATCCGCACAGCACCTGGATCCTGGACGATGGCGCCCGGCCCGAACTGAAGGCTCTGGCGGAACAGCATGGCCTGGGCTATGTCACCCGCAGCGGGGACTGGACCAAGGACCTCCCCCGGCATGCGAAGGCCGGCAACCTCAACAACGCCCTCATGGTCACCCACGGCGAGTTCCTGCTGATCCTGGATGCGGACCAGATTCCCGAGCCGGACATCCTGGAAAAGATCCTGGGCTACTTCAACAACCGCCGCCTGGCCCTGGTCCAGACGCCCCAATACTTCAGCAACGTGCCCGCGGATGATCCGCTCGGCAGCCAGGCGCCGCTGTTCTACGGCCCCATCCAGCAGGGCAAGGACGGCTGGAACGCCGCCTTCTTCTGCGGCTCCAATGCCATCCTGCGCCGCGAGGCCCTGATGCAGCTTGGCCTGGTGGGCTACGTCAAGGAAACCGAGAAAAGCATCCGCCGCGCACTGGCCGCATCCCGGGCAGCCATCAGGCAGGCCCGCAAGTCAGCGGATGTGGAGTCAACGCTGGTGGCGGAGGTCCTCGACGAGGTGGAGGCAGCCACCCGCGAAGCCCAGGAGGAGGTGGACGCCGGCAGGCCCCTTAGCGAGGTGACATACCGGGTCCGCCGCCGTGTGGACACCGCGGTCCAGACCCTGGTCCAGGCCGACGTGGCCGCCCTGCAGGCGGACCTCGAAGAGATCGCCGCCATGGAACTGGCCCACGTGGGCGAGTCAGGCGTCCCGGTGGTGGCGGACGACGCCGTCCGGCGCATGTCCGCCCGCGACTGGTCGCCGCTGGGCGCCCTGGAATCCGTGCAGGCCGTCCTGGATGCGCTGACCGTGGAACGCAGCGACGAGGCCCAGCCGGTGATGCCGCTGGCCACCATCTCCGTCACCGAGGACATGGCCACCGCCATGCGCATGCACGCCATGGGCTGGGAGAGTGTCTACCACCACGAGATCCTTGCCTACGGCCTGGCGCCGGAGGACCTGAAGACCATGCTGACCCAGCGCCTTCGCTGGGCACAGGGGACCATCCAGGTACTGCTCCGGGAGAATCCGCTGGTGCAGAAGGGCCTGAAGCTCGGCCAGCGCCTAATGTACTTCGCCACCATGTGGACCTACCTCAGCGGCTTCGCGGCGGTCATCTACTTCTCGGCCCCCATCATCTACCTGCTGCTGGGCATCCTGCCGGTCAGCAGCCTGAGCTGGGACTTCTTCATCCGGTTCATCCCGTTCATGGTGGTCAACCAGCTGTTGTTTGCCGTGGCCGGCCGCGGCATCCCCACCTGGCGCGGGCAGCAGTACAGCCTGGCGCTGTTCCCCACCTGGATCAAGGCATGCACGACGGCGGCCCGCAACGTGTGGTTCGGCCGTCCCCTGGGGTTCGCGGTCACGCCCAAGGCGCGCCAAAGCGGCGGACCCAGCTGGAGCCTTATCCGGCCCCAGATGGTGGTGTCCGTCCTGCTGGCTGTCGCCGCCGTCGTCGGACTCATCCGACTGGCCGCCGGGCTGGCCGAACCGCTGGGCACCCTGGTCAATGTTGTCTGGGTGGTCTTTGACCTGGTGGTCATGAGCATCCTGGTCCGCGCTGTGCTCTACAAGGGGTACCAACCGGCCGCAGAACCTGCAAACAGAGAGGAATCCTGATGGAGTTCAGTTACGAGGTCAAAGATTCGTATGCGGAGGTCAAGGCGGACGGGCGGCTCAATATGGTCTCCGCACCCAAGCTGCGCGAATTCGTGACAGACGTGATCGCCGGGGGATCCAACCGGATCGTGGTCAACCTGGAAAGGACCGCCTTCATGGACTCCTCCGGCCTTGGCGCCCTGATCGGTTGCCTCAAAGCCGCCCGCCAGGCCGGCGGCGACCTGCGGATCGCAGCGGTGCAACCGCAGGTGAACATGGTCCTGAAGCTGACCAGCATGGACAAGGTCCTCACCGCGTACCCCACCGTGGAGGAGGCGTTCAGCAATGACTGAGGTGCTGGCGTCGCGCAGCTTCCGGGGACCGGCTGCCGAGGACGCCGTCGAGGCGGTCCACAACGACCTGGACAGCCTGTGGCTCGACGTCCCGTTCGTCAACGACATGGACCAGATGACGTTTACCACCGCGGTCATCGAGTCCGCGTCCAACATCGTCCAGCATGCGCAGCCATCCGGGGAGCGGGAGGTGGAGCTGGGCGTGGAAACCACCGTGCAGCCCGCGCTGCTGCAGGCCCGGGTCAGCGCCTACTACGCCAAGCCCCCCTTCGGCCTTATGGATGCTTCCACCCCCGACGACGATTCCGAGTCCGGCCGCGGCCTCGCCCTCATCGAGGCGCTTGTCACGACCGTGACCTTTGAGCGCCAGGACGGCACCAATACCTGGGTGCTGTCCAGGACGTCCTCCCAGGATTGAGGGTTCCTGGTAACCGCTTGACACTGCCGGACGGCTGCACTTCAATATTACGTATGCTGAAATAACAGTTCCATGATGCGGAAGCCTCTTTGTGGTGTTCCATGAATGGGCGCCGGGCTTTCCGGCCTCCGCATAGCCGTCGCCATGGATGCCAGCATGACCACCGAGGACTACGCCAGCATGAAGCTTGCCGAATTCAATACCGCGGATCCCGCCGCGGCCCAGGCCACCCTCCGGCCCTGCATCGATGTCAGCCGCTGGGTGGAGGCGGTGGCCGGGGCACGGCCGTACGCCACCCGCGAACAGCTCCTGGACTTCGCCACCCAGGCAGCCAGCCCCTTCACCCATGCGGAAATCGAAGCTGCCATGGCCCACCATCCCAGGATCGGGGAACGCCCGACGGCGGCCGGCACCGAGGCGTCCATGTCCCGTTCCGAACAGGCCGGGGTGGACCCGGCGGATGCTGCGGCAGCGGAGGCGCTCGCCCGGGGAAACCGGGAGTACGAGGAGAAGTTCGGCCGCGTCTTCCTGATCCGGGCAGCCGGACGCACCGCGCCGGAGATCCTGCAGGCCCTGAACCAGCGGCTCGCCCACTCCCCCAAAGAAGAAGACACCATCGTGGCCCAGCAGCTGCGTGAAATTGCCGTACTGCGGCTCGAAGGACTGATCAGCGAATGAGCGTCTCCCACGTCACCACCCACATCCTTGACACCGGTGCCGGGCGCCCGGCGGCGGGGGTCGCCGTCGTCCTTTTGAAAAACGACGGCGGCACCTGGCGGAAGCTGGCAACCTCCAGTACGGACGCGGACGGCCGGGCCAAGGACCTGGGGCCGGAGCAGCTGGAACCCGGGAACTACAAACTGAACTTCGCCACGGGCAAGTACTACGCCGGGCTGCAGACGCAGACGTTTTTCCCGGAAGTGGACCTGGTCTTCGAGGTCACCGGCCCCGAGCACTACCACGTGCCCCTGCTCCTGAGCCCGTTCGCATACTCCACGTACCGCGGCAGCTAGCGGTTTCGGCTGCCATCGCCCAGCCGCCCTGCCCCAATGTCACGGCCATCACATTAACCGGCATAGGATCAGGAAGTATGGCCTCGAATAAAGATATTGAATCCGATACCGATGCGGAAGGCGGACAGTCCGGCGGCGTGCAGTCCGTGGAGCGAGCCCTGACCGTCTTGCAGATCCTGGCACGGGAGGGGCATGCGGGCGTGAGTGAAATAGCCGAGGAAATGGGGATCCACAAGTCCACCGTGTCCCGGCTGATGGGTTCGCTGGTCACCCGCGAGATGGTCCATCAAAACAGTGAACGGGGCAAGTACCAGCTCGGTTTTGGAATTCTTCGCCTGGCCAGCTCCATTCCCGGCCGCCTGAGCCTGGTCCGCGAGGCAAGGCCCGTTCTGGAGAGCCTGGCGGAAGAGTTCAAGGAAACCGTCAACCTGGCTGTCTTGCGCTCCAATTACGCCGTGAACGTGGACCAGGCCATGGGTCCCTCCACCCTGGCCACCTACGACTGGGTGGGAAGCCTGACCCCGCTGCACGCTACCTCCAGCGGCAAGGTCCTCCTGGCGGCACTGGAGGCGGACGACCGGGACCGAATCCTGAAGGAGACGGGCCTGACTGCCCGCACCGCCCGCACCATCACCTCCCGCAGGGAACTGGACGCACAGCTGCTCGAGGTAGCGGCCAAGGGGTACGCGGTGGTGCGGGAGGAATTCGAGATCGGCCTGAATGCCGTGGCCGTGCCCGTCTACAACCACCAAGGCGTCGTGATCGGTGCCCTCAGCATTTCCGGGCCGGCATTCCGGTTCGATCCGGAGAAGATCCCGGGCCTGCTGGAAACCCTCAAGGACGCGGGACTCAAAGTCAGCGCCAACATGGGTTACACGCAGCGCTGAAAGCCCCCAGAGTCAACACGGCAATGACCCGGGTTCGTTGGGACCTGGGGTCATTGCCCTTTTAACGGCGGCCTGCCCCTCTTCTTAACGGCGGCCTGCCCCTCTCCGCCCGCCTGAAGAATCCCTTTTCGCCGCGCCTGGTGCCCTTGACTTTGAAAGTGACGTACAGCACTCTTGTTGCTTAGCGCGAACTCTGTTGATCTTTGTGGAACACCTCCCCATGGGGCTTAAGGCCCTGACCCCGCTGGCGACCAGGCGGCAATCCCTCCGCGGATGGCGCTGCCCACAGCCAGCATTAAACGCAAGCCCATGGACTAGCCAAAGGACCCGCTTTCATGGCCATTACCAGTGACCTGAGCTCCGCCAAACCAAAAGTGCCGCCTTCAGGGGACATTCCCCCCGAGCCGCTGGACACCTATCAAGAGGAAGTGGCAACGGCCCCTCCTGCCGTCAACGAACACGAGCAGATCCTGGAGGAACTGCGGCAGAGCAACAGGGAGCAGGCCGTCTCCCAGCGCCGCAACCGGAAGCTGACGCTGGACAAGGCGACGTTCGGCATCACCGGCGCCATCGCACTGGCGTTCGTGGCATGGGGATTCCTCGACAAGGACGGCCTGGCCACCACTTCCAAGGACGCCCTCGACTGGGTCATGGAGTACACGGGCTGGCTCTTCATGGTCCTCGCCTCCCTGTTCGTCGTCTTCGTCCTGTGGCTGGCCCTAGGCAAGTTCGGCAACATTCCGCTCGGCAAGGACGGCGAGAAACCCGAGTTCCGCACGGTGTCATGGATCGCCATGATGTTCGCCGCCGGAATGGGCATCGGCCTGATGTTCTATGGGGTGGCCGAGCCGCTGTACCACTTCGTCTCTCCCCCGCCCGGCACCGTTGACGGCCGGACCCCCGCAGCCATCCAGACGGCCATGGCCACCTCGATCTTCCACTGGACCCTGCACCCGTGGGCCATGTACGCGGTGGTGGGCATTGCCATGGCCTACGGCACCTACCGGCTGGGCCGCAGGCAACTGATTTCCGCTGCCTTCACCTCCTTGTTCGGCATCAGGACCGTAGAGGGGCCGGTGGGCAAGGTCATCAACATCCTGGCCATCTTCGCCACCCTGTTCGGCACCGCCGCGTCACTGGGCCTCGGCGCCCTGCAGATTGGCAGCGGTTTCACCTCCAACGGCTGGACAGGCGAGATCGGAACGCCCGTGCTCGTGGGCATCGTGGCGATCCTGACAGCGTGCTTCATCGCGTCCGCCCTGTCCGGCATCAGCCGCGGAATACAGTGGCTGTCCAACGTCAACATGGTCCTGGCGGTGGTCCTTGCCCTCATCGTGTTCGTGGCGGGCCCCACTCTTTTCATCCTCAACCTCATCCCCTCGGCGGTCGGCGACTACTTGCGCGACCTGGCCGAAATGTCCTCCCGTACTGAGGCCGTAGGCGACGAGGCGCTCCGGACCTGGATGTCCGGCTGGACCATCTTCTACTGGGCCTGGTGGATTTCCTGGACGCCCTTCGTGGGCATGTTCATCGCCCGGATCAGCCGGGGCCGGACCATCCGGCAGTTCGTCACCGGCGTACTGCTGGTTCCCAGCATTGTCAGTGTCATCTGGTTCGGCATCTTCGGCGGAACCGCCTTCCATATCCAGCAGGAAGCGGACAAGGCCGGCACACCTGGCCTGATGACCGTCACCGACGGCAAGGCAACCATCGATTTTGACGGCGCCCTGTTCAACCTGGTAAAGAATCTCCCCCTGCCCGCGTGGATGATTGCGGCCGTGATCGTCCTGGCCATGGTCCTAGTGGCAATTTTCTTTATCACGGGCGCCGACTCCGCCTCCCTGATCATGGCGTCGCTGAGTTCCAACGGCAGTTCCGACCCCAAGCGTGCGCTGGTAATTTTCTGGGGTGCCCTCACCGGTGCCGTGGCCGCCGTCATGTTGCTGGCGGGCGGTGACCAGCCCTCCGAAGCGTTGTCAGGCCTGCAGCGGATCACCATCGTCGCGGCCTTGCCCTTCGTCATCGTCATGCTGTTGCTCTGTTTCGCCATCACCAAGGACCTGCGCAGGGACCCCCTCTCCCTGCGCCGCCGGCTGGCGGACTCCGTGGTGGAACGGGCTATCCGGACCGGCGTTGAGCAGCACCGCGGTGTCCAGTTTGAGCTTGTGACGAAGCATGAATGTGCCGAAGGATGCGCCCAAGGCACAAACTGCATCGGCACGGGTCCCGGCGTGGAAGATCCGGAGCCGGAAAAGGCAGCCATGCGGTAGCAGTATGGAATGGATGGAGCCCCGGCGCGGGAAGCGCCGGGGCTCCATGGTTATTGCCTGCATTGAGAGCTCCAGCTCCCAGGGCGCCGGGGGGCTAAACCCAGATTTGGTAGCCGGATGACTTGTCGAAGATGCGCCGGGTGCTGATGCCCTCGGCGGCTATCCAGAGCACCGAGCCGTCCTCCGCAGCCTGGTCCACCACCCCGCTGGCTACGTGCTCCCCATGCAGCCACACTTCGACGCTGCGGCCGGGCAGGCGCGCCCAGTCGGCCCGGAGGCCGAGAACCTTTTTCGACGCGCCGCCCTGGCCATCTTGTTCGCGGTTAAGGTCGGTGGCATCACGTGGGGCTTCAAGGGTTGCCTGGGAATTCACTGGTTACTCCGATCGCCGGCGCCGTCGCCGCTCGAGTCCATCGCTGATATTTGATTGATATATCAATCTGAATTCAGTGTATGGTCCACTTGACGCTCCGTGTCAACAGGCGCCCGGGGCGAAAGGCACTAGGCCTTGAAAAGCGCCTCCCGGACCGCGCTTTCGAATCCGCTCACGTGGACGCGGGCAAGCTCCGCAGCCCGCTCCTCATCCCCGTCGATAACGGCGCGGAGCAGATCGAGGTGTTCACGAACGTGATGGGACAGGTCCGGCAGCCGGTCAATGACCATGCACCAGATGCGCGTTGCCAGGTTGTCATAGCGAATCAGGATGTCTTCCAGGTGCGGGTTGGCGGCGGCGGCGTAAATGCCCTGGTGCACCCGGGCATCCAGCTGCAGCGTCTCCGTCACGGTCGCCGAGGACACGTCGAACGCCTCAACCTTTTCGAGCGTGGCACGCAGCTCGTCCCGGACCGCAGGGGAAGCCACCCGTGCGGCACGCGCCGCAGCGAGGGGCTCGAGCTGGGCGCGGATCTCCGAAATGTAGGAAAGGTCAGTCACGTCCACCCTGGTAGCGAAGGTGCCCCGGCGGGGATAGGTCTTCACCAGCCGGTCCAGTTCCAGCCGCTTCAGGGCTTCGCGCACTGGAGTGCGCCCCACACCTAGATTCTTGGCCAGGAGTTCGTCATTCAGCAGCTCTCCGGGTTTGATTTCAAGGGTCAGCAACCAGTCGCGGATGCTTTCGTAGGCAACGTCAGCCAGGGACTTCTTCCCCACGACGTCCGCCACCACCAAAGCTTCGAATGCCATGCTGAGCCCCTTCTTCCCAACCAGAAAAAACTATTGACCTCGCCTGTGGACCAGTATACGCTGGCACCCAATCTAATATATCAGTCTGTCGCTTTTGAATATATCTAGAAGGAGCAGGGTATGACCCTCATCGAAGCAGTCCCAGCAACCACCACCCTGCCGGCGCTCAAGGAAGAGCAGCCGCAGAAGTTCGTGCTGACCCTGTCCTGCAAGGAGCAGGCGGGAATTGTGCAGGCCGTAACCACGTTCCTGTTCGAGCGCGGCTTCAATATCGACGAGCACCAGCAGTTCGACGACAGCCTGCGCGAGACACTCCACCTGCGCACCGCGTTCTCCGGCTCCCCCAACTACACGCCTGCCATGCTCGAGGAAGAGTTCGCGGGCATCGCCAGCCGGTTCGACATGGAGTTCAGCTTCCACGACCAGACCCCCAAGCGCGTCCTGGTCATGGTGTCCAAGTTCGGCCACTGCCTGAACGACCTCATCTTCCGGTGGCGCGGCGGCAGCCTGGGCGGCGAACTGGTGGCAGTCGTTTCCAACCACGAGACCCACCGTGCGATGGCGGAAGCCGCCGGGCTCCCCTTCATCTACGTCCCCGTCACCCCAGACACCAAGGCCGATGCGGAGCGCCGGCTGCTGGAACTGGTGGATGAGTACGAGGCCGACCTCGTGGTCCTGGCCCGCTACATGCAGGTGCTCTCGGACGACCTTTGCCGGGCACTGGAAGGACGGGCCATCAACATCCACCACTCCTTCCTTCCCGGGTTCAAGGGCGCCCGCCCCTACCACCAGGCCTACGACCGCGGCGTCAAGCTGGTGGGCGCCACCGCCCACTACGTCACGGCAGACCTGGACGAGGGCCCGATCATCGAGCAGGAAGTCATCCGCGTGGACCACACCTATGGCCCGGCACAACTGTCCACCGTGGGCCAGGACGCCGAGGCGCTGGCCCTCTCCCGCGCCGTCCGCTGGCACTGCCAGCACCGGGTGCTTAAGGACCAGACCAGCACCGTGGTGTTCCGGTGAGCACCGGCGCGCCCGCAGACAGAACCCGTAAAGCAGCAGGAGAGACCCCCTTGGAATCATCGCCACGCATTGTCATTATCGGAGCCGGCATCGTCGGCACCAACCTCGCGGATGAACTCGTCACGCGGGGCTGGAACAATATCACCGTCCTTGACCAGGGACCGCTCAACATGCCCGGAGGATCCACCTCGCACGCCCCGGGGCTCGTCTTCCAGACCAACCCCTCCAAGTCCATGGCGCTGTTCGCCAAGTACACCGTGGAAAAGCTGCTGTCCCTGACTGAGGACGGAACCAGCTGCTTCAACCAGGTCGGCGGCCTCGAGGTTGCCACCACCGAAACCCGCCTCGCGGATCTGAAGCGCAAACTCGGCTACGCCCAGGCGTGGGGCATCGAGGGCTCCATCCTCACCCCGGCTGAGTGCAAGGAGCTCTACCCCCTCATCAATGACGAGGACATCCTCGGCGGCCTCCACGTTCCCAGCGACGGCCTCGCCTTGGCCGCCCGCGCCGTACAGCTCCTGATCAAGCGCACCGAAGCCGCCGGCGTAAAGTACATCGGCAACACCGAAGTGACGGGCATCGAACAGTCCGGCCGCCGGGTCACCGGTGTCCAGACCCCCGACGGCGTGATCCCGGCAGACATCGTCGTCTCCTGCGCCGGCTTCTGGGGTGCAAAGGTAGGCGAGCTGATCGGCATGTCCGTCCCGCTGCTGCCCCTGGCCCACCAGTACGTCAAGACCACCCCGGTCCCGGCACAGCAGGGCAAGAACGAACTGCCCAACGGCGCCCGGTTGCCCATCCTCCGCCACCAGGACCAGGACCTCTACTACCGCGAGCACGGCGACCGCTACGGCATTGGCTCCTACGCCCACAAGCCCATGCCCGTGGACCTGGACGAACTCGGCAGCTTCAAGCCGAACGAGATCAGCGAGCACAACATGCCGTCCCGGCTGGACTTCACCGTCGAGGACTTCCTCCCCGCCTGGGAGGCCACCAAGCAGATCCTGCCGGTCCTGCGCGAAAGCGAGATCGAGGACGGCTTCAACGGCATCTTCTCCTTCACCCCCGACGGCGGCTCCCTCGTGGGAGAGTCCAAGGAACTCGATGGCTTTTTCGTCGCCGAAGCCGTCTGGGTCACCCACTCGGCGGGCATCGCCCGCGCCGTCGCCGAACTCCTGGTGGACGGCAAGTCCAGCATCGACCTGGGCGACTGCGACATCCACCGCTTCGAGGACGTCCAGCTGACCCCCGAATACGTCAGCGAAACCTCGCAGCAGAACTTCGTGGAGATTTACGACGTCCTGCACCCGCTCCAGCCCAAGCTCTCCCCCCGCAACCTGCGCGTGTCCCCCTTCCATGCCCGGCACAGGGAACTCAGCGGCTACTTCCTCGAAGGCGCCGGCTGGGAACGGCCCTACTGGTTCGAGGCCAACGCCGACCTGCTCAAGGAAATGCCTGCTGAATGGCAGCCGCCGGCCCGCGACGCCTGGTCAGGCATGTTCAGCTCCCCGATCGCCGCTGCCGAGGCCTGGAAGACGCGCACCGCCGTGGCCATGTACGACATGACGCCCCTGAAGCGCCTCGAGGTTTCCGGACCTGGCGCCCTGAAGCTGCTGCAGGAACTGACCACTGCTGAAATGAACAAGAAGCCCGGAGCCGTCACCTACACGCTCCTGCTGGACGAGCAGGGCGGCGTCCGAAGCGACATCACCGTGGCCCGCCTGGACGAGCAGAGCTTCCAGCTCGGCGCCAACGGCAACATCGACACCGCCTACTTTGATCGGGCAGCCCGGCACCAGACAGCAAGCGGCAGCGCCGAAGACTGGGTCCAGGTCCGCGACACCACCGGCGGCACGTGCTGCATCGGCCTCTGGGGCCCGCTGGCCCGCGAGGTTGTCGGCGCGGTCAGCAGCGATGACTTCTCCAACGACGGGCTGAAGTACTTCCGGTCCAAGAACGTCGTCATCGGTGGCGTCCCCGTGACTGCCATGCGCCTGTCCTACGTCGGTGAGTTGGGCTGGGAACTGTACACCAGCGCCGACAACGGCCAGCGCCTCTGGGATGCGCTCTGGAAGGCCGGCCAGCCGTTCGGCGTCATCGCCGCCGGGCGTGCCGCGTTCAGCTCGCTCCGCCTGGAGAAGGGCTACCGCTCCTGGGGCACCGACATGACCACCGAACACGACCCCTTCGAGGCTGGCCTCGGCTTCGCGGTGAAGATGGCCAAGGAGAACTTCGTCGGAAAGGCGGCGCTGGAAGGCCGCACCGAGGAGAACTCCGCGCGGCGCCTGCGCTGCCTCACGGTCGACGACGGCCGCAGCCTGGTGCTGGGCAAGGAGCCTGTGTTCTACAAGGACCAGGCGGTTGGCTACGTCACCAGCGCTGCCTACGGCTACACGGTTAAAAAGCCGATCGCCTACTCCTACCTGCCCGCCGAGGTCTCCATCGGCGATTCCGTGGAGATTGAGTACTTCGGGCGCCGGGTAGTCGCCACGGTGACCCAGGACCCGCTGTACGACCCCACCATGACCCGGCTCCGCGGTTAGCACCATGATCAGTTCAGAGACAGTCAGCAGCTACCTCACCCGGCTGGCCGGGAAGCAGCCCACGCCAGGCGGTGGCGCTGCAGCGGCCCTGCACGCCGCCCAAGGTGCCGCCCTGGTGGCCATGGTGGCGCGTTACACCACCGGCGCCAAATACGAACAGCATGCACCGCTGGTCCAGCGCATCACGCAGGCCGCCGACGACCTCGTCGGTGAGGCGCTGAGCCTGGCCGACGAGGACGAACGTGCCTTCCAGGCAGTCATCGACTCCTACAAGCTCCCGTCCGGCACCGATGAACTCAAGGTCGCCCGTGCGGCCGGGATCCAGTCCGCGCTCATCCAGGCGGCGCAGACCCCTGCCCGGCTGATCAAGCTGTCGGGTGGCATCGTGGACCTCGCCAGCGAACTGTTCGACGTCGCCAATGCCAACGTCATCAGCGACGTTGCCGCGGCCGCTGACGCCGCCCGCGCAGCTGCCACCACGGCGCGCGTCAACATCGACATCAACGTCGTGGCGGTCAAGGATCCGGAGGCACGCGCGCTGCTTGCCCAACAGACGGACGGCATCGAGGAGAAGGTCGTCCTGGCAGCAGATGCCCTCTCCGCCCGCGTTCGGGAAAGGATCCTGGGTTGAACACCGCAGTACTTTCCGGAAAGCCTTTGGCCGGTTTGTTCCAACAGGAGGTCCAGGACCAGGTCCGGTCGCTTGGACTGGACGGCGTCCGCCCGGTCGTGGCGGTGGTCATGGCGACCGCCGATGAGTCAACGCGCTGGTACGTCCGTTCCATCGAGCGGGCAGCGGAGCGCGCCGGAGTCGGCTGCCGAATCGTCGACCTGGGCCATGATGCAACGGAACCGGTGCTGGCCAGTGTCCTGCGGGACCTCAGCGAGGAACCGTCCGTGAACGGCATCATCCTGCAAACCCCGCTGCCGGCGGGTGTCCGGACCGACAACCTCGTGGGCCTCATCGCCCCCGAAAAGGACATTGACGGCGCCAATCCGCTGAGCCTGGGACGCTTGGCCGTCGGTCAGCCGGCCTTTGCTCCCGCCACCGCCCGCTCCGTCGTCGAAATCCTGGACCACTACCAGGTTCCCGTCGCGGGCAAGGGCGTGGTGGTGGTGGGCCGGTCCGCCGTTGTGGGCAAGCCGCTGTCGCTCCTCCTGCTGGCACGAGACGCCGCGGTGACGGTTTGCCATTCCAGGTCGGGCCCGCTGGAGCGCTACACGAAGGACGCCGATGTCGTGGTGGTCGCCGCCGGCCGCGCCGGGCTGCTGACGGGCAGCCACGTCTCCTCCCGGACCGTCGTGGTGGACGTCGGCACGAACGTCCTTGCCGACGGCTCGCTGGTGGGTGATGTGGACGAAGCCAGCGTCACGGGGACCGCAGCGGGACTCACCCCTGTTCCCGGCGGCGTCGGCTCCGTGACCACCGCGCTGCTGCTCCTGCACACCGTGGAGGCCGCGCGCCGGCAATCTTCCTCCCTGCCACTGCCGGCCGAAGCCGTGGAGGCCCAGGTCCTGGAAACGGCGGGCTAGGAAAGGCACAGCGCCAGCAACGGGTGTCCCGTTTTCCGTAAAAGGTGCTTCGGTGGGCCTAAGACCTGGGGAGGTATTCCCCATCGAAGCACCGTTTTCGGAAAACGGGACCCCGCATCGGTAGGGCCCTCAGCATGCCGCGGATCACGAGCAAAACGCTTACATACTCTGCCTTTCAGGGTCACACTCTTGACATCGAGTGTGAGCTAGCGCACCATCTTGTTGCAGAAAGCGAACGTTGTTGATCATCGCGGAACGCGGCTCGCGCGGATATCCTCCAGTCACCCGGCTCCACCCGTGGCGGCCTTGGAAACAGACGAACTAATTCATGATGGCCGATCCATGGTGGAGCTCTGGCTCGCGCATCGGCCGCACAACGTTGTCAGCATCCTTGCGGCAGCCTGGATCACCAAAGGAAACTGTCTATGACTATCAAAGGTGGCAGCACCATCGATCAAAGCAGCGCGGAGTGCCGGAACCTGGGGGCGCCGCCGAAATCAATCTGTGCGTCTAAGAAACGGCGCTCTGGTGCCGTCAGCGGTTTGCGCTGAAGCCCGAAGGGAACGAATTTCAATGATCAATCCGACCAGGACGACGGCCTCCGTCGACACCTCCATATCAAAAGAGACCAGCTCCAGGTTCAAACGCCGCTTCATGGTGCGGCTTGTCGCGGTCTTCATCGGCGGGATGTTCCTCGACGGTTACATCCTCGGAATCATCGGCCCCGTCACCGGATCCATGCGGTCAGATCTCAAGCTCGACGCACTATCGCTGGGCATGATCGCTGCAGGCCCGCTGGCTGGCATCTTCATCGGCTCCCCGCTGGCCGGCTGGGCTACTGACAAGTTCGGACGCAAGCCAATGTTCCTCGTGGACATGGGCCTGTTCCTGGTCGCCTCAGGAGCCCAATTCTTCGTAACCTCTGGAGACGGCGCCGTGATCCAGCTGGCCATCATCCGATTCATGATGGGCGTCGCGATCGGCGGCGAGTACTCAATCGGTGGGCCACTGCTGTCAGAGTTCTCCCCGCCCAAGCTCCGCGGGCGGTTGCTCGGACTGACCCTGATCGCCTGGTACGTCGGTTTCATGATGGCATTCATCATCGGCACGCTCCTGCAGGACGTCGGCACCCCATGGCGCCTAGTACTCGGCACGAGCACGATACTGGCATTCGTTCTGTTCCTCGCCCGCATAGGCCTCCCCGAATCGCCGAGCTGGCTCATTACGAAGGGACGGCACAAGGAAGCACTCGCGATCGCACACCGATATATCGAATCGCCGCAGATGCACGACAGCATCACCGGAGAGATGGATCTCAGGATGATCCAGGAGGCCCAAGCCGCGGAGAGTGGGACCAAAATCAAGAACGCCTCCTTCGGAATGCTGTTCTCGAGGCAGTACTGGCGCGCCACCATCTTCACTGCAGGTTTTTGGTTCTGCGCGGTCACTCCGTACTTCGCGATCGCGACCTTCGCCGACGAGGTGCTCAACCAATTCGGCTTCGGCGGCGGCTGGGCCGGTGGAGTCGGCCTGTCCGCACTTGCGGTCGCGGGCGTTGTCACCAGCGTACTTCTGATTGACAAGCTCGGTCGCCGAATCCTCACCGTGCCCGGGCAGTGGCTCTGCGCGGGCATCCTTCTGGTCATCGGAGTATGGGGGAACGCACCAGCGATCCTCGTGCTCGTCCTGTTTCTCGCCTTCTCCTACTTCAATGCCGGCTACACCACGATGACCCAGGTCTATCCGGCCGAGGTATTCCCCGGCCACCTGCGCGGCGTCGGCATGGGCTTCGCCGCGTCCTTCAGCCGCATCGGAGCCGCACTCGGCACCTTCGCCCTGCCATGGGCGATCGCCAACATCGGCATGGGCGCAACCATGGTGGTAGCCGCCGCCGTCGCATTACTCGGCGCAGTCCTCTCGCAATGGCTCGCGCCTGAGACGAAGGGGCGCACCCTCGCCGAGATCTCAGCAGACTTCTCCCACTGACACCGGTACTGCACGGCCACACGCCGCCGGATAACTGGACCTGCACAAAGAGGCCTTCGCCGCGACAGCGGCGGGGCCTCTTTGCTCCCTGTGGTCACAGCGCTGCCAGCCTTTGCAACAAAGCAGGAAACCCTTGACATCATCTGTGAGCTACGACACTCTGTTGCATATAGTGATGCGCGTTGCTCATAGCGAAGCAAATTCCATCACCCGGTCAGGCGGAGCCCAGTACCAACCAGGAGAATCAAGAATTATGAGCGCATCACCCCGCGTCGTCATCATCGGAGCCGGCATCGTCGGCACCAACCTCGCCGACGAGCTGGCAAGCCGCGGCTGGAACGGCATCACCGTCGTCGAGCAGGGCCCACTGGAGCTCGCAGGCGGCTCCACGTCGCATGCCCCGGGCCTCGTGTTCCAGAACAACCCGTCCAGGACCATGACGGAATTCGCAACCTACACTGTCAACAAGCTGCTCGCCCTAAGCAAGGACGGCCAGTCCTGCTTCAACCAAGTGGGTGGCCTGGAGCTGGCAACCACTCCCGAGCGCCTGGCCGACCTCAAGCGCAAGATGGGCGTAATGACGTCCTGGGGTGTCGAAAGCAGGATCGTCGACGCCGACGAATGCGAAAAGATTTACCCACTGCTGAACACCGGCAAGCTCACCGGCGGCCGCGAGGTCCTGGGCGGCCTGCTCATCCCCACCGACGGACTCGCCCTGGCGGCCCGGGCCGTGCAGCTGCTGATCGAGCGCACGCGCGAACGCGGCGTCACCTACCGCGGCTCCACTACCGTCACCGGCATTGCCCAGGAGGGCGGCAAAGTCACCGGCGTCGAGACCTCCTCGGGCCTGCTCCCTGCCGACATCGTGGTGTCCTGCGCAGGGTTCTGGGGCCGTGAACTCGGCCGGATGGTGGGCCTGGAGGTGCCTCTGCTGCCGCTGGCCCACCAGTACGCCGTCACCACACCCCTTACCGAACTCGAGAACGTCAACGAGCTGCCAAACGGCGCCAGCAAGCCCATCCTGCGCTACCAGGACAAGGACCTGTACTACCGCGAATGGGGCGACCGCATCGGCATCGGCAGCTACGCCCACCGCCCTATGCCCGTGGACATGTCCGCACTGCCGAAGGTCTCTGCTGAGGACATGTCCGATCACCGGATGCCCTCCCGCCTGGATTTCACCCTCGAAGACTTTGTTCCCGCGTGGAAGGACAGCCAGGGCCTGCTGCCGGCACTGCGCGGCACTGAAATCCAGGACGGTTTCAACGGCATCTTCTCCTTCACCCCGGACGGCGGCCCGCTCATGGGCGAGGTACCGGACCTCGAGGGCTTCTTCGTGGCTGAGGCCGTCTGGGTCACGCACTCGGCCGGCGTTGCCAAGGCCATGGCAGAGCTGATCATCGACGGCCAGCCGCAGACCGACCTGCACGGCTGCGAGCTGACCCGTTTCGAGAAGGTGCAGACCTCCGACGCGTACGTCAGCGAGACCTCACAGCAGAACTTCGTGGAGATCTACGATGTCATGCACCCGCTGCAGCCCCGCGAATCGCCGCGCGACCTGCGCGTCAGCCCGTTCAACGTCCGCCAGAAGGAGCTTGGCGCCTTCTTCCTTGAGTCCGCCGCCTGGGAGCGCCCGCACTGGTTCGAGGCCAACCGCGGACTCCTGGCCGAACTGCCGGAAGAATGGCAGGCCCCCGAGCGCGACGAGTGGTCCGCCATGTTCCACTCCCCCATTTCCGCCGCCGAGGCGTGGAAGACGCGCACCGCCGTCGGACTTTTCGACATGACACCGCTGAAGCGGCTCTCCGTCACCGGCCCCGGTGCACAGGCACTGCTGCACCGGCTCAGCACGGGCAACATCACCAAGAAGCCAGGTGCGGTGACGTACTGCCTGCTGCTGGCGGACGACGGCGGCATCCGCAGCGACGTGACCGTGGCCAGGCTGGCGGAGGAAGAGTTCCAGCTGGGTGTGAACAGCAACGTCGACTTCGATTACCTCCGTGTGGAGGCCCGCCGGCAGTCAGTGGCCGATCCCGCCCAGTGGGCGCATGTCACCGATATCACCGGCAGCACCTGCTGCATCGGCCTGTGGGGCCCTCTGGCCCGCAAGGTCATCGGCAAGGTCAGCGACGACGATCTGACCAATGACGGCCTGAAGTACTTCCGCACCAAGGAGATCTCGGTGGGCGGCATCCCCGTGACGGCGATGCGGCTCTCCTACGTAGGCGAACTCGGCTGGGAGCTCTACACCACCGCCGAGTACGGGCTGAAGCTGTGGGACCTGCTGTTCGAGGCGGGCCAGGAGCACGGCATCATCGCTTCAGGACGCGGCGCCTTCAACAGCATGCGCCTGGAGAAGGGCTACCGGCTGTGGGGCACTGACATGACGTCCGAGCACCACCCGTACCAGGCCGGCCTGGGCTTCTCCGTGGCCAAGGACAAGACCGGGTTCGTCGGCGCCGAGGCACTTGCCGGACTCAAGGATCAGCCGGCCGCCAAGACGCTGCGCTGCCTGACGGTCGACGACGGCACGTCAGTGGTGCTGGGCAAGGAACCGGTGTTCGTGGCCGGGGAAGCCGTTGGGTACGTCACCAGCGCGGCCTACGGCTACACCGTCCGCAAGCCCATCGCCTACGCCTGGCTGCCCTCGTCAGTGTCCGAAGGGGACGCCGTGGAGATCGAGTACTTCGGGCGGCGCGTGGCGGCCACCGTTTCTACTGAGCCGCTGGTGGACCCGGGCATGGAGCGCCTCCGCGGCTGATCTGCCCCAACCACGCCAGGTGGTTGGGCCTGCTTGAGACCGGCAGGCCCAACCACCTTTTTGTTGCCCGCCCGCGGAGCGCGAACTGTTTCACCCCCCGTGCCACGGGATGGCACGTGGCTGCGAGTGTGGCACCCCCATTCCGAGCCGCCCTACGGGCCCGGGCATGACAATGGCGGCACCCCGCACTGAGCGGGCTGCCGCCATTGGTCCTTCCCGTTCTTCACAAACGGGAACCAGGCATCAGTTGTTGAGGTAGCCGTTCGGGTCCAGGACATACTTCGTGGCAGCTCCGGCGTCGAACTCCGCGTACCCGCGCGGGGCATCGTCCAGCGAAATGGCCGTAGCGTTGACCGCCTTGGCGATCTGGATCCTGTCATGCAAAATCGCCATCATCAGCTGACGGTTGTACTTCATCACCGGGCACTGGCCCGTGGTGAAGGACAGGGACTTGGCCCAGCCGGTCCCCAGTGACAGGGACAGGCTTCCCTTCCTGGCGGCCTCGTCCGCAGCTCCCGGGTCGCCCGTGACGTAGAGGCCGGGAATGCCCACGGAGCCGCCCGCAGTGGTGAGGTCCATCAGCGAGTTAAGCACCGTGGCCGGTGCTTCCTGGGCGCCGTTGCCGTGTCCGCGGGCCTCGAAACCGACGGCATCGATGCCGGAGTCGACTTCCCGGACGCCGAGGATCTGCTCGATCTGGTCGGCGGGGTCGCCGTTGGCCACATTGACGGTTTCACAGCCAAAGGACCGGGCCCGTGCCAGGCGGTCCTCGTTCAGGTCGCCCACGATAACCACCGCGGCTCCCAGCAGCTGGGCGCTGGCGGCCGCGGCAAGGCCCACGGGACCGGCTCCGGCAACGTACACGGTGGACCCGACGCCGACGCCGGCCGTCACGGCACCGTGGAAACCGGTGGGCAGGATGTCGGAGAGCATGGTCAGGTCCATGATCTTCTCCAGTGCCTGGTCCCGGTCGGGGAAGCGCAGCAGGTTCCAGTCGGCGTACGGAACCAGGACGTACTCCGCCTGGCCACCGACCCAGCCGCCCATGTCGACATAGCCGTAGGCAGAGCCCGGACGGTCCGGGTTCACGTTCAGGCAGATCCCGGTCTTGCGCTCTTTGCAATTCCGGCAGCGCCCGCAGGAGATGTTGAAGGGGACCGAGACGATGTCCCCGACCTTGATGAACTCGACGTCGGGCCCGGTCTCGATGACTTCGCCGGTGATCTCGTGCCCCAGGACGAGGCCGGCAGGGGCGGTGGTCCGGCCGCGGACCATGTGCTGGTCGGACCCGCAGATGTTGGTGCTCACGGTGCGCAGGATGACGCCGTGCGGGACCTTCCGGCCGACATTAGCGGGATTGACGCCGGGGCCGGCTTTCAGTTCAAACGAGGGATAGGGGGTGTCGATGACCTCGACGACTCCGGGCTCCTTGTACGCAACGGCTTTGTTACCTGACATGGGCATGGCTCCTATGGTTGGCGTTCGGTTGCTACGGAAGGCCTGGCGCTAGGTGCCTCAGGCCTTCCGTGTGGTCTTACTTTTCACTTGCCGTGAATCATGGGGTGCACCCCCCGCTTGAACGGGTGGCTAGGCGTCGATCACCATGTCGGTACGCGCCGTGGAACAGCAGGGAAGGAACTTGCCGGCATCAATCTCCCGTTTCCGGATTCCACCCTGGTGGTTCATGTCGATCTCCCCGGACAGCCTGACCACCTTGCAGGAGCCGCACATGCCCTCCTTGCAGTTGGCGCCGATCCGGACACCCGCACGCTGCGCCACCCCAAGGATGGGCTCCTCCGGGTCGATCCGCACATTGATCCCGGTGCGCATGAAGGACAGAGTGAGGCTCCCGGTTCCCACGGTGTCGAAGCTTGAGGCGTCGGGGGCCTGCGCCTCCGGGGCCGGAGCCGGAGTGGCGGCGGCAGCAGGGGCTTCCGGGCCGACTGCTTCCAGCGCGAGTCCCGTGGCCTGCAGGGTTCCATCCTCGTCGTAGCCGGGCTCGTACATCCCGAACGCCGCAGGCTGGCTTTCAAAGTAGTCCTCGGCGGACTCGGCAATGTCCTCGGCGATCTCCCCTGCGATGTCCGCCGCCAGGGCGAGCTCGGCCTGGTATTCGAGGAGGGTCTGCCGGTCGCCGGAGAAGAACTCCATGTAGATTGAAGTGTCGTCGACGCCCACTTTCCTGAGCAGCTCAGTGGCACTGTTCAGGTAACCCTCAGGGCCGCAGGCGTAGACCTGCCGGCCATTGGCGTCGGGTGCCACCTCATCGATCATGGCTGAGGTCAGCCGTCCGCTGAAGCCTTCCCAGTCCTCGGGCCTGCCGCGGTCGCCCAGGGCGTAAAAGACCTTGATCCGCGAGTCCACGGAAGCGATATAGGCCAACTCCCGGTGGAAGGCAAAGCCGCCGGCTTCCGCGCCGTGGTAAAGCACCACCACATCGGCGGTTCCCGCCAGGGAGTGGATGGTCCGCATCATCGACATGATGGGGGTGATGCCGGCGCCGGCAGCCAGGAAGAGGTACCGGGCGCGCCGGTCGGCGTCAGGCAGGTGGAATGCCCCCACCGGTCCCAGCATGTCCAGGACGGTGCCGGGCCTGACGTTCTGGTGCACCCACGGGGAAACCAGTCCGCCGGGGTCGCGCTTGACGGTGACGCTGAAGGTCCACGGTTGCGTGGGCGAACTGGACAGCGAGTAGCTGCGGTCCACCGGTTCCTGGTCGTCGCCGTTCACGGGGAAGGCGATGTTCACGTACTGGCCCGGGCGGAACGCCAGGGGCGCGCCGTCGCAGCGGCGGAACACGAACGTCATCATGCCGCCCGCTTCGGGAACGGTCTCGACGCATTCGGCCACGAACTCCTGCGGATGCCACGGGCCCAGGGCCTTGGCTGCGCTGGCAGGTCCTTCGATGCTGCCCATCACCCGGTTCCACGGCATCTCAAGACCGCGGATGCGCTGTGGTTCCTGGACGGGCGTCTCAGTGAGGACGTCAATCATGCCAAGTGCTCCTGCACGCGCTGGACGTACCAGTTGATGAAGGCCTCTACCTGGTATTCGCTCTTCATGTACGGGCCGGGCTCGTAGGCGGGGCTGGCAGCGCCCTGCTGGCACAGTTCCACGAACGCCTTGTCCTGCAGGTTGGTCTGCTTCCAGGTGTAGGTGAGCTTCTCTAGGTCGTAGTCAACGCCTTCCTCGGCGTCGTCGGCCACCAGCCAGGTGGTGCGGACCAGGGACTGGTGCTCGTTGATGGGGAAGACGCCAAAGGTGATGACGTGGTCGCCCAGGAAATGGAACCAGCTGTTGGGCTGCAGGTGCATCGAGCAGCGGCCCAGGCGGAAGTCCCGCAGGTCGCCGAGCAGCTTCTTGGAGAGCCTGCGGCCGTCGGCCGAGAACGATTCGCCTTCGCCGTCCAGGGATTCGCGTGAAATACGGATACCGGCAATACGGGTATCGAGTTCCTCAACCACCTCGTAGGGCAGGCCGTAGCGGCGGCACCGCTCCTCGAGGGAAGACTGGGCTTCCTTGTTGCGGTCCCAGACCTCTTCGAGGTGGGCCGGGATCAGTCCCTCGGTCAGGCCCCAGGTGGGGAAGAGCGAGCAGGCGAGTTCCGGGTGCCCGTCACAGTGGTAGCACTCACGGTTGTTCTCCATGACGAGCTTCCAGTTGCCCTCTTCGATGATGTTCTGCTGGTAGGCAATCTTCGTCTTGGACAGGTCGTGGGGTGCGAGGTAGGGCTCGAAGATCTTGGCGGTCTCGTCGAAGTCTGCGGGCGGAACGTCTGCGATGCAGACAAAGATGAGCCCGGCAACCTCGCGGCTGTGGGCGCGCTTGAGGGCAAAGCAGTTCTTGTCGAACTTGGCTTCGCCGGGGGCGGAGGCGTGGATCAGGTTGCCCTCGGGGGAATAGGTCCAGGAGTGGTAGCCGCAGACCAGGTTTCCGGTGGAACCGGCAGCTTCGGTCAGGACACGTGCACCGCGGTGGCGGCAGACGTTGTGCAGGACGTTGACGTCACCCTCGTCGGTGCGCAGCACGATCAAGGAGTAGGGGCCGTAGTCCACCGTGATGTAGTCGCCCGGCTCCGGCAGCTCGGCAACGCTGCCGGCAAAGATCCAGTGCTGGCCGAAGATGGCCTCCATGTCGAGCTTGAAGATTGTCGGGTCGGTGTAGAAGGGGGCATCGAGGGAGTAGCCAGTGCGCCGCAAGGCGAACAGCTCGGTAATTTCAGCCAGCTGCTCGGCAGGCATTGCTGAGGCGAGCTTTCCGCGTGCGCTGAGCGGCGCGTTCACTGAGGTAGTCATTGTGTTTCCTCCCGAAAGGGCTGGGGAATGAGTGATTTGCGGTGATTAGGGAGCAGGTGGGGCAACAGGGGGTGTCCAAGACGTTCTGTGCATGAATGTGGGGAGGTCCATCAGCAACAGAAGCGATGACTCCAGAAGGAAACTGGAAGCACCTAACGCAACACCGATCACCATATGCAACAGTGTGACTCCTGCCACGCCGGGCTGTCAATCAATTTCGGATATGACAAAAAAGCTCAGGATCAGCGGCGTCCCACCCCACAACAACCGCCACCCCGCAGCATCAGAACGGCGGCACACGGGCTACCGGTGTGCCGCCGTCGCGGGTCTGTTGTTGTGGAATGTAATCGCGCGGCTAAGCCGGCGTCCCTGCCAGCTCCCCAGCTGAGGCCTGGGCTGCCGCTACCTCTGCCACGTGTGGCGTGAAGCGGACGAACATGGCCTTGAAGCCGGGCGTATTGGACACGCGGGCCACGTTTTCCTTGTGGACCAGGGCGTTGGCCTCAGGGAAGTACGCCGCTGCGCAGCCCTTGGCGGTGGGGTAGGCAACGAGCCGGAACTTATCTGCCCTGCGGTCCACGCCCTGGAAGGTGCTGACCACGTCCACCAGTTCCCGGTCCTGGAAGCCGGATTCGGCGAGGTCTTCAGGGTGAACCAGGATCACGCGGCGGCCGCCGGAAATGCCGCGGTAGCGGTCGTCCAGGCCGTAGAACGTGGTGTTGTACTGGTCGTGGCTGCGGATGGTCTGCAGCACCAGGTGCCCGGGCGGCGGGGTCAGGTACTCCAGCGGGCTGACCGTGAACCGGCCCCGGCCGATGTCCGTGGCGAAGGAGCGCGTGTCCCGCGGCGGGTTGGGCAGCACGAATCCGTTCTTGGTTCGCACCCGGGTGTTGAAGTCCTCGAACCCGGGCAGGACGCGGGCAATGTGGTCGCGGATGATGTCGTAGTCCCCGGCCATGGCCTTCCAGTCCACGGGGTGGTCCGGCCCGAAGGTGGCCTCCGCCATCCGGGCCACGATCACGGGTTCGGCCAGCAGGTGTTCGGACACGGGGGTCAGGCGGCCCTGGGTGGAGTGCACCACGGACATGGAGTCCTCCACGGACAGGAACTGCGCACCCTTCGGGTGCTTGTCGTCCTTGTCGGTCCGGCCCAGGGTGGGCAGGATCAGCGACGTGCGGCCGTGCACGATGTGGGAGCGGTTGGGTTTGGTGGAGATGTGCACAGTCAGCCCGATCCGCTGCATCCCCGCTTCCAGGGCCTCGGTGTCAGAGCAGGCGAGCGAGAAGTTCCCGCCCATCGACACGAACACGTCCACCTCGTCGCGTTCGAACGCCTCCATGGACTCCACCGCGTCGTACCCATGGTGCCGCGGGGAGGTGATGCCGAACTCGGAATCGAGTGCCGAGAGAAGCCATTCCTTCGGCTTTTCCCAGATGCCCATGGTCCGGTCGCCCTGGACGTTCGAGTGCCCGCGGACGGGGCACGCGCCGGCGCCGGGTTTGCCGAAGTTGCCTTGCAGCAGCAGGACGTTGACCATCTCCTTGATGGTGTCCACGGAGTGCGGCTGCTGCGTCACGCCCAGCGCCCAGCAGAAAATCGAAGCCTTGGACGCCACCAGCATGCCGGCGACCTTCTCGATCTGTGCGCGGGACAGCCCGGTGGCCTTTTCGGTCTCATCCCAATCGAGCACCCGGCGCGCTTCACGGTAGGCGTCGAACCCGTCCGTCTGCGCGGCAATGAAGGAATGGTCGACGACGGTGCCCGGGTTCTCCTTCTCGGCTTCCAGCAGCAGGTGGCCCAGCGCCTGGAACAAGGCCAGGTCACCGCCCACCTTGATCTGCAGGTACTCGTCCGCGAGCGGGGTGCCGCCGCCCACCACCCCGGAGACCGTCTGTGGATCCTTGAAGTTGAACAGGCCGGCCTCGGGCAGCGGATTCACGGCCACGATCCTGCCGCCTTTGTCCTTGCACTCCTTCAGCGCGGACAGCATGCGTGGATGGTTGGTGCCCGGGTTCTGGCCCACCACAAAGATCAGCTCGGCGTCGTGGATGTCCTCAAGGGACACCGTGCCCTTGCCGATGCCGATGGTCGGGTTCAGGGCCGAGCCGGAGGATTCGTGGCACATGTTGGAGCAGTCGGGCAGGTTGTTGGTGCCCAGGGACCGTGCGAACAGCTGGTACATAAACGCTGTCTCGTTGGCGGTGCGGCCGGAGGTGTAAAAGACGCAGCGGTCAGGGGTGGTGGCGCGGATGTGTCCGCCAATGAGGTCGAAGGCATCGGCCCAGGAAATCGGCGAGTAATGCGTCTCGCCCTCCCTGATGACCACCGGTTCGCTGAGCCGGCCCTGGTTGCCCAGCCAGTACTCGGTCTTCTCCGACAGCTCCGCGATGGAGTGCTTCGCCCAGAACTCCGCCCCCACGGTCCGCACGGTGTTTTCCTCAGCCACCGCCTTGGCGCCGTTCTCGCAGAACTCCGCTGTCTTGCGCTTCTTGTCCGATTCCGGCCACGCACAGCCCGGGCAGTCGAAGCCGCCGCGCTGGTTCAGCCGCAACAGCGACTGTGTCGTACGGGCCACGCCCGCCTGGGCCACGGCACGTTCCAGGGCCACCATGACGGCTTTGACCCCGGCGGCCTCTGTCTTGGGTTTGTGGACCTCGAGCTTGTCCTCGTTGATGTCCGCGACCGGGGCGGGCTGCTTCCCGAACTTCATTGTTCCAACTTCCTTGCCGGCTTACGCTGTTCGATGGCCGGCAAAGGCGCGCCAGGCCTGCCCGGCGCGCCTTCTACTGGCACTTCATTTCACTGGCACTTCATAAACTTCCCGCTGGCTACTGCTGAACCTTTGCCAGGGTTTCCTGCTCCGCCGCAATGGTGGTGCTGTCGCCGTGGCCGGTGCGGACCACGGTTTCGGCCGGGAGCGTCAGCAGCCGTTCGCGGATGGACTTCAGGATGGTGGGGTAGTCACTGTAGGACCGCCCGGTGGCACCCGGGCCGCCGTTGAACAGGGTGTCCCCCGTGAAGACGGTTCCTTCGCTTTCCAGGTAGAAGCAGGTGGAACCGGGCGAGTGGCCGGGGGTGTGGACAGCCCGCAGCGCGGCGCCACCCACCTCGAAAACGTCGCCATCGGCGTGGTACTGGTCCGGTTTGGCGTCCGGGTACACCTGCTCCCACAGGACCAGGTCCTCCTGGTTCAGGAGGATCGGGGCACCCAGGGCATCAGCAACCTCCCGCGCGGCACCAATGTGGTCGTTGTGCGCGTGCGTGAGCAGGATGGCCTTCACCTTCCGGCTGCGGACCTGGTTGATGATCGCGGCGGCGTCGTGGGGCGCATCGATGATGACGCATTCCTCGTCATTGCCCACGATCCAGACGTTGTTGTCCACGTCCCAGGTGCCGCCGTCGAGCGAAAACGTGCCCGAGGTCACCAGGTTCTCGATGGTGACGCTCATGCGGACGCCCCCGTCGGCTGGACCTCGACGACGGACCGCAGGACCTTGCCCTCGTGCATCTTCCCAAAGGCCTCCTCGATCTGGTCAATGGAGATGCGCTCGGAAACGAAGGCGTCCAGGTCAAGGTTGCCCTGCCGGTAGTGCTGCACCAGCATGGGGAAGTCGCGGGAGGGCAGGCAGTCGCCGTACCAGGAGGACTTCAGCGAGCCGCCGCGGCCAAAGACATCCAGCAGCGGCAGTTCCAGCGTCATCTCCGGCGTCGGCACGCCCACCAGGACCACCCGGCCGGCGAGGTCGCGGGCATAGAAGGCCTGCTTATAGGTCTCAGGACGGCCGACGGCGTCAATCACCACGTCCGCTCCGTGGCCTCCGGTGAGGGCACGGATGGCTTCAACGGCGTCCTCCTGCTTGGAGTTCACGCCGTGGGTGGCACCCAGGGACTTGGCCATTTCGATCTTGTTGTCGTCGATGTCTACAGCGATGATCGTCGTCGCACCCGCCAGCTTTGCCCCGGCGATCGCCGCAATGCCCACGCCGCCGCAGCCGATGACCGCCACGGACTCGCCGCGCTTGACCTCGCCGGTGTTGATGGCGGCGCCAATGCCGGCCATCACGCCGCAGCCCAGCAGGCCGACGGCCGCGGCGTCAGCCTCGGGATCAACCTTGGTGCACTGGCCGGCGGCAACAAGAGTTTTTTCGGCGAAGGCCCCAATGCCCAGGGCGGGCGAAAGCTCAGTGCCGTCTTCCAGGGTCATCTTCTGGGTGGCGTTGTGGGTGTTGAAGCAGTACTGGGGCTGGCCCTTGGCACATGCCCGGCACTCGCCGCAGACGGCCCGCCAGTTCAGGATGACCCGGTCGCCCGGGGCTACCTGCGTCACGCCAGGGCCCACCGCGCTGACCACGCCCGTGGCCTCATGACCCAGCAAATAGGGGAAGTCGTCGCCGATGCCGCCCTGCTTGTAGTGCAGGTCCGTGTGGCAGACGCCGCAGGTGATGATGTCCACCAGCGCCTCCCCCGGGCCCGGGTCCGGAACCAGGATGGTCTCCAGCGACACCGGAGCGTTCTTTTCCTTGACAACAACTGCTTGGACTTTATGGACCATTGTTCTCGTGTTCCTTTCCTGGATCCGTGCAGAATCCGGTGGTCGGCACCAGTTGCCAATCTAGCTGACCTGACGTTCCTGGAGGCGCCCCCTTCTGCTGTGAGGGCCAAAACTGATTGCGCAATACGCAACGGGATGCACGCAGCGCTCCTATGAAATATGACAGTGGGCACATCCCGTGTCAATAGATATATCAGTTTGCGGGAAGCCTGCCAGCAGCTTCCCCTGCGCCCACAGGAACGTCGGTCGAGGACAGGCGGCACCCTTCCACCTTCCGTTATTTGCACCTTAACTCCGGCAGTAGGCTGGATGGCATGGCTTTCGAAGAACACCCTGCCGAGCGGCGCGAAGTTACCGTCCGCCGCGCACCGAAGTACGTCCCCTTCCTGATCCTGGGCGCACTGGTGGGTGTTGTTGCCGCGGCGGTGGTGGCCTATGCGGTACCTGGCGACACCACGTTCGACCCGGGCGCGGTCTTCGGATTCTTCCTGGTGATGTTCGCCGCCGCCGGCGCCATCCTGGGTGCCGTGCTTGCGCTGATCCTGGACCGCCGCAGCGTGAAGCGGCAGGAGAGGGCCGTGGTGGAGTCCGTTTCGGATTCGGAACCGGATACGGATCCCCAGGCCTAGCAGGTCACAAACCGGCGGCCGGAAAAGTCATACCCCATATCGTGAGATAATCGACCAGTGGCACGCGGCGATGGAAAACTTTCCCATGATCTTCTCCCCGGCGAAAAAGGCCCGCAGGACGCCTGTGGCGTCTTCGGCGTCTGGGCCCCAGGCGAAGAAGTAGCAAAACTTACCTATTACGGGCTGTACGCACTGCAGCACCGCGGTCAGGAGTCCGCTGGCATAGCCACCAGCGACGGCAAGCGGATCAACGTCTACAAGGACATGGGCCTCGTGTCCCAGGTCTTCGACGAGACCACCCTGAACACCCTGACCGGGCACCTGGCCGTCGGCCACTGCCGCTACTCCACCACCGGCGCCAGCCACTGGGCCAACGCGCAGCCCACCCTGGGTGCCACCGCCACCGGCACGGTTGCCCTGGCGCACAACGGCAACCTGACCAACACCGCCGAGCTCAACGCCATGATCACCGAGCGCAACGGCGGCCAGCTCACCGGCGAAATGAAGCAGGGCAACACCTCGGACACCGCCCTGGTCACCGCCCTGCTGGAGGGCGAGCCGGGCAAGACACTCGAAGAAACCGCCACCGAACTCCTGCCCAAGATCAAGGGCGGCTTCTGCTTCGTCTTCATGGATGAAGGCACGCTCTACGCCGCACGTGACACCTTCGGCATCCGCCCGCTGGTCCTGGGCCGGCTGGAGCGCGGCTGGGTTGTCGCTTCCGAACAGTCCGCCCTGGCCACCGTGGGCGCCAGCTTCATCCGGGAGATCGAGCCGGGCGAGTTCATTGCCATCGACGAGGACGGCGTGCGGTCCAAGAAGTTCGCGGAGCCGACGCCGGCCGGTTGCGTTTTCGAATACGTTTACCTCGCCCGCCCGGACGCCGCTATCGCCGGGCGCTCCGTCTATGAGTCCCGCGTGGAGATGGGCCGCCAGCTGGCCCGGGAGAACACGCAACAGGCGGACATCGTCATCCCCGTGCCCGAATCCGGCACCCCCGCGGCCGTCGGCTATGCCGAGGAATCCGGCATTCCCTTCGCACACGGCTTCGTCAAGAACTCCTACGTGGGCCGCACCTTCATCCAGCCCTCCCAGACCTTGCGCCAGCTGGGCATCCGGCTCAAGCTCAACGCCTTGGAGTCCGTGATCCGCGGGAAGCGTGTTGTAGTGGTGGATGACTCGATCGTCCGCGGCAACACCCAGCGCGCCATTGTGCGGATGCTCCGGGAGGCCGGCGCCGCAACCGTCCACGTGAAGATTTCCTCTCCGCCGGTGCAGTGGCCCTGCTTCTACGGCATCGATTTCGCCTCCCGCGCCGAACTGATCGCCAACGGCGCCACCATCGAGGAAATCTCCCAGGCCATCGGCGCAGACTCGCTGGCCTACATCTCCGAGGACGGCATGATCGGAGCCACCCGGCAGCCGCGCGAGCGTCTCTGCACCGCCTGCTTCACCGGCAAGTACCCGATCAAGCTCCCGGACGCGGACAAGCTGGGCAAGAACCTGCTGGAGCGCACGGACCTGGGCGGCCTGAAGCCTTCCCCCTCCGCGCTTCCCGGCCAAACCGCCGCCCTGGCCATTGACGCCACCGAGGATCCCGCGGAGAAGGCCGGTGCCACCGGCTGCGATCCGGGCCCGGACTCCGAATTCGAGAACCTGCTGACCGAAGCCGACCTTGTGCCCGACGTACCCGCCGCCACCAGCGCCGACAAGAAAGAGTCCGTATGACTTCCGCTAACACCGCCGCAGAGAACTCCGGCATCACCTACGCCTCCGCAGGCGTGGACGTTGAAGCCGGGGACCGCGCCGTCGAGCTCATGAAGGATGCCGTCAAGGCAACCCACAACTCCTCGGTGATCGGCGGGGTGGGCGGCTTCGCCGGCCTCTACGACGTCTCAAAGCTGCTGACCTTCAAGAAGCCGCTGCTGGCCACATCCACGGACGGCGTGGGCACCAAGGTTGCCATCGCGCAGGCCATGGACATCCACGACACCATCGGGTTCGACCTGGTGGGCATGGTGGTGGATGACATCGTGGTGGTGGGCGCCGAGCCGCTCTACATGACCGACTACATCGCCTGCGGCAAGGTGGTCCCGGAGCGCATCGCGGACATTGTTCGCGGCATCGCGGCCGCCTGCTCGGTGGCCGGCACCGCCCTGGTGGGCGGCGAAACCGCGGAGCACCCGGGCCTGCTGGGCGAGCACGAATACGACGTCGCCGGCGCAGCCACCGGTGTTGTCGAGGCCGATGCACTCCTGGGTCCGGACCGCGTCCGCGCCGGCGACGTGGTGATCGGCATGGCCTCCTCCGGCCTGCACTCCAACGGCTATTCCCTGGTCCGCCGTGTCATCAACCACGCCGGCTGGGCCCTTGACCGCCAGGTGTCCGAACTGGGCCGCACCCTGGGCGAGGAACTCCTGGAACCCACGCGCGTCTACGCCGCCGACTGCCTTGACCTGGCGCGCACCTTTCCGGTCAGCGCCGGGGCGGCCGTCCACGGCTTCAGCCACGTGACCGGAGGCGGCCTGGCCGCCAACCTGGCCCGCGTTCTCCCCCAGGGCCTCGTGGCCACGGTGGACCGTGCCACGTGGGAACTGCCCGCCATCTTCAAGCTGGTCTCGGAGCTGGGCAATGTTCCACTGGCGGACCTCGAGCGCACGCTTAACCTGGGCGTGGGCATGGTGGCCATCGTCTCCCCCGAAGCCGCCGACGCGGCCGTGTCCCGCCTCAACGACCGCGGCCTGCCGTCCTGGATCATGGGCACCGTCGAGGAGAACTCGGACTCAATCGTGAAGTCCGGCCCGGACTACGTCCAGGGCGCCAAGGGCGTGGACGGCGGCGCGGTCCGCCTGGTCAACGCCTACGCCTAAAGCCTCCATCGAGTGCTCCCCACCGCTGTGGGGGGCGCTCGGTGTCCTTTAAGTGCCCGAATCCCCCTGCACCTGGATGAGGTTGAGCACTCCGCCCTGCGGGTCCTTGATGGTGGCCAGGGAGCCGTCAGCCTGGTGCTCATCGGGCTCCACCAGAACTTCCCCGCCTGCTGCCTGGGCGGCCGCCGCCGCCAGGGCAACATCTGCCACGCCAAAGTAGATCTCCCAGTCCGCTTCCTCGCCTTGGCCGGCTGGAACGACGCCGGCCACCTCACTGCCGTCAATGAGCAGCGTGCTGTAGCTGCCGCCGTCGTCCTGGGGGTACTCGGTGACCTCATGGCCGAAAAGCTGCTGGAAGAAGCCGACGGCGGCCTGCGGCTGGGGCGTGAAGAGTTCCGCCCAGGCCAGCGCGCCCGGCTCGTCGAAGAGCCCGCTTCCGTAGTGGGTTCCCGCTTCCCAGATCCCGGTGGTTCCTCCGCCCGGAGGGGCAATGAAACCCAGCACCCCGGTGTCCCCCACTTTCTCCGGCCCGAACTGGGCCGTACCCCCGGCGTGGCCGGCTTCCTGGAGCAGGTCCGCGGCGTTAACGGCCGCAAAATAGACGTTCCACTTCGCGGCGGTGCCGGCCTTCAGCTGCAAGTGGTTTTGCGGTGCGATGGTGGCCACCAACTGCCCGCGGACAGAGGCCTGCGCGTAGCTGCGACCGTCCGGGGTGGGAAAGTCCTGGTAGGTCCAGCCGAAGAGCCGTCCATAGAAGTCCTTGGCGGCGGCGACATCAGGGGTCTGGAGATCAGCCCAGCAGGGCTCGCCGCTGGCGTATGTGTTCCGAACAGTCATGCGGTCAGGTTACCAACGCCACGCTGCAAACAACACGGAAAGCCCGTTGCCGCACCGGGAATCCGGTATGGCAGCGGGCTGCGTGCTGTAGGCGGTCACCCTGTCCGGGTATCACGACTAGCCGATGCGACGGTTGTTTACCTCGTCGTCATCGTCATCCAAATCATCCGCGTACTTATCCACATAAGCCGAATAGTCCGGTTCAACCGGCTCATTCGAGTAACGGCTCGTTGAACGACTGCCTGGACCCGTCAGCTCACGCTGAAGTGCCGAGTAGTCAGTGTTCGGGGAGTAGTACTTGATGTCCCGAGCCTGCTTGGTAGCTTTTGCCTTTTGACGGCCGCGCCCCATGGCGTGACCCCCTTTTGTACTTGGACCGGAGGTGGTCACCTTGGCGATCGGTGAGGCCCCGGAATGTTTGGTCAATTTGTCGTACACCTAGATTACATGCTTTCGGCTGGCCCCGCTCGCCGCCTCCGGGCCCGGACGGGCGGGTGGGGTACCATGACGCACCTCCTGCCGCAGGATTCCGGCATTTTTCTTCGGTAGAGTCACTTAGGAACTGCCGATTTTGTCTGATCTTTGGCGAGCCGCGGAACCAAAAACCCAGGAGGATGCGCACCCGTGAACCACCAGGACATCCCGCCCAAACCCGCCTCGCCGCCGCGAACCGGAAGCCTGCCGAAGATCCAAAACCGGGCGGCGGGTCCAGCCCCCGCTCCGGAATCCGTCACCTGGTCCCAGCCGCGCCAGGATCCCGCCCCGGAAAAGCGCGTCAACAGGAGACCGGCCTTCTGGAAGGCGTTCCTCGTCGTCGTCATCCTGGCCGTTGCGGGCTCACTGGTATGGCTTGCCGTGTGGCTGAACTCCGCCCCGGGCAACGATGCGGCGAAGGGTGACGCTGCGGGCGTGCTGCAGACCGCCGTTACCCCGCCGGCCACGCCCCAGCCCCTCCCCCGGGAAGGGGTTGCACCCGCCGCATACGCGATTGGTGACTGCTTCAAGGATTTTGATCCCCAGGCACTGACGACCACGGTGGTGCCGTGCGACACGGGCCATTCGGCGCAGCTTGTGGCTACCTTCCGGTACGCGGACAGCACTGGCTACCCGGGAGTGGAGCCGCTCAAGGCCAAGGCGCTGGAGGCCTGCCAGGCGGCGAAACTGGGTCCGGCAGCAAAGCAGTTCCAGCTCAATTACCAGCGGAGTTTCCCCAGCAGCACCAGTTGGGAATCCGGTGACCGCAGGGTGGATTGCTACGTCACGGCCGACGCCGGCAATGTCATTACCGCAAGCGTGCTGCCCTGACAGTCAACCGCCAGGACAGCACACCGCCGCCTATACCGCCAGGCTAGTCCTTCCGCCTGACGGAGAGCCCGGAACTGGGCGCGCCGGTCAAGGCGTCCACGTTCCCCGCGGCAAGCTCGCCGAAGTCCGGCGCAGTGTCAACCAGGACGGTGTCGCCGTCGCTGATCTCGCCGGCCAGGATGCCCTTGGCCAGCCGGTCGCCGATCTCCCGCTGCACCAGCCGGCGCAGCGGCCGCGCACCGTATGCGGGATCGTAGCCGGACAGCGCAAGCCACGCCTTGGCGCCATCGGTGACTTCCAGGGTGAGCCGCCGTTCGTGCAGCCGCCGCCCCAGTTCGGCCACATGGAGCTCGACGATGTGGGACAGTTCCTCCACCGTGAGGGCGTCGAACAGCACCACTTCATCGAGCCTATTGAGGAACTCCGGCTTGAAGGACGCGTTCACGGTGGCCATGACGGCGTTGCGCTTGGCCTCGGCATCCAGGGACTGGTCCACCAGGAACTGGCTGCCCAGGTTGGAGGTCAGCACCAGGATCACATTGCGGAAGTCCACGGTACGGCCCTGGCCATCGGTGAGGCGGCCGTCGTCGAGCACCTGCAGGAGGATGTCGAACACCTCGGGGTGCGCTTTCTCCACCTCGTCCAGCAGCACCACGGAGTATGGACGACGGCGGACGGCCTCGGTCAGCTGCCCGCCCTCCTCGTAGCCCACGTATCCCGGAGGCGCCCCGACCAGCCGGGCGACACTGTGCTTCTCGCCGTACTCGGACATGTCGATGCGCACCATGGCGCGGTCGTCGTCGAACAGGAAGTCCGCCAGGGCCTTGGCCAGCTCCGTTTTACCAACGCCGGTGGGGCCCAGGAACAGGAAGGACCCGGTGGGCCGGTTGGGATCACTGATACCTGCCCGCGCACGCCGGACGGCGTCGGACACTGCGGTCACGGCCTTGGCCTGACCGATCAGGCGCCGGCCCAGTTCCTCCTCCATGTGCAGCAGCTTCTGGCTTTCGCCCTGCAGCATGCGTCCGGCCGGGATGCCCGTCCACGCGGAGATGACCTCGGCGATGTCCTCCGCTGTCACTTCCTCCGCCACCATCTGGGCGGACTTGTCCGTGACGGCGGCCTCCGCCTCGGCAGCGGCGTTCAGCTCGCGCTCAAGCGCGGGGATTTCCCCATACAGGATCCGGGAGGCAGCCTCCAGGTCACCCTCACGCTGTGCTTTGTCGGCGGCAGAGCGCAGCTCATCCAGCTTCGCCTTCAGGTCACCCACCCGGTTAAGGCCGGCCTTCTCAGCTTCCCAGCGGGCGTTCAGCGCGGAGAGCTCCTCTTCCTTGTCCGCCTTGTCGGCCCGGAGCGCGGCCAGCCGCTCCACCGGAGGCCGCATCGGTTTCGCCCTCCAGGGCGAGCTCTTCCATGGTGAGCCGGTCCACTTGCCGCCGCAGCTGGTCAATCTCCTCCGGAGCTGAGTCGATCTCCATGCGCAGCCGGGACGCGGCCTCATCCACCAGGTCGATTGCCTTGTCCGGCAGCTGGCGGCCCGAAATGTAGCGGTTGGACAGCGTGGCGGCCGCCACCAGGGCGGAGTCGGCGATGGACACCTTGTGGTGCGCCTCGTAGCGCTCCTTGAGGCCGCGGAGGATGCCGATGGTGTCCTCCACGCTGGGTTCACCCACGTAGACCTGCTGGAAGCGGCGTTCCAGGGCTGCGTCCTTCTCGATGTTTTCGCGGTACTCGTCCAGCGTGGTGGCACCGATCAGCCGCAGTTCACCGCGGGCCAGCATGGGCTTGAGCATATTGCCGGCGTCCATGGAGGAGTCGCCGGTGGCGCCGGCCCCCACCACGGTGTGGATCTCATCGATGAACGTGACGACCTGGCCCTCGGAACCTTTGATTTCCTCGAGGACCGCCTTCAGCCGCTCCTCGAATTCGCCGCGGTACTTGGCGCCGGCCACCATGGAGCCGAGGTCCAGGGAGATCAGCGTCTTGCCGCGCAGGCTTTCGGGGACGTCGCCCGCCACCATCCGCTGGGCAAGGCCTTCCACCACGGCCGTCTTGCCCACGCCCGGCTCGCCGATGAGCACCGGGTTGTTCTTGGTGCGCCGGGACAGCACCTGGACCACGCGCCGGATTTCGGAGTCCCGGCCGATAACGGGGTCCAGTTTGCCGGCCCGCGCCATGGCAGTAAGGTCCGTGCCGTACTTCTCGAGCGCCTGGAAGGTGTTTTCGGGGTCCGGGCTGTCCACCTTGCGGTCACCGCGGACGCCGGGAAGGGCAGCGAGGAGCGCTTCCCGGGAGGCGCCGGCATCGCGCAGCAGGCGGGCAGCGGCATCGTTGCCCGCGGACAGGCCCACCAGGAGAACCTCGGTGGAGACAAAGCTGTCGCCCAGGCGGTCAGCCTCCTCCTTGGCATGCTGGATGGCCTGGAGGGCGGGCCGGGACAGCTGCGCCTGCTGGCTGGAGCCGCCGGACGTTGCAGGCAGGGCCTTGATGGCGCTGCTGGCCTGGACGCTGACGGCATCGGGATCGGCACCGGTGGCGCGGAGCAGCGCGACGGCGACGCCCTCCCGCTGGTCCATCAGCGCCTTGAGGAGGTGGGCCGGTTCCACTTGGGGATTACCGGCCGTCGAGGCGTTCATTGCCGCGGCGGAAAGAGCCTCCTGGCTCTTGGTGGTGAATTTGACGTCCAAAGAGAGCTCCTTTCGGGAATTGTTCCAATCTTGAAGTTGAGTGTACTACGCTCAACTTTGGTTTGGCAGCACTTCCAATGCTTGTTTACCTAAGAGCGAAACACCTCGGTAAAGCGACCGACAGAGGCGACTGACCCTAATGAACCTGCAGTAATTCCGGTTCCCCTTCAGCGCCCGTCGCCCTAGGATCGGCTAGTGACCGGAGCGCACAATGCCGCCGGCACACGTGAGACGGGACAGGCAATGAAGAAGTTTGTTGTTCTCTACATCGCAGCTCAGTCGGCCCAGGCTCAAATGACCCAAAGTTCGCCGGAGGCCGCCCAGGAAGGCATGAAGGCCTGGATGACATGGGCCGAGCGGGCCGGGGAAGGCATTGTGGATCTGGGGACCCCGCTGGGGACCGGGAAGGACATCACGGCATCCGGCGCGTCAGAGACCACTACCGGGGTGGCCGGCTACACGATCCTCCAGGCCGATGACCTCGCCGGAGCCGAGGCCCTGCTGGACGGGCACCCGCACCTCATGATGCCTGGCGCCAGCATCCAGGTTTACGAATCCCAGGACATGCCGGGGATGTAGGCCGTTATACACGGCTAACCCTTGGGCTGCCGGCCCGGCCTGCTGCCTCGGGTCGCCGCATCAGGCCGCGTAGACCGTCACAGAAGCCGCTTTCACCACGAAGTGCACCGCCATGCCTGGAACAAGGCCCAGGTCAGCGGAGGCAGCAGGGGTAATGTCCGCGGCCAGGCTGCCGGCGCGGACGCGGACCTGGTCGCCGTGCGGCTCGAGGTCCGTGATGGTGACGGCGAACGAATTCCGGGGGCTCCCGTGTGCGTCATTGAGGAAAACGGAAACGGCCGACGGCGGGAACACCGCGACGCCGGGACTGCCCCGTTTCGCCGGCGGGCGCGGTTCTTCGGAAAGGTCCGGCTCATCGTCGTGTCCGGCGATTCTGAGTCCCCCGCTGGTCCACACCCCCGCGCCGTCAAGGGTGCCCGGAATGAAGTTCAGCCCTGCCAGCCCGGCGGCGAATGAGCTCCTGGGACGTTCCAGCACCGCCCGGGTGGGGCCTTCCTCCGCTATCCGGCCGTTTTCCAGGATGACCACCCTGTCCGCCAGCATCCATGCGTCCAGCACGTCGTGGGTGACGATGATGGCCTGGCGGCCTGCAAGGACGCGCTTGAACAGGCGGCGGAGCAGCGGGGCGGAGTGGATATCCAGGGCTTCCAGCGGCTCGTCGAGCAGGAGGAGCGCCGGATCGGCCGCGAGCGCACGGGCCACGGCCACCCGCTGGGCCTGGCCGCCGGAGAGTTGGGCTGGACGCCTTCCGGCCAGGTCTTCGGCTTCGACTTCGGCCAGCCATCGCAGCGCCTGCTCCTGCGCGCCCCGCTTGGGAACGCCGGCGCTGCGCGGCCCGAAGGAGACATTGTCCACGGCGCTCAGATGGGGGAAGAGCAGGGGTTCCTGGGCCAGCAGGGCAATGCCGCGGTGGTGCGGAGGTGCCCAGGCACGCTTTCCGCCGTCGAGGTCAAAGAGGGTCCTGCCGTTGAGTTCGGCCCGGCCGCTGTCCGGCCGCAGCAGGCCCGCGATGCTGGACAGCAGGGTGGATTTGCCGGCGCCGTTGGGCCCCATGACGGCAACGGTTTCACCCGGCCGGACCGTCAGGGACACGTCGAAACCGCGCCCGGCCACCACTGCCTGGAAGGACAGCGTCACCGGAGGCCACCGTCTGACGCTGGGGGCGCCGTCGTCCGCTGTCCTGCTCCGGAACGGCCCGCGGCCGGTCGGCCGTAGGCCAGTGCCACTACGGCGACGGCCACCGCTACCAGCACCAGGGACAGGGCGACGGCGGCATCCGGGTCCGTTTCGCGCTGCAGGTAGATTTCCAGCGGCAGGGTCCGCGTCACCCCCTGCAGGCTGCCCGCGAAGGTCAGCGTGGCGCCGAACTCGCCCAGGCTCCGCGCGAAGGAGAGGACAGCGCCCGACGCCAGTCCCGGCAGGACGAGCGGCAGCGTGACGCGCCGGAACACCGTGCCCGGCCGGGCGCCCAGGGTGGCGGCCACCGCCTCGTACCGGGAGCCTGACGTGCGCAGGGCACCTTCAAGGCTCACCACCAGGAAGGGCAGCGCCACGAACGTCTGCGCCAGGACCACCGCCGTGGTGGAGAACGCGATCTGCAGGCCGAGCACATTCAGTGTCTGCCCCAGCAGCCCCTGCCGGCCAAACGTGTACAGCAGGGCGATCCCGCCCACCACCGGCGGAAGTACCAGCGGCAGGAGCACCAGCGAGCGCAGCAGCCCCTGCAGGCGGAAAGTGTCCCGGGCAAGGACCAGGGCCAGCGGGACGCCCAGCACAACGCACAGCAGGGTGCTCGCCGCGGAGGTCCGCAGGCTCAGTCCCAGCGCCGTCAGGGACGACTCCGACGTCACCAGTGGAACGAACTGCGCCCAGTCCACGCGCAGCACCATCGCCAGCAGCGGAAGCATGACGACGACGGCAGCCAGGACTGCCAGGGCGCGGACCCAGCCGGGGATGCCGGAGTACGCCGGGCTTGGGGAGCGGAGCGGCACCAGGGGCGGCCGTACTGCCTGCTGTCCCACGTGCTTCCGGGTCATTTGCCGCCTCCGTTACCGGCCCCGGGCAGCCCGAATCCCGCAGCGGCCAGGACCTCTTGGCCCTCCGGGCCGGTTACCAGGTCCAGGAAAGCCTGCGCGGTGGCCTTGTTGCGCCCTCCGCCCACCACTGTGATGGGGTAGCTGTTGACCGCGCTCCCCGATTCCGGGAACTGAATGCCCGCCACCTTGGTCCCGGCGGCCTTGACGTCCGTGCCGTAGACCAGCCCGGCGTCTGCCTCGCCGGAGGTCACCTTGCCCAGGACGTCTGTGACCGCGTTTTCCTCACTGATCGGGGCCAGCGTCACTCCGGCCGCTTCCGCCACCTTGGCCGTGGCACTTCCACAGGGGACCTGCCTGGCACAGGTGACCAGTTTGACACCCGGCCTGGCCAGGTCAGCCAGCGAGGCGATTCCGGCCGGGTTGCCCGGCGGTACTGCGATGGCCAGGGTATTGGTGGCGAAGTCTTTCGGCGTGCCGTCCGCGAGGCCCGCGTCCTGCAGCTTCTTCATGGTGCCCGCGTCCGCCGACGCGAAGACGTCCGCGGGCGCCCCCTGGTTGATCTGGCCAGCAAGGTCCGAGGACCCGGCGAAGCTCAGGGAGACCGCGGTGCCCGGGTGTTCCGCCTCGAAAGTGCGGGCGAGCTCGGTGAAGGTGGCCTTGAGGGAGGCGGCCGCGAAAACGGTGATGGTGCCACTGGATGTGCCACCTTCACCCGCCGCTGTTCCCGGAGCCGAGCCACCTGCGGCGCAGCCGGGAAGGACGGCCAGCAGCAGCGCGGCGGCCGGCAGCACACCCAATGGAGCGATGCGTGCCCGGAATCTCGCTCCGGACCGGATGGATGCCTGGGTCATGCGGTGCCCCGGCCCTTGGGCGATTCGATGATGACCGTTGTTGCCTTGACGACGGCGGTGGCCACGGAGCCCAATTCCAGGCCCAGTTCGCGCACGGCTTCGCTGCTCATCAGCGAGACCACCCTGAAGGGCCCGCACTGCAGTTCCACCTGGGCCATGACCTTGTCCGTGATGACGTTGGTGACCAGGCCGACGAACCGGTTCCGCGCCGAGCTGGTGCCGCTTTTGGGGTCGTCGGGGAGCTGCGCCAGCTTCTGGGCATGCGCTGCCAGTTCCAGTCCGTCGACGGCAAGCCGGCCGGAGCCGTCCCGGAGCGGGGTGAGCGTTCCGTGCTCCGTCCAGCGGCGGACGGTATCGTCGCTTACGCCCAGGAACCGGGCGGCTTCAGAAACGCGGATAAGGGCCATGCGGTGATTCTAGTCCGCAAATGCGGTCTGGGTCCGTGTGGCAAGACGCAATCGAGGACCGTGGCCCTCCCGGGGCTGCCGGGCTTCCGGCCGAAGGGCGGCACTAGACTCCTCCCATGGCCATCTATATCGATCCGCCGCTGTGGCCTGCACACGGGACACACTTTTCGCATCTGGTCTCCGACGCTTCACTGGATGAACTGCACGCGTTCGCTGCCGCTGCGGGGATCCCGGAGCGGGCGTTCGACGGCGACCATTACGACGTCCCGGAACGCCGCTTTGCCGAGCTTGTGGCGGCCGGGGCGGTGTCCGTGGAGGGCAGAGTGCTGGTCCGCAAACTCATTGCCAGCGGGCTGCGGATCCCGGCCCGCCGGCGGAACAAATCGCTGAAGGTTCCCCTGCTGACCCGCTGGGAGGCGATCATGCCCGGCCATGACGCCCTGTTCCTGGACCTGTTGGACCGGTGGAGCGAGCCGCACCGCCACTACCACGGCTGCACGCACCTGCTCTCCGTCCTGGAGGCGCTGGACCTGCTCACCGAACCGGAAGAGGCGCCACGGACCGTGCTGCTGGCGGCCTGGTTCCATGACGCGGTGTACCGCGGCACGGCGGGCCAGGACGAGGAGGAGTCCGCCCGGCTTGCCGAGGATCGCCTCGCCGGAGCCGGCCTGCCGGAGGAGGAGGTGGCGGAAACGGCGCGGCTGGTCCGTCTTACGTCGGACCACCGGCCCGGACCGGGGGACGACGACGGCGCGCTCCTGTGCGACGCGGACCTTTCGGTTCTCGGCGGCGATCCGGAGGAGTACGCCCGCTACGTTGCGGCCGTGCGGAAGGATTATGCGCACATTGGTGACGCCGACTTCGCAGCCGGCCGGGCCGCCGTCGTGCGCCACCTGCTGGAACTGGACCCCCTTTTCCACCACCCGCGGGCCCTGGAACTGTGGCTGGACGCCGCGCACCGCAACCTGAAAGGCGAGCTGGCGTGAACGCACCCAGCTCCAACCCGCGGCACACGCGCTCCGCCAACGCCGCGCACCGGCAACTCCCCTTCACGGTCCGGCTTGACTGGGGGCTGGAGGGAGCCAGGACGGTGGCGCCCGGCGCGGACCTCGCGGTGGTGGTGGACGTCCTGTCCTTCAGCACCTGCGTCAGCGTGGCACTGGACAGGGGCGCTGCAGTCTTCCCGTATCCCTGGCGGGACACCAGCGCAGAGGATTTCGCCGCCCGCCACCACGCGCCGCTGGCCGGCCCCCGCGACGGCGGCGGGTTGAGTCTCTCCCCGGCAAGCCTCCGCGGTGCAGAATTTCTGGAGAAAGTGGTCCTGCCGTCCCCTAACGGTTCTGAGCTCTGCCATGCGCTGGCCAGGGACGTGCCGCTGGTCGCCGCAGTGTGCCTGCGGAACGCCGCCGCAACGGCAGACTGGATGGGCGCGAACCTTCCGGCAGAGGCGGTTGTGGCGGTGGTGGCTGCCGGTGAGCGCTGGCCGGACGGCACTCTGCGGCCAGCTGTGGAGGACCAGATCGGTGCCGGAGCGTTCATCGCCGGGCTGGTGGCCGCCGGCAAGGGCGGCTATGAGGCCGGGGACGGCCGGCACGGCTATGCGCCGGAAGCCGTGGCCGCGATGGCGGTTTATGAATCCGCCGAACCGCGGTTGCGGGAGATGCTGCAGCACTGTTCCAGCGGCCGCGAGCTGTGCGGGGCCGGCTACGCGGAGGACGTGGACATCGCCGCTGAACTGGACCAGAGCGATTCGGTGGCCATCCTGCGGGACGGGGCATTCCGGCCGCTGTAAGGGGCCGCAGCCTGCCAGGGTTTACGGATCCCGGGACCGGATGCAAAACTGCACGGATGAGCCTGCGCATCCAAGCCCTCGCCATTGATTCCACCGACCCCCGCGTTCCCGCGGCTTTTTGGGAAAAGGCGCTCGGCTGGCGCCGCACCCATGAAGAGGACGACGAGATCGTGCTGGAACCGCCGGCAGGCAGCGCCGAAGACGGCGTGCTGCCCGACCTGCTTTTCCTCCGGGTCCCGGAGCAGAAGGAGCTCAAGAACCGTCTTCACCTGGACCTGCGCCCCGAGGACCAGGACGCCGAGGTGGCAAGGCTGGAGGAGCTGGGCGCCCGTCAGGTCACGGTGGGCCAGGGTGCAGCTGCCACCTGGGTTGTCATGGCCGACCCGGACGGCAACGAGTTCTGCGTGCTGCGCGCCCGGCGGCCGGACGAATCTGCCTAACGGTAGGTGCGCACCGGGTAGTTGCTCACAAAAGGCGTACTGGTAGGCACGATCTGCTTGCCGAGCGGCATCAGGGAGACCGGGATGAGCTTGAGGTTGGCGATGGCCAGCGGGATGCCGATGATGGTCACGGCCATGGCGAACGCGGTCACCACGTGGCCGATGGCGATCCAGATCCCCGCCACCAGCAGCCAGATCACATTGCCCAGCAGCGAGAAGACACCGGTGCCGCCGGGCTTGTCCACCACCATCCGGCCAAACGGCCACAGCGTGTAGGCAGCGATCCGGAATGAGGCAATACCCCACGGGATGGTGACGATCAGCAGGCAGCAGACCACGCCTGCGAAGAAATAGCCCAGGGCCAGCCAAAAGCCGCCGAAAACCAGCCAGATGATGTTCAGAAGTGTCTTCATGCACCCATTGTGCCCCCAGCCCGCCGACAAAAAGCTGGGGGACTCCCCTGATCTTGCCCCTGAAAGCAGCGCCTAGACGGTAGCGGCGGCCTTTGCAGCCTGGACAAAGGCGCGGATCTTGGCCGGGTCCTTCACGCCGCGGGATGCTTCAACACCGGAGGAAACATCCACTCCCCACGCGTGCGCCGCCGCTGATGCCTGGCCCACATTGGCAGCATCGAGGCCGCCGGCAAGCAGCCAGTTCCGTCCCTGGAGCACTGGCAGGGCCGCCACTGAGGCGTAGTCCCAGGCCTCCCCCGAACCGGGCACCGCGGCGTCGATCAGCAGCAGGTCCTCGCCCCAGTCCTCGAACTCATCCTGGCCGGCACCCATGGTGATGGCCCTGATCAGCTTCATGCCGGCGTCGTGCACTGTTGCCACGTCCGCGCGTGTCCGCGGGCCGTGCAGCTGGATCCATTCCAGGCCTGCGGCCCGGGCAATGGCGATGGCGTCGGCCACGGGCTCATGGCGGAAAACACCGGTCGGGGAAACGCCGCTGGGTACCCCGGCCAGCAGGGAGGCCGCCTGGGACGGCGAGACCACCCGGGGGCTGGCGGTGAGGACGAATCCCACGGCATCCGCGCCGGCGTCCACGGCTTCACGCACCGATTCGGGCGTGCTGAGACCACACACTTTGACGAACATTCCCGGCTCCTTCAGGCTGTTTTCGTGTTGACCCCCCGCAGGAGAGTAGCAGGGAGAAGGCGCCGGCTGCGACGCGTGACCACCCGGGGAACTAGGCTGGGCTGATGCAGATCATCCGCTTCGCCGACCTCAAGGCCGAACCATGGCGCAATGGCGGCGGGGTGACCAGGGAAATCGCACGCCACGGCTCGGAAGACGGGGGCTGGGACTGGCGGGTGAGCATCGCGGACGTGGCCAAGGCCGGGGACTTTTCGCCGTTCCCCGGGATGGAGCGCGTCCTGACGGTCATTGAGGGTGAACTGCTGGTGCTCACCGTCGACGGCGCCGAACACGCCATGGAAAAGTACCGTCCCTTCAGGTTCGACGGCGGCGCGGCCGCCGGGGCCAAGCTGCCCACCGGGGATATAAGGGACCTGAACGTCATCGCGCGCCGGGACGCCTTCAAGGGCTACACGTCCATCATTGAGCTGTCCAAGAAACGCGCCCACCCTGTGTTTCAGGGGCAGCTCGGGGTACTGCTGCAGGGGCAGGCGAAGGCCGGCGAAAGCGGCGCCGAGCCGCTGGAGCTGGGGCGGTACGACGCCGTCGTCGGCTCGGATGCCGATTCCCCGGAGATCCTGGGCCGGGGTTTCCTTGCAGTGGTGTCGATCGACCCGGTCACAGCCCGGGGCTGAACTCTTCCACCGATACCACCGTCCCGCGCCGACGGGCTTCCTCGGCGGCGAAGACCGTGCCGTGACTGACCAGCGACTCGTCCAGCCCCGATACGACTCCTGACCAGTCTCCGGTGGCCAGTGCCCCCACCCATGCCTGCACGAGGCCCCGGTCGCCGCCCTCGTGCTTTTCGCCTTGTACCTGGGCAGCGACGGACGGCACCGTGTGGACCGTGGTTTCCCCGGTCAGGAAGTCATAGGCCGAGACGGTGCCGGCCTCGACTGTGATCTCGCCGTGGCTCCCGAAGATCCGGGTCTGCCTGGGGCCCTTGGCGGTAAAGGCCGTGGCGGTGAAAGCGGCGGTTGTGCCGTCCTCGTAGTCGATGTTCACCACCTGGTGGTCCACCACGTCATTGTCTGAGGAGTAGACGCAACGGCCGTAAGGCCCGGTTGCCAGCGCCTGCCACAGCGATTCCCGCGTACCGCCCGGATCCACCACGTCGGCAAAGTAGGCCCTCCCGGGGTCCGGCGCGGTGCCGCTCGGAGGACGGCCGGGCCCGTAGATGCGCAGGGCGGAGTAGGGGCAGCGCGGTTCGGCCGCGCAGCCGGTACACCGATCCGACGCCCCTTCCGGCGCCTCCTCCGGCCGGAAATGCGAGAGCCGGCCGAACGAGGACACCCGCAGGGGCCGGCTTCCGATAATGAAGGAGAGCCAGTCGACGTCGTGCGTGCACTTGGCCAGCAGGAAGGGACTGGACTCTTCCTCCCGCCGCCAGTTCCCCCGGACGTAGGAGTGCGCGAAATGCCAGAAACCCACCGGTTCCAGGTGCTGGACGGAGATGACCCGTCCTACTGCCCCGGCGGCGAGGAGTTGCCGCAGCAGCGCAGTCAGCGGCGTGTAGCGCAGGACGTGGCAGACGGTTGCCCTGATCCCCGATTCCCGCTGCAGCCGGGCCAGCTCCACGCAGCCGGCGGGGTCCGTGGCAATGGGCTTCTCGAGGAGGACCGGGTAGCCGTGGGTTGCGGCCGCCGCAAAGGGCCCTCCGTGCTCACGGTCGGGAGTGGCAATGATGATGCCGTCAGCCGGCAGCCGGGTGCGGAGCATGGCCTGCCAGTCCTCGAAAAGGCCCGCCTCCGGAACTCCAAGCTCCGCTGCGATGCGTTCGCGCAGCATGCGGCGCGGTTCCGCGACTCCCACCACGGCGGCCCGGCCGGTACCCACGGCAAGCCGGGCATAGGCGGAGCCGCGTGCACCGGCGCCGGCGATGAGGAGGCGCACTGGTGGCCCGGGCGCTTGGGCGGACGACGGCGGTGCCTCCACGGTCAGCCGGCGTCGGGATCGGCGAGCCATTCCAGCGCAACGGCCGCCGTCCAGGACTGGTCCATGCTGCCGAGCGGCTCGCCCGTAAACGGTTCGTAGTACTCGGCGAAATGGCCTTCCATCAGCTGGTCAAGGGACGCTTGGCGCAGCCGCCGGTACCTTGCCTCGTCGCCGCGCCTGCGCAGGCAGCTGGCCAGGTACCAGTTCATCACCGGCCAGACCGGTCCCCGCCAATATTGCCGGGGTTTGAGGCCCGCATAGGTGGTGGAGGTTGACGCGGGCAGCGGGAAGGCCAGGCGCGGGTCGCCGGTCCAGTCCGGCCCTTCAAAGACCTCCAGCTGCCGCCCCAGCAGGGTGTCGTCCGCGGTGGAGATGAGCGGAGCGAACCCTGCCATGGTGGGCAGCCCGATCCAGTCCCCGGCCAGCACGTCGCGGTCGCGCGCCAGCCCTGTCTGTTCGTCCACGGTGGCGTCCACTCCGTCCCGGAACTCCCGGGCCCACTCCCGCAACCGGGGCGCATCCCCGCGCAGGCCGGCATGTTCTGCCAGCACGGCCAGGTCCTCGTTGGCCGCCGCGAAGATCGCCGACATGAAAACGTCCTTGACCTGGAAGGCCATCACGCCGGGCAGCCGGGCATCGTCGAACCGGACGTCGGCCATCTGCTGCACCAGCCACAGGTAGCGGCTGTATTCCTCATCGCTGGGCCGCTGGCTGCGGTCGGTGACCTTCAACGTGTCCGTGCGGACAAAGGGCTCCATCTTCCCGGGCCGGACACGGGAATATGGCCCGTCGAACCGTGGCGAGTTATCCATTCCGGACTCCCAGCCATGGTAGATCGTGAGCAGTCCGGAACCGTCGGCGCCGCGGCTGTTGCGGAGCCAGGCATGCCAGCGGATCCACTGCGGCAGGGTCCGCCGGGTGAATTCCTCGGCGAGCCTGGCATCCCCGCCGCCCGCCGCCGTCGCGCGTTCCACGATGCGGCGCAGCAGCGTCGCATGCACAGGTGGCTGGCAAATGCCGCTGGACTGCACGCCCTCGGGTGATGCTCCGCGGGTTCCCCACCGCTCCACGTCCGGGAAGTAGCCCGGGACATCGGAGAAGACGATGTGCGGGATCATTCCGCTGTCCCACTGCGCCGCGATGAGGTGGTCGAGCTCCTGCAGGGCCCGGGCCACGCTTACGGTGGACAGGCCGGTGGCAACGAAGGCCGCGTCCCAGCTCCACATGTGCGGATAGAGGTTCGGCGCGGCGGTGACCATGGTGCCAAGGTCATTCGCGGCCAGGACAGCCCTGGCCCGCTGCTCCATATCCTCCAGGTTCCGGAGCGGATACGCGTCTGCGTCCGCGTCTGCGCTCATGCCGTCAGCCCCAATTGGGTTTCGGTGTCGAAAAAGCGGAGGGCGCTTTGCTCGAAGCGCAGCCCCACCTTGTCTCCTGCGGAGACCCGCGCCGTGGAGGAAACCTGGACCTTGACGGTTTGGCCGCCCATGTCCACTGTCAGCAGGGTGGCGTGCCCGAGCGGCTCCACCACCTCCACGGCGGCGTCCAGCGACCCCTCCGAACCGCGCTGGGCCAGTGCGATGTTCTCTGCCCGGATGCCCACCATGACCGGCGTGCCGCCGGTGCGTGCTGCTGCCCGGGCCAGGAATTCGGGGGCCGCGATGCTCTGACCGCCGACTTCCAGGGCGCCCTGCTGGGAGATACGGCCGTCCAGGAAATTCATGGGCGGTGAGCCGATGAAGCCGCCCACGAAACGGTCTGCGGGCTCCTCGTAGACGGTGAGCGGATGGCCAAGCTGGGCGATCTGGCCCTTCTTCATCACCGCGACCCGGTCCGAGAGGCTCATTGCTTCCACCTGGTCGTGGGTGACGTACAGGGTGGTGGAACCGAGCTGCTGGACGATCTTCTTCAGTTCGGCGCGGAAGTCGAGTCGAAGCAGGGCGTCGAGGTTGGACAGGGGCTCATCCATGAGCAGCACATCGGCGTCCATGACGATGGCCCTGGCAACGGCGACGCGTTGCCGCTGGCCGCCTGAAAGCTGCGCCGGGTACCGGTCCAGATAGGGGCTGAGCTGCAGCAGGTCCGCCGCCCATGCCACCTTCCGCTCCATTTCCTCCCGCGGGACCTTCTTCATCATCAGCCCGAAGCCGATGTTGGTCCGGACCATGCGGTGCGGGAACACGGCATAGGACTGGAACACCATGGAGAGGTTACGGTCCTGGGGCGGCAGGTAGGTCACGTCCCTGCCGCCGATGGAGATGCTGCCCTGGTCCGGGAAATCCAGGCCCGCCACCATGCGCAGCAGGGTGGTCTTCCCGCACCCCGAAGGCCCCAGCAGCACCATGAACTCGCCTTCCGCCACCTCGAGCGAGACGTTGTTCGTGGCCAGCTCGGTGCTGCCCGGATAGGTCTTGTGAAGACCCTTGATGGAGATGTCAGCCATGGGACAGCCTCTCTGGGACGCAATCAGCGGATGGTGGAGCCCCACATGTTGGTGAGGTAGCGGCGCATGAAGAAGATGAAGATCAGTGCCGGGAGCACCAGCAGGAAGCCGCCGGCGAAGCGGTAGGCAAGTGGTGATTCAGCAAGGGAGCTGAGGACCTGGGCGGGCAGGGTGCGCTGGTTCAGTGTCAGGATCGACGCCCCCAGGACTTCATTCCAGGACATCACGAACGTGAAGATCGATGCCGCGGCGATGCCCGGCACAGCCATGGGCAGGACCACCTTGAGGAAGGCCTGCAAAGGGCTGCAGCCGAAGATCCGCGCGGCCTCCTCGACGTCGCGGGGAACGCCGAGGAAGACGGAGGCGGTGATCAGGATGGTTGTGGGCAGGGCCAGGGCCGTGTGGAGCAGGACGACGGCGGGCACGGTGTCGTACAGTCCCGTCTGCAGGAAGAGCTGCGCCAGGGGCACCGAGAGCACCACGATGGGCAACGCCCGGGTGAAAAGCAGGAAGAGCTGGTACGGATCCCTGCCGCGGAACGCGAACCGCGCCACGGCGTACCCGGCCGGGACGCCGATGATCAGCGACAACACGAGGGTGAACACGCCCACCTGCACCGAGTTGATCAGGCCGCCGAGGATGCCCGTGGACTGCAGGAACGTCTGCATGGTCTCGGTGGAGAAGTTGTCCGGGATGAAGCTGAGCGGAAACTTCTGCAGCGATTGCCGGCTGGACATGGCGGCCAGGGCGATCAGGTAGATCGGCAGGGCCATGAAGAGGGTGATCAGGATGCAGGCCACCTGGAGCAGCACCCTGTTCCGGCGTTGCCGTGCCAGGGGCCTGCGGTCCACCTCAGGCTCGTGGCCGGCAGCCGGTTCCGCGGCCTTGGATGTGGTTGCGTGGCTCATTGCGGGGCCTCCGACTGGTCCCTCAGGAGTTTCAGGTACCCGACAGCCGTCACCATGGACACGGCCATGACCACCAACGCCAGCGCCGACGCCACGTTGGGATCCTGCAGGCCGGTGTACCAGCGGTAGGTCTCACCGACCACCAGCGGGAAGTTCTGGCCGGTGAGGGCAAGTGCTACGGCGAAGGTCTGGAAGGCGAGGATGGTCCTCAGGATCAAGGCCGTTTGGAGGCTGGGGCGCAGCAGTGGCAAGGTCACGTGCCACAGCCGGTTCCAGAAGCTGGCGCCGAAGACGCCGGCCGCCTCCTCGTAATCCTTTGGAATGGACTGCAGCCCGGCCACGACAATCACGAACACCAGCGACGTGGCGCGCCAGACCTCCGCGATCAGCACGGCGCCGAACATCGAGGGGTAGTTGTCATAGGCGAGCCAGGCGACGGGCTGCAGGCCCACGGACGCAAGAAGGGAGTTGAGGTAGCCACGGTCCGTGAAGACCGTCAGCCAGACCAGGCCGGCGGCGAGGTCGCTGACCGCCAGCGGGATGGCCCAGATGTAGAAGTAGGCCGAGGCGCCCCGCGGTTTGGCCCGGATCAGCAGGGCCATCGCCAGGGCCAGGACAAACTGGATGGGGATCATCACCACGATGAGCAGCAGGGTGTTGCCCACGGATGACCAGAAGTAGGGGTCCTGGGACATGCGGGTGAAGTTCGCCGTCGTCAATCCCTCCGGGCCGCCGAACGCCTGCAGGAAGCCGCTGACCATCGGCCAGCCGAAGAGCAGCGTCATGAACACGATCGACGGGGCAATCAGCAGCAGGGCGGCGGAGTTTCCTTTCCTCCTCGGCGCACCGCTTTTCGGACCGGCAGGGGCAACCTGCGGCCTGGCATCCGCCGGCGCGGCCATCAAGCGACCTTGCAGGGGGACGCCTTGGGATCCGGCGCCCAGCACGGGACATTGAGGGTGTCCATGATCTTGGCCAGCTCCGCTCCCTGCCGGTCCAGCGTCGCCTTGACGTCCGCGTTGTTCAGGCAGATCTCCTGGAAGCAGTTCTTGAACAGCTGGGAGACCTGGGGGTCCTTGTCGCCCAGGCCCACCGGGGGCAGTGCGAGCAGCGCATCGGAGGCCTCCTGTTGTGCCTTGACAGCCTTCGCTTCAAGAGCCACGCCGCCGGGGAGGTCGCCGCTGATATCCGTCTTCACAACGGGGAAGAAGGCGTTGGATTTCAGTGTTTCGATCTGTGCCTCAGGCTTGGACAGCGCCTTGATGAGTTCAAAGGCTTTGTCCTTCTCCGGTGAACCCTTCGGTACCGCCATGCCGCCGACAATCAGGAGGTAGCCCTTGCCTTTGGGCCCGGATGGTGCGGGAACCATCTGCCAGTCGTCCGGTTTGTCCTTGACTGCCGTAATGAGGCGCGCCACGTGATCCCAGGCCACCATGACCTCGCCGTTGGCCAGGGGTTCCTGCATGAAGTCGTAGTTGGTGGAGGCCGGGTTCGTGTTGGCCCAGAGCTCCCGCATATATGTCCAGGCGTTGACGGCGTCCTGGTTGCGGAACGTGGTGATTTGCCCGCCGGTAAAGCTGGGCAGGAGGAAGCCCTGGTAGAAGCGGTGGTGGAGGCCCTTGGGACCGGCCGGAAGCCCAAACACGGGCCGCCCGTTGGCCGATTTGGCGGCCTTCGCCCACTCCAGGTACTGGTCGTAGGTGAGTTTGTTGACATCCGCTCCCGATGGCAGCCACTGAAGCGCCTTCTTGTTGACCGCAAGGACGTAGGTCGCCTGGATCCAGGGGATGTACCGGGGAACGTCGGTGCCGAGCTTGGCCAGATCTGCCACGTCCTTGGAGTAGCCGGCCGAGGACAAATCGTTCATCAGCGAACTAAGGTCCTCCAGCTGGGAAGCGAAGGGGGCGAGGTCGCCGTGCAGCCCTCCGGCGATTCCCACCTCCACCTTTCCGGCCGCGAGCTGGGACTTCAGGGTGGTATTGAAGACGCCCGTATCAACAGGGTTGTAGGCCACGCTGATGTCCCCTGCAAATTTCTTGAGGGTGGCCTCATACTTCTGGCGCTCCTCCACGGGGGAGAACTGCGTGGAGAGGAAGCTGACCGAGCCCTTGCCGCCACTTCCGCTGGTATTCACCCCGCAGGCCGCAAGCACCGGGCCGGCAGCCAAAGCTGCAAGGCCCCCCTTCAGCATGGCCCGTCGGCTGACGCCACGGTGGTCAAGAACGGACATGAGAGCCTCCTGGGGTGAAGGGCTGCTACGTTTTTGTCTGATGATCGATCATAATTGTGTGATACAGATCACGTCAATGACGGATGCGCAACCCTGCGCGCCGCAGTCGAAAGGACGCCTGCCGCATGGCGGAGTACCGGACCCAGTACCGGACCCTCGTGGGCGAGCCCGCCCAGCCGTCGGTGGGCCCGGCCACCAGCGCCGGCCATCTCCTCCAGCTGCTGCGCTCGAACGCGGCGGGATACAGCCGCGCAGACCTGCTGGAGATCACCGGCATGGCGCGGTCCACCCTGTACGAGCGGCTCGATGCGCTCTTTGCGGCAGGCCTCGTCTATGAGTCCACCCCCCTTCGGGCGCAGCGCGGCAGGCCGCCCCGCTCGCTCCGGTTCGATGACCGGCACAAGATTGTGGTGTGCCTGGAGATCGGCCACACCCACGCCGGAATCCACCTCCTGTCCCTGAGCAGGGAGGTGGTCGCGTCAGCGCGCATCCCCGCGGAGATCGGGCAGTCCCAGGAAGTGGTGGTTGGCCAGGTGGTCGGCGAGGCCCTCCGGCTGCTCCATGGCCGGCAGCCGGTGGGCGCAGGAGTAGGGCTGCCCGCTCCGGTTGACCCCCTCCACCGCCTGGGCCTGGAGCGGACTGTCCTCGCCCATTGGGACTTGCAGCTTTTGCAGGAGGTGATGGAGTCCAGGCTCGACTGCCCGGTGCTGCTGGAAAACGATGCCCGGTCGATGGCCGTCGGAGAGGTCCGCGGCCCCCTTGACTCCCTTGTCGCGGTGAAGGTCAGTACCGGGATCGGCTCCGGCATCATCGTCCGCGGTGCCTTGGTCCGGGGCGCCCACGGTGCTGCCGGGGACATCGGTCATGTCCGCGTCCCTGAGGCAGCGGGGTGCCTGTGCCGGTGCGGCAGGGACGGTTGCCTGGCGGCAGTGGCTTCCGGACGTGCGCTGCTGGCGGCCCCAGGATTTGCGCACTACCGGACCTTGCGCGGGCTGGTTGATGCGGCGGGCAGCGATCCGGACGTCCGCGCAGCCGTCGCAGAGGCCGGACGGGTGCTCGGACGGGCGCTCGCGGCCGTGGTGGGGACGCTCAACCCCGGCCGGGTGGCGGTGGGCGGGCTGGTGGGTGTCCTCCCTGAATTCCTGCAGGCGTGCCGGCAGGAGATTCTCACCAACGCCTTTGAACCTTCCCTGGTGGATCTGGAGATCGTCCCCGCGGACAGCCGCAGGGCCACAGCCGCGGGTCTTTGCCGGCTCGTGGAGGAGAGCCTTTATGCACCGGAGCGGGTTGAACAGCTGCTGCAGCGCGCGGGCTGAGAGCGGAACCAAGGAGGCGGAACCGACCCTGGTGAGGTTGGGCACCAAGGTGGCCGCCCGCCGTCGGACGTTGCTACGCTGGAAGCCAAGGCTCCACCCCGAGCCTCCGGACGACGGTTCAGTACCCGGCACGCGACAAGACTGGCCAAAGGATCGGATCATGTCGTGGTTAATCCTCGTTCTTTCCGGCGCCCTTGAGGCCGTCTGGGCGGCCGCCCTCCACCGCGCCTCCAAGGCTTCCGGCCGCCGCCGCCTCGCCCCCGCCGCGCTCTTCCTGGTGGCCGTCGCGGCGAGCACCGGCGGCCTGGCCGTGGCGATGCAGTCCATTCCCACCGGCACGGCCTACGCGGTCTGGGTGGGAGTGGGCGTGGTCCTGACATCCGCCTACGCGATGGTCACCAGGGTGGAACGTCCCACGGCGGCGCGCCTGCTGTTGCTGTCCGGCATCGCCGCGTGCGTGGTTGGCCTGAAGGTGGTGGCGTGATGATGAAGCGCCCGCTTCCCTGGCTGGTGCTCCTGGCCTCCGCTGTCCTCGAAGCTGTCTGGGCCACAGCCCTGGGCCTGTCAGACGGTTTCAGCCGGCCCCTGCCCACGCTCATCTTCGCCGTCACCGCAACCCTGAGCATGCTGGGCCTGGGCATGGCCATCCGGAGCATCCCGTTGGGCACCGCCTACGCCATCTGGGTGGGCATCGGTGCCGCGCTGACCGTCGGCTGGGCCATGGCCACCGGCGTGGAACCCTTCAGTGTGGTGAAGCTGCTGTTCATCGCGGGGATCGTGGGCTGCGCCGCGGGGCTGAAGGCGCTGCCTGCCACGGACCACGCCGCTGATAAACCCGCGGAGCCTGCGCGCCACTGATGCCGGCGGTTTAGGCTTTTCCCATGGACTCCCCCGAGATCACCCACGCCGTCGACGCACTGCGGCGCCGGATAGTGCCCGGAGCGCGCACCATCCTGGGGATCGCCGGGGCGCCAGGGTCCGGAAAATCCACCTTTGCGGCGTGGCTGCAGGAGCAGTTCAGCCCCGGAACCTCTGTGGTGGTGCCCATGGACGGCTTCCATCTGGGCAACGCCATCATCGAGGGGACCCCGCTTCGGCAGCGTAAGGGCGCCATTGATACGTTCGACGGCGGCGGCTACCTTTCGCTGCTGCGCCGCCTGGTGCGCAGGGACGAGGCAGTGGTGTACGCGCCGGAGTTCCGCCGCACCCTGGACGAACCAGTGGCGGCCTCCATTGCCGTGCCGGCCGACGTCCCTCTGGTCATCACCGAGGGCAACTACCTGCTGGCGGACCAGGAGCCGTGGAAAGAGGTCAGGGCGCAGCTGGACGAGGTGTGGTTCCTTGAAACCCCGCCCGCGCTCCGGCTGCAGCGGCTGGTGGACCGGCACATGGCATTCGGGATGGACCGCGAGGCAGCAACCGCCTGGGCCACCGGACCCGACGAAGCAAATGCCCGCCTGATCCAGGCCACCCGCCCGGCCGCGCACCGCACCATCCCCTGGCTGTAACCGAACTTTTGCAAGAGCAGGAAAAGAACAGGAGCACCCATGACAAACGCACCCACTGACCGCGGCCACACTGTCCAGCTCGGCGACGGCCTGGCCGTCAGCCCCCTTGGATTCGGGGGCATGGCCCTCACCCCCGTGTACGGCGAAGTGGACCCGGCCGAGGCACTGCGGACGCTGCACCACGCCGTCGACGCCGGCGTCAACTTCATCGACACCGCGGACATCTACGGCGGCGGCAGCAACGAGGAGCTGATTTCCCAGCTGCTCAAGGACCGGCGGGACGAAGTCCAGTTGGCCACCAAATTCGCCCTGGTGGGGACTCCGACCGACGGCTACACGGACATCCGGGGTGATGCCCAGTACGTCCGCCAGGCGGTGGAACGGAGCCTGCAGCGGCTGGGCACCGACGTCATCGACCTCTACTACATGCACCGCCGGGACGTCCGGGTCCCCATCGAGGAAACCGTCGGCGCCATGGCTGAACTGGTGAAGCAGGGCAAGGTCAAGCACCTGGGCCTGTCCGAAGTGACCGCCCGGGAACTGCAGGACGCCGCAGCGGTCCACCCGATCGCCGCGGTCCAAAGCGAGTGGTCCATCTGGAGCCGGGACGTGGAAGGCCACGTTGTTCCCGCCGCGGCCGGCCTGGGAGTGGGCTTTGTCCCCTATTCCCCGCTGGGACGCGGCTTCCTCACCGGAACGGTTGATACCGCAAGCCTGGGCGAGAAGGACTTCAGGCGGAACATTCCCCGCTTTGCCCCGGACGCCGCAAACGCCAACCAGGCTGTAGTGGACGCCGTCCGGGCAGTGGCGGACCAGTTGGCTGCCACACCGGCACAGGTGGCCCTGGCCTGGCTGTTCGCCCAGGGCAAACGGCTCGGTTTGCCGGTGGTTCCCATTCCGGGCACCCGCAAGGCCGCGCGGATCGACGAGAACCTTGGCGCCCTGGACCTGGACCTCAGCCCGGAGCACCTCGAAGCCCTGGATGCGGCTTCGGACGCCGTCGTCGGCTCACGTTCGGCGGACCCCAAGTGGGTGTCACAGGGGCGGGAATAGGGCGCCTTCCTTCAGAGCCAACAACCGCACATTTGACCACCACCCTTTAGGAGCCCCATGCCTGCCATCGTGCACTTCGAAGTCCGGATCGACCCCGCGCACCGCGACGACGCCGCCAAATACCTGTCCGAAACGCTCGCTGCCACGCGAGCCTGGCCCGGCAACCAAGGCATAGAAGCGCTGGTGGACGACGCCGACCCCTGCCACATCCTGGTGGTGGAAACCTGGGCCACCACCCAGGACCATGCCGACTACGCTGCGTGGCGGACCACGCCGGAAGGCAAAAGCGCGCTGCACGAAATCCTCGCCGCGCCGCCGTCCAAGCAGCTCTACTCCACCACCCTGCCGCTCGACCTGTAGCCCATCCCTAGACTGAAGCCCATGGACTCACTTCTCTACGACCTGCCGGCCCTCACCATCCGCAGCATCTCCGTCAGCGACATGGACAACAATGTCTACCTGCTGACTGCCAAGGAGAGCGGCGCGCAGCTGTTGATCGACGCCGCTGACGACCTTCCCGCCATCCGGCAGTTGCTCGCGGATGGGGCCCGCGACACTGCTGCCAGGCCTCGGCTTGCCCTGATCGCCACCACGCACCAGCATTGGGACCACGTGCGGGCGCTGAAGGAACTGGTGGACGCCACCGGGGCCCGGACAGCGGCGGGGGCGGACGACGCCGGTGCGTTGCCTGTTCCCGTGGACGTGCGGCTTAGCCACGGGGACGTCGGCAAATTCGACGGCTTCGACGTGACCGCCGTGCACCTGCGGGGGCACACCCCCGGCTCGATCGCGTTCGTGTACCAGGACCCGGACGGGCCGGCGCACATCTTCTCCGGGGACTCGCTGTTCCCGGGCGGGGTGGGCAACACCCAGCAGGACCCGGAGCGGTTCAACCAGCTCCTGTCCGATGTCACAGAACGGTTGTTCGACGCCTACCCGGATACCGCCGTCGTGCATCCCGGGCACGGCAAGCCCACCACCCTGGGTGCCGAACGGCCGCACCTCGAGGAGTGGCGGGCCCGCGGCTGGTAGCGGCTGAAGACACAAAAACGGCGGGCTCAACCATGTGGTTGAGCCCGCCGTTTCATTGCCTGGCGGCTGTTTACTGCTTAGCGGCCGCGGCGTTCGTTCGATGCCGGGGCAGACGCGCGGCGCGGCCCACTGCGGGCGGGACGGCCGGAGCCTCCGCCGTTCCCACCGTTGCCGGCCGAGTAGGAGCCGCCGGATGTTCCGCCGGTGTTGGAGGACCATACGGCCTTGCTGCCGCCGGTTGCACCTGCGGAGCGCTGGCCGGCTGCTCCTGCTGCCGCACGCTGGCCGGTCGCGGGGCGTCCGCTGCGCTGGCCGCCGGAAGCAGCCGGGCGGCCCGACGAAGCCGGGCGTCCAGTGCCGCCACGCGGAGCGTCACTGCGGGTTACGCGTGACTCTGCACGGCCGTCCGAACCGCGGCCAGCCGATGCACGGCCACCTGCCGCGGGGACGTCGTTGCGGTGCGTGGAGGCGGTGCCGCGGCCACGGTTGTTACGCCGTGCAGCGGCTGCTGCCACTGCGCGGTCCTCGTTCTGCTCGGCATTGCGGTCGAAGGCGGCGCGGGCTTCCGTGCGGCCTTCGAAGGCAACGGCACGGCGCTCGGCGCGGGGAACATCGGTCCGCGCTGCCTCGGGCGCCACCTTGCCGCGCCCGCCGCGGCCGCCACGGCCACCGGCAGACGGCGCAGCCTGGCGCCGTGCACGCTTACGCTCGGCGTTGGCGCCGGTGGAGGTGCCACCGCCCTGCCTGGACTTGGCGGCCAGCAGCGCAGCGCGGGTTCGTGGATCGATCTTGTCGGCCATTTCGCCTACCAGTTCGGCGACCAGCGGCGAGTTGGCGGTGACGCGCTCGAAGTTGACGTCCACGCCGGCAGCCTTCATCAGCTTCTTGACGTCGGACTGCTGCTCCGGCAGGGTCAGCGTGACCACGGTGCCGTCGGAACCGGCGCGGGCTGTGCGGCCTGAGCGGTGCAGGTACGCCTTGTGCTCGGTGGGCGGATCCACGTGGATGACCAGTTCGACGTCGTCGACGTGGACGCCACGGGCTGCGACGTCGGTGGCGACCAGGACGCGGACCTCGCCGGAGGAGAACTCGGCCAGGTTGCGGTCACGGGCGTTCTGCGAGAGGTTGCCGTGCAGGTCGACGGCGGGGATGCCGGCGTCGGTAAGGGTCTTGGCAAGCTTGCGGGCGTGGTGCTTGGTGCGCAGGAACAGCACCCGGCGGCCGGCGCCGGAGGCGAGCTCGACGATCAGCTGCTTCTTGACGGTCTGGTCGTTGACCACCAGCACGTGGTGCTCCATGGTGGTGACCGCGGCCTGTGATTCGTCCACCGCGTGGGTCAGCGGGTTGGACAGGTAGCGCTGGACGATCTTGTCCACGCCGTTGTCCAGGGTGGCAGAGAACAGCAGGCGCTGGCCCTGGCTGGGGGTCATGTCCATGAGCTTCTTGACCACCGGGAGGAAGCCGAGGTCGGCCATGTGGTCGGCCTCGTCCAGGACCGTGATCTCGACGCCTTCGAGGGTCAGGATGCGCTGGCGGATCAGGTCCTCCAGGCGGCCCGGGCAGGCGATGACGATGTCGACGCCGGCGCGCAGCGCCTTTTCCTGGCGGGCCTGGGAGATGCCGCCGTAAATCACGGTGGTGTTCAGGCCCATGGCCTTGGCCATCGGCTCAATGGTGGCGTTGATCTGGGTTGCCAGTTCACGGGTGGGTGCCAGGACCAGGCCCATGGGGCGGCCGGGCTTGCGGAAGTGCTTGGCTTCCCGCTCAGCGAGTCGTGCTACAAGCGGGATGGCGAAAGCAATGGTTTTACCGGATCCGGTCCGGCCGCGGCCCAGGACGTCACGGCCGGACAACGTGTCCGGGAGTGTCTTGACCTGGATGGGGAACGGCTCAACGATTCCCTGCGCGGAAAGGGTGTCTGCAAGGGCCTTGGGAGTACCGAGGGCAGCAAAAGTAGTCATGTAGTTTTTTACGGTCTTTCAGGCGGTATCCATGCGGATATCGGCCCCCGGTGCCGGTTGGACCAGGGGTTCGCCGAAGAAAAGTCAGGTGATCAACCGTGCCGCTGCAAATTAGGACAGCCGGCAGGGACCAAATGGAACGCGTTCATCGACGCAGGATGTGCCTCTCACATGAAGAAAGCCCACTCCCTGGAAAGGAACTCCAGATCCGGAGCGGGCGGGCATCACTGCACATCAAGTTCCTCCAGTCTACCATCCCCCGGCCCCGCATCCGCGCGCCGTTGCCTGCGGGGGCGCCGCGGGGCAGTGTTAACGCATGAGCGAACACCCGGGGCAGCGACAGGACATGCACCAAAATGAGGACCGCCCGCATGAAGCGCACGACGGCGGCGGCGGGCCGGAAGCGGCTGGTGGCGGCATAGATCCGGCAGCAGTCTGGGACGAGCGGTACCGCAGCAAAGCGCGGCTCTGGAGCGGGAAGCCGAACCCGCAGCTGGTCCGTGAAGCCGGCGGCCTGCATCCGGGAAACGCGCTGGAACTGGGCTGCGGCGAGGGTGCCGACGCCATCTGGCTTGCCCGGCAAGGCTGGTCCGTGACCGCCGTCGACGTTTCCGCCGTTGCCCTGGAACGGGCGCATTCCCACGAGCTGGCTGAGCTGGCGCGGGAAAGCGTGCACGCGTCGAACGGGGACATCCGCAGCAAGATCACGTGGCAACTGGCGGACCTCACGCAGTGGCAACCCGATGCTTCCTACGAGCTGGTGACCTCGCAGTTCCTGCATTCCCAGGAACTGGACTGGCGGATTCCGCTGCGCGCGGCCGCCGCAGCCGTCAAGCCGGGCGGAACCCTGTTGGTGGTGGGCCACCACCCGGACCGGCTTCCGCCCTGGGGCAGCGATCACCACAACCACCGGGACATGTTCTACACCGGTGACGACCTGGTCCGCGAACTAGGGCTTAACGGTCCCGACTGGCAAATTGAGGTCCTCACCAGCCGGGAGCGGCCGGTGACCGGTCCGGAAGGACAGGAAGCGACGATTGCCGACGTCGTCCTGCGCGCCACCCGCCTGCCCTGATCACCCAGGAGTTTTTGGGCAGATAACGCGACTTCCGGAGCCGTGGGGCCGTCGTAGCTGCCCAAAAACTCAGGAGTCAGGGGCGGTGACCCGTGGTGCCGCCAGTGCCGCGGCGGCACCGATCGCCGCGGTGAAGGCGAAGACGCCCGCGAAGGACTGGACCGCCGTCGTAAATGCCGCGAAGACGATCCCCGTGGCGGCCAGCGAAAGTGCCCCGCCGAGGGAGTCGGAGATGGACATGGCGGAGCTGTTGAAGCCCTCGTTGTCCTTGGTGGACAGCGCCAGGGTCATTACGCTCAGGCGCGGGTAGAGCAGGCCCATGCCGCCGCCCGCCAGGACCCACCCCCCTATGGCGACTGCGGCCGGCCAGTGCAGGGCCGTGGTGGCCAGGGCCAGGAGCACGGCGGCCAGAACCATCAGCGACCCCACCTGGACGGCGCGCAGGTCCGGCAGCCGGGAGCCGAGCCGGCCCTGCACGGCGGCGGCAGCGGCCCAGGCCAGCGCACCTCCGGTAAGGGTCAGGCCGGCCAGGGTGGGCGGGAACGCGTACTGGTCGATCAGCAGGTAGGGAAGATACACCTCCGCGCCGAAGAACGACGCCGACGCGAGCCCCCGTGCCAGGATCACGCTGGGCAGCCCACGGCGGGCAGTAAGGGTCCCGGCCGGCACCAGTGGCCGGACAGCCACCAGGGCAAGGACGACGGCGGCGCACGCCAGGAATGCGGTGGCGGCGGGAAAGGCAGGGATGCTGACGTCGGCGGAAAGGTTCAGGCCCAGCACGGCGAGCGCAGCCAGTGCCGCCCACCCCAGCCGGCCGAGGGCCCATGGCGGGGCGGTTACTTCCGAGCGGCCTGCTTCTCCCGGCTCGTTGAGGCCCCGCAATACCGGCACGATCATTGCCAGTGCCGGAATGACCAGGCCCACCACGCCCAGGAACACCCAGTGCCAGCTGAAGACCTGGGCCACCACGCCGGCCGCGAACGGTCCCACCAGCGACGGGACCACCCAGGCGGCCGAGAACGCAGCGAAGATCCTGGGGTGCAGCGGGCCGGGAAAGAACCGCGCCACCAGCACGTAAAGCGCCACGGTGAGGGCACCCCCGCCGAGCCCCTGGACCAGCCGGCCGGCCACGAGCATGGGCATGGAAGCCGAGGTGCCCGCAATCAGCAGGCCGGCCACGAACAGTGCCACCGAGGTGTAGAGCGGCATGGCGGGCCCGCGGCGGTCGGACCAGTTTCCAGCCCCCACCATGCCGATCACGCCGGTGGCCAATGGCCCGGCGAAGGCCAGGGCGTAGAGGTTTCCGCCGTTCAGCTCACGGCTGACCAGCGGCATGATGGTGGTCACGGCAAGGGATTCGAAGGCGGCCAGGAACACCAGGGCGCAGGTGCCGGCCGTTACCCAGAAGTACGGAGGCCGGAAGATCCCGGTGGCAGGGTGGGCGGCCGGAAGGGTGGAGTCCCGCACGGCGGTTCCTAGCCCACGTACCGGTTGCGGCCGGAGCGGTAACCGAAGACCGCCGCGAGCAGGCCGACCACCGTGAACAGGATTCCGGCGGGAACGAAGGACCCGGTGGCCTGATGCAGCTGCCCCACCATAAGCGTCCCCGTGGACCCCACCCCGTAGCCCACCCCCTGCATCATGCCGGACAGGTGGGCCGCGGTGTGGCCGTCGCGGGTGCGGAGCATGATCAGGGTCAGTGCACAGGCCGTGAGGCTTCCCTGTCCCAGCCCCAGCAGTCCGGCCCACACCCAGATCAGGTCCAGCGGGCCCAGGATGCTCAATACGAACCCGCCGCCGGTCATCAGCGCCACCACCGTGTTGATGGCGCGCTGGTCCCGCAACCTGGCGGCCAGCGCGGGCGCGAACAGGGAACCGAGCATCTGCAGCACGATGCACACCGCAACGATCAGCCCCGCGGTTGCCCCGTCAACGCCTCTCTCGCGAAGGATGGGCGCCAGCCAGGCGAACCCGCTGAAGGACATCATGGCCTGCAGCACCATGAAGAGGGTCACTTGCCAGGCAACCGGTGAGCGCCACACATTGACCCCGTCCCTGATCGACTGGTGCCGGACGCTCCCCTGCCGAACGGCGACGGGAAGGAACAAGAGAAGGACGACGGCGGCGGGCACCGCCCAGACCCACAGCGCCTTGGTCCACTCCCCCGTCGCCGTGTAGACCGGGTAGGTGAAGCCGGCTCCGAGCGCGGCGGAGGCACAGATGGCGGTGGTGTAGAGGCCGCCCATGAGCCCCAGCCGGTGGGGGAAGTCGCGCTTCACAAGGCCCGGGAGAAGCACGTTGCACAGCGCGATCGCCGCGCCGCAGGCTGCCGTGCCCACCAGGAGGGCAGGCAGGTGGCCGGCGCCGCCGGCCGCACCGGTATCCACCGGCCGCAGCAGCAGCCCCGCGGTCAGCAAGGCCATGGCCCCCAGCAGCACCCGCTCCGCGCCGAACCGGCGGGCAAGAACCGGGGCGATCGGGGCGAAGACACCCAGCAGCGTCACGGGAACCGTGGTCAGCACCACCACGGACCAGCCGGGCAGCGCCGCCTGGGAGGTCACCTCCGGCAGGACCGCAGAGAGGCTGGAAAAGACGCTGCGCAGGTTCAGGCCGATCAGGACCAGGCACACGCCCAGGTAGGCCAGAGCACGCCGGCTGCCAACCCGCGTGGGTTCCGCTGCCGGCAGCTCATCGATTTCGGCGTCCACCAGATTGCTGAGGTCCACCACGCTGCTGTCCGTCCCGGCCCCTCCCCGGACCTCCCCGGAGACTTCCCTTCGCCGCTGCTCCCTTGCCCCGGCATCCATCGCGTCCGTCATCCGCCCATTCTTGCAGCAGACCACTGCGGCGGGAGTTATCCACATAGGGCCCGGCCTATCTTCCGGTGCGTCGCGCAGCTTCGTACGTTGAAACCAGCCGCGGCCAAGCACACAGCCGCACCGACTAGCAGGAGCACCATGGAAACTACGCCGCCACAGGAACCCCGCCCCGCGCCCCCGGGCGGGACCAGTGCACCCTCCGACTTTGGGGGCCACTCTGACCAGCCGCCGCATGGCGTGCCCGGCAACGAGGGGCCCTCCAACAGAGGCCCGGGAAACAAAGGAGCCACCAGCCTGGTCCTGGCGATCCTTGCTCCTGCAAGCATGTTCCTCACCGGCCCGCTCTCCATGTTCGCCATGTTGATGACCTACCCGGACGAAGGCCCTTCCCCATGGCCGTGGGTAACTCCGCTGGTTCTGTTCAGCCTGCCTCTCCTTTTTGCCTCGCTCGCCCTGCGGCTCTCACTCCCCGCCATGAACCGGTCACTGCGCGGATCAGGCAACTGGTCCGCGGCAGCAGTTTCGCTCTGCATCTGCGGCCTGGTCTTCGCCCTGGCCTTGGGCCCGGCGCTCGACCTCATAGGAGTGTTCTAGTCACTCCGACCTCCCGCCGTCGCCGCAGCGCTATTCTGGAAGGGATGAGCGAATCCCCTGAAAACCCCCAGCAGCCGCATGTCCCCAGGCCTGTCACGCCCGGAACCCAGGCCTCCTTCGGCACCTACGGCGGCCGCCCTGTCAGCTTCGTGCGCCGCGGCACCCGGCTGCAGGGCCGGCGGCAGGCGGCCTGGGCCGAGCACGCCGAGCGCTGGGCCGTCAACGTTCCGCGGCACGTCGCCAACACCTCGGTCCACCCCGACTACACCTTTGACGCGGCGGCCGAGTTCGGCCGTAAGGCCCCGCTCATCGTCGAGATCGGCTCCGGCCTTGGCGACGCCATCTGCCATGCGGCGGAACAGAACCCGGACACCAATTTCCTGGCCGTGGAGGTCTACACCCCGGGGCTGGCCAACACCATCATCAAGATCAACAGCCGCGGCCTGGACAACGTCCGGGTGGTGGAGGCAAACGCCCCGGAAGTACTGGCCACCATGCTGCCCGAAGGATCGGTCAGCGAACTCTGGGTCTTTTTCCCGGACCCCTGGCACAAGTCGCGGCACCATAAGCGCCGCCTCATCCAGCCTGAGTTCGCCGGCCTGGCGGCCCGGGCGCTGAAGCCGGGCGGGCTGTTCCGGATCGCCACCGACTGGTCCAACTATGCCGTCCACGTGCGGGACGTCCTGGCGGGCTCGGAGGAGTTTGAGAACCTGCATACCGGCGAGCGCCGCGGGCCGGAAAGCCCCCTGACGCAGGTGTGGCAGTCCGGTGTCGAATCGGTGGTGGGCGGGGCCCCCGTCCGTGAGGGACGCGCACCCGTGAGCACAGAGCACACCGGGCCCAACGAAGGCGTAGACGAAACGGGCGGCTGGGCCCCCCGCTTCGAGGGCAGGATCAGGACCAGCTTCGAGGCGAAGGCCCACGAGGCAGGGCGGCTGATTTTCGATCTCTGCTATCGCCGCCGCTGACCACCGTATGGGCTGTCAGCCCACGCGGATGCCGCCCACGATCTCCTTGAGCATGTCCAGACGGGGTTCTGCCTCGGAGTTCAGGTAGGGCCAGATGACCACCACGCCAATGAACCGCCCGCTTTCCCACACGCCCACCGTCGCTGCAACCTTCGCCTGCCCGCCGTCGTCGTCATATCCCACGACGACGCCGTAGGCGGCCCTGCCGGGCAGGTTCAGCTCACCCTCTGCAAGGAGGGTGCCGCCGCGTTCCTCGAGGTAGAAGCCTGCCATCAGGTGGGCCCAGCCGTTGGCCTGCGGGGCATCCTGCACAGAGGTGTCGTCTTTGATCACGGTGACCAGGACGCCGCCCAGCAGGCCGTACTGCTCGCTGTTGGGCCCGGCGGTGGAATCATCCAGGACCTGGGTGTGCTCGGGAAAGTCTGCGGTGAAGCCCAGCGGGGATTCGATGTGCACTGACATGGGTTTCAGAGCCTCTCGAGCTTGGTGTCGTTGGGGACTTTATAGTACGTGGACACGTTGGTGGTGGACTGGTTCTCGGTCTTGACGTCCACCTCACCCACCTTCACATCGAACCCTGCCTCGTTCGTGGCAGTGACGACGGAGTTCACCTGGACGGTAGCGGAGCCGGCCTCGTACAGGCGGGCCGCATCGCGGGCGGCACCGGCATCATTTCCCAGGGCAACGTTGCGCAGGTAGCTGTCGATGACGGGCCGGTTCTCGGGTGTGTAGTCCACGTCGATCTTGACCGTGCCCTGGGTTCCGGCCGTCACGGTGGAATCGAACTTGGCGGCCTCGGACTTCACACCGGAGGTGACGCCCTGGGCGACGGTGCCGTCCATGGACACGGAGACGGAATCGATGTTGTTGCTCTTGTCCATTTTGACCTGCAGCCCGCCCTTGCCTGACGCTTCGAACACCCGGCCGTCCAGCTTGAGCTCACCCTGGGCTGAGACCTCGCCGCTGGCCGTGGAGGTACCGTCCGTGAGGTTCCGCTCGTACGCAAGGTCCAGCTTCGCGCCGCCGGACGCGGTGCCTGCTTCTCCGGAGGCATCAAGCGAGAACGTTCCCTTGGCCTTGTCCGTCTGCCCGGTGGAGCCGTTTGTCCTTTGCCGCATCGTTGATGGTGTCCAGGATGTATCCGGGCGGGTTCCCGGCCACATCCTTAATTTCACCGATGCTGTCCGGCGGAAGGTCCCGGTACATCTGTTCGCGGGCGGCCATGGCTTCCTCCACACTGGCGAACGTGAACTCGCGGGAGACCTCCCCGGTCAGCGTGGCACCCGCCGTTCCGGTGGCGTCATTGACGCCCAGGCCCATGTTTCCGTAGACCCTCATGGTGGCGGTGCCATCGGCGTTCTCCACCACTTCGGTCCCCACTTCGGCGCCGCCGTGGACCCACGCGACCCTGGCTTCGATGGAGGCCTTGCCCGTCTCCGAATAGACCGGGATGTCCGCCTTGGCCAGTTCCTGCAGGTGCTGCTTGGCCAACTGCTGAGCGGCCGCGGGGACGCCGCCATCCATGCGCATCAGGTCCTCGGCGAAAGGGCCATCGCTGCCTTCGCCCTCGATCAGGTATTTCCGGTCGGCATCGGACAGGCCGGCCCACCACTTTGCCTGCTCTTCCGGGCTGGCATTGAGCATCCGGTCCAGGCCGGACTCCAGCTCCCGGCGGTGTTCGGCCGCTGCCCTGGCTGCTTCAGCCTTTTCCTTGAACCACTCCCTGGCCTGCGCGGCCAGCGACGTAATCCGGTCCCACGCGGTGCTGCCGGAACCGCCCGCAGTGGACGCCTTTTCCTGCTCGTCGGCATGCTTCATCAGGATTTTTGAGTTCTCCCGCAGACTGGCCGCCACTTTGTCCAGGCTGGGCCGGTGGCTGGCGCTCCACTCCTGGCGGAAGCGTTCCCCGTCCCGGCCCTTCCACGGCGCGGACTGGATCTGGCTGTGCAGGGACCCTGCGCGGCTGCTAAGCAGCGACGCGGCCTGGTCCGCCGCCTTGGCCAGCGCCCGCAACTGGCTGATGTCTGCGCCGTAAAAAGTCATGGTTTCCCCCGGAAAAGAGTGCGGTACGTGTCGATCGCTGGTCCTTATGGTTGCACAGGTAACGGAGCCCGGCGATGGGGATCCCTCCCCATCGCCGGGGAGGGATCCCCATCGGCGCCGGCCCAGGGAGAAGCAGCGCGGCGCGGCTGTTCGGGATTACGCGAACCATGGGACGATTGCCCTGGTAAGAAGGGCACGCACACCAGCGCACCACCGCGCCTGTCCAAAGGAATGACAATCAAAAATGAATTGAAGCAGGTCGTTGACAAGGCCGAGGACGCCACGAATTCGCAGGCACTCGAGATTCTGGCCCGGTCCGGCTTTGCAGTCAGCGGCATCCTGCACCTGCTGGTGGGTGCCATCGCCGTGCGGCTGGCCATGGGCGGCACCGGCCATGCCGACTTCAGCGGCGCGGTGGCCGAACTGGCCACCATGCCTGTTGGCCCGTTCCTGCTGTGGGGCAGCTTCGCCGCCTGCACAGCGTTGTCGCTCTGGCAGGCCGGCGACGCCCTCTTCGACTTCAACCACCAGGCGACCAAGAGAAAGATCAAGAACAAGGCCAAGGCGACCTTGCAGGCGATCGTGTACGCCGTCCTTGCCCTCACCTTGTGGCACTTTGCAATGGGCACCGGCAATGGCGATGACAACCGCAAGGCCACCAGCGACTTCACCATTTCCATGATGGAGGCACCGGGCGGGGTGGCGCTGCTCGTCCTGACCGGCCTGGCAGTGGCGGTCACGGGGGTGGTGTACGGCATCCGAGGGCCGAAGAAGACCTTCGAGAAACAGTTACGGATGCCGGCCCCCGGACCGGCCAGGACTGCTGTGACAGCCCTGGGGGTGGCCGGCTACCTGGCCAAGGGGACGGTACTGCTGCTGGCCGGCCTGCTCATCGTCGTCGCCACGCTCAAGGAGCATCCAGAGGATTCCACCGGACTGGACGGCGGCCTGCGCGCCCTCCGCGACCAGCCCCTGGGCCCGTATCTCCTGGCTGCGGTGGGAGCCGGGCTGATCTGCTACGGCGCGTACATGATCATGCGCGCCCGGCTGGCCAAGATGACCAAGTAGCCGGCGGCAACGTGGTTAGGTTGAGCCATGCCCCAGGTACGTGCCGAACGCTTCATCCGCATCGATCCGGAGACTGCCTTCGCCTTCTCCCAGACCACAGGCAACTTCCGGCTTAAGTGGGACCCCTTCATTTCTGCCCAAGGCTTCCTTGACGGAGCGGACGCGCCGGGAAAAGGGGTCCGCACCCGCACCCGGTCGCGGCTTGGCCTGGCCATGGTGAGCCAGTACGTCTCCTACTCGCCGCCCCGGAACGTGGGCATGACCATGGTGTCCGGGCCGTGGTTCTTCACGAACTTCGGCGGTGGCTGGCGTTTCACCGCGGACGACGGCGGCACCCGGGCAGTCTGGAAGTACACCTTTTCATGCCGTCCGGCTTTGCTCCGGCCCGTAATGGAGCGGATCGGCAGTTGGCTGCTTGGCTACGAGATCGAGCGGCGGATCCAGGCCTTCGCCCGCGCCTGCGAGGACGAGGCGCTGGTGGCGGAGTTCAGGGCACTTAAACCCTAGGGGACCGTGATGACCGCCACGGCCCGCTGGGCGCCGTCGCGCAGCTCCACGCTGGAGATGCTGCCCAGCTGGATGGGCGTTGCCCCGGTGACCTTGACCTTTCCGCTGGGGGTGGCCGTCCAGGCGCAGGCCCGGTCCTCCCCGCCGGCACGGTCACGCACCCACAGCGAGAGCGTGCCCTCCGCCGGGAGGCTGCTGCCGCTCACCGCCAGCTCGGTTCCCCACGTCTTACGTGCCATGTCGATGTTGACCTGCAGCCCTCCCCCGGACGCCACGGAGTAGGCGGCGTCCGGCTGCGCCGGCCTGACGAGCAGGGGCCCCACCGCCAGTCCCACGGCCAGGCAGGCAGCGGCAACGGCGCCCGCCAGCGCTGCCCACCGCCGTCGTACTGTCCGACGGCGGTGTGCCAGTTCGTTGAAAAGGCGGGCCGGGACGCCCGCTGCGGGCGCTTCGCTGCCGCCGGGAATGCCAGCGAGCGCCACGGCGGCAGGGACGGGAAGGGAGTCGAGGAGCATGGGTACCTTCTCCAGCACCGCCAGTTCCTTCCGGCAGGTGCCGCAGTCCTGGAGGTGCGCCTCGAAGAGGGCTAGGTCGGCAGGTTCGAGGCCGCCCAGCACGTAGGCGCCCAGCAGGTGGTGCGGGTTGGTGTTCACCGTTCCACCCCCATTTCGTCCAGGATGGTGCGCAGTGCCCGGAGGGCGTAAAAGGCGCGGGATTTGACCGTTCCGCTGGGGACGTTGAGCTGGACGGCTGCCTCGTTGACCGTGAACCGGCGGTAATGCAGGGCCACCAGGACGTCCCGGTGTTCCTTGCTCAGCCGCAGCAGCGCTTCCTCCATCAGGACCCGGTTGAGCATCTCGTCAACGCGTCCCATCACCTCGGCGGGGTCGGTGAGGCCGCTCCCCAGCGCCTCCTGCGGGCGGCGCTGGCTCCGGCGGTAATTGTCGATCATGATGTTCCTGGCCGTGCGATACAGATAACTGCGGAAACTGCCGTTGACGTCCGGGGCGTGCTGCCAGACGCGGAGCACGGTTTCCTGGACCACGTCCTCAGCGAGTTGCGGATCCCGGGTGGCGCTGAGCACGAAACGGCGCAGGGCGCTGCCGTGTTCACGGTAGATGGCCTCCACCACGTCATCATCGAGCGGCATCCCACTCCTCCCGTCACTGCCCTGAGCGGAACGCACGGCATCCCTGGGCTCCCGGCTGTTATCACGTCGGGAAGCAGGAAACGGTTCAATCGCGGCTCCACAGCACACCTGTGAACCATTCTTTACCCGGAAGCGTCGTAGGGGTTAGCACCCGGTGATTCGACTGCGGGTGCCAGCCAACAAAGCACCAGCCGAGAAAATACACCAAGGAGCACACCATGAAGCACCATCTCGGGCCAGGCCTTGCCATCCTGGCCCTGGCGGCAGCCCTCACCGGCTGCGGCAACAGCACCGGCACAGCGCCGGCGGCCTCCAGTCCGGCCGCGGGAGCCGGCAGCAGCGCATCCAGCGCCACTTCTTCGGGCGCATCTTCGTCCAGTGCCTCCCCCACCTCGGCGTCATCGTCGCAGGCGGGCGCCGCCGTCGACCTCAAAACCGCGTCCTCATCGGCAGGGAACATTGTGGTGGACGCGAAGGGAATGAGCCTCTACTTCTTCACCAAGGACACCAAGGACTCCGGCACCAGCGCCTGCACCGGCTCCTGCCTGGTCCAGTGGCCGCCGCTGACCACCACCTCGGGTTCGCCCACGGCAGAGGGTGTGGGCGGGAAACTGGGCACCATCACCAACCCTGACGGGAAAAAGCAGGTGACGCTGAACGGCATGCCCCTCTATTACTTTGTGAAGGACACCAAGCCGGGCGACGTCCTGGGCCAGGGCGTCGGCGGCGTCTGGTACCTGTCGGACCCGTCGGGCGCGATGATCAAGGCAGCCGGCCAGGGCTACTAGGAAGGCGGTCCGCCCCTACCTCAGCGGAACGTCCGGGGCCTTACGCGGAAGCGGGATTTCGGTGGGCACAGGAACGGGCAGCTTCGGACCTTGTTCCAGGCCCTTCCTGACATCCTCCGGAACGGTGGCGGGCAGGGCCGGTTCCGCGGGGATCTCTCCCGGCTTTTGGGCGGCCGCGCCATGGCTGGGAGTGTTCCCGGGCCGCGCCGGGATGCTCGACGGCGTCGCGCCAGCGGGTGCCGAAGCCTGCGCGGGTGCCGCCGGGATGGCGTCCGGACCGCTGGTTGCCGGCGGCCGGGGCGCCGCGGGGAGGGGCGCAGGCACCTGCTTCGCGTCGTGGCCGGTGGGCCCCACGGTGGACCCTGCCACGAACGAGGTGACGGCGTGGTTCAGCTGGGTGAAGGATTCGCGGAACCCCTGGTCGGAGGCGGCGGCCACAGCACCACCGGCCGCGAGCGACGCGGCCACCGAGAAGGTGGTGAGCGTGATGCGGCGCTTCGTCTTGCGGCGGGCAGCAAGTTCATCTGCCGACTGGCCTGCGGGAAGCACCGACGTTGCCGTGGGTTCGGCGGCGGGACGCACCGCAGTGACGGCGGGGCGGGCAGTGGATCTGCCTGCCATCAGCGCTGCGACTTCGGCGGAGGGCTCCGGAGTCTCCGCCGCCAGGGCACGCAGGTTGGCCAGGGCGTGACGGAGCTGGCCGTCGTCGTCCATTCCTGCTTCCAGCAGGAGCTGGTTCACGGTCCCGTCGTTGCGGGGTCCTGCGGTATCACTCATGATTCGCCTGGTTTCTCTTGAGCGTTTGTGCCTTGAGGTTCTGCAGGGCCCGGCGCTGGAGCTGCTTGATTGCTCCGGCGCTCTTGCCCATGATGGTGGCCACTTGGTCAATGGACAGGTCCGCCACGACGCGCAGGGCCAGGACTTCCTGGTGTTCGCCGCTGAGCCCTTCCAGCATGGCCGAGGCTCCGCCGGTCAGTTCCACGGCGTCGTCCTCGGCGGACGGTGAGGTGCGGCCGTCCTGCTGGGGGTCGTACGGTGTCAGCTGTGGCCTGCGCTCCAGCCGGCGGTAGTGGTCCACCATGCGGGCGTGGGCGATAGAAAAGATCAGTGACTTGGCGCCTTGAAGGCCGCCGGTGAGGTTGCCGATTCGGGGATAGAAGGCCAGGAAGACATCCTGGGTGACAGCTTCGGGATCATCCAGTCCCCTCGCCTTGAGGTACCCCTGCACCGGGCCCGCAAAAATTCGATAGGCAGCCGCGAACAACGCGGCCGGATCTGTTCCGGTTGCGTTGTCGAATATGTCGATCTCTTCTTGAACCAAAGTGTCTAGCACCAGCGGCTCCTCCATCCCGGGGTCCGGCCTGCGCCTGGTCCCGGTTTCCGGTACGGACTGCCAGTCCCCGTGGTCTTCCAACTGCCTCTTTGCGGGGCTTTCCAGGGGTGCCCTGCCCAAGCGCCCTTGCCCGGTTGGCCGGACTGCGGCCGCAGCATAGCCGCGGCCGCAGTCCAGACTAGCCAATCTGCCTTAGCGGGCCGAAACTGACGGCGCGTGAACGGTGTTGCCGCCAGCGGCAGGAACGGCAGGAACGGCGGGAACGGTGGTCGCGCCGTCGACGCCCGGGACGGCCGGAACTGCGGGAACGGCGGGAGCGGACGGAACCTCAGGCTTTTCAACCTCGACGGAAGCGGAACCCTTGGACTCGGTGCCGGCCTTGGCTGCGGCGTCGGCCTTGGCCACGACGTCGGTGCAGTAGCCGTCGATGTTCGCCTCACCCTGAGCTGCGATGGACAGCGAGGAGAACGCCTTGGAGGAAGCGTCCAGTCCGCCGTGGGTGTAGGCGGTGCAGAGGCCCAGGGCTGCGGGGCCGGCGGCGTCAACGGCAGTGTTGGCTGCTGCAGAAGCGGTTGCGTCAGCGGTAACCTTCTCGTCGGAGGCAGCAGCGGCACCGGAAGCGCTGGCGGAGGCATCGGCGTCGGCAGTCTTCAGTGCGTCGGTCACAGCTTCGGTGGCCGTGGGAGCCGGGGTGGCCTGGGCATCAGCCGCCGCTTCGGCTGCGAGCGTGGGGGCGGGTGCGCCAAAAAGCTCGTGGGCGGTTTGCTGGGCCTGGGTGGGGAGGACGCCCGAGACGGCAGCGGCGCCGGTTCCTCCCACTGCCAGGGTTCCGGCAGCCAGGACTCCGGCGGCAACTTTGCTGGTGGCGAGAACGGTGAACACAGACATTTAACTTCTCCAAAACCTAGACAACACATCAGAGTGGGCCCGCCGTGCGGGCCCATCACGGACTACATCGCCTGCGGTCGCGGAAAGGTTACGGGTGTTCGGAATTTCTTTTCCCCGGTAATCAGGGCCGCCGGCGTCTCCCCCGCGACCGGCCACCAGGTTCTTGGGTCTGCGCGGGCCGAACTAAGATGGATCAGATAACCACCCACCGGACCCTGCTCCGCCGTGACCTGCCGAAAGTAGCGCGTACATGCCATCCCAACCGGACGAAAGTGCGGATCTGGCGATACAGACACCCGCCATCAGCGACCGCTCGCTGGCGGGCCGGGCTGGCGTATGCCATGGCGAGCAGGGTTTCGGGCATATCGTTCGACGGCGGCACCGGGCTCATGCTGGGGAAGGTCCGGGGCGGTGCGGAGGTTCCTTACTCCACCACGGCCAAGCTGGTCCGGAAGGCGGGCGGCTGGAGCTGCACTGTAGGCGTGTGCAGCTGCCCGGTCCGCAAGGACTGCAAGCATGTGGCGGCCCTGCTCTTCGCCGCCGAGGACAACCCGTCCATCCGGGTGCAGCTGCTGGCGCCGTCCGCTTCCACACAGGTGTCGCGTGCACCTTCCGCCGCCCTCTCCGACTGGGAGCAGGCCCTCAGCCCGCTGATCTCCCAGCCCGGTTCCGCCCCCTCCACCAGCGGCGTTCCCCTGGCCCTGCAGTTTGAGGTGGAGGAACCGCCTCCGCATTTCTCCTACACCGGCCGCCGGGACCCGGTGCGCGGCGTGCGGCAGCTCAAGGTCCGGCCCGTGATCATGGGCGCCAAGGGCAAGTGGATCCGGGGTGACGTTTCCTGGAACACCCTGAACTACCTGAACTTCCGGCGCGAATCGAACCAGGCGCACGTGGAGTGGCTGCAGGAGTTCCTGGCCGGCCATTCCTCCTCGGCCAGCCGGATGCACAACTCTGCGGGCCTGTGGCTGAGCCTGAACTCCTACGCGGGGAAGAACTTGTGGGGCCTGTTGGCCGAGGCGAGGAAGATCGGGCTCGCCCTGGTCCACTCGCGCGGCACCGAGCCGGTCCGGCTCGCCGAAGCCCCCGCCGCCGTCGGGCTCTCCCTGAGCCGGTACGGCGCCCCGGTGACTGAACCTTCCACGGCGGACCCCGGCGCAAAGGCCAAGGACGAGGCGTCCGACGGCGGGCTGGAGCTTTCCCCCACCATCACCGTTGAAGGCGAAGAGGTTGATCCGGCGTCCGTTGGCACGATCGGCAGGCCCGCGCACGGCCTGTTCTTCACATCCGGCGAGGCGGCGCTGCCCGGCGTCCCCGACCCCGACGGCACCATCACGCTGGCGCCGCTGGAGAGCGGGCTGAGCGAGGAGCTGCTGGCGTTTGTCACGGCCGCAAGCACCCTGCACATTCCGGCACGGGACGAGTCGCGGTTCCTGACGGGCTTCTACCCCAAACTGAAGCAGACGGCGCGGGTCACGGCGCGCGACAAGTCCGTGGAGCTGCCCGAGCTGGCCGTCCCCACCCTGTCGCTGCTGGCCAATTACGGCGCGGACCACCGGGTGCGGCTGCACTGGGAGTGGCACTACAAGACCGGCAAACTGGTCACCGCGCAGCCCCTGTGGCGGCACCCCGGCGACCAGGGCTACCGCGATGACACCGCGGAGACCCGCATCCTGGAAGGCGTGGGGCACCCGTGGGACGTGGTGCCCGCCCTGGGCGAGTCCGCCACGGGCGGCTGGGGCACCCCCCGGCTGGCAGCCTCCGCCGAACTGACAGGCCTGGACACCCTGGCCTTCACGGAGGAAGTGCTGCCCCGGCTGCGCGAAGCACCAAACGTGGACGTGGACACGGCCGGTGAGATGGCCGACTACCGTGAAGCCGAAGACGCACCGGTGGTTTCGATCTCCACCAAGGCCACGGAACAGCGCGACTGGTTCGATCTGGGCATCCAGATTTCCCTGGAAGGCCAGCCCGTGTCCTTCGCTGCCGTGTTTTCCGCCCTGGCCGCCGGCCAGACCAAGATGCTCCTGCCCAGCGGCGCCTACTTCTCCCTGGACCTGCCGGAGCTGCACCAGCTGCGGGCGCTGATCGAGGAAGCCAGGTCGCTGCAGGACAACAAGGACGCGCCGCTGCAGATCAGCCGGTTCCAGGCAGGGCTGTGGGACGAGCTGGCGCAGCTGGGCATCGTGGACGAGCAGGCCGCGGCCTGGCGGTCCGCGGTGGGCGGCCTCCTTGAAGGTGGAGTGGACGGGCTGCCGCTGCCCTCCTCCCTCAACGCCGAGCTGCGCCCGTATCAGCTGGAAGGCTATAACTGGCTCAGCTTCCTGTACAAGCACGGGCTGGGCGGCGTCCTGGCCGACGACATGGGCCTGGGTAAAACCGTCCAGGCGCTGGCATTGATGTGCGCGGCGAAGGAGCATGCAGCGGCGGCTCCGTCCCCCGCTGCGTCCCGGGACCAGGCCGACGGCGGCGCTGCCGCCGGCGCTGATGGCCGGCCCGCCGCCGTCGCGCCCTTCCTGGTGGTGGCCCCCACCAGCGTGGTGGGCAACTGGGCCGCCGAAGCCGCGCGCTTTGCCCCTGGCCTTACCGTGCGGACGGTGGGCGAGACGTTCGCCAAGAACGGCCAGGACGTGGCGGGGGCACTTGCGGGGGCCGACGTCGTCATCACCTCCTATGCCTTGTTCCGCATCGATTACGAGGCCTACGCCTCCCACACCTGGGCGGGGCTGGTGCTGGATGAGGCGCAGTTCGTGAAGAACCACCAGTCCAAGGCCTACCAGTGCGCCCGGAAGCTCCCGGCCGCGTTCAAGCTGGCCATCACGGGCACCCCGCTGGAGAACAACCTCATGGAGTTCTGGGCTTTGACGTCCATCGTGGCGCCGGGCCTGTTCGCCAGCCCCAAGCGCTTTGCCGAGTACTACCAGAAGCCGGTGGAGAAGAACGGCGACAAGGGGCAACTGGAGAAGCTCCGGCGCCGGGTCAGGCCGCTGATGATGCGGCGCACCAAGGACCAGGTGATCAAGGACCTGCCCCCCAAGCAGGAGCAGATCCTGGAAGTGGTGCTGAATCCGCGGCACCAGAAGGTGTACCAGACGCACCTGCAGCGCGAGCGGCAGAAAATCCTGGGCCTGATCGAGGACGTCAACAAGAACCGGTTCACCATCTTCCAGTCCCTGACGCTGCTGCGTCAGCTCAGCCTGGACGTATCACTGGTGGATCCGGCGCTGTCCGCGGTCCGCTCCAGCAAGCTGGACGTCCTGTTCGAGCAGCTCGATGACCTGGTGGCCGAGGGGCACCGCGCGCTGATCTTCAGCCAGTTCACCGGGTTTCCTGGGGAAGGTCCGGGAGCGGCTGGACGAGGAGGACATCGAGTACTGCTACCTGGACGGCAGCACCCGGAACCGCGCCGACGTGGTCAGTGAATTCAAGAACGGCAGCGCGCCGGTGTTCCTGATTTCGCTGAAGGCCGGTGGCTTTGGGCTGAACCTCACCGAGGCCGACTACGTGTTCCTGCTCGATCCGTGGTGGAATCCTGCCTCCGAGGCGCAGGCGGTGGACCGGACGCACCGGATCGGCCAGGCGCGGAACGTGATGGTGTACCGGCTGGTGGCCAAGGACACCATCGAGGAAAAGGTCATGGCGCTGAAGACCCGGAAGTCGCAGCTCTTTGCGGACGTCATGGAGGGCGAAGCCCTGGCCGGCGGGGCGATCACCGCCGAAGACCTGGCGGGGCTGTTCAAGGAGTAAGGCCCCCGGCCCTGCCCTCCCCCGGTTTCGACCCACTTTTGCAGATTCGACGCGCAGGTTCCTTTTGCGCGACCCGGATATCCGTAGCGCCCGGGAATGTGCGCAGCGAGGATGGATAAGCGCGTCGGGAAACGCGACCTATGCTGGTATCCAACGCAAAAGTACAACGTTGGAGAAGACGTGCCGCAGCAGCATCAAACCGATGAAACACCAGCAACCATTCCTCCCCTGCGCCCCGACGCCTTCCGGATGCCGTACCGGGACCCCGTCTGGGACGGCCCCACGGATCCGGTCCTCGTCGCCGACCACCTCAAGGGCGAGTGGGTCCTCTTGTACACCCAGCGCCGCGCCACCGCGCCGGGACTGGCGGGGGTTGAATGGGTGCACGGGACCGGCATCGGCGCAGCGAGGTCTTCCGACGGCGGCGCCACCTGGCGCTACCAGGGCACCGTGGAGGGTCTCACCCCGCCGGGAACGGAACTGCCGGCAACCCTGTGGGCGCCCGACGTCGTACGCATTGGGGACCAGTGGATCATGTACCTTACGGTCCTGGGCGGCCGGCGGACCGACTGGACCGGACAGGCTGACATCGTCCAGTTTGCCAGCCAGGACCTGGCGAACTGGGAGTACCTGGGCCGCATCGACCTGGACTCACCGCGCGTGATCGACGCCGCGGTCGCCCGGTGCGGGGACGGCCGGTACCGGCTCTGGTACAAGGACGAGGCCCGCGGTTCCAACACGTACAGCGCGGTCAGCGACACACCTGGCGACCCGTCGTCGTGGACGCTGGAGGGTGTCGCGATTGCGGGGAGGCCCCATGAAGGACCCAAGGTGTTCCGGCTCGGCGGCAGCTACTGGATGATCGTGGACGAGTGGCGCGGCCAGGGCATCTACCGCTCCGGGGACGCAACCGGCGGCTGGGTCCGGCAGGAGCACCTTGGCGGCCTGGTCCTCATGGCGCCGGAGACCGTGGACGGAAGGGCCGTCGTCGGGCGCCATGCGGACGTGGTGCCCCTTCCGGACGGGACGTCCGGGGAAACGTCCGACGGCGGCACGCAGCGTGCGCTGTTGGTGTACTTCACGCATCCCTACTGGGGCGGCGAGGACATCGACACGATGGCGCCGGACCCGCGCATCCGGCTCAGCCACGTCCGGGCGGCTGTGCTGGAAGTGCGCGACGGAAACCTGGTGTGCATCGAGCATTAGCTGCGGGGCATGACGAAGGGCGTGCACCGGGCGCCGTCCCCAGCCGACGGGCGCCCGGCAGCTTTCGTTAGACCCGCTGCGGGGAACCGAGTTCCACCGGGTCCTCGTCCGTCAGGTACGCCAGCTCGGAGTGCGCTGCGAGGTCGATGCCGCGCAGTTCGTCCTCGGGCTTGATGCGCAGGCCGATGGTCTTGTCCAGGACCTTGGCCAGGATCCAGGTAATCCCGAAGGAGTAGGCCAGCACACTGACGGTGGCGATCGCCTGGACGCCCAGCAACTCGAACCCGCCGCCGTAGAACAGGCCGCTGACCCCGTTGGGGGCGGCGTCGGTGGCGAAGAGGCCGATCAGCAGGGTCCCCAGGATGCCGCCCACCAGGTGTACGCCCACGACGTCCAGGGAATCGTCGAAACCGAGCCGGAATTTGAGTTCGATGGCCAGTGAGCAGACGGCCCCGGCAATCGCGCCGATGGCCACGGCACCGAGCGGGCTGACCGCACCACAGGCCGGAGTGATGGCCACCAGCGCGGAGATCAGGCCGGATGCGGCGCCCATGCTGGTGGCTGCGCCGTGGCGGACCCGCTCCACGAGGGCCCAGGCAAGCAGGCCGGCGGACGCGGCGACTGCCGTGTTAAGGAAGACCACCGACGCCGACTGGCCGGCGGAGAGCGCGGAACCGGCGTTGAAGCCGAACCAGCCAACCCAGAGCAGGCCGGCACCCACCAGCACCAGCGGCCGGCTGTGCGGCTTGGCGTGTTCCACCTTGGGCCAGCCGGAGCTCTTGCCGAGGACCAGTGCCAGGGCCAGCGCTGCGGCGCCGGCATTCATGTGGACCGCGGTACCGCCGGCAAAGTCGATGGCCTTGATGCCGTTGGCGATCCAGCCACCCATCGTGCTGCCGTCCGCGGAGTTGAAGGCGAACACCCAGTGCGCGATGGGGAAGTACACGATCGTGGCCCAGATGCCGGCGAACAGCATCCAGGCGCCGAACTTCATGCGCCCCGCAGCAGCCCCGGCAACCAGTGCCGTGGTGACGCAGGCGAAGAACAGCTGGAATGCGGCAAACAGGATCACCGGGATGGACGCCGAGTCATCCTTGGCCAGCAGCTGGCCCATGCCGGGGAATTCGGTGACGTCACCGATCAGCCCGAGGCCGCCCACCGAGTTGCCGAAAGCCATGGAGTACCCGAACAGTGCCCAAAGGACGGCCACCAGGCTGGCGCCGCCGAAGCACATCATCATCATGTTGAGGATGCGGCGCGACCCCACCATGCCCCCGTAAAACAGGGCCAGGGCGGGGATCATCATGCACACCAGCGCTGAGCTGGCCAAAATCCAAGCGACATTTCCCGAATCCATGGGAAACCCCTTTCAAGATGCGAAGAGAGAACGGTAAGTTGCCGTCAGAGCCGCTCTGCGGAGGGACGTGGACGGAGACACCACGTTCAGCGGAGGGGCGGCTGGTGCCGTCTGGTTCCAACTGTATGGCGGCGATTTTTGGGTGGGTTTCGGATGTGTTAAATGGTGGTTTCAGTCGTCCACTGGCCAGTTTCAGGCGTCCCGCCACTCGCAGCAGTTACGCGTGCGTCACGCAGGGCAGGTTTTAGGGAACCGCACGACGGCGGGTGGCCGGGATTGCAGGGGCAGCACCAGTAGCCTGCACCGAAAGTATGCCCTGGGTGACGGTGGACCGGGCTCCTGCGCCTTGGATGCATGAACGACTCCCCATCCTTGCCCCACCTGAGCGGCGGCTAAGCTGAAAAACCCACACGCCGGAACAGACCAGGGCCCCGCCCGCGGAAGGACACATCGGAATGGCTCGAGCCACCGTGCAGGACGTCGCCAAGACCGCGGGGGTGTCCGTCGGCACGGTCTCGCGCGTACTCAACGGAAGTCCGGCAGTGAGCGCATCGAGCAGGGAAAAGGTGGCAGGAGCAATCCGGGAGCTCAACTACCGGCCGCTCGCCTCCGCCCGCGACCTGCGCCGCGACCGGACCATGCGCATCCTGGCCCTCTCCAAAAACCTTGAGTCCCCCATCATCAGTGAAGCATTCCGCGGGGTGGGCGACGCCGCGGCGCTGTCCGGCTACGTCAGCCTCATTGCCCCCACGTCCGGGAGCCTGGAACGGGAGCAGCAGCTCGTGGACATGCTCCGGAACGGATCCGTGGACGGGTTGATCCTTTTTTCGCCCACCATGCCCGATGCCGAGATTGAGTCACTCGCCACCCAACTGAGCGTCGTCCAACTGTGCGAGGTAGCGGAGTCGGAAGCAGCCTTCGGTGTATCCATAGACGACCGGCAGGCCGCATCCGACATCACGCGGCACCTCATCAGGACCGGCGCCCGGCGGCTTGCCATGATTGGCAACCGGGCGGCCCGCTCGGGGAGGCTGCGCGAACAAGGGTTCCGCGAAGCCCTGTCCGAGGCAGGCCTGGACGCGGCACAGAGCCTTTTCGCCAACGGTGACTTCGACTTCCATGCCGGGCGGAGCCTTACCAGGGAACTCCTCGCCGCGGACCACCTGCCTGACGCCGTATTCTGCGGCAGCGATACAGTGGCGGCCGGATGCGTCCGCGAAATTACTGAGGCAGGGTTACGGGTCCCGGACGACATTGCCGTGGCGGGTTTCGACGACTCAATACAGGCGGAAATGTGCGTCCCTGAACTGACCACCATCAGGCAGCCGGCTTATGACATGGGCCAACTCGCCTTTAAGGCGCTATTGGACCGGATGACAGAGCCGGGCGCGCACCGCCGCGGCAGGACGTTCCTCCCGCACGAACTGGTGGTTCGCGGCTCCACCAAAAGCTAAGAGGTTGACAGTCCCGCGCAGCCGCTGACAGACTTTTGGAATCGATTCCAAATGTCACCCTTGCACACAACCCGCATTCGTCATCGATTCCAGCCGCTTCGGCAGCGCGTCAACAAGAACACGACCTGAAGGAACCCACCCGTGACCTACGAGCAATCCTCCGAACACCCAGCTGCGCAGGGCGAAGCCCCGGCGACGGAACTGAGGGTAGGTGTTGTTGGCATTGGCTGGGCCGGCCAGCAGCACCTGAAGGCTTACTCCGAGTTGGAAGGCGTCCGCATCGTGTCGCTGGCGGGAATGGAACAGGACCTCCGCGACTCCCTGCAAGCCGAGTACGCGATTCCCAACGCCTTTGCGGACTGGCAGGACATGCTGGACCACGGCGGTCTGGACGCTGTCAGTGTGGCAGTACCCACCTTCCTGCATGCCCCCATCGCCATCTCGGCACTGGAACGGGGACTGCACGTGCTGAGCGAGAAGCCCATCGCGCGCAACGCCGTCGAAGGCCAAGCCATGGTTGACGCGGCACGCAAGGCCGGACGAGTCCTGGACGTCGCCTTCAACCACCGCCGCCGTGGCGACATCCAGGCCTTGAAGGGAATCATCGACCAGGGTGGGCTGGGCCGCCCCTACTACGCCAAGGCGTCCTGGCTCCGCCGCTCCGGCATTCCCACACTGGGCAGCTGGTTCACCAACCCGGAGCTGGCAGGCGGCGGACCGTTGGCGGACATCGGTGTTCACGCCCTCGACTACGCCCTGCACCTCCTCGGCGAACCGAAAGTGCTGGCAGTGTCCGCCGCCACCCATTCGGAGCTGGGCCCGCAGGGCCGCGGCGGTGGAAGCCAGTACTCGGCCCTCGCCTCCACCCACGCATTCGAGGTGGAAGACTTCGCATCGGCGTTCATCCGCCTCGAGGGCGGTGGAACGCTGCTCATCGAGGCCAGTTGGGCAACGTACCGGGAAACCGACGACCTGCTCGACTTCACGATCTATGGCACCGACGGCGGCGCCGAGCTCAAGGTACAGGGTGCGCCGTTCCCGCCGGTCGGCCAGCTCCGCGTGTTCACGGACAAGGACGGCGAATCCGCCGATTACATTCCGCCGGTAGTGCCGGGCCGCGCCCATGATGCAGTGGTGGAAGACTTCGTAACGGCAGTGCGCGGGGGCGAGGCAGTCTGGGGTGAGCACGATGGATCCCTGGCGCTTTACCGGGCACAGATCATCGATGCGTGCTACCAGTCCGCGCGGGAGCAGAGGGAGGTCCGTCTCTAATGAACGGCAAACTGAAAATCCGGGTGTGGAACGAAGGCGTCCACGAGGCCATCAACGAGCCCTCCCACATCGGGGAAATCTACCCGGAGGGTATCCACGGCGCCATCGCCGCGGGCCTTCGTTCCTTCTACCCAGAAGCAGAAATTACGACGGCGGTCCTCGCCACGGACGACGAACACGGCCTTGACGAGGAGGTGCTGGCGGAAACGGACGTCCTGCTTTGGTGGGGCCATATGGCCCACGGCGAGGTGAGCGACGCCGTCGTCGAACGCGTCCACCGGCACGTACTCGGCGGAATGGGACTGATCGTGCTCCATTCGGGGCACTTCGCGAAAATCTTCACCAAGCTTCTGGGTACCAGCTGCTCGCTGGCCTGGCGGAACGAGGGCGAACGCGAGCTGGTCTGGACCGTCAAGCCTTCACATCCGATCGCCGAGGGCGTGGACAGCCCCATCGTCATCCCCGAACAGGAGATGTACGGGGAACTGTTCGACATCCCGGACCCGGACGACCTGATCTTCATCAGCTCCTTCGCGGGCGGCGAAGTGTTCCGTTCCGGTGTTACCTTCACCCGCGGCAAGGGCCGCATTTTCTACTTCAGCCCGGGCGACCAGGAGTACCCGGTGTACCACCACCCGCAGATCCAGCGGGTGCTGGCCAACGGCGTCAAGTGGACGGCGCAACCGGGGCTGAACCGTTCCGCCCCGGAAGTGACCAACCCTGCCCGGGAGTGGTTCCAGGAGGAAAAGCGTCATTGACATCCGGCCCGGCCGGGAGCACATTGAGAGCGTCGCGCACGCGGTTCGGCAGGTTCTGGACGGGCACATCCCTCCCTGGCGAGCCATTTCCCGGCGTCGCCCAGCGCGCCGGATGAATTAACAACCACTCCTTACCGGGAGCCAGAAATGCCTGCAGTAACGGTCACGAACCTCGAATCCAAATCTTTCAACGAACCCGATGAGAAGCGCCGCCCACCCAAGACCCAGGTTGACGTGGTCAGCATTGGCGGCGCCACCCTGGGCCGCTTCACCTTTGAGCCCGGCTGGCGCTGGTCAGAGACCGTCAAGACCGTGGTCCACACGGACAGCTGCCAGAACAACCACCTCGGCTTCTGCACCGCCGGCACCCTCACGGTGCAACTCGACGACGGAACGCAGAAAACCATCCACACCGGCGACGCCTACTCCATTCCCGCCGGGCACGACGCCTGGGTGGAAAACGACGAGACGTTCGTTGGCTATGAAGTCATGAGTGCAGCCGAGTACGCCAAGCCCGCCTGACTTAGGAGCGGCAAGCAGGCTGCAGCAGCAAAGGGAGGCCCGCCAGGACCTCCCTTTACTGCTGCAGCGGCCCTACGGTTGAGGGAAACACAAACGATCGGAGAGCAATGAAAGTCACCGTCATCGGCGGCAGCGGCCACATCGGTTCGTTCCTGGTCCCCCGGCTGGTCCGCGCCGGCCACGAGGTCACCAACATCAGCCGCGGTACCAGCAGGCCCTACACCGACTCACCTGAATGGCAGCAGGTGCACCACGTCACCGCGGACCGGCAGGCGGAAGACCGGGACGGAACGTTTGCGGACCGCGTATCCGCGCTCAAGCCGGACGCCGTGGTGGACCTGGTCTGCTTCACCCTCGAATCGGCGACGTCGCTGGTGCAGCGGCTGCGCGGCGAGGTGGGGCACCTGCTGCACTGCGGTTCCATCTGGCGCTACGGGCAAAGCCTGAAGTTGCCAATCAGGGAAGGCTCGGATTCTGCCGCTGAGCCTTTTGGTGAGTACGGCATCCAGAAGAACCGGATTGCATTGATGCTGCAGGAGGAGACGGCCCGCGGCGGGCTGGCAACCACCTCGCTGCACCCGGGCCACATCGTCGGGCCGGGATGGCACCCGGTCGGCCCGCTTGGCAACCTCGACCCCGCCGTCTGGCAGACACTGTCCGCCGGCCAGCCCCTCCGCGTCCCCGGCAGCGGGGCCGAGCTGATGCACCATGTACATGCCGACGACGTCGCCCAGGCTTTCGAGCAGGCCATCGCCCGGCGGGAGGCCGCCACCGGCGAGGACTTCAACATTGTGGCCCCGACGGCGCTGACCGTCCGCGGCTACGCGGATATCGCCGCCGCCTGGTTCGGGCACGCCGCGGTGTTGGAGACGGTCAGCTGGGAGCGGTTCCGCGAAAACACCTCCCCGGAGTACGCCGAGTCAAGCTGGGGCCACCTCTTCCGCAGCCAATGCTTCAGCATCGAGAAGACCGCGTCGGTGCTGGGCTATGCGCCACGGTATGAGCCGGAGCAGGCCGTCTTCGAGTCCATCCGATGGCTTGTTGACCATGACCGGCTGCACGTCGCCCGCCCGCTGGGCGTCCCGGCCGGCTGAGGCGGGCTGGGCCCCGCTACGCGGGCAGCCGCCTGAGCCGCGCCACCAGCGAGGCAGCCAGCAGCGCCGTCACCAGTTCCAGCGCGATGACCAACAGCAGCCCGCCGGCACCGTCCGCATGGGCAGCGGACGACGGCGGCACCCCCGCGTGGGAGTGTCCCGCACCGCCGGAGCCGAGCAGCAGGGATGCGTGCAGGGCAGCCATGGCGGCGGCAGCACCGGCTACCTGATGGAGCGCGCCCACCCTGCTGTACCGCCAGATATGGACGGCACACGGGAGGCAAACGGCGGCGAGCACCACCATCAGGACAGCGAGCCAGACGTCATGATGGCTGGATGCGGCCAGCCACAGGTGCGCAGCGCAGCCCAGGGCGGTGACCACGGCCACCAGCCGGGGATGCAGGACGGGATCGTGGGCGCGGCCCCGTGCTGCCGCCGTCGTACTCCCTGCCGTGGCGGGGGCGAGGCTAGTGGCAGCCACCGCTGCCGCCCTCGGTGTGGCATGAGGCGGCCTGCTTGTTCGGGTTGGCCGGCACGTCCAGGACGGGGCTGCGGTCGAAGAACCCCTCGGGCCGCAGCTTGAAACCCACCGTGTCCACCGGCATGATCGGCCAGTCCTCAATACGCGGGAAGTGCGTCAGCCCGAAGGTGTGCCACACCACGATGTCCTGGCCGTCAATGTCCCGGTCCTGCGCCACATAGGCGGGCAGGCCGGCGCCGCCGGAATGCTGGTTCACAAAGTCGCCCGTGGGGTACCGCTCATCCTCGGAGTAGCGGGTGACCCACAGATCCTTGGTGGCGAAGGCCGCGCGGCGGGCAATGGAGGAGCCCGGATCCGCGAGCAGCGTTGGCTGGTTGTGCGAGTGCAGCTTGTAGCCCACCGGCTCGCCCAGCCGGTTGCGGGATTCGGGGTTGGAGATGATCCAGGTGCGGCCGGCGCGGGCGTCAGCTTCCCGGACGCCTTCCGATTCGCGGGCCAGCAGGGTCCGCTTGCGGGAGAAGGCGTTGCCCCGCTCGTTGCCGGAACCCATCGCCTGGCGGACCACGTCCTCTTCCTCCACGCGGTTTGTGAACCCGTCGATCGCCATGTCCAGCCGGGCACTGAAGAGGTGCTGGTGGAACGGCGCGCCCAAACCGGGGGCCAGCTGGGAGATGTTGTCCGAGCCGCCTTCGGGGAAAGCGGAGGTGAAAACGACGCCGGTGGCCTTGGCTTCGAATTCGATGGTGCCGTCCAGGTAGAGGTACCAGTAGAAGCCGTAGTCGTAGTTGCCGATAGTGGTGAAGAAGGAGATCACCAGGCGCCGGTTGCGGCGGGTGTAGGTGACGCCGCTCCACAGGTCGGAGTGCTTGGCGAGGATGCTCCAGTCCTCCTCGTGCATGCAGATGCCGTTGCGGATTTCCCGCGGGTTACCGAAGGCGTCGCTGATGACGGGGCTGACGTAGGTGATCTCCCCCAGGCAGTCGCAGCCCAGCTCCAGGGAGTTGGCGTACTGGCCCACCAGGTATTCGCCGGTGTCGAAGTAGTTCTGCCAGGACCGGACGGGCGAGGGATCACCGTACGGGACCACCATTTCGGCGATGGACGCCCGGTTGATGATGGGCCGATTCCGGCCGCCGTCCTGGAACGCGAGGTTGTGCAGGACCACGCCTTCGCGGACATCGAACCCTACGTCCACGCTCCATTTCTCCCACTCCACGTGGTTGCCGCCGGTGACGGTGAAGCTGGGCCCTTCCGGCTGGGTGATGCTGATGGGCTTCTGAGTGGTCCGCAGCGGGCCGGTCAGTTCCGGGTCCGTGTAGTTGCCGTGTTCGGCCGGGATGGGCATCACACCCAGGTCAATCACCTGTGTGACTTCCTTGCTCACCACGTCCACATACGCCACCAGGCCGTCCACGGGGTGCGCCCACGCGCTGTCTTCCGGGAACTCCTGGACGAACGCCAGCCCGCGCAGGATGCGCCGGCCTTTCTCTTCGGCGTATTCGAAAACACCGGCGGACAGCGGGGCAACACGGACCTTTTCGACGGCGAGTCCACGGGCCGCGAGGGCCTTGAGCCACCGTTCATCAGTGGCCAGAAGGGACTCCACCACTTCGAACTCCTCTTCCAGGACCGGCAGTTCACCGGTCGCCGCAGTGTCGAGTTCGACGGCGGCCAGCACCCTCTGCTGTGTCGTGGAGACAACGACGTCCCGCGGCGCAGCGCCGGAGACATCGTGGATGAAGACGCGGAACCGGCGCTCCGCCTCCTCCGCATCCGCGCCGCGCGCCGGGTCAAGCAGCCCCAGGTAGGCGATGCGGTGCTGCGGGCCCAGGTGCCCTTCCGACTTCAGGATGGAGCGGACGTCCAGGATTTCCTGCGCCGTTGCCAGGCGGAAGGCAGATGAAGTGCGGGTTGGTGCAAGAGTCATGGGAGAACCTTTGTCCGGGCCGTCGCCGGCCACTGGGGGGTTTATTTTCTATAGTTGTAGAGAATAAAGGTCCGTAACATGGCCCACAAGAGTCTGAGCGAAAATATTTCCGGGGAGTGGCCGCGGTGCCGAAGATTGTTGACCATGACGAGCGCCGCCTGGAACTCGTGGATGCCACCTGGCGGATCATCGCCCGCCAGGGCCTGGAGAGTGCCACCATGCGCGAGATCGCCATGGAGGCCGGCTTCGCCAACGGCGCCCTGAAACCCTACTTCCCCACCAAGGACACGCTGCTCGAATTCGCCTTCAGCCATGTCTTCAACCGGACTAACCAGCGGATTGCGGAGGTCACCGCGGGCAAGGCCGGACTGGCCGCGCTGCGCGCCTTCTGCATGGAGGTCCTCCCCTTGGACGAGGAACGCATCAATGAGGCGCGCATCGTCATTCCGTTCTGGCAGAAGGCGGTCAGCGATCCCCAGAAGGCCAAAATCCACCAGCGCTCCATGGACGAGTGGCTGGCCGCCATCCGCCGGTACCTGGCAGAGGCGAGGGACAACGGTGACGTAACCGCCGCCGTTGATGACCAGGTCCTGGCCGGCCAATTGTTGAACATGCTTCTCGGTGCGCAGATCGAAGCGGCGCTTGCGCCCGAGGCCCGGACGGACTTCGGCCACGTGGCGCAACTGGAGGGCTACCTTGCCCTGCTGGGCAAAATTCCAGGCGGGAAATAAGCGCCAGACTCGAAAGTATGCTTACTATTGAGGAGTCAGGTTCTGGCGGACGCCGGAGCGAGCACGAACTGTAAGGAGCATCTCCATGGGTTTGGATGACAAGATCGGCAACGCAGCAGAGAAGCTCGGCGGCAAGGGCAAGGAAGCTGCCGGAAACGCCTCAGGCGATGAAAGCCTGAAGGCTGAAGGCCAGACGGACCAGGCAAAGTCGGACCTCAAGCAGGCCGGCGAGCACGTCAAGGACGCCTTCAAGAAGGATTAATCGACGCTCGCAATAATGGGTGCAGCTCCTGCAGGAGCTGCACCCATTGCTGTTTTGAGGGGGAGCCGGCCTTCAGGGCAGCCCGGCCCCGGCGCTTCCGCCCTGCGGGTTGACTCTGATGTCCCGCAGTTCCTGTAGCAGCTTCAGCTGCTCGGCGTTGATGTTCATGAGCATTTCGATCTGTGCGGCAGCGCGAACGTCCGTTTCATAGTCATGCTGGGCCATGGCGGAGGCGATGGCGTCCTGGCGTTTCGCGGCAATGAGCAGGATTGCACCCTGCAGGCCCGCCAGCATGGACAGGAAAAGGTTCAGCAGGATGTAGGGGTAAGGGTCCCACGCGTCGGCGGCAAGAACGTAGGTATTCACCACAGCCCAGGCCCCCATGGAGGCCAGGAAAGTGCCCACGAAGGGCCAACTGCCCATCCCGTTCCGGAGCGTGTCCGCTGCCCTTTCGCCGGGACTGAGCCCCTCCTTGTGCCGCCGATGCCAGTTGCTTCTGATGTCCGTCATGGCCCCAGACTATGTCCTGGCCCGCGGGCGGCCGGTGGCTGGTGGATGAGTCCGGACAGCGGGGAGGCTTGGTTACGGCTGGCAGGTTCCATTTCTTATTTTCGCCAGCTGTTGAAAAAAGATTCCGGCGGAGTTAATCTGGGTGGACTGTGTCCCACGACACGGCCGGGGGAAACGCCACGCTGCAGTCCGTCGCAAGGAACCTCAATGCCAGCAACAGCTCCAACCGGGGCAACGTCCCGGGAAACCAGCCAGCAGCTCACCTCCAGCGTCGCCACGTCCTTCCACCACTGGAAGCATCTGGTGGCGGAGTCCTTTGTACCCCTCACGGCCCGCACCGATGACGTGGACGGATTCCAGGGACGGATGCGTTCCCGGGTACTGGACCGCATGTCCATCGTGGAGGTCACCGCCACCTCGCACGAGGTGCACCGCACGCCGGCACTGATTGCCCAGGCCCATGAGCGCTACTTCAAGCTGAACCTGCAGCTGGAAGGAACGGGCCTGCTGATCCAGGACAACCGGGAAGCCGTGCTTCAGCCCGGTGACCTGGCCATCTACGACACCAACCGGCCGTACACGCTCGCCTTCGAGGAACAGACCCGGATCATGGTGCTCATGTTCCCCTGCGACGCCTTGTCCCTGCCTGCGGACTATGTGGGCCAGCTTGCGGCGGTACGGATGGGCGGCGGCGGCCTCAGCGGCATCGTGGGCCAGTTCATCCGGGAACTGTCGGCCAACCTGGATGTCCTCAACGGTCCCAGCGGCTCCCGGCTCGCCACAAACGCACTGGATCTGGTGTCCACCATGCTGCACGCGGAGATGGACATCTCTCCTGACCGGATGAAGCCGCAGACGCTGCTGGCCGTGTCCATCCGCGAGTACATTGAGGCCAACCTCTCCGACCCCCTGCTTTCACCGGCGGGTATCGCCGCGGCGCACTTTATCTCCACCCGGCACCTGCACAACGTCTTCCACGAGACCGGGACCACCGTTGCCGGCTTCATCCGCAGCCAGCGCCTTGAGGGTGCCCGCCGCGACCTGCGGGACCCGCTGCACGCCGGCAAGTCCGTGGGCGCCGTGGCCGCCGACTGGGGATTCCTGGACGCCGCCCACTTCAGCCGCACCTTCCGCGACGCGTTCGGGGTCTCCCCCACCCAGTGGCGCCGCGGCTAGATCAGCCCCTGCGCCAGCATGGCATCGGCCACCTTGACGAAGCCGCCGATGTTCGCGCCCAGCACGTAGTTCCCCGGCTCGCCATACTCCTCGGCTGTTGCCGCGCAGCGGTCGTGGATGCCCACCATGATGTCCGTCAGCCGCTCCTCAGTGTGCTCAAAGGACCACGAATCCCGGCTGGCGTTCTGCTGCATCTCCAGCGCCGACGTCGCCACACCACCGGCGTTCGCCGCCTTGCCGGGCCCGAACAGCACGCCGGCCTCCTGCAACACCGCCACGGCCCCACGCGTGCACGGCATGTTGGCGCCTTCGCCGACGGCAACCAAACCGCCACGGACCAACCGGGCGGCAGCACCGCCGTCGAGCTCGTTCTGGGTGGCGCAGGGCAGCGCCACCGACGCGTCCACGTCCCAGACGGAGCCGCCGTCCACGTACGCAACGCCGGGCCGCCGCCCGGCGTAGTCCTTGAGGCGGGCCCGCTGCACTTCCTTCACCTCGCGGAGCAGCGCGACGTCGATGCCCGCCTCATCCACCACGTAGCCTGAGGAGTCGGAGCAGGCCACCACGGTGGCGCCCAGGGACTGCGCCTTGGCGATCGCGTTGATGGCCACGTTGCCGGAACCGGAGACCACCACGCGCTGGCCCTCGAAGGACGTACCGCGGGTCCGCAGCATCTGCTCGGTGAAGATGACGGTGCCGAACCCCGTCGCCTCGGGCCGGACCAGGGATCCGCCCCAGGAGACCCCTTTGCCGGTCAGCACGCCGGACTCGTACCGGTTGGTGATGCGCTTGTACTGGCCGAAGAGGTAGCCGATCTCACGGCCGCCTACCCCAATGTCGCCCGCGGGAACGTCGGTGTATTCGCCGATGTGGCGGTAGAGCTCGGTCATGAAGGACTGGCAGAAACGCATTACCTCGGCGTCGCTGCGGCCGCGGGGGTCGAAGTCGGAGCCGCCCTTGCCGCCGCCGATGGGCATGCCGGTGAGCGCGTTCTTGAAGATCTGCTCAAAGCCGAGGAATTTGACGATGCCCAAATACACGGAAGGGTGGAAGCGCAGTCCGCCCTTGTAGGGCCCCAGGGCGGAGTTGAACTCGACGCGGAAGCCGCGGTTAATCCTGACGCGGCCGGAGTCGTCCGTCCATGGGACCCGGAAGATGATCTGGCGTTCAGGCTCGCAGAGGCGCTCCAGGATGGCGGCTTCAAGGAATTCGGGGTGGCGGTCGTGCACGGGGCCCAGGCTTTCGAAGACCTCCACCACGGCCTGGTGGAACTCCGCCTCCCCGGGATTCCGTGCCAGGACGGTGTCCCTGATGGCTTCCAGCCGTGCATCCATAAACTCTTTCCTTACCTTGGAGCCAGAGTGGGAGCGGGCGCCAGGCAGGCAGCATCGCCCCGATAGGTTTACGCTTCAAGCTATCGGATTACGACTGGGCGCTGATAACCGGGCGGCACGGAATGCTCTAATCTCCGTAATGTGACAGTAAATTTCCGCTTAATGAGATTACCCTCGTCTAGAAATACGGTGAGGACGGCCTGATGCCCTACGTCTGCCTCCTGCTCTCCGGTGCCGCAATGCTGGCCAACGGACTGGCCACCCTTGGGCACCTGCCCCGCCGCGACGCCGCCGTCCTCAGCCTGGTGGTTGGCGGCACCCAGCTGGTGCTCGGCGTCGTCCATGTATCCACCGCCGGGAACGCTCCGGTGATGCTGTTGACGGGGGCCGGCATGTTCCTGTTCGGAGTGACGTATCTGTATTCGGGGCTGGATGTGCTGATGGGACTGGGCTCAAAGGGGTTGGGCTGGTTCTGCGGGATGGTGGCGTTCTGCGGGGTGCTGCTGGCAGCCGCCTGGCTGGGCAGCGACCCGCTGCTGGCCGTGCTCTGGCTGTGCTGGAGCGTGCTGTGGGCGCTGCTGTTCGCATGTCTGGCCCTTGGGGCGCGGCTGGAGCCGTTCACGGGCTGGTCGCTGGTGCTGTCCAGCCAGGCGTCCGCCACTGTTCCCGCGCTTCTGGGTCTGGCGGGACTCTGGCCGGTTTCGGGCTACGTGGCCTCGCTGGCGGCGCTGCTGCTGGGCTGCCTGTTCGTGGCGGCACGCGTTGTGGCCCGGCGCGGACCGAAGGTTCCGCGCCGGGCCAGTACCGGAGATCCCCTCTCGGCTAAGTAAGCGCGTGGCCCAGGGAGGCGGCGTGGTGGCGGCGCTGGATGGCCCACTCCACCAGCACACCGGCCAGGAAGACCACCGGGACCGCCGCCAGCAGGGCCGTGGCCGTCTCGGCGCTGCCGCCAATGAGGGCCGTGAAGTTGCTGACCACCAGGCTCAGGACCCAGGCCAGCAGGACCGCCGCCAGGACGGGAGCGACGCGGGTCTGCCACAGCTGGGCTCCGGCGCGTTCCCGGCGGAAGAACGCGACGACGGCGGCCGAGCACAGCATGTACAGCACCAGCAGGGCCGCCACGGCCAGGCCGCTGAACCAGGAGAACAGGGTCAGCACCGGGTCCAGCGCCAGGATGGCGAAGGGCACCACCAGCACGACGGCGGTGGCGGACTGGACCCATGCGGCGACGGCGGGTGCGCGGTGCCGGTTGGTCCGGGCGAGGACCGCGGGCATGGAACCGCGCAGGGCCAGGGAGTGAAGGTAGCGGTTGATGCCGTTGTGGAAGGCGATGATGCCGGCCAGCAGCGAGGTGACCAGCAGGATGCCTGCCACGACGCCCGCCCAGGGGCCGAACAGTTCCACGAGCGGACCCATGACGAAGGAGGTGGCATCCCCTGATCCGAGGGCCGCGCCGGCGGCGTCCATCACCTGCGAGGGCCCGTAATAGCTGACCAGCATCCAGGAAATGAAGGCGAAGAACACCGAGATCACAACGACCGACAGGTAGGTTGCGCGGGCCACGGTGCGGTGCGGGTCCTTGGCCTCGGCGGAGTAGATGGCCGTCGATTCGAAGCCGAACATGGATGCCACCGCGAACATGATGGCAACACCAGGAGCTCCCGCGCCGATCGCTTCGGGCGAGAAGGACGCGGCAACGCTGATGCCTTCCGGGCCGCCGCCGTGGAACAGCACGGTGAAGCCGAACATCAGCAGGATGGCCACCTCGAGTCCCACCAGGACGGCCAGGACGCGGGCGCCGAGTTCGATGTTGAGGGAGCCCAGCACCTGGACTCCGGCCATGGTGGCCAGGGCCAGCAGCCACCAGGGAATCTCCAGGCCCACGGAGGCCAGGAGTCCGGAAAAGGCCGCGCCGTAGAGCCCGTACATGGCGGCCTGGACGGTGCTGTAGGCCAGCAGGGCCAGCCAGGCCGCGCCGGCTCCGGTCCGCCTGCCGAATGCCGCCGTCACGTAGGCGTAGAAGGCACCGTTGGCCTGGATTTTCCGGCTCATGGCAACAAAACCCACGGCGAAGATCACGATGACGATGCCCACGATCAGGTAGGCTCCCGGGGCGCCGGCACCGTTGCCCAGCGCCGCGGCGAGCGGCGCTGCGCCGACGATCCCCGTCAGGGGCGCCTGGGCGGACAGTACGAAGAACAGGATACCCAGCACGCCGATGCTGCCGGCCCGGAGGGCCGTGGAATGCTCCTTGGCCGGAGCGTCAGTGGTCCGGGTCTCGGAATTCGAAATACTCATTTGATCCTTCTTAACGGTCATGAGCTCGGGAAGATTGCTGTGGAATCCAGCTTGGCAGCGGCCAGCGCCGCAGCTTTGTCCACCAGCGATCAGTTGTTGTCGGTCAGCGCAAGCCGCCGGGCACAACAAAGCGCTGCCAGCCGCCCCAAGGGCAGCCGGCCGCGCTGGCAATATTCAGTTATCTCCGGTTACCGAAGCACCACGGTGCGGTTGCCCTGCAGCAGGACCCTGCCTTCACAGTGCCATTTCACCGCGTTGGAGAGGGCCTTGCATTCGGTGTCACGGCCGGCGGCCACCAAGTCCTCGGGCCCGTAGGTGTGGTCCACTTCCACCACCTGCTGCGCGATGATCGGCCCCTCGTCCAGTTCCGCGTTGACGTAGTGTGCCGTGGCACCCACGGTCTTGACGCCGCGGGCATAGGCCTGGTGGTAGGGCTTAGCGCCCTTAAAGCTGGGCAGGAACGAGTGGTGGATGTTGATGGCGCGGCCGTCCAGCTTCCGGGTCAGGTCGTCGCTGAGCACCTGCATGTAGCGGGCCAGCACCACCAGCTCCACGTCCAGGCCATCCACCAGCTCCATCAGCCGGGCCTCCGCCTCGGGCTTGGTGCCAGCTGTGACCGGAATGTGGTGGAACGGGATGCCGTGCCACTCCACCAGCGCCTGGTGGTCCCGGTGGTTGGACACCACGGCCACCACGTCCACGGGCAGCTCTCCGATCCGGGCACGGAAGAGCAGGTCGTTCAGGCAGTGGCCGAACTTGGACACCATGATGAGCACCCTGCGCTTGGAGCCCTGGCGCTCCAGCTGCCACCGCATGGCAAACCGGTCCGCCACAGGAGCAAAGGAAGTCCGCAAAAGGTCCCGCGTGGACCCGTCGCCCTCGGATGCGAAGTGCACGCGCATGAAGAAGTGGCCCTCGGAGCGCTCACCGAACTGTTTGTTGTCGATGATGTCGCAGCCGTGCTCCAGCAGGAAGCCGGAGACGGCATGCACAATGCCGGGGCCTTCCGGACAGTCCAGGGTGAGCACGTGCTCCACCGTGGTGGGAACCTTGCGGCTGGGGATGTGGGTTTCAGTGATGGTCATGGTTCAGCACTCGATTACATTCACGGCGAGGCCTCCTCGGGAGGTTTCCTTGTACTTGGTTTTCATGTCGGCGCCGGTGTCGCGCATGGTCTTGATGGCCTTGTCCAGCGAGACCTTGTGGCTGCCGTCCCCGTGCAGGGCCAGCCGGGCCGCGTTGATCGCCTTCACGCTGGCGATCGCGTTCCGCTCGATGCAGGGGATCTGCACCAGGCCGCCCACCGGATCGCAGGTCAGGCCCAGGTTGTGCTCGATGCCCACCTCGGCGGCGTTCTCCACCTGCGCCGGCGTCCCGCCGAGGACTTCGCAAAGCCCGGCGGCCGCCATCGAACAGGCGGAACCCACTTCGCCCTGGCAGCCCACTTCGGCGCCGGAGATGGAGGCGTTCGTTTTGAAGAGGATTCCGACGGCGGCCGCCGCCAGCAGGAAGCGGACCACACCGTCGTCGTCAGCTCCGGGAACAAACTTGATGTAGTAGTGCAGCACGGCCGGCACGATCCCGGCCGCACCGTTGGTGGGGGCGGTGACGATCCGGCCGCCGGCGGCGTTCTCCTCGTTCACGGCGAGCGCGAACAGGTTGACCCATTCCATCGCGAGCAGCGGGTCCGCCGGTGCCTGGACGGGCGACGGCGTTGCTGCCGCCGCCTTGGCGGAGGCTTCCGCCGACGCTGCGGAGGCGGTCAGGGTGCGGAACAGTGCGGGTGCGCGCCGGGGCACTTTGAGCCCGCCCGGCAGGATGCCTTCGGCGTTGCACCCGTTCTCCACGCACTCGCGCATCACGGCCCAGAGCCCCAGCAGTTCTTCCCGGAGCTCCGCTTCGCTGTGCCAGGTCAGTTCGTTGGCCAGCATGACGTCGGAGATGGACATGCCTTCGCGGCTACAGATCTGCAGCAGCTCATCCGCGGTGGAGAAAGGGTATGGCAGCACGGTGTCGTCCGCCACCACCTTGTCAGCGCCCACCGCGTCCCCGTCCACCACGAAGCCGCCCCCAATGGAATAGAAGCTCCGTTCGCTCAATACCGCTCCGGTGTGGTCCAGCGCGCGGAAGGTCATGCCGTTGGGATGGGCCGGGAGGGACTTGCGCCGGTGGAGCACCACGTCTTCTTCCCAGTTGAAATCCACGCGATGGCTGCCGGCAATTTGCAGCTCGGCGTTCAGCGCGGCCGCAGCCACCTGGTCATCGGCCGTGAAGGTGTTGACCGTTTCGGGTTCCAGGCCCTGCAGTCCCAGGACCACCGCCTTGTCCGAGCCGTGGCCGCGTCCCGTGGCGCCCAGGGAACCGAACAGTTCCGACTGGACGCGCACGGTGGAGGCCAGCTGCCCGTCACCCTTCAGCCCGTCGGCGAAGAGCTTGGCCGCCCGCATCGGGCCCACCGTGTGTGACGACGAGGGCCCGATGCCAACAGAGAACAGGTCAAGGACGCTAAGCGCCATCAGGGGACCTCAGGCGAGGCATACTCCCGCATGGCGTCCAGCAGCCAGCGGCCCAGGAACTCGGCGAAGGATGCGCGGGGGAAAATCCGGAAGGACTCCTCGCCGGTCTTCCACAGGATGGCCGGGATGTTGGCGATCTCGGTGGAGAAGGCGGTGCCTGCCCTGAACACCCGGGGGTGCAGGTCCAGCGAGCAGCCCTTCTCCAGGACGGCACGGGCACGGGGGCCGGTCAGTTCAAACGTGGTGCGGTTGGCGGAAAGGTCCACCACCTGGCCTGCGCCGGCGCCCAGCGCGTCCCGGAGTGCGGGGATCAGGCCGCCGCCCAGGGATTCGTGGGCCTCGGTGGGGGCCACCACCAGGAACTCGGAGGGGCCCAGCCACAGGACCGACGTATCCCCTGAGCCGGCCACGGCGCCGGATCCGGCGGGCAGGCCGCCGGTGACGGCGGCCAGGCGCTGCGCCGCCTCCGAGCCGGGAGTGGCCCGGAGACCCACCATGGTCAGGAAGGGCACTTCGGAGAGCTCAACGGTGCCGGCCAGGGAACCTGCGGTGAAGGCTTCCGCCAGCTGGCGGGCCGGGCTGACGCGGGCCGCAAGGTCCTGTTCTGCGGCGCTCTGGGTGGGGGATGCTGCTGTTTCAGCCATCTTTACGGGTCCCTTCTGGGTCAAAAAGCACTGTTTCCGCAACAACCACGTCCACCAGCTGGTCGCCGGCGGCGGCCACCAGGGTTTCGCCGATGCGGTTGCGGCCGTTCTTGATCAGGGCCAGGCCGAAGGACCTGCCCAGCGCTGCGCTGTGGTAGCTCGAGGTGACGAAGCCTTCCATCGGCACCGGACCGTAGGCCGGGTTGGTGGAGCGGCCCTTTTCCACCAGCTGGGTGCCTTCGGGCAGCCGGAGCGTTCCGTCCACCGGGAGGACGCTCACCAGGTGCTTGCGGTCCTCGCGGCTGGCATCCGCCCGTGAGTACGAGCGCTTGCCGATGAAGTCCTTGGCCTTGGAAACGATCCATTCCATGCCCGCGTCCTGCGGGGTGACGGTGCCGTCCGTGTCCTGCCCGACGATCGGGTAGCCCTTTTCGGCGCGCAGCACGTGCATGGTTTCCGTGCCGTACGGGGTGATGTTGAATTCGGCACCCGCGGCAGCCACGGCTTCCCAGGTGTTCAGTCCGTACCAGGCCGGGATGTTGATTTCGTAGGCGAGTTCGCCGGAGAACGAGATCCGGCAGATCCGTGCACGGACCCCGGATGCCAGGGTGGTTTCGCGGAAGGTCATGAACGGGAAGGCTTCGGCGTCGAGGCCGCCGTTGGCAGCGAGTTCCGGGGCCACCTTGGCGATCACTTCACGTGACTTGGGTCCGACGACGGCAATGGTGCTCCACTGCTCCGTCACCGACGTGCAGTGCACGTCCAGTTCCGGCCATTCGGTCTGCAGCCATTCCTCGAGCCAGTCGAGCACTTTTGCGGCCCCGCCCGTGGTGGTGGTCATGAAGTAGGTGTCGTCATCCACACGGAGGGTCACGCCGTCGTCGAAAATCATGCCGTCCGGCGTGCACATGACGCCGTAGCGTGCCGAGCCCGGGGCGAGCTTCTTGAACGCGTTGGTGTAGACGCGGTTCAGGAACTCCCCCGCATCCTTGCCGCGGATCTCGATCTTGCCCAGGGTGGTGGCGTCCATGAAGCCCACGGACTCCCGGACGGCGGCGCATTCGCGGAGCACGGCCGTGTCCATGTCCTCCCCGTCCTGCGGGTAGTACCACGGGCGCTTCCACTGTCCGACGTCCTCGAACAGCGCACCCTTCGCCACGTGCCAGGGGTGGATGGACGTGACGCGGGCGGGATCGAACAGTTCGCCGCGCTGGCGTCCGGCCAGTGCCGCGAACGCCACAGGGGTGAACGGGGCGCGGTAGGTGGTGGTGCCGATGTCGCCGATGCCTCGCGATGCCTCGCCGGCTGTCCGGAGGGCCGCGGCGATCACACCGATGGCATTGACGCCGGAGGTCTTGCCCTGGTCGTTGGCGGTGCTGATGGAGGTGTACCGCTTGATGTGTTCCACGGAGCGCATGCCGGCCCCAGTGGAGCGGAGGACGTCCGCCACGGACTGGTCGCGCTGGAAGTCCACGAAGTGGTGGTGCCAGTCATCCGGGGTTCCGCTCTCCCCCGGTACCAGCCAGAGCTGGCGGGTGGGGGCGGTTGCCTTGGGTTCGGCCAGCATCGAAGGAACGACGGCGGAGGTGAAGCCGGCAGCGATGGCCGCCCGTGCTCCCGCGGAGACGCCCTCGGCGAGGCAGTCCTCGGTGGCGAAGGAGCCGCGGCCGGAGCCGATGGTCTGCTGGTTGGGTACCTCGGTGCTGGGCACGAAGGCTGCGAGCTCGTCGTCCCAGCGCAGCTTGCCCTGCCGCTGCGAGTGCAGGTGGACCAGCGGGCTCCACCCGCCGGATACCGCCAGCAGGTCGCAGGCGATCTGCTCGACGCCGGAGGTGAGCTCGCCGTCGTCGTTGATGCTGCGGACGGTGATGCCGTCCAGCCGGCCCGCCTCAGTGCCTTCTCCGGAGGAGGATGTATTGGCCACCGCACTGCCGATCAGCACCCGGATGCCGGACTCGACGGCGGCCGTTGCCGCGGGAGTGAGCGCAGGACGGGCGTCGATGACGGCGGCCACCTTGACGCCGGCCGCGGTGAGGTCGGCTGCGACCGCGTAGGCGCTGTCATTGGTGGTGCTGATGGCCACGCGCTTGCCGGCGGCCACGCCGTACCGGTTGAGGTAGCTGCGCACCGCGGAGGCGAGCATGATGCCGGGGCGGTCGTTGTTCTCGAACACCAGGGGACGCTCGTGCGCGCCGGGGGCCAGGACCACCTGATTGGCACGGATGTGCCAGATCCGCTGGCGGGAAACGCCCGGCGCGGCAGGGCTGGAAAGGTGGTCGGTGCGGTTCTGGACCGCGATGACGTAGTTGGCGTCGTAGGCGCCGAAGGCGGTGGTGCGGTTCAGGACGGTGGATTCCGCGCCGGAGACCAGTTCGGCTTCCACGTCCGCCACCCATTCGAGGGCGGGCTTGCCCTCGATCGTTTCGGCAAGGCCGGGGGCGGTGGAACCGGAGAGCAGTGAGCCGCCGAGTTCGGGCTGGTCGTCCAGCAGCATGACGCGGGCGCCGGTGCGGACGGCTTCACGGGCTGCGGCGAGTCCGGCGGGCCCACCGCCCACCACCAGGACATCGGTGTGGACGTACTTCTTGTCGTATTCGGCCCGGTCGTCCTCAGGGTCCAGCCTGCCCAGGCCGTTCAGCAGGGCGGCCTTGAGCCCGTCCACCAGCGAAACAGTGGTGGCGGGCAGCATGGATTCCGCGACGTGGCCCGGGAAGCGGGCTTCGATGCGGACCAGGGCGTTGGCTTCTTCCACACCGGCGGACATGATGCCGCGGGGCCGGTCCTCGTAGAGCGAGTTGCCCACGGCCACGCGGCCGTTGGCCAGCAGGGCCGAGGCCAGGGTGTCGCCCGGGTGGCCGGTGAACTCTTCACCATCCACCGTGAAGCGCCAGGAAATGGTGCGGTCGATGCGGCCGCCGGTGGCCAGGCGGGCGTTCTGGGAAGTCACTTGGTTGCTCCTTCCGGGGCGGTGGTGCTGGCGGATGTGGTGCTGGCGGCAATGCTGGTCGCAGCAGTGCCGGGCGCCGCGGTCCCGGTGGTGGTACTGTCCGCGGCTGTGCTGGCCGTGCCGGCTTCGGCAGCCGGGGCAGCGGCGAGGTCCGGCCGGCGCGCACCCATGGGGTAAATAGCCTGGATGTCGTAGCTGACGGTGTCGCGGAGCATGTTGAACCACTGGCGGCAGCCGGTGCTGTGGACCCAGCGCTCAGCGAAGATGCCTTTGGGGTTCTCGCGGTAGAAGAGGTAGCGGGACCACTCCGTGTCGGTCAGCTCGTTCGGGTTCTCCGGGTACGGGACGTGGGCCTGTCCCCCGTAGTGGAATTCGGTTTCGTCCCGCGGGCCGCAGTTGGGGCATGGGATCAGCAGCATGTGCGTTAGTCCTTTTCTGGTGGCGGCGGCTAGTGGGCCACAGCGGCGGCGCCGTGTTCGTCGATGAGCGCGCCGGTTTCGAAGCGTTCCAGCGAGAACGGCTTGTTCAGCTTGTGCGGTTCCCCGGTGGCGATGGTGTGCGCGAAGGTCAGGCCGGCGGCGGGGGTGCCCTTGAACCCGCCGGTCCCCCAGCCGCAGTTCACGAACATGTTCTCCACTGGGGTCAGGCCCACGATCGGTGAGGCGTCCAGGGTGGTGTCCACGATGCCGCCCCAGGTCCGGAGCACGTGCGCCCGGGCAAAGATCGGGAACAATTCGACGGCGGCCGCCATCTGCTGCTCGATCACATGGAAGGAGCCGCGCTGGCCGTAGCCGTTGTAGGAGTCCACACCGGCGCCCATGACCAGTTCGCCCTTGTGCGCCTGCGAGACGTAGACGTGGACGTGGTTGGACATGACCACCGTGGGGTGGACCGGTTCGTGCAGTTCGGAGACCAGGGCCTGCAGCGGGTGGGACTGGATGGGGAGCTGGAAGCCGGCCATTTCGGCCAGGACCGAGCTGTGGCCGGCGGCGCAAAGCCCCACCTTTTCGGTGTGGATGGTGCCGCGGCTGGTCTTGACGCCCACCACGCGGTTGCCGTCCTTGAGGAAGCCGGTCACCTCGCAGTTCTGGATGATGTCCACGCCCATCTCGTCGCACTTGCGGGCGAAGGCCCAGGCCACGTGGTCGTGCTTGGCGATGCCGGCCCGGGGCTGGTAGGTGGCGCCCATGACGGGGTAGCGGATGTTGTCGCTGATATTCAGGATGGGGCAGAGTTCCTTGACCTGCTGCGGGTCCAGCCATTCGGCGTCCACGCCGTTGAGCTTGTTGGCGCCCACGCGGCGGATGCTTTCACGGACGTCGCCCAGGGTGTGGGCCAGGTTCATCACGCCGCGCTGGCTGAAGAGGAAGTCGTATTCGAGTTCCTCGGGCAGGATCTCCCAGAGTTTGAGGGCGTGCTCGTAGATGGCGGCGCTCTCGTCCCAGAGGTAGTTGGAGCGGATGATGGTGGTGTTGCGGGCCATGTTGCCGCCGGCCAGCCAGCCCTTTTCCAGGACCGCGATGTTGGTCATCCCGTGGTTCTTCGCCAGGAAGTAGGCGGTGGCCAGGCCGTGGCCGCCGCCGCCCACCACCACGGCGTCGTAGGAGGACTTGGGTTCCGGGTTCCGCCAAAGGAAGTCCGGGTGCTCCGGAAGCTGCTGGGTGCTCACTGGGCGGCTCCAATCAGGTCTGCTTCGGCTTCGGCCAGGCCGGCGTCGGCGGTGAGGTGCGGGTAAAGGGGGAACTTGTTGGCCAGGGCCGTCACGCGGTTGCGGAGTTCGACGGCGGTGTCCCCGGGCAGGGTGCCCGTGCCGTCTGCGCCGGACGCGGCAGCGGCGATCAGCGCCGTGGCAATGATGTCTGCAACCTCGGCGAACTCAGCAGCACCGAAGCCGCGGGTGGCCAGGGCGGGAGTGCCGATCCGGAGGCCGGAGGAGACCATCGGCGGGCGGGGGTCGAAGGGGACGGCGTTGCGGTTGACGGTGATGCCGATCCGGTGGAGGGCGTCTTCGCCCTGCTGTCCGTCGAGTTCGGAGTGGCGCAGGTCCACCAGGACCAGGTGGACGTCGGTGCCGCCGTTGACCACGGAGATGCCGGCGGACTGGACGTCGGGCTGGAGGAGGCGTTCTGCCAGCAGTTTGGCACCCTGCAGGACGCGTTCCTGGCGTTCCTTGAATTCCGGGGTGGCGGCGAGCTTGAAGGCCACGGCCTTGGCGGCGATGACGTGCTCCAGCGGACCGCCCTGCTGGCCCGGGAAAACGGCGCTGTTGATCTTCTTGGCGTATTCCTCCTTGGCCAGGATGACGCCGCCGCGGGGTCCGCCAAGGGTCTTGTGGGTGGTGGTGGTTACCACATCCGCGTAGGGGACGGGGTTGGGGTGCAGGCCGGCGGCCACGAGGCCGGCGAAGTGTGCCATGTCCACCATGAGGTAGGCGCCCACAAGGTCGGCGATCCGGCGGAATTCGGCGAAGTCCAGCTGGCGGGAGTAGGCGGACCAGCCGGCCACGATGAGCTTGGGCTTGTGTTCCAGGGCCAGGGCTTCCACCTCGGCCATGTCCACCCGGAGGTCTGATTCGCGGACGTGGTACGGGACCACGTTGTAGAGCTTGCCGGAGAAGTTGATCTTCATGCCGTGGGTGAGGTGGCCGCCGTGGGCCAGCGAGAGGCCAAGGATGGTGTCGCCCGGGTTCAGCAGCGCGAACATGGCGGCGGCGTTGGCCTGGGCGCCGGAGTGCGGCTGGACGTTGGCGAACTCGGCGCCGAACAGGGCCTTCACGCGGTCGATGGCGAGCTGCTCGATCACGTCGACGTGCTCGCAGCCGCCGTAATAGCGCTTCCCCGGGTAGCCCTCGGCGTACTTGTTGGTAAGGACCGAGCCCTGGGCTTCCATGACGGACGACGGAGCGAAATTCTCCGACGCAATCATTTCCAAAGTGGACTGCTGGCGGTGCAGTTCCTGTGCCACAGCGGCGGCGACGTCGGCGTCCACCGTGGCGAGCGAGGCGTTGAGTACGTCCTGCATTGTTCTCCTTTTGAGCCCTTCGGAGTTACTGATCCATAACTGATCTGTAACTGATATATTAGAACTGACGTAATAGTATGTTGTAGATCACGCGGCAGTCAATAGCTACCTTGGGAGAGCTCGGATGAGCGTAACGCTAGAAAACCAGCTGGCCGGAGAAGGCGAGCTCTCGCTCGCCGAGCAGGCCTACCGGCACCTTCGCGATCGCCTGATCATGCTGGACATCCGGCCCGGCGAAGCGATCAACGACGGCAAGCTCGCCGCCGAACTCGGGGTCGGTCGCACGCCGGTCCGTGAAGCACTCAAGCGCCTGGAAGGCGACCACCTCGTCGTGTCGTACCCCCGGCGCGGGACCTTCGCCACCGTCGTCGACATCACCGAACTCGCGGACGTTTCGGAGCTGCGCGAGTCGCTGGAACCGCTGGCCGCCCGCCGGGCCGCCAAGCTGGCCACCCCCGCCCTGCGCAAGGAAATCAGGGAAACCGCCGCGGCGATCGCGGACATGGGGGCGAACGATGATCCCTATGACCTCATGCGGTACGACATCAAGGTCCACCGCCTGATCTACCGGGCTGCTGCCAACACCCACCTCGAGGACGTCCTGATCCGGTACGACAACCTCGCCACCCGCATCTGGTGCATGGTGCTGGACAAGGTGCCGTCCGTGGCGGAGCACATCGCCGAGCACGTGGAACTGCTGGAAGCAGTGGCCGACGGCGACACCGAGCGGGCGGGCAAGCTCGCCCTTGAGCACGTCACCAGTTTCGAGCAGGCCATCCGCAGCGTGCTTTAGGACAGTTTTGCGAAGCCGGGGGACAACCGGAGGGTCATCGCAGCCGGTCGCGGGCCCCTTTCGCGAATTCCAGAGTGGTGGCTGAACCGCCAAGGTCCGGTGTGGCAATGTCGTCTGCAAGGGTGGATTCAAACGCAGTAGTGAGGGATTGCGCGGCCTCCGCCTCCCCTAAATGGTTTAGCATCATGGACGCAGCCCACAGGGCGCCGACGGGATTGGCGATTCCCTTGCCCGCGATGTCCGGGGCAGAACCGTGGACGGGCTCGAACATTGACGGATGCCGGCGCTCAGGGTTTAGGTTGGCGCTCGGAGCGATGCCGATGGAGCCGGCGACTCCGGCGACGAGGTCGGAAAGAATGTCGCCGAACAGGTTCGAGGCCACGATGGTGCGGACGCTGGTGGGCTTCATGACCAGCCGAGCCGCGAGGGCATCAATGAGCACCTTGTCCAAGGTGACACCCGGAAACTCTTCGACGGTTCGGGCGACCACTTCGTCCCAGAACGGCATGGTGTGGATGATGCCGTTCGATTTCGTTGCCGAGACCAAGGTGCCGCCACGGCGGGTGGCCGCTTCCGCCGCGTAGCGCGCTACCCTGCTGACGCCGGCTTTGGTGAAGACACTCTCCTGGACGGCGAATTCCGCGTCCGTGCCCGAGCCGAACCGGCCGCCGATCTGCGAGTATTCGCCTTCAACGTTTTCCCGCACCACCACGATATCCAGGTCCTCGATACCTGGCATGGCTCCGGTAACACCCGGCAGCAGCTTCATGGGACGGAGGTTGACGTACTGGTCGAATTCACGGCGGATGGGAATCAGCAGCCCCCACAAGGTGACGTCGTCCGGGACTTCGGGGGTTCCCACCGCTCCCAGGTAAATGCCGTCTCCGCTGCTGAGCTGCTCGATCCCATCCACCGGCATCATCCGGCCCGTCTTGACGTAAAGGTCGCTGTTCCAGCCGCGTACCCGCCAGTTGACGGCGAACCCGTGCAGTTCAGCCACCGCGTCCACGCAGTCCATGGCGACTTCGGTAACGTCGACGCCAATGCCATCACCGGGGATCGAATCGATGGTGTAGGTGCGGGGCATGTGTGTCCAATCTTCGTTGATCTTTGGTACCTAAAGCCTAAAGGCAGTGGTTGGGCGGAACTATCGCGCCGCCGTCGGACGCCCTGCAGTGGCGTGGAATACTTCCGTAGAGGTGCGCGGCCGGGACGTCCGGCGGAAGTGCGGAAGGGTCCGGTCACATGCAGGAAACCGTTAACGAGGACGAAGAAGCGCGCCGGTACGTGCTGTCAGTCGTGGCGCGGGAACGGGGCCGTGGCCTGCGCCCGGATCCGGAGTTTGACCGGCGGCTGGACGAGCACTTTCCCACGCTCCGCAGCCTCTTCCACTCGCTCTACGGCGCCAGGCAGGACTGGCTGGACCAGCTGTCCGCTTTGGTGGTCCAAAGTGCACGGTCATGGCAGGAGCGCTCCCCCGAGCTGAAGGCGCTGGACGCCGAACGCGAGGAGGCGCCGGACTGGTTCCAATCCAACCGGATGCTCGGCGGCGTCTGTTACGTGGACCGCTATGCCGAAAGCCTGGAGGGAGTGCGCGCCCGCATTCCCTATTTCAAGGAACTGGGCCTCACTTACCTGCACCTGATGCCCCTGTTCCTCGCCCCCGAACCGCACTCGGACGGCGGCTACGCGGTTTCCAGCTACCGGGAGGTCAATCCGAAACTGGGCACCATGGAGCAGCTGCGCTCCCTCGCCGCCGAACTGCGGAGCAACGGGATCAGCCTGGTGGTGGACTTCATCTTCAACCACACCTCCGACGAGCACGAGTGGGCCCGCAAGGCAGCCGCCGGCGACCCGGAATACAGCGATTACTACTGGATCTTCCCGGACCGGACCATGCCGGACGCCTTTGAGGCGAACGTGCGCGAGATCTTCCCGGAGAACCACTCGGGGTCCTTCATCCAGATGGAGGACGGCCGGTGGGTCTGGGCCACGTTCCACACGTACCAGTGGGACCTGAACTACTCCAACCCGGAGGTTTTCCGGGCCATGGCGGGTGAAATGCTGTTCCTGGCCAACCAGGGCGTGGATATCCTGCGCATGGACGCCGTGGCGTTCATCTGGAAGCAGTTGGGCACGCCCTGCGAGAACCTCCCCCAGGCGCACACGCTGCTCCGGGCCTTCAACGCGGTCTGCCGGCTGTCGGCACCGTCGCTGCTGTTCAAGTCCGAGGCGATCGTGCACCCGGACGAGGTGGCGCTCTACATCGACCCCGCCGAATGCCAGCTGTCCTACAACCCCCTGCAGATGGCCCTGATCTGGGAGTCCCTGGCCACCAGGGACGTTTCCCTCCTGGCACAGGCGCTGGAACGCAGGCACAACATTCCTGACGGCACCGCGTGGGTGAACTACGTCCGCAGCCATGACGACATCGGCTGGACCTTCGCGGACGAGGACGCCGCCGAGCTGGGCATCAACGGCTTTGACCACCGCCGCTTCCTGAACTCCTTCTACGTCAACCGGTTCCCCGGAAGTTTTGCCCGCGGCGTCCCCTTCCAGGACAACCCCAAGACAGGTGACTGCCGGATTTCCGGTACGACGGCGTCGCTGTGCGGGATGGAGGTTGACCCGGCCGAGGCGGTGGAACGGATCCTCCTGGCCCATTCAGTGCCGCTCAGCACCGGCGGCATCCCGCTGCTGTACCTGGGCGACGAGGTGGGCCAGGTCAACGACTACTCCTACGCGTCCGAGCCGGGCCATGAGGAGGACAGCCGCTGGGTGCACCGGCCGCCCTTCCCGGAAGAGCAGTACGCCCGGCGTGAGGACCCCGCCGCGCCGGAAGGCGCCGTCTACGCCGGGCTGAAGCGGATGATCGAGGTCCGGTCAAGTACTCCCGAACTTGCCGGAACCACGCTGGTCGATTTCGGCACGAACAACCGCTCGGTGCTCGGCTACCAGCGCCCGGGCGATGTGGAGGGCGCCGGCACTGTCCTTGCCCTCGCCAATTTCAGCGACTTGGCCCAGACCCTGCCCGCGGAAACCTTCGGCGGTTTCGCTCCGGCCGCCGTCGACCTTCTCTCCGAGGCAGCCATGCAACTGGACGAGGGCGTGACGCTGCTCCCCCGGCAATACCTCTGGCTGCGCGTCACCCCCACGTAGCATCGCGGGCCCGTTTTCCCAACGGGCCCGGGGGCGTGAAAGCATACGGATCATGGCCTCCAAGATTGCGTACCAGGGTGAGCCCGGCGCCAACTCCAATATCGCGTGTCAGCAGATGTTCCCGGACATGGAAAGCGTCCCGTGCGCCAGTTTTGAGGATGCCTTCGAGCTGGTAACCAGCGGCGAAGCGGACCTGGCCATGATTCCCATCGAGAACTCCATTGCCGGCCGGGTGGCGGACATCCACATCCTGCTCCCGCAGTCCAACCTGCAGATCGTGGGCGAATACTTCCTGCCCATCCACTTCGACCTGCTGGGCATCCCGGGCAGCACCATTGAGGGCGCCACGGAGGTCCACAGCCACATCCACGCCCTGGGCCAGTGCCGGAACCTGATCCGCGGGCACGGCCTCAAGCCGGTGATCGCGGGCGACACGGCGGGCTCCGCCCGGGAAGTGGCCGAGTGGAACGATCCCCGCAAGCTCTCCCTGGCTCCTCCTCTCGCAGCGCAGATTTACGGCCTCGAGGTGCTGGCTTCCCGCGTGGAGGATGACCCCTCCAACACAACGCGTTTTGTGGTCCTTGCCCGGGAAACGGCTCTGCCGGCCCGGAAGGATCTTCCCGGACCGGCAGTCACCAGCTTTGTGTTCCGCGTCCGCAACGTCCCCTCCGCGCTGTACAAGGCGCTGGGCGGCTTTGCCACCAACGGCGTGAACATGACGCGGCTGGAGAGCTACATGGTGGGCAACGAGTTCGCCGCCACCATGTTCATGGCCGACGTCGAAGGCCACCCCGAGGACCTGCCGCTGAAGCTGGCCCTCGAGGAACTGGACTTCTTCACCACGGAAGTGCGGATCCTCGGCGTGTACCCGGCGGCGGACTACCGGGCGGTTGCAGCCACGGCCTGACGCGGCGCCGAAGGTGCCGCCTTCAGCAGCGGCGCAAAGAAGGCGCCGAGCTCACCCGTGGCCGTCAGCGGCAGGACGTTCGCCACGTACTGGTCGGGGCGGACCACCACCACAACGCCGTTTCGGTCCAGTCCGCGCAGGTCGAAAATGTCCGCCTTGGGATCCGAGGCGTACACCTTTTCGTAGTCCGTCAGCTTGAATGGGCCCACCTGCGGCTTGAAGACGGCCGGCACGGCGTTGATGTCGACGGCGGTGTGCGGCTGCTGGTAGATGACCTTCACGTCGAACCAGGCATCGGGATCAGCGTCCGACGGCGTGGCGGCAAGCGGCGAGTCAGGCGCCGTCGCGACCCACTCGGCGAAGTCCGCCACAGCTGAGTGCGCACCGGCCGGTGCGGCGTCGGCGAAGACGTAGATCCGCCAGCGCCCGTCAGCGGTGGCGTGGTGGCCCAGGTGGATGGGGTTGGTGTCCCCCACGCGGACCACGGGTGCCGACTTGAAGCGTTTGCCCACGGGGAAGCCGGTGGCGAGGTCCTGATGGTCGCTGCTGCCAACAATTAGGGACGGCGCGTACTGGGTCATGAAGCCGGCCGGGAACTCGGCAGTCTGCACGTAGAAGTCCTCGAGGTCGGAGGGGTGCTCGAACTCCTCGGGCTTCTTGGCCATCATGGTGGACCACTCCTTGTCGAAGTCGATCAGGTTCTTGGCCACCACCTGCCGCTCCTCAGAGTAGGTGCTCAGCAGGCTTTCCGGGCTGCGGCCCTCCAGGACGTGTCCCAGCTTCCAGGCGAGGTTGAACCCGTCCTGCATGGAGACGTTCATGCCCTGGCCGGCCTTGGCGCTGTGGGTGTGGCAGGCGTCGCCGGTGATGAACACCCGCGGGGCGCGTGTTCCCCGGTCCCCCGGCAGGACGTCGTCGAACCTGTCCGTGAGCCGGTGGCCCACCTCGTACACGCTGTGCCACGCGATGTTGCGCACGTCCAGCGTGTAGGGGTGGAGGATTGCATTGGCCTTGGCGATGATCTCCTCAATGGAGGTGTCCCGGACTGCATGGTGGCTGGTGGGGTCCACTTCGCCCAGGTCCACATACATGCGGAACAGATGCCCGCCCTCGCGGGGAATGAGCAGGATGCTGCCCTCGGCCCCCTGGATGGCGCACTTGGTGCGGATGTCCGGGAAGTCCGTGACGGCGAGCGCGTCCATGACGCCCCAGGCGTGGTTGGCCTGGTCGCCCGCCAGCGTGCAGCCGATCGCCTGGCGCACTTTGCTTCGCGCGCCGTCGGCACCCACCACGTACTTGGCGCGGACAATGCGCTCCTGGCCCTCCTTGGGGCCGGATGTGTGGACGAGCCGCACCTTGTTCGGGTAGTCGCCGCCGTCGGTGACCTCGAGCCCCTGGAAGTCGTAGCCGTAGTCAGGCTTCATCCGGGTGGGCGCATTGGCCATGTACTCGGCGAAGTAGTCCAGCACGCGGGCCTGGTTGACGATCAGGTGCGGGAATTCGCTGATGCCCATTTCGTCGTCCACGGCGCGGGCGGTCCGGATGATGTTGGCATGGTTGGCGGGGTCCGGCTTCCAGAAGGCCATCTCGGTGATCCGGTACGCCTCGGCGATGATCCGCTCCGCGAAACCAAAGGCCTGGAAGGTCTCCACGCTGCGCGCCTGGATCCCGTCCGCCTGGCCGATCGCCAGCCTCCCCGGCCGGCGTTCGATGATGCGGGTGGTGATGTTTGGGAAGCGGGAGAGCTGGGCGGCCGCGAGCATGCCCGCCGGGCCGGTGCCCACGATGAGTACATCCACTTCCTCCGGAAGCTCCTCGGGGCGGTTGATGCCGACGCCGGCCGCTGGCTGGAGGCGCGGGTCACCGGATACGTATCCGTGGTGGTGGAACTGCACGGGATTTCCTCACTTCGTTGTGGCTGACCATCTGCCCTCAGGTGTGTTCTATATCAGAACAGATGATTCGATAATCGAAAATACTCGGTTGGCTTCCACTGTACGCCGGGTGTGACGCGGGCGACAAGTACCCACCGGTCGCCCTGCAAAGAGCCCGGGAAACGGGGGGTTGACGGGGCGGTCCGAATGGGTGATAGTGATCGTATACGATTTCGTACTTGATGAGGAGAAGGCTTTGGAGCAGGTCAACGGCGACACCCTGGCAGCAGCACGCAAGGTGATCGCAGTGCACATCAACTACCCCAGCCGGGCCGCCCAGCGGGGCCGCACTCCCGCCCAGCCGTCCTACTTCCTCAAGCCTTCCAGCTCCCTGGCAGCCAGCGGAAGCCCCGTTGAGCGTCCGGCCGGCTGCGAACTGCTCGGCTTCGAGGGCGAAATTGCCCTGGTGATCGGCAAGGCCGCACGCCGGGTTTCGATGGAGGACGCCTGGAGCCACGTTTCCGCCGTTACCGCCAGCAACGATCTCGGCGTGTACGACCTGCGCTGGGCGGACAAGGGCTCCAACCTCCGCTCCAAGGGCGGTGACGGCTTCACCCCTGTTGGTCCGGCACTGATCCCGGCAGACGCCGTCGACCCCTCCAAGCTCCGCATCCGCACCTGGCACAACGGCAACCTGGTCCAGGACGACACCACTGAGGACCTGCTCTTTCCCTTCGCCCGCCTGGTGGCGGACCTGTCCCAGCTGCTCACCCTCGAAGAGGGGGACATCATCCTCACCGGCACCCCTGCCGGCGCTTCGGTTGCCACGCCGGGCGACGTCCTGGAAGTTGAGGTGGGCACCGTGGACGGCACCTTCTCCACCGGGCGCCTGGTCACCACGGTTGAGGAAGGCACGACGGCGTTCGCGGACTTTGGTGCCCGGCCCAAGGTTGACGACCTGCAGCGGGAGGAGGCCTATGGTTCCCGAGAAGCTGCGGGGCTTCCCGCCGTCGGACCTGCCTTGTCTCCGGAGCTGAAGGCCAAGCTTGAGTCTGTCGCCACCGCCACCCTGTCCTCCCAAATGCGCAAGCGCGGACTCAACAACGTCAGCATTGACGGGCTGCAGGCCACCCGCCCGGACCGCCGCGTGGTGGGCCTGGCCCGGACCCTGCGCTACGTTCCCAACCGCGAGGACCTCTTCAAGACCCACGGCGGTGGATTCAACGCCCAGAAACGCGCCATCGACTCCGTCAACGAGGGCGAAATCCTGGTCATGGAAGCCCGCGGCGAAAAGGGCACCGGCACGGTGGGCGACATCCTGGCCCTGCGCGCCCAGGTGCGCGGCGCGGCCGCCATCATCACCGACGGCGGGGTCCGTGACCACTCGGCCGTGGCGGATCTTGAGATGCCCACCTACTTCGCCAACCCGCACCCCGCCGTGCTGGGCCGCCGCCACATCCCCTGGGACACGGACATCACCATCGCCTGCGGCGGAGCCACCGTGCAGCCCGGGGACATCATCGTGGCCGATTCCGACGGCATCCTGGTGATCCCGCCATCCATCGCCGAAGAACTCGTGGAGGACTGCATCCAGCAGGAAAAGGAAGAAGCCTTCATCTTCGAGATGGTCAAACAGGGCAACAGCGTGGACGGCCTCTATCCCATGAACTCCGAATGGCAGGCGCGGTACAAGGAATGGGAAGGCAGCGCTGATGACTGAAACAGCCCTCACCGAGGCCACCGCCACTCCCGGCAGCAAGTCCCAGCAGGCCTACCAGGCCGTCAAGGCGCGCATCGTGGAAGGCAGCTACACTCCCGGCTACCGGCTGGTCCTGGGCGCAATTGCCAAGGACCTGGGGTTCAGCGTTGTTCCCGTGCGCGAGGCCATCCGGCGGCTCGAAGCGGAAGGGCTGGTGACCTTCGAACGGAACGTCGGCGCCACCGTCGCCGGCATCGACCCCACCGAATACCTCTACACCATGCAGACGCTCAGCATCGTGGAAGGTGCCGCCACGGCACTGTCCGCACCGTTGATCGACCCGGCTGCAATTGCGCGGGCCCGCGCGGTGAACGAGCAGATGCGCGAGTGCCTGGACCACTTTGACCCCGTCCGCTTCACCCAGCTCAACCAGGACTTCCACAGCGTCCTGTTCGAGCACTGCCCCAACCCCCACATCCTGGACCTGGTCCACCGCGGCTGGAACCGGCTTGCCTCGCTCCGGTCCTCCACCTTCCGCTTCGTCCCCGGCCGCGCCCACGACTCCGTGGAGGAACACGAAAACCTGCTGAAGCTCATCGAAACCGGAGCCGACGCGGAAGACATTGAAAAGGCAGCCCGCCAGCATCGAACCGCGACTTTGGATGCCTACCTCGCCCAAACCAACTAGTACGCACAGACCACAGTAAGGACTTCAACGATGACGACCTCAGTAGAAACCAGCAAGCACTACGTTCCCGAAGACCTGCCCACCCACATCCAGCATTACATCAACGGCAAGTTCGTGGACTCGGTCTCCGGCAGGACCTTCGACGTCCTGGATCCGGTGTCCAACCGGAATTACGCCACCGCCGCGGCAGGCCAGAAGGAGGACATTGACCTGGCCGTCGCCGCCGCCCGTGAAGCATTCACCAACGGCCCCTGGCCCAGGATGAAGCCCCGCGAACGCGCCCGCATTCTTAACAAGATCGCAGACGCCGTGGAGGCGCAGGAAGCCCGGCTCGCCGAACTCGAAACCTTCGACACCGGCCTCCCGATCACCCAGGCCAAAGGCCAGGCCCTCCGCGCAGCGGAGAACTTCCGGTTCTTCGCGGACCTGATCGTGGCGCAGTTCGATGACGCCATGAAGGTCCCGGGTTCGCAGATCAACTACGTGAACCGCAAGCCGATTGGCGTTGCCGGCCTGATCACTCCGTGGAACACCCCGTTCATGCTCGAGTCCTGGAAGCTCGCCCCGGCCCTGGCAACCGGCAACACCGTTGTCCTCAAGCCGGCCGAGTTCACCCCGCTCTCCGCCTCGCTCTGGGCCACCATCTTCAAGGACGCCGGCCTTCCCGACGGCGTCTTCAACCTGGTCAACGGCCTGGGCGAGGAAGCCGGCGACGCACTCGTGAAGCACCCGGACGTCCCGCTGATCTCCTTCACCGGCGAAACCACCACCGGCCAGACGATCTTCCGCAACGCCGCCGCCAACCTCAAGGGCCTGTCCATGGAACTCGGCGGCAAGTCCCCCTGCGTTGTGTTCGCGGACGCGGACCTGGACGCCGCCATCGACTCCGCCCTGTTCGGCGTCTTCTCGCTCAACGGCGAACGCTGCACCGCAGGTTCCCGCATCCTCGTTGAACGCGCCATCTACGACGAATTCTGCGAGAAGTACGCCGCCCGGGCCAAGAACATCGTGGTAGGCGATCCCCACGATCCCAAGACCCAGGTGGGGGCCCTGGTCCACCCGGAGCACTACGAAAAGGTGGCCTCCTACGTGGAGATCGGCAAGTCCGAAGGCCGGCTGCTGGCCGGCGGCGGCCGCCCCGGCCACCTGCCCGAAGGCAACTACATCGCACCCACGGTGTTCGCCGACGTCGCCCCTGATGCCCGGATCTTCCAGGAGGAAATCTTCGGACCCGTGGTGGCCATCACCCCGTTCGAGAACGACGACGAAGCCCTCGCCCTGGCTAACAACACCAAATACGGTCTGGCCGCCTACATCTGGACCCAGAACCTGACCCGCGCGCACAACTTCTCCCAGAACGTTGAGGCCGGCATGGTGTGGCTGAACAGCCACAACGTCCGCGACCTCCGCACCCCGTTCGGCGGCGTCAAAGCCTCCGGCCTGGGCCACGAAGGCGGCTACCGCTCCATCGACTTCTACACAGACCAGCAGGCCGTGCACATCACCCTCGGCACCGTCCACACCCCCAAGTTCGGCAGCATCGAAACCTCCGCCGCCAACGAAGGGTAGGCTCCGGCACCCAAGCCAGCCATCCGCCGTCGCACATTCCATAAAACTTTCAAAGAAGAGAGACCATCATGACCAACTTTGTTCCCACCCCTTCTGTCCCGGCGCCAGACATCGTCCGCTGCGCCTACATGGAGATCGTGGTCACCGATCTTGCCAAGTCCCGCGAGTTCTACGTGGACGTCCTGGGCCTGCACGTCACCGAGGAGGACGAGAACGCGATCTACCTGCGCTCCCTGGAGGAGTTCATCCACCACAACCTGGTGCTGCGCAAGGGCCCGGTCGCCGCCGTCGCCGCCTTCGCCTACCGGGTGAAGTCCCCCGCCGAAGTGGACGCCGCCGAGGCCTACTACAAGGAACTCGGCTGCCGCACCGAGCGCCGCAAGGAAGGCTTCACCAAGGGCATCGGCGACTCCGTGCGCGTCGAGGACCCGCTGGGCTTCCCGTACGAGTTCTTCTACGACGTGGAGCACGTGGAGCGCCTCACCCAGCGCTACGACCTCTACTCCGCCGGCGAACTGGTCCGCCTGGACCACTTCAACCAGGTCACCCCGGACGTCCCCCGCGGCCGCGCCTACCTTGAGGACCTCGGCTTCCGCGTCTCCGAAGACATCAAGGATTCCGACGGCGTCACGTACGCCGCGTGGATGCACCGCAAGCAGACAGTCCACGACACCGCCCTCACCGGCGGCAACGGCCCGCGCATGCACCACGTCGCGTTCGCCACCCACGAGAAGCACAACATCATCCAGATCTGCGACAAGATGGGCGCCCTGAGGATCAGTGACCGGATCGAACGCGGTCCCGGCAGGCACGGCGTATCCAACGCGTTCTACCTCTACATCCTGGACCCGGACGGCCACCGCATCGAGATCTACACCCAGGACTACTACACCGGCGACCCTGACAACCCCACCATCACCTGGGACGTCCACGACAACCAGCGCCGCGACTGGTGGGGCAACCCCGTGGTCCCCTCCTGGTACACCGAAGCCTCGTTGGTCCTGGACCTCGACGGGAACCCGCAGCCCGTCATCGAACGTGAAGAAAAGTCGGAGATGGCCGTCACGGTTGGTGCCGACGGCTTCTCCTACACCCGCAAGGAGGGAGCCGCGGAAGGTGACCGGACGGGCTTCAAGCTGGGAGTACAGGTCTAACCATGCTGGAGCCAAAGACGATAGAGGCCATTGCGGACGAGCTGGTGGAAGCCGGCCGGACCCGCACCCCCGTCCCCCGGCTGACCGCCCGCTACCCGGACATGACGGTGGAAGACTCCTACGCCGTCCAGCAGCTCTGGCGGCGCCGCAACGAGGAAGCCGGCCGGACCCTGGTGGGGCGCAAGATCGGCCTCACGTCCAAGGCCATGCAGGCTGCCACCGGCATCACCGAACCCGACTACGGCGCCATCTTCGATGACATGGTGCTGGACACCGGCTGCTCCGTGGAGTGGGACAAATACACCCACCCGCGGGTGGAGGTGGAACTGGCGTTCGTCCTCAAGGACGGGCTCAAGGGCCCCGGCGTCACCATCTTCGACGTCCTGAAGGCCACCGACTACGTAGTGCCGGCCCTCGAGATCCTGGACTCCAGGATCGAGATGGAGGGCCGGACCATCGTGGACACCATCTCGGACAACGCCGCCATGGGCGCCATGGTGATCGGCGGCAACCCCGTGAAACCGGACGCCGTAGACCTGCGCTGGGTCTCCGCCATCCTGTACAAGAACCAGACCGTGGAGGAAACCGGGGTGGCCGCCGGCGTGCTGGACCATCCCGCCAACGGGGTCCACTGGCTGGCCAACAAGATCGCCGCGCACGGAGATTCCCTCAAGGCCGGGGACATCATTTTGGCAGGATCCTTCACCCGCCCCATGTGGGTGTACAAGGGCGACACCGTGCACGCCGACTACGGACCCCTGGGGAGTGTCACATGCCGTTTCGAGTAGAAGAGACCTTCCGGTCCGCCCTGGCAGCGCAGAACGGTGAAGCAGGCCGGCCCCTGGCCGGGATGTGGGTGTGCTCCGGCAGCCCGCTGGTCGCCGAGCTCTGCGCCGGCGCCGGGCTGGACTGGCTCCTGGTGGACGCCGAACACAGCCCCAACGGGCTCGAGTCCATCCTCGCCCAGCTCCAGGCCGTCCACGGCTACCCGGTGCACACCATGGTCCGGCCGCCGGTGAACGACACCGTGGTGATCAAGCAGTACCTGGACCTCGGCGTACAGAACCTGCTGATCCCCATGGTGAACTCCGTGGCGGAAGCAGAAGCAGCGGTGGCCGCTACCCGCTACCCGCCGCAGGGCGTCCGCGGCGTGGGGTCCGCGCTGGCCCGTGCCGCCCGTTGGAACCGAATCCCGGATTACCTGGCGCGAGCGAACGAGACCATCAGCGTCACCGTCCAGATCGAATCCACCGCGGCCGTCAATGCCGTGGAGGACATCCTCACAGTCGACGGCGTGGACGCCGTCTTCATGGGCCCCTCCGACCTCGCCGCGTCCATGGGCCTGCTGGGACAGCAGGAACACCCCGAGGTGCGCGCCGCCGTCGAACACTGCCTGTCAGCCGCCAAGGCAGCCGGTAAACCCGCCGGCGTGAATGCCTTCAACCCCGACACCGCCCGGCACTACCTCGCCAACGGCGCCAACTTCATCCTGGTGGGCGCGGACGTCGCCATCCTGGCCCGCGGCTCCGAAGCCCTGGCCTCGAAGTACATTCCCCAGGCCGGCGGCGACACCCGCGCCAGCTACTGACACCTTTAGGACTTCCATATGACGATTTCCGAGATTTCCCCTGCCCTCACGCCGGAACGCGAGGCCTCCCTGCTGGCGTCCGTGCCCACCGGTTTGCTGATTGACGGCGGGTGGGTGGACGCGTCCGACGGCGGCACGTTCAATGTGCACGACCCCGCCACCGGGGAGGTGCTCGCCACCCTCGCCTCGGCCACGAGCGAGGACGCGGTCAAGGCTTTGGACGCGGCCGACGCCGCCCAGGCCGCCTGGGCCCGCACCGCGCACCGAACCCGGTCTGAGATCCTGCGCCGCGCCTTCGACCTGGTCACCGAACGGGCCGAGGACTTCGCACTCCTCATGACCCTGGAAATGGGCAAACCCCTGGCCGAAGCCCGCGGCGAAGTCACCTACGGCGCCGAGTTCCTGCGCTGGTTCGCCGAAGAAGCAGTGCGTGACTACGGCCGCTACCTCACCACCCCCGAGGGCAGGAACAAGATCCTGGTCCAGCACAAACCCGTCGGGCCCTGCCTGCTCATCACACCCTGGAACTTCCCGCTCGCCATGGCCACCCGCAAAGTCGCCCCCGCCGTCGCCGCCGGCTGCACCATGGTCCTCAAACCCGCCAAGCTAACCCCGCTCACGGCCCAGTACTTCGCCCAGACCATGCTCGACGCCGGCCTGCCCGCCGGGGTCCTGAACGTCGTCGCCTCCTCCTCCGCGTCGGGGATTTCCGGGCCACTGCTCAAAGACTCCCGCCTCCGCAAGGTCTCCTTCACCGGCTCCACGCCCGTGGGCAAACGCCTGATGGCCGACGCCGCACAGAATGTCCTGCGGACCTCCATGGAACTGGGCGGGAACGCCCCCTTCATCGTGTTCGAGGACGCCGATCTCGATGCCGCCGTCGAAGGGGCCATGGCCGCGAAAATGCGGAACATGGGCGAGGCGTGCACAGCCGCCAACCGCTTCCTCGTGCACGAATCCGTAGCGCAGGAGTTCACCCGGAAGTTCGCCGATGCCATGGGCGGTCTGGTCACCGGACGCGGCACCGAAGCCGCCGCCCAGGTAGGGCCTTTGATTGACGCAGGAGCACGGGGCGACGTTCACGCTTTGGTGAGCGCCGCCGTCGAAGCCGGAGCGACCGTAGTCACCGGCGGTGCGCCTGTGGAAGGCCCTGGCTACTTCTATCAGCCCACGGTCCTGGCGAACGTGCCCAACGGCGCAGCGATCCTGGGCCAGGAAATTTTCGGCCCCGTCGCCCCCGTCACCACTTTCCAAACGGAGGAAGAAGCCATCAGGCTGGCCAACGCCACAGAGTATGGCCTGGC